>JAXGMN010000045.1:0-114160 GCA_040768665.1 Thermoguttaceae bacterium
TGCCCCCGGCCCGCTTCTCTTTTCAAGCTAGGTTTTCTTTTGACACGCGAATTCCAGCGTCCAGACCGGCAGAATGGATTTTGAACGTCGGCGTCGGTTTTTCGTTGGCAAAACCCCGGGTAGCTAGATAAAATAAGCGTACCTGGAGGAGGGTACTAATCACCTGGAAATTCTTTGCGTAACGCGGCGGTCGCTGCGGAACACGACCCGTGCGCACACGCATTTGCTTCCGTGCCGGAGATTCGACACATGTCCAAACAGAGTCTTTTCCGAGTCGCGTTGCTGTCTGCCGCGGTCGTGGGCGCGGGAACTGCCGGCACTTGGGGTGCAGAGGTGGGCTCCGCGGACCTGCAAACCTACGTGCAGGCCGATGGCAACAAGTACTTCGTCGCAAGCCTGACGCCGACCGTGGACTCGGCCCCGGCCGGTGCACACGACGTTGTCGTCCTTATCGACACTTCGGCAAGTCAGACCGGCCAGTTCCGTGCCGACGGCTTTTCGGCGCTCGACGGATTGCTCGCCGGACTTAGCCCGCAGGATCGCGTCTGCCTCGTGGCCGTCGATCTCTACGCGGTACCACTGACCGAGGGACTCGTGGCGCCGAACAGCCCGCAGATGGCCGCAGCCGTCCAAAAGTTGCAGGCTCGCGTGCCTCTCGGTGCAACCGATATGCACAAGGCGTTGGCGACCGCGGTGGACCATCTCCGCGGCGAGCCGGTCAGACCGCGGGCAGTTCTCTACATCGGCGACGGCATGAGTTCCGCGAATCTCCTTGGCACGGAGAGATTCGAGCAACTCACCGGACTGTTGGTCGATAGCCGCATCCCCGTCAGTGTCTACGCGGTCGGGCCCAAGACCGACGTGCACCTGCTCTCCGCCCTTGCCGGGCGAACCGGCGGACTTTTCGTCGAGGAGGCCGACGACCCTGGCGCGGTATTGGCGGCCGCTGTCAACGCAGCAGTCTTCTGGCCGGCCGCCGTTGAGTGGCCGGACGCATTCAAAGAGGTCTACCCGAAAACGCCGTCACCTTTGCGAAGCGACCGCGACACCGTTTTCGTCGGCACCATGGCTGGAGATGGCGCAACGGAAATCCAGATGACGGTCGCCTCGGTTGCGGGGCAGAAGACCATGCAGTGGACGGCCAAGCCGGACTCCCCTGCGGACTCCAACGCGTATCTCGCTCAGGTCGTCGAGCAGGCCCGCCGCGATGGTGGCCTTACTCTGCCGCTGGTAGGCACCGCCAGCCTTGCCTCGGTTCAGGACGCAGTTACAACGGGATCGCTGAATCTGACGGAATTGGCCGCGCAGGCCGTCAAGACGGGCGATCTCGAAGGGGCGAAGCGGCTGGCCCAACAGGCGATCCGCCAGGACCCGGAGAATCAGGAGGCCAAGACGATCATGCGGTTGGCGGGCCAGGCGCAGCCCGGCCAGCCTGGGCCGGTTCCACCCGCTCCGCCTGCACCGGCCGATCTGAACCTGGTCGGTCCGCCTCCGGCCGAGGCTCCCGCGGGATTCGGCGCAGCGGGGATGGCCGATCCTTTTGCTGCCGAGGGAGCTTTCGTCGGAGCCGTCCAGCGCGAGCGCGAAGTGATTGCCCAAATGATCACCGCGGACGTGGCCGCAACGATCAACCAGGCCCGCGGGATCATGGCGACCAATCCCGATCTGGCAACGCAGAATCTCAAGCTTCAGTTGGAGCAAGTCCGCCGCGCGCCCGAACTTGAGCCCGACGTCCGCGATCAACTGGTCGGCCAGCTCCAGGCGGCCCTCCGCGAGGCGGCTCAGCGGGAGGTGGTGGAAGAAATCCGCCGCCAACAGCATCTTGAGAGCCTGGCAGCCGCGAGAGACCAGATGCTCGTTGCCGAGAACCTGCTGCGGAAGCAGATGAAGCAGAAGCAACTGATGGAGCGCTTCAACTCGCTCATGCAAGAAGGCCGCTACGAGTTGGCGTTTGAGGCTGCCGGGGAAGCGGTCGAAGTCAATCCCGACTCACCGGCTGCGATCAACGCAGTGCTCAATTCGCGGCTGGTCGGCAACTACTACAACAATATGGCGCTGCGCGTGAAGCGCCAGCGGGCGGTTATCGACACGCTCTTCCAGGTCGAGAAATCGCATATCCCGTTCCCCGACGAACCGCCGATCGTCTATCCCGACGCCGAGATCTGGCAGGATTTGACTGCCCGGCGCAAAGAGCGCTATTCGCAGATGGACCTCGCTTCCACCAATGCTTCAGAGAGAAAAATCCTCGCAGAACTCAGCGAACCGACGAGCCTGGAGTTCATCGAGACGCCGCTGAACGACGTGATCGACTACCTCAAGGATTTGCACAAGATCGAGATCCAACTCGATCAGAAGGCGCTGGACGACGTCGGAATCGGGACCGACACGCCCATCACCCGAAATCTCAAGGGAATCACGCTCCGATCGGCCTTGCGGCTGACCCTCCGGGATCTGGAGCTCACCTACATGATCCAGAATGAAGTGCTCCTGATCACCACCCCCGAACGCGCGGAGACCGAACTCAGCACCAAAGTCTATCCCGTGGCCGACCTGGTAATTCCGATCCAGACTCCTGCCGTCAGCGGCATGGGCGGTATGGGAGGAATGATGGGAGGCATGGGTGGCATGGGAGGCATGGGTGGCATGGGTGGCATGGGAGGAATGGGTGGTATGGGAGGCATGGGAGGGGGAATGGGTGGTATGGGAGGGGGCATGGGTATGTTCAACCTGCCGCCCAACTTCAACCTTCCCAACCTCCTGCCGAACGCCGGCGGAAACGGCTTCTTCTCGGTCGAAGACGACCTGAACCTGTCTGCCGCTGAGCAATCCGCGCCCTCTCGCCCTGCTGCGAAAAGCAAAGCGGAGAACGTCCAGCCAATTGCCTTAGAGATCGGCGAGGGCCAGGATCCCGCAGCAGCGTGGGATAAATACTTCGCCGGCAGTCAGCCGTCGCCCAAATCCGTTCGCGAAACGGTGCGAGCCAGGATGCAGGATCAGAAGTTCGACGAGGTGATTGGGCTGATTCAGGCCGCGCTTCGCCACAAACAGGCCCAGCCGTGGATGTACGAGGCGGTTGCCTTGGCCATGCAAGCGGCTGGGAAGCCCGCCGAGGAGGTCGAGCGGGCACTGATGTCCTCGGTCGATTTCGCCGGCGATGCGCTCGACTTGATGTACATCGGTCTCTACCTGGAGAAGAGCGGTTTCGACCGGCGGGCGCTGGAGGTCTTCCGGCAGGCCGGCAAACTCCAGCCGCACCGTCCCGAGCCGTATGTAGCCGGGTTGCCGATAGCGCAGCGGCTGGACGACATGGAAGCGATCCAATGGGCGACCGTTGGGATTCTCAGTCAGGCGTGGCCCGCCGAGCAGGAAAATGTCTGGAAAAACGGCATGCGGGTCGCTTCAGCGACGCTTCAACGGCTGAAAGAAGAAAACCGGCTGGCGGAAGCGAAAGCTTATGAAAAGGCGCTCGACACAGCGGTCGCTCGCGACTGCATCGCCGTGGTCAGTTGGACGGGCGAGGCCGACGTCGATTTGCTCGTCGAAGAGCCTTCGGGCACCATCTGCTCGTTCCGCAATCCTCGGACGACCGGCGGTGGAGTGATGCTGGGCGACAGCTTCTCGCATTTGACCCAGAATCCGATGGGTACATCGACGGAAGTCTATGTCTGCCCGAATGGCTTCACCGGCGATTATCGAGTGCTGGTTCGACGGGTGTGGGGCAAGGTCACCGCCGACAAGGTGACCGTCGAGGTGATTAAGCATTTCCGCACTCCCAAGGAGCAGCGGATACGCAAGAACATCCCGCTTGCCGGAGACGAGGCGATGGTGAAATTCGACCTTGCGGACGGGCGGCGGACGGAGCCGCTGAAAGAGCAGCAGGCCGCCAACGCCGCAATGGGCCAGATCGCTCTGCGTCAGCAGATCCTGGCGCAACAGTTTGCCGCGGCGATTGATCCCGCCTCGTTGTACAACTACGCCCAGTCCCGGCAGGGACCTGCCAACGGGCTGAGCTTCATCCCGGTCGGCAGCGGCGCCGTTGGCTATCAACCGGTGATCATTACCCTGCCCGAAGGCACGAATCTGATCGTGACGGGAGTGATTTCCGCCGATCGACGGTACGTTCGCGTGACCGCGCTGCCGTTCTTCTCCGGAATCGCCGAAGTGAACACGTTCAACTACGTTTCGGGCGACAGCGGGACCGGACAGGGTGGGACCGGCGGCCAGGGCTTCGGCGGCGGATTTGGCGGCGGTGGTGGAGGCATGGGTGGTGGCATGGGTGGTGGCATGGGCGGCGGCGGCGGCTTCGGCGGCGGTGGATTTTAGGGCGCCGTCCGCCTGCTCCGCGGGGTCAGGCGGTGGTGGTCTTTCTCACCATTCCCGGATGAACGTCCAAGTCCAGGGTTTCGAACATCCCGGCCTTATAGCGCTCGATGGCAATCGCGCCCATCACCGCGTTGTCGGTGCAGAGCCTTAACGGCGCGACGTAGAGCCGCACGCCGTGCTGCTGAGCCTCTTCCTCCAGCCGCCGTCGAAAGCGGGCGTTGGCGGCAACCCCCCCGCCGACGCAGAGCTTCTCCATCCCTGTTCGTTCCACGGCCAAGAGCGCCTTGTCAACCAGACAATCGACCACGGCTTCCTGGAAACTCGCTGCCACGTCCGCAACCTGCTGCGGATCGAGTTTGAGTTGGGTGAAGTCCTGGCGGCCCGGCCCGACGAGAAGATAACGCACCGCCGTTTTGAGCCCGCTAAAGCTGAAATCCAGGCTCTCGCGGTCCTGCAAGAATGGTCGCGGCAGAGGGTAGGCGTGCGGATTGCCCGATTCCGCCGCCCGCTGGATCGATGGGCCGCCGGGGTAGGGCAAACCGAGCATGCTCGCCACCTTGTCAAAAGCCTCGCCCGCGGCATCGTCAATCGTCGCCCCCAACAGCTCGAAGTCCAGCGGGTCCCGGCAGCGGTACAGGCTGGTATGCCCGCCGCTGATGATCAGACCGGCGCACGGGAAAACATCCTCACCGCTGGCAATTCGGCAGGCGTAGATGTGTGCCTGAAGATGGTTGACCGCAAGAAGAGGAATATCCAACGCCAGCGCGACGGCCTTGGCTGCGGCCAGCCCGACCAGAAGCGAACCAGCCAGTCCCGGTGTGTTGGCGACGGCCACTGCGTCGAGATCCTCAAGCAACACACCCGCGCGACGCAGCGTTTCGTCGATCACCGGCAGAATCCGTTCCAGGTGCGCGCGAGAGGCGATCTCCGGCACGACGCCGCCGAACCTGCGGTGCAGGTCGTCTTGCGATGCCACGACCGAGCCAAGCACCTCCAGGCGATCCGTCACCACCGCTGCCGCGGTCTCGTCGCAGGTGGACTCCAGCGTGAGGATCCTCATGGTTCGGCGCGGGCAAGCTCTTCGCTGAGATATTCCATCGCCACGCGCAGTTGGGGATCAACCAGGTTGGGCTCGGCCGACGCCGTCGCGTCCCCCGCAGGCGCCAATTCCGTCGGCTTCGTACTGCCGCCGTCTTGGTTCGACACCGTCTGGCCGGCAGGCGATGAATGTTCAAGGTTACCTTTGGGCAGCACCAGATCGCGCTGCTTGCGGTCTTGCAACACGAGCGCCATCTCGTGATCGGTCAACTTCAACGCATAGCCTTCGTTCGGAGAGACCCCCCACTCGTCGGCCTCCTTCGCGCCCGGCAAGCGGTCGATGTTCTTGCCGTTCGGACGGTGGTAGCTGGCCGTCGTGAGCTTCAACGCGCTGCGACCGTCCTCCAACTCGATCACGTTCTGGACGCTTCCCTTGCCCCAGGTGCGTTCCCCGACGACCACCGCTCGCTTGTGGTCCTGCAGGCACGCCGCCACGATCTCGCTAGCGCTGGCACTATAGCGGTTCACCAGGACGATCATGGAGAAGCCCTCGAAGGTCCCCTCTTTCCGCGCCTTCCAGGTTCGCTCCTCCACATTCCGGCCGCGAGTGCTCACGATGACCCCGTCCGGAATAAACATGTCGCAAACCTCGATCGCCGAGGGAAGCAGGCCGCCCGGATTGAATCGAAGGTCGAGGATCAGGGCTCGGACGTTCATCGCCTTCAACTGAGTCAACGCACTGCGGAGTTCACCGGCGGTATTGCGGCTGAAGGCGGTAATCCGGACGTACCCAATCCGCTTCTCACCGTCGAGCATAAAATCCCAGGCGTCATCGTCCTTACGGTGATCGCCAAGGACCGTAGCCACGTGGATCACTTCGCGGGTGATCGTCACGGTGTCCTTCTTGCCGTCGTGCTTGTGGGCGACAACCAAAGTGACCTTGGTCCCTTCTTTCCCCTTCAGTTGCTTGATCGCCCCATCCATCGTGATCCCTTCGGTGCTCTTGCCGTTGATCTCGAGGATGCGGTCGCCGGCGAGCAATCCGGCGCGATAGGCGGGTGTGCCCACCAGCGGACTGATCACTTTGAGCTCCCCGTTTTCCATACCCAGTTGAATGCCAATTCCGCCAAATTCGCTCTCGACACTGCTGCGAAACCCCTCAAGTTCGTCGCGCGGAATGTAGCTCGAATAGGGATCCAGTTTTGTCAACACGCCTTGGATCGCCGCTTCGATCAGTTCCCGGCGGCTGATCCCCTTCACATAATTCCGCTCCACCTCGTCCATCGTCTCCACCAGGAGCTTGTGGAGTTCGTAGTAGTCCTCCTGCCCCCCTGTCGACTCGGGCGAATCGGCCGGTACAGCGATCGCCCAGAAGCCGGCAATCAGAAACCAGGAGAGAACAAGAATAAAGTGTCGTCGGATCATGAGGATTCTCTGGACGCGCAAGCCGCTGGCCGAATTGGTGAATGCTGGATACTTCGAGACCGGTGCTCCCACCCCGCGGACCGCGCCGATTCCGAAAAAGGGGACCGGCTCCGCAACAGATTGGGGCTTCGGTCCCGGTCACCCACGATTATTCGCGGTGCCTGTCCCCTTTTCTTTCACGGGGCCGCAGCGCCACATCTCACCCGGGCGGGTGACTTACGAAAGTATAGTCGACCCGGCCCGAACGAGCAAGCTGAACGAGCGCGTCCGTCCGTTTCGTCGCCCGTGTCAGCCACCCCTGTCAGGCTCTTCTCCGGTTGGATAGACTGCACTCCGACGCGCCTTTCCGACAAGCAAGAAACACGGGAAGAAATGACTTCCAAGACCGAACGGCAATTCGACGCGGAGGAACGCACGTGGGCGATGACCTGCCACCTCAGTGCCTTCGCGTTCGCCGTTTGTCCGCCGATCGGGCACATGGCCGGCCCGCTTCTGGTCTGGCTGCTGAAGCGGGACGAATTCCCGCTGGTGGATGATCAGGGCCGCGAATCGGTCAACTTTCAGCTCACAATGACGCTCTACTTCTTTGTCGGGTTTTTGTTCCTGCAGACCAGATACGGTCTTCCGCTGATGGCGGCCCTCTGGGCTTGGGACATCGTGGCGACGATTATCGCCGCCGCACGGGCGAGCCAGGGGGTGCGGTTTCGCTACCTGCTGGCGATACGGTTCCTGAAGCGCTAATTCATGCTCAGATATCGTCCAGGCCGGTCAGATTCGTGATCAGCGAACGCAGCTTGCGGCGCAAAACGCGGTAGCTGAAAAAGGCCTTGCTCAACTCGTAATTCCGATCGACCATCTTCTGGCGGTATTCGCCGTCCTCGATCACGCGCCGAACCTCGTCGATGACCCGCCGAGTGAGAAAGCCGTCCATGGGAATCACCTCAAAACCTTTCGGCTCGATATCCGCAATGAAGATCGAATATCGATTCACCAGGACGGGCTTCCGATAATAAAACGCCTCCAGCAATGCGTTGCCGAAGCCCTCGTACAGGCTGGGATAGGTGATCAGGTCGGCCTGGGCGTAGACTTCCTGAAGGGGCGTGACCGGGACCCCGTTCGCGCTGAAGTGCACTTCCGAAGAAGACTGGGTCGGCGCAAAGCGGAGATCCACTCCCGATTGCTCCGCCAGTTCCATCAGCGCATTGTGGTAGTCGAGCCCCTCATCGCCCGACTCGTGCGAAACGACGAGTTTCACCTTGGGGTTCTTCAACTGCGCAACCAGCGCGATCGCATGTTCGATTCCCTTGCGGGGAACGACGCGGGTCGGCTGAAGGATCATGATGTCGTCGGGCTCCAATCCGATCTTGCCACGGAAATCCTGGCCCGGCGGGTCCGAAGGCGGCGGGCTCTCGAAATCCAGCACATTCGGAACCAGCACCGAGGACGCTCCCTTCCGCCAGGCGAACTCCTGTTGGGCGAAAGTGTTGATCGTGGCGTGCTGGATCGAAGGAAGCGTGGGAGGAAACGCCATGGAAAGGATGTCTTCCACGGCGTTTACGGAAAAACGGCTCCGCTCCCAATAGAAATCATGATGATGCGCGACCGTCGGAATCCCGGTCTCGGCGATGAACTGCGTCAGCGCGACCCCCAGGGGGATATGCATCGGTATGCACAGCGCGTTCTGGACGATCAGAATGTCGATCGAGAATTTCTCGACGAACTGATAGAGCGTTTGCTTGAGGTGATCGGCGACCTCAAAAATCTTCCGCGTCACCTCCTGCGAGCGCGTGTGCGTGCCAAATACCCGCTCGTTGATCCACACATTGTCGCGGTCGTAAAAGTACGCTTCGGGAACGAGCATACTGACCGCCGGGTCGCGGTCCAGCCTGCCCGCATACCAATAGCTGATATGCTTATAGTGCCACAGAACTTGGGCCCACTTGGCGCTTTCGAGCGACACACCGTCGGTCCCGGCGAAGCGGGTGGAAACAAAGCCGATATTGCGGGAAACGGGTCCGGGCGTCATTCCTGACCTCGGCAGTTGCAGTCGTTTACTTGGCTCGTCGAGCGGCGCCCGTACGGCGCGAACCTCTGTGCGGCCGATCGTCTCCTGAATCAGTACCCTGCTCTAGCGGATCGGTCAAGTGTCGCTTCTCGCCGCCTTTCAACGTGGTAAGCAGTGCCTCAGATCCGACAGCTCGGTCAGAACCACCTCCGGCGTGATCCCATTGAGGCGTGGATCGCCCGGCCGCCGCCGCAAGCTGCGCGCGTCGCCCGCGAACAGCGCCCCGCGGAACCCGACCTGCACGGCCGGCAGCATGTCGTTGAGCATATCGTTACCAACGCAAAGGACCTCCGGCGGCTTGATACCGCGTTGAGACAGTGTTTCGGCGGCCATTCGAAACATCTCCGTTCCCGGCTTCGCCAACCCATGCTCGTACGAATAAAACTGAAGTGCCGGGTCAAACCCCCACGCTTCGGCGCGGTGGCCCAGCAATGCGGGAAACAACTCCCTGGTGTAGAACTGGGCGTTGCTGACGATTCCCATCGCAAAGCGTCTCGAGCGAAGCTGCCGCAGACAGTCGCTCAAGCCTGGCATGGGCCAGACCGGATTTGCCCGCGCTTCGTACTCGACGGCCAACCGCCGCGGATCGGCTTGTCGAGCCATTTCGACAGGGATCTTACCGGCCGCGGCAAGTTCCGCAACCACAAACTGCCACACCTCGACAATGTCCACTTCCGGGTATTCGGTTCCTTCGCGGCGGGCGTCTGCGTGCAACTGCTCGATACGCTGATACACCAGGCTCAGACCCTCTTCCGGTGGGAATCTCACCGGGAGATGCACCGCAGCCAGCGCCGCGGACAACGCCGATTCGCAGGCCGCCTGTCGCAGGGTCCCTACCTCTCCGCTTTCGCTAATGAACAGCGTGCCGTAGACATCGAACAGAACCGCACGCACTCCTTCCAGCAGTGGAAGCTGGGGCTGCTCCGAAGTCGGGATGGGCGAAAGCGGCCTCGAAAGCCGCTTGAGAATCTCGCTGTAGGGAAGGCGCATGTCCTTATTGTGGCCGGGCAAATTTGGCCCAGTGTAGCTATGCCGATGATTTTCGTCTGTTCCGATCGACGTGCTCCAGAAGGATACCCTAAGTCCGGATCATTCGAAACCGCTTCAGGTCAAGAAACCAGTCCAGAATTCGCGATGGCAGCGCGAGAGGCTCCGCGGGATCGGTGCGTGGGGCGACTGCAGCAAGGCGATGATAGATCGTACGCAACCGCCGACCGCTGGGGGTCAGCGAAAACGATTCCTCCACTCTCTCGCGGTTCCACCGGATCCGCTCGGCCGCTTGTTCTGATCCGATCTGAAGCGCGTGCCGAACCCAAGGATTGGCGGCCAGCAACTGCGACCGATTTTCTTCCGTTTCGCAGGTCGTCTGCAGCACCTGCCGCTGGAGAGTCTCGTCGAGGTCGCCGAAGTCGACATGTTCCCGACCGGTCTTCTCGGCCATTTGGCTTGCAAGGTCGGCGGGGGCCGATCGCCCATAGGCCAATAGGGTCCGCCGATAAGCTTCGACCAAGGCTACCCTCAGGGCATCGCGCCCGACCCAGTCCAAC
This sequence comes from Thermoguttaceae bacterium, assembly GCA_040768665.1. Lineage (GTDB taxonomy): Bacteria > Planctomycetota > Planctomycetia > Pirellulales > Thermoguttaceae > JABWBD01. Next base: position 10,399 of record JAXGMN010000045.1, read on the forward strand.
GGCACCAGCAGACGCGGCTGCAGCAGGTCGAACCGCAGGCCGGCCCGCACGAAGTCATTGGTGATCTCCGGAAGGTCACGGCCGATCAACGCGTTGCCGGTGAGCCAAGCCTCCAGAAAGACCATCCCGAAGCCCTCGGCGACGCTTGTGGTTAGCATCAGGTCGGTCGCGGCAAGGTTCTCCTGAAACGTCAACGCTCCCGGTGCGCCTACCTCAAAACGGCACGGCAGACCGAGCTCTCCAGCCGCGGCTTTCCAAGCCGTATAAAGCGGAATTTCAGCCGGATTCAAGGGTGGCAACGTTAGCCCAACCACAGTGCCGGTAGCGGCCAGCCGGCTGTATAGCAGCGCCTCGCCGACGTTTTTTCTCCGGATGCACCGGACGGGGTACAGGAGGAACCGCTGATCCGGTTCAACCGCGAACTTTTCGGCGAGTTTTCGTCGCGCAGCGTTGCGAGGAGGTCGCCTTACCTCCCCCGGAGCCGGGTTGGGGAGGAAATGGAGCCGGTCGGATTCGACACCCGCCTCGCCCAGAATCCCGTGGTCCCGATTGTTGAGCACAGCATAGTGAATATGCGGCGCCTGGGGATACAGCGATCCGTGCCAGACGCCAGGCGGGGCTCCGGCTGCCACGCGTTCGGAGAACTGCCAGAAGTTCTGCGGTCGAAGATCCTCCGCGAAATCGTGGATCTGAAGCAGAAGCCGGTAGCCCCGCTCGGCCAGCGAGGTCAATGCGCCGGGGAGGGCGACGTTCTTGCCGATCGCGTGGTTATGAACGTGGACGATCGTGCTATGCGGAGTAAACTCCAGCCGGGAGAGCACCGCGGCCATGGAATCTCCCAGGCCGGCACTGCAAACGGCCTGCTGGTGTCGATCGGCGTCGTAGTCGAGCTCAGGCAGTTCCTCCAGGACGAGCCGAATTCCGCGAAGCCGGTCCGCAAACTCTTCGTTCCAGCCCTCCCGGCGGCCGCCGTAAAGGATCGCGACCTGCCAAGGTTCGCCGGCGGCGATCACCGCGTCGAGAGCGCGGAGTTGGTTCTCGATGACGCGGGTGACCCCACCCCGGTTCAAGTGATAATGGACGATGGCGAGGTTCATCGCGGTCAGGCGGGCTGTTCCTGCGGCTGCGGGCTGTGGAACTTCTGTCGGTAGGTCTCGACCTCGATGATCGGTTGCCGCTCAATCTCCTCGATGACGTAGTCGAGTTCGCGGTACCTGCCGTCGCTGATCTCGAACTGCCGCATGATCGTTGGCAGTTCCTGCTCGAGCCGGACCCTTTCCTCGCGCTGGAGCCGCGACATGAACGTCCGCAGCACTCCGAATGCCATGCGGCCCAGGGCCGTCGTCTCCTGGTTGCGGTGCACCCGGCGATCCAGATCGGTCTGCGCCAGCGCGTACATGCCGAGCCGGCGGTAGATGTCGATCAGCATGGCGGTTTCCACGCCGTATCCGACCGGAAACGGAATCTGCTCCAGGACGGATCGCCGGCCCGCATACTCGCCGGAAAGCGGCTGCAGGATGGCGGTTAACTCCGGGTAAAACAAGCTGAACAGCGGCCGGATGAGAATCTCCGTCACCCGTCCTCCGCCCGTCGGCCGCAGTTCGCCGGAAAAGGCGATCGGGCGATCATAGAACGCCTTGCAGTAATGGATCTCCGGGTTCTGGATCAACGGTCCGACCAGGCCGTAGACGAACCGTGGGTGGATGTTCTTGATGTCCGCGTCGATGTAGACGATGATATCGCCCTTGAGCAGGTAGAGCGCTTTCCAAAGGTTCTCGCCCTTGCCGCGATGGCTGCCTGCCTCGACCAGGTGTTCGGAGGCAACGTAGACATCGGCCCCGAAGCTGGCCGCGATTTCGCACGTCCGGTCCGTGCTCCCCGAGTCCACCACGGCAATCTCGTCGAGAAGCGGGTAGCGGTCGCGCAGTTCGGCCTTGAGGATGACGATCTCCTGGCCGATGGTCTTTTCTTCATTGAGCGTGGGCAGGCAGAGCGAGATGCTCCGTCCCTGACGCTCCTTTTCTTCCACCAGCCACTTGATGTCCCAGAAATTCGAGTGGTGGAACGTCCGGTCGGCAAGCCATTGTTCAAGATTCATCGCACGCCCCTCCGTCGATTGCCAGGATCACGCCCACCAACTGTGCCACTCCGACCAGGATCGGATCGATCAGCACGTAGTCGGGCTCCTGCCCCCGGCTCTTGCCTCCGCGCGTGATCCCGAGGGTGACCGCCGGGATCTTCCGCGTGATCAGCTCGGATAGTTCCGAGGGGCTGTGGCCCTGGTCGGGCTCGACTCCCAATTGGTTCATGACTTCGAGCACGCTTTTTACCATCGGATGCGCAAACGCAATGCCGCCGGCCCGGGTGGTCGAAAACACATCGAGACTGACGTCCACCGTGTGCCGGGCCGACATCTCCAGGGCAATGTCGTTGATCTGGCTGCAAACCTGTTGGATCATATCATCGGAATGGCTCACGATCTCCAGACCCAGCTCCGCGTGGTCCGGTTCTACGTCGTAGCTCACCCCGCCACGGACCTTTCCCATCAAGATCCGCGTGTACGGCCGACTCGGAAGCGCGATGCCCAGGATCCGGTTGATCACGTGGTTGAGCACCACTAGCGCGCTCTCCGAACCGTAGCTCCGCGAAGGCTCGGTCATCGGCCGGATATCGCAAATCACGTCGGCCCGAGCCGTACCGATCGAAAAAAAGTTCACGCGTCCGAGCTGAATCCCTTCGACGCAGATGCCGAAGTCGACCGCCTTGGGAAGGTGGTCGAGAAAGAACCGAATTCCTCCATGATTGCCGCGTCCCAGGGAATTGGTCGTACCGAGCAAAATCAGGTCGCTCTCCAGCTCGATCTCCAGATGCTCGAGGATCGCAGGCATCAGCGACACGATCGCCGCACCCAGCGCGTTGTCTCCCACCCCGGCCCCGATCACGCGATCCGCTTCCACCGTGACATCGTGGCTCTGGCTGGCTGGGAAAATCGTGTCGAGGTGCGAGGCCAGCAGGATGCTTCGATTTCCCCGCTTGCCGTTCACTCGTCCCACCGCATTGCCCCGCTCATCGGCGGCGGCATCGCTTAGCCCCGCTTCCGCAAACCGGTCCAACAGAAACCGCGCCCGGCACCCCTCTCCGCCGGTGGGCGCGGGAATCTGAGCAATCATGACCAGGTTTGCCAGCAAACGTTCGCGCAGAGGTTTCAATGCCTCGGGAAGCTCGGGTATCGACTGGAAGACCTCAACTTTGGTGCTCATCGCTGCTTCTCCACGGCCGCGCGATCGGCCAACGTACCACTGGGGGCGTTTCGTGCTGCGGAACACCGCCCCGCGGATTTTCTTGCCACTGCCAACGTGTCTCCCTCTCCCCGCGAAGCTGGAGGGAACGAAAAGATTTAGGGAGACTCACACTTTCGGGATCTCTTAGCATAACGCGGGCTCGCGGTTTGGCCTTTCTGCGCCGGATGGAACCGAATTCCAACCGACACAAAGCCTACCGTGACCCACGGTGACTTCCCTTCTTGTGGCGGGATAGGATTATATCGGAGATGCGTCGCGCTTTCCAGTACCCAAGTCCGCGGCTTCAGCCCCCACGGGCGAAGACATTCTCGCAACATATTGCGAGCAAGCAGGATACGCCCCCGATACCAGTGAGTTCCGCGTCCTTGGTAGGTCCCGCTTGCCGAGCGGGACCTGGAAGTGCTACTCCCCTCCGTCACCCGTCTCTCCCATTCAGCACTCTTCTCGCCAGGCGGCACCGACCAAGAAGCCCGCTTGGGCCCGGCCGACGCTCGGCTATACTGGCTGCGTACGGCTATCGGCTCAAGAAGAAACCTCCGGAGGACACCATGACCAAAATTGCAGCAGTCGTCGAGTTTCTGGCGAGCTATGCTCCTCCGCGGCTGGCTGAGGAGTGGGACAACGTCGGCCTCTTGGTAGGAGATCGTGATTCGGGCGTGGATCGGATTATGACCTGTCTCACGGTCACGCCGACCACCGCAGCCGAGGCCATACGCCGCCGCGCCGGTTTGATTGTTACGCATCACCCCCTGCCGTTTCGTCCGCTCAAGCGGCTTACTGCGGAAACGACCGTTGGGCGACTGCTGCTCGACCTGATCGCCGCCGGGGTCGCCGTGTGCAGTTTCCACACCGCTTACGACTCGGCCGAAGGCGGAATCAACCAGCGATTGGCCGAGGGCGTCGGGTTGCGGGGCATCGTGCCGCTTGTACCGGCCGGGGACAATGAGGGCGCCGGCCGCTGGGGTTGGCTCGAAGAGCCGACCACCTTGGCCGACCTGATCCGTATCGTCAAGGAACTCCTCTCCATCGACCGGCTTCAGTGGGTCGGCGATCCGGCAAAGCCCATTCGTAGCGTCGCGATCGCATGCGGGGCTGCCGACGACTTGCTCGATGCCGCACGCGAACATGGCTGCGAGGCCATGCTCCTGGGAGAAGCCCGTTTTCACACCTGCCTGGAGGCCGAGGCCAACCAGATCGCCCTGATCCTACCCGGCCACTTCGCCAGCGAACGGTTCGCGATGGAGTACCTGGCCGGCGTCCTCGGGCTGCAATTCCCGGGCGTGGAGATCTGGGCCAGCCAAGACGAACGCGATCCGATCTCGTCGGGCTAGACCGCTGCAAGACAATACCGACCTGTTCGACGTCGTGGCCCGTGCTTACGAAGCCTCACATGCTCCTGCCGGTCGTCCCAGCCAACTTGCCTTCGCTGCAGCCCGCGGCGGGGTAACCGTTCACGCCCGCGGCCGGGGACTGGTCCATTTTTCGGCCAGTGGGCGCGGTCTGGCCACAGAATGTTGGCCGAAAACATGGACCTGTCCCCCTCCCTTCCGTCCCGTGAACGGTTACGCGGCGGGTGGTCGCAACTAATCACTCATCCTTCAGTCGCACTTTGTAGTTCCCGCGGGATTCGTCGTGTACCAGGCGAATCCAGCCTTTGGCCTCCGCGTCTTCCAACAGCTCGGAAAACGTGCGGTAGCCGTAATAGCTTTCACTGAAGCCCGGATAGACCCGCCGGATCGCCTGCTTCAGCGCCGAACCCCAGAGCGGGTCGTAGTCCTGCTCGAGGGAGCGAACCGTCTCGACCAGCCGGTCGACCGCTTCCTGCTTCTTGTCCTGTTTTTTGTCCGGGGCGTGCTTCGCCTTCTTCTGCGCCGGCCGGGGCGTCTGGGCGGCGCGGACGAGATCGTCGTAGTAGATGAATTCGTCGCAGTTGCCGATGAACAGCCCCGACGAAGAGCTCTTCACGCCGCAGCCGATCACTCGCTTGTTGTTCTCCTTGAGCTTGGAAACCAGTGGCGAGAAGTCGCTGTCGCCGGAAAGCAGCGCGAAGATATCGATATGCGCCTTGCCGTAGCAGAGGTCCAAGGCGTCGACCACCATGTGGATATCGGCGCTGTTCTTGCCGCTCAGCTTGCTTTGAGGAATGTCGATCAACTCGATACCCTGGGAGTGAAACTCTTCGACGGCGTTGCGGTAGTGGCTCCAGTCGCAATAGGCCCGTTTGAAGACGATTCGTCCCTTCTCCAGCAGCCGCTTGAGTATCAGTTGTACCTGAAAGCCCTCGGCCTTGAGGCCCCGCATGTCGCGGACGCCTAAGGCGAGGTTTTCGTAGTCGACAAAGACAGCAATCAGAGGTTCTTCAGCCATGACGGGGGGCTCCTTCGCGAGAGTGACACGGATCGGCCGCCATTACCATATCGCCTCGGCCGCCCCGTGGAAAGTCCCCTGTTCGTTCAGCGGCTACCTACTCCCGGCTCCGGAATCCCCGCCATGCGGAAAAAATTTTCGAGAATGACGCGACCTTGCGGGTGATCGTCGTCGTAAACCTCCAATCGAAACCAACTGAGCACCGGCGATTGACGCTGGCAGGGGGCGTCGTCAAAATACAAAGTCAAGCAATCCGGAGGCCTGCCATGTCGCCTACACAGAATGGCTTCATTTTCCCAGTTGGCGCATGGGCGCTGACAGTCGTCAGTTGCTCTGCCCCGTGGATCCTGTCCTGCGGGGCGAGTCATGCTGCGGAGCCGAGCGAGGCCGCGTCGGCGCCTCAGTCGCTCGACCTCGAGGCCGCCGAAATCACCGGCACAATCCGGCTCGATGGCGCATATCACGGCGTGACGCGGTTGATCGACAAGCGATCCGGCCGCCAGGTGATCGATCCCCGCTACTCGGCATTGAATCTCTTCAAGCTGATGTCGGTCAACCACGTGATGGGGCAGCCTCGCGAGATGGACCGCTCGGTTGCCTTCGGGCCGAATTGGGCGGAGGTCACGTGGCCCGCCACCGAGACGCATCGAGGCGAGATTGCCGCGCGTTATGAAGTGCGGGAGCCGAACGCGGTTGACCTGACCGTGACGCTCCGCTCGCAGGGCACGTATCCGGCCTACGAACTGTTCCTGTCGAGTTACTTCGACAAGTCCTTCCAGCCGCACGTCTATCTCAAGTCCCGCAAGCCGCAGGTGACCGACCTGGTCGTTCCCACCCTCAGCGAGGTCTTCCGCGGGACGGTCCTGGTCTTTCCTCGCGATTCGCACGCGGCCAGGCACTGTCTCGACGGCCGTTGGGATCGAAGCGAAGGTAAAGTGCCGATCGTCCAGATGTGCCCCGTCCGGCACTACGAGCACTGCCTGGCGGTGCAGGTCGACGCGGAGAAAACGACGGCCGTGGTACTGATGGCGCGGCCGAGCGACTGCTACGCCTTCAGCACTCGCTACCACGCCGCGGAGGACGCGGAGCGACTGACGACGTACAGCGCGTTCGACTTCTCGCTGTTTGGCGGCGACGTGGTGCCCGGGGAAGAGCGGACGGTGAAAGTGCGGCTGGCCGTCACGCCGTTGGACTCGGAGTTTTCTCAGCCGTTGACCCTCTACAAGGCATTCCTTGCCGAAAGCGAGAAAGGAGCCGAGAGGTGAACGAAATAGCCAGCCCTGTTGATCGCTGCCTGGGGAATGAGCCCGAGCAATCGTCGCGGCGGCCTGCTTCCCGTGGAAGCGCCGGCCGGCCCTCTCGGCGGACCTTTTTGCGATCTTCTGCCTCGGCGGTCCTCGGCGGCGCGCTGGCGTCGCAGATAGCCGCCCCGGCGGTTGTCTCCGCGAGGAGCAATGCGGAGACTCTGCGGATCGGTCTGGTCGGTTGCGGCGGCCGGGGAAGCGGCGCTGTGGTGAATGCCTTGAACGCCGACCCGCACGTTGAATTGACGGCTATGGCCGACCTGTTCGACGACCACCTCCAGGCGAGCGTGAAGCAGCTTGAAAAGCACGTTCCAGACAAGGTCAAGGTGGCGCCCGAACGTCGGTTCCTCGGGTTCGACGCGTACGAAAAACTGATCGAGAGCGACGTCGACGTCGTGATCCTGGCCACACCGCCCGGCTTTCGGCCCCAGCATCTCCGGGCCGCCGTTGAGGCCGGCAAACATTCGTTCGTGGAGATTACGATCGCGGTCGATGCCCCCGGCGTCCGTTCGGCGCTGGAATCGTCCCGGAGAGCGGCGGAAAAGAACCTGGCGATCGTCTCCGGTTTCTGCTGGCGTTATAACCATGCCCTGCGCGCCGCGGCGGAACAGATCCGCGCCGGGGCCATCGGCGAAGTTCGCTCGCTCGGCGACGAGATGCCGATCAGCGCCGTGGCCACCGGCAGCCAAGTCTTTCCCACCGGCGGCAACACGTTCGACAACGGCTTCGTCGCCTACGAATATGCCAACGGCATCTACGGCTTTCTCGGCTGCCGCTCGCAACCCGGCTGCTACACCGAGAATGCCGATCGCGTCGTCGGCAGCCAAGGAATTTGCACGATCGCCGGCACGCGCGGCCCGGTAATCACCGGCGAGCATTCGTGGCGCTACACCGGTCCGGCCAACAACATGTACCAGACCGAGCACGACGAGCTCATCGCCTCCATTCGGAGCGGCAAGCCGATCAACGACGGTGCGCGCATGGCGAAGACTACCCTGATGGCCCTGATGGGCCGGATGGCTGCTTACACGGGCCAGAAGATCACCTGGGAACAGGCGATGAACAGCCAGGACCGTCTCGGCCCGGAGAATCTCGATTGGAGCACCAAGATCGACCCCCGGCCGCTGGCCGTTCCGGGGCTGACGAAGTTCGCCTGAACTCGTCAACCAATGGACCCTGGTAAGAGAAGGGAAAAAAGAACTCGCATGAGAATGTCAACTCGCCGCTGGATCAAGGTCGCGATGGGTAGTCTGGTGCTTGCCGCGCAGAGTTTTGCCCCCGCGGGACAGCAGACGTCCAAGGCAGCCGAGCCCCCGCCGAAGCAGTCCAAGCAACAGGATCGGCAACCGCTCGAGGGCGCCGTGATCTACGACTACGATCCGTCCACGAATCTGGGAGACGACGTATTTGGCACCCTGATCGCCGATTTTTCCGATCATTTGAGGTGCTCGCATGGAGGCCCGGTGTGCTTGGAATGTGCCAACGGAGACCTCGTCGCGTTTTACGCCAACACGAGTTCCCACAATGAAGACGGCTGGACCGAGTACGCGGTCAGCAAGGATCGGGGCAAGACGTGGGACAAGTACAATAAATTCGCCTACTCCTACGACTCCTATCAAAAAGACCCCAAACGCCCGGTATGGGTCGAAGAAGGGCTGGTGACCGGAGCGGGAACCGTCGTTCTGTTTCTCAGCCAGTTTGAAGGGGGGCGAGGAAGGATCAAGAATGGCATCCTGCGCAGCATGGACCATGGGAGCACCTGGACGGAGTGGGAGCCGATCGACGGCGATGTGATCGGCTATCCGTGCGCGGTAGCGGTGCAGGGCGATACCAACTATGTCGTTTTCGACAGCAACAGCCCGGGGTCCCACATCCTGTATACCAGCACCGATGACGGCCGCACCTGGCGGAAGCGGAGCACGCTTTCCTTGGAACGCGATCGATGGTATGGGGCGCTGTGCATCATGGAGGATGGCCGGTTGCTCGCGGGCGCCTACACCGAAAAAGACGAGAGCCATTTCCACTACTGCATCAGCGAAGACGGCGGCCATACCTGGACCGAAGAACAACGTGCCTATGTTGACAAGAAGATCCGCGATCCTGAACTGGCCTGCCTGGACGGCAAGTATTACCTCCATGGCAGATCCGGGCATCACGGGCCGGGGAGCCATCGCTTTGTCCTCTACCAATCCGACAATGGTGTCGATTGGAAGGAGGGAGTCATTGTCAGCGGGGACGCGCGCGGCCCCGATGGGTACAGCCACAACTGTATCATCAACAAGTACGATAAGGAGGCGCCTGAGGAGTTGATGATCGAATACAGCATCATCTACAGCCCTCCTCGCACCAATGAATACGTCTTTTTCGTGAAACCGGAACGATCGGAGGGCAGGTAGTTTTAGCGGCGGAGGCAGGCATTTCTCGAACGTCCGAGCACCGTTCGATGACTCGCGACACCATTCGGCCTACGGAGCCCCGAGTTTTTCGATTGCCGTCACGATTTGCGCCTTGAAGTCATCAGCGTCGAAGCCTCTCGGCGGTTCGCGGCCGTTCAGCGGCACTTCGGCGACAGCGCGCTCTAAGAGCGATCGCGCATCGGCCACCGCCTGCTCCTCGGCGCCTGGGCGCTTGCGTTCGACCAGGTTCCACAGGGTCTGATAGAGATAGAAATCCTCGGCGCCTTCGCGGCAGCGTTCGAAGTGGATGGTCGGGTAGATCCGCGCGCGACCGTAGCAGATCATGGCCGTGTCGGGTTCGCGTCCGTCGAGATCGAAAAACTGGTAGCCGTGGAGGATGTTCAGATGCCATTGCCATCGCGCGGCCACTCCTTTGCGGAATTCGCTCCACTGGTAGAGGCCGAAGCTGTAACGGCTGCGGCCCTGATTGTAGATATGGATTTCCTTGTCGAGCCTTTCGGCTTCGGCCATCACGGAAGGATCGTGCCCGTTGAGGCTGCTGACGTCGAGAGCTTCAAAAAACCGCTGGTGCCAATAGAGCAGGTCGTTCGGATCCGCGGGACGGTTGCGGAAATCGACACTGTAGCTGCCGCTGGTTCGGACGGTGCGGGGGAACGCGTGGCTTACGCTGCCCATCAGCTTCATGAAGGCCAACTCGCGTTCCGCCCGGTCGCGGACGCGAGTCTCGTCGCACATGGCGTAGTAAATGGTCGGCCAGCCGGCCTGCCGGGCGTGCCGGTCGACCGCTTCCCACGCGCGCATCAGGGCCGCTTCGTACTTGAGCCCGCTTAGCCGTTCGACTTTCTCTGCGGTGCGCCCTTTCTCGTAGCCATCGTTCAGCCCCAAAAAACGGGCGCCGCCGTAACCGTTCAACGGCCGGTCGAAGCCGTGTTGCTTCAAGAGAGCGAAGAATTGGTCCATCTCGGCGAAGTCGATTTGGGGCCGACCATCGGTCCAGCCCGTGAGCCGCCAGTTCGGCCCGCCGGAGACCGCGTTCATGCCATGCTCGCGGAGAAGACGGAGGGTGCGGGCGAGAACCTCCGGCCGCTCTTTCTCAGGAATCATCGCCGGCGGCATGAGGCCGAAAAAGCCCATCAGGAAATCGGTGTCCCGAGCCAGAGTGACGGGGCGGACATCGAGCCGTAGTGGAACGCGCAGCAGCCGATTGCCGGCGGAGTCTTTCACAAGCAGAGCGCCGTGGTACTCGCCCACGGGCGTCTCCTGCCGGACCAGCGCGGTAACGATCACCTGGCGGGTGACATCCTTGGCCAGTAAGAGGGACGTTTCCGGACGGACCGTATGCGACTGGATGCGGTAGGCAATACTGCCGAAACCGCGCGTCGCCTGGTATCTCACGACGCCGATCTCCGCGTCGAGGTTGCCCGGCCCCGACCAGGGCTCCAACTCCAGAAGGCAATCTCCCAGGTCGCGCAATGGTCGGATTGCCACACAGAAGGGCTCAAACTCGCCCCGAACTGCCAGCCGGTCGACGCTGAGCGCCGCCGGATCATCTGCCAGCGTCTGGAGAACGGACTGAGGCGCGATCTCGTCCTCGATGCGAACCGGCCAGGCGGCAAGCCCAAGTCTCTGCCAGGCCGCCTGCGGCGTGAATGGCTCCGCCGGTGGGTCCAGGCAGACGGCCTTGCTGCGGAACTCGCCGGCCAACTTCTCCAACTGCCCGGCCAGCCAGTCGGCCGCGTGCCGATCGTCGGTGCGGTGAACCGCCAGCGCCGCCACTTTGCTCCCCCAGACGCGATCGGCTTCGAATCGCAACGTCAGCCCGTCGCGGCCGGCCGAAGCTTCGAAAACTCCGGGCCGGGCCAACTCAGGCTTCATGTAGGTATCCCAGATGTCCACGCCGATTGGCTCCACGTCTTCGAAGCGATAAAGCGCGTGGGCCGAGCCGTCGGGCCGCCGCTGTTCCCAAACCGTCGTGCCGTCGACCAGGATCCGCCGCTGGCCGTGCATCGCTTGTTCGCCGCCCCAATAGCCGCTGTTTTCGTAGAAGACCGTGGCGCGGTAGCGGCCCGGCGGAACGTCGATGTGGAAGTGGTAGCCGCCGGCCTCGCACGAGTCCTGCAAGAGGGCCGTGCCAAACGTAGTGTCGCGTGCGGCGCCATTCCAGGGAGTCCCTCCCCGCGGGCCCCAGCCGTAGCCGTGTTCGGGCGCGTAGCGGGTGTCGTGCGATACCGACGTCCAACCGAGCATGAGCGACTGGCTGGGCGGCCCGAAATCGAACGCCCAGACTCCGCCGGGCCGAACAGCCTTCACCAGGCGCAGCGCATCGATCACGATCCGGCCCTGCTGCCCTCGCTCGCCGAAACCGAAGTCAAGGCGGACGATCTGGTCCGGATCGATGTCGCGAGGGATGTCGTTGTTCCGGCTGCCCGCCTCGCCCCGGTAAAGACCTCGCAGTGGAATGATCCATTCCGTATGGCCTGGCGGGAAGCTCCGCTGGGCGTTGTGCCGGTTCCAATAGGTGCGGCCCCGCTCTTGCCACGCCTGGTCGGCGATGAGCACGCTCGCCTTGAGCGGCTCCGGTTGGGGATTGAAGACGTCGAGCACCAGGGCGTCGTAGGCCGACCAGTCGGCGGGCAGGCGCGAAGAACTCAGGTACGCGCCGTTGTACTGGGCCTTCGGATCGAAGGTGATCTCGAGCGACCGCTGCCCCTCAAGCCCTTCCTGGCTGAGAAGCCGCGGCGTGCCGCTTCCGTAGTCCCACAGCTTGGGCAACTCCGCTGCTTCAAAGTCACACAAAATCCGAATGTCCTCCGCAAGAACTCCCGCAGAGAAGAAAAGGATCAGCGAAAGCCCCAGGTTGGCAACTTGGCGCATGGCATTCTTCCTTTGCGAAAAGCGGCAGTTATGAGCCTGCCTACTGCTTGACCGTCGCGCAGCCGAACACTCCGCCGGCAATCTGCCCGAGTTGGGCCTTGAATTTGATCGTTACCTTCGATTTCCCACGGGTGCAGTCCTCCGGGATCGGGTACTCCACATCGAAGAACCGATCCGGATCGTTGCGATCCAGGGTCTGAGTGGCGATCTTCTCGCCGTCGACCAGGATGTCGAAAGTCCGCGGTCCAGCATCGCTTCCCCAGTAGGTGCAAAGCAACATCATCGGAGTGTCCGGCAGGGCCTTCATCGTGTAGCTGAACCAGCCGCCGGCCGCATGTCGCCAGGGGCGGTCAAGATGAATCCCGGACGCCGTGTGCTCGCCTTTCATCGAATGAGCCTGCTCCGATCGGCGGTCGCCGACGATCACTTCGTCCACCAATCGCTGCTGGAACTTCGCTCGCCTCGCGGCCTCGGCGGCTTCTCTCGCCTTGCGCTCGGCTTCCATCCGTCGCCACTCATCTTCCGGCAGGACGCGCCAGTAGACGGCGTATTTCTGGTCCCAGAGGCGATGATAAGGTACAAGCGTGACATCCGCTGGGCGACCCACGCCGACAGTGCGGAACGTGAGCGACTCGCCCGGGACCGGCTTCACCCAGCGGGCCGGATCGGGGTCTTCCGTGACGATGGCCGGAGCCTCGACGATTGCGTCGCGTGGGAAAGCAAACCAGTTCTTGGTGGTGTACAGGAAATCTTCGCCCACGTCGGCCGGCCCAAGCTCCCCGGCCAGAACCAGTGGGCCGTACATCACGGCCAGCAAAGTCGGGTCGTCGGGCAGCGGCCAGGCATGAATGTGCATGGGAAGGTCGATCTCGACGCGGTCTCGATCGGCCCAGTTTCGCTCGATGGCAAAATATCCGCTGTGGTCGGCCGCGGCTTCGAACGATTCGCCATTGACCCGCACAGCAAAGCCTTCTTGCACCCACGAAGGGACACGCAGACGCAGGGCAAACCGAACCGGTTGCTTGGTTTCTACGACGATCGAGGTCCGCTCCTCCTCGGGGAAGCGGGTTTCCTGCCGGAGTTTGACGCCTTTGTCCTTCCAATCCACCTCCGAAGCGATGAACAGGTTGACCCAGATGCCCGCGTCATCATGGAAGTAGATCGATTCGCCGTAGCGGGCGTGGTTCTCCATGCCGGAGCCGGTACAGCACCAGAAGGAATCTCGCGGGGTATTGAAGTATTTCCAACGGCCCGATGCCAGGGTGACGAAATACATCATCATGCCCGTCTTCGGGTCCTGGGTGGCCAGGATGCTATTGAGCAGTGCACGCTCGTAGTAGTCGGCATATCGCCGATCCGGGTTCCAGGCAAAGAGGTGGCGTGTGAGCTTGAGCATGTTGTAGGTGCAGCATGTCTCCTGGGTGTGGTCGCCAAGCTGGTCGGCCAGTTTGCCGGGGTCGGCTTTCCAGTGTTCGTCGAGACTCGGCCCTCCGGTGCAGTAGGAGCGGGCCTCGCCGACCTGGTTCCAGAAGAAGTCGGCGATCTTCCGCTCCCGTTCGCCGCCAGCCAGTTCGTACTGCCTTGCCGTACCGATGATATTCGGAATGAACGAATTGACGTGCTCGCCTTTGAGGCGGTCCTCGCCGCGGGCCAAGGGTTCGACGTAGCGGTCCTGAACGAACCGCTGCGACAGGTCGAGCCAGGAGCGATCGCCGGTCAGGCCGTAGAGATTGGCCAGGGCCTCGTTCATACCGCCCTGCTCGGTCGCCGTCAGCATCTGCTGCATGGACTGGCGATCGAGGGGGTCGAGACGTCCCTTGGCCCAGCCGCCCATTTTCTCGGCCATGCGGAGTGCCTCCGGACTGCCGCAGTAAACATGGACGTCGATCAGCCCGGCCAGGATCTTGTGCAGCGTGTACCAGGGCGCCCAGACGGGCTTGCGCTGGATCACGCGATCGATAAACGACTCCGGAAACGCGGAAAGATAACCATTGCCGTGGACCTCCTGGCACCGGCCGAGCACGGCGACGATTCTCTCGAGTTTCGCGCGCAAGTTCTGGTCATCGGTCGCGGCGACCATCATCGCCGACGCCGACAGATAGTGGCCCATCGTGTGGCCGCGGACCTCTTTGCGTTCCCAGCCGCCCATCGGCTCACCCGCGGCCGGCAGCCCGGCGGTCTCGCGGAAATAGTAGAGCAGGCGGTCCTCCTCCAGATCGTGCAGGTACGCGAGGGTCCGCTCCATGGCATCGCGGAAAGGGCTGTCGAGAAGCCGTACATCCGCAAGACGAAAAGGCTTGGCTTGAAGCGGGATCACTTCTCGCCCGGACGGCCACGGGTCGGCCGATGCGGAAAGCAACGAGGAAGAGACCAAGACGCATAGCACTCCAGGCCGAACGGAGATCATGGCGGTGTCCTCATGGGCAACGGTCCAGCGAAATTCGGACGCCAACAGCGTGACGCGCCGAAGGGCCGGATGCAAGCCAGTTCGAAAGCAGGGGCGAGATCGGCGGGGACTGAGTCTGAGTGAAAGACCGGTTGGTGAGTCGCCGAGGCACCGGGGGTTTTTGGACAAGTCGGGTTCCGCATTTTGGCTTGGGCGAGGGGCTTATTCGGAAGAGGTTGGCAGGGCTGGGTTTGCGCGGCGGACTCGGCGCGTAAGTTCACACCGCCCGAAAGCCGGGTGTCTAAAAAGTCGGCACTCGCCCCTGCGCGAAGAGTGGTGGGAAAGCACCTTTCGTTGGTAAAGTGCTCGCCGGATATTCGTACGGTGTCCTGAAAGGTGTGTCTTGTCATACTGGTTTCGTTTGGTTCTACGCAACGCATCACGGGGTGTTGCACAGCGGAACGGAAAAGGTGTCAGGAACCTTTTTCTTGACAACCGGGTGGCGGTGTGGTTAGAATCGTGGGGAGTTGGACCAGGGAACCTTTCTGGGGAAGGGAGGGCAAGACATGGGGCGAGCGAGACGGGCGGCGGACGGAGGCGTCGTCTATCACGTACTGAACCGCGCCAACGCACGGTTGCCGATTTTCGAGCGCGATGAAGACTTCGCCGCCTTCGAGCGGATTCTGGCCGAGGGGCGCGAGCGGTACGATATGCGGATCCTGGCGTACTGCCTGCTCTCGAATCATTGGCATTGGGTTTTGTGGCCGAAGAGGGACGGCGACCTGTCGCGGTTTGTGGGATGGGTGACGCTGACGCACACCCAGCGTTGGCATGCGTATCGGGGTTCGACGGGGAGCGGGCACGTGTACCAAGGCCGCTTCAAGTCGTTTCCGATTCAGGACGACGATCATTTCTATGTGGTGTGCCGCTACGTGGAGCGGAACGCGCTGCGTGCGATGCTCGTCGAGCAAGCCGAGCAGTGGCAATGGTCGAGTCTATGGCGTTGGAAGTTTGGCACCGCGAAGGAGAAGAAGCTTTTGTCGAATTGGCCCGTGGCACGGCCGCGCGGTTGGACGGCACACGTGAACGCACCGCAGACGGAGGCGGAGTTGGAGGCGATTCGGCGTTGTGTTCGGCGAGGACAACCCTTTGGCGATGAGCGGTGGACAGAGCGGATGGTCAAACGGCTTGGCCTTGAGACGACGATGCGGCCGCGAGGAAGGCCACGAAAGGCTGTAAAAGGTTCCTGACACCTCGTATACTCGGATCAGAAGCACTTACGGGAAAGGGACTTACGGTTCTACTTCCCTGGCCAAGTGCATATCTGAGTTGTTCTCTGCTTCCCTGGATTGAATGTGCTTCCTCCAGGGTTGCTTGTTCCATGGAATTTGCTTCCGAGTATCTGCTTCCCGCTGCATGTCGTTGCAGTCCAGTTCTTCCCATCAGTTCTGTTTTCCCGCATTTGCGAGTTCTTCGCCTGGGAGGGCTCCGTCGAGTAGTGATCAGTGATGCAGTAGTGAGGATTGATGCAGTACGACTTTTTTCACCGAGTTTGAAATGGCCACACCCGACGCGCCGAAAAGCCTACCGGTATCGCGAACCATTGACGTCTTGGCACATGTTTACCGTTGGAGGCAACGCTATGCCGCTGAAAAAGCCCTTGCCTGTCCTGGAGCCTCACCGGCTCCGCCGCATACCGCGCTCGTTCGCATGGATCGACCATCGCCTTCGAAGCGAAGGTCTGCTCAAGAAGCTTCGCCCCGAAGATATCGGACTGTACCTGTTCCTCACGCTGGCCGCCGATCGCGACGGGCTTTCCTGTTGGCGGTTGGACCGCATCGAACGGGACATCCCCTGCTTCGACCGCCATGCGCTGTGGGACGCCCGTAGCCGACTCGCTCAGTTGGATCTCATCGCCTATCGGCCCTGGCGCGACGGCGAACCGGACGGCTGCTACCAGGTGCTTGCCGTCGACCGGCCTCGTGACAGCCTCTCGCCCCAACTGACGGCGCTGCTGGACAACATCGGACGACGCATCGAGACTCGCTGACACACACTTACCCCACGCGCGGGATGCCACGCCTGTCACCTCGGAACCTGATCCGCAGCAAAGATTGTGACCCGCGCTTTTTGGACCACGCCTAAAGGCCAAGTATGAGTCGGTTGGAGACGATGCTTGGGCCGCTCGCGCGCCCAACCACGGACGCTCCGGATCACCCACGAGGTTTTGGCTTAGGCCGTTGGATATCGAATCTTCCTCCATCCTCGCACCAACATCGGACCGCAACCGCGGTCGCCCAGCAATACCTTCAGGAGAATCACCATGATTGCTAATCCTCAAGAAGGCCCCATCCACGCACGTGGCCGGGCTGTCGTCGGCATCGATATCGGCAAGCGGAAACATTCGGCAACGGCCGTCTCGCCGCAGGGTGAAGTCCTCGCCCGACTCGCTTCCTTCTCCAACACCCGCGAAGGCATCGACCTGCTGGAAAGCGAAGTGCTCCAAAAGGCCGGCGGACCAGGCAAGACGCTCATCGCCATGGAGGCCACCGGCCACTACTGGATATGTATGTATTGGGAACTGACCCGACGCGGCTACTGCTGTGTCGTGCTCAATCCCATCCAGACCAATGCCCGCATGGGCGCACGCATCCGCAAGACCAAAACTGACCCGATCGATTCCCTCGGGATCGCCAGGGTCATCCTCAGCGGCGAAGCCCGCGCTACCCGCGTCCCCGATGAGAAAACCGTCGAACTGCGATTGCTGGTGCGGCATCGCTGGCGGCTGGTGCAGGCCCACACCGACATGGAACGCTACGCGCAAACCCTGCTGGATCGGGTCTTTCCCGAATACGAAAGCGTCTTCTCCAAGCCGTTGCTCCCGTCCACACGCGCGTTGATCCGGGAAATCGGCATCGATCCGCGCCAGATTATCTCGCGCGCCGACGAGGTTCGCAATCTGCTTCGCCGTGTCAGCCGCCGCCAAATCTCCGACGACAAAATCGATCAACTGCTCCAGAAGGCAAGCCACTCGATCGGCACGCCGCAAGCGACCACGCTGATCGCCCAGCAGCTTCACGACATCTTCCAGTACTTCGAACTCATCGAACAGCAGGTGGCCCAAATCGACGAGCAACTCGAAGCCCGCATCCTCGAAGCCGGCTCGCCCTTGCTCTCGCTGGGAATCGGACCCGTGCTGGCCGCATCCATCCATGCCGAGAGCGACAGTATCCGCGACTTCTCCACCCCAGGCCAGTACGTTGCCTATGCGGGGCTGGATCCCAGTGTCCATGACTCCGGCGACACGGTCCGCGGCCGCTCGAAGATCAGTAAACGCGGCTCCCCCACACTCCGACGAGCTCTCTACCAGGCCGCGTTCGTCATCTATCGCAAGCACGACTACTTCCTCCGCCGCTACAAAAAGTACCGCCGCAAAGGCCGCAGCCACACCGAAGCCTCGATCATCGTCGCCGACCGCCTGGCCCGTGTCGTCTGGCGACTGCTCACCGACAATCGCCCCTTCAAAAAACGCCCTCCGAAGAAGTCCTAACGAATTACCCACAAGCCCGGCTCAACAAACTCTTTCGAAAAACAATCGGGAATCTTGCCATGACGCCCTTGACTGTTCATAGTAGGTCTTTTCTGGCCCTTTTCCGGCCCCGAGCATTGGAGGTGGGGAGTCGATCGACAACGACGCCGTGTTTTGGCGGCCTCAGGGTGTATCGGGTCTAGGACTGGACGTGGTCCGATGTATGGGTTTTGCGTTGTAGGTGGTTTTGTTGGCATTGCTGGTGCGGTAGCCACGGTTCCGCGGTTTGAGGCAAAGCGCCCTTCCGCTTTCCACGCGGCCCGGCGCCGGTGGGGCGAGTGCGGCCATTGTTCCCATTGAGCCGCGGTAGCGTCAGCCGCTCTGGCCGTGTATAATAAATGATAAGGCCGCGCCTTTGGTTTCCGCACAGACGACTGAGTTTAGACGAGTTGCAGGTTACGTTGAAGGTCAGGCCGGCCCCTGTGCGTCAGGAGATGCTCATGCGATCATTCACAGCCGTCATCGAACGATGTTCTGAGACTGGACTCTACGTCGGTTACGTTCCCGGCTTCGCCGGCGCCCACTCCCAAGGCGACACACTCGACGAACTGAATGATAATCTCAGGGAAGTGATCGGAATGCTGTTGGAGGACGGAGAGCCTCAGATCGCATCCCAATTCATGGGTACGCAGACCCTGCAGGTGCCCTGACCATGGCGAACGTTCCCGTGCTCAAGCCTCAAGAAGTCGTGGCACGCTTGGAGAAACTCGGGTTTGTCGAGGTCCGGCAACGCGGCTCCCACAAGCAGTTTCGGCACGTCGACGGGCGCTGCACAACCGTGCCGTTTCACAAAGGGCGAGATATCTCCCCGATCCTCTTGCGGCAGATAGCCCGCGACATCGGTATGACTGCTCAGGAGCTTGCCGAACCAGTCGCTGCACCTGACCGGGCGGGCACGACGCGGTCGCGTGAGTTGTAGGTTTTGCAGTCCGCCCGGCAGGTGAGCTTGGTCGTTCGGCCAGAGCGGTAGCACGCGGGTGGCAGCAACAGGGAGAGACGCTATGTCAGAAACGAATTCCGGAACCATTGGCGTCCATGTTGTCCCGCAGCCCAACGGCAGTTGGGTGTGCACGATGACGTCGTCCTTTGCCGGTCGTGAGAGAGCTACGAAGAGCGTGCACGGCCAGAGTCCAAACCACGCGATCGCCCTTGCCTTGGAGGGCGTTGCGCTCGCATTCCGGAGAGAGGCCGAAGCCGAACAGAATGTCGATCCTGAAGCGGTCGATCGTTCACCTTCCGGGGAGATCATCAACAAGCGCTTTCACGTGATTTTGCACTACGAAGATGTTGCGGAGGAGGAGTCGAAATTCGAGGCAATGGCGAACACCCTCCTTGGCAATACGGTAATCGAAAACGCTGAGGTTTCGATTATCCAAATTGACCCGGGCCTGCCTGAACCGGAATGGGTAAGCCGGATTGATGAGTCAGACAGACCGAACTAGCGCGACGCGGCCGGACCATCGCGTACAATGCTCGAGACTGGCGGTCCGCTCCATGGCATCGCGGAAAGGGCCGTTCGGCTGCTGGGGCACGAGGTGGGCCACAAGCTCCTCGGCGGGCCAACCTTTGGAATGTCGGAGGGGTTTGCCAACTGGTTCCGAAGCCGCGCCTTGAAGGCCACGGGCCACGACGATGTGCTGGCGTCCGTGATGCGGGAGTCCAACGCGAGCTTTCGCAAGATTGATCCCGGGCGGCGACAAGCTGGATGTTACCGACACGGCCGCGAACAATCAGTTTCCCACCGCCTGCGCGGCGAAGTGGCTGTGGATGCTCTGCGAACTGGAAAAGAAATACGGCGAGGGCTAGGATGAACGACAGCCACATAACCAAGGAGCCCAACCATGGCTCGACGAATGTACGTGTTATTCGCAGATCTGTTTGTGTTGACGGCATGTTCGCTATTCTCCGCCGGAGCGGCCGCTGAGGCCGGCTGGAAAGCGGGCGTCGCGCGTGGGAGCATCACCCCGAGGGAGCCGATGTGGATGGCTGGCTACGCCGCGCGCAACCATCCGGCGGAAGGCAAGCTGCACGACCTCTGGATCAAGGTGCTCGCGTTGGAGGATGCGGCCGGCCGGCTCGCCGTGATCGTCACCAGCGATCTCTGCGGGTTCTCGAAGATCAACTACGACGCGATCGCCGCCGACGCCAAGGCCCGCTGCGGTCTGGACCGCGCCCAGTTGAAGCTCACCTGCTCTCACACGTTCAAGCAGATCTATGGTCCGCGGACCTGGGTGAACGGCTACACGAACGACGTCATGTCGTATATCCCCTCGAAGCGAGTTCTGGAGGAAGGCGGCTACGAGGCGGGTGGATTCGCCGCCTGCGGACTTCCGGCCGATACGTGGGGACCGGACATCGAGGAGCGAATCACATCGTCGGTCGAGAGGTTGGTGCCAAGGCAAAACGAGTAGCGAGCAGCGGGCGGCCACTCAAGGGACTCCGAACCAGACCGGGCTGCTCCAGGCGATCGCTTCGTCCTTCTGGATGAGGCGGACATAGTCGTAGCTCCTTGACCGGAATCGAGTATAATGCAAGAGAGGTGATTCCGCTCGGAGAAAGAAGCCATGCCGATGCATGATTGGACGAAGGTCGAGGCCGGGATCTTTCACGCGTTTCATCACGAGTGGATTTCCGAGATCTCGCGCGCCTTGAACCGGGGCTTGTTGCCCGGCGAATTCTATGCGTTGCCGGAACAGGTTGCCGCCGGATTCGGTCCCGACGTGCTGACTCTCCAAGCCGATTCCCGGACCGCCCCGGAAGGTTTGGGCGCGGGCACGGCGTTACAGACCCGTCCGCAAACGCGATTCACCGCCGAGACCGATGCCGAGTTCTACCGTCGCAAGAAGAGTTCGGTTGTCGTGCGGCATGTCAGCGGCGACCGTATCGTGGCTATCCTGGAGATCGTCTCTCCGGGCAACAAGTCCAATCGGCACGCATTTCAGGCTTTCGTCGACAAGGCGTGTGAGCTGTTGGAGCACCGCATCCATTTGCTCTTGGTCGATCCTTTTCCGCCCGGCCGGCGCGACCCCAACGGCCTTCACGCCGCCATCTGGGAACAAGTCCAGGATGCCTCTTTCCAACTCCCACCCGATCAACCACTGACCGTTGTCGCCTACGAGTGCGACCTCACAACGCGGGCCTACATCGAGACGATTGCCGTGGGCGATGCCCTGCCGGACATGCCGCTCTTTCTGGAGCCGAACGGGTGTGTCATGACGCCCTTGGAAGCAACCTATTGCGGCGCATTCGACGTCATGCCCGCAAGGTGGCGGGCGATACTCGACTCTATCCCGCGACCTTGAGACATCCTCCGCAATGGCGCATGGGACGGTCGGTGGGGAGGGCCTGTATCAGGGGCGTTTCAAGTGTTTCCCGGTGGAGGAGGACGAGTATTGTTTCGACGCTCTGCCGTTACGTGGAGCGGAATGCCTTGACCGCGGGCGCGGTGGAGCGTGCGGAACAGTGGCGATAGGGAAGCCTCTCACGCGCGTCGGTATGGCGGCAAGGAACTGAAGGCGATTGTCAGCGACTGGCCGATGGCACGTCCGCGCGACTGGGTGAAGTTGGTCAACGAGCCGATGACGGAGAAAGATTAGTGGAAAGGGGACAGGCGCATATATTGGGATAACTGCGTGAGACAACCGCGCAAGTATCACCCCAGACTGCCAGGAAGAAATGGTACTTCGTTGCGAGTCGTTGACCACGGCGGGATTCACGTTGCCGGCGACGGTGAAATCGAAGGGGGGATTCTATGCGGTCGTCGTGCATCGACGCGACCAACTTTCGCGCGAGACGGGCCGACATGAGAGTCGCAACCAGCGCGCACGCAAAGCGCTATGCGGACGACGACCGCATCGCGTTGACCACCGGCCGCTCAGCCACGATCCAGTTCCCTTTGCAGGTCGTTCATATCGACGACGACTACGTCGATTCGCCGTTTGGCCAGTGCATCGAGAAAATCGGCGTGATCCATTCCGGCGATCATGGCCGCCTTACGTCATACTCGGCCTGCCGTGCTCGTGAAACTTGAATCGTGGGTTTGCGCGGAGTAAGCTTGCGCCAGGCCCTTGAGGGGCCGCAGCACGCAGGCGCCTCGTCTTTCCCTTCCCGGAGAACCGTTATGACTCGTTCGATTCCCACTGCTGTGTTGATCCTGTTGTTCCTTGCGGGACCTTGGGCACTCGGCCAGATGTCCGGCTCCCGCGGCGGCATGGAAAGCGGCCGGGTCGGTGTCGCGAGCCTGCCGCATCTCGATCGCGAGACGGTCGAAGGATACATAACGATCGAAGGCCGGGCCGAACTGCGGGTCCAGCCCACGGACATCCGCGTGGTGATCGCTGTGACCGGTGAGGGCACGACTGCACAGGAATGCCGCAACACGGTTCAGGGGACGATCGATCGACTGAAGCAGGCATGGTCGGCGATTCATATCCCGGCGGATCGGATCGTCGTCGACTTCATCGCCGTTCTACCGCGTTACGAGTGGAGCCTAGAGAATCGGGCCGAGCGCGAGGTGGGAATCGAGAAGAAAGTCGGCTATCGTATGCAGACTAACGTCCACCTGGCCGCCCAAGGCGATGCCGAGGCGCAGGCTGCAATCGACGCGGCGTTCGAGGAGGGCATCACAGACATCCTGGCCTTCGATTACTGGGTCAAGGATCTCGACGGCGTCAAGGCTCAGGCCCGGCAGCAAGCCCTGGACGAAGCTCGCGACAAGGCGGACGTCTTACTCGGTGCGCTTTTCGAGCACCGGCCGCCAGCGATCAATGTGCAGGAGCAGACCACCGTCCACTACCCCGCGTCGCTCTACCACTCGTTTCAGGCAAGCGACGAGGAGGCGGTGAGCCCGCCGTCGCGTCGCGACGTCCCGTTCATCCACGCCTACCGTCCGCGCAACACCTACTATCGCGGGCTGATGAGCGACGGAGACGTGCAGCCCCGCGAGCTGCCGATGAGTCCGGAGATCTCCGTGGTTTCGACCGTGCGTCTGTACTTCGAGTCGCCGGCGGCCGAGCGAAGCCGGAAACACGACAAGAAGCGAAAAGACTCCCACCAGTTGCGCGCCGACCCACGGGCCACGTAGTCGTCCAGACCAATTTCGCCGAGCTTCCTTGACTTGTGAACTATTTGCGGGCTCCAATGAACAACCACTCGCCACGATTTCAACAGGCTCAGCAGCCCGGCTGCTTGACGTTCCGGCGGGTCGTTGTAAATGAACTCCCTGTGCTTGCCAATCATCGGCCTGCGTCGGACAATAGAAGCCTGGAGGACAGATCATGAAACGAATCGCTCGAAACTCTTCACAAGATCGTAGAACCGGCAGCATCACCCGGCGGCAGTTGCTCCGCGGCGTCGGGGCTTCCTTTGCTGCGGGCACGCTGGTGCCCCGGCACGTGTTGGGCCGCGGCTACCTGGCCCCTAGCCAGAAACCGGCGCTGGCCGGCATCGGCGTGGGTGGCGTGGGCTACGGGCAGGTGGCGAGCTGCGAAAAGGCCGGCTTTGAAGTCGTCGTGCTGTGCGACGTGGACGACGTCTATGCCAAAAAAGCCTTCGACAAGTGGCCCGCCGCGCGCCGCTATCGCGACTATCGCGAAATGCTCGACACCGAGGCCGACAAGATCGACGCAGTCTATTGTGGCACTCCGGACCATACGCATGCGGTGATCTGCATGGAAGCCATCCGCCGCAAGAAACACCTTTGCTGCGTGAAACCACTGACGCGAACGATCCACGAAGGCCGCATCGTAATCGAGGCGGCGGTCGACGCGCGCGTGGCCACGCAGGTGACCGCATCGCCCAACACGAGCGAGGCGGCCTGCCGCACCTGCGAGCTGATCTGGGCCGGCGCGATCGGCCCGGTCCGCGAGGTGCATGTCTGGTCGAACCGCCCTCTGTGGCCGCAAGGCATGAAGACGCCGGACTTTCAGGACCCGGTTCCCTCGACGTTCGACTGGGACCTCTGGCTGGGCCCGGCCGCCGAGCGGCCGTTTGCCAACGAGTGGCCGGAGGAGCACTATGCGGTCGCTCAGGTCAAGGCCTCGCGTTCGCCGCGGCGCGCCGTGTACCACCCCTGGAATTTCCGCGGCTGGTGGGCGTTCGGCACCGGAGCGCTGGGCGACATGGGCTGCCACCACTTGAACACACCCTACCGGGCCTTGAAGCTCGAATACCCCGAGAGCGTATCGGCCTCGGCGACGGTCGTGTTCGAGGAGTCGGCTCCCCTGGCGTCAATCGTCACCTACGACTACCCTGCCCGCGGCGACCTGCCGCCGGTGCGGATCGTCTGGTACGACGGGGGCATCAAGCCACCTTATCCCAGGGAACTCGAAGGGCGGCCGTTGCCGGCGGACGGCGAGCTTTACATCGGCGACGAAGGGGTGATGCTCGAGTCCAGAGTCTTTCCTGAGGCCAGAGCGAAGCAATTTGCCGACGTACCGAAAACGCTCCTTCGTCGACCGGGCACTTGGAGCGAGTGGTTCGATGCCTGCCAGAGCGGCGAGAAAGCCGGTTGCCATTTCGAGTGGGCCGGCCTGCTCAATGAGTTCGTCCTGCTGGGCAACATCGCCATCCGCACGGGCAAACGGCTTGAGTGGGATGCCAAGGCCGGCAAGTTCACCAACGACGAACGGGCCAACCAATACGTCCAGGAACCCTACCGCCAGGGCTGGTTGCTCTGACGGCCAGACAACGCATGCGGGTTGCATGTCGGCACGGGTTTAACCAGCAAGAGAAGGCGCGTTCACGGGCGGTGTCCGGCGCTGGAAATCGCGACAACTAAGCACCGGCCCGCAAAGAAGTTCGTAGGGCGGAATTCACTCCGCCCCCAGCGGACTCAAGTCCGCTCTACAAAGAAATCACGGACTTGTTCTTGGACAGCCACCAAGACCAGCGGCTCATCTCACGTGAGTGCCAGTGGGCCGTCGCCGCAGAAATCGGGATTGCCGAAGCGGGTGATTTCGTGTCCAAACCCGTGGGCCAACGCCAGCAGCAGGCGATTGTGGGCGGTCGACTTGTACTTGAGCGACCGCCCCATTTTGAAACCCAGCCCGCCGCCGACCAGCACGAAGGGGATGTCGTTGAGCGTGTGCGAGTTTCCCTTGCCCAACTCGTTCGTCCACACGATCAGCGTGTTGTCCAACAGGCTGCCGGGGCCGCCGGGCTCCCGCGTGTCGTCGAGGCGCCTGGCCAGGTAGGCAAGCTGCTCGCAGAACCACGTGTTGATCCTGGTCAGCTTCTCTTGAGCCTGTTCGTTGGAGTCGGGTTCGTGAGACAGGGCATGGTGCCCGTCTTCGATGCCGAGCCATCGCATTTTCGCCCCGCCCACCGAATTCGTGTATTGCAGCGTGGCGACCCGGGCGAAGTCGTTGACGAAGCTGTTGACCAACAGTTCGATCTGCATTCTGCTGATTTCCGGCATCCTGTCGTTCTCCTCTCGGATGCCCGGCTCCAACTCGGGGACGGCGTGCACCGGCCTGGCCTCGCCGGCGGCCTGAAACTCCCGCTCCATCTCGCGGACGAACGTGGATTGTTCGTCGAGCAGCCGGCGATCTTCGGCGCTCACCGACTTGCTGACGGTCTTCAAGTCATCGTTCAAGTCGTCGAGCACGCTCAGGAGCAGCTCGCGGTCCTTCGACCTGCCATAGAGCTTCGAGAACATCTGGTAGGGATCGCTGATCGGAGCGAGCGGTTTGTTGGGACCCGCGTACGCCATGCGGGTCCAGGTGTCGGCCCGGTTGGGCACCATCACCCCGAACTCGAGCGATCCGAAGCGGGTGCGCGTCGCGGGGGTTTGCTGCAGGAAGCCCTTGATTTCCTGGTCGATCGAGATGCCGCTGGCCCAGCCGGCCGGCGTATGGGAGCCGCCCTGGATATTGCCGGGGAACAATTCGATCCCCGTCAGCAGGCAGCCGATGCCCCGCATGTGGTTGTCACCGTCGCCGCGTACTCGATCCGCAATTCCATGGAGGATGAGCGTGCGGTCCTTGAGCGGAGCGAGCGGATCGAGACTCGGTTTGAGCGTGAACGCGTCGCCTTCTTCCTCCGGCCAGAAACTCTTCGGCACCACGCCGTTCGGAGTAAACATGACGACGAGCCTTTGTTTTCGCCCCTGCGAACCCGCCGGCACGATGCTGCTCAGACTGCCCAGCAGCGGCGCGACGGCCGCACTGATACCCAGGTCGCGAAGGAACGCTCGCCGGTCGGTGGTCATCGCCATGAGATGTCTCCGAGTGGAAAGGAAAAAACTCCGAACATTCACTTCACCGCCATGGGGCCGACCAGCGAGGAAACGGCCATCACTTGGACGGCCAACTCGCGGATGTTGAAGCGGCTCGAAGCGAACCCGGCGCGCAGTTCGTCGAGCGTCTTCGCTCCGTAGGCTCGCACAGGCTGCTGGACCAGGTGGTGGAACAGTTGCTCGGCGAACGCGGCGTGGGCCTCCTCGCTTTGGGCGACCCACTCGGCCAGTTCCCGGGCGCCGGCGAATCGGACCTGCTCTCCGCCGGCCATCCGATAGCCGCCGGTGGCGTCGATCGGCTTGCCCTGTTCCGTGGCGCGGTAGCGCCCCACGGCGTCGAAATGCTCCAGCGTAAACCCGAGCGGATTGATGATCTGATGGCAAGTCATGCACTCGGCCGGTTTCGTCTGCAACGCAACTCGTTCGCGCGTCGTCAGGCCGGGATGCAAATCCGGGGCCAGCGGTGAGACCGCAACCGGGGGCGGACGGAGCGATTGCCCCATCACCCCGCGCACAAGGAAGACGCCCCGATGAATGGGAGAACTATCCCGCGCATGCGCCAGCATGGCCATCAGGTACGGGTGCGTGAGAACGCCGGCCCGCTTGCCGGAATCAAGCCGCACGCCCTGAAAAGCCTCACGGGGCTATTCGATTCCGTAGAGCCCCGCCAGCCGGTCGTTCAGAAAAACCTCGTCGGCGAGAAAAAACCGCCGGTAGTCGGCGTCGTCCGACTCCAGAACGCCGTCGAGAAACGATTCCAGCGACGTCCGCAGATCGGCGATCGTGTCCGCGTCGAAGTCGGCATATGCCTGCGGATCCTTGCTCAAGTCCTTCTCGGTGTCGGCATTCAGCCACGTGAACAGGAAACCGCGGAGCTTGCTCTTCGCGCGGTAGTCGGCGAGCATCCTCCGGGCCTGGCGTTCGACCTCCTCACGGGTCGCGAGGCGGCCTTCGGCGGCCGCGCGAAGCAGTTCCGGGTCGGGGATCGAATCCCAAAGGCCGAAGGAAAGCCGGGCCGCCACGCGATACGGTTCGGCGACCTGCCCCACCTCGCGGAACAGAAACCGCGGCGACTTCAACGCCAGCAGCACGACCCGCTTCACGGCTGCCCGGGGATCTGCGGTCGCTTCGAACTGCCGGTTGACGAAAAGCTCGACTTGATCTTCGGTCAACGGGCTGCGGAATGCTCGCTCGCAGAACGTCCGGCAGAAGGCTCGCAGCTTCTCCTCCTTGCCGCCGGCATCTCGGCGCGGACCGATCAGCCCCTCGACGTTCTCCGCGACGTAGGCGGCTGCCTCGATCGCCGCCTCGGTCGTCGCCTGGTCCCAGGCTTTCGATACGGACGTGCCGCGCTCCCAACCGTAGCTTCGATCGTCAGGCGGAAATGGGACGGCACACACAAACTGCTCGGGAGCGGAGTCGACCGAGAGCCGACGGGCGGGAATCGGCTCCAAGGCACCTCTCGGGGCCCTCCAATACAACGCGATCGCGGCCGGGGCCGACTCCGGCTTCTTCCGCTTGTCCGAATCGTCTACGCCCTGCTTGGCCTTGGTGAAGTCGAGCCGCACGGGGTAGACACGTCCGGCGACCAGAAACAGACTGGCCCGATACTCCGTATCCTCGCCCGACTTGACCCAGGCGTCGATAAGCGGTGTCGCCTTGTCGTTCACCCAGAGGCGTGCGGCATGTTCGGTGCGGACAACGAAGTCGTAGATGCCCGTATCCGGCGCCAGAAGGGAGCCTTGCCAGCGGATGGAGAATTCGTGAGGCTCGCGGATTTCCGGCACGGGCGCCTCGGTGCCGAAATCGAAGTCGACCTGCGGGTCGATCCGTTTGGCTGCCGCGGACCGAGTGCTCCGGCCCTGGAAATACTCGCCGCGCAACCCCCTCTGCTCACCCCACCGCACCGGCTCGCGAAAGCCGCCGATGACATCGGCGATCGCGTGTCGATACTGCCGGACCGTCAGGCGGGCGAGCTCGACCCGCGCAGGGCGGATTCTCTCGCGAGCGATTGGGGAGTAGAAAGCGCCGTGGATGTATGCGGCCACAGCCAGGCTCTCATCCTGCGTAAGGCTTCCCGGATCGTCGGCCGGCATGGTTTCGCCAATCAAATCGGCGAGTTGGGCCACGGACAAGCTGCCCTCGAGCGCCCGCTCGTACTCTTGGGTGCCCTCGCCTCGCTCGCCATGGCACGAGGCGCACCGCGTCCGGTAAAGGTGTTCCGCGGTTTTTCCCGGTTCCGCACCATACACCAGGTAGCAGAGGACAACCGCGAGTCCACCTAACCCCACCCACCGTGGGAAATCGCATGTGCCTGCTGAGCGGTGCCGTCGCACGGGGGGGGATCCTTGATGTTAGGCGGGTTCGGAGGGTCGCGAAGCGCTCGCGCAGCCGCGCCGGGGTGTTGCCGCATTATTCGTGGCGCCCTGCTGTGTGGCAAGTGAACCTGGATCGAGGCGGCCGGCAGGGGACTACGCGCCGTCTTCGTGGAGTCTTCACCCGGCGCAAGAAACGCAGAGGGCCGCCAGATGATCCGGCGGCCGCTTGCGTTTGCCCTTTGCTTCCCGCCCGCACTCCGCGAGCGTCAGCCGGTACCCTTACCAGATCGGCGTCGCGCCCGCCGCAGCGCTGGCACCTGCGAAACCACCGAAGCTGTAGGCCGCAGCATTCGCACCCGCGAAGCCGCCATAGCCATACGCCGCGGCGTTGGCGCCGGCGAATCCCCCACCGCTGTAAGCTGCCGCGTTGGCACCGGCGAAGCCGCCGTAACCATAGGCAGCGGCATTGGCACTAGCGAATCCCCCACCGCTGAACGCGGCTGCATTGGCGCCCGCGTAGGAACCGTATCCACTGCTGATTGCAGTGGCGTTCGCCATTGCGGCCCCACCGTAAGCGGCGGCGGATGCCATGGCGTAGCTGCCAGGCCACTGGGCGTTGGCAACATTCGTAAGCAGCGACAGGCCGAGGACAGTGGCAATCGAGAGGGCTTTGAACGTGGCGGACATGACTGATCCCCTTGTTTTGTAAACGTTTAGATTTTCGATTGGCTTCCGTTGAGCTCACTCCACCCTTGTCATGTCCGTTACTCCCGCCGATCCGACACACCGACGCGAAGGAATTGGGAAATCCGACGCGCCAAGGACGTACGGGCGGCCCTGAGGACACTTCAGCCGGCTCTTCCGGTTCTTCCGGTTCTTAGGTGCGGAGTGGCACAGTGCACGCGGCCAGGATGTCGAAAAGAAAAGGGGAGAAAGGAGATACGGCAAAACAGTGCGACGATTTTCTTTTCTCCCAAATTCCTTTGTCGGTTGCCGTCTACTTCCAGCGGATTGCACCTGAAACCGCACGAACCCTCCGGCCTGGCTGTATACCCCCCTGCCGATTTCGGTCGGCACCGTCGACTGGGCGTTCGGAGAGGCGACGCAAGAAACGCAAAGGACCGCCAGATTTGCGTCCGGCGGCCCTTTGCGATTCGCTCTACTTCCTGCCCGCACTCCGCGAGCATCAACCGGTACCCTTACCAGATCGGCGTCACGCCCGCCGCAGCGCTGGCTCCTGCGAAACCACCGAGGCTGTAGGCCGCAGCATTCGCACCCGCGAAGCCGCCATAGCCATACGCCGCGGCGTTGGCGCCGGCGAATCCCCCACCGCTGTAAGCTGCCGCGTTGGCACCGGCGAAGCCGCCGTAACCATAGGCTGCGGCATTGGCACTAGCGAAGCCCCCACCGCTGAACGCGGCTGCATTGGCGCCCGCGTAGGAACCGTATCCACTGCTGATAGCAGTGGCGTTCGCCATTGCGGCCCCACCGTAAGCGGCGGCGGATGCCATGGCGTAGCTGCCAGGCCACTGGGCGTTGGCAACATTCGTAAGCAGCGACAGGCCGAGGACAGCGGCAATCGAGAGGGCTTTGAACGTGGCGGACATGACTGATCTCCTTGTTTTGTAAACGTTTAGGTTTTCGATTGGCTTCCGTTGAGCTCACTCCACCTTTGTCATGTCCGTTACTTCCGCCGATCCGACACACCGACGCGAAGGAATTGGGGATGAATCCTACGACAAAGAAGCCTACGAGGACGTGCAAACGCGGCTTGCCCCGCAGTGGCAGGAGAAAGCGCCTAATGCACCTCGAATGCGCCGGATTCGTCCATCTGCTTCAACACCATGCCAGGATTTTCTCGCGCATCGATATATTCGGGAACGAGCGCCAAAGCCCTCCGGAACGCGCCGGCGGCTTCCGAAAGTCGCCCCAGTTCTGCCAGCATGCTGCCGAGATTGTTCCACGCCTCGACGTATTCGGGATCCAGACGAACGGCCGAGCGAAACTGCGCGGCCGCCGGTTCGACATGCCCGAGAGCGTACAAACAGCAGTTGGCCATGAGGTTCCGCCAGGCGGCCGTCGGCAAGCCGGACCACGATCGCCCGCGGGCGAGAACAACGGCACAATTCCGAGAATCCGCTGAATCTGAGCGAGCGTGTCGCGGCGCTGGACGGGCGCCTCGGGATCTTCGAAGCCGAGCCGCGCAAAGATTTGCCGCTGCGTCATCGACGCGAGCCGGCCGGTCACGGCGACCCGCATACCATCGAGAAGCCGGTCTTTCGATCCCTGCAACTCCATTGCGAACGATTCACCACGAAACACACGAACCACACGAAAACAGACCGAGTCGAGATTGAGACGGCTTGCACGAACCAGGGGCACCGCGCAGCCGGTCGCGAAACCTTCTCTTTGCATCTTTCGTGTGTTTCGTGGTTCATCTTCTCATTCGTAGCCTTTCACGATCTCGTCATTGCCGACCTCGCCGTGGATAGGGCAGTTTTTCTGATAGCGAATTCGGCTGTGGCACTTGTCGTGAAGCTGGTTGAGATGGATCTGTCCGCCTCCGCTGACCCATCGGGGGCTATCTTTATTCCAAGCACGAACGTAGTATAACTGAGTCCTGTGGCGGGTTTGGCAGCCATTGGTTCGCGCGCACCGAGAACAAAGTCCATTCCCGTCGTGGCAATTCTTCGCTGGCCCTTCGCGCATGAGGAATGTACACATGGGTATCACCACTATCGTTTCGTGGCTTGTTTTCGGATTGATCGTAGGCGCAATCGCAAGACTCCTGATGCCGGGGCGTCAGAACATGGGTTGGCTGATGACCATCATCCTGGGCATCGTGGGTTCGTTCGCGGGTGGGGCATTGTCGACCCTATTCTTTGGAAGTTCGGACGGCGGCTTCCATCCGGGCGGTTGGATTATGTCCATCATCGGTGCGCTCATTCTGTTGATCGCCTATTCAACGCTTATCGCAAAAAGACAATGAACTGCCGGTAGACAAGTGGAACCGTGTCCTCGCAAGGACAAATCGAGGGCAGTTGGCAAACGCAGCGATGCCGAGCCGACATCGCATCGGTATTGGGAAACGCCCGCGATGGACGCGAGCGAACGACGTAGACAGGGACAAGACAGACCCAGGAGGAACCGTGCCATGCGGCATCGATACGATTGGCTTCTTTGTTTGGGACTGGCAATCGTGACGACCGGCGGTTGCAGCGAGCAACCGCCCGACCGATGGGGGGCAGCACAGGAGGCGAGTTCTCGATCCCCGGGTGCCGTCTCCGGCGAAGCGGTGGAGGGGGGCGAGTTCAATCGGTTCTTCCCCCAAGTGGAAGCACCTTGGGACATCGTGTTCAAGCAGGAGAAGACGGGCTTTGCCCAGGCAAGCCTGCATTTCGAAGGCCGCGAGGTGGCCGTGCTCTCCGTGTCGGACACGAAGAACAATCCTGACGCGGCGGAGAAATTCAACGAGTCCCAGCGGAGACTGGAGGATATGCCCGTCGTTGCGATCGGTGAGCAGGCAACCGCCATCCTCGTGAACGATCGCTACCAGGTCCAGATCCGTTCGATGGATCCCGTTGTCGGGCCCCAGGAACGTGACGAGTGGTTGACCAAGTTCAATTTGCAGGCGATCGGCCGGATTCAATGACCACGAATAAGGAGATCCAAGATGAGCACGCCCATTTACAAAACCGTCGACGAGCTGCCCGCTTCAAACATGACCGTCCGCTTGCTTCAGGCCCTGGATTGGGTCGTGCCTGGGCAATGGAAGAACGTCGTCGGTTTCGAGAACACGATCAAGGAAGTCACGGGCGAATCGGACCAGAAGTTCATTCAGCAGGTGGGCGAGCGCGCCATCGCCCTGTATAACGATAAGTCGCAAGGCTATCAGCGGGCCTTGTGGCTCTATCAAACGGTCGACGTTGTGCAGGGTGCGGCCGGGTTCACGGCGCTCTTGGCCAAGGTCGGCGAAAGCGTCAAATTCCTCTCTTTTCTCGACAAGCTCACACCCAAGGCCGATACCACGCAGGCGCTGGACCTGGGACTCAAGATTGTCACGGAAATTGCCTGTTTCTGCCAGATCAACGGCTTGCCCGGAGACAGCGTGGGCGATTTCGTCGAATCGCTGGCCGACTACAAGCACGAGGCGCTCATGCGCATGGCCACGCTGGTCTGTGTCGACGGGCTGATTCCGCTCGGCCCGGACTTCATCGACAAGGGATTGTCCCTGCTGGACAGAACCGGTGTGTCCGGGCTGGAAAAGAACGGCCGGTTCAACCAAATCAAGGGATACATCCCCGGCAAAAATACGGCAGAGCAACTCAACTTCATGCAGCGGGGACTGGCCTCGGTCAAGGACTGGTCCAAGTCGTTCGTCGCTTCCAGGTCGCTCAGCGTGGACAAGATCGTGGGCAGTCTGCGCGGCAGAATCCAGGGCGTGGAAAGCCACCTGGATTACCTGGGCGCGTTTCTGGA
This sequence comes from Thermoguttaceae bacterium, assembly GCA_040768665.1. Lineage (GTDB taxonomy): Bacteria > Planctomycetota > Planctomycetia > Pirellulales > Thermoguttaceae > JABWBD01. The sequence continues at coordinate 43,671 of JAXGMN010000045.1, forward strand.
TATGGGCGTCAACTATTTCGAGCACACGGGAACCCAATCGGTTGCCCGCAGCCTTATCGCGCGATCCGCGGCGGAAATCTAGGACGGCTAGGCAATTCCGCCGGGCGATACTACCGGCGGGCTTCCCTTATCCGATCCGTCGCGTTTTAACAGATCGCGGATCTCCGCCAGCAGTTCCTGATCCCTGGTCGGTGGCGGCGGGGCGGCGGCTTCCGCCTTCTTCGCCTTCATCACCAGGCCGAGGAACTTCACGATGAAGATGTACAGCGCCAGCGCCACGATCAGAAAGTTGACGATTTCGCCCAGAAACAGGCCGTAGGGGATTTCCTTGCCGTTGATCACCCACTTCCAGCCGAGGTAGCCCTGCTCGCCGGGGACAATCACACTGATCAGCGGCATGATGAGGTGCTTGACGAGCGAATCGATGATCTTGCCGAAAGCGGCGCCGATGATGACGCCAACGGCCAGATCGATCACGTTCCCTTTGAAGGCAAAGTTCTTGAACTCCTCGAAGAGCGAGAATGCCTTCTTCCTGGCATCAAACGGGACCGGTTGCTTCACTGGATCCATGGGATTGCCCTCTTTGTCGTGAGATCTGAACGCCCGGCAGGTCTTCAACCGCCGAAGTGCGGTAGCACTTCACAGTATCTTGACAGCCGAGGATCGCATTGTCAATCTGGACGCGTCACGCTGGCCGCGAGTTTCAGCGTCAGACGTTTCCGGGCCCATCGTGTTCTCTCCCTCGACCGCGTTGCACTCCCCAGGTGCCCGCGATACGATGGAGAAGTGAGCATCGGTCGAAGAATGACCGCCGCATTTGTCGCCTATCGCGGAGCGAAAGGCGACAATTATTGATCGTCCGTTGCCAAGCTACGCTGGTTGCTCAGTACCCGCTCCGGGAGCCCACTCATGAATCGCCTCGTGTGCCTCACAGGACTGTTGATCTTCGTTTCTTTCGGGGTTCTGCCGGCCGCCGAACCGTTTGTGGCCAACTATGACGAGAATAAAGTCCCCCAGTACACTCTTCCCGACCCGCTCGTTATGGAAAGTGGCGACCGGCTGACGGAGGCAGCAATTTGGCGCGAGCAGCGGCGGGCCGAAATTCTCCGGCTGTTCGAGACGCACGTGTACGGACGGTCGCCGGGGCGGCCGAAAGACATGTCCTTCCATAAGAAATCGGCCGCCGCCGACGCCTTGGACGGAAAGGCCGTCCGCAAGGAGATCACGGTCCGCTTGAGTGCCGACCCAGACGGTCCGAGCATGGACATCCTCCTTTATCTGCCCAAGGCGGCAGCGAAACCCGTACCGGTCTTCCTGGGGCTGAACTTCTACGGGAATCACTCGATCCACCCGGAGCCGGGCATCACGCTCTCGAAGCAGTGGATGCGAGACAACAAAGAGTTCGGCGTGGTGAACAACCGCGCCACCGAGAAGTCGCGGGGAGTGCGGAGCAGCCGCTGGGCCGTCGAGAAGATTCTCGAGCGAGGCTACGGGTTGGCCACGGTGTACTACGGCGACATCGATCCCGATTTCGACGACGGTTTTCAGAACGGCGTTCATCCGCTGTTCTACAAAACAGGACAGACCCGGCCTGCGGCGGACGAGTGGGGCTCGATCGGCGCGTGGGCGTGGGGGCTGAGCCGCGCCCTGGATTACCTCCAAACGGATCCGGACGTCGATGCGAAGCGGGTCGCGGTGATGGGACATTCCCGATTGGGCAAGACCGCGCTCTGGGCCGGAGCGCAAGACGAGCGGTTCGCGCTGGTGATCTCGAACAACTCCGGCTGCGGCGGCGCGTCCCTGAGCCGGCGGCGATTCGGCGAAACGGTCGGCCGAATCAATACCGCCTTCCCGCATTGGTTTTGCGACAACTTCGTCAAGTTCAACGATCGCGAAGAGCAGTTGCCGGTGGATCAGCATATGCTGATCGCACTGATCGCTCCCCGGCCCGTTTACGTGGCCAGCGCGGAGGAAGACCGTTGGGCCGATCCTCGCGGAGAGTTCCTTTCAGCTCAAGGCGCGGACCCGGTCTACCGTCTGCTCGGCACCGATGGGATGGCGGCCTCGGAGATGCCGGACCTGAATGAACCGATCACCAGCACGATCGGATACCACATCCGTCCGGGCAAGCACGATGTGACCGAGTACGACTGGCAGCGCTATATGGATTTCGCCGACCGGCATCTGGGGCGGGAAAGGGAATAAGGCCGGCTGTTGCGGCGTGGTGGGAGGCGTGGCGCGAAGTGGGTTGGGGGTTGCCGAGGTGGTCGGTGGCTCCAGGTCCCGCTCGGCAAGCGGGACCTACTGTCTGACCGGCTGGACCCGAAAGACCTCCTCGGGGCCGCCAGGCTGCACAACGCGAACGTCCGCAGTGGCGGGGTCGGCCTGGCGGGTGTATTGAAGGACCAGTTCGCCCGCCTGACGGACGGCATCCCTGGCGCGGGGGCCGCGGACCAATGCGACCGGTCCGACGAAGTTCTCCGGGCGGACAAGAACCATCTCGGCGTGGTTCTCCCGATCGAAGAAGAGCTCGAGCCAGGCATTCTCTTCCTCGTTGCGGCCGACGACGATCTTCGTCGGTCCTTCAAAATGGATATGCCGCCCGACGTTGAGCAGCTCGAAGTCGGCGCGGCCGGCATCGGGGTCGGACCGGACCAGGTCGCGGACCCGCGGAGCGAACGTGATCTCCGTCAGGGAGCATCCGGTGGACGGCGGCGGAATCCAGCGGACGCCGAGTTGCCGTGCCAGGCTGACCAGCGGCTTGCGGGCTCGCCCGTGAAACGCGTACAACCGCTCCCGGTCGATGAGCCCTTGCTGCTCCGGGATTGTCGGCGGCAAGAATTTTGCGGAAAGCGGCCGCAGCAATCGCCCCAGAAGCCCGGATTGGTTTTCGATAATCGCCAGATCGCGGCGTTTCTGGCTCATGGGCCGCTGACCGAGGATCTCGCCGGTGATCACGACACAGGCTTCCACCTCTTCCATGAACTTGCGTGCCATCGCGGCCATATAGATCCGGCAGTCGACACAGGGATTCATCCCCTTGCCATAACCATAAGCGGGTTTGCGAATCAGGTCGACGTAGTTGTCGGCGACCGGAAGCACCGTCAGCCGCACTCCCAACTCCGCCGCCAATTGTGCGGCGGGGCTCTTACAGCAACGGAACGTGGTCCGGATATTCAGTGCCTCGACCTCGAAGCCTTGCTCCTGCAGGATTCGGATCGCCAAGGTACTGTCCAACCCGCCGGAATAAAGCGCAACGGCGCGACGCGTCGACACGGGGATTCCTCAATTTCGAAGGGGTAAAAAGACCTTGCCGGCGACGCTGGTCAGTCGGAGACGAAGGGCGGGGGCTCGCCGTTCATTTCGTGCAGAGCGTTTCGCGCGGCCCTCTGCTCGGCCTCTTTCTTATTGCGTCCCCACGCCCCTTGATACCGATTGCTGCCGACCTGCGCCGAGATCTTGAAACACTTGCTGTGATCCGGCCCCTTCTCGTCGAGCAGATGATAGGTCGGTGTCAAGCCATGCTCGCGCTGGGCGACCTGCTGCAAGAGCGACTTGTAGTTGCCGCCGATCTCGCCCACGGCTGCACGCTCGATTTCCGGGCCGACATACCGCTCGATGAACTGCCTCGCGGCCTCGATTCCGCCGTCGAGGTAAATGGCCGCGATCAGCGACTCGAAGACATCCGCCAGCAGAGAAGGCGGCACTGTCGGGTGGGTCGTCATACCCTTCCCGAGAATAAGAAACTCCTGCATTCCCAGCGATTGACTGATCTTTGCGCAGGTCTGACGGCTGACGACGATCGACTTCACTCGCGTAAGATCACCTTCCAGGTACTCGGGATACTGCTGGAAGAGGAGTTCACAGACCACGGCCCCGAGAATCGCGTCGCCGAGGAATTCAAGCCGCTCGTTAGATGCCAAGCGGTGTAGAGCCCCCGAGGCGTGCGTCAGCGAGGCCCGAAGAAGAGTCTTGTCGACGAACGTGTAGCCGAGCCGCTCTTCACACCCCTCCAACTGCGAGAGCAACTCGGGTTCCAGATCCGATTCCGCTTCCAACGACATAACCTGCGCTCAACGCGAACGGGCCGACCGAACAGACCAATATCATAGCAAGCTAACAGGGGGGGTGGGTTTTGTCAACGGCTCTTATTTTGCGGCCGAGGTCGTATTTCGGCCAATCAAGGCGTTTTGGGGCGAAACACGCGGGCCGAAGACAGACCTGTCCTCTTCGATTCCGCCTGGGGACCGATGCAGCGTGCTTGACCCGCCCCGGAATTCTCCGAAAAATGCTTCCGGGTGGTTTCGGCATCGCATGGGTCGGCGAAAGTCCCATGGGCCGTACTTCAGGACGAGGTAAGCTGGTCTTCCAGCGCCGAATTTCCCCTTATGTTCCCAGGTGAAACATTATGTCTCAAATGCCCCGGCTTGCTATTGGAACCATTCAGCCGGGCGCCGAACCTCAAGCGGTTCTTTGGGCGCTTACGGAAGCATTTCGACGAGCCGGAGTCCACGTGCAGAGCTTTCTGTCGCGGTCCCACTTTCCGCGACACCTGGGGGCTGCGACCGTCACCGGCACCCACGTGCGGCATCTGGATAGCTGGCTTATGTCGCCGCAGGTCTGCCGCGAGCTATTCGAGCGAGCGGCGAACGCCGCCGATCTGACCCTGGTGGAAGGACAGTTCGCTCCGGCGACCGGATCCGATATGTGCGGCGGACGCCTGGAACCGCTTTGTCGATGGCTCGATCTACCGCGCTTGCTTGTAGTCGACGGTTCGGCAGTCCAACCTTGCAGCATCCCGATGCGGCCCCGGTTCGGCGACGGGCTTTTGCTGGATCGGGTCGCCGGTCCGCGGCACCTGGCATTCCTGACGACGGAACTGGAGTCTCTTTGGGGAATCCCGGTCTTGGGAGCATTGGTGGATCGGCCTGGCTTGCGGCGGAAGCTGAATCGCCTCGCCGCAGGCAGTTGCTTTCCCCCGGAGCTATCCGCCGCTCTGGCAGATCAACTGATTACCACGTGCCGGCTCGAACGGATCTGGGAAATCGCCGTGGGGCGCGAGATGCCGGAGCCGTTGCCGCGGTGCCGCTGCCTTGTGGAGATCTTTCCCAAACTGACGGTGGCGATCGCCTACGACGAGGCGTTTTACCGCTACTTCCCGGACACGCTTGATTTGCTCGAGCTGCGCGGCGCGACCGTGGTCGACTTTTCGCCGCTTCGTGACGAGGCCATCCCGCAGGGAACCGACATTGTCTATCTCGGCTGCGGCCACCCCGAACTTTATGCCCGGGCGCTCTCGGAGAACCACTGCATCAGTGCATCGATCCGGAGCCACATCCGTTCGGGCGGACGGGTCTATGCCGAGGGCGGCGGAGCGGCCTATCTCTGCCAGCAGATGGAAACACCGGCCGGCGATTTTCGCCGGATGGTGGGCATCTTCCCTGCCGTTGCCCGCCTCCGGCGCTCGCCGGCAGTTTCGACCGCGGTCGAAGTGACCGTGGCGAAACCGAGTTGGTTGGGGCTGCCCGGCACGAGGATCCGCGGCTACACGAATCCGAATTGGCAGTTGGAGGCAACAGGCCCGCCGGCAAGCCTGCTCGGCGAATCGCAGCGCTGCGGTGATCTGATCTGCAGCTCGTCCGCGGTCGGCAGCCTCCTGCATCTCAACTTTGCCGCCCAGCCGCACTGCTTTCGCCATTTCTTCTATCCACTCCGTTGCCGCGGCGTGGCAACTGATCCCTGGGCGGCCGTTCGCTGAATGGAGCGCGCCGGGTTTTCCGGCGCGTGCGGCACGACATAGATCGCCTTTTGCAGCCGAATCCCGGCCGCCGACTCGGTTTCCTTCGTCGCGTTGGTTCCCGGGCATGCCACTTCGCACGCGCCGCATCCGGGGCATAACTGCGGATCCACGCGCGGGCTGGTCACGTACGTGTCGTAGTCGAACTCGAGGCGGATTGCCTGGTAGGGACATGCGTTACGACAGATCGCGCATTCCCGCTCGCCATTCTCCGGTGAAAGGAGGCATAGGCTCATGTCCACCTTCGCCAGCCCCATCGGCTGCGACGGCTTCGCTTCCAGACTCAATGGTGCAATGGCTCCGCTCGGACAAACCTGCGTGCAGAGGCGGCAGTCTTCCTTGCAGTAGCTCTGGTCGAAACGGACCACCGGCGCCAGGTACCCGGCGAGGGTCGCGGGCGCCAGGTCGGGGCGCAGGATCTTTTCCGGGCACGCCCTCAGGCAGTTGCCGCACCGAACGCACAGCCATGGGAACTCCTCCTCGCGTGCTGCACCGGGTGGCCGGATCGCCTGCCTGCGGGAACCGCTCGCCCTCGCCCAAGCGGCGACACCGCCGCCCGCCGCTGCGGCCACTGCCCCGGTGCTCAACGCGAAGACCGTTCGCCGCGAGAGCCGCACCGCACGTCCATGGGAATCAACGGGCTTTGCAATTGGTTTGCGTCTTAGACCTGTCACCGCCCGGACGCCGATAGAGAGCAACTCTTGCGTCGCTCCCAGCGGGCACACGCGCAGGCACCAGGCATTGGGCCAGAGGGCCGAACTGATGGCGATCAGCAACAGTCCGATTGCCGCCGCCCAGCCGGCCACGCGCGCCGGGTCATGCCACAGGCTGAATGCGCCGCTGAAGATCGCGAGCGAATCCAGCCAGATCGCCAACGGGCAACCCAACAGCGCACCGGCCGCCGTGGCGAGAACGATCCAGCGTCCCACGAGCGGCAACCGGACAAAGGCCGTCCTTGCCGAGGGCCGCAGCCGCCGCAGCGGGTCGATGCACAAGCCCACCGGACAGGCGTAGCGACAAAACCAGCGTTTCGAAAAAAGCACCAGCACAAGGACCGGCAGGCCGATCCAGACGGCCGGAGGCAACGCCATGACCGACCAGTGATTCGTATCGGATACTGCCGTCATGGTACGGCCGGCCAAGGTCGACATGATCCCGACGTAGGGGCTCAGGGCCGGGACGAACAACGAGGCCCACGGCCACGTCTCGATCGCGCCCGTCAACACGACGATCATCGACAGCAGAAACAAGAGACGCACAGATAGCCGCAACCTCCGGCTTTTCGACGGTTGCGAAACTTCGCTCGACTCCGAGCCGTTTTCCGGTTGGTTCATAAGAATCTCTGTTCCTTCGGGGGCAAATAGCCTGATTTTAATGCAGTCGAGGCCGTGAAAGCAAGGCTGTCGACCGCGCCGCGTGGCAGCCTAAGTCCAGATTTGCGAAGGGGCTGCGGATAGAACACCCCGGCCAAAGATGCCGTGCTGCCGATCGGACGCGTCTTCGAGCAGCAGTCTTCTCACACAGGGAGCCCGCGGCACCGATATGGGGGTAATTTTTCGCGGCGAGTTGTGGCAAGATGAAAGGACTGCCGACGAAGTACAGCCCATTCACGGAGAAATCTCATGAAGAGCCTGCTGGGAGCAACCCTGTTGATCGTCAGCGTCGCCGGGGCCGCGGCCGCGCAAGCGGCGATTACGCCCGCCGAGCTACGCTGTGAATACCGCGTGAATCCGCTAGGAATCGACGAGACGGTGCCGCGGTTGAGCTGGATCGTGACGTCCGACCATCGCGGTCAGAGCCAGACCGCCTACCAGATCCTTGTGGCCGGTAGCCGCGAGCAATTGCAGAAGGACCGGGCCGATCTCTGGGACAGTGGAAAAGTCGCCGGCCGGGAAACCGTGAATATCGCGTACCAGGGTTCCACGCTCCCGTCGCGTCAGGTATGCCATTGGAAGGTCCGTGTCTGGGATCGCGACGGCCGGCCGTCGGACTGGTCGGCGCCCGCGATGTGGACGATGGGGCTTCTCGACCCCAACGACTGGCAGGCTCGTTATGTCAGCTTCCAAGACACGGCGCCCGTGCACAAGGATCCAAAATCGCTCTATCTCCCGCCGGCCCGTCAGTACCGCAAGGAGTTTCAAGCGTCCAAGCCCGTCCGCCGCGCCACGCTCTATGCGACGGCGCTGGGAATCTACGAACTCGCTCTGAACGGGCAGCGCGTCAGCGACGGGTGGTTTGCCCCGGGTTGGACCGACTATCATCAGCGAGCCTATTACCAGACGTACGATGTGACGCCCTTGGTTCAATCGGGCGGCAACGCGATCGGCGCCTGGGTCGCGGACGGCTGGTACAGCGGCTATGTCGGGTTCGGCCTGCTGACCGGGATGGGCACCGAGCGGATCGGCCGCTACACCTACGGCAAGACACCGTCGCTCATGGCGCAACTGGAGATCGAGTACCAGGACGGCTCCGTCGAGATCGTCGGCACGGATCGGACCTGGAAAGTGACCGGCGAAGGCCCGATCCGGGAAGCCGATCTCTTGATGGGCGAGTTCTACGACGCGCGACTTCAGACCCCGAGCTGGTCGAAGCCCGGCTTCGACGATCGCCACTGGCAGACGGCAATCCTCGCGGAAGAAAACGGCAATCCAACCGCCACGTTTTACGAAGCTCGGAATCCGGCAGAGGCCGGCAAGGGACCCGGTATCGAAGGGCGAAGGATCGACCTGGGATTCAAGCGGCCCCGCTTGGAAGCGTTTCCCGGATTGCCGGTCCGCGTGACCGAAGAGATTCGCCCGATCGAAATCACCCAGCCCGAGCCCGGCAAGGCGATCTTCAATCTGGGGCAGAATTTCGCGGGCGTCGTGCGGCTGAAAGTGAAGGGACCGGCCGGCCACCAGATCAGGCTCCGCCACGGCGAGATGCTGCACCCGGACGGCCGGTTGATGACCGAGAATCTTCGCAAGGCACGAGCGATCGACCACTATGTATGCAACGGCGATCCGGAAGGCGAGGTCTACACGCCGCGTTTCACCTTTCACGGCTTTCAATACGTGGAGGTGTCGAATCTGCCGGGGCTGCCGAACCTCGACACCATCACCGGCTTGGTGCTCAACTCCGACACGCCTCTGACCAGCTCGTTCGAATGCTCGGACCCGATGGTCAACCGGTTGTTCAAGAATGTCGTCTGGACCCAGCGGGCGAATTTCCTGGATTTGCCGACCGATTGCCCCCAGCGCGACGAACGCATGGGCTGGACCGGCGATGCGCAGGTTTACATCGGCACAGCGGCCTACAATGCCGACGTGGCGGCCTTCTACACGAAGTGGCTCCGCGAGCTGATGGAGTCGCAGCGGCCCAGCGGGGCATTTCCAGGATATGCCCCCTTTCCCTTCCAGCACGGCTGGGATTTCGGCACCGCTTGGGCCGACGCCGGCGTGATCTGCCCCTGGACGATCTGGCAGGCCTATGGCGACACTCGCGTGATCGAGCGATGCTGGGAACCGATGAAACGGTTCCTGGCGTGGCGGAAATCCGCCAGCCGCGACGGCCTTGGCGTCGCCCACGGCAACAACTGGGGCGACTGGCTGGCGCAGGGCGCGAAGACGCCGCTGGAGTATATCGATACCATCTACTTCGCGATCTCGTCGCGGATGATGGCCGAGATGGCCGCTGCCATCGATCGTGAGCAGGAGGCCCAAGCGTATCAAGAACAGTTCGATCGTATCCGCGAGGCGCTGAACAAGAAATATGTCCGCGAGGACGGCAGCCTGACGGTGAACACGCAGACGGCCTACGCGCTGGCCCTATTTGCCGATCTCATCCCGGAGCGGCTCCGTCCTGCGACGGGACGGAAACTGGCGGACATGGTTGCCGAGAACGGCAATCGCATGGCGACCGGCTTCTTGGGGACCCGCCCGCTGCTGCCGGTGCTGTCGTCGGTCGGCCAGAACGACCTGGCGGTGTTTCTCCTGCAAAGCCGCGAATTTCCCTCGTGGGGATACGAGATCCAGCAGGGCGCAACGACGATCTGGGAGCGGTGGGACAGCTACACCAAGGAAGACGGCTTCGGACGGCACAACGCGGCGATGAACTCGTTCGCGCACTACTCGTTCGGGGCGGTTTGCGAGTGGATGTTCCAGACCCTGGCAGGAATCGGATCGGACGGGCCCGGCTATGCCAGGATCGTGCTGCGGCCCACGCCGCCACGCCCGGGAAGCAACGCCGAGCATAAGCCAATCGACTGGGTAAAGGCCTCTTATGATTCGATCCGCGGCCGGATTGAGTCCGAGTGGCGGGTGGAAGGCGATCGCTTTACGCTCCGTGCAATGATCCCCACGAACACGACGGCAACGGTGTATCTGCCTGCCGCCGATGCGGCAAACGTCACCGAAGGCGGCAAGCCGCTGAAGGAGGTCGAGGGTGTCCGGCTTCTCCGCGTCGAGAACGGCCGGGCAGTGCTGGAGGTTGCTTCCGGCCGTTACATGTTTCAGTCGACCGGTGGAATCGCAACGGCAGAAACCGCTTTGGCGACTTCCGAGCCGGCCGATCACTCCACGAACCCGGAGAGCATCGACCTGGAAGACGCGGTCCGCGTGGCCCACTGGGATTTTCACCGCGCCGACGACGTGGCTCGATGGTCCGACCTGCACAATCTGAGAATCGATCCGCGCGGCGAAGACGTGTATCTCGTCGCCACCGGTCCGGATCCTTGGATGGTGACGGAACTGTCTGAGCCTCTGGGCGGTGCGCTGGCGGTCGTGCTGAAAGCCAGGCCGACGCAAGGGGCCAGCGCCCAGTTCTTCTGGGCGCCGCCGGAAGGAGGTTTCAGCGAACGAGCGGCAAACTCCCGGCCGCTGAATCCCACCGATGCGACCCAGCAGTACCTGTTTCGAATTGGCGGCGGGAAGCCACTCGGCAAGCTTCGTCTCGACCCATTTTCCAGCGAAGGCGAGATGCGGATCGAATCGATCACGATCTATGGCCTGAAGGATTAAGTGGCCCTAAGAAAACAAAGGACAGGCACCTCGCCAGGACGCCTATTCTGCATGTTTTCCTATGCTTGGCTCGGAGCCAGTCCCCGTTTTGTTAAGGCCTTTCAGTTAAGAGCCTATCCCAAGATCGCGTCAGGGGTGTACTTGGCCCCGCGGAACCGTATGATTCTTTCGGCGCGAAAGAGAGGGGGACAGGTCCATGTTTTCGGCCAACGTCTTTGACGCCAAAATACTCCAATTGGCCGAAAAATGGACCAGTCCCCGGCCGCCCCGTAGACGGTGTCCAGTGTTGCGCGGCCCACCCGGCAGCATGCCCGTCTGTGTGGTCGGCGCTGCGAGCCGGTGGCGAGGAAGCGAACCCCAAAGGAGAGATAACGATGACGCGAATCGGCCTCAACAGTATGGTTGTAGTGATCTTGGCATTGTTCATGCCATCCCCCGTGTCGGCCCAAGGCAGTCGTGATCGTGACCGCGACCGCGATGACACCGGGGAGGTGGAAGCGGATCGAGATCGCGGCGATCGAGATCGGGACAGTCTCCGTCGCCGATCGGAACCGGACGGACGCCGCGACTTTGCACCGCCGAACTTACGCAGCCGACCGCGCGAACGAGACGATCAGGAGGGAACGGAAGAGGGTATGCCGAAGGCACCGTTGGCCTTGCCGGGTCAGCCGGGCGCGCGTCTGGTGCCGCCCGAGTGGCGCCCCCAATGGAAGTTAGGGGTTTTTGCGGCGAACACCGATACGGGCGTTCGCGTCACCCGGGTCATTCCTGGCACCCCGGCACAGCAAGCCGGGCTGGAACGCGGCGATACGATCGTCACCATCGATGGCTACCAGATCGGGTACGTCAACGGCAGGCCGTACCCGCTTGGCGAAGAGTTGCAGCGCCGCGCCGGGCGCACCGGGCGGGTGAGTCTCTTGGTTCACAATTGGCGGAACGGCCAACTACTGAACCGGGAGGTTCAACTGGATCGGCAGAGGTGGTAGACGATCTGAAAGCGAGACGTCATCCGGCCTGGAGATATCGCTCGACCTGGCGGATCGCGTCGTCGACGTTCCAGGTGTGATCGGCGATTTCGACCGCCGTGCCCTCGGAAAGCCAGCTCTCGACGCGGTGTTGCGCCGAGATGACGGTGCTATGGCTGCGCCGGCCGAAGTATTCACCGATTTCCGACAGCGCGCTCCGCGTGTACTTGCGCGCAAGCCACATGGCAAGCATCCGTGGGTGGCTTACTCGTTTCGATTTTCGCTTCGATTGCAGCGTCGTCCGCTCCAGGCCGAACGCGGAGCAGACCGCCTTTTCGACGTCCGGAAGACGCACCGGACGGGTGCTGCTGCGAATCAGTTCGCCGAGCGCCTCCTCGGCCATCGTTAGCGTAACCGGCTGGCACAAGGCCCGGCTGGTTGCCTGCAGCCGGCACAGCGCTCCGGATAGTTCGCGGGCATGGTTGGTCATTCTGGCGGCGATGAACTGAAGAACTTCAGGCGGGACCTTGAATTCCATGCGATCGGCCAACTGCGAGGCAATCCCCAGTCTGGTCTCGTAGTCCGGCGGTTCGATGCGGCAGATCATGCCTCCCTGCAGGCGGGTCGTAAACTCCGGGCCAAGTTCCGAGAGTTCGGCCGGCGGGCGGTCCGCCGAGAAGACAACTTGCCGCCCTTCGCGGAGCATGGCATCCATCGTGTAAAGCAACTCGACTTGCGTGTAGTGCTTGCCGCCCAGGAACTGAATATCGTCGACGATCAACAAATCGACGTTCCGGTATCTGCGGCGAAAGCTCGGCAGCCCGCTCCCCCGCAAAGCCTCGAGAAAGGTCGAGGTGAACTGCTCGGCGGTCAGGTAGATCACGGCGGCCCCTCGCAGCGACTTCTTGGCGGCCGTCCAGATCCCCTGGAGCAGGTGCGTCTTTCCAACCCCCGTCGGGCCGTAGAGAAACAGCGGCGACAACTCGCCGGGTCGCTCGACCACGTGCTGCGCCGTTGTGCGCGCGAGTCGGTTCGATCGCCCCGTGACGAACGTGTCGAGAGAAGCGAACGGTCGCCGCGGCATTTTGTTGCGCGGTTCAGCCTGCGAGTCCGCCGACTGCGAGGTTTGCGCCGTGTGCACGTGCGGCATAGCCTCGGCCAACGGCGCCGCAGGAACCGGCTCTGCCGATTGGGGAGGCGGCAACGTGGCGTCGATGTGGAATTCCAGCGGCATGCGCTCGCCCAACGTTGCCAGGCAGGCGTGCTCGATATGCTCGCGGAATTTGTTTCGCAACCAGTCCTGGAAGAACCGGTTGGGCACGCCGATCGTCAGCGTGCCGTTGGTCAACGCGAGCCGGGTGCTTGTGCCGAACCACAGCTCGAACCGCTTTTTTCCGACCCTGTCAGCCAGCGCCATTCGCAAAGCTGACACGATCTCCATATCGTCCTTGGCCACTTCCTGCTTTCCCCGGCGCGCACCTTCTCCGCAGAAAGATGCACCTTCGTGGTGTCGATCAGACGAGCCCGGCCGACTCCGGAGCCCGCCGCAGAGAACGGGACGCAGTTCTTCGACGGCGTTGGCCGTCTAGGTTAGCGTTGTGTGTCACCCGATGAGCCCTGATTTTAGCCATGCTAGCTCTGCTGTCAAACGACCGGCACGCCTGCGGAGACCAAAAAAAATTTCGCCGCAATGGCATGGCCGAATCTGCGGAAAAACCGCGGAACTCCGCCCAGTGGTGACGATGCGCCATGCCGATCCGGAAACTGGCGGGGCAGGGGAAAACCTGTTTGGCTCAGCGGCGCCGCTCCGCCCCGGCACGGAACCTCGCGTCGCAGCAACTTCCGATCTGATCGAGACAAGCGTCGGGCGACGGCAGTGAATTTCGGACGCCCACGGGTCGCCTCTGTTCAATCGGCACGCAGATCCCGAAAAATTTTTAGATACACCGTCCTGCGTTCCCACGCCTGAAATCCGCACGCAGCATACACTTGAAGCGCGGGCTCATTCGCTGCGTCGACCGCCAGGACCAGCCGCGGCCTTGCAGCCTGTCGCGCGCGCCACTGAGCGTGGTGGACAATCTGTTTTCCCCAGCCGCTCCCGCGAGCGGATGGCACCAATCCCATGTAGACCAGTTCCATGTTCCCCTGCTTGGGATAGTCCGCAAGAATCAAGCAACCGACGTCCCGTCTCTCGCTGCGCACGATGAGCCAGCGAGTCGGGTCGAACGCCTGGCAACCGCGGTAGCCGGCCAAAACGTCATCGATCGATCGGATGCCGTCTAGTCCCTCGCAGTCGCGGGTCTGTTCGTAGGTGGCGTCGACAATTTGAGCGAACCGGTTGTGCTCCCGCTCCGAGTACGGGAGGAATTCGAGTGGGCCCGTGGGCGCTGGCGGGGGAATTCGATTTCCAGGCTTACCAAGTACAGCAGATTAGCCAGCCGCTGGAAGCCATGCAGACGTGGAGCAAGGCGTCGTCGGACTGACCGACATGCTCGAATTGCCACCCGGAGCAATCCGCACCCGTGACGACATGCCAAGGCGATCGAGAACCGCAGCGAGTGACGAAGTCGGCCGTGCTGCCGCTCACCGTGACCATCGCCGGGGAGCCAGACGACCGCCGTGCGGCCCGGCTGACCATAACGCCCTCACGCGGCGCCTGGCCACGGCGGGCTCGAGCGTGTCGACGATCCCACCCGGAGCGAAGCTCGAAGGCGATTTCCCGGAGTTGGTCCTCGCGCTGGTCGGCCGGAAGCGACTGAAGCGCGAGCCGGAGCACAGGCTCGATCTGGTCGACAGGAGCTGTTTGAATTGCCGAATCGCAGCGGTTGCCTCTCATGACGTACTGACCGTGGCGGTTCCTCCAACCCTTGTGCTGCCAAGGAGCGGGTTCGGCTACAATGCATAAAGGCTTTGCCGTAGAAGGTCTTTTCTCTTTGGCCCCCCCGATCCGTTGAGGTCCAAAATGCAGCGCGCTTTTACGGCCGTTCTTGGTCTTGCCCTTTCCGCCGGCATCGTTACCCCGGTTCTTGCCCAAGCGGCATTGAAGGAGCTGGAGCAAAGAATCCGGCAACAATTGGGCCCGGCGGAACCGGCACCTCCGGCAAAAGACCGTGGGCCGTCCGATCGTCGCCGGAGCGTCGACGGACCAGGCCGATTACCTCGGCCTGGTCGCCGACGACCGCGAGGAGCAAGGGCGAGGGGTGCGGATCCCAAGTAGCCTCGGTGGCCCCGCCGAGCGGGCGGGCCTGCGGCCGAACGATCTGATCACCGGGCTCGGAGGCGTCAAGATTCGGCAACTTGCTGAGATGGCATCCATCGTCCAGCACGTCCCTCCGGAGGGCATTCTCGAGTTCGAAATTCTCTGCAGGCACCAGCCCAAGACAATCCGAGTTTCGGCCTGGTCGCCGAACGCAGCCTCGCCCGGACCAGAATGCCCCAACGCCGCAGACCGCCCAAGCGCCGCCGATGGAGGAGTCGCGGATCGAAGCTCCTGGAACGACGCTCGCGTGGCTTGAAGAGCGAATCGTTGCGATCGAACGGGCACTCCGAGGCACTTGGACGGCCGGAAGAGCTGCAACGGCAGCAGCCCGGCTGCTTCCGAGCAGCCGGCCGCTAACTCCCTTCCGCTAGCATCTGTTCGCGAATCCTCGCGGTATCCCGATATCGCAAACGTGAAGCTGCCCGACGTACGGCTCGGCTTCCGGCTTGAGGAGTCCCGGCTTGGCCGCCACGAACGTACAAGTGCAAGCGGCACGGATCGTGTGCCGAGATGAGCCCGGTATCACAGCCCAAGCCCGCGGGCACGTCGACAGCCAGCTTCGCCGCCGGCGAAGCATTGAGTTGTTCGACCACCGTATCCAGCGGCGGGCGTGGCTCGCCTTGGACTCCCGTGCCCAAGAGCGAATCCACGAGCCACGCCGCCCCCGAGAGAAATCCCGGAAGCCGTTGGGACGCTTCCACGTCGGGAATTTCTTCAATCGCAACGCCGCTCTTGCGGAGGATCTGGAAATTGGCGGCGGCGTCGCCCCGCAACTGCTCGCCGCGTCCGATTACCAGGACCTGAACGCCATAGCCTCTGAGGTCCAGGTGCCTCGCCAGGACGAATCCGTCGCCGGCGTTGTTGCCCTTCCCACAGCAATCACAACTGGCCTGTCGACGCCGATCCGCTCCATGTGTCGGCGTGATGCCCCGGGCCGGCATTCTCCATCAAAATCAGGCTCGCCATGCCGTATTGCTCGACGGCCAGCATATCGACACGGCGGGACTGAGCACGGGTGAGTGAGCGCCTACCACGGGCAGGCTCCTCGGAAGTGGGTGGACAGGGAATCAGCAGAACTTTTCCGGTCTGGCAGAGTATCTGCGAATAATGGGTTTTGAGCTCATCAGGTCGCGGCACAGGCACCTGCGAAGATGCTCGCTGATTCTCCATGTTCTGCGAATACTTGGCTCGGAGCCAGCGCCTGTTTGACCAGGGCCTTTTAACCGTCTGGAGAATTTTACCCATGCCGATCTACGAATACATTCTGCCGCGACTGCGATCACCATTTCGAATGGCTCAGCCGCGCGGACGAGAATCCGGTCTCGTCTCGCCTGCGTCGGGAAAACTGGACGAAACTTCTCAGCGTTCCGTCGGGCACACTAAGCCGGGGGCCGTGCACGCGTTGTCCTGCTGAGGAAGCCTGCTCGTGCAATGCCGCAAACTGCTGCGGCCAGGGGTGCATGGACCGCTGGTCATGATCGATCAAGAAACGCGACAGGGCGGCCGTCTACCGGATGGTGAGTCGCCCTGCCGGTTCGCAAAGGTCTTCTGTCGGGCGCGCTTACGGAATCAGGAACGCCATTCCCGTCCATACGCCGGCTTGGATCAGTCCGCCGCGCACACTAAGCGGGATGCCGTCAAGCATGTACGGCGCGCAGTTGCCGGGTCGATAGTAGCCGAGCGTGTAAACGCATTCCTTGGGCGGGCAAACTCCCATCATGTAAGGCAGTGCCGGAACCGCAAGGAAGAAGTGACCCGCAGAAATGAACGGCTGCAGGTACGGTCCCGTGCTGTGGCCGTATCGTTCCAGATGCACCTCTTCGAAGTACAGCGGCTTGTGGCAGAGCGCGGAGGCCGTCCAGGAAAACGTCAGCGGACTCCACGCGCGAGGACGGAACGTCGCGTCGCCAAGGGTGCACTCCGTCGGAAATTCGCCCTGCTCCGGCGCGATTTTGTAGTCGATCTCGTT
The DNA here is from genome assembly GCA_040768665.1 of Thermoguttaceae bacterium. Classification (GTDB taxonomy): domain Bacteria; phylum Planctomycetota; class Planctomycetia; order Pirellulales; family Thermoguttaceae; genus JABWBD01. The sequence continues at coordinate 60,658 of JAXGMN010000045.1, forward strand.
GATCCGCTTGAGGCTCTCCGGCGTCGGACATTCGCCGGTATCGACGAACGGCGCGGCGGCAAGTTCGTCCTCCAGGGACGGGATCTCAAGGGGAGCTTCTTTAGCAGGCTGGTTCACGATCGAATGGATCGGGACCGGCATCGGCTGCGGACGCGACTTGTCCAGCAGGCCATCGTTCAGCAGGCCATCGTTCAGCGGCCGGGGCGGACCCGCCGACTGCGGCTGGGCATCGCCAAAAGGATCGGCGAGGACGGTTCCAGTGCCTGGCTGACCCGTCTGGACCGGGAGGAGCGGCCCGGTGCTCGGTTCAACCGCCGCGGCGGCCCGGACTGCGCCGGTCGCCGTCTCGTCGGCGGGCTTGAGTACCGTTTGCTTCGAAGGCCGGTACGGCAGCCACTTGAGTTTGTGACCTGCGCTGCCGGTCGTGTAGCTGACGGCGATTACGGCGGAGTCGTCGTCGGAGGAAAGGTAATCGGCCGTCTTGACGGCCGGGTCCGAAGCAGCCAGTGCCGTGGCCGGCAAGGTGCTCGTTGTCAAAAGCGCGAGCGACAACGCGCAGATCAGACACCGGAGCCGGTCAGCGTTCGTCGCCGAAATACTCCGTGCTGTAGTTTGGTGCTTCCTGCGTAATGCTGATGTCATGAGGATGGCTCTCCCGAACACTGGCTGCCGACACCTGAATGAATTGCGAGTCCGTTCGCAGTTCTTCGATGGTTCTCGTTCCACAATAGCCCATTCCGGCTCGGAGGCCCCCCACGAGCTGGTAAACAAACGACCCTAACGGCCCCTTGAACGGCACCCGGCCTTCGACTCCCTCGGGGACAAGCTTGTCAGGCTTACCGCCCGCGCTCTGCCGGTACCGTTCACTCGATCCTTGCACCATGGCCCCCAGGGAACCCATTCCCCGGTAGACCTTGAATTGCCTCCCCTGATAAAGAATCCGTGTGCCGGGACTTTCTTCGAGTCCGGCGAAAAGACCGCCAATCATGACCACATGGGCGCCCGCGGCGATCGCCTTGGTAATGTCTCCCGAATAACGAATCCCTCCGTCGGCGATGATCGGCGTGTCGCTGTCCCGGGCAGCTTGGGCCGCGCTGTAAATCGCGGTGATCTGGGGGACTCCCACGCCCGATACCACGCGAGTCGTGCAAATCGAACCGGGCCCGATTCCAACCTTCACTGCATCCGCGCCGGCCGCAATCAGGTCGCGGCACCCCTCGGCCGTCGCGACATTTCCCGCGACCACGTCGATATCCCACTGCCGCTTGATCCCCTTGACCGTTTCGATCACGTTGGCCGAGTGGCCGTGGGCACTGTCAACAACGAGGACATCCACCCCCTTCTCGATGAGCTTCTCGATCCGCTCGTAATCGTGGACACCGACTGCCGCTCCCGCCCGTAGCCTCCCCATCCTGTCTTTACAGGCCTGCGGGAAGCTCCGCATCATATCGATGTCCTTGATCGTGATCAGACCTGTCAGTCTGAAGTTTTCGTCAACCAGAAGAAGCTTCTCCACTTTTTTTTCCATCAAAATCTTTTCAGCTTCTTCAAGCGTCACGGTCCCCGTGGCCGTCACAAGGTTCGCACGGGTCATAACCTGCGAAACCCGCAAGGTCCGGTCCTCAAGAAAGCGAAGATCGCGACGAGTGATGATCCCCTCCAGATGGCCATCCGCTGCCGTAATCGGTACCCCCGAAACCTTGTACTTGTCCATGATCTCGCGGGCTTGCTCGACCGTAGCATCTCCGTGGAGGGTTGCCGGATTGACGATGATCCCGTTGGCGCTCCGCTTGACCTTCTCGACCTCATCGGTCTGGCGCTGAATCGACATATTCTTATGAATGATACCGATACCCCCCTCTTGAGCCAGGGCAATCGCCATCGCGCTCTCCGTAACGGTGTCCATCGGCGAGCTCAGGATCGGGATATTCAGTCCGATTCGCTTCGTCAGGCGGGTATTGACCTCCACTTCCGGTGGAACGACGCTGCTATGGCGGGGCTCGAGCAAAACGTCGTCGAAAGTGACTCCCTGATATTTGAACTTTTCTCGCATAGCAATCGGTTCCTCCGCGCAGACAAGGGGTAATCTAGTTATTATGGAGCCTTCGCGGACGATTGCCAATGAGTGGTCGGTGAGCGCTCGCGGCAAGAGTCGACGCAATAGGGCGGGACGCAGCACGCTCGGTTTCCATCGCAGGAAACTTGCCGGTCCGTAATCAGGCCACGCCGCAATTCATTGACGCACCCCCAGAATCACCGGCGGCAAATGCCCTGAACCGATGGCCGGTTCTAAAATTCTGCGGACTATTTACCCGGCAACCTGTCCTCGGAAGGCGGTTCAACCTTCGCGACCTTGGCCATCGCCCGCTCAAAACGAGCGCGGCTACCTCGCTTCGCCCGCTCCTCGAAAAACTCCTCGGTCTTCAGCGCAGAGATCTTCTCCGCCAGCGCGAGCGTGATCAGTTGGTTTACCGAGATATCCTCTTGCTTCGCTAGTTCGCGGGCCAACTCGTGCAACGATTCCGGCAGTCGCAGGCTCAGCGTGCTCATGGCAACTCTCCGATTTCTTTCAAGAAGGCTTGCGGTGTGACCACCTTTACGCCGAACTGATCCGCTCCCCGAAAGTCTCTTTCATTGTAGGTTACGACGTAATCGCACTGCCCCGCCACGGCAAGTTCGAGAACCATATCGTCCTTGGGATCCGGTAGAAACGGACGCCACAGGTAATGGATCTTATGACGAACCGCCACGGAACACAGGTAACCAACAATATCTTCGATCACCTGCCACCTCAGCCCAATTTCCTTTGCCTGCCGTTTGGCGATCTCCTCGTACTCGAGCACTAAGGGGACTGACAAATTCAACTCGAACTTGCCTGTGCCGGCCAGGAGGAGCAGGCGGTGCGCCGCCCCACGTTGGGATCGCAGAGCGGCGATGAAAACGTTTGTGTCGATAACGATCTGAGGACGGAGCATTGTGGTATCATATACGGTATCATTTTGGGCGTCAATCCGGCGGGGCCAGCGGGCAGCCTGCAAAGAAATCGCCATGAGCAAACAGGCTTATGCCGCGTTCGTTTTTCGAGCACGTGTCGGCCCGGCACAGCGCTGTCCTGCGAATCCGACATTCGCTATGCTCAGGACCGGGAGACGAATGTATGACGCGTTTGGGAAGGGGTGCAACAAGGCGTGTCCTCGAAACCCTGGCCGCTGCTCCTGAATACCGCCATCCTCGCCGGGGCGACTTGCGCTATCAGTCTCCCTGTCGGGTCGCTCTTGGGATGGCTGCTGGTCCGAACGGATTTGCCCGGAAGACGAGCGGCGAGGGTGGTGCTCGGGATTTTGCTGTTCATTCCGCTGTACCTGCACGCGGCGGCGTGGCAGGCCGGATTCGGCCTGCAAGGCTGGGCAACGCTGGTCTTAGGACTGCCGGTCTTGCTCGATGGCTGGACGGGTGCGATCTGGATCCACGCGGCGGCGGCGCTGCCATGGGTGGCGCTCATCACCGGGACCGGGTTCTGCCTGGTTGAACCGGAACTGGAAGAGCAGGCGATCCTCGATGCAACGCCGGCGCAGGTCGCCTTGCACGTCACATTGCGCTCGGCACTTCCGGCGATCGGAGTCGCGGCCGCCTGGGTGGTGATCATGACGGCGGGCGAGATGACCGTGACCGATCTGTTCGGCGTTCGAACCTATGCCGAAGAGGTGTACACGCGGATGGCCATCGGCGAGGACCCGCGTGAGGCAATGGTCGGTGTGCTGCCCGGTGTGCTGCTGAGTGTCGTGCTGGTGGCGGCGGCGATTGCGGCGGTCGCTCGGGTGGCTCCGGGCGATCGGCCGATCCCGGTTCGGCCGCGATGGGTATTCCGGCTCGGGAAATGGCGAACTCCTGCAACCCTGGTCACGGCACTCGTGCTGGCGGTTCTTGCAGGGGTGCCGCTGGGGAATCTGGCCCACAAGGCTGGAGTCGTGGTAGGCATGTCGGATCACGAACTCGTGCGAAATTGGTCGCCGTGGAAGTTCCTGACCATCGTGGCCACCAGCCCAATCGGCAACGCACGGGAATTCGGCTGGTCCATCGCGCTGAGCACGTTGGCATCGACGGCGGCCGTCGCACTGGCGATCGTTGCCGCATGGTGGTCTCGCCGCGGCGGCCCTGCGGCCGCCGCAACCGTGGTGACGGCGGCCGTGGCCCTGGCATTGCCGGGACCGTTGGTCGGGCTTGCAGTGATCGCGCTGCTCAACCGTCCCGAGATTCCGATGTTGGTCCATCTCTACGACCGGTCGATTCTCGCCCCCTGGTTATCGCTGGTCGTCCGCAGTTTTCCCCCCGCCGCACTGATCCTGTGGCACGCGCTGCGCAGTGTTTCCGACGAAATGCTCGACGCTGCGGCGGTGGATGGAGCGGGACCGGCGAGACGCCTCGGCCAGATCGCCTTGCCCTGCCGCCTTGATGCCCTTGCGCTGGCCTGGTTGGTGGCGATGGCCGTTGCTTTGGGCGAGTTGGCCGCCAGCATTCTTGTCGTCCCGCCGGGCGTGACGACCCTCTCGATCCGCATTTTCGGCCTGCTGCACTACGGTGTCGAAGATCAGGTGGCCGGGATCTGCCTGGCGATGACGGCGATTTTCGCGGGAATTGCCGCACTGATCCTCGTAATCGGCAGCCGTTGGAGAACCGCGGCGACCGCCTCCGACGCTCCGATGCCGATCGGGCGAATTGCGGCAGGTGTCGACTATAATAGAGAGTAAGAACCTATCCCAAAACCTCGGAGGAGGGGACAGGCACATTTTGCTCCGAAGACTCCGCAAAATGAGCCGGTTCCCGACGGTTTTGGGATAGGCTCTAAGAGCCGGACTTGGCGGCAGCATCTTTCGGAGAATGTGCGTGCGCAGCGGAACACTCGCGATTGTCGGCCTGCTCCTTGGAGCATTGGCATGCTTCGGACCTGACTCGTCGTCCGCACTGGATCGCATTACGCTGCGGCGTGACGACAGGGAAATCCAAGTCGAAGGCCGACTTCTGGTGACGGCGCAGGACGGCGGTGTGCTGCTGGCGGCCCGCGACGGCGTCCTCTGGGCCGTTACGCCCGAGGAGCTCCTCTCGAAGACGAGCGACGCGACCCCGTTCGAGCCGCTGTCGGCCGAAGCGCTCGGCGCCAGACTGTTGGCGGATTTGCCCAGCGGCTTCGAGTTGCATTCGACGAACCACTACTTGATCGTGCACAACACGTCGCGGGCGTTCGCGCGCTGGTGCGGCTCGCTCTTCGAGCGGCTCTACATGGCGTTCACGAATTACTGGACCCGCAACGGATTCGAGCTGTCGGAACCGGAGTTTCCGCTCGTGGCCCTGGTCTTTGCCGATCGGCGAAGCTATGCCGACTATGCCCGACCGGAGATTGGGGACAATTCGAGCTCGATCATCGGGTACTTCAGCCTGGCAAGCAACCGGATGGCCATGTACGACCTGACGGGCGTGGAAGCGGCGACGCGCGCCGCAAGCCGCAGTTCCGCGGCGCAGATCAACCGGATTCTCGCCCAGCCGTCCGCGGAGCGCATTGTGGCCACCGTCGTGCACGAAGCAACGCACCAGATTGCGTTCAACTGCGGGCTGCACGCGCGCTACAGCGACTGTCCGTTGTGGTTCAGCGAAGGAATTGCCGTCTACTTCGAAACGCCCGATTTGAAAAGCTCGCGCGGCTGGCGGCTGGGAGGGGTGAACCAGTCGCGGCTGACCCAGTTCCGGAGCTATCTCTCGCGCCGGCCCCCCGATTCCCTCCTGACGCTGATCCGCGATGACGAGCGATTGCGCAACACAGACCAGACGCTGGATGCCTACGCCGAGGCCTGGGCGCTGACGTACTTCCTGATCCGGCAGTATCCCCGTCAATATGTCGAGTATCTCAAGATGCTCTCGCAGAAGAAGCCACTGGTGTGGGATGAGCCCGAGAAACGGATCCGGGAGTTGAAGGCGGCTTTCGGGGAAGACCTTCAGCGGCTGGACACCGAATTCCTGCGGTATATGAGTCAAGTGAGGTAGAAAACGAAAATCCGAAATCCCAAGCACCGATTTAGACCAAACACGAAGAACCGAACGACGGAATGACCGAAATCTCGGAGCCAGTCCCGGTTTTGGTAGGGCATCTGGGTCGACTCGCCCGGCTTGTTCCCCGATCTCCGGTCGATTATGATCAGAAGGCAAGTTCCGCCGGTTTTCCTCCCCTGAGATTTCCCACCGACAATCCAACGAAGGAGTAATGCATGCCAAAGTCGAACTCGCTTGGTCGGCCGTCTCGCCGTAGCTTTCTGAAGACTTCCGGCGCCGTGATGGGGGCCGCCATAACCGGGCCCCTCAGTGTGGGCCGCGCTGCCCACGCCGCCGGCAGCGACCTGCTCAAGGTCGGTCTGGTCGGCTGTGGCGGCCGCGGCCGCGGGGCGGCCGCCAACGCTCTGACCGCCGACAAGAACACACAACTGGTAGCCTTGGCCGACCCCTTCCCGAAGCAGATGGACACGGCCGTCGAAGCGCTCAAAAAAAGCTTTGGCGATCAGGTCACGGTCACGCCGGAAACCTGCTTCGACGGCTTCGACGGGTATCAGAAGGTGATCGACAGCGTCGACGTCGTTCTCCTTGCCGAAACGCCCCACTTTCGGCCCATGCACCTGAAGGCCGCCATCGACGCTAACAAGCACGTCTTCTGCGAAAAGCCCGTCGCGGTCGATGCGCCGGGGATTCGTTCAATCCTGGAGACCTCGGAAGAGGCGAAGAAAAAAAACCTGAATATCGTCTCGGGCCTCTGCTGGCGCTACCACCACGGCGTGAAAGAGACGATGCAGAAGCTGCTCGACGGAGCCATCGGCGACATCCAAACGATCCAGGAGACCTACCTGACCGGCTTCCTTTGGCACCGGGGACGTGAAGAGGACGATACCGAGATGAAGTACCAGCTCCGCAACTGGTACTACTTCACGTGGCTTTCCGGCGATTTCAACACCGAGCAGCACGTCCACAGTCTGGATAAGGCGCTTTGGGTCATGGGCGACCAGCCGCCCGAGCGCGCCTGGGGCCTCGGCGGCCGGCAGGTTCGCACCGACCATAAGTACGGCAATATCTACGACCACCACGCCGTGGCCTACGAGTGGCCCAACGGCGTCACCTGCTACGCCTTTTGCCGCCAGCAGGACGGCTGCTACCGCGACGTATCCGACGTGATCACCGGCACCAAGGGCCGCTGCAACGTCCTGAAGCACCGGATCGAAGGGGCGAACCCTTGGCGGTTCGAGGGCGAGGGCGGCAACATGTACGTGCTGGAACACGAAGCTCTGTTCGGCGCGATCCGCTCCGGCAAGCCGATCAACAACGGCCAATACATGGCCTACAGTACGATGCTGGCCATCCTGGGCCGCATGGTCGACTACACAGGCCAGGCGATCACATGGGAAGAGGCGATGAACTCGCAGGAGCGACTCGCCCCGGAGAAGTACTCATGGGACGCCACACCGCCTGTCGTGCCCGGCCCCGATGGAGCGTACCCGGTCGCCATGCCGGGCGTGACGAAGCTGACGTAGGAATTCTCACAAGCAGGGAACCATCAGCAGCCCGGCTGCTTCCGAGCAGCCGGGCTGCTTTCCTGTTCAACCAAAAAGACCGGCCGCAGCGGACCGCCGCGGCCGGTCGTGAATCGCAAGAGTCGAGGCGATCGCGTTGGGTCGGCTCAGTACGGCTTGTGGATGCCGGGCATGGGAATTGGGTAGTTCCCGTCCTTGTCCGGTTCAACCGGCGCCTTTGCGTCCCAGGCCAGTTCGGCAGGAAACTCGGTGGTGCCTTTGGCCACAGCATCGTCCCAATTCACAACTTGACCGGAATAGGTGGCCATGCGCCCGAGTACGGCGGTCATGCTGCTAGTAGCACCGTGGTAACCCTCGTTATACTTTTCGCCACTGCGGATGGCCGCAATCAGGTCAATGTGCTCCTGCGTCATGGGGTTTACTTTCTTCCCGCGGCCGCCTTCAAACTTCCACTCGTTGGCGCCGGTGATCGAACCGGCTGGGTTGGACTCGCCCTTGGTGCCATGAACCGCCTCGCTAACGCTGTTCCAGCAGTTCTGCATATGGCGGCACTGGCTGAACATCTTGGTGCCATCGCGGTAGGTAAACTCGACGAAGTGATGGTCGAAGATCTGCCCCATGCCCTTGTTCTCGCCGAGGTAGCGGGCCGTGCAGCCGCCCATCCCGTTGGCCTCGACCGGGTAATCGTTCTTGACCCAGTTGCAGACGTCGAGATTGTGGATGTGTTGCTCGCAGATGTTATCGCCGCTGAGCCAGTTGAAATGGTACCAATTGTGGACCTGGAACTGCATTTCGGTCATTTCCGGTTCACGTTTGCGATACCAAATGCCGCTGCCGTTCCAGTACGCCCGCAGTAGGGTGATCGTGCCGATCGCGCCATCCTGAATCCGCTTGACGGTCTCGATGTAGCTGGGCGTGTGGCGTCGCTGGAAGCCGACGCCGACTCTCAGGCCCTTCTCGTCCGCCAGCTTGTTAGTCTCCATCACGCTTCGGAATCCGGCCGCGTCGACACAGCAGGGCTTTTCCATGAAGACGTGCTTGCCAGCCTGAATGGCGGCGGCGTAGAGCATCGGCCGGAAGCCGGGCGGGGTGGTTAGGATGCACAGGTCGGGCCCGGCGGCGATCGCCTTCGTGAAGGCGTCCAGACCGACGAAGACCCGCTCAGCGGGCAGATCCACCCGGCTGGCGAACTCATTGTGTTTTCGCAGTCGCTCAGCGGTGGTCTGTGCCCGTTGTTCGAAGGCGTCGGCCACGGCGATCACCTTGACTGCCGGATCAGCCGTCAAGCAATCGACCACGGCGCCGTTACCGCGTCCGCCGCAGCCGATCAGCGCCACCTTGATCTGCTCGCTGCCCGCCGCGTGCGCGCCGCGGGCGACGCTCAACCCGCCGACCAATGCGGCCCCGGCAAACGCCGTCGAAGAGGTTCTTAGGAAGTCCCGCCGTGAGGCTCTTGGGGTGTCGCTCATCCTTTGCATCTCCTTCTCGGTAGTCTCAAATGTCAAACCGTCAGTTGTTGGTTGATACGAAAAATCGCCTGAAACGGGCCTACTCCTTGCCGCCCTGGGCTTCCTTGTAGTCCTTCATGATCTGGGGATCGGGCTCGTAAAGCTTCGCCTGCTCCTCGGTCGGCAGCTCGAGGGGGCGAATGACGCGGAACCCGAGGAAGGTGGCGTCGGTCAGATACCAGATGCTCTGCGGAATCTGCGGGTCCTGCATCTTCCAGTCCCTCGTCGACCCGCGGCGAGCGGCAGCGCGAAGCCGCTCCGGATCGTCATCCCAGGAGCCACCGCGAACCGCCAGCGGGAATTCGGTGGTGGCAACGAAGAATGGATTGGAAACCAGCTTTCCCTTGGTCGCCAGCTTCGCGTAAGCGTCGGGGATATACTGGTCGAGGACCCATTCCGACACGTTGCCGTGCATATCGTAGAGCCCCCAGGCATTCGGCTTCTTCTGACCGATTTCCTGGTAGGAATCATCGCTGTTGTCGAAGTACCAGCCGTATTCCTCGAGCGCCTCCGGGTCGTCGCCGAACGAGTAGGCGGTCTTGCTGCCGGCGCGAGCGGCGTACTCCCATTCGGCTTCCGTCGGCAGCCGATAGTAGCGGCCGGTCTTGGCACAGAGCCATTTGCAGAAAAACTGGGCCGCGTATTGCGTCATGCAGATGGCCGGTTTGTTCCGTTTGCCCATCTCGAAAGTCATGTCGGTATAGGGCTTCGTCGGCCGGACGATCGCGTCGGCGATCTTGTCCCAGTCCGACGCCTCTTCCCCCTTGAGCTTCCGCCGCTGCATGTCCAGTTCGAACGACCATTCCTCGTACAGGTCCCAGGTGGTCTCGTGGGCTGCCATCCAGAAGGGAGCGATCTCGACTTCGACCTGCGGACCCTCGTCCTCGCCGCGGCCCTCCTCGGTATCGGGGCTGCCCAGCGTGAACTTCCCGCCGGGGATCGGCACCATGTCGAACTTGAGGTCCGTGCCGGAAACCAGCTCGGTGTAGGGCTTCATCTCGGCTTCGGCCTTCGCATCGGCGTTTTCGACCGGGTAGGGCTTGGGAAGCCACTTGACGGCCCATTCTTCACTCGGCTTGAGCTCCTCGGCATCGGCGGCAACCGCCGGGGCAGCGACGCCCAGAGCGATGGCCACAGCCAGACCCCACGTAAGAGACGGTTGGAACTTTCGACCGTAGTCAGTTACCCTAATCATTTAGAGTCCTCTCAAGCAGACCTATCACGATACAAAACAACTTCGACGTAGCGTATTCGTCGAAGCAACTTTCTCAGGGAGCCTCTCCGGATGGAAAGGATCGTCGTCGCGTGGTTAATCTCGGCGGGATTTATGACAACTCCGCCTGACAGTCTCGACCTCGATCGCTTCGAGCATGTCCGTACGGAGATGGCGGTTCCAGTCAAGCTTGTATTCTATTGCATCGATGCGGACACTGCAAACCGGGCCGCCAATTCCGCGTACGCTCGTGCCAAAGAGCTTAACAAAATTCTCAGCGATTACGACCCGGACAGTGAGCTCCGCCGCCTTTCGTCCACTTCCGGAGAGGGGAAAGTTGTGCCGGTTAGCGAGGATTTATGGAAAGTGATCAGCCGGGCGCAAGAAATTTCCGGGCGTTCCGGTGGGGCTTTTGACGTTACCGTCGGACCGGCCGTCCGTCTGTGGCGGCGGGCGCGGAGGCAAGCAGAATTTCCGCCGACAGACCGGCTTGAGGTGGCCCGGCAACAGGTCGGGTACCGGAATATCCGGCTGGATCCGCAACGGCGCGCCGTCGGACTGCTCAAGCCGGGGATGCGTCTGGACGTGGGCGGGATCGCAAAAGGATACGTGATCGACGAGATGCTCACCGTGCTCCGCAGGCTCGGTATCAACCGCGCCTTAGTCGATGCCGGCGGCGATGTCGGGTTGGGCGACCCCCCGCCCGGCACGCCCGGCTGGCGGATCGCCGTTGCCTCGCTCGATCCCAAGGAGAGGCCGACGGTGTTCTTGAATTTGTCGAACTGCGGGGTGGCAACCTCGGGAGATACCTGGCAGTTTGTGGAAATCGACGGCCGACGGTATTCTCACATCATCGATCCGCGGACAGGGATCGGGCTGACGGACCACAGCAGCGTTACCGTGATCGCTCCGGATGCCATGACCGCGGACGCGTTGGCATCGGCCCTGAGTGTGCTTGGGCCGAAGGAGGGCCTCGCGCTGGCCGACGCCACGCCCGGAGTCGCCGCTTTGGTTGTCCGCGCGCCGGAAGGGAAGGTGGAAAGCCATGCGTCGTGCCATTGGAAGAAGCTGCTTGCTCAACAGACCGAACGGCCAAGATAGCGAAACAGCGGCAAACGGCAACGAACGACCGGGAACGCTCCCTTGACCACCAGCACGAGTCTTCCTGCGGAAACGGCTACTCGCGACAAGCTCATTGGCCGCCTGGCCATGGTGGCCGCGGCGGTGATGTGGAGTTCCAGCGGGCTGTTCGCCAAGATGCCGCTGTTCGACGATTGGCCGCCGGGATGGCAGGGAGCGATGCTCGCCTTCTGGCGATCGGTTTTCGCGACAACCGTCCTTGTCCCCGCGATCCGGCGGCCTCGCTGGAACCGATACCTGGTCCCGCTGACGGTCTGCTTCACATTGATGAACATCCTCTATCTGACATCGATGACGCGGACTACCGCGGCGAACGCCATCTGGCTTCAGAGCACGGCGCCATGGTGGGTCTTCCTGCTCGGGGTGTTTGTTCTGCGTGAGCCGATCGCCCGCCGCGACCTGGTGCCGCTCGTGTTCGCCGTATTCGGCGTGGGCGCGATCCTCGCCTTCGAGGTTCAAGGCCAGGCGAAATTCGGCGTTTTCTGCGGCCTGGCATCCGGGGTTGCGTACGCCGGCGTGGTCCTTCTGATGCGCCAGGTGAGGGCGGAGAACCCCGGATGGATCGTCGCGCTCAACCACGCCGTGGCGGCACTGGTGCTCCTGCCATGGATCCTCTATCTCAACCGCTGGCCATCGCCCGCGCAACTGGCGGTGCTCGCCGTCTTCGGGGCATTCCAGATGGGGATTCCCTACCTCCTTCTGCTCCGCGCGTTGCGATCGATCAGCAGCCACGAGGCGGTGGCCATTGGTCTGATCGAGCCGGTTCTGGTGCCGTTCTGGGCGTTTCTGGCACGAGGGGAGCAGCCCGCCTGGTGGACCATTCTGGGGGCGGTCATGATTCTTGTCGGACTCCTCCTGCGGTACGTCGTTTGGGACCTGGCACTGGCGCGACGGCGCAGACGGCCCATCGCCGACGCAGGTGAGATGGCGTGACCGTCACAGCATCCCGGCTGCTTCGGAGCAGGCGGGATGCTGTCTCACGCGGCATTAACCTTCGCCCACGTCTTCAGCAGAACAATCGCCGCGGCCGCGGCAACCACGGTGAGCACTGCCGCCGGCGCGGTCTGGGCGTAAATCCAGTAGCCCGTTGCCAGCATCGCGGCGTAGACCGCCACGCAACCGATCGCGGCGCAGAGAATGCCCGTCGGCACGTTCCAGTGTTCGCCCGGCTGTTCGATCGGTTCTCCGTCGGCGGCCGCGCGCTCGACGATCGTCCGCCAGCCAGGGCCACCGGGGTGCACAAGGCGGCAGAACCGGCGCAGAGTGGCTTCGCTGCTCGGGCGCGTCAGATACGTCACCGCCAGCCACGCTACGGTGGTCACACCGACGCCCAGTACGAGCTTCTGCCAGGGTCTCAGCCACGGAGGCCCGAGCGACTCGAAATACACGGCTACCAGAAAGGAAACGACCATGGCCGCCAGCTCACTGAAAGCATTGATCCTCCACCAGAACCATCGGAGCAGGAAAAGCAGACCGGTCCCGGCGCCGATCTGAAGGATGATCTGGAACGCCTGCAGTGCGCTGCTGAGCCAGAGACCGAGGACGCTGCTGACGATCATCATCCCCAGCGTCGCCAGGCGGCCGACGAGGACTTGCTCCCGGTCGCTCGCCGCGGGCCGCAGGAAACGATGGTAGACGTCGTTCACCACGTAGGACGACCCCCAATTCAGATGCGTCGAAAGCGTGGACATGTAGGCGGCAATCAGCGACGCAAGAATCAACCCCTGCAAACCGTTTGGCAGCAGCGTCATCATCGCGGGATACGCCAGGTCGTGCTGGACCACCCCCGGAGCGAGGTTGGGAAACGCCGCCTCAAGCGAAGCAAGGTCGGGAAACACCACGATCGAAACCAACGCCACGAGGATCCACGGCCACGGCCGCAACGCATAGTGCGCGACGTTGAAAAAAAGGGTCGCGCCGGTCGCATGGACCTCGTTCCTCGCAGCCAGCATCCGCTGGGCGATGTATCCGCCGCCGCCCGGCTCGGATCCGGGATACCAGACGCTCCACCACTGAACGGTCAGCGGGATGATGAAGACGGAAAGGAGCAGTTCCGGGTCGTGCCAATCGGGAAACATCGAGAGTCTTGCCTGTACGGCCTCATGCGAGAGCAGGGCCGACATGCCGCCTACCGATTCCAGATTGACCAGGTAAATCGCGGCCGCAATCGAACCGCCCATCGCGATGCTGAATTGCAGGAAGTCCGTCAGGAGCACTCCCGTAAGCCCTCCCAGCATGCTGTAGACCACCGTGATCACCCCCGCCACGACCACCGTCTCCACCGGGCCCGTTCCCAGCATCGTCCCGGCGATCTTGATGGCCGCCAGCGTTGCCGACGACATGACGACGATGTTGAACAGCACGCCCAGGTAGATCGCCCGGAATCCCCGCAAGAAAGCAGCCGGTTTGCCGCTATAGCGGAGCTCGTAGAACTCGATGTCGGTCATCACGCCGGATCGGCGCCACAGGCGTGCATAGACAAAAACGGTAACCATGCCCGTCAGCAGAAACGACCACCAGATCCAGTTTCCGGCCACGCCGTTTTGCCGAACCACGTCGGCCACGAAATTAGGCGTCCCCGCAGAAAAGGTCGTGGCAACCATCGAGGTCCCCAGCAGCCACCACGGCATGCCGCGACCGGAGAGAAAAAACTCCGAGGCGCTGCTGCCCGCCCGCTTCGACACAACCAGCCCGATCGCAAGGCTGGCCAAGAGGAACATCGCGATGATCAGCCAGTCGACCCAGTTCAATGCCATCGACGCTGTCCCCGATCCGGTTTGGAGTTGACTTGACGCACGAGTCAGAACAATCGCAGCACGGTTGCAGAACAAGATAGGCCAGGTGTCGGCGGGTCGTCAAGTGCGGAGCCCTGTGGGGGTCGTTCCACCTTGGATCAGCCTCTGGCCGTCACCAACGCGGAATTGCCGATCATCCTGCCCCGCCGGCCCGCGATTTGCGTTGCCGAGCGGATCTCCGGTATACTGATGCACCGCAGCCCGCTCGCGCGCGGCCGAGGGGTCGCAGGTGTTTGATCCAGCGGCCAATGACTGCTTCGTCAATCCATCAGAACGGATCCGTCGGGAGGAGTATCCATGCTTTGCCCCCTCATCGTAGCGCTGGTCTGTGCCGCCGAATCTCCCCAGTGGAAAGAAGCGGGCTTTGCCGGCAAGGAGCTTTTGGTCGATCCGCGCTGCGAGCCGTTGCCTACCTCGCTCCTTGGGCCGTTCGTCACGCTCGGCGATGGAACGATCCTTGCCGTGGACGAACAGCGAACCATGCTCAGCCAGGATGATGGGCGAACGTGGTCGCCCCGTCCGCTCTTCCGCCAGCCTGAGAAGTTCCGCTGCCGCGGCGAGCGGGCGCTCGTTCGCACGCGCGACGGCGTTCTCGTCCTTGCCTTTCTGAATTCGGCGGAACAGGTCTTTCGATGGGACCAGTCCAAGGGCGGGCCGCTTCCCGAGTGCCGGCTGCCGGTTTACGTCGTGCGGAGTCTCGACGACGGCAAGACCTGGGAGGAACCGCAGATGATCCAGGAGGGTTACTGCGGCGCGCTCAGGACGTTGATCCAATTGCGAAGCGGCCGGCTCGTGCTCGGATCCCAGATCGCGGTAAGGGATCCCGGCCGGCACGTCTGCTTTACTCATGTCTCCGACGATGAAGGCAAGAGCTGGAAGAAAAGCGAGGTCATCGACCTGGGGGAGTACGGCGGATATGGAGACCACGGCGGCGGAATCGAGCCGACCCTGGCGGAACTCAAGGATGGTCGGTTGTGGATGCTGATTCGCACGTACCGGGGCTGCTTTTCCGAAGCCTTTTCGACTGACGGAGGACTCACGTGGACCGACATCCGGCCGTCGAAGATCGAGGCGAGCGGTTCGCCGGGGCAGTTGCGGCGTCTGCAAAGCGGGCGCCTGGTGCTATTCTGGAACCGCTTCATCGACAAAGAGAAGCGAACCGGCCGCCGCGAGCAGCTCTCCATGGCCTTTTCGGAAGACGATGGGGCGACGTGGACCGAGCCCGCCGTTGTGGCCTACGACCCCATGAAGCCGGGCGACAAGGAACCGCAGCATCGGCTGTCGTACCCTTATGTCTACGAGCGCGTGCCCGGCAAGCTCTGGGTGACCACGATGCAGGGCCCTCTGCGGATCAAGCTTCACGAAGACGACTTCTTCCCCCGCCGCTTGAGCCGGGAGACCTACCGCGCTGGTTATCTGCCTGAGGCAAACATCCGCATCGACGGCCGCGCCGACGAAGCGCCGTGGTCGAAGGCAGCCGTGGAGAAGGGCTTTACCTTTCCCTGGAAGAATGCGCCAGCGCCAGCGACCGAGTTTCGCGCCGTCTGCGATGCCGGGAATCTTTATTTCACATTCCGCATCGAGGATGCCGACATCGTTGTCCTCGACACCCTCCGCGACGAGGAGGATGCCGTGTTCGAAGACCGCGGAGAGCTGTACTTCAGCCGCGACGACCGGATGACCGATTACTACTGCATCGAGGTCGACTCGAAGGGCCGGGCTTTCGACTATCGCGGCGCGTACTATCGCAAGCTCGACCCCGGGTACAACATGGCCGGTGTGGAAACGGCCGCGTCACCGATCGACCAGGGCTACCAGATCGAAGGCCGCCTGCCACTTGCCGGTTTCGACGCACTGGGATTTCCGCGGCTGAAGCCGGGGGGGAAGATCCGCTTCGGGATCTACCGGGCGGAGTTCAGCCACGACCGCAGCGGAAAGCCGGTTGTTCAACGCGAGAGCATCCACAACCGCGGTCGGCAGCTCGATGGCCCGCCGCCGATCGAAGCCTGGATGAGTTGGATCGATCCAAAAACGGAAGAGCCCGACTTCCACGTTCCGACATCGCTGGGCTGGCTGGAGATCGTCAACTCACAGCCTATGCCAGAATAGTGACAGGCACCTCGCACCCGATCGCCATAACGGGGGAAAACGCTGATTGCTCGGCGCCAGTCCCCTTATTGGGATAGGCTCTCAATGAGCTCGCCGGCGGAACCTGCTGCAGGCGATTCCCACGATCCCGATGAGTAGGAGGAGGAGCGGGTTGGGCTCGGGGACCAGTGCGATCTGGTTCTCGCCGAGATAGTTGTACACGACGCTGTAGCCGTCCGGGAGGTTGAACAGGTCGTCGAACTCGCCCGCGAGGGAGCCGTACGTGGCGAGAATTCGAGGCGGACCGGGACCTCCGGCGAGAATGTCGAACCAGAGCGAGTCGGCCGTGCCGGAGAGGTCGAGCAGGCCGCCGACGTCGAGGCGGTCGCCTTCGGTGCCGTTCAGGTGCATCTCGAGGATGCCGCCGGCCGTGAAATCGGCGTTGCCTTCGATCGTAAAGGTTCCGATGTCCGCTCCGGGGGCGAGGTAGGAGCCGTTGCCGAGGACCACGTCGCTGGTTACGGTGCCGGAACCGCCGAGGACGGCCCCGTCGGCCACCCGGATTTGCGATGCGTGGAAGGAGTCGGTGCCGCCGGGATTGTTGACCAACAGTGTGCCCTCCTGAACACGGACATCGCCGATTGGAAGCGAATTGGCGGAAGCCTGCGATACACGGCCGTTGACCGCCACGGTGCCGGCGCCGATCTTATCGAACCCGTAGACGCCGCCCGCGACATGGATTTCGCCGTTGAACGCGGCGCTCCCGCCCGCGTCGGCGGTGAGTTGCAGGGCCTGGTAGTCGTCTTCGGAGACCGTAATCCTGCCGTTGAACACCGCGTTGGAAGCCGTCGCCCCGTCGTTAACTTGGCCGATCTGCACCGGGTCGGAGTACGCGGAGTCCCATTCACGCACGGTGACGGGGGCATTGAGTGTGTAGTCCCCTTGCAGACGCAAAGCCGTATCGCCGGGACAATTGTCGATAAACTTCAGGAATATCTCCGGCACATTCGGCCAGGCCACGCCGTCGCTGCCGGCGTTGGCCACCGTGGCTGTCATACCACTCCAGATGCGAACGAGATTGTTGAACGATTGATCGCTGCCTGCGAAGACGAATTTGCCCCCGGTGTCTCCGAGCAAATCCAGTTTCTCAAGGGAGTAGCCGCCGGTGATGTCGCCGGTAAATGTCCACGAACGATTGCCACCGTAGCTGGATAGAAGCACGCGTCTGCCGGTCGACAGGACCATGTTGTTCGGCACGACCACGTCCCCGCCCGCTTTAAAAGCATAAGCGGTCTCCGTTCCGCCCGAGGAGAGATGGACTTCCGTATTGCCCCAGATCGCGTTGTCGGTGGCTTCGAAGTAGACAGCTCCGTTCAGCTTCAACGTGCCGTTCAGATCCGGCATCGCCTTGGCGACGACGATCGCCTTGGAGGGGCCGTTGAGACCGTCCGGGCTGCTCAGTTCGAAGGTGATTGGAGCGGATGAACTGCCGCCGCTGAGTTGCCCGTTCAGGTGCACCTGACGCTGCGGGCCAGGAGCGGTCTTGTTCGTGAAGAGGGAGCAAATAAACGAATCGGCGGTGAACTGAAAATCATTGTTGAAGTGCACGTCGCGTATCCCGGAGGCATTCCCATCCGGCAAGTGCACGGTGAGGCCGCCGGAGCCGAGTTGAATCCTCCCGTTGCCGGCAAACACCTGGTCCGGGGAAAACGTGGATTGAGCCCAATCGTTTGCTACGCCGACCGTGATCTTGTTCACAACGATCGATGAGCCGCCGAGAGTCAGCGGGCCTCTGGTGTAATCGCCTGTCGAGGTGAAAACCAGTTCGTCCCCTGGAGACGGGAGAACGTGGTTGCCGCCATTGTCGATCCAGTTCGTGTCGACACCCACCTGGCCATCGAGCCAGTTCGCACTGACGTCGCCTTGCCAAGTGAGAATGGCGGCGGAAACACTGTTCAAGGAGGGGAATAGAAGCAAATAGCACGCCATCCAGACCGGCGGGCGACGCATGCAAACGCACCACATGGTTTTCCTCTCTCAACGAGCCGATGCGACGCATCCATCGGCTCCGCCGAACGAGAGGAATTCACACGCAGATGAACCCCTACACCGTCCATGCTAGCTTGCCAGCCTAATTCGCGGCGGCACGGGTGTCCATAGCTCATAAGCGCTAAATCTTTTGGCGATTTTTATTCACCCCCGTTGTGCTTGTGCCACGTTAGGCTGGATGTAGTACCCCCCCTACGATCAACCAGACGCCAGCCGCCTCTTGTGGACCTGCCGCCGGGCCACCTCTTTGAGCCGCTCGGTATGCTCCAAGACATACCCAATCGGCCCACCGATCTTTGCCACTGCATCGAGCAATTGGGCGACCGGAACCATGGTAATTGCGTCCCACGGGCAGACGAGCAGGGCATAGCCATCCGACCTTTTCGTGGGGATGCGGATGCAGAGCTTGCAGCCAATGCAGCGGTCCCAATCGATTTCGCAAAAAGTCTGCACGTTTGGGGCCTGCGAATACCGGCCGACTTTGTGAATGCAGTCGACCGGGCAGACTTCGATGCAGGCCTCGCAGCCGGTGCAGCGATCCGCGTTGATCACCGCGAGCTGCTGAGGTTGCTTCTTGCGGGCCGTAGCTGAAGGGCCGGACATGATCGGAATGGGTTGAGAGCTGCGAGCGGGACTTGCGGAATGGCGACTTGGAGCCGTCGAGCATCGCTCCATTCTACCCGGTATCCCACTGCGCCGCGCTTTACGTGGAGCCGACTCGCCGGGGAAGGATCTCGCCGGCGATGAGCTCCTCGAACGTTTGTCTGCGACGGATCAGGTGCGGCCGGCCCTCGGTGATCATGACCTCGGCTGCCAGCGGTTTCGAGTTGTAGTTGGAGCCCATGACAAACCCGTAAGCGCCGGCACATTCGATGACCAGCAGATCACCGACGGCAGCCAACGGCAGACGCCGCGTGGCGACGAAACCGCCTTCTTCCTGGGTGAAAATGTCGCCCGATTCGCACAGGGGGCCGCCCACGATCACGTCGATCTCAGGGCGGCGGATCTCACCATCGGCCGGGACGATCGCCATCGGATGGTGGGCGCCGTAGAGGATCGGCCGGGCAAGATTGTTGAAGCCGGCATCGACCAGGTAGAAGAGGTTGGCTCCCTGTTGCTTGACGGCCCGAATCTCGGCGATCAAGTAGCCACTCTCGGCCACGAGATACCGACCCGGTTCGATTTCCAGGCTGATGGCATGGCCGAAACGCTCTTCGAGCCGCTTGCGTGTGGCGTCCCAGAGAGAAAAATAGGCGTCGAGGTCGACGAATTGCTGCCCTTCACGATAGGGAACGGGCAGCCCGCCGCCGGCGCTGATCGACGTCAGGTTCCGCCCCACCACGAGAGCCGCTTTTTCCATCGCGGCACAGACCTGCGACAAATGCTCCAGGTCGGTGCCGGAGCCGATATGCATGTGGAGTCCGGAGACGCTCAAGCCGTAGTTGTCAGCGTTTACCAGACAATCGTTGAGTTGTTCGTGCCAGATGCCGTGCTTCGAGTGGTCGCCGCCCGTATTGGTCTTCTGGCTATGGCCGTGGCCAAAGCCGGGGTTGATCCGGAGCGTCACCTCTCGTCCGGGGGCGACGCTGCCGTACTGGTCGAGCATGTCCGGCGAACCGCAGTTGACGTGGACGTTCTTCTCGACGACCAGGTCCAGCGTTTCACGGTCGAAAATGTCGGCCGTGTAGACGATCGGGGGCGGCGAGCCGGTCGGCGAATAACCCGCGGCCAGCGCACGGTGGATCTCCCCCGCGCTGACTGCGTCAACGAGGACACCCTGTTGGCGGACGAGATCGAGAACCGCCAGGTTGGAACAGGCCTTCTGGGCATAGCGAATATGGTCGAAAGCCCTCAGATCGTCGACTCGCCGTTTGATCCTGGCGGCGTCGTAGACAAATGTGGGGGTTCCGAACTCTCGGGCCAGATCGGCGACCGGCACCCCGGCAATTTCCGTGCGGGTGTTCAGAAAAGCGGGCATTTTCGGCATGGGTTTTGTTGGCTTGGCAAGATCGAGTACGAACTGAAGAAGAACCTATGGGGAGGACTCTGTCAAGTTGGTCGCTCCTGACGGGCTGCAGTGAGCTGGGCGGCCGGGGTAGAATGACTCTCGAAGAGTAAAAGTAACGGAATATGTCCGGGAGCAATCCACAAGGTGAAACCGAATCCACCGGGCCCTCAGGGGCACGAGGTTATTGAAGAAACTTCCGGCCCCCGATGCGAGGCGCCGCCGTTGGGCAACGGGCGGGAAGCGGCAATGCGCGCGGTACTCCGGCACGCACGTCGGTTGATCGTCCTGGTCATCGGCAGCACCGTGCTGCTGTTGGGTTTGATTCT
The DNA here is from genome assembly GCA_040768665.1 of Thermoguttaceae bacterium. Taxonomy (GTDB): domain Bacteria; phylum Planctomycetota; class Planctomycetia; order Pirellulales; family Thermoguttaceae; genus JABWBD01. The sequence goes on from JAXGMN010000045.1 coordinate 81,350, forward strand.
GCTGGTCACCCCCGGTCCGGCATTTCTCGTTATTCCGATCGGTCTGGCCATTCTGAGCATCGAATTTGCTTGGGCCAGACATCTTCTCCATCGGGTGCGGGAGGGGGTCCAAACGGGGATGGATTGGCGAAGCTGGGAGGAGTGGAGGTGGATGGTGGGGCTGCGGAAGGATCGATGCCGGCGAAATGCCGAAGACTCCGCAAAATGAGCCAGCCCCCATCGGTTCTGGGATAGGCTCTTCAAGACGCGCTGTCCGACTGCAACGTCAAGATGCGCAGTCCTTAGATTGCCTGGTAAAGCCAGCCGTCGACCCGTCGCTCGATTTCGCCGAACTGGTCGCGGTCGATCTGACTTATTCGGCCGCGCTGCTGGACAGCAGAGACAATCGCCTCGAGCCTTGAGAGCATCTCTTGATGTCCGAGGTTGGCTCGATGGTACTCATAGCGATACCAGCAGATAAGCTGAATGGCATCGCGGCAGTCATCCAGGAACCGCCGGACCTCACAGGTTCGGCACTTTTCCTCGTCCCGAATAGTACAGTTCTTACATCGGAAATGCCACATATGCCGGCCTCCTCATCCGGTCGTAAGTCGCTGCCGGACCGAACGGCCCGTTTAGATCCACGACATGCAGCCCGATCCGTCGATCTTCTGGTTGCCCCGAATCGGCTGACTTTGGTTGTAACCGCCATGTGAGGCCGCGTCAATCCGTTGAAACAAACGAGCAGGGCGGCCAGTTTGCACTCGCATCCCGGCCGCCCCGGCTCGTTCGGAGATCACACTCCCCTGGAAGCTAGGAAGCAATTGCTTCCGCGTTGACGTGGCTCTTCGCCAGTTTAGTCAGCCGCTGATCGGTCTGTTTTTCCTCGGCAAGCGTCTCCTTGAAGATGTTTGCCACCTCGTTCTGCCCGAGTTGCTCGGCCCACGTGATGAGGGTGCCGTAGGCGCAGATCTCGTAGTGCTCCACCTTTTGGGCCGCAGCGATCATCGCCGCGTCGCGAAGGTGCGGATCGTGGATCTTCTCCATCTGCTCCTCACCTTCTTCAAGAATCCCTTCCATGCCGACGCACTTCTTCGCCCGAGGCTTGCGGTCGAAGATCTCGAATACCCGCTCGAGCCGGTTCACCTGCTCGTTGGTCTGTTCGAGATGCTCCTCGAAGCCGGTCCTAAGCTCCTCGTCGGAAGCGTTTTCGATCATCTTCGGCAGGGCCTTGGTAATCTGCCGTTCGGCACTGAGCATGTCCTGGACTTCCAGGAGGAAAAGGTCTTCCAGTGTTTTCGGCATGATGCTTCCCCTATTCTTGAGTAACTCGAAGGCGGGCTGCCTTCGGTGTGTCGTTGTCCGGGCAGGGAAGCGTCGCAGATCTCGTGCCATTTGATATGCCGGATACCGTGGGCGGTGGACTTGAGGCATGGTTTTCTGGAGATTTCGCTACGGAGCGATTCGTGAGCCAGTTTGACGGGTTGAGAAGACAGGCTTGCCACCCCTTCCGGCGTTTCTCCTACAGTCGCGGGGGTCGCATCCCTTGCTCCTTCCCGGGCACTATGGCCGGTAGGCGGCAAGTTGTCTTCTGGCAAGCCAGGCGTCGAGTTTGCCGCCCAGGTCTGCGACCACCTTTGGGATTTCCCGGGCCACGTCGGCGGTTTCGCCGCGGTCGGTCGCGATCTGGAACAATTCCTCCTGTAGATCGTCGTTTTGCCTGCGGGGCGCACGTTCCGCTCATCATTGGATCGTGGGTCGTCACGTCACTCCGAGCACACGCCGGATTCCGGCTTTCAGCAGTCGCTCCGATTCCGGTCCGACCGACGAGGCCGTGGGCTCGTAACCGCCCTCCTCAAACGCCTTTGCCGTGCAAATGTAGTTGGTGCAGCCTTCACCATACCCGGCCACGGCCACGAAATCATCGGGACGTTGCCGCTGGGCATCGAGTTGGAATTCCACCATGGGCTCCCCGGACAGATGCACAAGGAAGACGCGGCCCAACTGGAGCCCGGAAAGCTCGATCGGCCGGTCGGCCCGCCCAAGATACGCAAGGCGTCGTGCGGCGCCGATGCGTGTGTTTGACTGCTCCTTGGGATTGAGCATGAGCGTGCGGAGTTGCTCCGGGTGCAGCCCTTTCAGCGAAAACAAACCGGCCTCCTTGGGATTCGACGCCAGTTTCGGCGGAAGCAGCACGGGTGTGGTGCGCCACACGACCGGCCCTACCGGTGCGAACTTCGTGGCAGCAACGGCCCCTTTCATTCCCGCCAGCAAGCGGTCCGCCAATTGCCGTCTCGCTTCCGGAGATCCGTCATTGTACTTTCCTGCCGCAATATCCCGCGCAGCCGGTGAAGTACACCTGGAACACGTCCTCCTCGTCTTCCAGTCTCTCCCGCGCAATACCGGGAAAGTCGTAAGTCACCCGCGGATCTCCGTAGAAGCTTTGCGGATGGGTGGCGTAGTAATGCAATCGGGCCAAAGGTTTATCCCCATTGGCGAACGTGATCGTCTTGAGCATCGGATCGATCAGGCCTTCGGGCAATTCTCGCAGGCTCGGCCTGCCGCGGGTGGAACTCATCCGGCCATGGAACTTGCCATCCTCGGTAAAGATGCGGCGGCTGGAAGCGACCCGATCGACCTTTGCCTCTCCTATTCCGATTTGGTCAACCACACGCATCCCGCCAAGTGATTTTTCGACGGTTGCCGCCAGGCGATCGGCCGCTTCCTTCAGAAAGGCCACATCGAGATAGGGCGGGGCGCCGTCTACCGAATCGAGGATCGCCTGGGCATCGGCATCCACAATGGGAGCTGTGTGTTGATGGACCATGTGGAGTGCGACCGCACTGACGTCGGTACCTGCCGCCTCGGCAATTCTCTGTCGAAACAGCCGCCGCGACCCGTTGGAACATACGCACCAGTCAAACGCACAAAGCACGTACCGCCGGCCGCCGTCGTCGATCACGATGCCTTTGGCCAACAGCGGATGTTCGATGGTCTCCAAGGGCTTGAAACTTGGGTAACTCGGAAATCCCAGCGGCGGCGTCACGTCGCCGCAAAAGGTGGCGATGCGAAGAGAATGGCCCTCCTCAGCAACAGATCGCGCCGGACGACACCAAGCGCTGCCCAACAACGCCCCGGATGCACCGGCCACGAACTGCCGACGCGACATCGCGCTGTTTGGCTTCATCATCAAACTCCTCCCCCAAGTGTCAACCACGCGTTTCGCGGAACCTCCCATAGAATCGAGGACTCCATTGTACGTTTCTAGGATATTCATAGCATCCGGAGATCGTTCAACGTGCCTTATCGGCCTGCTCCGCGACGAACACCTCCGTGCCGTATGCGGCAAGCGGCACCCCATGGGTCTTTCCGTCAACGGTCACGGAGGCCCGCCGTGCCTCGCTCGCGAAATTCATCAGCAGCACCAGGAGACTGCCGTCATTTTCGAAGGCTGCCCAATTCGGCGACTCGACGCCCTCGATTTTCACCTTTTCGTCGCAGCGTTGCTCCTGGACGAAGTAGTCCTCGTACTGGGCGATGATTGCCGTCGCCTCGGAGGTCGCGTAGAAAGCTGCGCCGTCCATGGACGCCAGCCACCAGATGAGGCAGCCCTTGCAGCCACTGGCCACGTACTGGCGGAGGATGCGATTGCGCCATGTCTGTGGGCTCGGACGAGAGCGCTCGTCATCACGGTGCGATAGATACCACATCTCTCCACCCATGAACGGCGTACCGCCCAACGCCTGTACGGTCGCGGTGATGCTCTCCTCGCTGCCGCCGTAGCCTGCGATGCCGAAGTCGAGCTTGTCGGCCATCAGGCCCCTCCGGCGCCATGTACGAGCGTTTCCGCTGGGGATCCTCGAATGTGCCGCGAGGGAACAGGTTCCCTTCGCTTCCCTTTTCTCGCATGGCGACATTGTCCACCCAGAAGGTGCCGACAACCCCGCGGTTCTGCCACTTGACGATCAGGGGATGCACGAATGCCGATCCCGCCGGGGGAGTGACTTCGACACGCATGCGACGCCAGTCGAATGTGCCGCCCGCGGCAATCGCCGTGATGTAGCCGATGTTGTTGCCGTCGGCATCGCCCCAGCGCATCGAAAGGTCCATGCCGGGACGTGGCAGCATGTCATACGTGATGGCCCGGCGTGTGAGTTCGTGCCCGGCGGCCTCGACGGTTCCCAGGTTTTTGACGACAGGGGCGCCACCGCTGACCGGTTCGACATCGACGAAATCCAGTGCCGCGGGCATTTCGACGACCATCCGATAGTCGGTAACCGGAGTGGAAACCGGCGCGTGAAGATAGAGGCGTATGAGCTGCTTGCTGCCGCGCGGGAAGCCGTAGGTATTCAGCTTCGGGAAAAGTTGTGGTTCGCTCTTGCTCACATAGACGGCGCAGGCGAAGTGCGCGGCGTCCCCGCTGCCGGACCAGATACCCCTGCCGGCGTTTTCGGCCGGTTGCCACGCGTCATCGAGCGGCATTTCGGTTCGCCATTGCCCGGACGGCTCGTCACCACGGCACAACCACTTCGGATGCAGCTCGCGTGGACCGACAACGAGTCGCGGGGAAAGCGATGGGTTGTCGCCATCCGACATCGCCGCGATGGTGATGAAGTTCATTCCCTCGCGCAAAGCCGCCTCGGCGCCGTCGGCGATCTGTTCACCGTTGAAATACGCCTGGGCCTGAGCATTCCGGCCGCCCACGGACAGGCACGCTGCGCGCGCTTCGAGTTCCGGGGCCGTGGCGGCGGCCGAGGTCTCTGTCAGTACTGCGGGAGGAATCAGCAGAATCGCGAGAGTTACGATCGTCATGGTAGCGTTGCTCCTGGGAGTCGATTCGCGTGTTTTCGTGCCCGGCCGTGGCGCCGCCGAAAAGTGTCATTTGGCTTTCGCCGCGGCCAATTCGCGGAGGCGCTTCAAATGTTCGCCCGTGATCCGGCCGGACCGGTCGGGCGGAACGTTCAACAGGTAGTTCGCGCGACGCCCGTTGCAGAGCGATCGCGTCTCGATCAGTTTCTCGACGCCTTTGACGTGTTCGGGCGTGTCGCTCGTGTTCCAGAACCAGGTGCGCGATATCTTGTCGCTCACCTCGGCCGGCACCGTATTGCTTTCCGGAAGCATCCCGCTCGGATCCCAGGGCAGTTCGCAACTGTAGACGTCCGACTCGGCCAGATCGTGGGCGTTGTTGCCGATCACGATGCACTTCGGTTGCAGGGCGCGGATGTGGTCGCGAATCTCTTGCCATTTTGCATACGTGTACTTGTTGCGGTACTGGTCGATCCAAAGCAGATCGACCGGGCCATAGCCGGTCAGTAGTTCGGTCATTTGGCGCTTGATGAAACCGACGTAGTCGCCGGCCGCCTCCGGGGGCAGGCCGTGCAGATCGGGTTTGCCCTCAGGGACCGGGTTGCCAATGCCCGGCCGGGAAAAATCGCCCGGGAAACAGTAGTAGAAGCCGACCTTCAGGCCGCGCGCGCGACAGGCATCGACGAACTCGCGCACGATGTCGCCCTTGCCGTCCTTGTAGTTGACGAAGCCGGCGATATCGTGCGTGGTCTCGGCGCTGTCCCACAGGCACCAGCCGCCCGTATGTTTGACGGTCAGCACGGCGTACCGCATTCCGGCCGCCCGGCCCAAGTCGAGCCATTGCCCGCAATCCAACTTGTCGGGCTTGAACAACGCCGGGTCCTCGTAACCATTGGCCCATTCGCGATCGATGTACGTAGCCATGTTGAAATGCAAGAACATCCCAAACCGCCATGACAGGAACTCCTCCCGCAACCCCGCCCGGCCATCGCCTGAGGGCCCTTCCTGCGCCGCCACTCCAACACTGCCCGCGAACACAATGGCCAGAGCCGCAATCTGAAGTCGTACCGATTTCATATCGAACCCTTTATCAGGATGCCATTCTAGTCGTTTAGCCGCACGCGTGCGTAGCATAGCGTCATGGGCGGCCCCTCGGCGCGAATACCGAACAGATCCAACACGTTCGACGGCGGCGAACCGCCGCGGGGAGTGGCAGTGAAGGCCATCCGGAACGGATGCGCAAGCGGCAGAACGACCGGAACACCCAGTGTGCCGTCTGCCAGGATCTCCACCAGCCGATTCTCCGAGACACGCTGCCCCTGCGAATCCGTGCCGGAAACATAATACCACGCCAGCAGCCGGTTCTCCGGGGTGATCTGGAACCGGGGCTGGATGCTCTGGGGTATCTCGCTGCCGAACCCTTCGCCGCCTTCGAGGAGCGTGACTCGCCGGACGACCCGGCCGTCGCGCACCACGGCATACTTGATGGCGTGCGTCAGCTTGATGTCGGGGAAACGCTCGTTGCGGAGCCTCCTATCCATGGGGCCTTCGTACCAGAGGACGTGTGCCGCCCCGTCGGCGGCGACCCACAGGTCGCCCGGAAAGAGCCAACCGCCATTGGCCATCGTACTGCCGAGCTCGAGCCACTCGCAAAACGGCGTGGTGGTGATGTCGGGCGTCGATGTGAACATCATGCGGCGGCGGTTTGCCAGCGAGCCCAAACGCTTTCGCGCCGACTCGCCCTTGAGAATGTCCGCCAGCTCCTTCTCGCCCGCCCGATCCCAATTGGCATACGAAACGCACCCGGTGACATAGGCGGCACGGCCTTTCAGGACCACACTGCCGTAATTGAAACGATGGAGATTGTAGGGAGGGCGGTAGGCGTGAATATCGCCTTCCCGGCTGGGCACGTTCATCAGTTTGCCGGCCGCCCAGGTGCCGTCGCGTTTCAACAGCGCCCACTCCTTGTGGCTGTAGCTGATCTGGTTGAGCATCACGGCCTCGCCGGTGGCGGCATCGGCGCCGAAGAAACGGTAGGAGTGCTCGCTGAACTGCGGCTCGCCATCCCACGCCGGCGAAAGCGTCTTGGGCGGCGCCTTCGGATTGGCCGCGTTGAACTCCAGTAACTCGGGCCGCGCCGGTCCTGTCCGCCGCTCGGGGTCGGTCACCAGGGTCGGGTTGACCGACATCAGCAACCGGCCGTCGGGAAAACCCACCAGCGGGCACGGCTCCCGCGTCCGCTCCACCGGGTCCACTTGCTGCAACTCCCACCCCGATGCGTCCCGCTTCCAAAGCGTCCACCGTACGTTGTGCAGGGGTTTCACGTTTGGCAGGGTCTCCAGTCCCGAGGCGAACAGAGTCTCGCCGATGCGCACCAATGTTGGCGCGCCGGAACACCAGGTCGGGCCCGATCCGTTGTCGGCGGGCACGTAGCTGTACACCTCCTCCTCGATTTCAACGACCGGTTCGATCTTGGCGAAGCGATCGTCGCCCGAGAGCGACGGGGCGACCAGAACCAGAAGCGACACGCACATCAGGAGTCGAAACATCACCGATCCTCCTTTGAGTGAATGAACAACATCGTTGCCACCCGCAGGCCGCGGTAAGCGCCTGCGCAACGATAGTGTATACGATTGCTAAGACGGCCGCTCTCGGGGTATGGCTGCCGGTTCCCAGCCGAAGCCATAAAGTCGAGACCAGCGGCCGCGCAGCTCGAATTGGAGCCGTACCGGCCGATTGTTTTGAAGATCGACTTGCGAGAGATTCGCCCAACGCACAGGCTGCGAAACGCCGTCTGCCGCGATCGCAAGACAGTCGTCCAGCGAACAGCCTTTCAGCGGCTGACCGGTGGCCGCGTCCAGGACGGCTACGCGGATCGGATTCTGCGCATCCGCGGCCGCATTGACGTTCAGCGTCAGCGCCCGGTCGAAGGAACAGCGGACCGGCTGCGTGACGAGAATGCCGTGCTGGTGTTTTTCGCCCACGCGGAAACCGGCGTATCGGCCGGTGCCGATGGTGGCCAGCCCGCAGTGCGACTTGAACGTCCAGATCTCCTTCGGATCGGCCGGGTAGCTCGTCCATGGTTTTTCTCGTCCGCCATAGTAGAACCACGACTCGTCGCCAACCGTCACGGGAACCGACGCCTGGATACCGCCCTGGTCCCACTGGCCCGCTGCGCCGCGGCCGAGGAACGGGCGGCCGTCGCTGACCGGCGAGAAATGCACCCCATCGCGGCTGACCACCAGTTCAAACTCGTAGTTGTGCAGCGCATCACCCACCTGCAACAAGCCCACATAGCGGCCCAGTTCGGGCCAGACGAGAAAGTCGTGAATGCAGGCGCTGACCCCCTGAAGCGGGTCGATGATCGGGTTCTCCGGGTAGCCGGTCCAGTGGATGCCGTCGGGGCTGGTCGAAAGCTGGCAGGCGCGCCGCGTCGGCCCGGTCGCGAACAGTCCATAGGCTTTCCAGAGCCGTGCCGGGTCGAGTTCCCGGTCGTCGCGGAATACGCTGTGGAACTCCGACGGCCAATAGGGACGCGTGCCTGGATAGCAGCGAGGCGACGGCTGATTGCGCCAGTGCAAGCCGTCGGCCGAGGTCATCCGATGCGCATCCTCGCGCTGAAAGACTGCTGTCGCGGCCTCGCCAAAACACTTGTACCGCCGATCGGGATCGGACTCGCGCTCGTCGTAGATGACCGTCGGCAGGCGTTGAACGACGGGCAGGATGTTATTGCGCCGCGAGCCCTTGAACTCCACCAGCCCCAGTTCGGGACGCTGCCAATGGAGGCCGTCTGTGCTCTCCGCATAACAAACACGCATGAAGCTCTGCCAGGTCCGGGCCGGCTGGCCGGGCGTGAGGGGTGAATCGGTTCCCGTGGCGCTGTACCACATGCGGAAACGACCGTTCTCTCGCCGGACGGTGCCGCGGTTGAAGACGCGAACGGCATCAGGCGCGTCGGGGTTGTCCTGCGGTGAGATCAGCGGATTATTTGCGTGCTTGCGAGGGAATTCCGGTTCCCAGACCAGGCCCGTGGTCCGCCAGACGTCGCGGGTGTCGACGAAGAGCGCGCCCTCGCCGGGGGCGGCCGTCAGAACGCCCATCGGGATCGATTCGATGCGGACGATCGGCGGGTCGTCGCCACTGGCAAGCCGCATCTCGATCGCGTCGCGGACTCGCGAACCTTCCACAACGAAACCGGCAATCGGGCGAAATTCTTCGTTGAACTCACCGCTTGCCGAGGCGCGGACGTGGAAGATGCCGCGGCCATCGATCCGTGGCCCCCACGTCTCGCCCCACCAGCGGTGCAAAAACACCCGCCGCCGCACCTGGCTGCGATAGGCGATCCAGACGGCGTCGTCGGGCCCCGCCACGAGGCTCGGCATATCCCATCGTTCTCCGTCGCGCCGCGTTGCGCCGGCGGTGACCGGAGCAGGCGGACTCCAAACACCGGCGGCAAACTGGCGCGAGACAATGTCGCCCGCCGCCGTTTCATAGGCGACGAAATCCGTATCGCCAAGCTGCAGCACCGAACGGGAAGTTTTTGCGGCCGCCGGCTCGAACGCCTTCCGCGCATCCTCATCAATCTTTGCGAGCTGCTCCAGGCTCGCACGCAGCCCCGTACCAGCCAGGTTCTCATCCACCGTCTCTCCGGCTGCGCGATGCGTGGCTGCCCAAAACGCAACCCATGTACCCACCGCGAGCAGCCCGGCCGTGCAATCCCAGCGTGTCATATTGGTGCTTTCTCTCAGCGTATTGTTCAAGTTAAGTCTTCAGGATCGATCGCAGGTTTTCATCTTGAACAGTCTCGTCGCCGCTTGCATGCCGGGACAATCGCCTGCGCAAGAATAGTGTACAGGATTGGCGAGCTCCGTTGAACCGTGCCCCGGCCTGGGACCCCAACGCCGACGTCGACGCGTTTTTGGCCGAGTACTTCGCCTTGGGGTGCGGACCTTTCGCCGATCGCATGCGAAGTTCCGATCAGCTACGCCGGGAACGGCCACGCCGGGTTCGAAAGCCGCGACGGACTGCCCCGCAGCCAACTCCACGAAGTGAAAAGCTCGCCGCACACGTCTCCCTTTTGACTGCAGACGAGGCGGCCAGGTACGACGCGATTCGGCGGCAGGTGGAGGAGGAATGTGCGGGTCGGATCAGGCCGCGTGAAGCCAGTCCTGCGGTCCAGGCCGTGATCGCCGCGCTGAAGACCGCCCGCGAGGCGCAGGGACTGAGTCTCGCCGATATTCGGGAGCGAACCGGAATCGAACGTTCCGCACTGAGCCGGCTGGAAAACGCGGTTCCGAACCTGACCGTCCGCACGTTGGAACGCTACGCCCAGGCGGTGGGAAAGCGGATCGTGATTCAACTCGAAGAAATGTGATGGATTCATCCGACACGGCTGCCGTGCTGAAAGGGATGGACTCCGGAGGGGCAACCGTTGCCGAGTTCCTTCGCGGGATCATGTCGGGCCGGACGTAGAGCGGCCGGGCTTGTGGCGTTTCGGTCGCGCGTCGGTTAGACTCTGTGAATCTTCTCTATCCGGAAATCGCGAAGGTGGAGACCGAGACCATGACAATCCCCGACCGCAGTGAAGAGGAAATCCGCCAGGAGAACGAGGAATTGAGGCAGCAGTTGGTCCTGCTTGGCCGCGATCCGTCGGTTTTCGACGATCTCCCGCCCGACGAGATGAACTTGCGTCTGAATAAGGCGGTTGCCTTCGCGGAAGACGTGCGGGAGTCTGAACTGCTGGGAAAGGAGCCGCCATCCCCTGCTTCGATCCGGCCTCCCCGCATTGGATTCCAGACGTCGGGGCCCAAAACTCCGGGAACGCTCCTGCGGCACTCCCGATGTCGGCTGCAGAAAGAGCGGCAATGGAGGTGTTGCCGGTCCTATGCCCGGATTTCCGCGAACTGCTTGGACCCTACTGCTCATCGGTGCTCGACCGAGGCTGTTGGCGGCTCGCATGCCGATTTCGTCACCTATGCCGAAGATTGCGTTCGCTCGCGCTTAATCCGAGCCCACGTCTGCCAGGCAATGATGCCCATCAGCAGGATCCAAAGTGCTGGAAGGACTGACAGGGCTGCGCCGAATCCGAAAAGTTCGTATACGATTGCGATGGGAGCCCACACCGCCCCGCCTTCCGGCTCTCCACGTTCCAAAGGCGCAAGAGCCCGATATACCAAGTATTCCAAGCCAATGAGAACCACATTCGTTACGACGATGCCGCCCACCCATTCGCTCCAGGTAACGGAATCGCCCAACGTGTTGTCTGGCTGCTTGGCCGTCATCGCACCTCTCCACTTGTCATCGACCTCACCTGCCCTCCTAATTATGGTCCATTCCAAGGCTCGCTCCAAAGGGTCGTCCGATTCGTAGCAAACGGGGGGAAGGCAACCTTGCTCCACCAGTTCTTGATCGGCACGTCAAAGCGTTGTTCGACTTCCGCGAGCAACTCGGAGAAGGCCGGATCGTCTTCGTCAATTTCCCAGCAGGTGCCGTCATCAGACACTCGAAAGCCAAGCCGAATGGTGTCGTGAGTAAGCAGATCGACTTTGAAAACGAAAACCTCTTTGATGGACGCCCAGGCCGCCTGCTTCGCTGTGCCATCTTGCCCGGTAATCGAAAAGCCGTCAGAGGTAAGCCGGATCATCGGATTATCAGAAGGACATCGCGGAATCAAACGAGACAGCCACGAGCACATGGGGGAAACAACAGACCTTTGGATAAAACTGTGTCCGCAACTAGGGACTACAGCCCAGACTCCGTCTCCGTCGGTTGCGCGTGTTTCCGGAAGGAGCCTAGCCGCAATGTATTCGCTTGCCGGGGTGCTGGCAAGATCTGTCCACTCTAACTGCCGCCAAGCCAAGCGAACTCCCCACTTTAGATGCGGCTCTTAGCTTGATCCGGCCCCTTGGGCGACTCGATTTCTCCCTCCCGAGTGGGACGCTTGGAAGGATTCTCAGTTCCGCTGGGAATCGAAACGGGGACGTGGGAATCGAAACAGAAAGGAGGGACGGAGCTAGTTTACGCGCGCTATTGTGTTTTGCGCGGCGTGCATTTCTCTGTGGGGAAGATCCGGTCACGGGAAGGTCCTTCGAGCACCGCAAGACCTGATTCCGCAGGCAACGTAAGCGGGCGTGCGCTGTTGGGCGGCTACTCACGTTCTCGGTTGAAGATCGAAACAAGCGACGAAGAGGCGGAGGGGTCCGTGAACTGCTGAGCGGCCATGACCGCTCAGCCGCTCACGGACCCCATCGCCCCCTTGATTTTCCGGTTTCTCCTGGCTAGACTCGGTCCTATGAACGGAAATCAGTTTTCCTATCACTTGACTCGGTTAGGCTGCCAGTAGGATACTCCAACTCGAACGAGAGGCGGATATGTCGACCAGTCAAGAAACCAGCCCTGTAGTGCTACTGTTCCCGGTCTTCTATCTTGCTGCACTTTACTCTGCGGTGCATTTCGGTGACTGGATGCTCGACATGTCGTACGAAGCGTCCTGGCAAAGAATACCCGACGCGGCCGCCAAGCTTAAAGCCCTGCTGTACATCTACCCGGCGGTCAGCATTCCGTTGTCTATCGCGGTGCTTGCCGCAATGCAACAGTCCGCCAAGGTCGGCGGAAAAGGGGCGCTGTTCCTAATTGGAGCAGCGGCATGCGCTGCAGGAAACCTGATGTCGTTCCAAGGCCTGAAGATGCTCGTCGGCTGGGGGACAGTAAGCCAGTGGTCGGCGCTGCTCAATACTCACAAACTCAATCTTCTGACGTCGGTGATTGCACCTGTGGCCGCGTTTGTAGCTGCCTACTTGACTCTATTCTGCGTATTTGGGCTGAAGGCCTGGCTCAAGCCTGAATGAGGGAGGCGCCCGAAATGGCCGAGTCGAAGGTCTTTGTCAGCTATCGCAGTTCCGACGCGAACAAAGTCCGCGCGGTGGTAGACGTATTGCTCGCCCACGGCCTTCAACTCTGGTTTGCCGAGTACGAAGTCCTGGCCGCCAATTACGACGACTTCACCGTTGAGGTGGAACGCGGAATCAGAGAAGCCGTCGACACGTGTTCGCACGGGATTGTCTTTACGAACCGAGGTTGGGCGGAGTCCGAATACTGCAAACAAGAAATCGCTTGGCTCGTCGAGCGGTTCGGATATGGTAGCCCGAATCTATTGCAGATCACGATGCCGCAGGAGAACCTTAGAGAAGAAGTAACAACTCTGCTGGAAGGCGTTGCGACGTACGAATACGGAGAAGGGGATTACTCCGGCACGGCCGAGTTCATCTTGCGCCACATTGTGCCCGACAGGTCGTTTCGATCACCGCCTGTGTTAACGGGTGAGAACCGGCAGACCCTGTCCAGCTTCGGCTATTGGATTGAGTACTCATTAGGTCAATACCATTGCCGCTGGCGTCCACACCATGAACCGTTCGTGTTCCACGAAGATAGCCGCATCATGCGCCAGTACGTGGGAGAATTCGAAGGCGTGCAGTTGAATTTGCTGGTCACGCTGGTCCCGCCGAAGCGATCCACCCGCAGGCAGTTCCCCAAGGCGATGTCGCGATCAGCGACCGACCGCGAGCACTACCAGTATTTACGGATGTTGGCTGACATGTGGCACCGCGACGAACCTCAATACGAGCACGGCCTGCACCTGTTCGTTCACGATGGCCGCCCGCGTTTGGGCATGACGTTCTTGAAGCACGGTTCCCGCGAGTCTGCCGCCTGGCACCGCATGTACATCCTACACATCGGCGAGAAGGGTTCGCTCGCGGTTGGGGAAGTGCATCTCTCGTTCGGCATGCCCTGCGAGGCCGGAAGCGAGTCGGACCTGCAGCGGTTCCACGAGATCGCGCCGTGCCTGGACGCCATGGCCGCCACAGTGAAGTACCGAGGCTGGTCCTTCTGGCGGAGGTTCACCCTTTGGCAATGGTGGTTGGCGTTCTTATTCGTCGTGGGCTGTGTCGGGGCTTTCAACACGCTAACTTGCCAGCAGTTCCTCTCGCAACTGGTGAAGGGGAAACTGCCAATCCCGTCCGATCAACAGGAGCCTGCGACGCCGAGCCGCAGCTTTGTTCCTGATTGAAAAAAGGGAGCGATCTCATGCCGTTTCTGCATTGTGCCGAGTGCAACGAGCGGAAGTTCGTCGAATTGGAAGAAGTCAAGCGCGGACGCGCCCGCTGTCCCGATTGTCAGACTCCGTTCACCGGCGATTCCCTTCAAGCAGGTCTCAAGGTAAGCCAAGCCCTGGGTTGTTTGTCCGTCCTGATCCTGGTTGCATTAGGACTGGCGGTTTACCACTTGCTTGTGAAGTGAAGGCCCACGCGCAACGGTTTCTGTTCGTCCGGACGGGATCAACTCTACGATGTCACAAAGAACGTTCAAATGCGGCCGTTGAACACCGCCAGCGGGCCGAATCGTGGCGGTTGAGTTTGCTGACTGTTCGGACACCGACCGGGACTACTGGGAGGATTCTCAATTCCGCTGATTGAGCCGGTCCAAGAAACGAACAACCGCTGTCGTCGGTTTGTCGTCAGGCTGTCCCAACTCCTGGTTGAGCGAGCCATGGGTCTTTCCCTCGGCAGGCACCACTTCCGCTGACACACCGACCTTCTGAAGGGCCCCGGCGAACTCGTGCGACTGGGCCTTGGACTCCGCTCGATCTGCAACATGAATGATGAGGAAGGGCGGAATGCCTTTGTCTTTGGCGACATGCGTGATCGGCGAGGCGTCCTTCTGCGTTTCTTGGTCACGGCCAAACACACCCTCGGCCATGCGCCTCGCCGCCGGCGGTGCGGCCTCGAAACGGTTGGGAATGTTGTATCCGGCGCCGTCCAGCAGGATCGTGCCCTTGATCGTGCTCAACGGAAGCCCTTCAGCCTTCAAGTAGCGGTCGTCGGTCGCTACAAGTGCGGCGAGATGCGCCCCGGCCGAATGGCCCATCACGAAGATGCGGTCGGGCGATCCCCGGTATTGCTTGGCATGGTCGTGAACCCATCGGATTGCGCGGGCGATGTCGCCGCCCTGTTCCTTGTATCTGACCTGGGGAGCCAGCCGGTAGTTCACGCTCACCAGCACATAGCCTTTCCCAATGAACGCTTGTGGTTTCAGACTGACGTTTGCCTTGTCGCCCCGCCTCCAGCCACCTCCGTGAATCCAGACCAGGATCGGGTGATCTTGTCCGCCAACCGGCAGGTACATGTCGAGGCTCGTCAGGCGTTTGTCGCTGCCTTCAACCTCGGCATAGGCGATATCCCGCCGGACTGCCATGGACCCGTCGGGTTCGGATGCGGTCGCCAGTGACCTTGGTACGGCAAAAACTTCGACGAGAGCGATCACGAGAACGACGGAACGCATGAACGGGCTCCTTACAAGAGTACACACGGCTTGGACCAATGTCCTCAAACTGTAAACGCCACCACCGGGTTTATCCCGGTGGGGCGATGTTTGGCAACTACAAACCGCACCCAACAGACCGTTCCGGATTTCGCTTTCTCCGTTCGGCCCACGGGCCCCACGGCACAACGCGAAACCACGGAACGGGGGTATTCGCGGCGTTTGTAGTTGCCAAACATCGCCCTACCGACGCGGGGTCGGTGGTGGCGTTTACAGTTTGAGAATGTCGAAGAGCGGCACCTATCGCACATTCTAACGCATGGCGGGAGAAACATGCCAGACAGCGGTCCACGGCAACGCTCTCAGAGGATGATTCAACAGGCGCAGCGCTTTGTTGTAGTGGCTTTGAGTGCACTGTTGTCTTGCTTTCCCTCGCTCTCGCGTTTCGTCATCCGGCTTGCGGTTCGGCCCTACTGCAACTGGCGATAGTGGAGCAATCGCGAATACGCGTAGGAGGCGTCGCCGGAGCGCCCGAGGAGTTCGGCCAGGGCGTCGACGTGCTTGCCGAAGTCGGAGGGTCCGTCCGGCGGGACCTCGCGCGAGCGGCCGAAGATCGGCCAGCGCGCAAGACAGAACAGGATCCCAACGACCGCCATGTGCAACAGAATCCAGTTCGTCGGCCAGATGTGGAAGATCTCCATGCCCGTGGGCATACCGGGCATCGGATCGTTGTCGCGGATGGGCGGGCCGCCCATCCAGCTTTCGAGAAAAACGACCGTTTTTTCCGGCGGCCCGACCTCTTCGATCAGTTGTCCGGCCAGCTTCCGATGCTCGTGGTTGACCAGCATGGCGTTGAGGAGAAAGGAGCCGTTGGCGATCACGATTATTCGGCTCTCGTCCCGCTCGATACGGCTGACCAGGACGTCGCCCTCGGAGCTCAAGAGGACGTCGGCGTCGTCGGGCGGCAGGAGGCGGCCGTAGAGTTCGATGTCGAGCTTCGAGGCGTCGATGGCTTCGAGCCACTCGGGATCGCCGTTAAGCGTGCGGACCTCGCGGTGCAGGGCCTTGCCTTCGACGGTGAACCAGTCGCAGTCTTCGGAGTTGGGAACGGCAAGCCGCTCCATGCCGAAATCGGTCCGCGCGGCGGTCTCGCGCTGCTGGAGCTCGGGCACCTCGTCCTCCGGGGCGCCGGGAAGGACTTCTTGCCAGTACCAGGGCGCGGCGTCGAAATCTCGCCCGACGTAGATGAGTGTGCGGCCGGGCTGAGCGACGAGCCAGTCTTCCAGCCACTCGCGGATTTCGGCCGAGGGAGGATCGAAGTCGTTGGGAAACCAAACGATTGCGTCCGCGCGTTCGTGCAGGCGCGGGGACAGCGACGCCCAGGAAAAAATGCGATGGCCCTCTCGCTCGAACATCTTGGCCAGGACCGCCGTTCCGTTGACGCTGGCGGAGCCCGGCACGCCTTTGCGGCGGCCGTAAAACGTGTCGACTTCCTCGCGGCAACCCGGGGCGACGATGAGCAGAAGGAGAATGCCTGCACGACAGAGTATTCGCTTCGCAGTGCTCATCCTGCGGCCTCCGCGGCGAGCGATTCGAACTCGCCCAATCGCGACCAGCACGCTTCGAATCGCGTCCGATCGATCGCATGCTGGCCGAAAAAGACGTCCTCGAACGCAATCATCGTCTGCTCGAGGAGCCGGCCCAATGCGGTGCGGGCCCCGAGTTCGCGAAGGTACTGGCGATTGGTCTTGCCTCGAGCAAGTCGGATCCGCTGGTGGCGGTCGAGCTGGATCAACTGGTAGCTGAACAGGTAGAGGACGGCGGTGCCATAATGGCCCTCACGGTAGTAGCGATCGGCTTCCGACAGAAAATCGACATCGCTACCGGCAGCCGGGATCGGCAGGGCATCCACTCGCCGCCGCTCGTCGGCCGAATCGGAGCCGGCCGGTGTTCGCCTGCCGCCGGCCAGGGCATTCCGGCTCCGCGAGCGATAGGTCCGCACCAGCGCCCAGATCAAGAGGCCGAGCCCGACGGCCAGCCCGATCCAGGCTGCCCACTCCAGCAGATCGTTGGGCCAACGGCCGATCTGGAAACTCTGCCAGTCGGGAATCCAATCGAACCACCAGGGCTTCGAGACATCGATCCGATGGAGGCTGTCTGCGCCCGGATCGTACCACGGGTAGCCCCACCACCGATCGAGCGACTCGCGTCCGAACCGGACGGCATCGGCCGGTTCCACGGTTCCGAACAAGATCATTTCCAGGTCCTCGCCAGCCGCGCTTCTTCCGCCCGCATCATCAGTTCCACCTCCCATCCTTCGCGGCGAATCCGGAGATCGAGATAGCTGAGCAGCCGCACCACGACAAAATACCCGGCGACGGCCCACAGGGCCAGCGGATAGTAGACCGTGTACATGGCGACGTCCCAGTCAAAGCTGCCGAGCAGGACGCTACGGATCTCGTAGAACGAGACCCATAGCGCCACGAACATCGCGCCGCCGAACGCGATTGCGCCGAGCCAACGGCCGAACGGGTCCGCGTCGCTGCCGTGCAGGGCCTTGCTGCGTTGGACCGTGGACCTCGCGGAGCCGTCGCGCGACCTCATGGGGTTCCGCTCCAGCAAGATCACTTCGCTGAGGAACGGCCGGCTCCAGGCGACAACCGGCCGCAGCAGCACCTGGTAGAGGACCAATTGCGGGATCGACTCGTAGAGTTCCCCGGCGATCTTCCGCCAATCGGCTGACTCCCGGAAGATGGCGTGGCCCAGATAACGCGTCGCCGGGGCGGTCGCCAACGGCAGTTCCCAGAAGACCAGCACCAGCATGAAGAACAGGTAGCCGGCGGGGAAGACCATTTCGAAATCCGATTCGAGATAGCCGGCCAGGAGCAAGTGGTTGACGACGGCAAAAGGAAGGATGCCGGCGGCCAGCGTCCCGACGAGCGGTCCGGCGTGGCTGCGAATCACGTGCAGCGCCAGGTCGAGGATCTCCAGGTAACCTCGCTCTCGGATCACGATGCCGGTCCGATCGAACTGCACGATCAGTCTCCTCGTGGGTAGCCCAGCACGACAAAATAAAAGGTCAGAAGACCGGCCGAGACGACCGATACCACGGCTTTGATCCCGTAGGGCGCCGCGGAGGGCGACAAGAACGTCTCGATGCCCGCCGCCAGGACAAAGAGAATGACGGCGACCGAGATGATCGGCACGGATCGCTCCGCCGCCCGTCGGAGCGAGGCGGTCCGTGGGAGGCCTCCGGTATCGATCAGTGCAAAGCCCATCCGCATCCCCGCGGCGGCCGCGAGCACGACCGCGGTCAGCTCAAACGGACCGTGGGCGGTGACAAAGTGGAAGAAATTCTCGCTCTGAGGCGTGGTGGCCATGTAGCCAAATACCGAGCCGAGGATGGCGGCGTTGTACAACGTGGCGTACAGGCCGCCGATCCCGAAGACCACACCGTAGGCGAAGCATCGCAGGCCGATGCCGGCGTTGTTCATGACGTAGAAACCGGCCATGGCGCCGCCAAAGCCGGGGCCGCTGCCTTGGACCGGCTGGGAGTACATGTCTTCCATTTGCATGATCATCTCGCGCGAGAGGACTTGCTCGGCGAACCCAGGCACACGGTAGGCCATGATCATCGAGAGCAAGAAAGCGCCCCAGAAAATGCAGAAAGCCAGGCGGAGGCAGTTGTCGGAGAAGAGCCGTTGCGGGACGTCGACGAGAAGTTGCCGGCCCCAGGTGGCCATATGGAACGTTCGCGTCCGATAAAACTGGTTGTGGGCCCGGCCCACCAGGCGATGCAGGTAGTCGGTGGTCTCCGGCGGAAGCTGGTACGCGCCGGCCAGCGCCAGATCCGCGCAGACCGACCGGTAGAGCGACGAGAACCGCACGGCCAGTTTCGGATCGACCTTGCGGCGCGAACCGCCTTCCATCGCGGTGCAGAGTTGTTCCAGTTCCCGCCACTGCGCCTGGCGGGATTCCAGCAGGGCGGAGACTTTCATGGCTCGACGGGCACGGCCTCTCGTTCGGGACTCAACGGCTGCGCGAAGGGGCTGGTCGCAACCGGGGCAAAGGGCGACCCGGGCGCAACCGCCTCCTCTTCGTCGCGGCGATCGGTGATAAACGTGCGGTAGTAGACGGCGCAGAGAAGGAGATCGACGTCCGTATCCGGCGGGAGATTAAACTGTTGCTGAAGCCCCCGGCCGAGGTGCTCGGCGATCTCCAGGCGTCGCGCCGACGAGAAGTGCGAGCGGCGCTGGACATAGGCGGCTAGGGCCCGAGCCATCGTGCGACCCGCCTGGAACGCCGGCGGGATCTGTCGGGCGAGTCGAACAACCTGCGGATCGGCCACGCGAATCACGCCCTGAAACCACTTGGGCTCTTCCACGACGACCATCGTGCCGGCGGCCAGGTCGCCGAGCCGCTGATACCGATGGGTCAGGATGGCGCTGACGAAGCCGACCAGGTAGAACATCGGCGGCAGCATATCGACCGCACGAAGAACGTTCCGCAACACGGCCTGCCACCCGCTGATCGGTTGGCCTTCCACGGTCAGGACACGGATGTTCATCAGGCGTTTCCCCGGTGTCTGCCCGTTCCAGAGGGCTTCGAAGAGTCCGCCGTAAAGCCACGTCAAAACGAAAATGATCACCAGGATCGCCGCCACGCCGATGCCCGGCAGCCCGACTGAACTGAAAGCGATTATCACTGCCATGGAGGCAATCGTCCAAAGGGCCAGGCGGATGCCAAGGTCGATGAGGTAAGCGGGCAGGCGGCGAAACGGCCCCGCCACCCGATATCGAAAGGCGATATTCTCGGGCGTAATGATTTGGACCGAAGTATCGAGAGCGGGAGAATCGGTGGACATGATCCGTCGGCGGTAGACGGGGGGGGCGCTGCCGCAGAGAGTGCATGGTACACCCACCCCTGTAAAGGTCCTAAAGTGTTGCGAATTCGTCGTTTAGCCGCAGTGCCCAACGGGCCGCGCGCGGGGCGAAGCGCGGCGTGGCTATCGGCCACCGGCGCGCGGCCCGTTGGGCACTGCGGCTAAACGACCTTTACAGGGGTGCATTCTACACCCCCCACTCCACCGCGAGAAGAGGCAGCTTGGATAGGCGGCGTACAGCAAGGTTGCCAATTTGGGCCCGATGTCTTGTAATGGACATGCGGTGCGGTTTCAGTTCGGTTGAACGGAGGAAGACATGACAGGAAAATGCGTTTGGCAATTCCCCGCCTTGTTTGTTGCCAGCTTGTGGGTCGGAGGCAACCGCATGCCGGCGGCCGGCGAATGGCCGACCTATCGCGCCGACGCGACGCGCAGCGGCTACACCGGCGAGTCGCTTCCGGAGAATCTGGCGACAAGGTGGATCTACCGAGCGCCGCACGGGCCGCGACCGGCATGGTCGGGACGCGATACCCGGATGCCGTTCGACCGGGCGTTTCTTCCGGTAGTTTCCGGCGGAGCCGTCTTCTTCGCCAGTTCGGCCGACGGAAAGGTATATGCGCTGGATGCCGCCACGGGCGAGCAGCGCTGGACCTTCTTCACCGAAGCACCGGTGCGGTTTTCACCGGCGATCGACGGCGAGCGGCTTTTCGTGGCCGGCGACGACGGGATTCTCTACTGTCTCGGGGCGGACGACGGCCGCCTGCTGTGGAAACTCCGTGGCGGCCCGCGCGACAGCCGAATCCTGGGCAACGACCGGATGATTTCTCGCTGGCCGGCACGCGGCGGGCCGTGTGTCGCCGACGGAATCGTCTATTTCGCGGCCGGCATCTGGCCGTCGGAAGGGATCTATGTGTATGCAGTCGACGCCGACACCGGAAAGGTGATCTGGTGCAACGACGATTCCGGCTCGATCGAAATGCCGCAACCGCATCCCGACGCCGTCGCTCGCAGCGGTATCTCCGCCCAGGGAAACCTGGTTGTGACGGGCGACGTGCTGCTGGTGCCGACCGGGCGAGGTGTTCCGGCGGCCCTCGACCGCCGCGACGGAACGTTGCGGTATTTTCACCTCCAGCAGTATCGGGCCCTGGGCGGTTCGGAGATCATGGCTGCCGGTTCGCATTTCCTCCACAGCCGGTCGATCTTCAACGTCGAAACCGGCCACGTCGCCGGTGGCAGCATAGAGACAATGGCCGCGGCTGTCGGTCCCGAACGGATCGTCTTCGCTGCCGGGGATGAGATCGTCGCGATCGACCGCCGCGCGATGTGGACAAACCAAAAGGCAACCGACCGGAAAGGCCAACCGATCACGAAGACCGTGCTCAGCCCGCCGGTGTGGCGGATGAAAAGCCCGCTGAAATCGGTCCGAGAGCTGATTCTTGCCGGCGGGCATGCGGTCGCTTGCGGTGAGGATCGGGTTTGCGTCGTTGACCTGCAGTCGAAGACCGCCGTTTTCGACTCGACAACCGACGGGGCGCCCTGCGGCCCCGCAGTTGCCAACGGCAGGTTGTACCTCGCGACCGACCGCGGCGTGCTCTACTGCTTCGATGGAAGCGGAACGGCGGCACCGAAAACGGTTGCCCGGACAAGCGGACCAGGCCGGCCGGAAATCGAAGCGGTCTACGAACAGACGGCAGAAGAGATCGTACGACGGACCGGTTTGAACGAGGGCTACTGCCTCGACCTGGGCTGCGGCGACGGTTCTCTGGCCGTGGCTCTGGCGGAGAAAACCGATCTTCAAATTGTGGCCGTTGATCCGGACGCAGGCAATGTCGCCGCTGCCCGGCGCAAGCTCGAGGCGGCGGGACTCTACGGCGTACGCGTGACCGTGCACCAGGGCGATCCGGCCAAGACCCATTACCCCGACTATTTTGCCAACCTGATCGTATCGGGCAGATCGGTCAAGGGCGGCCTTCCGCCGGGAGCCGACGGAGAGTTGAACCGGGTCCTGAAACCTTACGGAGGCAAGGCATGCATCGGCGCACCGCGCGCGATGACCGAGACGGCTCGCGGCAAGCTCGAGGGCGCCGGGACATGGACGCACCAGTACTGCAATCCGGCCAATACGAATTGCTCCGCCGACGTTCTCGCCCGCGGCCCCCTGGGCATGCTCTGGTTCACCGACTTCGGTTTTCCGATGCCCAGCCGCCATGGCCGCGGTCCGGCTCCGCTCTGTTTCGAAGGGCGGCTGTTCGTCGAGGGGCTCGACGGCCTGCTCGCCGTCGATGCCTACAACGGCCGCAAGCTCTGGACCTACGCGCTACCCGGGATCCTCCACGGGTATGACCAGGAACACCTGATGGGAACCGCAGGCACGGGCAGCAATCTCTGCGTTTCGCCCGCCGGGCTCTTCGTCCGGACCGGCGGCAGGTGTCTTCGGATCGATCCTGCGTCGGGGAAACTCGTCGGCGATTACGCGGCTCCCCGGCAATCGGATGGCGGTGAAGGGACGTGGGGCCTGGTCGCCGTCGCCGGCGACACGCTGTTCGGCACGCTGTCGGACACCGACCACGTCGTCGGGTGGCGCTACCGCGAAGGCGACATGTCCAGCCAGTTCACCGAGTCCACGCGACTGTTCGCAATCGACATTCCGAGCGGAGCGGTGAAATGGACCTATCAGCCGGAACACTCGATCCGCAACAACTCCGTGGCGATCGCCGGTGGCACGGTCTTTTTGATCGACCGCCCGTCGGCCAAGGGGGATCTGCTTTCGCAGAAGTCCGCGTCTCGCCGGGGTGACCAGCGGCCGCCGCACCCGGCCGGCACGCTGATGGCCCTCGACGCGGCCGGCGGCAAGCCACTTTGGAAGATTCCGGACGTCGCCTACGGCACGACATTGTCGGTCAGCGAGGAATACGATGTCTTGGTGATGTCGTATCAGGACACGCGGTTCAAGCTGGATTCGGAAGTTGGTGGTCGCATGGCTGCGTTTCGCGCGTCCAGCGGAGCAAAACTCTGGGATGTGGCGGCGAAGTACGCCTCGCGCGTTCTGATCAACGGCGGCACGATCTACGCCCAGCCCGGAGCGTGGGATCTCCTGACCGGCGAGGCGAAAGCGTTCGAGTTCAGCCGATCCTATGGCTGCGGCATCCTGGCGGGATCCGAGCACTTGCTCGTCTACCGCTCGGCGACGCTGGGCTACACGGACCTTTCCAGCAACCGCGGCACGGAAAACTATGGCGGGATCCGACCGGGCTGCTGGATCAACGCGCTGCCGGCGGGCGGACTGGTGCTTTTGCCGGATGCCACCGATCGCTGTACGTGCAGCTACTTGATCAAAGCCTCGGTCGCCCTGCAGCCGCTGGAGAATTCGGAACGCTGAGAGACGGGCGGCAAGGGCGGGAATCTCTGCCGGCAAAAGCTATCGCTCGCCAGATTCGCCGGAATCCTCATGGCCTGGCTTAACTTTTCGAAGGGCGGTCGACGTTCTTCCCTCGGCGCCATGGCCATGTGGTGACTTTTGCCGAGGGAAAATTTTTCTGCCAACTATAGTTGACATTTTTCGGTGTTCTGTTATGCTGGACAGCCGGTTGATATTGAGACTCGGTATCACTGCTGGGACGCCCGCAGCCCGTCCAGCGGGACGCCATGGGCGACCACCCAGCTCGGGGTGACCAGGTTTCCTGGCCCCTTCCCCAACGGAATTCGCTCGACAGCCAGCGCCGCTTTCTACTCCACAAAAGCAACGCCAGCCATCTAGCTCTCCTTTCGCGTGGGCGGCAATCGCACGGTTCCGCGCTTTTCGACGGCGCGAGTTCGCCGCGGAGGATGCGGCGATGCCGGCGGCGACCGGCCGCACGCGATGCCCCTGCGCCGTGCGCTTTGCAGAAGGACCCAACGATGGCAGACCGTCCCGAACCGCGAGCGATCCCTTTGAGCGCCTCCGGCGACTTGGCGCCGCGGTCTGCCACCGCGGCATCCAGTTCGCCGGCGAAGTGCTGCGAGCACGAAGTGGGCGCCTGCAAAGTCTGCCGGGAAATCGGAGTGCGCGTTATCAGCTCAGACGAGTTGCTCGGGGGCGCCCGCGAGCTGCTTATCGTTCACGCGGGACAGGTCTACCGCCTGCTCCGCACCCGCAACGATAAGCTGATCCTTCAGAAATAACGTCCTCGACCGTCACAGCCCCCAAGGGGCCTTGTTCCGGAGATCAACGCATGAAAGCGAATCGGCATCGATCGGCGTTTACCCTGGTGGAATTGCTCGTCGTGATTGCGATCATCGGCATATTGATCGCGCTGCTGCTGCCCGCCGTCCAGGCGGCGCGCGAAGCGGCCCGCCGCATGTCCTGCTCGAACAACCTCAAGCAGATCGGGCTGGCCCTGCACAACTACCACGACACCTACAAGCGGTTCCCGCCCTCGGCGACCTTCACGTTCGGCACGACGTACGATCCGTGGTCGGTGCAGGCACGCCTGCTCCCTTTCCTCGAGCAGGCAAATTTGCAGGATCTGATCGATTGGAATCTCGCGTACAAGCTCCAGCCGACGGTTACCCGAACGCGGGTTCCCCCGTATCTGTGTCCGTCCGAGATCAATGATCGTGAGCGGCCGGACGGCTCGCTGACGCATTATCCCGTCAACTACGGGGTGAATCTGGGCACGTGGTTTGTCTACGATCCGAATACGCGCCGCGGCGGCGAGGGTCTGGCGTACCCCAATAGTCTGCTGAGCATGGCGAACGTGACCGATGGGACAAGCAACACGCTGGCGTTTGCGGAAGTGAAGGCATGGAACCCTTACCTCCGCGATGGCGGCAGTCCGGCCGGCGCCGGCACCCCCATCCCAGCCGATCCGGCAGCCGTGGTGGTGTACGGCGGAGACTTCAAGAGCAACTCCGGACATACCGAGTGGGTTGACGGCCGCGCCCACCAGACCGGGTTTACCGGAACGTTTCCACCCAACACCCAGGTCCTCTACAACGACGGCGGGGTGGATTATGACGTCGATTTCAACTCGTCGCGGGAAGGAAGAACGAACAACCAACTGACGTATGCGGTGGTTACCTCGCGAAGCTACCATCCGGGCGGCGCGCAGGTCTTGTTGACCGACGGCTCGGCAAGGTTCGTGAGCGAGACCGTGGAAATCCGCGTCTGGCGGGCGCTGGCCACCCGCGCCGGCGGAGAAGTGGTTGGGGAGTATTGAACCGCTTCGCGTGCAGCGGATAGCTTCCGTCCTTCGGCGATCCTTGCCCGAAAAACCTGCCGTGCACCTTTGGTTGCGGTCGGTGAGCGGCGCCATTATAACAGCAAGGCAGGCGCTGCTTTGCTGACCCCAGGTTCCGCTCGGAGGTTTGTTGATGGGCATCCGCATGATCAATCCGCTGGAACGATTCGCTTGTGCGCTCACGGCGCTGTCGATTGCAGGCTTCGCGACCTTGAGCATGGCCGAGGCTCCCCGGGTGTTGCCGCCGGGAAAGCTGCCGCAGGACCGGCGCCTCGAGCCGCTGAAGACGCTCAATGACTACTTTCCTTTCCAGCCGCCGTCGTCGGCCGCGGCCTGGGGGGATCGCGCCGAACGCGTGCGGCGGCAGGTCCTGGTGGCCAATGGACTTTGGCCGATGCCGACGAAAACACCGGCCAATGCGGTGGTCCACGGGAGAATCGACCGGGGCGACTACACGGTGGAGAAGGTCTATCTGGAGAGCTTTCCCGGCCACTTCGTCACCGGGAACCTCTATCGTCCCAAGGGCCGCGAGGGAAAGCTGCCGGGAGTGCTCTGTCCCCACGGTCACTGGGCCGAAGGGCGGTTCTACGATGCCGGGCACAACAAGCTGCAACACGAAATCGTCCAGGGCGCGGAGCGTTTCGATCCCGCGGGACGTTATCCGCTGCAGTCGCGGTGCGTGCAGCTTGCGCGGATGGGGTGTGTGGTGTTTCACTATGACATGATCGGCTATGCCGACAGCAACCAGCTCGCGCACCGGCCCGGGCTCCGCGAGTCGATGAATACGGCGGAGAACTGGGGCTACTTCAGTCCGCAGGCCGAGCTTCGCCTGCAAAACATGATGGGGCTTCAGACGTACAATTCCGTCCGCGCACTGGATTGGTTCAGCAGCCTGCCGGAGGTCGACGCCCAGCGGCTGGCGGTGACTGGGGCGAGCGGCGGGGGAACTCAGACGTTCATCCTCTGCGCAATCGACACGCGGCCCGCCGTGGCGTTTCCCGCGGTAATGGTGTCGACGGCCATGCAGGGCGGGTGCACGTGCGAAAACGCCTGTTATTTGCGGGTGGACAGCGGAAACATCGAAGTCGCAGGGCTCATCGCGCCGCGCCCGCTGGGCATGACCGCGGCCGACGATTGGACGAAGGAGATCGAGACGAAGGGGCTGCCGGAACTCAAGCGGCTCTACAAGATGCTCGGGGCCGAGGATCTGGTGATGGCCAGGCCGCTGGTGCATTTCCCTCACAACTACAACTATGTCTCCCGCGCGGTCATGTACTCCTGGCTCAACAAGCATCTGAAGCTTGGGCTGAAGGATCCGATTGTGGAGCAGGATTTCCAGCCGCTGAGCGTGGCGGAAATGACCGTGTGGGACGAGAGTCACCCGAAGCCGCGCAGCGGAGAGGACTACGAGCGGTCGCTGTTAAGGTGGATTGCCGAAGATAGCCGGAAGCAGATGGAAGAACTCGTGCCGTCCGACGCCGCCTCGCTGGCAAAATATCGCGAGGTGGTCGGCGGAGCCGTCGACGTCATGATCGGCCGCCGGTTGCCGCCGAAGGGCGCCGTGTGTGCCGCCGAACGGACGGAAGAGAATCGAGGCAACTTCGTGCTGGTCAAGCAGCTTGTTCGCCAGACTGCCGAGCGCGAAGAAGTTCCGGCGATCGTGCTGCGGCCGACGGCCTGGAAGGGGCGGACGGCCATCTGGGTCTCTGCATCCGGCAAGCAGGCCCTGTTCGGCGACGATGGTCAGCCGACGACGGCGGTCAAGAAACTGCTGGACGCTTCGGTGGCGGTGGTCGGTCTCGACCTGTTCGGGCAGGGCGAGTTCACGCTCGACGGGAAACCGATCGCCAAGGCAAGGATCAACGACAGCGGGCGAGGCAACTGGGCCGAGTACGCGGGCTATACCTTCGGCTACAACCATCCGGCTTTCTCCAGGCGGGTGCACGATATCCTGTCGGTGGTGGCGCTGCTGAAGTCGGAAGGGGCGAAAACCATCGACCTCGTCGGACTCGACGGCGCGGGCCGCTGGGTCGCCGCCGCCAAGGCGCAGGCCGGCGACGGCATCGACTGGACCGTGATCGACACCGGCGGGTTCCGGTTCGACGGAGTGTCGCGGTTCGACGATCCCGACTTCCTGCCCGGCGGGGCGAAGTATCTTGACCTGCCCGGGATCGTCGCGCTCTGCGCACCCGGTCGCGTGTGGCTTTCCGATGGAACCGCGGAAGCGCCGGACGTTGTGGATGCGGCGTACAAAGCCGCCGGCAACCGGGGATGCCTCACGGTGTTCTCCGGCCCAGCGCCGGAGGAGGAAGAGGCCGCGGTGAAATGGCTGCTAGAGAAGTAAGAGCCTATCCCAAAACCGTCGGCAAACTGGCTCGTTTTGCGGAGTCTTCGGACCGCAAACCTGGTCTTGGAACTTGACTGAAATCCAAAACAAGGAGCGCAACCATGGCGACGATCGGGAAAGCCGTGGGCGGGATCAACCTGTTCGTTCTTCTGCTGGTCCTGGCCGGGTGGCGGCAGGAGGTCCCCGCCGCGCCGGCGAAGGCCGCGGAACCGTCACCCCCCCGCCCGATCCTGCTCGAGGCCGAAGCCGCGCAGCTCAACACGAGCCGGGTGGAAGTTGTCGACCAGGACACGTTTCCGAGCAAACGCGGCGTGTCGCTGAAGAAGGCTGCGGCGAGCAATGTCGGCTCGCCCCGGACTCCGCCGGACCTCGTTTTCCAAGCGAAGTCTTCGCGGGCCGGGCGCTACTGGATCCACACCCACGCCGCCGTGGACGCCAACGCCGCCGAGGCCATGCGCCGGGCCGCGGGCAAAACCGCGTCGCTACGGCTGATGATCTCGATCGACGGCAGTCGCCCGTCGACCCGCGTGGTGTTTGTGCCGTGGAGTCAACCCGGGAGTTGCACCCAGGCCATCGGCAAGTACGATTTCAGCGGCGAGGACCAGGAGGTCCGCCTCTGGCTGCCGGAGGGAGTTCGGCTCGACTCCTTGCGGATCTCGCCCTACTCGCCTCCGAAGGTGCCGGCCGCGGCCGCCGAGTACCGGCCCGCCGTCGTACCGCCCAAGTCGCGTCCGCGGATCTGGGTGAACGAACAGTCGCTTCCGCAGGTCCGTGCCAATCTCACGCAGGGCGAGAATGCGCCGCTCTGGGCGCGGGTCCAGGAGCAGGCGGCCCGGCCTTTTACGTTCACCGTTGCCCCGGACACCGAGACCCGCCACCATGCCGCGCTCGAGCGCGCCGCCGTGGCCAAGGCCTTCGTCCATCTGATGACCGGCGACCGGACACGCGGCCTCGAAGCGATGACGCTCGTCCGCGATTACCTCGCGACGGTCGAGTTCGACAATCTTCTCGACATTACCCGCGAGATCGGCAGCGCGATCTATGCGGGCTCGCTGGTCTACGATTGGTGCTACGACCTGATGACGCCGGAGGACCGCGACAGCATCCGCAAGAACCTCATGCGGCTGGCCGACGACATGGAGATCGGCTGGCCGCCGTTTCGGCAGATGGTCGTCAACGGCCACGGCAACGAAGCGCAGGTCGCCCGCGATCTGCTCTCGATGGCCATCGCCATTTACGACGAGGATCCCGAACCCTACCGCTACTGTGCCTACCGGATCCTCGAGGAACTGGTGCCGATGCGGAAGTTCGAATACCAGTCGCCCCGCCACAACCAGGGCATCAGCTACGGTCCCTATCGGTTCAACTGGGACCTGCACGCCGCCTGGCTCTTCCGCCGCATGACCGGCCGACCGGTTTTCGACGACAATATCGGCGGAGTCTACCAGTTCTGGTTGTACATGCGCCTGCCGAGCGGCCAGATGCTCCGCGACGGCGACGGTTTTTCCGACGGCCGGCAGGCAAACCTTGGCTTGACTCCGCTGCTCAGCTATGCCTACACCGGCGACCCGATCATCAAGGGCGATTTCCTCCGTCAGAACGGCCTGGCCGGCGACCCGATCCCCATCCTCCTGCTGAACGACCCGAACCTGCCGGCGGAGGAGAGCCTCGCCTCGCTGCCGTTGACTCTCGACTTCGGTCCGATCCTGGGATCGATGGTCGCGCGAACCGGCTGGAATGTCGATCCGCGAGCCTCGGACGTAGTCGTCGAGATGAAAGGCGGCGGCTACCATTTCGGCAACCATCAGCATGCCGACGCGGGCAGTTTTCAGATCTACTACCGCGGCCTGCAAGCGGTCGACCTCGGCCAGTACCATTTCTACGGCACACCGTACGACTCGAACTTCTGCAAACGCTCGATCTCGCACAGCATGATGCTGGTGGTCGATCCGGAGGAGAGGTTCCGGGGGACGACCTCGAACGACGGCGGCACCCGCAACGTCCGCACCTGCCCCGTGACCCCCGAGCAGGTCGTCAAGGAGCCCTTGTTCGCCAACGGCACGAAGATCTCATCGAGCTTCGGCCCCGTACCCGAGCGTCCGCTGTTCAGCTACTTTTCGGTGGATCTGAAGTCGGCGTACAGCGAGAAGATCCGGGAGTACGTACGGACCTTTTGCTTCCTCAACCTTGGCAGCGAGCAGACGCCCGCGGTACTTGTCGTGCTCGACGCGATCACCACGGCGAGGCCGGAATTCAAGAAATACTGGCAGGTCAACACCTTGAACCCGCCGCAGCCAAGTGCCGACGGAGTCGTGCTCACCAACAGCGTGGAGGGATTAGCCGGCAAGGTCGGCGTCCGCATGCTGCTGCCCAGGCCGGAGGATCGCCAGATGCAGATCCTCAGCGGCGAGGCCGCCAACAGCGTGTTCGGACAGCCCTTCACACCCCCCGCCCCCACGAAGCCGGAAGGTCATGGTTCTCGCGTGATGTTCTCGCCCAAGACGGCGAAAACCAGCGATGTTTTTCTAACCGTCATGCCGATGTGGGACGCTCAAGCGGAGGAACCGCCGATCGCGCTCGCCGAGTCGCCGACGACATTCGCACTGACCGTGGCGGACAGGGTGGTCGTCCTCAGCAAGACCGGCAAGTTGCTCGATCAGCCGTTTGATGTGCGTGTCCCAACGGACCGGAATTACCACGTGCTGCTCACGGGGCTGGCCCCCACGACCTGGAGCGTTTCCACTCGCGATGGTAAGGTCCGGTTCAATGCACGTGTCGAGCCGGGAAAGAACACGGCGGTGGGCGTCGCGCCTGGCGGCGACTTGGTGGTCCGGCCAGAGGCGATCCCCGACGCGCCCGCCTTTCAGGCCCCGCCGGAAGTTCGCTCTGGAGGATAAGCGGTATGGCTGACCTGGAGAATCCGAAATGGATGTACGCCAAAGCAGCCATGCTTCTGGCCATCGGGGCCATGGCGTTCTTCCTTCTCCTTCTCCCCCAGGTAATCTGGGCGAAGGTTATCCTCCAGTCGGTGATGATCTGGGCCTTCGCGCGGGCATACTACTTCGCCTTCTATGTCGTGGAACACTATATTGATGGCGACTACAGGTTTTCCGGCTTGATTGACTTCTTTCGGTACGTGTTGCGTGAAAGGCGGAAAGGGAACCCGCGATGAGGAGAAATCGTATGCCCAGGCTCGCCACCTGCCTTGCCATCGTTCTTGCCGTTGCCTTTGCTCAGAAGGCATCCGCCCGGGACGACCTGCGCCGGACGCCTCCCGAAGAGATCCTGTCGAAGCTCGATCTGACCGGCCCCGGCCTGGAGGCGGCCGAGCAGGCGAAGCAGTCGGGCGATCGCCTCGCCGCGCTAGGCGCCCTGCTCGACTACTACCGCGGCAAACACCCGCTGCCGGAAGCAAAGTCAACCGATGGTCAATCGTTCCCCGAGGCGGACCAGATCGTTCGCCACGTGTTCCAATGGGGGCCGTACGAACCGGCGGACTACGGCGACGAGATCGACTGGTCTTGGGACCCGCGAGGCGATATCGAATGGGTCGCCGCCGTCTACCGCTTCTACTGGGCGATTCCCTTGGCCGAAGCCTACCGGGCGACTCGCGACGACAAGTATGCGGCCGCGTTCGTCGAACTGGCCTCGGACTGGATCGGCAAGCACCCGCTGGAAAACCGTCGCGTGACGCACCCGGTCTATAAGAGCTGGCGGGGCTATCCATGGCTCGACATCCAGACCGGGATCCGCGCCGACTCGATCTGCAAGGTCTTCCCCGTGCTAGTCCATGGCCCGTCGTTCACGCCGCAGTTTCTCGGAGTCCTCCTGGCGAGCCTCTACGACCACCAGGTCAAGACCGAGCGGGAGCCGATGAACCAGGTGCACAACAAGGCGGTTTTCGAGCAGCGAGGGTTCGTCCACGTCGCTTCGCTCTTCCCCGAGTTCCGCGACGCCCGCCGCTGGATGCAGTTGGCCCTGGACCGCACCGGCGAAAGCTTCCTGGCGCAGACCACCTCCGACGGGGTCCAGCGCGAATGGTCTTTCGGCTACAACCTGGCGGTGCTCAATGACGCCGTCGACATCATGGAGCGGGCCAAGGGGTTTGGACTTTCGGTTCCGAAGGATTATCTGGACCGGATCCGCGCCATGTACGACTACATCTTCGCCATCGCCACGCCCCGGCTCTCCGCCCCGATGTTCGGCGACGCCTCTCGCAGCGACAGCACGTCAAGCGACCGCAGGCGATGGCCGCTGTACGGCACGCTTGTGGAAGCGAGCCGGCTGCTCGACGATCCCAAGTACGCCGCACGGGCGACGCTCGATTCCAAGCGACTTCCGAAGCAGACAAGCTATGCGTTCCGCGAAGCGGGCACATACGTGTTGCGAGACCAATGGGGTCCGGAGCAAGTCTATTTCGCATTGCACTGCCCGCCGCCGGGGATCAGCGGCCACGACCAGGCGGACAACGGAACGTTCGAGCTCTGTGCATTCGGCCGCTGGCTGATGCCGGATAGCGGCTTCTACACCTACGGCCACGATCCCCAGGCCCGCAACTGGCACCGCCAGACCCAAGTCCACCAAACCCTGACGCTGGACGGCCGCAACGCCAAGATCGACGGTCGCCAACTCCTCTGGAAGCTGCTTGACGACGGCAGTGCCGTCATCGTTGTGGAGAATCCATCCTATCCGGGACTTGTCCATCGCAGGACAGTCTGGTTCGTTGGCCAGAAGCTTTTCTTGCTGCTCGACGAGGCAATCGGCGAGGCTCCCGGCGATCTGGACCTGCATTTCCAACTTGCTCCGGGTGATGCCACCATCAACGGGGACGAACACTGGGCCGCGACCCGGTTCGACGACGCCAACGTGCTCGTCTGGCAGGATCCCCGGGCCCCGGTCGGCATGGACGAAGAAGAAGGCTGGCACGCCTGGAAGTACGGCCGCCGCGAGCCTCGCAAGGCGTTTCGCTACCGGCACACGCGTCGTGCCCCGGCCGCCTTCCTTACCGTGATCGTGCCTTACCGGGGAACCGAACGGCCGCGCGTGGCCGCGTCCCCGGCGGAAGGATTCGAGGTCGGAGCGGATGCGGTCGAGTGCCGCCTCGAAGCGTTTGGAAAGCGATGGATCCTCCGGCGATCGATCAAGACCGGCGACGCCTGTTGCACGGCCGAGACGTTGGAATAACGTCTGTGGCCTGTTCATTGCGCACGGTAACCGTTCACGCCCGCGGAAAAGAGGGGGACAGGTCCATGTTTTCGGCC
>JAXGMN010000046.1:0-113791 GCA_040768665.1 Thermoguttaceae bacterium
ACCGTTTCGCTTTCGGCGATATATCGGGGCGTATATTGGGGTCGAGCATATCCCGCAACGTCTTTTGAGCATCCGCCCGGAGCACCTTATAGGTCTTCGCAAACTGAAATCTATTCGTGCAGTTACAGATAATATTACTCAATTCCAAAAACTCTCCATCAACCGATTCCTCCCATCCGCGAACCAGTTCCTTTTCTTCCTGGCTCAAACCTTCCAGTTCACCGTCGGCTACACGCTTGACCCAATTAAGCCGTACATCCATCAGGAAAACTTCAGGGCTCATCGTTCGGTGCTCCTTCTGCTTTTGAAGGGGGGAAGCCGCGGGGTCAGACCGGGATTAGGGATTAGCGGGAGGAATACCATCGGGACATTCTGGCTTTTCACGTGCAGAAGTAGTAGGACAGCGCCACTTTAGAAGCTGGGCAGTCTCCGTTGCTGTAAGAGAGAAATGCCATGTGCAATTGATTGGGCAGCCGATGCTACGCTTCGGCTGCCGTCGAAGCCCTCGAGCTGATAGGAGTTCCTAACAAAACGGGGACAGGCACCTCGCCGAACCGCATTTTCTTCGGGGCTTGCCAATGTTTCGCTCGGAGCCAGTCCCCCTTTTTGTAGCCGGATCACGGAGCGTTACCTTCGCCACGGGCGCCGGCGGGTTGACCGGCGTGTCCTAGGCCGGCATCTTGGCGCTGGTCGATCACTTGCATTCGAAAATCCTCCGCTTCCCGCGGATCCACCAATCGCGGACTACAAACTTGCGCCGCAGGCTTCCACGGGGCATCCGGAACAAGAACATAAATCTTCGCGTTCTCCGGCAACGGAACATCTGGAGGCAGTCAAACCTGGCCGTTCTCCACAACGGCTTCGAACGATGTTACCACGCCGGGATTCTCGATCCATCGACAGCAAGAGTGCGCGACTCGGTCTCGATCCCAGCTACGCCGGCGGCGAGCAGTACAGAAAAACCAGTTGCATAGTGAAGGGCCCGGCGCATGAGAATTGAAAGGGCCGACCTCGATCACCCCGCGTACCACCGCGCCCTTGGCGCAGACTCCGTCCCCGTGGGTTGTGCACCCTTTCGGGGAAGAATCTGGCCAGCGGACAGGCTAGCATCTTCCTTGCTAGCACATCCCTTGCTGGAATGCAATGCCCCACGGCAAGACGAGAGGGCTGGGAAGCTGGAGGAGAGAGCGAACCGGTTGGAACACGACCTGACTGAAGCAGCATGATCTGCGATCCAATGGACCCGATTGGAGCCCCGTTGGGCGGCATGGTATAATTCCCCAACTATGGAAGACGGGAAATCGTCGCCAATTCTCGACCGTCTCCTTTCGCCGCTGGGTGAGTGCCTCGCACCCGAGTCGGCGCGCCGCGTCCTTGCGCTCAAAGCGGACGGCGAGTTGCAGGGCCGCGTCGACGACTTGGCTGCGCGCCACAGCGAAGGCAAACTCTCGCCGGAGGAACAGGCCGAATATGGCCGGTACGTCTCGTTCAGCACCTTTCTGGCCATCCTGAAGTCGAAGGCACGCCAACTCCTCGCCGGGACCCAAGGTGAATGATGGATCGTGCGCTCCGGAACTTCGTTCGGGAGCGAGCCGGCCGGCGCTGTGTGAGTACTGCCACCTCCACGAAGACGATGCTGATTTCCTGGCGTTCCATGGGGAACACATCGTCGCCAGGTGAGCACGGCGGGACTGACGATCCGGAAATCCTCTGCTATGCCTGGTCCGAATGCAACGGGGCAAAAGGTCCTAACCTGGCGGGAATGCTGGGGGAACATCTATCCGCGATTCAACCCCCGACGCCAGAAGTGGACGCAGCACTTTTTCTGGGATCACACCAGTGTGGTTGGCAAGACCAAGACCGGTATCGTCACGGTTCAGG
The DNA here is from genome assembly GCA_040768665.1 of Thermoguttaceae bacterium. GTDB lineage: Bacteria > Planctomycetota > Planctomycetia > Pirellulales > Thermoguttaceae > JABWBD01. Next base: position 1,882 of record JAXGMN010000046.1, read on the forward strand.
TCTTGAACATCAACGACCTTCGCGACCAGCGACGCGGATAAGGCGGTGCTTACGGATGCGGCAGTCGCCCCCCCGGCCTACGGCCAGCCGACCGACCTCGTCCTGGACAACCTGGCCCAGATCCTCTGGCTCGACAGCTTCGAGAAGATCGAGCGTTGGGACAGCGGCACGGGCAGCAAGGCGGACGACATCGACAATATCGACAGGGTGTTCGCCTGGTGGGAATAACGTAAGCTGAGGACGAGCGGCCAGGTGCGTGAATGCTTGACTACTCTTGTTGCGGCGCCGGAAGTAGAACTGCCGGGGTGGCCCTGCTCGCACCTCAACTCTTCGCATTCGGCTGTGATCGGTGTGCTTGGAGTCGTACGGGCGTTCCATGCGAACCGCGCCGTACCACAACTCCAAGCAGTCGCACATGTCGCAAGCGACGCAGAGTAGAACGAAAATGAAGATTCTGGGCAATCTGGAGCGATGTCTTGGGTCTATTTTCGGGGCAGTGCTGGCGCACGTAACGGTTCACGGGGCGGAAGAGAGAGGGGGTTGCGCAACACATTAATTGGCGCGCTTGGCTGCGAGCGTTGTGCAGCGGTGTTGCTCCCGCGGCGTATTGGTCGGCGGACCTGTCGCCGGGAGCAGAAAATGGGCCGGATCCGCAGCCGGTGCCATACCCGGCATGTCACACAGGCTGCGGTATTGCTTCTGCCGCAATCTCCACTCGCTCCACCTGGTAACCTGCGGCTTTGACATTCCCGATTGCTGAATGAATCGCCTGCTCCAGCGACTCCGCCTTACGATGAAAATCAATTGAAAACACTCCGTCGCAGGTCCCGGGCGTTCCATCATCGCAGCCGGCCGCGAACAGCTCGTCCGCGATGTCTTCTGTGAGCTCAAGCGGCCCTTTGAGAATCAGCGAGAATTCGTATTTTGTCATCGGTGTTGGCCTTTCCAGTTTGCCAGCTACTGCCCATGCCGGCAGCGATCCACGGCCCGCCGCAGGTCCTTCGCGTGGTCTTCCGGGTCCTTCGGCGTCGAATACACTGCCTTCGCACAACCTTCACGAGTGCGCAGCGGGCAATATAAACGCCCCCAAATGTGAGCACGTGGCCCAGCCTTTTGCAGAGCCCATCCTCGAGCAAGGGCGTATTCGATAGCCGACCGGATGTGTTTGTTCGGATGGTCCGCCATTGTCATTCCGTCGAAATGATCGCATTCTAACCGAGTGAATTATACCATTCCCGGCTGCCTGCTGCCACCAAGCGGGCATGTCCCCCGGGTCTGCTCACCTACTGCCGGGGTGCCCGCTGCTTGCGTCATCGGGGCAAGAAAGGACGGCTTGGACGCCGTGGCCCTGCTTGCGTCACCGCGTTCGGCTGCGACCCGTATGCCGCGTGCCAGCTTGCACCACAACTCGTCGCGTTCGGCTGTGATCCGTGTGCCTTTGGATACCGCGCACTTCTCCGACCTGGCAGATCCGAATGACAGCCGTACCGGGGTAGACACGTTTACCGGGCGGCCGATCTTCTCAACGCTGGAAGGTTCCGGATACCGACTCTATGCCCGATTGTTCGACGAGGTGCATGCGGAATCGAAGTATGGGCTGGACACTGCCAACCTGCACGGCAATGCCAACGGCGCCGAACTCAGCGCTACAGACACGGAAGTGCGGCTCTCGGGCACACACTCCTCGGGCTCCTACGCCAATCACGCCCGATCGTTCCACGAGGTGAACACCTTCGGGACCAGCGACGCGGATAAGGCGGTGCTTACGGACACCACGGTCGACCTGGACAGTTACGGGCCGCCGGCCGACGTTGTGCTAGACGAATTAACCCAGCTCCTTTGGCTCGACAGCTTCGAAAAGATCGAACGTTGGAATAGCAGCACTGGCAGCAAGGCCGACGATATCAACAATATCGACCGGGTCTTCGCCTGGTGGCGAGTGACGGCGGAAGGGATCTAGGGCGACGACAAGACCCGGCCTGGCGCGGAAGCGATTGCCGGGCCGGACCTGGAGAACCGCTTCGCGAACTGCAATACAAAGCATTCGAGCGTGGTGAGCACCCCGAGACAACCGTCGTGACCGTTCACGGGGCGGAAGAGAGTCGCCGTCCGGATTGTACGTCGCCGCCGGCTTGAAGTGGTCGGCGGACTCCGCCAGAAGCATCATTCGCTTGGCAAATTCCTCGTTTGATGTCACCGTCATATCATCGCGGCGTACACTGGCAGAAACGTGGGCGACCCACGGTAAAGTCGCTCCGGTCAATCAAATCTCTGGGCGGTCATTTGGCTGACTTCACTTCCTGGGTGCCTTCGTAGATCGCCAGCTCTTCGTGCAGTCGCGCGATCATCTTGCGGATGCCGGCCTTGCTGAGTCCTTGACTCGGAACCGGATGCTCTCGCTGCAGACGCGACAACCAGTCCTCCAAATAGCTCAATTCCTCTTGCGCCGCTTCGTACTCCTGAACGGATGAAATCATAGCACAATCTCCACAAGTCCCTTCCGACGCCTGTCGGGCTCTCGCGTGCGGCTGAAAAACTCGCACCAGCCTTGCCACACCGCTTCGTTCTCGGCGGCAAAGAGCTCTTCGGGCCGTCGCGTTAAGAACATCTGTTCCAATTCCAGTGCTGCCTCCACGCCCTGCTGGACCTGCTCCGAAAAGTCGGCAGGCAGAAGCATTACTGCGTCAACATCATGCGGCTCCGGCTTGGCTGTGATGAAACTGCCGTCAACAAGGCAGTCATCCAACGCTCCTTCGGACTGCTGCTGGGCACATTAAGCCACCCCCCAATTGTACCGCAGACTTGCTCCCTGTCAACCAGTCACCCTGCGCGAGAAGACGCGACCACGCCATCGGCAATGGCGACGGGGAGCCGTCTCCGGCGTGATCCTCGAGGAAGGCGTTGACGCGATCCTGCTGGTCAACGGCGGCGTCGACTCGGTGATGCGCGGCGACGAGGAGAAGCCCGGCTCGATTCTCCAGGACAAGCTTCGCTGCTGGTGGTGAGCGAGCTGGACATCCCCTACTGGTTCTTCGACGCGGCAGGCGTCCGAAAGCGGAACCTGCTGGCCGAATACCTCGCCGACACGGTGACGTACCAGGACGTGCTCGATCAGTACGAGCGGGTCTACGGAGTCGTCCGCAAGAAGGTCAGGAAGAACCGGATCATTCCGCTTTAACCGTTCAGGGAGGAAGAAGAGAACAGAAGCAAAGAAAGCGGTGACAAGTCACGCGCACTCCAAAGATGAACCGTCCAATTACGGTCTGTGCCGGACTGCGTGACGTGCTTTCGACGCGGACCGGCGGTGTAATAACTCCAATGCCCGCAACCGCTTACGCCCTTGGATCCAGAAATCCGCTTGACACCTCGCGCCGCATTGACAACAATGAGACCGGTAAATGGACATGCGAACATATGTCCCCCCGGGCCGACTCCCGCCGAATTCGCGGCTCGCCGCTCCGGAGCTCTTTGACAAACTGGTATTCGCCCCCGCCACTCCCGGCGACTCTCCTCCGCCGAACAGCGGTTGGGAGACCGGGCGATCCTTTGACCGCCGGCTGTGGCTCCCTGGTCGCTTTACCACCCAGAAGCGCGTGGTGCCCAAAGTGCCTCCGTTCTGAGAAATCGCGACCTTGGGCACCACATCCGAAAGCCGGTTCCACTCAGTCGCCGCCACGCGACGGTGGCGCAAAATCAGATACTCCCATTCGTTGTACAGCGTCACTTCGGGAAGCCCCACCCGGCCCTGTGCCGGTGGAACTTCCACGAGAAAATCGGCGGGGCCCACCCAGTGCGTGCCGAGATTCCTTGCGGCGCTACCGTGGAGGAACACGGCCACGTCGGGACAGCGAAAGTCGTATTCCCAATCCTCCGCCCGATCGCTGAGATTGACGCCGGCGCGGACCTGCCCAAGCCCCGGCCACCGCACTACGTCTCCCAGGACACACACCAGATCGGCAACAATCTGTTGATGCTCGTCGTTGGCCGGCGGGCCCATGCGATACACCCCCTCCCAGACCTCGTCGTACCGGTCGGCTCCCGTTGCCTTACGCTGCTGGATCAGCATCTCCTCCAACCGGGAATCGTGGATGATGGCGGTCATGAATCCGGTTTCCTGCTTGTCGCGCGAGCGGGTGAAAGGCTGGTATCCGCGGCACCAACTATCCTCGCAGGCAGCAATTCTTGAATTTGCGTCCCGAACCGCACGGGCACGGGGCATTGCGAGGCACCGCGGCCGAGTTTGAGCCGTGCCTCGCTTGCCACGTTTCCGCACGCAACCGCCGCATGACGGCGTCGGCCGTGCCGCCGGCCTTCAGCTCCGCGGCCATCGCCTGCATGGTCGGCTCGACATGAGCGAAAAACATCTTGAAGCCTTCGCAAAGAAAGTTCAACCGAGGCTGGCCGTCGGCCGTGGAAAGCAATCGGTCTTTCGGACAACCGCCGTGGCAGGCGAAACCCCAGCGGCAGCGGCGACATGCGTCGGGGAGAGTCTCCGACTTGAGCCGGCCAAACTCTTCCTGGCGCGTCGAACCGGCCAATTCGCCGATCGGCCGGTCGTGGATATTGCCCAACAGGCACTCCGGTTCCACGAAATGGTCGCAGCAGTACAGGTCGCCGTTGTGCTCTAAGGCTACGGCCCTGCCGCACCGCTCTTGATAGATGCAGAGGCCGGCCCCTCTGCCCGTCCATGCCGCCAGAAATTCGTCGAAATCGCGGACAAATACGCTGCCGACGTCGTTGCGGACCCAGTCATCGAACACCTCGATCAAGAAACGCCCGAACTGGCTCGGCAAGACGCTCCACGGGCTGACCGGGTCTTCGGGCCGATGCGGCCTCGCATCGGCCGCGGTGACGTCGCTTCGCGGGTGAACGATCGGGATGAACTGGACGAACGTCGCACCCTGGTCGCGGAGGAAATGATAGACTCGCAGCGGATGATCGCCGTTGCGGCGGTGGATACAGGCGAGAATGTTGAAGTCGACGCCGTGCCTCCGCAATCGGTGCATCGTGTCGATCACGCGGTCGGCAGTCGGCCCGCCGGTGCGGTCGCGGCGGTACACGTCGTGCAAATCGGGCGGGCCGTCGAGCGACAGGCCGACGAGAAAGCGATTCTCGCGAAGGAACTCGCACCAGGCGTCGTCCAACAGAAGGCCGTTGGTCTGGAGCGAGTTCTGGTATGGTCTGCCGGAGGGCAGGTACTTTCGCTCAAGCTCGACGAACTGCCGGAAGAAATCGAGCCCCATGAGGGTCGGCTCGCCGCCCTGGAAGGCGAAGTCGATCGGCGCGCCGGAGTCGGGCTGCGCGTCGATGTATTGGCGCAGGTAGGCTTCCAGCGTCTCGACGGACATTCGCCATTGCCGCTCATCCGGATAAAGCTGTTCCTTCTCAAGATAGAAACAATAGCGGCAGCGAAGATTGCAGATCGGGCCGATCGGCTTGACGATCACGTGCAATGGCGTTTGTCGCTGCATGAGCTTGGGTAGAGGAAACGGCGATCGGTGTGCACAACAGCGAAGCTCGGAGCCGATCAACCTGATTCACCTGCCGGACGAGCCGGCAGGGGTCTGGGGGTTTAGGGCTCTCGGGCTAGCTGTTGAACCTGATTCACCTGCCGGGCGAGCCGGCAGGGGTCTGGAGGATTTCCTCGATGACGATGTTGTCCAGGAGTGTCGTGAGCCCCGTGTCGAGCGTGGTCTTGAATACCAGCTCCAAGGCGCCGTCGCGCGGGGCAACAAACTCGGCGCTTTCCACGAAGTGGTACGGGAGCCGACGGAGGTTGTACTCCTCGACCGGTTCGATGCGGTGCCGGGAAACGATCGTCTCGCCGCCGAGCATGACTTCCAGGTCGGGCGGGTCGGGGGAGCGGCTGTGGCGGCGGGCGTTTTCGTAGAATGTGACCCGGTAGCGTTTGCCCTCCTCGAAGCCGTCGATCCGCTGCGAAAGCGTGCAGTTGTTTTGCAAAAAGACAACCTGGCGGCCATGGGGCACCTTGCCGTTGTCGCTGAACACGTGGTCCGGTCCGGCCGGCTTGGCAGAATCTTCCCAACAAGGATTGATGCCGACGGAGCCGGTGAACGACCAGCCTTCGATCTTACCGCCGTTGGCGCGGGCAAGACCGGGGTATCGGGTGTAGCGGTCGGCTTCGAAGCTGGGATTGACGACCTTGGGAGCCGCCAACGCGCAGGCAGACGACAGCACGAGGATCGTCGTTGTCAATGGGGTGGCAAAACGCATCTGTAATCTCCCTCAGCGTTTGGCTCGGGGCCATGCCCGGTTGGGTTGCCCGGTGGGCTCGACAGGATCGAGACGCGCTTCCCATTGGCCGAGCATGCGGCGGTGGTCCTGGAGGACCGAGGCGTACTGCGCATCCTGGTAAAGGTTGTTCGTCTCCCACGGATCGGCTTGCATGTCGAAGAGCTGCTCGACAGGGTCGTCGGGGAAGCGAACGTATTTGAACCGTTCGGTCCTCAGCATGCGGCCGTCGATAAAGTGTTCGGAGCCGACGACCTCCCGCCATGCGACCTCGCGTTGCTCCAGGAGCGGCCGCAGGCTGCGGCCGGTGGTCTTGGGCGGCCCTGTCCCGGCCAGGTCGCAGAAGGTGTCCATGATGTCGACCCCGGAAACAAGGTGCGTCCGGTCGACGCAGCCCTCGGCAAGTCGGCCGGGGCAGGAGACAACCAGCGGGACCTTCGCCGCCTCGTCGTAGGGATACCACTTGGACACATGCTGGTGCCGGCCGCGGCCGTCGCCGTGGTCGGACGTGAAGAGGATCACCGTGTTGTCGGCCTGGCCGGTGTCTTCCAGGGCGTCGAGCATGCGGCCGACGTCCGCGTCGACCATCTCCACCTGGCGATAGTAGATGTAGAGATAGTAGCGCCACTGCTCATCCGAGAAGCCCTCGTACTTGATGCGGTCGAGTTGCTCGGGGGCTTTCGGGCGGACATGGAGATTGGGCGGCAGCGAAGGCAAGCGATCCGCGATGTGCGGGAAGGGCAGTTCGGACGGAACGAGGAGCTTGCCCTGAATCGCCCAGTAGCAGATGTCGTGCGGCTGGAGGAGCGAACTTACCAGGAGGAAGGGCCGGGCTTTCGACCGCTCGTGAAGGTAAGCCTCGCATGCTCGGGAGCAGTACGCGTCGACAATATCGCCCTGGCCGCCCCCTACCGGCAGCACGCGAAAACCGGGGATCTCCGTGGGATAGCCGCCGGGCAGGTGCCACTTGCCGCCGTAGATCGTCTCGTAGTCCGCCTCGGAGAACCACTGGCCGAGGTTCGGCCGGCTGGGATGGATCGGCCGGTCGTTGCTGATCACGCCCGTCTCCACCGGCATACGACCGGTCATCATCGAGCTTCGCGCCGGAGAGCAGACGGGGCTGCTGCTGTGCGACTCGAGGAAGGTCGTGCCGCGGCTGATGAGCCGATCGATGCTGTGGGCGCGTCGTTGCAACTGTGCGCGGCGATGGCGTCGAGGCCCAACTGATCGGTGATGATCATGAGAAAGTTGGGCGGCCGCTTGTCGAGCACGGCGGGAGCGGGCCACGCGGGCGTAGCGAAGGTTGTCGCGCCGGCTGCCGCTGCACCGGCCTTGAGAAATTGGCGGCGCGTGGCGACGGCTGGGTGAGAATCGGATGGGCGGGGTCGTTTCATGGCGTTTATCGGTGTCTCGATCCGGTGCGGCTATGACGGTTGGAAGCTGTCGAGCACGTACGCTTCCAGCCCGGACACGGCAAACAGCACCCGGCCTGCGGCGTCGACCCAATAGACGAAGGGAACGATCCCCTCGCCGGTGTGTTGCCAGGCGTGCAGTTGCATGGGATGGCCACCGGCGTGGCCCCAGACCGACTTGTGGATGCGGCCCTTGGGTAGCTCTTCGATCTCCGTCTGCGGGACGGTCCGCTGACCGATCAGAACGTTCCGGCGGTTGTCGTACCGCAGGACATGGCCGGGTTTGGGCCGGTCGAAATCGTCGAGCAACGTAAACTCGGGCAAGGCAGATTCCCCTTGCGGCAGGCGCCCGACCACTTCGAACAGCAGCCAGTTGACCGTGCATGGTCCGGCCACTGGAAAACTCCGCTTGCCGTCGATCTCGACCCGTCCATCCCGGAGCGCGGCACTGCGCTCTAGACAGCTTCCGGGCACGCGCGTTCCCGATGCGTCGACGATCTCGCTCTGCCAGGACCAGCGCGTGGGGACCGGCAGCGGCGTCGTCCGGCCTTCAATCTGCGCGCTGAGCGTGGTCGTGAACCCGGGCCCGACCGGGCGCCGGCACTGGACATCCAGGGTGAACTCCTGCGGCCCTCGCTGCTGCCGCGACACGGCAGCGTCGCCCACGCGGCGCCCGATTCCACGGACGGCTCCCAGCGAATACAGGCCATACGCAAGCCGCCAATCGCCCGACGGCTTGTGTGGATCGGCCGGCGGTACGAAGCCGGGGAGGAAGAGCTCGAGGATGTCGAGCGTAAAGACTTCCTCGGGTTTGAGAACGGTTTCTGCCATCGATGCGCTCCTCGCCTGGTACTACGAGGTATTCAGCATGGGAAATCGGCAAGCCTGTGTCAACCGTGAGCCGGGAGCAAGGAACCGGACGGCTGCCCACAGGGATATAATGAGGATATTGATTTGCCGTCTCCTTCGGTCGTAATTCCATGCCTGAGAAGCTCACCGGATTCGTCGAACGCATTACCTACCACAACCCGGAAAACGGGTTTGCAGTCCTTCGGGTCAAGGTGAAGGGACATCAGGATCTTGTCACCGTTGTCGGCAACACGACCTCGGTTTCGGCGGGTGAGCATCTGCAAGCAACCGGGCGTTGGGTCGTGGACCGGGAGCACGGGCAGCAGTTCAAAGCCGATGAACTGAAGACTTCGCATCCGGCGTCGGCCGAGGGGATCGAGCGTTACCTGGCATCCGGAGCCATTCGCAGCATCGGGCCGAAGTTGGCAACCAAGATCGTCGGGCTCTACAAGGAACGGACGCTGGAGATTTTCGACCAGTATCCCACGATGCTCGGCCACATCAAGGGGATCGGCCCGGAACGGCTCAAGAAGATCCGTCAGAGTTGGCAGGAGCAGAAAGAGGTCCGGAAGATCATGCTGTTTCTGACCGAGCACGGCATCAGCTCCGGTCGAGCCGTCCGGATCTACCGCACCTACGGCCAGGACTCGATCGCCAAGATCAAGGAGAATCCGTACCGACTCGCCGACGATATCCGCGGAATCGGATTCAAGACGGCCGACGAACTGGCGGCGAAGCTGGGCATCGACCGCAATAGCCCCTTCCGGGCACACGCCGCAGTTCAATATACGTTGCAGGAACTGGCCGGGCAGGGCCACTGCGGTTATCCGGAACCCAATGCCGTGGAGCATACGACGAAGCTGGTCGACGTCGACGAGATGGTTGTCCGGGATGCCGTGGAAGCGGCGGTCGGGGAGAGAACAATTGTCAGAGAACGGATTGAGGGCGATCCGTGGCTGTATCTGGCTTCCTTGCACAAGGCCGAAGTGGGGCTGGCCCAATCCGTCCACCGCATCCTTTCAGGTCCGATGCATCCGCTGCCACGGATCGACGTCGAAAAGGCGATTGGCTGGGTGGAGGGGAAGTTGGGGATCAAGCTCGCGGCGGGGCAGCAGGAGGCGGTCCGAGAGGCGTGCCGGCAGAAAATGCTCGTCATCACCGGCGGCCCGGGAGTCGGCAAGACGACGCTGGTTCGAAGTATTTTGGAAATCTTCGCCGCCAAGAAGTTGAAGTGCGTGCTTGCAGCGCCCACGGGAAGGGCGACGAAGCGGCTGTCGGAAGCCACCGGCCGCCCCGCCAGGACCGTCCACCGGCTACTGGAATTCGATCCTGCGAGCGGTGATTTCAAGCGAACCCCGCAGAACCCCTTGCATGGCGACCTGTTCGTGCTCGATGAAACGTCGATGGTCGACGTGGTCTTGGGTCATCAGTTCTTGCGAGCCGTTCCTACCGGGGCCTGTGTGATCCTGGTCGGCGACGTGGATCAGCTTCCTTCGGTCGGCCCGGGATCGGTGCTTGGCGACCTGATCGCGTCGGATGTCGTTCCAGTCGTGCGGCTGACCGAGATCTTCCGACAGGCCGCCGAGAGCGAGATCGTGACCGCCGCCTATGCGATCAATGAAGGGCGGATGCCGGAACTCAAAGCCGGCGAGGAACTGTCCGATTTCTACTTCATCGAGTCGCAAGAGCCGGCGGACATCCAGAAGCTGGTGGTCCGGTTGGTGAAGGAGCGTGTTCCCGCGCGGTTCCGCCTCGACCCCAAGACCGATATTCAAGTCCTCACGCCCATGAACCGTTCCGAACTGGGCGCGCGCAACCTCAACCAGGTGCTCCAGGCTGCGCTGAATCCGGCTGCGGACGGGCCGGAAGTCGAACGGTTCGGCTGGACGTTTCGAATCGGCGACCGGGTGATGCAAACCGTGAACGACTACGACAAGGACGTATTCAACGGCGACCTTGGGGTTGTTGATAGCATCAACCGGATCGACCAGGAGATGATTGTCAACTTCGAAGGGCGGCAGGTTCCGTACGATTTCGGCGATTTGGACGAGTTGGCGCTGGCGTACGTGCTGTCGATCCACAAGAGCCAGGGCTCGGAATTCCCTTGTGTGGTGATCCCGCTGCATACGCAGCACTACCTGATGCTGCAGAAAAACTTGCTCTATACGGCAGTGACTCGCGGCAAAAAACTGGTTGTGTTGGTGGGCACGAAGAAAGCCCTGGCAGTGGCCGTGCGGAGGCAGGACACCGGGCTTCGATACACGGCACTGCGGAAAAGATTGCAGGAGGAATGAAAAGAACAGCCATAGAGATTGCACTGCTAGCACCAGCGTCACAGCGTCATCATCGTCGGTTGGCTTAAACCAGGGCTTTTCAATTCCGCAGGACTTCGGTAAGATCGGACGAATCCAGGGGCGAATTCCCAGATCCAGACCAGCACCGGCAGCCCGCCGCTTTTCCCACACATCCCAACTCCTTATCTCGTCGGAAGAATTCTCCGAGCCGGTTCTGGTCGCATTTTGGAGCGAATCGAAATGACGACGTTCGATTGCAGTGAAGGCGAGGGGATTGTGATCGACGGAAGAATTCGCATCGAGGTCGCCGAAATCGGCGACGAAGAGGTGTGCCTTAAGATCCATATGCCCGACGACGTACTCTTGACCCTACGGGAGGAGCTTGACGTAGCGACATAACGGGCCTGCCCACAGGGTGTCCTTCAAGCGCGGTCTCCCACCCGGAGCATCTCGTTGCCTCCGCGCCGGAACCCGCAGTCCACCTTTTCGATGTGTCATGTCGAGGCGGTTGCACACCGGCTCGACGTGCCGTGACAGCACGGCCGTCATGTCCGGCAGAGGCAATATGTGGACTTCCTTGGCGACCCGGCACATTTCCAAAACGGCGTACTCTTATCGGGCCGGAACGGGAGCCTCTCGTCGATGCGGAGTTTCAAGGCCCGTCTTCAATGACGTTGTCCCCCAAGTGGCGGCGGGCCTGGTATAATGGACAAGTTGAGTCCTTCCCCCCTCTGCGAGGCCGAAAGCCGATGCTCGCTGGAGTCAGCATAACGTGTTTTACCGCCAGCTACGCGGTCGCCCTGGTCCTGGAACTCACGCGGCCGTTGTTCCGAAGCGGGTTGCGTGGGGCGCTGATGATCGGTTTCGCCGCGGCCGGGTTTCTCGCCCACACGATCTATCTCTACTATCGAGCAGCCACCGCGGTGGGCTCACCGTTGTCGAGCAAACGCGACTGGTACCTCGTCGCCGCCTGGGCTCTAGCAGCAGTGTACCTCTATCTGACGTCTTATCGCCCGAAGAACGCCTTCGGCCTATTCCTGCTTCCGTTCGTACTGGGATTAATCGGGGTCGGTGCGCTGCTGGCAGACGCAAAGCCCTTTCCTCGCGGCCCCGCCTCCTATGTTTGGGGAGTGATTCACGGCTCCTCGCTGTTACTGGCCACCGTGGCCGTGTTGGTGGGTTTCACGGCCGGGCTGATGTATCTCTGGCAGGAGCGCCGGCTGAAGCAGAAGTTGCCCCCGCTTCGCGGGCTTCGCCTGCCGAGCCTGGAATGGCTTCAGCACACAAATAGTCGTGCAATCGTTTTCTCGCTGCTGACGGTCGGCTTGGGGATCCTGGCTGGAGCGGTGCTCAACCGGATTCGGCTGGAGCCCTCCGTCCAGCGCGTTCCATGGTCCGATCCCTTCGTGCTGACGACGATGGGAATGTTCGCCTGGCTGATGGCGGCTGCGGCGATTGTCGGTTTCTACCGCCCGGCCAGGGAGGGCCGAAAGGTCGCGTACTTGACCTTGGTGAGTTTCGTGTTTCTGGTCATTGCGCTGGCCGTCGGCCTCTCGGGAGAAACGCGACACGGCGGTTTGCAGGAAGATAAACCGGTGATCGAACTTTCGGAACGGGAGGCACTGCACGGTTGCTCTGCCGCCGGGCCGGGAGGGTTTTGATGAACGTTCAGGTACTCGGATGCAGCTACCATAATACCGCCATCGCCGTCCGGGAGCGGCTGGCGTTCAGCCCGGACCAGGCATGTGCGGCGCTGGATCAGTTTCGGGCGATCTTCCTCAAGTCCGAAGCGGTCCTCCTTTCCACCTGCAACCGTATCGAACTCTATGCGGCTACGGAGAACGGGGCCGCTCCCTCGCGAGAAGAACTGGCGCAGTTCCTTGCCGACTTCCACGGCATCTCCAAAGAGACGGTCCTGGAGCATCTCTACCACCATGTTGACCGCGAGGCCGTCGGCCACCTCTTTACGGTCGCGTCGAGTCTCGACAGCATGGTCGTCGGCGAGCCACAGATCCTCTCGCAGGTGAAACAGGCGTACCTGATGGCCACCGAGCGACGTACGGCCGGACCAATAACGCACGCCACTTTTCAGGCCGCCTTGCACGTGGCACGCCGGGTTGCCGGGGAGACCTCGATCCATCAGCGGCGCGTGAGCATTCCGAGCATCGCGGTCGTGGACTTCGCCCAGCAGATCTTCGAGCGTTTCGACGACAAAAAGATCCTGGTGATCGGGGCCGGCGAAATGGCCGAAGAGACGCTCCGATACCTTCAGGATGAAGGCGCCAGCGACATCACCGTCGTCAATCGCAGCGCGGAGCGGGCTGCCGAGCTGGCGCAGATTTGGCGGGGCCGGGCGTTGGCCTGGAACCGATTGCTCGATGGAGTGGCCGCCGCCGACCTGGTGATCAGCACGACCGGCGCCGAAGAACCGATCGTCACATTGGAACAGTTTCGGCAGATTGAAGCCGCGCGCTTCGAACGGCCGTTGTTCGTTCTCGATCTGGCGGTTCCGCGCGATTTCGAACCGGCCATTGCCGACCGGCCCGGCGTCTATCTCTACTCGGTTGACGATCTCCGCCAGGCCTGCGAACGGAATCGGCAGCGCCGCAACAAGGAGCTCCCGGCTGCCCAGCGGATCGTCGAGGACGAAACCGCCCGCTTCATGGGCGAACTTCACCACCGCCTTACCGGGCCGGTGATCCAACAGCTTCGAGCCGGTTGGGACCGGCCCAAGGAGGAGGAACTGCGGCGGCTATTCAACAAGCTTCCCGAGCTGGACGACCATTCGCGCGAAGAAATCCGCCGCTCCTTTGAACGGCTCGTCAATAAACTACTCCATCCGCCGATGGAGTCACTACGAAACGAATCTCGCCATGGGGCCCCCAACGGCCTCTTGGAGGCCCTGGCTCGGCTGTTTCAGATCAAGGATTAACAAAGGCGTCTACTCCCAATCTTCATCCTCCTCCTCTTCGTCCTCCCACTCGTCGTCTTCATCCTCGTCGTCGTCTTCCCATTCGTCGTCGTCTTCCCATTCCTCTTCGTCCTCTTCTTCCTCCTCGTCCTCGTACTCTACATCCTCTTCGTCGTCTTCAACCTCTTCCCATTCGTCGTCTTCAAGATCCTCGTCGTCTTCATCATCGTCGTCGTACTCATCCTCAAACTCGTCCTCGTCGTCGACATCGTCGTCCGCTGAGGCACTGACGATGAGATTCAACTCGTCGACGGATTGTGTGCCGTTGACTTCGAAGATCTCCATGCTCGTAAGCTCCAATGTGGCTGCAGTTTTCACGTTTGGCTCCCCTCCGGTCTGGTTAAGACAAATTGGTCGATTCGATACGTTGTTTTCGTCGGTATTGTGGTCAAACTCGCGGGAATCGGTGCTTGGCTCTTTGAATCGGGTTTGCCCGAGCAGTTCAGGCGGCCGAAGTTCGTCCAGGTTGCGCAAGCCGAAGACCTGGAGGAACTGCCGTGTGGTTCCGTAAAGGAAAGGCCGTCCCAAGTCCTCCGAGCGGCCCACAATTCGCACCAAGTCACGCTCCATTAATTGTCGCAAAATTTCACCGCACTGTACGCCACGGATTGCTTCGATCTCTGCCCGCAACACCGGCTGACGGTAGGCTACCACGGCCAGCGTTTCCATGGCGGGACCGGAAAGGCGGACCTCCACTTGGGAGCCGTGCAGACGTCGGAGCCACGGGGCAAATTTCGGGCGGGTCATCAGTTGGAAACCGCCGGCCACTTCGGCAACACGAAACGCTCGATGCTCGTCATCGTATCGGCGGTTTAATTCCCGGACCAGTGTACGCGCTTTGGTTCCATCCGCCAAGCTGGCGAGTTGTGCCAGTTTTCGGCTTCCCAACGGCTCCCTGGACAAGAAGAGCACCGCCTCCAGCCGGCCCAAATCCGCACCGTGGCCGCCCGGTTCCGTCGTGGCTGGCGACGTCCGCGGCTGGTCAAGCCACCCGAGCGATTTGCTCGGAATCCCTGCTTTCGGAGGCCATGCTCTCCGCCAGGTCGGCTGTCGGTAGCGCTGGGCCACGCTATTCAGTCGATCGCCTAGGCCCATCATCTCAGCGTACATCGGCAAAAATGCCCTTCTCACGTAGGAAAACCCCGCTCCCAATGACAACTTACGAATGGCGCGAAGGCTTGACAAGAGCTTTCTGTCCCGCGATTCCACCCTGACCAGCGATTCTCAGGGTTGCCCTGATCTCCGCCATGCCTCGACCTCGCCCACCACCCGGCTCATCGCTGACAGAGGTTCAGGATCGGTGGCCTCAAAATAGCGAGTGTAGTTCGGATTGCCTCCGATGGCCATTCGGCAGTAGAACCGGTAGAGGTGCCCCTGATCACCCCAGGTCTCCAGGAGCGAGTAGACCGAACCGAGGTCTCGGAGTCTTTGGTGGATTTGGCTGAAACGGTCCACAGGCGGGGCGAGCCCGGCCGGCGGTGTGTGCAATCCAGGATCATCGAACCGGCCGGCAGCAGGACTGCGGATCG
Source organism: Thermoguttaceae bacterium (assembly GCA_040768665.1). Lineage (GTDB taxonomy): Bacteria > Planctomycetota > Planctomycetia > Pirellulales > Thermoguttaceae > JABWBD01. Next base: position 17,189 of record JAXGMN010000046.1, read on the forward strand.
GGTTCGAGACTGCGGTTTGCTGCTCCGGCCACGTAAGAAACCCAGCTTGTTCACTCCCGGGCATATGATGGCTCGCTTGAACCGGGCCGGACGCGCCGGCAGAACGGACAGGCAGGGGAGCTGCCGTCTTACCGCCGGTTGGGGAGAAATTGGCCGGCTGCCCCAAGTTCGCGGCGGAGCCCATTTCTGCCGTTTGGCCAGTGAAGTTGCCACCAGGCCAGGTTGGCGAGAATGGCAGTCCGTTGTTTTCCCATGGATTGGCCAGCGAACCATGGACGACAGCAGGAGAATGGGTAGGCTGGGCTGGCGGGTTGGTCGACGGACCTACGCGCGGGGTTTGCCACGCCTCGAGGCGGACCAGTCCGAGACGCTCAGTAAGAACCTGCCGTGCCAAGTCGGGAAGAGCACTGCCGAACAGAGCCGCCAGCGGCACGGCGACCAGACAGGCCAACATCACGATCGCCCGAAACACCATCCCTGCCGAAGATTGCATACGCGCCAGCGCCTCCGGTCGCTGTTCTCCACCCATGTGGTTTCTCGGAGCGAATCCGCGCGCAGGCCATCCCGGCCCGCCCTAGCGGAAGGTTGGATCATACAGGCTTGCCGGCGCCTTAAGCAACCCCAATCGTGGAGCTGGACTGCCTGCACCCATTGCCGGCCCAACCCCTCGAATCGAACAATGATGGATGGGAACGACGTATTGGGCGGCGGAGACTCTGCAACCATGGACTTCATTAATCTCGATCACAACGCCACGACGCCGTTACACCCCGAAGTGGCCGAGGTCATGTTGCGTTGCTACCGCAACGGCTACGCAAATCCGGCAAGTCTGCATCAAGCGGGCCAGCAGGCCCGACGAGTCATCGAGGAGGCGAGAGAGGGAATTGCGGCTCTTCTTGGTGCCGACCTTTCCGGGCCCTTGCCGGACCGGCTTATCTTCACCAGCGGCGGCACCGAAGCGAACAATTTGGCGGTCCTGGGGATTGCTCTTGCTCAACGAGAAGGACCCGCCCAACTTATTGTTTCGGCGATCGAACACCCAAGCGTGTTGGGACCGGCCGAGTATTTGCTCGGGCACGGATGGCGCATGGATACCATCGCTTGTGGGGCCGACGGCGTGATCCGGTCCGATCTCTTGCCGACCTTGCTTTCGAATCAGACGCGGGTTGTCAGCGCGATGTTGGCGAACCATGACACTGGTGTTCGGCAGCCGGTCGCCGAGTTGGCCCGAATCTGCGACGAGGCCGGCATCCCCATTCATACGGACGCCGTGCAGGTCGCCGGCAAAGCAGCCCTGAATTTTCGCGCCCTGGGAGTATCGGCCATGTCGGTGGCCGCCCACAAGTTTGGTGGTCCGGTCGGCATCGGTGCACTCGTGCTCCGCGATGGAATTGCTCTCGGGGCCCTGCATTTTGGAGGAAACCAGCAGTGGGGAATCCGCCCGGGAACCGAGGCGGTCGCGTTAGCCGTCGGAATGCATACCGCTTTGCGCATCTCTCACGAGAATCAGGAGCGTCAAACCCGGCGTCTTCAGTCTCTCCGAGATCGATTTGAAGCGGGACTCGCTGCCGGGTTTCCCGGGCTGGTTGTCAACGGGCAAGCCGGGCCACGGTTGCCCCACACGAGCAACGTCGCACTGCCGGGGATCGATGCGCAAATACTCGTGATGGCGTTGGACATGGCCGGTGTCGCGTGTTCGATCGGATCAGCCTGCTCGAGCGGGTCCGCTGAGCTCTCGCCGACATTGCGTGCGATGGGTCTTAGGCGCGAAATCGTTGCCAGTTCGCTTCGCTTCAGCTTTGGAACCACGACCACGGAGGCAGAGGTTGACGAAGCCGTTCGTCGCATTCTCGATGTCGCCGGTCAACTCGGGTAAGCTCTACGGTGCTACCGTACCTCCAGCGGTGGAACAAACGCTCTATCAGAGCGGGTTTTTCGGCTAGAATCAGCCGTTTGGGTCAGAGCTGGTCGCCGTTTTCCAGTCGCGCCCCGGACCGGCCGATACGCGTTCCCACAAGTACTTTGTTTGCAATAGCTTGTGAGCCGTTGCTCCCCCCAAGAAAATCTCCTTTCCCACCTCGTACAACGGCGAGGAAATCGCTAAAATACAGACATTCGACTACGCCCGTATCGGCCGTAGTTTTTGATCTTGATCGGACTAATTCCAAGTGGAAGACGGCATCGTCAGCATACCTCTCTTGGGCCAACCACTTTCCGACGGTGACAGCTCCACCGGCAAGGAGGGCAAGAGTTCGCTTTTCCGCGAGTTTTTGGCAGGTCCGGAGAATCGACTGGCAGCGGTCGCGGTTCAGTCGATTCTGGAGGCTGCCGAGGGGGTTTTCAGCCCGTTGGTCTTCTACGGGCCGTCTGGAACCGGAAAGTCGCATCTTGCCCTTGGATTGGCAACGGCATGGACGGCCCGGTTCAGACGCCGACCTGCGGTCTACATCACGGGGATCGACTTTGCTCGTGAGTTGGCTGACGCCATCGACACGCAGGCTATTGACGATTTTCGGGATCGATTCCGACGAATTTCGTTGTTCGTCCTCGACGACCTTGGGCATCTGACCAACAAGAAAACCGCTCAACAGGAGTTGATTGGCACACTCGACGTGTTGGAGCAGCGTGGCGGGCGCGTCGTGATAACCGCATCGCGGCCCCCGGGTCAGTTGGCCGGCTTGCTGCGGCCTCTGGTCGGCCGGTTATCGAGCGGGTTGCTCGTGCCGTTGGCCCGTCCCGGTGCCGACGCCCGGCTGGCAATTGTTCGGCGTTTGGCTGTATTGCGGGCCATCGAGTTGGACGATGCGGCGATCCGCGCGGTGGCCGAAGCCCGAGAGGCAACTGTCCCAGAGCTGTTCGGAACCGTGTTGCAACTGGAGATGTCATCGACGGTCGACGGCACCGAAATCGATGCGGCTCTCGTGCGCAAATATCTTGCGGAAATCAGCGGCACCAAGACGCCGTCGTTTCACGAGATTGCGACGGCCACGTCCCGATATTTCGCCCTGAAGGTGTCGGACTTGCGTAGTCCCAGCCGGCGCCGCACGGTGGTCACTGCGCGGGGTGTGGCCATGTACCTGGCCCGAACGTTGACAGGGAAGAGTCTGAACGAAATTGGCCGCTACTTCGGAGGGCGCGATCATACGACTGTCTCGTACGGCTGTTCGAATATCGAGAGACTGCAGGAAACCGAGCCGGCCATCCGCGAGGCCATTGCAGAACTCCATAGACGGCTGAGGGTGGCATGAGACACGTGGAAAACCCGTCGTTATTCTGTCGGTCGCTTGACGGCAAATCCGCAGTTGTCGACAGTCTGAAAGCCGTTGACGGAAATAATCCGGCTGCTCAACAACCGAATGACGCTCCGCCGACATGCAACCAACGACTTTTACACCCGGGAAAAGGCCTGGCGGCTTGCGCCCAAGGAGAGCGACCGCAGCAGTTTACGCGACGGGCAGCGAAATGCATCAACAATTCGCAGCCGTCTATTAATACTACTGCAAATTTAAGAATCTCTTTAATAGAAGAACGAAAGGTGGAACCCCGCGATGAAACTGTCCTGCGAGCGCGAGAAGCTATTGCACGCCTTCCACATGGCGGCCGGAGTCGCCCCCACCCGCAGTCCGAAGCCGATTCTCCAGAACATCAAGTTGGAAGCAAGCAGTGACACCGCAATCCTGATGGCGACCGACCTGGAGATAGGCATCCGCGTCGAAATCGCCGGGGTGGAAGTCAGTGCGCCCGGTAGTGCGATTCTGCCCAAGGATCGCTTTGGTTCGGTTCTTCGCGAAAGTTCGGACGAAAAGCTCAACCTGGAAAGCGACGGTTCGAAGACGCGGGTGTGGGGGGAGAACAGCCAATTTCAGTTTCCCACGCAAAATCCTGACGAGTTTCCGGTGGTCAACCCGTTCCAAGAGCAAAAGTATCACGAGTTGCCAGCGAGATTCTTCCGCGAGTTGATTCGCCGCACGGCATTTGCGACCGACACGGAGAGCAGCCGTTACGCTCTGGGCGGGGTATTGCTCGAGCTGGAGGCGGACAAGATCACCGGCGTGGGGACCGATGGGCGCCGGCTGGCCCGGCAAGAGGGGCCGGGCAAGTCCGTCGGCGGTCATGCGACGACCCAAAATACGATTATTCCTACGCGAGCCCTGCAGGTTATCGAACGCGCGTTGGCGGATAACGACGGGGAGATCCAGCTTACCGCCCGCGATAACGATGTGCTGGTCAGGAGCCAGCGCGCAACGATCTATTCCCGGCTGGTAGAAGGCCGTTTTCCGAAGTGGCGAGACGTGTTTCCGCGATCGGACGACGCCGTGAAGATCGAACTGACCGTCGGTCCGTTTCACGCGGCCGTGCGGCAGGCGGGCATCGTCACGAGCGAGGAACGCCGCGGAGTCGACTTCACGTTCGGGGAGGGAAAGGTGCTGCTGACGGGACATGGTGCGGAATTCGGCGAGTCGCACGTCGAACTGCCGGTGTCTTACGACGGCTCAAAGATCCCAGTGAAGTTAGACCCCCGCTTCGTCAGCGACTTTCTCCGAGTGCTCGACCCGGACGTGACGTTCGCCTTTCAAATCCGCGACTCGGAGAGCGCGGTGGTATGTTCCACCGATGACGGATATGCCTACGTCGTCATGCCCTTGTCCCGAGAGAGTTAGCCTGCTCCATGCCGCGAGGACCGGAACCGATCAGCAACATTCTGGCCGAACTGATGGCGCGGCGTGGTTTCGCTCGCGTCCAGGGCGGCGCTGCGCTCGCCGCGGCCTGGAAGGAGGCGGCCGGCGAGTTGGCCGCCCAGTATACCCGCGCCGGACAGATCCGCCGCGGCAAGCTCGAGGTGACCGTTGCCCATTCCGCGATGGTGCAGGAACTGACGTTTCAGAAAAGCGCCTTGCTGGCCGAACTGGCCCGGTTGCTTCCGGATGAAAAGATTACCGACCTCCGCTTTCGTGTCGGAACGGTCGAAAAGGAAAAGTGAGAATGTCTGAAGCAGAACGCCCGAAACAGCCCGTGGATCCCGTCGCCCCCCTTTCGCCCCCGCCCAAGCAGATGCCGGCGGACTTCGCCGAGTATCACAAAGTGGAAGGCGAGTATGGAGCCGAGCAGCTCGAACACCTCAGCGACCTGGAGCACGTCCGTGAACGGCCCAGCATGTATATCGCGGACACAACCGCCCGCGGTCTGCACCACCTCGTCTACGAGGTGGTCGACAACTCGATCGACGAGGCGATGGCCGGCCACGCCACGGAGATCTCCGTGAGGATCAACAACGACGGTTCGGTCACCGTCGAGGACAACGGCCGCGGGATTCCGGTGGAGGAGCATCCCGATTTGGGATTCTCGACGCTGCAGGGCGTGATGACCGTGCTCAAGTTCGGCGGGAAGTTCAGTAAGGGCGCCTACCAGACCTCCGGCGGCCTGCATGGCGTCGGTGTCACGGTGGTGAACTTTCTTTCGGAGTGGTGCGAGGTCGAGGTGCGCCGCGGCGGGCACGTTTACCAGCAGGAATACGAGCGGGGCGTGCCGGTCGGCGACGTCCGGCGTATCGGCAGCACCGACAAGGTCGGCACGAAGACCACGTTCAAGCCCGACCCGCAGATTTTCCCCAACACGCAGTTCACCTACAGCATCCTTCACAAGCGTCTGCAGGAGCTTGCGTTTCTCAACCGCGGAATCAAGATCATCTTCCACGACGAGCGGTCGGGCGAAGGCGACAGCTTCCACTACGAACGGGGTATCCTCGAGTTCGTCGAGCATCTGAACCGCGCCAGCGAGCCGGCCCACCCGGAGATCGTGTATATCGCCGACGAGGTCGAAGAGGTCGGTATCGAGATCGCCATGCAGTATTCGAGCGAGTTTACGGAGAACGTCCATTCCTACGTCAACAATATCTGCACGACCGAGGGTGGCACCCACGTTTCCGGATTTCGTGCGGCGTTGACCCGCACTTTGAACAACTACGGCAAGAAGGAAAACTACTTCAAACAGATTGTTCCGTCGGGCGACGATTTCCGCGAGGGCCTTACCGCAGTGATTTCGCTTCGCGTGCCGCATCCGCAGTTTGAAGGCCAGACGAAAACGAAACTCGGCAACGGCGAGGTGGAAGGGATCGTGAATTCGGCCGTCGGCGATGCATTGTCGCGGTTTCTGGAGGAAAACCCCAAGACCGCCAAGGTGATCATCCAGAAGGGCCTCCTGGCGGCGGAGGCGCGCGAGAGCGCACGCAAGGCCCGGATGCTCGTCCGTGAGCGCAAGGGCGCCCTGTCACACGGCGGGTTGCCGGGCAAGCTTCGCGACTGCACTAGCCGGGACGTCGAGCGGAGCGAGTTGTATCTGGTGGAAGGCGATTCGGCCGGCGGTTCCGCGGAAGGCGGCCGGCTGAGGGAATTCCAGGCGATCCTTCCTCTCCGCGGTAAGATCATCAACGCCTACAAGTCGCGAGAGGACAAGGTGCTGGCCAACGAAGAGGTCCGCAGTATCATCTCGGCGGTCGGGTCCGGCATCGGCGAGGAGGTCGATCTCGCCAGGCGGCGCTACGGCAAGGTGATCATCATGACGGATGCCGACGTCGACGGTTCGCACATTCGCACCCTGCTGTTGACGTTCTTCTACCGCCAGATGTACGACCTGGTGAAGGCCGGCTACGTGTACGTAGCCCAGCCGCCGCTGTTCCGCGTCCGGCACAGGAAGCATACGTATTACGTACAAACGGAAGAGGAGATGAAGGCCCAACTCCTGGAGAACGGCCTTTCCGGAGCCGTGTTCGAGCCGGGCGACGGCAGCGTGATCGAAGGCGAGCAGATGGCGCGGCTCTGCCGCGCCCTGGCGGCCCTGGAGGATTCGCTCGTGGCGCTGGAGCGGCGCGGCATCAGTCTGCGGCAGCATGCGATCCGGCAGGACCCGGCGACGGGCCGACTGCCGGTCTATCATGTTTTCCTCGGCAGCGAGGAGCACTGGTTCGCCACCAGGCAGGAACTCGACGACGTTCTCGCCAAACAGGAAGAGAAAGTCGGCGAGGAGCTCAAGGTCACCGACGCCCCGGTCAACGCGGAGGGAAACGGCGAAACCAACGGCGATACGCCCAAGGCGGCCAAGCTCCACATCGTGGAACTCCACGAGGTGCGTTCGATCAACAACCAGTTGGCGGAACTTCGCCAGATGGGCTTTGAGATCGACAGCCTGATTCCCCAGGAGCGGACGGGAGTTGAAGAACCCCGCTACAGACTCCGCCGCGGCGAGACCGAGATCGGGATCGAAGATCTTCGCAGTCTGCTGGCGGCGATTCGGACCTCCGGTGAAAAAGGCCTGCAGATCACCCGCTTCAAAGGTCTTGGAGAAATGAACGCGGAAGAGCTGCGCGAAACGACTCTCGACCCCTCGAACCGCACACTCCTTCAGGTACGCATGGAAGACGCCAGTGCGGCGGACGATCTGTTCCGCATCTTGATGGGCGACAAGGTCGAGCCGCGCCGCGAGTTTATCGAGAAGCACGCGCTGGAAGTACGGAACTTGGACGTCTAAATAGCTGCGGTGGAAAAATGCCTTCGGCAAAACCCTTTGGCCTGGCGGTGAAGGCCCTGGTGGCGGATGAAGACGATCGAGTGCTCATGATTCGCCGCTCGGCGGATTCCAAGTTTTTCGGCCATTGCTGGGACCTCCCCGGCGGAAAAGTCGATCCCGGCGAAGCCTTTGACGTGGCCCTGGCCCGCGAGGTTCTGGAAGAAACCGGCCTGGTGATCGAGTTGGTGGGCGTGGCCGGAGCGACCGAGTATGACATGCCGGGCAGCCGGTTGGCCGTGCTGTTTTTGGAAGCCCGCCGCGCCGGCGGCGAAGTCCGGCTCAGCGGCGAGCACGATGCCTTCGATTGGGTGCCGCGGGCAAGCATCGCTCAACCGGAAACCGCCGGTCGCTTGAGGTCGTTTCTCGTCGACTACGCTGCCCGACTCCCTCGGGAGGAGAAAGAGACATCGAGATAGGTGAAATCTGCTCGTTGAGAATTGGAGGCGGTTTATCGACCCGGTATTTGCGCGCTGAAGGAAGACGATATGCGACTGATGGCGACTTTCGCGCTGTGCCTCGGATCGACGCTATTAACGGGTTGCGGTCGAACTCCCGTCACTCCTGAGTCGGACCCGCAGCGGGAGCCAACAGCCTCGGCGCAGCCGTCTGCCGCGGCTGGTCTGTCGAGAAGCGAGCAAGCTGTTGGGCCGGCTTCCCCGGTGCAGGGCAATTCCGGGCTTGGCACAACATCTACAGGGGAACGGACCGTGCACGAACAAGACTCCTCTCAACCGGCAGAACCAGCCCAGCGGTTTCGTACAATCCTGGACCGCTATTATCATCGCGACCCGGCCGCCGAAACCGCGGCGGCCAACCGGTTGGTCGGCGACTACAACGAGCGGCTTCGCGAAGCGAACGAGCGATTCTCGGCCGAGCGCGCCCGCTTGGAGGCCGAACGTGAGACGCTCAACCGCCTCGTCAAAGATATCGAACAGACCGATGAGCGATTGAAGAACAGCCGACCGTCCGACTCGGCCTCCGCCGACGCCGTCGCCGCCTACAATGCCGAAGTCATTGCTCGCAACGCGGAGGTGAAGAAGCTGGAGCAGAGACAAGCGGCCCATGAGGAAACGGCCAAGTCGTTCAAGGATTCGGTGGGCAAGTTTGAGGAGGAGATGGATGCTTTGAAAGGCCGGATCGATCGGGTGCGTGCGGATACCGATCAGTGGCTCCAGGAGTGGCGCCAGTGGCAGGCATCGAAGCAGGACGTGGCCTTCTTTCGCGAATTGAATCGGACTTACGCCCGGCTCGCCTCGAACACCGGCGGCAGTGTCCCCGAGCAGTCGGAAGAATCCCTGCGGGACGAGTTCCGCGCGATGCGGCGGGAGCTTGGCCAGTGGGCCGCCCGGCAGCAGGCTGAGGAGAAGAATGGTTTGCTGATCCTGCCTGCGGTTCTCTGTGGGCGGGAAGAGTGCCATCTGATCGTCGATACGGGTGCACAGATCGTTACCATCCCTCGCTGGCTGGTCGAAGTCCTGGAATTGACGGACCGGTTGGGAGAGGACGTGGAAGTGATCGGCGCGGGCGGTATCTCTATCCGCGGCCCGAAGCTGAAAATTCCTCGCATTGCGGTCCTTGGAAAAGAGGCCGAAAATGTCGAAGCCGTCGTGCTGGACGAGCCGGCGCCGGGCGTGGACGGCTGCCTGGGCCTGAGCTTTCTCGACCGCTTCGATTGGCAGATCGACCGAAAGCAGCAACCCGGCCTGATCTTGGACCCCAAGCAGAAAAGTGCGCCGTAAGCCAAGGACACCAGGGGTTGTTGACACAAGTGGACCGTTGCCCACAATGGAGCTGGCAGGTTCGCGAGCTTTCTAAGTCAGAAGGAATACGCCGGACGGGTTGCCGCTGAATCGATGGGACAAGTTGGTCAACCAAGCGATGACGGAGAAGGACGTTGAAGCGATTCGGACGTGCATTGCGAGAAACCGGCCGTTTGGCAGCGAAGCGTGGCAAGCCCAACAAACGCGACGTTTGCGATTACTGCACGCCATGCGCTGCGAAGGGCGGGCAAAAGGAACAGGACGCCCCCGACGTCGCAACAACTAATTGGAAGCTGCGTCTGTTTTCGAGAACAGTATGACCAAAGCGTTCATAAGTCACTCGGCCAAAGATCGGACCATTGTGGAGCGGGAGATCGTCGATTTCCTGCGGAGCCACGGCGTCGAGACATGGTACTCCAAACGGGATATCCGCGTTGGGGTGACGTGGAATGAGGAGATAGTCCGCGGGCTGGAGAATTGCGAGTGGTTTGTGATCGTCATGTCACCAAACTCGGCCGAGTCCACGTGGGTCAGAGACGAGTTGTTCTGGGCGGTGGAGAACCGACCGGAGCACATTATTCCGGTGATGATGGACGACTGCAATCCCGTCCGCTTTCACATCCGCATGGCAAGGATGCAACACGTCGATTTCCGCCGGGACCCCGAAGAAGCTCGGGAACATCTCTTGGCTGCATTCGGCATACCGTTGAGCATGAGAAGGTCTTCCGCCGAGGAGAAGCCGCCAGTTCGGGCCGAGACGGCGCGAAGACTTCAGCCCGAGCCCGTTTTCAGCGATCCCATCGTCGGCATAGACTTGGGTACGACCTATTCGATGGTGACTTACCTGACCCGTGAAGGCCGGCCCGTGACCCTGACCACCCGCGAAGGCACCCTGCTGACGCCGTCAGTTGTCTGGTTCAAAGATGAGGATCTCCATCGGGCGGTCGTGGGCGGCATCGCTGATGAACTGGTCGGGCCCGACGTGCTGAACATCGTCCGAGAAGTCAAGCGGCACATGGGACATGTATCCTATTCTCGACCGATCCAAGGACGAGATCTTCCCCCCGAAGTCGTGTCGGCCGTCATTCTCCGCAAGCTGAAACAGGATGCCGAGGCACGGTTGGGGCCTCTGCGAAGGGCCGTTGTCACCGTGCCCGCGTACTTCGACGAGCAGCGTCGGAAGGCCACGATGGATGCCGGCCGGATGGCCGGCCTCGACGTGGTGGAGATCCTGAACGAGCCGACCGCCGCCACGCTGGCTTACGCCTGGGAAGCCGGTCAACTGGGGCTTACCGGGACCGATGCGCAGGAGCATACTATTGTGGTTTACGACCTTGGTGGAGGCACGTTCGACGTGTCGGTGGTTCGCTACCGTGGAAACGATTTGCGAGTGTTGGCCACGGACGGCGACGTAATGCTTGGAGGAACCGACTGGACACGGCGTCTTGTGGACCTCGTGGCGGAAGCACATATTCGAGAATATTCTGAGGATCCAGGCGAGGATCGGCAGGAGTCGCAACGTCTCGCCCTCCGGTGCGAGCGTGCGAAACAAACCCTGTCGGTCGAAGATCGGGCCATTGTAGCGTTCGATTACCGATCGCGGTCAACACGACTTGAGGTGTCGCGGCAGGAATTTGAAGAGTGGACGCAAGATTTGATAGACCGAACTCAGTTCACAACACAGCTAGCAGTGAAAGCTGCTGGCCTGGACTACAGCGACATCGAGACTGTCGTTCTAGTTGGAGGCGCAACCCGGATGCCGTGCGTCAGGGAGATGCTGCGGGAGGTGTTCGAAAAGGACGCTTATGCAGGGCTGTCCCCGGATCAAGCCGTTGCGCACGGGGCAGCAATTCGCGCAGCCATGCTTCAACAAGCGAACTCGCCTGGACAGGGAACCCTCGGCGAGGTCTGTCGGCGCATCTCCTCGGTAGCGATGACGAACGTCGTTTCGCACAGTCTTGGGATCGCTGCTACCGACCCTCAGACCGGACACAAACGCAACGCAACCCTGATCCGGCGGAACAGCGTTATCCCGTGCCAAGCCCGACGCCGTTTCAAGACGGCCCAGGCGAACCAAAAGAGCGCCCGTATCTTGGTGCTGGAGGGGGATTTCCCATGCGTAGACGATTGCACGAGAGTGGGCGAGTGCGTGATCTCGGATTTGCCTCCCGGATTGCCATTCGGTTCGCCCGTGGAGGTTGAACTTGTCGTCGACGGCAACGGGCGGATTCACCTGCAGGCCCGCGATGTGGTAGGCGACGGGCGCGTGCAGGCAACGCTAGAGCGGCCGGCCAGGTATCTCTCGGAAGAGCAGATAACCGGCTGGGCGGATTTCGTGTGCAACATTATGGAGATCGAATAGCTCGCGGCTTAGACGAAGCAGTTACGAGGGTGGACAATCCGTCGCACGGCGATTCGTGTCGCGGTCCCATCCGGCATTTCGCGGCTCCCAAAACCGGACGTAGTTTACTCACCTTGACGAGTTGCGGCAAGCTTCTGCTTACGAATGGCCACTAGTCCTGGTCATGGAGGCCCGGAAGGTGGAAACCGTCGTGCTGGACGAGCCGGCGCCGGGCGTGGACGGCTGCCTGGGCCTGAGCTTTCTCGATCGTTTCGATTGGCAGATCGACCGAAAGGACCAGCCGCGGTTGATCCTCAGGGCCAGGCGATAGAATGTCGTGCACAACGAAGCCGGCAGGCGCAGATTGCCGGATGCCCCATCACCCCTCGCTGAACACGTCCATGTAGAGGTAGTCCTTCACATGGAATCCACAGAGGCTGATGGTCAGGTCCAAGGTCGCGGGGTCGGCATTGTCGACGTAGTCGACGCGGGTCGGATTGAGCGAGATTCTCGTCTGCTCGACCCGGTATTGCGGTTCATCCGCGCAAAACTGCGGCAGATATAGCTGCGGAAACGCAAACAACATGTGGAAAGTCCGCGCGTGCAGGTCGTCGCTCGTCAGCGGCATCAGTCGGGACGACACCAGCTCGACCAGACGCTTGACGCGATCGGAACGTTCTTCCGCGAAGTGCTCGAACATGAGCTTTGGCAGGTCGAGTTGCGGTGTCTCGTCAAAGCAGGCGTCGCAATACTCGGAGAGCCGCTCCAGGTATTCCATGAGCCGTTCGACCGCCCAGCCCCCCCAGCCGAGGCCGCTGTCTCCGAGCAGGTGTTGAAGATAGTCGCCGACGGCGGCCGGCCCGAATTTCTGGTACAAGCGTTCCATCTCGGGTTTGCCGAGAAAGGAGAAATCGACCTCGTTGTTCAGCGGCGGCTCCTCGGGGATTTCGTTCAATCGGCCCGACACGCGATCGTGGCGAGCGTCCAAGGCATCGGCAAATGCGACGAGAAAGTTGCCGCCCGCTGCCAGCCGCCCCTTGCGCTGCTCGAACAACTGCAGAACCAGATCCGCGTGGCAACGTAGGAAAAGAAAACGGCCGATTACATCGGAGAATGCCGTCGCCACCGCGTGCCACCGGCGGTATTCATCATCGAGAAGGCGCAAGTCGTCGAGGATCGGCTTCAAACGGGAGCGATAGGCGGCAAACTGGAAAAGTCTTCGGCAGAATCCAAATTCGGCGTAGACCCGGCGCAAATGTCGGCTTTTGCCGGCGTAATCGCGGTCGAAGCGCTCGACGGCCTCATCCAGGCCGGCCGCCGCTCGCCGGATGTCGTCGGTTACTCGGTCGTCGACCACGTGGCCGCCGAGTAATTCCGCAAAGGGTTGTCGCAGAATTCCGGCCATTTCTGCACTGCGGGGCACCTCGCCTCGTGCCACGCCCGCCACGATCTCCGACACCGTCTTCAAGTAGCCGTGTACGCGCAAGACGGCAGAGCGGGCCGAAAGTGCCGTCTCCGACCACGCGAGGTCGTTGAAAGCCTGCTGGAGCAGGTCGAGCTTCTCGCTCACGGTTGCGGCGGGCGAGTTCCGGTACATCACCGGCTTGTCGCCGGCCGCATCGGCGAACGCGAAGAGGGAATCTGCGATTCCCGAGAGGCACGGTTCAATACGTTTGAGGAAGAATTCCTTATGAAGTGCCGGATCGTCCAGCAGCCGCAGCAGCGTCCGATGAAAGCAGAGGGCCTCTTCGAAACTGTCCAAACAGCGCGAATCGTGATCGAGCAGCTCTACGAGCTCTTGCCGGTAGCTCCGCACAAGCTCCTGAAAGCGGACCGCTTCGGAGCTCTTGATTCGGACGCAGCTCGTCGTCTGGCGTTTTTCCGAATCGTGGAAGAATGCTTCAACCGAGGGCCGCGTCGCGGCAGCTCCGGCAAGCGATTCCGGCGCGTTCAGCGCTCCGATTTCTCGTTCGGAATAGCGAATGCCGACCTCGTCATGCACCAGCCCGCTGGTTTCGATGAACCTGGTGGCGCGTATCGTCAGCGCCTTTCTCTCGTCGATCGGGTTCCGCTCGGTGAGATCCCGGGCGGATCTCAACACGTGGAAGGCTTTCCATGCTTCCCTGTCGTAGACGCAGGCGCCGTAGCTGAAGCTGCACGTCCGCCGCGAAATGCCTGCGAGCACCTGATTCAGCTTTATGCGGCAGCCGGCCATGCAGTTAACCATCAGGCAGCCTCTGACTTGATCCGGCGGCCAACGTGGAGGCGTCTCGGAGCACTCCGGCTCGAGCAGGAAACTCATTTCCGCGAGTTCGCATTTCGTGGTCCCCGCGGCCTCCTGGATCTCGGTCAGATTCCCCGCGAATTCCGGCAAGAGCCTGTTCCTGCGGGGATAGATCACATACAACCGCCGGGTCGTGACCACTCTGAGGAATGTCTCGAAGTGTCGGTGAACGGGGAGGAAAGCCTCGACTGCCCTGGGGTCGTTGCCGAAGAGGACGAACGAAATCTCGACGCGCTCGACCGGGCACCGCTGCAGCCGCGTCAACACGAGGTCGCTCAAGGTATTGAGAGACTCGCTCAAGTGGGAATCGTGGCTGTGAAGCCACTCGCCCGACTCGATCCAGAGAAACCTGCTGTCGGGATGCCTGCAGCGGGGCCAAGAACTCGACGCCTGTTCCGACATCGAGCGCACGAACGAGTCGGCAAGGCCGTCCAGCGAGACGATCAACGAGAGGTCCATGGGATGCCGTTCCGAGGTGGTTTAGCCGTCATTTCTTCTCCGCAAACGACAATTTCAGGTCGAGGGCCCTTTCGATTGAGAAGTCTTGCGGGGCCATCTCGAGCAGCTTGCGGAAATACACCATTTGTTGGCGGTACAGCATCCCGGTAATCGTCTTGTTAAACGTCTGCTCCTTCAGGATATCTTTGAACCGGTCGTAGGTTTCGCGGATCTCCTGGCGAACCGCATCGGAAGAGAATTCCGGTTTGTGCGACACGTCCAGCAACGTCTGCCGCAGTCTTTTTCGCATCGGAGCGTGCGCATCGCGGCATAGTTGCTCGTACATCGAGTAGAATTTTCCTTCGATGCCCGGCATCACCAACTCGCCTTCATCCACGGCTTCGAACACCGCAGGGTTCAGGCGATAGTAGTGACGCCGGTTGCCGATCGGTTTGTCCAATTCCAGCCACTGCACCAGGTCCGCCGATTTCAACGTCGACAGCGACAGGATCTTGAGCACTTCGATCTGGACCGAATCGCCGGGCAGAATATCGACCAGGGGAAACTCGAAACGCTTGTCCGTATGGGCGGGAGGCCGCACACGCATCAGGTATTTGTCCCTCGCTTCCTCGATACCGGTCAGGACGTAGAGAGGGATGACGGAGAAGTAATTGGCGAACGTCAGGCGGTAGGGGTCTCCCGTTTCCGCCCAGACGTTCTGCACATTGCTGACGCGACTCTGCGGCAAGTTGGCGAGGATGGCGTCCCGGACGCTCGGGTCGTCGGCGACTCCGCCGACCGCGGTGAACTCCGTGATGACGTCCGCATGGCCCGTGAGCAGGTTTTCGTCGATCGGCAGCATCTGGGAGGAATAGCGGACCGCCTGTTCCGTCAGGCGTGCGATCGCACCACTTTCCTTTTCGTCGAGTGTCTTCAAGACCTGCGAGACCGAGAGCTCGGTTGCCGGACGAACCTTGTCATACGCGAAGTCCAGCAGCAGCGACTCAGGATCTCCGTGATTTCGATCGACGAACCAGGCTGGGCTGTCGATCTCATTGCGCTTGCGGAATTCCGCGAAATCCTCGGCCGTGGCTTCCGTGCACTTATCGCAGCCTTGCTGGACGAGAAAGGTACCGACGGTCGACCCTTCGCGGCTGCCGGATTCTTCCACCCCGACGTAGATTTCCAGCATCGGCTTTTCCTTGAGCATGTTGGCAACGGTCAGGCGCTCGCTCTGGGCCTGAAGGCGAAGCCGCAGGTTCTCCAGCGACTCGGCAATCTCTCTCAAGGCATCCTTGTGCTTCGCAAGCTGTTTCTCGCGTCCGACGGCCTCTTCTTTCCAGGTGTCGGCCAGCGCCGTGGCACGATTCAAGCGGTCCAGGGCCATGTGGGTCTTGACCAGGGCGACGACGCTCTCGCAATACTGCCTGCACGCGTTTCTTACCGGATTGGTCGAGGCGAACCAGCCCTTCGGACTCCTCCTCGCGATCTCCTCCTCTTTCCTGCGGGTGGTTTCCTCAAGTTTGTCCAACTCGGAGCTGAGTTGCTTGTGGCCGAGTGCAAAGGCGGTGACGGCCTCTTCCCAATGGTTGATCAGAAGCTGGTTCGCCTGGGCATAACTGCCCTGCGGGTAGCCTTCGCGCTTGGCCTGCTCGTGTTCGCCGATCCGTTTGAGCCAGGCGGTGACCGCCTGGCCGACCGCCGCACGCACGTTGTCGTCGTGCTGAGCCTTTTCCCAATCGCGGATGACGCCGACACGCCAGTCGTTGAGAATACGCACCAGGTTGTCCTTGAGAGTGTCGCTTCTCAGATCGAGTCCGAGTTGCTGGTCGTCGAAGCCGTAGGCAAGCGTCGGCATCTCCTGGACCCTCTTCAACAATCCGCTGCCGTCGATGGCAAGGGTTTCCCTGGTGAGCAGTGCCGCGAACTCTCTGGCAACGTTTTCGGAGCCTTCGGAGGCCTGCCTGACCGTTTCCCCCGCAAGCTGCTCGCCCCCAAGGTATGCCTTGGCATGGCCGATCAGGTTGCACGCGAAGTCGGCCATGAGCTTCTCCCGGATTCGGTGTGCGGGATAGACGATGGAACTGATTCCGGTCGTGGAATAGATGGCCTGCTGGCCTTTCCATTGCTCCGGCTGCGCAAGCGCCAGGTGGATCATCGTCAAGACGTTGTCCGCGATCTGGCGGTATCGCTTCGCCACGGCGCCGATGGAATTGAAAATGCTCTCGCCTACAAACGCAGGGATTTCCTGGCGGGAGAGAATCCACTGGCCGTTGCGGCACTTCCCATCGATAAGATTCACGATGTGGTAGGGGCGTTCCTCCAGCGACAAACGACGCGTGGAAGAGTAATCGACCGTGTAGGGGTCTTCCGGAGACGCCGCATTCAGTTTTTCCAGTTCGAGCAACGCCGCGTAGCCGTTCTCGAAGCACGTCTTTGCAACGTCGCGGAAGACCCACGGCATGACGAAGAACCCCGTATAGAACATGTTCGGAGCGCCCAGCGCGCGGGAAAGGATGCTGAAATCGATAAACGATCCCGCGCCGGTGCCTCCTGCCAGCGAACTGACGACGAAGACCTGGGGACTGCTGCTCTCAAGCAGTTCCAGGCCGCACTGCCGCATGTCGTCTTTCAAGCCGGCCTTGCGCACCTGCTCGAAGGCATGCTTGAGGAGTGCAACCACGATATCGATATTCGCAAAGGTTGCCAGCCGGCCGACCTGCCGAATGCCGCCGGCGCCGTCGGCCACCGTGCTCCGATTCAGCGGATCGTAGGGGATCCACCACGATTCGACATAGGGGTTCTTGATCGCATCGGCCACGCTGCGGACGCTCATGTGGCAGAACTCGTTATCGTCGAACGTGATCTTCTCGCCGCCCGGGCCGTAGGCCGTTTCCCGATCGGCCGTGGTGTCGAAGGCGAGGAGCCTGATGCATGGCGGAATCCGCCCGCACTGCTCGAGAAACAACTTCTTGATGCGGATCAGGGCTTGCTGGCCCGTTCCACCCAGTCCGATAACGACCGCGGGAGCAAAGCTTCGTGCCATGGCTACGCCTCCAAAGCATGTGGTAGATTGTGACGTTGTGTTTTCGTGATTCTCCCCGGCAGCGGGCCACGGGTCTTCTTTCTATGGGAATCGGTACCACGAGAGGACCGCCAGCACCGAAGCGGCAAGAATCAGCGCAATGCCGTGCGGGACGAGGCACTTCCATGCCGTGTCGTTCAGCTTCCCCACGGCAAGTTTCTTTCCATCGGAAGTCGTCACCCAGCAGCCCGCACGTATGCGGTCTCCGTCATAAAGTGGTCCCCTCAATGATGACGCGGAAGCACCGGCGTCCTTCTCCTGATAGCGGTAGACTTTTCGAAGCAGCAGCGTCCGCCGCATGACGATTCCGAACTCGGGGTGAGCGAAATCTTTCTTCCAACTGCGGAACCACCCGGGTCTGCCGTCCTCCTGATAGTGAATGCTTCGGCGGTTCCATCGCCACAGGCCGGTCAAGACAAGCAGCCACGCGACGACGTACGAGCCGATAGCCGCAACCCATGGCACCCAAGCCGGATAACGCGGCGGAGGCGGGGGAGAAAGCGCCTTCACCGTCGCACGCTGGGATTCAGACGCCGTGAACTCGTGGTTCTTCTGGTCAACAATGGTCAGGGAAATGACATAAGTCCCCGGCGTGTGGTACGTGTGCGACGGTTCACGGTCATCGCTCGTCTTGCCGTCCCCGAAGTCCCAGCGATAACTTTTGATCGACCCCTTCGAGCGATTGTCGATCTTGACGGTAAACGGCACGACTCCCTCCGAGGGCTCTGAAACCCGGAAGTCGATGACCGGTTCTTTGTAGCCGTCGTCGACGACCAGAGTGGCAGACTCGGAATCGGAAGCGAGTTCGTTGGATACGGTCAGCGTGATGGTATACTCGCCGGGTTTTGCATAGCGATGCTCGGCGATTTCCTTCTCGATCTTCGTTCCGTCGCCCATGTCCCAGACGGTCTTCCTGATTGTCCCGGTGGAGTTGTTGACGATCCGGAGGGTCTTGCCGACCTCGATCGTCTCCATCGGGAGCACGAAGTGAGCATCCGGGGGGACGATGCTTGACGCCACGGCCAGCTTCTTGCTCATCTCTTGCTGCTTGCCGCCCGGCCCCATGGCAGTCAGCGTGACCGTGTATTCGCCCGACGCTTTGTACGTGTGCTCACCGTGCTTCTCGCTGCTTTTCGCGCCGTCGCCGAAATCCCATTTCCAGTCTCGATAATCGCCCACGGAATCATTCGTGAAGACGATCGGGCTCCCGTCGCGAGGCTCGGCAGGCCGGACCGAGAACTTCAGCTCGGCCGGTTTGACGACCAGTTTTGCCGTCTCGGTGTCCGTTCCGGCGCGCCGGAGACCGACAGAGTGATGGCGAACGTGCCCGAGTTTCGGTACGCGTGGGTCACGGTCGCGCCGTCGATCTTGGTGCCGTCTCCCATGTCCCAGCTCCTCGAGTCGACGGTTCCCTCCGACTGGTCGACGAGCGTCAACTCCTGTCCGATTCCAACGCTCGGAACGGGCAGAGTAAACCTGGCTTCCGGTTTGACCCAGTCGGTCCCGACAGACAGTTTCTGGGTTTTCGTAAGGGAAACGCCGGCGGCGTCTTGAGCGCTGAGCTCGACCTCGTAAGTCCCCGCCTTCCCATAGGTATGCTTCGGGTTTGCATCCTGGCTGGTCGTTCCATCCCCAAACTTCCACTGCCAGCCGTGGAAATCGCCTCGCGACTGATTGATGAATTCGACCTCTTTGTCCTGGACGGGAGCTTTAGGGAAAAAGACGAACCGGATGTCGGGCGGCAGTTCGACCTTGAAAATCCTGGTTGCCACCGACGGTTCGTCCTTTTTCCCGAAAGGCCCGTCAACCTCCAGAGTGACGACGAACTGGTCCGCCGCTCGGTAGACGTGCTTCGGGTTGACCTCTTGACTCTCGGCTCCGTCGCCGAATTTCCAGGTCCGCGATGTGATTTGGCCCCGCGAGTGGTCGGTGAACTGAACGGCGGCGCCGACGTACTTCGGTTTCAGGGGCTCCTCGAGGGTGAAATCTGCCTGCGGCGGCTCGCCGCGTACGATGATCGGCGTGATGGCCTGGCTCTTCCCCGCGCGGCTCGACGCCACAAGTTTGACCTCGTACTGGCCGGGCTTGAAGGTATGGGTCGGGCTGGGATCGGTACTCGTGGCGCCATCGCCAAAGTCCCAGTCGAAGCGATCCGCCTGGCCGATGGTCGCATTGACAAAGGTCACGGGCGTGATGTCGGTGATCGCCACATCCGGCAGGACAAAACGGGCGATCGGCGGCATCCCAAGCCCGGAGATCGCGTGCATCCCCTCCGTGGCCTCGATCAGCTTCGCAACGTTCTCCGGAATCGCCGTCTGCAGGGCGTGGTAGTAAAACTCCACCGCACACGCTGGGGCCTTTCGGAGTTTGTTGAAACGCTCCACGTTGCTCTCGAACGTGTAAGGCGCCGGGTCGTTATTGCTTCCGTCCGTAAAGAGGTGGATGATGAAATTGTGCGGCTTGCCGTCCTGAACGGTTCCTTCCGCGTACGCAAGCACTTGATCCAGCGCGCGGTAAATGTAGGTGGCCTTTCCGGGATACTCGATCTCGCTCAAAAAAACCTTGGTTTCCTCCAGGTCTTTCGTGCCGGCAATCTGCCGGATCAGATAGTCGTCGCTGAGTCCGCTGTCGAACGTCATGATCCACACGCGCGAAGTCCCGTCTTTGGGGATCGTGTCTGCGAAGTCGTCCAGCGCGACGCGCAGCGGTCCGACGAGCTTGTTCTGCTGCATCGAGGCGGACGTATCGATCACAAACACGTATTCGTGCGTCGCTTCGGCCGCGCAAACTCCGCTCGGGCAAAGGACGCCGGTTAGCAAAGCCAGCAGTGTCCAAGAGGCTGACCAGACTCGGGATCGTCTGCGTCGTTGAGATCGCTTCCCTCTGGCGCCGTCTCCTCGCTTGAGGAAAAGGTGCAGACGCAACAGCCCGTGTCTTGAAAGGTCGCTCACGGGAACCCCCCCTTGGACTGTAGATAAGCCGTAGCGGCGCACCCGAACTTAAGCGGCCGCAGTCGGGCTGTCAAGCACCGCCACCGGCTTTTTTCTCAACGACCCGCCAAGAGTTCAATTAGCAGAGGAGCCCGGCTGCTGGCCATCCGATTCCCGTGACGTCTGGCCGTTGCCCGATTCAGAGCAGCCGGGCTGCTTGATGTTCTGGCGGGTGGTTTTTTTCTTCCTTGATATCTGCCCGAGCCTTTCTATGCGCCGAGGATGGACACGCAAGGATTCTTGATATAATGCCCGGCAGCAACCGAGGCGCTGTAGCGTAGGAAGGTAACCGTTCACGCCCGCGGCCGGGGACTGGTCCATTTTTCGGCCAGTTCGGCTATTTTGGTGCTCGAGACGTTGGCCGAAAACATGGACCTTTCCCCTTCTCCTCCGCCCCGTGAACGGTTACGCAGGAAAGTGTTACGAAGGGGACTTCGGAGCTGCTCTTATCCCGGGGAATCCTGATGACGTCCAAGAAACCTTTCGGCATGGCGGTCAACGCCCTGGTGTCTGACGAAGAGGGAAACATCCTCCTGGTCCGCCGATCGGCTCAATCGAAGCACTTTGGCCGCCAGTGGGACCTTCCCGGCGGGAAGGTCGATCCGGGGGAGACGTTCGACGCCGCGCTCTGCCGCGAGGTGTTCGAGGAGACCGGTTTTGAGATCGAAATCACCGGATTTGCTGGGGCCATCGAATATCCCATGCCTGCGATCCGCGTCGTGATGCTCTTTTTTGAGACAAGGCCGACCGCCGGCGAGCTTCGGCTGAGCTGCGAACACGATGACTATGCCTGGGTGTCCCGGGCTCACCTGCCGTTGAGGGAACTTACCGCGCCGATGCGGAAGTTTCTTGCCGCGTATCCGACAGAACACTGAGTTGCCCTAACAAAACGGGGATTGGCTCCGAGCCAAACCTATGGAAAACACGCAGAATACGCGTCCTTGCCAGGTGCCTGTCCCCGTTCTATCAGAGCCTTTAAGTTGCGCTCATACCCACAGCAAAAGGAGAGTCTTTCATGGGCGATAGCAAGCAGATTTCACTGGAAGAGCACCGCCGCCAGATCGAGGAGTACGGCGACCTGCGGGCGCTCTACGACACCTACGCGAAAACACTTGAGCGCATCCTGAGGAAAGCCTGCACGGCGTCGTTCCCCGATGCCCTGGTGCAGTCTCGCGCTAAGACGGTGTCGAGCTTCGCAGAGAAGGCCGCTCGCAAGTACGCAAAGTATCCCGACCCGGTCAACCAGTTCACCGATCTCTGCGGGGCGCGCGTGATCGTGCAGACGATGGAACAGGTGAAAGCGGTTCGGCGGTTCATCGAGGCCAATTTCACCATCCTCGAGAAGGACGACAAGGGGCTGCTGCTGAGCAAAGACACGTTCGGCTATCGCGACATGCACTACATCGTCGAGCTGCCGCCCGAGCGCGATGCGGACTTCGGCGTGACGGCGGAAGAGCGCCAGGCGATCGGCCGGCGCAGGGCGGAGATCCAGGTGCGGACCTGGCTGCAGCACGCCTGGGCCGACACGCTCCACGACCGCATCTACAAGACCCGCTTCACGCTCTCGTCCGACGTGGTCCGAACCGGTGCCCTGCTGGCGGCGCTGATGGAAGAAGGCGACCGCACCTTCGACCGGCTCGCCGACGATCTCGACGGCCTGATCGCCAACTATACGGCCTTCGCCGAGAAAAGAGATGTCGAGAAAGAGGTTGCGATTCAGAAGCTGATCCTCGAAAACGAACCCGAAGCGGACAACAAGCCGCCGTTGGCGATGAGCCTTGCCCGCCTGGCGGCGGCGGCGGGAGACTTTCCGGAAGTTGTGAAGCTTCTCGACCCCTACCGGGACGTTCCCGGCCCCAAGCGTTGCGAACTCCTGCTCGATCTGGGTTACAGCCTCTGCCGTGTGCACCGGGCCGCTCCGCATTCGCCCGAGTATCGCCG
Organism: Thermoguttaceae bacterium; assembly: GCA_040768665.1. Lineage (GTDB taxonomy): Bacteria > Planctomycetota > Planctomycetia > Pirellulales > Thermoguttaceae > JABWBD01. The sequence continues at coordinate 39,591 of JAXGMN010000046.1, forward strand.
TGGACTAAGCCTTCTCGAGAAGGCGGTGGCCTTGTGCGAATGCGGCGACGTGCCGTTCGTTCCTCACCTCCGCAAGCTCGAGAGCCTGCACGCCCGCGCGCTGGCCCGCCTGGGGTGGGCGCTGGAGGCGGTCGACGGCGAGGCACACGAAGCTCGGGAGAAGTACCGCCAGGCTCACGAACACGAACCCGACAATCCCTACTACCTTGCCCAGATGCTCGGCTTCGAAATTTACACCGGGCGGGCCGACGGCCTCCCCGACAGCATGCGCGCGACGATCCGCGAGGCGATCAAGACCTGCCGCCAGCATGCGGTCGCCGGCATCGAGTTGCCCTTCGCCTACTTTACGGCCGGGCGATTGAATCTCCTGATCCACGAGGACTACGAGGCGCTCGGGTATTATGCCCTCGGGATCCGCTATTTCCTGGCCAGCGACTACTGCGTGCCTAAGGATATCCTCTCGAGCGAGATCGAGTGGATCACGCGTCTGCATTTCGGCAAAAAAATTCCGCCGGCGTCCCGGCACGCCATCGACCTGTTGAGACTCGGCCAGACGACGTTTTCCGGCCCGCAGCCCGTCGCGGCCGGAGGCGAGCCGATGAAACGTCCGGTCCTGATCGTAGCCGGCGGGGCCGTGAGCATCGAGGCAAGCCGGCTCGCGAAGATCCGGCCGCTCCTGGAGACCGCACTGGCCGATTTCCAAGGCACGGTGATCGCCGGCGGCACCGCCGTGGGCGTGCCGGGCTGCGTGGGGGATTTCGCACACGAGCTGAGCGAGAAACACGGCCGGCATTTCGATCTGCTGGGCTACGTGCCCAAGCCGCTTCCACACGACGCCCCGCCGCACAAAACCTACAAGCTGGTGGAGGTCGGCGACGGCTTCGAGCCCGACCAGATCCTCCGCAGTTGGGCCGACATCTTGGCCGCCGGAATCGAGCCCGCCGACGTGCTGCTGATCGGTTTCGGCGGGGGGCCGCTCAGCGCCGTCGAGTACCGGATCGCGCTGGCCCTTGGCGCGAAGGTGGGGGTCGTTGCAGGCACGGGAGACGCCGTCCGGGCCCTCCTCGGCGATCCTCTTTGGTCGCGGCTGCCGAATCTCTTCCCTCTCCCGGCCGACCGTACCACGCTCCGTGCGTTCGCCCTGCCGTCGACGCGGGAGTTCCCCGAGGAGACTGCCGCGGCGATGGCCCAGAGCTTCCACAGCCAGTTTGTGGCCAACAGCCAGTCCAAGCTCCCTCCCAACATGCGGCCCTGGCCAAAACTTGCCGACACGTTCAAGACCGCCAACATCGAGCAGGCAAAGTATTCGGTCCAGATCCTGGAAGCCGCGGGATTCGGCGTGCGAGAAGTCGATGGCGATCCGACCATTTTCACGGACTTCGAAAACGAAGAAGTGGAGTACATGGCGGAACTGGAGCACGGCCGCTGGAACGTCGAGCGACTCCGCGACGGCTGGCGCTACGGTGAAGACCGCGACGACGCGAAGAAGATCCACAACTATCTTGTGCCCTGGAGCGAGTTGCCCGGCGACATCAAGCAATACGACCGCGATGCCGTCCGCGCGTTTCCGGAGATTCTCGCCAAGGCGAAGTTGGAGGTGTTCCGCCGCGGTAAGACTGCAGGGTGATAGTGCACCGGTATTCGATCCCCAGGGTCCCGATTCCGGCGAGGCGCATGTCGTTCGTGGCGCTGGAAAACTACCGTGGACGAGCGAAAGGAAAATGGCAGAAAAGAAAATGGTCGCACCTTGTGGCCAATCTTTCTTTCTCCCATTTTCCTTTCTACTGCCTGGCCTCGCGCCTTCTCCCACTCCGCATCTGGAGCCGGAAGAGCCTGGGGAGCTGAAAACATCGACTGTTCGACCGTGAGTTTGGCTCCGGACTTTCCTCCTGCGCAAGTCATCGAGGCGAGGTGGACAGGACACATGCCACTTCTTCGACACGGCGGACTTGCCGAAAGCCACTGAGGCTGCACGGCGAGATGACCGCGGGGCGCGGCGATCGGCTCACCTGAGTTCGTCCGCAAAACGGCGAAAATCCGACAACAGGCCGACAAATTCCCGGTACGGTGGAGCATACTCGTCGATCCCCGGAGTCAGGTTCCAAACCAAGGCCCCGGCGGCGTTTGCCTCGCGAGCCCGCTCCAGATAGAGGGAAGCATCGCCGGCGCCCGGAAACTCTTCAAGAACAAAAGGAATCCCCGTCGGCATCAGCCTCAGCTTATCTTCCATCGCACCCATCCACGGATAATAGTGCGGTGCCAGGTAGTCGAGCGACTTGATGCCGGAAACCAGGTCCACGTGCACGCAGGAGGTCCCCACGGTGACCAACTTCCCCGGCGCCAATTCGTGGATCAGATCGGAGCAACCCTCAATGAAGTCGCGCAAGCCGGCAACGGGAATCGGTTCGGCGGCCCGAGTCTCATCGCTGACCGACTCCCATGCCCCGCCTTCGTCACGGCTCACGATCCACTCGGGCTCATTGATCACGTCGATGCCGAAGAACGCGTCGTGGTTGCCGGCCAATTCAAGAAACGGAACGAGAAAACTCTGCCGGAAGCGTTCTCGCATGTTCGCATCCGAAATCAATCGTGAGCGCCCGCGAAGCCAGACTCCTCTTTCGGAGCTTCCTTTGCCGGCGAGATGGAAATCCACGAGGACGAACTCAATCAGCACGTGATGCTTGCGCGCCAGTTCTAACAGAGTGTCAAGGTCGTTCCGGAATACCTCGTTGAATCCGGTTACCTCGCCAGTCGGACTGAACATCGACCGGCCGTCCTCCAGCAGGCCGATGCGAAGAACCTGGATGCCCGCGCGCCGGAACCGCTTCAGACTTGCTTCCACGAAGCGGGGGTGTTTCGAGATTCCGTTGCCCTTTGGGTACCATGCCGTTGTGCCGAAATTCTGACCGTAGTCGATAATCCGCCAATTCCCGCCCACCAGGAAGACTTTCGTGCCCTCGACGTAAAGACCGTCCGGCCTGACGTCGAATCGCCATCCGGACGAGACAGAAGACAGAGGGGGTTCCGGTGGCAGCGGCGGATCGACGCGAGATTGGATCGCGGGGGAGATTTCGAAACGTTTGACTAGCAGGGGACCTTCAGCGCGGCCTGCAAAGTCGGCGCCGCTTCCCAGCTTCAATCCGATCATGCGGCATGCGGTGGGATCGAATCCGTCCCCTGTGTATCCCGCTCCCTCACCCCGCCGCGACGGCGACAATCGAGCCGTAACGTCCGTCCCCGGAAACAGGTTCTGCCAGGCGCCGTATTGCGTGCGGCCTTGCGTGTCGCGGACGAAAACTTGGAGCCCGAACGGGGAATCGCCCTTGAATCGCCAATCTGCCGGAACTTGGGCGGCCACGGTCACGGTGCGGCTGGAAAGGTCAATCGGCGAAATACCCTCGAACGCCAGGACGTACTGCAAGTCGACGTACACTTCGGCATGGGCACGGTCGGTGCTTCGACCAGACAATCGGCAGTCCACGTCGAGAAATCCCTCCTCGCTGAACCTGACCGACGAGACCCCCTGCGTGTCGCCCGATTGACTGCCATTCCAATCGGCGGCAAGACCGAGAAGATCTGTTACGGCGACGGACGATTGGGCGCGCCCTTCGTTCAGCAGACGTGAGTCCCCCCCCGGTTCTCCGCCGATAGTCGACCGTTCCGAACCCTGCGCCGGCGGCTCGCTCGCGACGTGTGGAGGACCCGCTGTGGGGCCAGATGGCGAACCGCCGCAGCCAATCGCAGCGGAAAGGAGTGCCAGGATCAAATGCGCCTGCAAGATGGTTTGGCCTGTTCCGGGCATCAGCTACCTCAGGAAGTCGCTTCGAGACACGAGGAATGTTGCCGTCTTACCAGTCAACGTCATCGATGTAGATCGACCCCTTGAACCTGGCGCGGGATTGGTCGCCGCAACCCATCTTGATGCCGATGATCTTGATTCGGCTGGGATCGAACGCCGGGTCGGCATAGCCGCCGGGTGGTGCCACACGGCCCGGTTCAGCACTCAGTCGAATCCACTGTTCTGGAATGCAGTTTTTCCACTGGCCGTAGTAGGCGTTGTCCCCGACGTCTTTAACAAACAACTGGAATCCGTTGGGGCTCGCCCATTCTCCACCGGCAGCACGGGGCGCCAAGACATAGGCTGTCAACGTGTGACGCAGCAGATTGATCGGAGACTTCACGCCGGCAGGCGGGCTCTGTGAAAGATCGACAAACACCTCACCCTTGCTCCTGTTCGCGTCTCCGGCAATCAAGTCCATCTCGACCTCGAGGCATCCGCGGTCGGATCGATAGATGTTCTCCGAGTGCTTCACTCGCACACACGCTTGGGAGTCGCGAAATTCCTGCACCTGCCATTCCATCGGGTCGTGACCGAAAGAAAATCTGCCCGGTTTGGCGGAACCCGAACGTGAAGCGATCGGCACGGCAACCTGGGCAGAAAGGCACGACGTCAGGGTAAGGAGTGAAAAGCAGACGGCGCTACTGCGAAACAGATGGCGGCATCACTTGTAAGTGGCAGAACTGGGGCACAGAGCCAATCGATCGAATGTCATGGTTAGTCGGCTTTCTCTTCGACCCGCACGTCGTCTAGGTATACTTCGCCGTGGAATTGGGCGTTGGAACCCTCGCCAATTCCCATTTTGATCCCGATCGCCAGGATGCGCCGAGGATCAAAGGTGCGTCGCGGATCAAGTTCTTTGCTGGCTGAGTCGTCTGGGTTGCTGACAACAAGATTTGCGGCTGACTGCGGATCGACCTGGATGGCGATCTCCGTCCACTCATTCTCAAGGACGTTCCGCCAGGGGCCGTAGAGGCTGTTCCAGTGCTCATCTTTTACAAACAGTTGGAATCCGTTCGGACGGCCCGACTCGCCGAACGCACCGGCCGGAGCGTAGATCTTCGCGGTTATTCTCCGCCCCTCCAGGTCCAGCGGGGCCTCAAAGCCTGCCAAGGGCCGATGTTGCCAATTGGCCCACGCTTCTCCATTCTGTTTTGCCCGGTCCTCGCCAATCAGATCCATTTGGACGGCAAGACTTCGCGCACCGGAAAGCGCTCGGCTGTCGGTCGATTCGACGCCGACGCAGCCCTGGGTATCGGCGTAATTCTGTGCCTCCCAGCCTTCCTTTCCGTCTTCGAAGCTATAGGTCAGAGCCTTTGCCGGCGCGCGATCCCACTGGATGGCGTTGGCCGCCAAAGAAACGGCGAGCAGTCCGGAGAGCAGTGCAATCGCAATAGCGCACCATTTGTGAGAGCCAGAACTATATGACGGCGCGTCGTCATCGTCCGGCTCTTTCAGGAGCTCGCGCAATCGGTCCAGAGATTGTTCGTCAAGCACCGGATCGAAAGTTACGGACTGGAATTGCGGAAGGTCCGACATCTCACCCGGAAGCGGCGAGGCAACATCGGCAAACGAGAAATCCGGCGCCAGAAGGGGCACAATGTTGCGGTCACAACGCTTGGCTTGTGCATACTCCTCACGAAGCCAATCGCCCGGGTCTGTGCAACGTTCGAGACTTCCCTTCGTCAAGACCAATACGAAGTTAGTGGCGGCGGCAATTTCGCGATGAAGCTGCGGCGGAAAACGGCCAGAATGCATGTCACGGACGTCGCGGAACGTGCGAAATCCGTGCTTCGCAAGATAGCCTTCAAGGTGATGAGCCAGCAACGCTCCGCCGTCACGGCGGTAGCTGATGAAAACATCTGCCATAGCTGCGTTCCTGCAGGCCTAGGTAACTCATGATAACCACTCTTCTCTCACGGCGGGAATCGCCTGCCGGACAATCGACGAATTTGAGGCACGCGCCCCAGCTTCGACGAGATCTGTACCAAACGGCAGAACGGCTGCCTTCAGGTTCCAGAAAAAGCAGACCTCGCTGCCTCAGTCAGTTCCCTCCCTGTAAGTCAATCGCCGACCTCAACTGTGGCTCGACGAAGCCGCGTTCACAACTTCGAAGCCCGTATGGCCTCCTTCCTGGGAGCCGTTGACGTTCGTACCGGTACGGCTGGGACACGCGCGCTGCCGGAAACCATCGCCTTTGCCTCGCCCGACTCGAACAGGCCTCTGAGCTGGCCGTGCAGTTCCCGGAGAGTCTTCGATGCCCCCAGCATCTCTTGATGCGTCATGATGCGGTATGCCTGCCTGCGTATCGCATCCTGCGCGTGGGGAACCTTCGCAACTTTTTCGTGAGTCCACGCCTGCCGGTACCACCCGTAGGCCGCGGGCTCTCCCAGAAGCAAACATGCTTCGCCGAGCGACGCCAGCCGCCAATGACGATCGTCCGGCTCAGCCGGCATGCAGTTCTGTGCCGCGGAAGCCCGGTCGTTCTTCTGCATTTTCTGCCGCCGGTTCTCTTCCGCCGCGTCGTCGTCCAATAGGCTTTCCTTGATCTTCTCTGCCAACTTTCGAAACTCGGCGTCTTTGCTTCGTACCGACTTGATCGCCGGAGGCGACTGGAGCACGGCGATCAGGAACTCGAGCGTTGCCAGGCTGATACCCGGGTAGTAGTCTTCAGAAGCTTCATAGGCGCGCCCCAAGAGCAGTGCGTGCAGACAAGATGCCGGGTCGTTCCAACCTTTGGCCACGTCGTCCTGCCACGCTTCGAACGACTGCTGGTTTTTCTCCTCCGTTGCCTCGTTAAGTCGCGTCTCGAAATCCCACACACGCCTGACGAATTCGTCCGGCGGACACGGAAATGCGAATCGCATGGCGCGAATCTTGAGCTCCATCTCCATCTTCACGAAGTCCCAAGCCATGAAGTTGTTCGCGCCCATGTCTTCAAAGTCGTAGACGGCGGGCCAATTGGCCTCGCCGTTGATCAATCCTACGGCAACATTGCGGCTGTGCAGATCACCGTGCGCACGGCCAAACCGCAGTTCCGATTGGTAGTGAAGCTGTCGGAAAGCCCGCGAGCAAAAGTCGAGCAGGTCCACGAAGGGGAACAGGTCCTTGGGAAGGAGCTCTCTGCCCACGATCCGCCGTTCGCGCGGGATCGAGGTTCCATCTTTCCAGCGGTCGAGCCCCTTCTTCAGACGATGTTCGAGCTGTTCCAGGATGGATCGATGGGGGCCAACCGGCCGGATCGCCGGCGCTCTTTCGTAGCAATGGTTCTGCAGTTCCTGGTACACCTGATCCAGCACACCGAGAACCGACAGCGGCGACGGAGTACCCCACCGGACGCAGTTCAAGAACGCCTTTTCCAGGATCGCGACTCTCGTGGCGCGGAGCGTGTGGTAAGCGTCCTGGTAGATGATCGTGCCCAGCAGCTTCTCCGGATGGGTGTCGCAAAGTTGCTGCGGCGCATCGAGCCTTCTCGGGCACACACCCATTTTCACGTGCAACAAAGTCCGCCCGCGCGCGTTGGCCGACCGCTCGCATGTCCGCCGGCCCGCGACTTCTCTGCAGAGTTCGTGGCAGGGACCGACCTTGACCATATTGGCCACGTTGGTCTCACGGTCGGCGGATGGATGTTCCGGGAGTTGAATCTCCACGCGCAGCACATGCCGGTCCGATCGGCCCGAATATCCGCCCAGGCGTTCGAGGACGACGATCGCCTCCGGCTTTCGTTCTTGGAACGTGCGGCGCAGGAGCCTGTCGACTTGATCCATTCTCTCTTTCAGCAAACTCCGCTGCTCCGGTTCCGTCTTGCCGACAAACTCGCCCGCCTGGCTGAGTGCGTTTTCGAATTGATCGTGGGCGGCGATAAGCCAAACGACGGGAACGACCCTGCGACTGCTGTTCGGCATGACGGCACCTCACAGAAGGCGGAGTTGTTTGCTGGAAGACGACACCTTGCAGCACCAGGATACGCAGCCATGCGATCCGTCGCACACACATCAGCCACCAGATCTAGTAGAAACAGCAACTATTCTACCACCCCAGGCAGCCCATAGCAATAGCCGGGGTTCCGTAACCTTGCGGCAGATGCCTCTGAAACGGGGCTCGTCCCCGAGCAAGAGCGTCGCGGCGCACGATCAGACATCCTTAAAGGCCCTAGCAAAACGGGGACTGGCTCCGAGCCAAGTATTCGCAAACCACGGAGAATCGACGTCTTCGCGAGGTGCCTGTCCCCGTTTTGTTAAGGCCTCTTATTGCGAGAATCTTGCTCTCCTATTGCTGTCCGGCGGTCGTCTTCTTTTCCCTGAACATCATGCTGCGGATCTCGATGTCGCCTTCCGGGTCCGACAGTGCGACGACCTTGGCCAGGCGACGTTCCGGCACAGGCCGGAAATGCTCGCCGAGATCGATAGGCGTCGACTGATACGCACCCTGGGTGTCGGGCAACGACAGCCGCACCTTCCAGACGTCGTTGTGCTGCTCGTTGCCGACCAATGGCCGTTCGATTGCCCCATGCTTGTCCTTCAACTCGAAGCAGACGTCGCACATCTGTGTCGTTCTCACGTCCAGAGCCAGATACCTGCAACGGTCGAGATCGATGCCCTTAGGTAAAAGGCCCCAAATCCAACCGTGCGATCGATACAGCATCAGCGTCGCTCCTTGTTTGCACCGAATCCCACCGGCCGACTCTACGGCAGGCGGGACGGCCGGAGAGTTGCGCAGGCGCGACTCCCGCCACGGAGGGCGCAACGCTCCGTGGGCGGCAAAAAAAGCCGTCTGCACATCTTGGCTTCCAATGCCGACGACGATCTTCAGCGTCTGCCGCAAATATGCCAACTTCCGCAAGTGTTGTCCAGCAGAAGGGAAAGTAACGGCGCGCACGGGAATGGCGGTGGAACGCGATGCGTAGGCTGTTGGTGAGCGAAGGCCGGGAGGATTGGCAGGGCGGACGCGCTGGTGCGCAGTCGCATCGGATGTTGTAGCGGTCTCTTTGAAAACGGCCGAAAAGTGAACAATTTCCGGCCAGTAGCAGCGGTGAACGGCGTGTAGACCTTTGACGAGCTGCTTGCCGGCGTCGGTGCCGTACCAGCCGAGTGCACAAGTGATCCCATTGCGTTCTTAGACGGACCGAGCCGCTCAGGCCTCCTCCAGCAGGAAGCACCAAAGATGATTCGACGCGCTGCCGCACCAAGTACGTCCATTCGGATGAATGACGATGATGTTCACAGGAAGTGCCCAAAATGCGACGGTGTTTCCCGTGCTCGCGTCCTCAATAGCCACTTCGTTGCAGCGAACAAGCGCGCGCAGGGGAAAGTACCTTGCTCCCTGCGCAAAGGCCAGAGTCTCGCCGCGGCTTGGAATCACTTGCAGACACTCTCCGGTTTCGACGTTCCACACGCGCATAGTGTCATCAATAGAGCTACTTACAATCGTCTTGCCATCAGGCGAGTATGAAATGCTGTCAATCCAACTCGCGTGACCGTCCAGTACGGACTGTAGTACGCCACTTGCCGCATGCCAAACGTAAATCGTCTTCTCGCTGGAGGTGATGATTGACTCGCCATTGGGCGAATGAGCAACGCGGGTGACGGTACCGTTATGGCCGTGAAGAACTCCCAATTCCTCGCCGCTTGTTGCATCCGAAATGCGAACGGTCTTGTCCGCGGAGCCGCTCAGGATCTGCTGCGCATTCGGAGAGTACGCGACACTGCTGACTTCTTGCTTGTGGCCGCGGAGAACCATCAGTTCCTTGTACGTCTGGGCGTCCCATATCCGCACGGTATTGTCCGAGTTGTCCCCGAAAACCTTCCCTGAGCCGCTAACGATCCGCGTGCCGTTGGGAGAAAACGCAACGCTGGTGACTTTGCTCTTGTGGCCGCTTAGAACGGCCAGCTCAGTACCGGTTGCCGCATCCCATACCCGTACCGTCTTGTCCTTCGATCCACTTACGATTCGCGTTCCGTCAGGAGACAACGCGACGCTTCTGACCCAGCTTTCATGGTCGCGTATCACAGCGCCTACCGCCGAGCTCTCGGTGTCCCACAGCCGCACTGTACCATCCAGAGACCCGCTGATGATCCTGTGACCACTTGGGGAATACGCAACATCGGTAACCCAGCGCTCATGGCCGCGGAGCACGGTCAGTTGGGCACAGCTCTCAGCGTCCCACACCCGCACGGTCTTGTCGGCAGAGCCGCTGACGATGCGTTGATTGCAGGGGGAGTATTGTACGCTGATAACTCCATGCTCATGGCCGCGAAGTATGGCCAGCTCCGCACCAGTCGCAGCTTCCCAGACTCGTATTGTCTTATCGATAGATCCGCTGACGATCCGCTGGCCGTCGGCGGAACACGCAATGCTGGTGACCTCTTGCTCGTGGCCCCAAAAGACAGCCAGTTCCTCGCCGCTCGCTGCGTCCCAGACTCGCACACTCCTGTCATCGGAGCCGCTAACGATTCGATGACCGTCCGGAGAATACGTGACGCTGTTAATCTTGCCACTGTGTCCACGAAAAACGGCCAGAGCCGTACCGGTCTCGGCATCCCACACCCGCACTGTCTTGTCGTTAGAACCGCTGGCAAGTCGTTGTCCGTCAGGGGAATAGCCAACGGTCAACACTGAAGCTTCGTGACCACGCAGTACAGCCAACTCCGCGCCACTCTCGATGTTCCATACCCGCAGCGTGGCGTCCAGCGAACCGCTGGCGCCCCGGCGGCCGTCAGGAGAACATGCGACTCCTCGGAGCCCATTTTCGTGGCCGCGCATCACTGCCATCTCCTCACCGCTTTCGGCATCCCAAATCCGCAAAGTCTTATCATCCGACGCGCTGATGATCGACCGGCCGTCGCACGTGCAGGCGACACCCCATACATCGCCCTCGTGGCCGCGCAGGAGTGCCTGCTCCGGGCTGCCGAGAGTGATGGACGGAGGGCGAATCGAACGCAACCAAACCGAATGGGACTTCCGAATCGCACGCTCCCGCCGCCACTTTTCCAGGAGCTCATACAGCTTGGGACCAAAATGGTGCCACGGGAGCGTGGCCGCTGAGCGGTCTCCTTGAGTAGGACGGTAGTGTTCGGCCGCCTGCGCTGAGTCGTACCACCAGCAATTGTTCCATAGGCACTGAAATAGGCCCTGCGGGTAATCCTGAGCATGCTTGGCAATGAAATGAATGTCGCGACGAAGAGCTTCCTCCAGCAGACGCAAGATGCGGCGCTGCGGGTAGCTTTCCGGCAGTACGTTCACGGCCGCCGAAAACATCTTGGCCAGGTCAAAGGCACGGCCAGCGGCGACGTTGGCTTCGAGGAAAGGGAGAGTCGTAAGAGTCTTCTCCAGGCCGTCCCATAACCGACCTCCGATTTGATGGCGGACCAGTTCGGAAAGGCTTCGGGGATAGTCGCCCTTCCACGTGTCGTCGGCTGCCGGATCCCCCTTGCGCCGGAAATAGCCGGCCAATTCAGCGTGGCGGTCGAGTTGCGCCTGGTCTGTCTCCAGGTAGCGCCCGCGCACTGCTTTGGTCAGTTGCTGGTGGAAGAAGTCGATCAGTCCCTCGTCCCCGCCTCCGACCGAGGCGCGAGGCTTGAAGTAGAAGGCCAGACCGCGATAGAGCCGAGACCACAGCGCCATAGGAAACCGCTCTTCACCCGGCCTGGCAAGAAGCTCCAGGAGCTCACCCTCCAACAGTCCGTGCCGGCCGGTCGCCACCAGCGACAGTGCATGCTCCACCAACTCCCGGCTGTGGTCGCCCTCCAACCGATCCAGCACCGTGTCGAACATACCCGGAACGTCGGTCGACAATCCGGCGATGAACTCCGCCAGGCGGTCGTAATCGCCAAACAGCCGCAGTTCTTCCGCCACCAGCTTCAGATAGAGCGGATTGGCCGTCTCCCGCTGGATGGTCTCCTCCGGCGCACGCGTCTGCTCGCGGCTGTAGACGCCGGTAAGGATGTAGCGCAACTGGCTCCGGTCCGCTTCGGGCGGGGCTTCTTCGCCCCGCGCAACCCGCTCGGCTCGCCACTGCCGATACCTACGTGCGGTGGTCAGCCGCTTGCGCGCCTGCTGCAACTGGCGGGCAACGATGAATCCCTGGTCCACCAGCCGCAGCGACGTGACGATCATCTCCTGATGCTGCCGATACTTGCGGCGTGCGGCGTCCAGGGCGTCGCCTTCCAGCATGCTCGTGATCAGCCGCAGCCCGGGCGGCGGCATCGGCGGCAGCCAGTCCAACTCGTGGCTGCGGTGCGTCTCGTCCAACTGGTTCAGGGCGTCGAGCACCAAGACGACACGAGTCCGCTCGGCCGCCCGTTGGAGGAACCGCCAAAAACAGACCCGCAGTTCAACATAATCCTCAGGGACCTCATCGTCGAATCCGAACCGCCGTGCCAGCTCGCGGCACAGCCGCAAGAGCATCTGGCGCGGGTCCGTGGAACTGGGCGACGCGCCCACGAAGTGGCAGAGGACGAACGCCTCGGGCTCCAGCCGCCGAAACTGGCTGACGAAGCGGGCCAACAGCGCCGACTTGCCGCAGCCCGGCGTGCCGGTGACGACCATCGAGCCCGGCAAATCCCCGGAGGCAAACGCGTGCAGCCGGGCCAGCAGGTGCCGCTGCCCGATGAACAGCTCGGTGCGGGTCTCGATGAAGAAATCGTGATACGCCCGCTCGGCGTCCAACGGGTCCGGCTGCGGTGCGTCCGCAGGATGCTCGCCTTGGATCGCCGCCGAGAGATCCTCCAGCACCTGCTGACCCCAAGCGTCCAGGTCGTCGTAGCGGTAGTTCTCCCGTACGGGCAGTCCCGACGACCGGACTCGATTCTTGAGCTTCCGCAACTTCTCCGCATGCTCGTCGTTTTCGGAGCGGAAGTCGCGCTGCCTCTCAGTTGGCAGCGAGTCGATGAACGCCGGATCGCGGAAGTAGAAGAAGGCGTGGGTCCGCATCTCGGGGTTGTTCAACACGCCGTGGTAGATTTCCATGGCCGTGATCGAGTGGCCCGGCTCGATGTCACGCAGCGCGTCGAACTTCTCCTCATCGGGAATATCGTACCGGGACGGAATCCAGCCGTACCGCTCGCCCAAGAGGCCGATAAAGTACGGGCGACAATCCTCGATCTCCCGGAGGCTGATTTCCAGGGCTTTTCCGCGCTGAGCATCCTCTTCCGGCACACCCCAGCGAAGATCCACATCGACCAAGTGCAGGTGCCGCTTGGCGCATCGCTCCCGCAACTCCGGGAAGACCACGCGGACCAGATGGTCCCGCTCCGCGTGCATGTCGCGGAAGGTGGAGGAGATGAACACGCGGACGGTTTTCCAGGCGGCGGGCATAGCTCACTCCGGACGAGCCACGGTTGTCTCGTTATTGGTATAGCCGCCAGCCACCGCTGTCGCTAGACCCCGGGGACGTGGCATGGGTGCTGGCGTGGCAGCCCCTTGGCCGGTGTTGACTCGACCCGGCCGAACCTGCGCTCGGTTGGAAATCAGTGTGCCGCGAACGGTTGAGGGGGTACAAGAGGCGGAGCCGCTTGCTCGTCGCTCGTGTCCGCTAAGCACGGCAAGTTCCAGACCCAAGGCCGCGTCCCAGAGGTGCGCCGTTTTTTCCTACGACCCACTGACGATCCGTTCCCCGTCAGGGGAAAAGGCGACGCTTTCTCACGCTGGAGCCCCGTGCCTCGTCATACAGGCTGTGCAACTGTTCCGTCAAACGGCCGTCGGGCGGGTGCGCGCGGACCATCTCGTGGAAGCTGTCCTCGAAGAAGGTGTCAAACATCTCGATCAGTTCGCGCAGGCCTTCTGCGCTGGTATCGCAGTGCGTTATCTCAAAGCCGCCGGTGCCGCCGCGCTTCATCCCCTCGTAGGCGACCTGCCGGCCGAGAATGAAGAGATTGACCATGGGGGCCGGTGAAAGGACGAACAGACATCGTTCGATTGCCCGGAGATCATCCCGGGCCGCCTTGGGATCGCGGCGGATGTCGCTGCGACCTTCGAGCAGGCCGATCAGCCGCTTGTAGCGAGCGCAGAGGCGATCGGGCTGCATGCTCCGGGCAAAGCGCCGAGGCGGGTTCAGAACCGCTTTCAGTTGCGCGCCCCGCACAAGGACCTGCCGCAGCGTGTCGCGCTCGGCCAGCAGCGCATCGCGGTATTCGGCGCCGAGCTTCGGGTCCATAGGTTCGTGGTCGCTGATCGCCAACGAACTCATTCCCGCGACGATCCGGATCGTCGTTCCCGCGAGTTCCTTGCGACTGGCGGTGTCGAGGAGACGTTGCAGGTCGCGCACGATCATCCGGGTGCGCGGCAGGCGGCCGCGAATCACGTTCCAGAACTCGTGGTCGGCGCTGGCTTCCATGGCTTTACGCAGGCGCGCGGGAAGCTGCTCCAGAAGGAGCTTGCGGCCGGACGCGGTATGCGCATAGACAAGCTGCCGGAACTGGTGGACATCGTAGGCGATCTTGCCGTTCACCGCCTGCGTGATAATGACCACGCGCTCGGGCCCGGCGATCTGGTGTGCAATTCCAAGCTCGTAGAATACGTTTGGATTGTGTCCTGTGATGTCGGCCACGATGACTGCGGCGCGCCGGATTTCTTGCAGGATCTGCGGCAGAACGCTGCCGGGGCGGTCGCTCAGATCCCCTCGGACGTACTCCAGTCCGCAACTCGTCACCGCCCGGCGCAGGATGGCGTCGATATCCTTGAACTCGTCGCTGAAGGGCATGATCGAGAAACAGGTCCGAGTGGCAGGCATCTGGATCACCAGGTACTGGCAGAGAGATTGATTTCCCGCATGCGCTGACTCTAAGGCGGAAGAGCTGGGTAGTCAAGGTACACCTCGGAGGGGGAGGTGCGTGCAGCAGTGGCGTTGGGTGGCTGTTAGTATCGATAGGAGAAAAAGCTGTCATTCTAGCGTCTGGGGCTGGCGTCGACCTTGCGGCCCCGTGGGCGTCCGCGAAAGCAAGCAGCAGCGACGAAAACAGGGAAAGGCTGAGAGGGCGGCAGTCGTCCTCTGTGCGGCGAGGCCGACGTGAGAGTCAAAAGCGATGTTCGAGGCCAAAAAAGTAGAATGACGGCGGCGTTGCGTACCTGTCGAGACCGGGGCTCGCCTTTTGGGAGCGAGCACTGGCAGAAGATCACCGCGCTATTGAGATGTCTGCGTAAGATGGCCTCGTAAACATCACTCCAAACTACCCAATATATGCGCCTGTCCCTTTTCTTCAATCTCCAGCCTTCCCAAGGCCCCCATCGCGCTCGTGGCTCCGCTGGCTGGCGATCCACCCTGCTTCGGCAGATAATGGACAGATACAAGAGAAACTGTCGCCACACCTTGGCCGCCCAGTGCGCCCAGGATCTCGTAATTCTTCAGTCCCCCCTTGGCACGCAACGAGTTCAAAACCGTATCTCTGGCGTGCTGGAAATCCATGACGGTCGCCTTTCAGTCTCCCTTGCGCGGGTGTATCGGCCACGAACCGCCAATGTACCATTCGCTTGCGTCTTGTCCAGCAGAGGGGAAGGCTCGGCCAGGTATTGCAGTGACCGTGGAGGGCAACTTCGCTCTACCCGCCGTGGAACGTCGTGGCGATGTTCAGGAATTGGAGCAACAGTCAATATCCGTTTGACAAAGCGTGACGAACCCCCAATATTTTCCGAATCGCGACCGAGGAGCGAGATCGACTATTGATCACTATTGTGCCGCCCGACTAATCTCAGCTAGACTCAACGTTGCCTGGAGATCGCTCTTGCTTGGGTCGCCAAAGAGCTATCCGCGACTCCCTTGCGGTGGTTTTCGAACGCACGCCCGGGGCAGTTTGGAACTCGCCGTCGTCCAGGCAGAGGGGGACAACCTCAACGCTTCTGGCGTGTAGTGACGCCCTGGCTGGCCAACGGGCGATCGCTGCTGGCGTTGTGTGCTGCCGCCGCTGAAGGAAAGATTGAAGGCCAACGTAAGGCAAGGTGTATCCAATGGTCCACACGATCAGCAATGAACCCAGCCAGATATTCATCAGCTATGCCGAAGAGGACCGAGTCTTAGCTGAACAAATCGCATCCGGCCTGCAAGCAGCCGGCTACCGCACGTGGCGGTATGAACTTGATTGCCCGCCGGGCATCAGGTATCCGGAAGCCATCAACCGAGCCATCGAGCAATCCCTCGCTGTTGTGTTGCTGGTGTCGTCACACTCGCTGGGTTCCCAACAGGTCACGAACGAGGTGTTGCAAGCTTCGGCGAAGAGAAAGACCGTTGTTCCGGTCCTGGTGGACATGACCCACGCGAAGTTTCAGCGGCGGCAGCCTGCCTGGACGGAAGCGATCGGTCCGGTAATGTCCATTCACATTCCAGCCGAAGGGGCGACTACTGCCATGTCCAGGCTTCTGCAGGGCATAAAGGCGCTCGCTACTGCCCCAGCCGGAGCAGAGCCGACGAGGGCTGCCGGCCCGCTCAAACCTTCGGAAGATCTATTCACGTCAGCCGGCGAATCGCCCGGCACCAACCAGGAGACAGAACCCGAGTTCCGGTATTCCAACCTCTTTCAGATTGCCTCGTTTCGACTCCCCTATGTCGTCTTGATTGGGGGCTGGGAATCCGGGGTAACGAGTACCAAAGAGGTGACGTTACGAGCCTCAACGATTCCGCAGCCGTATATGAGCTCCTGCGGAATTTCGCATTGCCGCTCACCTTGAAGAGCGGACGCCCGGCTTGGCGGGCGAGCCGAAGTGCAGGCTCACCAAGTACGATTGCCACATCCTTGGGTTCGGAGCAACACAGCTAAGTTTTGGCTTTTCCAAGATATGGTACTCGGATTACGTACTTTCGGGAGAGCTGCTGGATGCACCGCTGCCCAATGACCCAGCCAGAACATACCGCGACAAGTACGCGCCCAGCCTCGATCTCCACGATTTCGGCAGATCTTCTCTAACGAACATTTGCGGCGTAGGAGTCTTCCTTATCACGAGAGACAATCGGATCCTCGTTTCGAAACACTCTCGAAGTGTGCAGGTGTACGCCGATACGTTTAGCTACTCGGCCAGCGGGACTATGGATTGGAAACCGGACGTGCACCCCTTCGACGAAGTCGCCAGGGAATGTCGCGAGGAGATTGGGCACCGAGTTAATCTCGAGGATATGCGACTGATCGGCTTCGGCCTGGACACGAAAAAGCTCTACTTTCAATTCAGCTTCTCTGAGCATGCGGGATTGTCTTCTGACGAGATTCTTTCTGCGGCCAGACACGCTCGCGATTTCCATGCCGAGATGGAGGACTTGGTCGCCGTTCCTTTCGAACTCAGCGAAATCGTGCCGCTGATCAAGAGCCGACGATGGGAGCCGGCCGCCGCTGCTTCCATGTTGACCTTATGTGTCAAGCGATTCGGGCTTGACAAGGTCGAGGCGGCGATTGATCCGCATTTCGTCAAAAAGCGAGCGCGCAATGAGATGGTTGCGGAGTGGGAACGCCGAGCATCGCGACCCGGCGACTTGGCCGTCATGAGTGCGCGATATCCCGCTTATCGAAGTAGCGAGGAATCCACCAAATATGTCGATGCCGTACTCGAGTTTCTGGACAGGGATATTGCCCACCAGGACGTTCTCGAAATCGGCGCGGGTACCGGACGCATCACCGAGAAGCTCGTTCGAAGCGCGAGGAAGGTCACGTGCTTGGATATCAGCCAGAACATGATTGAGCTGAACCGCAAGCGGTTGGACGAATGGGCGTCCCAGGTGACATACTTGCGGATCTTCGCTCAAGACTACGAGTCTTGGCACCACGATGTTGTGATTTCCTCCCAAGTAATGATCCATAACGTGGGAGACCATGAATTCCGCGACCTGGTACGCGTTATGTGTTCCTGCTCCAACACCATTTTCCTTTTTGAACATATCGATGTCGGGTACCAGGTGAGCGAGCACACCCGCCCGAGAAGCAGAGCGGAGCTCCTGGCAGCGTTCGCAGGCTATCGTGTCGAACGCGAACGCGAATACCGGCTCTTTGGCGACACCATCCTGTTCCTAAAACTCGTTCGCTGACTCCGTTCACTCCCGTTGTCCGTGTATTCCCGGATGCTCTGCAAGCGCAACACGTAACCGCAACACCACAGGTCACAACCGCCGAACGGATGTCGCCTCGGAGAACAAAACCAAATCGCCGACGGCCCTCGGACGCGTGCGGTCGAGCTTAAAAGGCGATCCGCATGGGCGATTTACCCTTTCGCCCTGTAAAACGCGGCCATCTCCTCGCAGGTCTTCACCTGGATCTTGCCCGCGTTGCCGGCCTTGGGCCAAAGGCGACCATGCGGGCGATGCACACCTTCTTCATGGCCGCGCGGGCCGCGCCGAGGTAAGCCCGGGCGCAATAACTCCAATCCCCGCATCCACTTACCACTCTTGTTTCAAGAAATTGCTTGACGGAGGGCGCCGCATCGGCCACAATGACGCAGGTAAATGAACATGCGAACACATGCCCCCCGGACCGGCGCTAGCCGGCTTTGCATTTCCTGAGCCCGTTGGGGATCCTGGAACTCCAGGAAGCAGTTGTCCACACGACGATAGCCGATCCCTTCGGCGTCGAGTTGGCGTGCCAGCCACTCGTGGCCGTTGATGGCGATGTGGATGCTCCCCGTTCCATCTTCGCCCCTCTGCAGGTGCCCTGGGTGGCAAGGGACTTCACGGAATTGGAAAAATGCGACCTCTGTCCGCCAACGCTCTCCCCGGGGATCTCGCGCAACGTCCTGCCTCGCTTGCACCTTTGCACTGGGGTCGCGACGATTTGCGCGCACTGGCCAAGAGGCGCGGACCGGCTCCGAGCCTGGCATCCGCAGGACCGCAAGATCGCCACGAATCCCGAATACCCGAGCTCCGTGCCTCACCATTTCCCCCGATAGCCGAAAAACGGCCCTTGAAAAAATTCCCACTCCTTTGGCCGAAAAAAATTCATTGACAATCCGCGCCGCATCGATTACATTCGAGTTGGAAAACTGGACGCATGTCCATCCACGAAGCCGCAGGCCCGATCTCCGTCCGGCATCCTCAGCTTCGAAGTTCATTGACAATTTGGTTCTTATTCCGCCCAGCCGCTGCTCGCTTCTCTCCGCAGCAAGCGAGCAGAGTCCGCGCTCATGGCTTGCGGCGGGATCTCCTGCCGCTGCGAGTCGGCGGCCCGCCCACCCGGAAGCGCGTGGTGCCCAAATCAACTCCGATTTGAGAAATCGCGAACTTGGGCACCACACGCAGCGTTTCCCGCGCTCGCCGTTTTCAGCAGCCTCAAAGGTAACGTTTCACCACGGCGTCATCCCGCAGCTTGACGAACGTCGGGGCGTACGGTTGCGGTTCGCGCCCGAAGCAGAAGCCGAACTGCTCGAAACACGCCAGTCGTTCCAACTCCACGTAGCGCTGCCGGATCGCCTGTTCCGTCCGCATGCAGCGGATCTCTTGCCCGTCGACATCCACCACCGTGACGCCGCTCTCGCCCGCCAACAAGAGATGGACGGCCGCGGCTCCTGCCTGCATGCCGAAGTTCACGTCGTAGGCCGAGGTCTCGCCGCAACGAACCAGATGGCCGGGTGTGACGTCGCGGATTTCCGGACACTCGTAAACGCCCGGGACGAACATCCCCTGCTCCTTCATGAACGACTGCATGCGCGGATCGTCGCGGGCGATTGCCTCGAGGCGCTCGGCCACGTAGCGTCCCGCCCCGCCGAGCTTGACCTGTCCGAAAGAGTCCTTCCTGCCCGGCACCGCGATATACTTGCCCGTTTCGTCCTTGACGCCCTCGGCGGCGACAATCATGTACGCGCCGGCCTTGACGTCGCTTTGCCGGATGCGCCGCATGAAGCGTTCGCACATGTGCCGGTACACGACGGGGAATTGCACGGGGACCTCCGGGATCAGGATGCAGTCGGCCTCGGCGGCCACCCCGCCGTAAAGTGCCGTGTGACCGGCGTACCTCGCAAAAACCTCCACGATGAGCACCCGGTTATGCGTAACGGCGGTGGTTCGCAGATCGCGAACGAGCTTGGCGATCCGGTTGATTGTGGAATCGCCGCCGACGCTGTAGGGCTGCAGGTCGAGATCCATCGTTTTTGGGGCATGGACGCACCGGATGCCATGCCCTTGCAGATCGACGACCACCGAGCCGGTGTCGTCGCCGCCGCTGATCACCAGTCCGGAGATCTGATGGCGTGCGAGCCCCTCGCGGATCCGCTCGTACTTTGCATTGTCGGGGATAGCCCCCACCTTCACGCGCGCATGCCCGGCCTCGGAGCCGGCCAGCCCCGCCTGGATGGCGTCGAGTCGCTTGGGCGTCAGTTCGACAAGGTGCTCGATATCGACGAGGTTGTAGAGCCCCGCGTAACCGTTGGGGATCACGACGGCCGTTGCCCCCCGCGCGATCGCCGCCAGCGCGGCCCCTTTGATCACCGCGTTCAGCCCGCCGCAGTCGCCCCCGCTGGTGATGATTCCAATACGTTTCGAGGAGTTCGGTGACGATGACATGTGTGCCTCCCGCTGATGTTAGGGCGACCACGAGGAGGGCATCCTGTGGCCGGCCGGTCTCTTCTCATTCACGCCGCTCATTCTACTGGCGTTGAGGCAAAAACAGAACGAGGCTGTTCAAGAGTGATCAGCAGGCGTCTGAACTGCTAAACCGATCGGTCGCGCAGGCGCAACTCCTCAAAGCGCAGGCGCGACTCGCGAAAGGCGGAAAAGACACCCGACCCCGTGCGCGGAAACCTTGCCGCACCCAGGGAACGAGGCGAGTTGCACGGGCGCGATGTTTTCGTTAAGTTGATTTATCGGCCGAGGCGGCGCCAGAGGTCCAGAAATCCGCGGGGTCGTGTTTGAGCTGTTCCGGCGCTTGTTGAGGCAGCGTCTGCCCCCGGGTGAATCCGGGTCGCACCAAACGAAGGTGATCGCGCGATGGCAACGGTCCACATGTTCGTCAGCTACAGCCATGAAGACCGCGAGTGGGTGCAGGACGGCCCGCACGGCTTGATCCCGTGGCTCGCCCACCAACTCCGCAGGGAAGACGTGAAGATCTGGCACGATCATGCTTTGCGGCAGATGCCGGGCGAAGAGTACAAGAAGTTGATCCACTCCGAGATTGACCGTGCGGAGTTCGCCGTCTTGCTGATCAGCCAGGACTTCGTGGCTTCGGACTTCATCGGGGAGCACGAGTTGCCCAGGATTCGGGAGCGGGCCGAAAGGGATGAACTGGGGCTGATTACGATCCTCGTGGACTATGTCTGCGACGAAGATTTGGGTTGGCTGGCGGACCGGCAGATGCTGCCGGGAAAACCGACGCCGCTGATCGAATACACCGACAGCACGGTCGCCTGGAAACGCGTCCGAAAAGACATCCTCGAGGCAATCCGAAACCGCATCCGCGCCCTGCGCGAATCCGCGAGCGCCGCGCAACCTAATGCGCCCGCCGCCGGACGCGCGACGAATCCTGCCGACGTGGACTTCCCAGTCCCTTCTTCGCCGTCTGTCGCCGCCCCGCCGGCTTGTGCTGATGTGGCTGTCGCGGACAGCCCGGTGGCGCCGTCAATTTCGATCGGCGCATCCCTGAACGAGCCAACCATCCCAGCCAAGCCCCGCTCCTCTTCGACATCCGGCGCGGCGCCGCCGCAGCGCGCCGGCTCCTCGCCGGTTGAGAAACGCGACGCGCCGTTTCCTTCTGCGAGTATCCAACCTGCGCACTTGGAAACGATCACCAACTCAATCGGAATGAAGATGGTGCTCATTCCGGCAGGGCAGTTTCTGATGGGCTCGCCCGACTCGGATGCAATGGCCCAGCCCAATGAGAAACCGCAACACCTTGTTCGGATCACCAGGCCGTTTTGGCTTGCCGTTACGCCGGTCACATGGGAGCAAGCTGGGCGCGTGATGAAGGTGGATCCGGCCGGCGCGGACCCGACATGTCCCGTGGTGCGGGTCTCTTGGGAGGCGGCCGTATCATTCTGTCTATGTTTGAGCGAAAGGGAAGGCGTCGACTACCGTTTGCCGACTGAAGCGCAGTGGGAGTACGCCTGCCGGGCCGGAAGCACGACAAAGTGGTCTTTTGGAGACGACGAGTCGGACCTTGTCCACTACGGCTGGTATTCGGTAAATGCTCGCTTGAAGTCTCCGTATCCAGTTGGCCAGAAGAAGCCGAATGCATGGGGACTATTCGACATGCATGGGAATGTCTGGGAATGGTGCTCGGACTGGTATGGGGTGTATGTGGAGGGGGCGTTAACCGATCCGACGGGCCCTGACATCGGCTCGTACCGGGTGCTCCGTGGCGGCAGTTGGGAGATCGACGCGGCGATTTGCCGGTCGGCGGTCCGCGGCGGGAACGCCCCGTCGGCCCGCACGATCAACTACGGTTTCCGGCTGGCCCTGATTGCGGCGGAGTAGTCAGGACGGCGAGCGGAGGTTGAGCGTCCGGCGGGGCGTCCCGACCGGAGGGAGGGCGAGCGGAGCGAGAGCCCGACGACGCTCGTACCGGAGCGAGCGGGGCAAGTGTGAGAGGTCTTCACCATTCGTGGAGCAGGCCGCCGCCGGGCTCGCCCGGTGGAAGCCGCGATTGGTGGCTAGAACGCCAGGCCCGCCCCCACGACAATTCCATGAATGGTGAAACCCGATTGAGAACCAGGCTTGCAGCCGTTTCTTCAAAGGGCGCCAATCAGGTCTCTTTCCGGCACGAGCGACCTACTTGCATCGCTTGATGGGCATCACCAAGGCTTTCATCAGCCGGTAGAGGCCCTTCTCGTTGCGGCCGAGCAGCCTGGCCGCATCGGAGACCCTGCCGCCGGTTCGCTCCAGGGCGTTTTCAATGGCCGTCCGTTGTGCTTCGGCGACGATCTCGTCCAGCGTGTACGGGGGCGATGGGCACGGCGACAGATTCTTGGGCAAATGCGTCAGTCGGATCGTCCGGCCGCGGCAGTGCCGCAGCGCATACTCCAGCACGGGCACCAGATCGGAGAGGTTCTCCGGCCATCGCCGCGTGGTCAAGGCAGTAACGACGTCGTCGTCCATGCCCGGCGCGTTGTCTAATCCTTGACGCTCGGCGATCCGCCGCAGGATGTCTTC
Source organism: Thermoguttaceae bacterium (assembly GCA_040768665.1). Classification (GTDB taxonomy): domain Bacteria; phylum Planctomycetota; class Planctomycetia; order Pirellulales; family Thermoguttaceae; genus JABWBD01. The sequence goes on from JAXGMN010000046.1 coordinate 62,471, forward strand.
GCATACCAGCCGCACGTCCTCGGGACCGCGCTCCCAGAGCGACGGGATCCGAACGTGCCGCTTTCGAAGCTTCGCGGCCAGATCCCGAATGATCCGCCCCGTCTGCTGAAGCTCATCCGGCGGGAAGGTCGACGTGGCGATGATCCGCACGTCGTACTCCTGCAAGCCGTCGCGATCCATGCCGGAAACCCGCGTGGCCTGCCCGGCCCCCAGGGCGGACGAGGGCAGTCGCACGGCCAATTCCTCTTGAAGTGCGGTCGGCAGTTGCTCGACGTGGTGCAGCACGAGCACACCGTTATGTGACTCCTTCAGATAGGGCGTCAGTTGATCCACCGCCTCCCGGCCTCCGGCGATCCGCCGACGGCTGCCGGCCACGTAGTAGTCCTTATAGAACGACCCGCAGGGAAGGACGATCACCCGGGGATTCTTTCCGCCCTGCTGCCGCCAGAGCGCCCGAATGAAGAACATCTTGCCCACACCCCGCTCGCCGGTCACCATGCCGTAAGGGGACTGCAAGAGCTGCGCCAGTTCGGCCAGCGCTTCGCAAAAGCAAGGCGCACTGCCGGCCACGTCCACAATCGGCGACGCCAGCGGCGCTCGCGGCGCCGCCCCGCCCGGCAACACGGCTTCTTCAGCGATTTCCACCGCTGCATCGGCAACGGCCTGCACCCAGCGCCCCAGATTGTCTCGTTGAATATAGCTCCGGACCAGCGCATGCCTGCCTGCCTGCACGGCGCCGGTGGCCGTAGCCTTTTGCGTCACGTAGATCACGCGAGGCCGGTACGCCCGTTCCAGAGTCAGTGCGTCGCGCGTCAACTCCGCCAGCCAAGGGGCTTTGTCGGGCAGCGCGCAACCGTCGTCGATGGCGATTACCGGCGCAGCCCTGGCTTCCGTCATCAAGCAAACGAGAAGAGCCCGCAGGTCCTTGCCGACATTCAGCGTCTCAAGCTCGATTTGGCGTTGCCGCAACATCCGAGCCAACTTGCGCCGCTGCCTGGCAAGTTCGGCAGTGCTCAATGAACTATCGAACGCCGCGAAAAAGGCGGGCATGCAAGTCAGCTCCAAGGTCACAAAGGCTTGCCGCCCCTCTTGGAAGAGGCGCCGTCGCCTCGGATCATACTGCACTACAGGCGCTGACGCAATCCCCTCAATCCCCCACGCACTCCAGCACCATCCCCATCAACTCCTGCTCGTAGTCCAGGTCGCACTTGCCGCTGAGGCTTTTCGTCTGGGCCAGGGCGTCGATCAGGGCCATGGCCACGGCTTTGATTCCGCTCTTCAGCAGCGTTTCCGAGAACTGGTACTCGGCCCTCGCGCGGCTGCAGGTGACGAACGACACGTTCCGCTCGCTTGCCGGCAGGCGGACAAACGTGACGTTCAACCGATGCACCTCCGGCAGGCGGCCGGCGACCCGGTTGAATGCCCGGTCGTAATTCTCCTTGAGAACCCCCTCGGGCTGAAAGATCTCGCGCTGGCCCTCTTCCTCGGCACGCAGGACTTTCTCGGCGGTCTGCACGCCGTGCACACTCAACAGCCGGTAGAATTCCCGCGTGGCCCGCACCGCTTTGCGGCCCAGCCGGATCATGCTCTGGTATTCCACGTCGCTGAACGAGCACAGCACGTGGTCCGGGAAGGCCCGGCGGAACGCGTCGACCCAGGCGTGCGGACGCCTGGTCTGGCTCCAATAGAGGCTGTTCTCGAGCGTCTGCACGCCTTCCTGGCTCTTCTCGATCGCGAAGCGGATGATCTCGGTCTTCAACTCCGGGGGCGCCGAATCGAACAGCCGCAGCACGTGGGTCAGCAGATGCTCCGTGCTGGCGTCCCGCGACTCGTTGATCGGCATGTGATGCAAGTCGAGATCGAAGAGGCTCGTGTCCCGCGTGGTCAGCACGTACATGCCCTTGCAGTAGAAGTAGGTGTTCCCCTCCGGAGCGCACTTGGGATACACCCGTCCCTCCTCGCATACGAACATCGCGTGGCGCTCTTCCTTGAAGTAGTAGTCCATGTTGCGGTAGATTTCGAGGATCTCTTCGGTCGCCTCGACGAAGACCCGTGTAAAACCTTCCCGGCCGCGTGGCTCCACGCCGGCGACAACCTCATAACCTCGGGGGTCGGCGTCGCGGCAGTTGGCCAACATCTCCCGGAAAATCACCCAGGGGTTCTTCCAGTCCTTGGCACCGTAGCCAAGGGTGAGATTCGTGTCCAGCTCTCTGGTTTCCCCCTCGGGAGTTTCGCGGACAAAAACCAACTGCTCCACCTCTTCCCCTTTGACCTGGCGGACCGCCTTCTTGAAGGTCACCTTGTCGCGACCGAGGTAAACCGCCACGTCGATGCCCAGACGAAGTGCCGCGGTGACCGCCAGCTTGAAACCGGATCCGAACATACCAATGCTGTTCGGATCGCCGGCCTTGTCGGTGAAGCCGACGAGATACAGGGCGTAGAAATCGGTCGCCCCCACGTTCTGAAACATCACGTAACCGTTCTTTCTGGTTTTGCTGGTTGCCACCATCACGCCGGTCCTTTCGTGCTCGAGGAGATTGATGGAGGCGCGACGACGGCTCGGCACTTTGCCGCGGGCCGCACCTCCGCACGCAGCATACGGAAGCGCCGTCAAGAACGTCGAGACGAAACGGTTCCTGCGATGGCTCGCTCGACCAATGGGAAGGCACGGCGTTGCGCGTGCGCAACGGCGGGGCCCCGACGCGCGACTGCAAGGCCCAACCGGCAAAGACAACCCGGCCCGGAACGCCCCGCCGTCGCCCGGCAGGCGAAGTCGAAAGGACCTGACAAAATGGGGACAGGCTCCGAGCCAAACACCCGGAAAGCACGGAGAATAGCCGTAGTCGATTCAGAAATGCGGATGCACCGCTACGGTCTGTCGAAGCTAAACCATCGCGCCGCCGGTTGCCAGGCGCCGCTCGGGGCGGACGCGGCCGCAGTCTCCGAGTGGGCCGGGACTGAGTTGGTTCCAGACCGGGTGCTGTTCGAAAACTCGGACCGAGGGCTCGACCAGTTCGGCGCCGAACGCCCTCCAGAGACGACAGAGCTGGTTCCACGTGCTCTGGGCCATTCCTGCCTGCTGTTCGGTCAGGGTCCGCAGCGCACTGCCGTAATACTTGGCAGCCTGTGCTGCCCGGTCCGGGCGGTCGGTTGCCAGCATGGCTTCCCCTTCGCTGACGAAGACCCAGTAGAGCTCATCCTTGCCTTCGCCGATCCGCACCCGCTCGCAGATCGCCAGGACACTTTCGGCACATTCGATCGCCTCCGGATCGCGGCCCACCAGTCGCGCCAGCGTGGCGGCGTTGACGCCGGGGAAGTAGTTGCCGCTCAGCCGGAATGCCTCCTGATAGAATTCGTGCGCCCGCATGAAATACTGTTTTGCCGTCCCGTCGGGAAGGCCGGGCAGATTGTCGCGTTGCCATTCGGAATCGCCCTCGTTCTTGAACGCCCGTCCGATGCGGGTCAGTGTCTCGAAGTCGCCGAAGACGAGGCACATCGCGTGGAGCGGCTCGATGACCTCGCGGGCTTCTTGCAGGCGTTTTCGCTCCGCCAGGATCAGGGCGTACTCCTGCAGAACGGGAACGGGGTGCTCGAAATCGATCCGGGCCCGCTCGATCGAGCGCAGCGCGCCCTCCGTATCGCCGGCTTCCCAGCGGCGGTGCGCGTGAAACAGCGGCACGCGATAGCTCGGAAACGGGCCCTCCGGAGCTGCAGGCTGAGTTTGCTGCTCATAGATGACCCTGCGCGCGGCCTGCAATCGGGCAGCCGCGGTTCCCGCCGAAATCAAGGCGCATTCCGACTGCTGCGCCTCGTAGTTGTTCCACTTGGCCGTGGCGAGGCCGTAGACGGCCAGGGCGAAGTCGTACTCCTCGCGCCACTGGCTGTGCCGGCCGGGCTGCTCGTATCCCAGCCAGAGCGCCGCCTCCTGCCGGATGCGGAGCAGTATGCGAACGGCGCGGTTGACTTTTTCGGACTCGGAATAGGTGAGACGTTCTCCCGGCGGCCTGCGCGCCTCGGCGTCCTGTCGGCCCAGGATGAGGTTTGTCCCCTCCGTCAGCAGCGATTCGAACTCGAACATGAACGCCATCCGGCGCGCCCGCTCCGCCCGGAACCGCTCCTCGTCGTCGAGTTTCTCCTGCGGCACGTTGTCACGCGGAGGTTGGTCGCCGCGGCGGTCGAGCAGAAGGCGGCGGGCCTCTTTGTCCTGGTAGAGCTTGGGCAGCAGCCGTGTCTTGAGCTCGACTTCCAGCTTGACGAAGTCCCACACGAGGACGTTCGTGGGAGACATATCGCCGTAGTCGTAAACCACCGGGAATTCGGCCTCTCCGCGGCGCACGCCCACGAGAACATTCCGCCCGTGCAGGTCGCCGTGCGAGCAGCCGATGAGCGTCGGCGGGACGTGTTGCGGCTGGGCATCCCACAAAGCCCAGTGAACATAGTCGTAGGGATCGAGATAGACGGCCGGCTGGGTGCTGTCCGGCAAGTCGCGGCCGCATAAGAGCCAGACGGCGTCGCGACGGAGAACCGTTCGCCCTTCGACCTCGCTACGCTGCATCGGGTCGGCCGCGTCGCGACTCGACCACTTGGGAATCGCCTTCTCCAAGCGGCGGCGATAGAAGTCGGCGGCAACGGCGGGATTCGGGCGAGCCGTGCGGTAGAACCAGCGGTGCAAGTCGCCGTAGATCTGGCAGATTACCCGCTCGACCGAAGCGGGATCGGGCTTGTCGTCCAGCACGGCCCAGGTCGCAACATCTTCGAGGAACTCGGGGCTTTGCGTCTTCTGGTCCAGCCCGAACAGGATGTAGGCATTCTCATAGATGACCGCGGCGCGCGGGCTGTCACCCTGTGGCGGCAAATTGATCTTCCGCACGCGGACGAAGATGCGGCTGCCAATGTACCGCGCGGCGGCGCAGTTCCGCCACCCTTCGGCATCGCACCTCACGTCGGCGGCCGCTCCGAGCTTCACGATATGGCTGTCAAAGGCGTCTCCGGCTCGCACTTCGACACCCAGGACAACTTTCTGCTCCTGGTCGCCGCCGTAGCCCGCGAAGCAGTCGTAGACGGTGAGCTGGGGGACCGTTGCATTGCCAAATACCGCCTCCAGTTCTCGCTCGAACAACGGCCGAAGATCCTGCCGGACTTTCTGCTCCGCACGCCCCTCCCACCGCACAACCGATAATTGGCTCATGTCCGATACTCCCCGTGCTACCACACATCGGCCTCGACGGCGTTGGGCCGGAAGAAAAAACGCCCTAAGAATGGCTTGCCCCCCTCCTGAAAGAGGCGCCGTTGCGTTTGATCATATCGTGTTGCCGGCGATGAGGCAAACCCGTCAAGCTCCCCCGCATTCCAGCATGATCCCCATCAGAACTCTTAGTCGAGGATGCTCAAGCATCATTGCTCGTGCGAAGCTTGCCGCTCATCACTCCAATGGCCGTTTCCAACCGACGACGCAGGTCGTCCAGATCGTCGGTGTACTTGAGAATGCTTTGCGTTTGGAAGTCGAACGGCGCGGGCGGCATCGAGCCATCCGCATTCGCACGCCGCAGGAGGATCGCAGGCTTGCGCGTAGCATGGATAAGCCCCAACTCATACATCACGTTGGGGCGATCACCCGTCGTGTCGGCAATGGCGAAGTAGCAGTGACTGATCCCGTCGCGAATGGCCGCGACCACGTCGCCCGTTGCCACGGATCGATCGGTGCGCCACGCCTGAAACCCGTGAACCGCCAGCGCCGGCGCGATCGCGTCGTCGAAAACGGGATCGCTGCTGGAGTGAAATCGCATGATCACAAAGCAGCCTTGCATGAACCCTTGCATCAGGCAGGCGTGGACGCGTCGGGCCAGGTCGCGAATTTGTGACTCGTTCAATTGAGCCAGCTTGATCTGTTCGAACTCGTCTGCTTCCGATTTCATCTGGAACCAGCGATCGATATCTTCACGTTGGGCCTGCCATACCTTTTGCGAAGCGCCGCCAGCGAACGGCAACGGCAGGACGGGACGTTCAATCGCCAGCGCGACGTCGAGTACCGATTGGGTTCCCTTTTCGCCCTCCACGGTCACTACGACGTCTGCCGACGTGACCATACTGAAGCGGCGCGATTGCGGGTTCCGTTTTGCCAGCATGCGAATCCGGCCCTCCGTGAACCTGGCCGCCTTGCTCCAGTCCTGCTCGGAGTCGGGGAGGAACGTCTCGATACGCTCTTCCGGCGCAACTCCGCGCGAGTGAAGCACGGGCAGCATGCCGTCGATAATCATGCGGTCAGCCGTGACGGCGGCCGGATCGTCCGCACGCCCGGCCAGGCCGCCCGTGATTACCACCAGACCGTCTTCCCGGGCGAGCAAAGCCCCGAGTTCCCGCCACAGGAGCGCGGCATTCGGGGAAAGACGGCTGCCGCCGCTGACGAAGAGACGCCGCGGTCGAATCAGGTTGTTCACGGTCTCGCCTCCTCTGGCCAGTACGGATTACAGCCGAGCTCGGCACAGATGTACCAGCACGTGGCTCCGAGGTGCGAACGGCGGTAATAGACCCAATCGCCCCACTCTTTCTGAAAGCCGGTGGTCAGGCCGTCGTGGCAGGCGGCAGGCATGGCACCAGGCGTGCCCGCCGCGCCACAGGCGGCGCGGAGCGCGGCAAGGGTTGCGTCGGCCGCGGGCTTGCGTCCCAGAAAGTGGAAGGCGAGTTGCATTTGTGCTGTGCCCTCCCACCAGACACCGTCGCGGTCGGGGTTGAAGTCGAAGCCGGTAACCTTGCAGCCCCGCGCGCAGCCGTCCACGCGACAATGCTTTGCGGCCCAGTCGACCGCCGCGGCGTAGCGGGCTGCATCGCGGAAAGCCAAAAGGGCCCAGGGCTGGATGTCCAGCGGGACGTTGTTGCGAACGATGGTACGGCCGTCGAGATCGGTGCCGGTCCAGAGATGATTCGCCGCCGGGTTCCACATCCGCTCAACGAACCGGCGCGCGTGATCGGCGTGCTGCTGCCAGGTGGGATCCGCGGTAGCACGGCCCAGGCGTGTGAAGGCGACGTAGAGGTCGATGTTGTGCTCGGTCGATTTCCAGCGGGCCGTTTTCTGGCCGGTGGCGTCTTCCGCCGTCGGCTCCCAACCTTCCATGCCTCCGCAATAGCCGCCGAGATCCTCGGAGCAGTGGGCATTTTCGACCACCCACCGGCCCAGCCGTGTGGCGGCTTTCAGGTAAGGCGAATCGGGGCGGTGGTCGGTCTTCTCCCAGTAGTTCAACAGCCCGATCATGGCCCAGGCGAGATTGCCGGAGTCGCTGCCGGCGGAGTACTTGTCTTCGTTCCATGACTCGGCAGCATCGTCCCACCAGCCGGGCAATCGGGCTGCGCCTTTGTCGCTGGGATCGGGCAGTTCGCCGCAGGCGTAGGCGTTGCGGAGACGGCCGTCGGTGAAGCGGCGGTCGTGGTTCTGGGCATAGACGATCGCATCGGCGAGGAGGCGAGCACGGCGGAGGTCGTCCTTGCTGCCGCGCGCGACGAAGGCCGACAGCGCCAAGGCGTTGTCGTAGAGGAAAGCGGTGTTGCGAAAGTAGCGGTCCGGCTCGCCGGGGCGTTGGGGCACGTAGCTGCGGATCCAACGCGGCTCGGCCAGCCGGACGGCCGTGCCGCGCGGGCCGAACTCGAAACGGATCTCGTCGAGGTAGAACACGCAGCCGCTGGGGTTCTGGTCCCGATTCGTCGCCCAACAAAACCCGCCGGTGACATTCTTGAGATCCAGGCCCGTCAGGTCGATGGTGTACTGCTTCCACTGAGTGCCGAGCCTGACGACCCCTGTCGACACAGGCCCGAAGCTGTCGGGATGCGCTCCCTCGACCCCGCCGACTTTGAACTCCCCCTGTTCGCCGCCTTGTGCTCCGCGAGCCCAAAAGGTCAGCCGAACTCGTTCTTTCCGGTCGCTCGCGCAGCGGCTCAGGTCGTAGCCCGGCCGGTTGCCCCAGTTGCCGTCGGGCCACAGCCAATAGATGCCGACCCAGTACTGGCTGTCGATGCCCATCGGGTATGTGATCTTGATGCATGTCGTGCCCCGGTACGGTTTCTCGGTGCATGCATCGTTGACAATCGTCTTGGCGATCTCCTTCGGAAGGTCGGCCAGGTCGCCCATCCACCCGCCGGATGTGAAGTTCACCGCCCCCGAGTCACGGTCATCGTAGACGAAGAAGCAGGTGTGGAATTGGTCCATTTGCTGTGCCAGAAAGGCATAGGCAGCATTCCCATGACCGGCCCTCTCCATCGCCGCTCTTGCCGGCGACAGCGACTGGGCCTGGCCGGAGTTGCTCTGCGCGAATGTCCGGTGCACGCTGAGCCAGGCAACGAAGATCGCTCCGATGATCATGAAGGAGACGCAACTCGAACGATGGGGGCGGTGCATGGCTATTCCTCCCCGCGATGAGCTGGTAATGCTGCTGTCGTACCGGGATCTCCCGTCGCACGTTCACCAAATACTTCACTCGTACCTGTTCTTGCCAGTACCGATTTCCAGAAGATCCCTTTGCGAGGAACCCGCTTTCGGCCCAGCACGACAAGTTGCAGCGGCACCAGCACGTACTCCGTCATCCATTGGCTGACCATGAAGTCCGTATACCCGGCCATGGCGTTGTCAACGGCCAAAACGCCAAGACGATGGCCAAAGATCACGTCGGAGACGCTCGGCGGAATGGCCCGCAAGAGATGGCGCGGTTCATTGGTGAACACGCGGAACTGTTTGCGGTATAGCATGAACTCCCTCACCGGAAGCCTGGCGGCAACTTCTTTTGCGTCGCGGACCTGGGCCTGCAGCACCCGGGACACGATTTTCAATCCTCCGGTGCGAAGTTCATCGGGAGTCTGGCCGTACACTCGGCCCGGTTCAGCATACGACAGACACTTACGAATGGCATTCGGAAAAGCTGCATCGAGGAGCAGTCGGTTTCGTTTATAGGTTAGCAATTGCGTTAGCCTGTCGCGTCTCGAACGTGTGTGTTCTTCAAATGCAATCAAGTCCTCGGGCGCTTGGTCCTCCTTCAGGCATTCGAGAATGTAAACCGCTTCGAACGGCACTGACACCCCGACGAGTTTTTCAATGCTCGTCCGTAACTGCTCGACGGAGTTCGGACGTTGCACGTCTTCGATGACATCGCGGAGGAGAGCTGCCTCGTCGTCCACCACCACGCCATTGCCCCCAAGAGCCACGTCCCTTAGCACCCGGTTCAGGTCACGGATCACCAATGCCTGCAACTGCCCGTCATTCCACGGTTCGGTGGACAACTCGGCGACGGTTGTCAAAATACCTTGTACTTCGGGCTTTAACGCTTGCATAACCGTAGCATAGAAACCTACCGGATCTTCCGCTGAAGCTTTGGCTATCGTGCAACAGAAGTTCTTCCAGTCGGTCAGATCGTCGCAGGTCAAGAACGATGAGCCAATAAACCGGCGGATTGCCTGTTTCTCACTTTCCTCCAATCCCACACTTGGGTCATCAAGATAGTCCTCGGCATCCAAGGGGATCGCGGTCTCTGCGAGAAGCACCGTACCAAACGTGCGGCCCGGGCCCTTTTTTCCCCCCGGCAGCGATTCCACACCGGCCTTCTTTTGATTCTGATTGAATCGCCGGTGCAGACTGCGTTGAACGTGCTTCGAGAGATCTGCCAAGTAGAAGGGAACTTCCGGGATCAACGCCGCGTCACACTCCTCGGTAGCCAACGCCGCATGGCTGACCACGAACCCTGAATCGGATCCGAAAAGCTGAATCACACAGAGGCGAGGGTTGGACTTGACTTCGGTCTGAAGTTGCATGATGACTTGCTTGGCGCGTTCCACGGCGGAAAGGAAACCAAATGCCTGCCACACCCACAGTACATCGTTGTCCATTGTCTTGGGCACCGCTACCACGGACAGCTCTTCTGGTAGGTGGTGAGCATCGCTCGCGGGAAGGCGCGCGCGATGCCGCGCGGTGGTGTAGATAGCATGGGCGGCGCGCATCGAGCCATCGCCTCCAATCACGTACAGGATGTTGACTTTGTCGGTTTTCACAACGCGTTCAACGATCTGATTAAGTTGGCGCTGACGGCTCTTGGGATCTGCCACTTCCAACAGATCGTTGAATCGAGATGTGCCGACCACCGATCCTCCCTGGTCGCGCTGCTGTGCCGTGAGTTCATGAACCGAATCAGGAGTCAGGTCTTGGCAATTGCCGGAAAGAACACCCGCTAACCCGTCACGATACAGCACGATGCTCAAGTCGTCTCTGGCATTCTGCTCGATTCCTGCCGCCTCGGCCGCTCGTTGTGCATACAACGAGTGCCGTTCCACAATCCCGGCGACCACCGCGTTGATTCCCGGGGCGATCCCTCCCGAAACAACGATGCCGACCCGATGCTTCTCCGCGGGGTTGAACCAAAGACGCTTTCGGGGGCCCGCTTCGAGAAACAAGAGCGACTTCCTTCCCAGACATGGCTGCGGTCCCTCTTCGTCTACCTCTCCTTCGTTGCCCTCTATTGCGAGTTGCCGTACACAGTGGTACTGGCTTCGGACGTCCACCAACACTTTTGCCTCATCGGGCCGGTAGCCTCCGATCTCTTCCTCTTGCACGGGATTGAGGGGCAGAGTCTTTCTCAACCGTGCATCCTCGCCGAGAACAGGCACGACCGGCCAGGCAGTCGGGCATCCTTGTTCCAGCCGCTTCTTGTGCAACAACAACCCGTCTCCGCTATAGTATTCGCCGATGATCTTCTTTTCGTAATCGAATGGGTAACCGATCGGAAGGCCGTCATCTTCAATCCACTCGTCCAGCGGACCCTTCAAGATTTCCGTAATTCTCCTGGCGCAGCGTCGAGCCTCAGCTTCATGAGGAATTTCGCCGCTTCGGCTCTGTTGCACGTGCACGGTGTTGGCGGAGGCGGAGGCAAGCCATTGCGCGACGACTTGGTCCAGTGCCGGAACGTCCGCGGTAGGAGGCGAGTCGAGAATCTCGACCAGCGCCAGGCGTTTCAGGATTTCGGGTTTTGTGCGTTGGTAGATCTGCATCACTTCCAAATGTTGAGTACCGCCCAGGCCGTTTCCCGGCGCGACCGGCCCCAAAAAACCTCGCGGGCCGAAAACCACGAACTTGTCGGCTCCGCGAATCTTCTGCACCAACAAGTGATCCCAGGTACTCAAGTGTCGGCTTTCGGCATAGCAATAGGAATCCCAGCTTTGTTTTCGTAAGTAATAGTTGACCCGATGTACAAACAGCTCGTCGTCGAACCGGTAAGAGATGAAGAGTTTCATGCACTAAGCTCCGTTGTGATTCGCCGTTGTTCTCCACGTGGGGCTGCAAGATCCCACGCTCAGCATGCAGTATACGACGCTCCTCTCCGGCCAAGGCAAAGCCGGAGAAAAGGAGCCGGCCCGGGTTTCGCAGTTCCGCGATTGCCAGCCAACATCACCCGTGCCTAATATGCTCCCCCGGGAGATAGCTGTCAAGCGGGGGGCTGCGGCGCTCCTCACGGCGGAGAGCGTCCAAGAATTCACTCCGGTGGACGGGGGTGTGGGCGGGCGCGTCAATCCCCAGGCGGACCTTCCTGCATCCCTTGACTACCCAATTCTTCGGGACTAGACTCGGCGTCTGTGGGAAATCAGATTTCCTATCACTAGAACCGGACTGGATCCGGTTCCTCGACGACTACCACGCTACGAAACGCATCTGGACGATCGACACGGAAGCCCTCTTTGGCAAGGACAGCCCACACGGACGTCCCTGGGCGCTGCGGATGTGCCGGTTATTGAAAGCCCGCAATCCGAGAAACCTCCGGACCTACGCTCCTTCAGCCCAATGCACCACGCGCAAAGCCGCGTGAACGGGCGCATCCAAGAGACGGTATCGATGTACAACCGATTATTTCTTAACTTCACGACAATCCTTGCGGGGATTATCCCCACCACAATCTCTGCGCAGCCGCTGCCCCTGGCAGAAAGGCCGGAGTTGCTTGACGCACCGATCGAGATCGACGAAGGCCGAAGCTGGGAGAAGACGTTCCCGCTGCCGCAGCGCACGGCGGATCAGATACCGCTGCTCTTCGTCCGAGCCCGAATGGCCCGCGGCGGGGGCGGCGGTAATTTCGTCATGCGGGTCCTGATCGATGGTTCGCCGCTGCGCGACCACTGGTTCGAGCCTCGATTGCTGAACAAGAAGCCCCATTTTACGCCGCCGAGCATGTCGCGACCGTTCGCCTGGTTTCGCGACGTCCATGGAACCCAGACCGACTCATGGTTTACCGTGTTCAGCAAGACCGGGCAAGGCGATTGGACCGGCACGGGGCAGGACTTCGACTACCTGTTCGAACTCGGCGGCCGCGTGTCCGGCGACACCGTCAAGGTGGGCCTGGAGCACACCCTGCCCGGCCTCGCCGCCGCGATGAAAACCGACCGCGCACCGCTCCGCGTGGAGAGTCTGAAACTGGCCGTTCTCCCTCGCGACGAGGTCCAACGCATGCGACAGGCGTTGCTCGATGAGGTGACGATCACCGCGGGCACGATCCAGCCCGATGTGCCGGAAGGCGAGACCGGCGAGCAGGCTTACGAACTGACCTGGTCCGGCCGGCCCGATCCGGGAATGCAGGTTACCTTCGAGGATCCGGGCAATTGGACCCTTCATCATCTTTCCGATGCCGAAGTGTCCCTGGCCGCCTCTGTCGCCCAGCGGCTGTGGCGCCAGCGGGTTGGAAAACTGGTCATTGCGAAGTCGGAAAACCCCGTCTCCGTGGCCCTGCGTCCAAAGTCGTCCATCGAGATCCACAACCCCTTCGACGGCGTGAACTTCTGGGTGTACGGCCACAAGCACTTCATGCAACCGGATGCGGTCACGATCCACTGCCGAGCGCTGTTGGCCGATGCCGATGGCGTCGAACTCGACGTGGATCTCGGTCCCATTCGCATGGGCTACTGGATGCTGCTGCATGGGCATCTGCCGATGGAAAACATGCGGAATCGGAAGTGTCCCTTGACGTTCAAGGCGCTGCTGCTGCACGCCGATCAGTCCAAGGCCGACTATACGCTTTACCTCGAAGGTTTGCATTTCTACCAGCGAAATCGCAAGCCGCGGGTGTTCGGCCGGCCCGAGAATCCCGTCTTCCCGCTTTCCGACCGCGGCATGCTTCCCACGCCGCCCACGGGATTGACCACCGCCATCCAAGAGACACCGCAAGGCGCCCGCTTCACCGCCACCGGTGCCGCCGGCACGTTGGTCTACGAGGTCAGCACCGAGCGCGGCTGCCTCGACGGCATTACCGCCTGTTGGAACGACGGAGCCGCGTTTCAACCGTGCGCCGGCGGCGGACTGCTTGACGCAAACAGCAATCCGGTCGTCGCGACACTGCTCGCCCGTCGTATCCAATCGGACCGGCTGGAAACCGAGTGGCAAACCGCGGCGGGCGGGCACTTCGAAGTCGATTACCGTCTCGAAGGGCTAAGCCTGGTCGTCGACCTGCGCGCCGCCGGCGGTTGGGCGGCGGGCACGGCCTTCGGAGTGGTCGCGGGCCTTGCCGATCCCAAAACGATCGAGGTTCCGTACCTGAAAATCGCACGCAGCCGGCCGACGACCTGCTTTGCCTGCGGCAGCGGTCTGTTCCTCTCGGTCCTGCCCGATTTCTATCACTCCGACTATTCCTCGGTGGACGACAACTTGAGTCAGCCGGAAGACGGCCGGCTCCGCCTGTTCCGGCGCACGGTCTACACGCCGCTGACCGACGGCAAACGGAACGCTCTCCGCGACCGCCTCGTGATCACCGCCTCGCCGGAGTTCGCCGATACGCTGCCCAACCACCAGAACCCCCGCTCGCCGAATATCGAGCGGCTGGCGCCCTCTATGTTTGTCATGGACCGGACGTTCTCCCTGAACCGCTGGGACACGTTCAAACGCTACGGCCTCGACCACCTGATCGCCAACGACTTCGCCGGCATCTTCGTCAAGGGCCATTCGGAAGGTTTTGGCGTCCGGTGGCGGCCCCATCCGTCCTACACCATCGCCCAAGTGGCCGACGCCCGGCGGAAGATCAAGGACCTGGGCTTTCTCTTCGGCGCCTACGCCGATTTCACCGACTTCTATCCGCTCAACGAGTTCTGGGACGAAAACTGGATCGCCCTGACTCCCGAGGACGACCTCCGCGAGGCATGGCCCGGCAGCTATGCGCCCAAGGACACCGCCGCCTGGATACTCGCCCGCAACGTCGGACAGAAGATGCAGGAGCACTACCCGCCCGACTGCGTCTATCTCGACGTGAGCACCAATCGCGGGAGCGAGGCGTTGGACTACGAAGCCGGTGTGCCGGGGGCCGGCATGGCGAGGGCAACCGTCTTCGGCGTCGGCGACAGCATCGTGGAGGCGCGGAAGTGGTACGGTTCGACCGTGAGCGAAGGGGTCTTTCGCTGGATGTACGCCGGCCTGACGGACATCGATTACGCCCAGGTGAAGACGAACGACCCGCTGCCCTTGCCGCTGGACTTCGACCTGCTCAAGCTCCACCCGTTCCAGATCGGCACGATGATGGGCTACAGCCCCACCAACTTCCTCTCTCCCGAGGAAGTCCGAGAGCTTGGAACGTCGCGCGAGCAGCCCGCGCCAAAAGCCTTCTACAAGCACGTCGCCGCCAGCCTGGCGTACGGTCACATGGCAATGCTCGGCTACGGCTACTTTCCGCCCATGGCCCGCACCATTCACTACTACGCGCTGATGCAAGGACTTCAGCAGGAATACCTGCCGGACGAAGTAGCCGAGATCGAATACCACGACGGCAACACGATGCTGTCGACGAGCCAGGCGCTGCAAACCGGCGCGCACCACCTCGGACGCGTTCGCGTGAGGTACCGGCGGGGCCTGGTGGTAACGGTGAATCTCAATCCCTCACAACCGTGGACCGTCGCGCAGGCGGGGCAAATGTATCTGCTGCCGCCGTACGGCTGGATCATCAGCCGCGGTGAGAGCGATGCCCCGGCGGTACTGGCCTACAGTGCCGTCGTCGACGGCCAGCGCCTCGACTACGTGCAGTGCCCGGATTACGCCTATCTCAACAGCGGCGATAAACAGCGGCGCGTCGGGCCTGTTGAGGTCACGGGCGCGGCATGGTTGAAGCGCGACGCGCAAGGCTGGCAGGTCATCCCCTGCGGCAGGCTGGGCTACTGGTCTGCCACGCAGCAGCAAGAAAAGATCCCCGCAGACCGTGGCTGCCCGGTGCTGATCGTCGACCCCGTTGCCTTAGAATTGCCGCACGCGACGGTGACGGCGATGGGCGAGATGGGCGAAGCCACCGAAGCCACCGTTGCGAACACCGCCGACGGCCGCCTGCAACTGCAGGTGACCGACAAAACTCGCGTGTTTCACCTCAAGCGTGCCACCCAATTCTCAGGGACTCGACTCGGTGGCTATGGGAAATCAAGTTTCCTGTCACTTGATCACTACTTCCACGGCCATGAGGGCCGGGGCCTGCGACGCGTCTTCCTGACCCAAAGGAGAGCATAACATGACGACCAAAACTCGATTCCTTCTGGCGGCGGCCCTGCTTGTCTCACTTATGCCCCACGATCTCCGCGCCGCCGCCGACTCCGGCCTTCGCGAAGAAACCGTCACGGAAGAGACCCAGTGCCCGCCGATCTTTTGGCGGGATTTCCACCTCGCGCAGCCGGCGTCCGCGATCCGTGTGATGAGCGAAGAGGATCTGGACGCGAATCGCAACCGGCCGCAAAAAGGCTCCTACTGGCTCGTCCGACGGCCGGGATGGACGCCCGCGCTGTTGAACGCGGCCGGTGAACCGCCGGAAATCACATTGGATCCCGGCATCGAGGAAGAGTGCGACATCTGGCTCGGCCTCCGCGCGGTCGACCCGGTGATGACCTTCGACATCAGGCTCTCCGGCGACGAGGAGTTCACCCCGATCACGGCCCCCGCGGCCACGCCGACCCACCACTTCGACTTCGAGTTCCACTGGCGAGCGCGGGCCGCGATGGCCGGCCAGAAGATCATCGTCCGCTCGCGAGGCAAGCCTCTGTACCTCCAGTATGTGAAGTTCATCCCGTACCGCCGGACGAGCGTCACGCGCCGCGTACCGGCCGAGCGGATCACCGTGCTCGAGGAGAAATCCCGTCACTTCGCTTTTCCAGGCGTCACGGAGTTGCCCGATGGGGAACTCGTCGTCGTCTGCCGGGAGGGCGATGCCCACGTCTGCCCGCGCGGCAGCATCGTCCTGACTCGTTCGCGCGACGGCGGTAAGACATGGTCGCCGCGCGAAGTGGTCTTCGATTCGCCTTCCGACGAACGGGATCCGGCGATCCTCTGCCTCGCCGACGGCACGCTGGTGGTCTCGTTTTGCACGTGGGACAGTTGGCGCGACTCCCCGTCGCTCCGCGCGAAGTACGCCGCCGAGACGGCCCACATGGAAAAGGAGGGCTGGGGCAAGTACTCCGGCATCTGGCTGGCCATCTCGAAAGACAACGGCCGGACATGGTCGGAGCCGAGGAAAGCCGCCGCGTACTTCAGCCCGCATGGTCCGGTTATCGGTCCGGACGGGGCGCTCTACTGGATCGGCGAAGGCACCGCGGAGGGGCGCACCTCGGTGGTGGTCCATCGCACGGCCGATCTGGGCCAGACGTGGCAGCGCTGGTCCGAGGTCGCCTTCTGCGGCCCGTACGATCGCTCGCATCCGCGGGAATTCTGGGACGAGCCGAATCTCCTGTTCCTGCCGGACGCGCAGGCGATCGCCACGTTTCGCGTGGAGCGCGACGGACTGGCATGGCAATCGTACTCGAAGGACGAGGGTCGCACCTGGTCCTGGCCGAAGCCAACGGCAGTCTGGGGCTTTCCCCAGCACCTCTGCCTGCTTGGCGACGGCCGTATCCTGATGGCCTACGGTTTCCGGAAGACTCCGTACAGCGTCCGGGCATGCACCTCGAGCGACGGCGGCCGTACCTACGATCTCAAGAGCGAGATCGTCTTCCGCCACGACGGCGAAGACGGTGACCTGGGCTACCCCTACAGCATCCAGCTTCGCGACGGCCGCGTACTGACGGTTTACTATTTCAACCGTAAAGACACGGACTGCTATATCGAGGGCGCGATGTATGGGCCGTAGCACCACTCCACATTCGCAGTTGGGAGTTCACGTCCAGAGGTAGGATTCCCACGGTCCTGTCATCCGTGCCCCGGCTTTGCCATCCGTGCTACTTTGTCTTCCAGTTGTTCTCATACCACGGATGGCACGGATATCCGCTTGTTCATTCGCCCAACCGCGTTTCGATCCAAATCTCGGACGTCAACGTTCGATGCACCGGGCAGCGGTTGGCGATCTCGACGAGGCGGTTCCGCTGTTCTTCGCTGAGCGGACCCTCCAGGTCGATCTGGCGCGTAATCCGGTCGATCTTGCCCTCTTTGGTCTCGCAATCGGTGCAATCTGCGGCATGAATCTTGTCGTGCTTGAGCCGCACGCGAATGCTTTCCAACGGCCAGCCCTTGCGGTCGGCATACATCCGCAAGGTCATCGAAGTGCAGGCCCCCAGGCTCGACAGCAAGAGATCGTAAGGCGTCGGCCCGGACTCGGTGCCGCCCATGCTCCGCGGTTCGTCGGATCGGAGCAGGTGACTGCTGGCGGAGATCTGCTGGGCGAGACCTCGCGGTCCGCCCAGGACATTTTCCGTTGGATCCGCCCGGCCGTCACGGCGCACCATCGCGGTCTACATGAAGCGCAGCCGCCAGGATCGCTCTGGCGGCCATTGCGACATTGGCAATGTCCACCTTCTCCGCCGTGTCGCCGAGGTCGTGGTAATTCGGATCGGCGTAGGGAAACGATCCCAGGTTGGCGACAGCGGCCGGAAAACCGGCTTTGACGAACGAACCGTCGTCGTCGCCCGGGCTCTTTCGCTGCTGGATCCCTTGGTCCAGGCCAATGCGGTACTGTTCGTTCATTCGAGCCACCAGTTCCGCCAGGCGTTTGCCCTCGGGCGTGGTGTAGAGCGTCACGTTCGGCTTCTTGCCGGCATCGATCTCGGCCTGCGACTTGCCGCCGATCGAGTCGACGTTGAAGATGGCGATCAGCTTGTCGCCCCGCTCGTTCGCCTTGGCCGCGGCCGTCACGCTCGTCCAGGGGCGGTGTTCCTCGTTGCACCACAGGTAACGGATTGTGCGCCGGTTGGGAAACCGCCTGAGGACGTGGGCGAACTCGAGAATCGTGGCGGTGCCGACGGCGTTGTCGTACGCCCCCGGTGAATCGATCCAGCTCTGGGAGTCCTTATGGGCAACGAAGAGAATGATTTCGTCGGGCACTTCGTTCCCGCGGCTTTCGGCATAGATGTTGTCGAGGTCGTACCAGGGTGCGTCGGGGGCGGGGGTAGCGTAGGCATGGCGGCGGGGCTTGGAGGCGTCGAACCCGAACGCCTGGGCCTTGCACCGTTCCTTCCACGGCAGGTAGCCCCACTGGCGGAGTTGCTTGACAAGGTAGCGATCGGTCTCGTCGAGCGTCGAGAGGGTGTGGTCCGGCAGGGTGCGGTTCGCCTTGCGGAACGGCAGCGGCGCCGCAGAAAGGTAGAAGACGTCCGAGCAAATCCGTTCCGGGTTGATGCGGTCGATGACTTCGGCGAATTGGTTCATGGCGAGTTCTCCCCCAAGGCCCGAGAGGTATCGAAACGCCTGGCGACAAGAACGCCTGGCGACAAGGTCGCACACCACCATTCTGTAGGCCGAGTGCCGCGTTTTGCAAGCCAGTGCGGCTTCCACGCGGGTAACCGTTCACGGGGCGGAAGAGAGGGGGACAGGTCCATGTTTTCGGCCAACGTCTCTGTCGGCGAAATGCCTCGATTAGCCGAAAAATGGACCAGTCCCCGGCCGCCCCGTGAACGGTTACCCACGCGGAAATCTTCGCTTACCCAGACCTGATCGATCCGCACGTGCACACGCTCGTCAGGTGTGGGGCGTTTCCGCGCGAGGGCGAGTTCGTGGAAGCAGCTTCCTGGGGTGATTGCGAGCGTGCCGGGAGTGCAGAAAGGCGAAGGCAGCCAAAGGCTGTAACCGCCTTCGCTTTCCTGTACTTCCCTTTGACTACCCAATTCTGCGGGACTAGACTCAGCGCGTGCGGGAAATCCAACGAAAACAACCACCCGCCAGAACATCAAGTAACCGGGCTGAGCCTTTTGAATCGTGGTGGGTCGTTGAATTAAAAAAGGAGAATCACCCGTGAAGCAACACATGCCAAATTCCTCGGCCACGCAGCCCGCTGCCACAGCCGCGCCGTCTCGCTCGGCTCTCCTGGCTTTGTTATTGGTTTTCATGGCCATGGGCACGGCCTGCCCGGCCCAGGACATGGCCGAACTCGAAGTGGACCACAACGTCGATTCCGAGTTCATCACGCCCCACACGCCCTGGGCCACCCCTTACGTCCTCGGCACGACACGCGTCCTGTTCTTTCTGGACGGCCGCGGGACGAGTCCCCGCGAAGTCATCGAACTGAAACAGCGGTTTGACCTCGAGCCGCAGATGGTCTTCTGGACGCGAATCATCGATTCCACCCAAGAACAATGGCACGGAGCACAGCGCGGCATCCAGCGCATGGCAAGGTTGCTCACTCAGAAATGGGATGCCTTCGTCTTCCTGGACATCCCGTTGGAGAACGTGCCCGTCGAACAACAGTATGCAATCGTCAAGGCGGTCACCGAAGGCGCCGGCCTGGTCCTGCTCGGTATGGATGACAATCGCGTACTGAAAAACAAGAATCGGCTCAAGCAAGTGCCGGAGTTCCTGGAAGACGTCGGCGGCGCGACGGTTTTCACGATCCTCCAAGGCCGGGGTGTGCGGCTGCCGAAACGCCCCACGATCGACTACCGGCCCGGCTGGGAGGTTGACTACGACGAGTGGGACATGCGGCTGGGCAAGGCAATCCTCTGGGCGGCGAGCAATGAGCCGAAACTCAGCCTTTCGGTCAAACCCAAGAACAAAGAGCTGGCCCGGTCCGATTTGCCCGCCCCAGCGGCCACGCTTGCCTGGCGCGGAGTCGCCCAGCCGGTCGCCGCCGGCATTACACTCCGTCGCGACGATGGCGCTGTCATCTTCACGACCAACCGCGCCCTCGACAAGCCCGAAGGTGATCTCGCCCTGGAAATCCCGCTGGTCCGCGCGGGCGAGTACCATCTGGACGTTGTCGCCCGCGGCGGCGACCGCGTGGCCGCCTTTGCCAGCATGCCGCTGGCCGTCGTCTCCCCGCAGCACGAGGTCCGGCTTGAACTGGACCAGGACTGGGCGGAAATCGGCCAAGAACTGTCGGGCAAAGTACGCGTCGTCGGTGAAGTCCGCCCCGAGCAGTGTGTAACCGTGAGTTTACTCGACCGAAGAGATCGCGAAATCGCGCGGCAGACTGTCGAGGCCGGCACGGTCCAGCAGGTTTTCCACTTCTCGGTGCAGCCCTGGTTCCCCATGCTGCTGAATGTGCGTGCCACGCTGGCGGACAAGAAAGGCGAAGTCGCCTCAGCCTGGCAGTTCGCCCGCGTCGTCAATCGCCATCGCGGCCGGTTCAACTTCGTCATGTGGGACACCCCTCGCGGCAATCTTGCACCTTGGGCGGAACAGGCGCTGGCCGGCAGCGGCGTAACGGTGCACCTCCGCGCCGGCAGCCCCGAACCGTGCATAGCCGCCTGCGACATCGCCTGGATTCCCTACACGACGCACATCGGCGCCGCCTGCAAACCCGCCTGCTGGTCCGACGGCGAAAAGATCCAGTCGCACGTAGACCGAATCGTCGACGAGTACGCCCCCGTGCGCCGCCACGGAGTCTTCGTCTACTCGCTGGGCGACGAGATCGTGGTCCGCGGTTCGTGCCTGAGCCCCCACTGCCTGGATGCGTATCGAAAATATCTGGAAGATCAGTACGGCCGGATCGAGGCGCTGAATGCCTCCTGGGGCAGCCACTACGCGAGTTTCCGCGAGGTGCAACTGGGCAAACCCGACGACAACGACGAGGCCGAATCGCTTCGGGCCGGCAACTTCCCGCGCTGGTTCGACCGCCAGGCCTTTCAATCGTACAACTTCTGCAAGCTCTGCGAGCGGTTTGGCGACGGGTTCCGCCGCATCGACCCGCAGAGCCGCTGCGGCTTCGAGGGCGCCGGCAGGTTCGGTGCCGCCGACGATCTCGACGGCTTCGTGCGCTACAACACCTTCTGGTCGCCCTATCCCGGCACCGCCGACGAGGTGTTGCGATCGATCGCCCCACGCGACTTCCCCCGTTCCAACTGGATGGGCTACACCAAGGACGCCGACACACTGCTGGAGAAATACTGGCGGATGGTCACCCGCGGCTGCGACGCGGTCTGGTGGTGGCGGTGGGATGCCCTGGGCCGTTTTCACGGCTGGCTCGCGCCCACTCTCGACCCCTATCCCGCCGTCAAGGAAATCCTTGCGGATACGCAGATCGTTCGCGACGGCCTGGGCGACCTGCTCCTCTCCTCCGACATGCAGACCGATCGAATCGGCATCCTCTATTCGCTGCCTTCGGCCTATGCCGCCAAGGTGCAAGCGTCGCCCTCGTTCGGCAGCTATGAGAGCAATCACGCGGCCTTTCACCATGCCTTGCGGGAAATCGGACTCAACTTCCGGTACTTCACCGACCGCCAGATGCGGCTCGGCGAAATCGACCTGAGCACATTCCAAGCCATCCTCTTGCCGATGACCCAAGCAATGAGCGAGCAAGAGGCGGAGATGCTCCGCGCCTACGTCCGCAACGGCGGCCTATTGATCGCCGACGTCCGCCCGGCAATCTACGACGGCCACGTCAAGCCTCTCGCCGCGGGGCAGTTGGACGACGTATTTGGAGTGAAGCGGACCGGCTTTGCCGAAGCGCTCGTCAGTAATGGTACGGTCACCGTACTGGCAGCGGACGGGAAGCCGCAGCCGCTGGACCTGCCGAACGTGCGAATCGACGCGGGCGTTCAGGCCACCAATGCGTCGGCATCGGGTTCCGCCGGGCAGGTCCCCCTCGTACTGCACAACGGTTTCGGCAAAGGCCATGCGATGCTGCTGAACCTGGCGATGTCCGGCTTCCCGGCCCTCAACAGCCCGAGCACACCGGAAGCGGCCGCACAGATTGTCGAACAGGCTCTGAGCCAAGGCGGAATTTCCTCGCTGCTGCGTCTGACCGGTACCGATGGCGGGCGCCTCCGCAATATCGAAATCACTCGCTGGAACAACGGTCCCGTGCAGATCGTCTCGCTCCTTCGCCACCACGGCCGGCCCGAGGCGGCGAAACTGGACTTGCCGGAACCGTTCCACGTGTACGATCTCAAGGCCCGCAAAGGTCTCGGCCTAAAGCGGAGCGTGAACCTGACGGTTACACCCTACCGCGCGATCTTCTACGCCCTCTCCCCGCAGCCGCTGGGGCCCGTGGAATTGAACCTGCCGCCGTCGATATCGCCTGGAAGCGTCAATCGTGTCAAGATCACCTCGGCTCTCCCTTCGGGCCGTCAGGCCGTCAAGATCGAAGTGAAGTTGCCCGACGGCAGCCTCGCGGATTGGGTCGCCCCCGTCGTGGTGACCGACAAGACAGGCGTTGTTCTGGACGTGCCGGTGGCCCACAACGATCCCAAAGGAGTATGGACCGTCCAAGCGACCGACTTGTACACAGCAGCGGCTGCGACAGCCCGGTTCGCTGTCGAGTAGCGCTTTGGAGTGCGGCGACTTGTCGCCGCTTTGCCTCGCTTTGCGAGGCTTTCCTTCAAGCCGGACGGCACGTTGAATTCCAAGAATGTTTCGAACAACAGAAAACCAGCACAAGACGAAAACAAAGCGGTGACAAGTCACCGCACTCCAAAGGAGCCTGCCCATGAAGACGCTTCCTCTCGCCTTCCTGTCCTGCCTTGCCCCGCTCCTGATCATCCCATCGCCGGCCCAGGAACCGTCGCAGGTGCTCGTTACCGACTCGGGCGTGGAAACCGCGACGATCGGCCCCGGGGCGCCTGCGCACACCATCGGCCTGCAGCGCCACCAACAGACGATCGTCCTCGACACCGGAGCGCAGACATTCGGCCTTCGCTACGTGGTCGCCCGCGATCCCAAAGACCCGCAGGCCGCCATCCCGGGCGAGGGCTACATCGGCATGCCGGATCCCGCGGGCTGCAACTGGTACGCCGGCGGGTTCTTCGACCTGCGGATCAACGGGCAGAACGTCGGCACGAAGCTGATCCATTCGGTGACCGGACGCAGTTCCGAGAACCGCGGCACGGCCGACTTCGTATTCGACACCTCCCAGGCCGTGGTCCGCGTGCGATTCGTCGCCCGAGCCGGCGGCGATTGCCTCTTCGCCCAGGCCTTGCTGGAGCCGAAAGTGGAGTTGAAGTCGCTGCGTCTCGCGCTGCGCTGCTACCCATCGGCGTTCGTCAGCGATGCCGACCGCCACGTGCTGACCTCCACGCGGGACTTCGCCCAGTCAGAGCGCGCGGAACTCGACCTTGCGACCCAGTGGTGGACGCTCTACTACGACAGCATCTACGACGCGGGCTACATCGGTACCGCGCACCGCGGCGTCGGACCCTGCGCGGTGCTCTGGGTTCCCGATCAAGCTGAAAAGGCGGGCTTCACCGTCGGAAGCTACGGCATCGAGACCGTGTTTGATCTCAAGCCGTCGCTGCGAGATGTCCGCTTTGTCTTCTTCGACTACGCCGGCAAGAAAAACGATGCGGCGAAGGCCGATTTGCGCGCGCGGGCGCAGGCCCTGCGCGCAGAACTGACGACCTTTGCCTTCACCGATCCCAGCCTCGCCCGTTGGCCCCTGACGCAGAAACTGGCGGAAGTCCGGCAGGCACTGGCATCGGCGCCGGCAGCCCGGGAAACGGCCGAGCGTTACGAGCGGTGGGGGCGGGAATTGGCCACCCGCCTGGAATTGGTCCGTTCCGGCTCCGCAGGCGCGGTCATGGCCGAGGCCGACGCGGCCGGAATCATCGCCCAGTGGGAAGGCGAACTGCCCGCGTTGAAGCTGCAGGCACTGTTGAACGAGATTTGACGCAACCGTTCACGCCCACCGCCGGGGACTGGTCCATTTTTCGGCCCATTCGAGTGTTTTGGCGTCAAAGACGTTGGCGGAAAACATGGACCTGTCCCCTTCTCTTCCGCGGGCGTGCACGGTTGCGATTTGACTCGATCGCTCGGAGCACCCCGTTGACCACCCAGTTCTGCGGGACTAGACTCGGTGACTGTAAAAGTCCAGTTTCCTGTCACTTGAACTTCACCCCGTTCGAATCATGACGATGCATCACCACCGATTCTTGTTTGTTCGGTCTTGCCTTGCGGTCGCGATTGTCTCGTCGATGGCCGCGACTGCCGCCTACGCCTTCAATCCACCGGTCGATACCGCCGGTCCGCTCACCGCGCGGATCGAAGGCCCGGAAGAAGTGACCCAAATCGATACGCCAATCCCGGTCCGCGTTGTCCTCGAAAACAAGGCTGACTCGCCGATCCGCGGCACGATCGAGCTGAAACTGATCGACCGGTGGCGGGCGGCGCCGGCCGAACCGGTCGATTTCGCCGTCGACGCCAAGGGCTCGGCGACGCGCGAGTTCACGATCACGGCCGGCAAAGGCACCTATAGCGCCCACTACCCGGTCCATGCCTATGTCCAGTTCGAGGCGGACGGAAAACCGCTGGTCGCCCATCCGATCCTCGTGTTCCAGACCAGGCTCGAGCTGCCCCCGGTCGCAGCCACGCAGCTTCCTTGGCAGCCGTTTGCGATTGCCGACGGCGGCCAACTTGCACTCTGGCAGCTTCCGCTCTATCGGGCCGTGGTGCAGGTTTTCGGGCAGGAATCGAAGACGATGCCCGTCGGCTGGCAGGGCTCGGAGGCGGAGAGCCACGGGAGCATGAACTTGCGCGACGCGGATCTCGAGGGCCAGCGCCGCGAGGCAGTCGCCATTCATCCGCCCTGGCAGTCGGGCAAGGTCGGCACGCTGCTCGTGGAATTTCCGCTGGAACTGCCCACTTCAAAGCAGATCGCACTGAAGTTCGCCAACGGGATGACGCCCGACGGCCAGAGCGACGGTGTTACTTTCCGCGTTCGCGTCGCCCCCTGGGACGCTCCTGAAGGCACGTTCGGCGAAACCGTTTACGAACGGCACACCGCCGCCAAATCGTGGCAGCCCGCCCGTGCCGACCTCAGCCGCTATGCCGGTAAGAAGATCCGCCTGCAGCTCGAGTCGCACCCCGGACCGAAGAACAATACCGGCTGGGACCAGTCGTACTGGGCCGAGCCGACGCTCGTCTGCGGCAATCCGCCGGAGCTTGCGGCGTTCCCACCAGAAGGCGAAAAGGGCTCTCGTCTGTTGGGCACGCTCCGCCGCGGCGACAAGCCGAGCACGGTGCGGCTGTGGCAGGGCCGACGAGGCCTGCTGGACACCGTGGTCGGTTTTGCCTCCGGCGACAAGAGCCTTTTCTTCCGCGGGTTCGAGGTCCGAGTGCTCGGCGCACAGCTCGACGATCCGCGGTCGCCGATCGTGCTGGAACACGTCTCCGGCGAGTTCGGCGACAACGGATGCCGCGTCCGCCACAAGTTCCGCAGCCTGTTCGGGTCGTTCGATCTCGTCGGGCGGCTCTGGATCGAACAGGACGTGCTCCGCGCGAAGTTCCAGCTCGAAAATGCCCCCAAGCCGCAGCCCTGGCGATCGTTCGACCTGGAAGACGTCGCCGCGGGGGCGTGGAATCAGCCGGTTCACCAGCTTTACGCCGGCGCGGGCAACGTGATCCGCCGCCCTGAGGCTTTTGACCTCTCGTTCGACGGCCACCGCCTTTCCACCTCGTTCGTCGGCTTCGATTTCGAGAACCGTTCGACGCTGATCCAGGGAACCGACCTGGTGCCCACACGGCTCCGCGTCCAGCCCGAAGGCCGGCACTACTCCCTTCACGCCGCACACGAGTGCACGTTCACCTTCATCCCTGCCGCTGGCGCCTGGGAAGGAGCCCGTGCGTGGCGCGACACCAATGGTCTGGAAGCGTCCGGCGGTGTCGAAGAGGCGGCCGGGAGGTTCGTCTTCGATCTCTGGGGCGGCCACTACGCTCCCAGCGCCGACGACCTCGAGCGTTCGTTCCGCTACGGCCTGACCGACTCGATGGTCATCTGGCACAACTGGCAACGCTGGGGCTACGACTACCGGCTGCCGGAGATCGTGCCCCCGAACCCGCAGCTCGGGAGCACGGAGGACATGCAACGGCTGATCGGCGTCTGCCGCGACGCGGACGTGCCCTTCGCCTTGCACGACAACTACATCGACTTCTATCCCGACGCCGAGGGCTTCTCCTACGAGAAGAACATCGTCTTCCGCGATCCACAGACGCCGCAACGCGCGTGGATCAACGAGGGCCGCAATGCGCAGTCGTATCGCTACCGGGCTGATCGCATCGAGCCGTACCTGAAGCCAAACTTGCAGTGGATCCGCGAGCATCTCGCGCCGACCGCCTACTTCATCGACGTGTGGTCGAGCGCTCCGCCGTACGACTACTGGACGGCAGACGGCCAGTTCTTCTCCAAGACCTTCACCCGCGAGGTCTGGCGGAACCAATTTGCCTGGATCCGGGACTTCCTCGGCAACCAGGCCCCGCAGATCTCCGAGAGCGGCCACGACCAGTTGATCGGTTTTCTCGACGGCGCCCAGACGAACCACCTCCGCGTGGGCAAGCCCGGCACCGGCCGCTACGGCTGGACGGTCTGGAACATCCCATGCGAAGACGCCGAGCGGACGCCCTGGTTCGACGCCGCGCACCACGACCGCTTCATCCTGCACGGCGCCGGCTATTCGTCGCGCTACCAGGGCGGTCTCGACCCGCGGCTCCACGGGATCTATAGCGACGACTACATCGCCACCGAGGTCCTTACCGGTCACCCGGCGATGGTCTCGAGCCCGTTTGGCCGTAACATCGTTCGCAAGTACTGGTTATTGTCGGATCTGATGCGTGGGCTGGCGATGAAACAGTTCGAAGGTGTCGAGTACGTCGGCGGCGACCTTCACCGCCAGCACGTCCGCTGGTCGGGTGGCGGGGAGGTCTGGGTGAACCGCGGCGAAACCGATTGGAGTGTCGCCGGCGCGATCCTGCCCCAGTACGGCTTCCTCGCGCGCGTGCCCACGGATGGCGGCGCGGTCGAGGCTTCGATCGAGCGGCGCGACGGCATTATCCTCGAAATCGCCCGGTCGCCCGAGCGGCTCTACGTCAACGGCCGCCACGTCGTCGATGGACGGCACGCGATCGACCTGAAGATCGAGAAATTTGAGCATCTCGGCGACGGCCGCTTCCGGATGGATCTCCTCTGGAAGGCCGACGACGCGATCCCGGCCAATTGGACGGCGTTTCTGCACTTCGTCGACGGCGAAGGCGAAATCCTCTTCCAGGCATCTCAGCACCCGAGCACGTTCGAGGCGGAGCGCCGCGGAGACGTGCGCGTTACCGCGACCGGCACGATTCCCGAAGAGTTGCTCAAGACGGGCGCAAAGTACGAGCTCCGGGCTGGAATCTACAACCGCGTCTCCGGCGAACGGTTGCCTCTGGCCGGCAATGACGACGGCGATCGGCGGATCCGCGTCGGCCACGTCGAGATCAAGTCCGAGGGTGGCCAGCCCGCTGCGATCGCCTGGGGTCCGCTGGAAAGCCGCCCGGATCCGATCCTCGCCCGCATGAACCCCGCGGCCAGGCCGATCGCGTTCGGTGCAGTGACCACTCCCGGCGCCTGCCGCCTCACCCGCGATGGCGACCGCCTGGTCGTCACCGCTTTGCCTCAGGGCGGAGGAAAGGCGTTCCCCGTTTCTATCCGTTGGGCGGACCTCCCCTGGAAATTGCCGGAACCGGTGCAGGTCGAGGTCATTGCGGAGGATGGCAGCGTGGCACGCGTCGAGCGTGTTCAACGCCAAGACGGAGTCGTTCGCTTGACGTATGATCCGGCTGTGTTTCAGTATCGACTCGGAAAGAAGTGATCTGCGCCGGGAAGCAGCCCGGCTGCTTCGGTAACCGTTCACGGGGCGGTCGGGGACTGGTCCATTTTTCGGCCGATTGACGTGTCCTGGCGGCAAAGACGTTGTCCGAAAACATGGACCTGTCCCCTTCCTTCCCGCCCCATGAACGGTTACGCTGCTTCGGAGCAGCCGGGCTGTTATTGCCAGTTTGTATCAACGGCGTTCATGAAGCTGCTCGCGAGCGAAACGGGGGTGCATCGGCAGGAATCGGGTTCTGCCGCATCCGCTCGACGACTTTTTAGCTGATGAACCTGATTCACCCGTGGCACAAGGCTGCTGCGCCGGAGAGGAAGACCCGCGGGGCCGGACCTGCAACCGTGAGAGAGGTCACGCTCATCGCGTCAGACTGCACTCGTGCAGGATCATGTCGCTCCGGTTCATCAGCTTACGCTTCCAACTCCGAGCAACTCCGCATTGATCTTGGCAATGGTATTGGCCGCTTCCGACTCGACGCGCACGACGCGAACGCCGGCACTTTCGACTTGTGAAATGGCGGAGCGGACCGCCTCGAACAGCGAATCCGCCGCTCGATCGAACTCGAGAAAGGCGACCCGGTCTGACATATTCAGTTCAATGTCGCCTCCGGTCACCTCGAACAGCGTGTCGCCCAGTTCAGGCGTAATTTCGGATATCCCCGACAGAATCAGAGTGAATCGATGGTTACTCATGACTTCCTCCCTCTTCGTGCCCGTGAGGGCATTCGACGCGACAGTCGTTTCGCGAGATGGAAAGCCCCGTTGCCGGCAGCCGGGAATGCTTCGCCTCGGGCAGCGCGCGGGCATGGACGGCGGGGTCGCTCGGGTTGATCGGTGATGAGTGAATCTTCCTCCTGTTTGCGGTGAGACTTTCGCGAGCACCTTCGCGACGAAAGCCGACGGGTGGCGGCCTGTTGGGCCTGGTCGGTGAAGAAGGTTTGCACTGGGCGCTTCCGAAAGCTGACCAACCTCATTCACCTGCCGGATGAACCGGCAGGGGTCTTGGGGACGCGTTGGCATGGGGCTAGCTGACGAACTTTTGGCCCTGCCAGACGAGCTGGCAGGGGGCCGAGACTGCATGCTGGGCCCGGCGGCTAGCTGACCAACCTTGTTCTCCTGCCGGATGAACCGGCAGGGGTCTGGCCTGATTTCCACCGTACGTGCCATTTATACTCGAAGTTGACCGCAAAACATCCGCCAAACAGCGACGGCAGTGTGCAGCCCGGCTGCTTCGGAGCAGCCGGGCTGCTATAGGCGTTCACACTTTCTCCAGACACTGCTCAAGATACGCTCTCGCCCGATTGATCTCAGCGGTTACCTCCCCGAGCGTCTCCAGAATCGGAATCCCGCGCGGGACCGGATGCATGAAGATCTCCGTGTATCCTGCAAACCCGATCTTTTTCAGCGCTGCCAGGATCGGCACAAAGTCCAAGGGGCCGCGGCCCGGCATCTGCAGCAGTTCCTC
The DNA here is from genome assembly GCA_040768665.1 of Thermoguttaceae bacterium. Classification (GTDB taxonomy): domain Bacteria; phylum Planctomycetota; class Planctomycetia; order Pirellulales; family Thermoguttaceae; genus JABWBD01. The sequence goes on from JAXGMN010000046.1 coordinate 91,892, forward strand.
CTCCTTGGGCAGTTTCGTCATGCAGCCGTTGCCGTGCTGCCACGCATAAAATAGCGTCAGCTTCGGCCCCAGGTCGTCGACAAGCTTCGCCAGAAGTTGCGGATCCTGCGGCAGATGATACGGGGCGAGCGCCACGCCGAGCCCCGGGGACCGGGCCATGTCCGCGAACCAGCGGAGCGAATCGGGCGAGCAAAGCAGGGCGTTGCCGTGGTTTTCGATGGCGATGGTCACACCGTGCTCCTCGGCAGTCGCCGCGTGCGGCTTCATGTCCTCGACGAATTGCCCGACCGCCTGCTTCAGACCGTCGCCGTCCGGCTGTGTCCCGTGCCGGCTTCCGGTCACCAGCACCGTTCCGCCCAGCTTCCGCAGCACGCGGATCTCGTCCTGAAGCTTGAACGGCCCGAGATCAAATCGCGTAATGGCCCCCAGCTTCACGTCGTTTTCGCGGAGCATCTCGGTGAACCGCTCGTGCCCCAAGTCGTCGATCTGCTTTCGCTGGTCGCCGTGGCGCGGCGGCCAGAGATCGATCGCGTCGGCTCCGGTTTTTCGAACTTCCGGCAGGATGTCTGCAAGCTTCAACGTGCCGTACATGCATGAAGCAACGCAGTAGCGGAGCCGAAACGGTTCTCCGGCTGCCGCGGATCGCACGGCCAAGGCGGCGGCTGCGGGCCCTGCGGCCAGAATGCGGCACATGTCGCGGCGGTTCAAGACGCGTTCACCCATGACTCCGGCCCTCCTTCAGCATACGGACAAACTCTTTGAGCAGCGGCGTGTTGTCGCCCCAGGTCCGAGCCGTCACCAGGTTGCCGTCGATCACCACGGCCTGGTCGACGTACGTCGCCCCGCCCTGCTGGGCGTCCATCGCACACTTGGCAACCGTCGTCACCGTCCGGCCGCGAATGCAGTCGGCAGCCGTGAGAATTTCGATCCCGTGGCACAGGGCGGCGACCGGCTTGTTCGTATCGAAGAAGTGGCGGGTGGCGCGGAGCAGGTCCTTGTCGTAGCGGAGGTATTCCGGAGCGCGGCCGCCGGAGACGAACAACCCGGCATATTCCTCCGGATCCACGTCGCGAAACGCGACGCTTGCCCGGATGTGGTACCCCGGACGTTCTTGGGTGATATCCCAGGGAACGTCCGGATTCGGCGGAATCTCGTGCAGCACCGCGTGGTAGAGCCGTGCCTCCGGACCGGCCACGACGACCTCGAAGCCGTCTTCCGGCAATCGATAGTAGGGGTAGAAGGTGTCGAGCACTTCCGTGGCGTCGCCGATCGGCATCAGGATCTTGGGCATGGAGCATTCCTCGGCAGTCTGGTTCTTCTCGGGCGAAAAGCCTCGTGGGGACTGTACCGATTTTAACCCGAACACCCCGCGGGGTGCCAGCCCCGGCGTCGGTCTCGCCGGTCGAAGTCACGGGTGAGGGCGGGGCGATCTGGCCACCAATCGTGGCTCCCGCCGGGCAAGCCCGGCGGCGGCCCGTTGCGCGAGTTGTGGACTCTGATTTCCAGGTCCAGAAGGTAATCTTGTCGCAGTAGTCGAGGTGGTCTCGGATCGGCAGGTGTAACCGATGCGTATAGACGACCAGGGTCAGTATAGACGACCAGGGTCAGTATAGACGACCAGGGTCAGTATAGACGACCAGGGTCAGTATAGACGACCAGGGTCAGTATAGACGACCAGGGTCAGTATAGACGACCAGGGTCAGTATAGACGACCAGGGTCAGTATAGACGACCAGGGTCAGTATAGACGACCAGGGTCAGAACTATTTACGCTTGCCCAATTTACCGCAAAATAGTTCTGACCCTTTTCACGCCTTTTTCACGCCTGTTGCGTCAAGAGTCTGCGGACCCACGTATCGTGTTCCTCTGCCCCATAGATGCCCTGGAAATCGGCGAATTCCAGGCTTGTCCCCGCCTCGCAATTGAACTCTTCCAACAACTCCTCCCAAAGCCCCGGCAACGCGCCATCGATCTTACTAGCCAACCCCGCGAGCCGAGAGAGCTTAGCCTCGTCCAGCTTCGGGGGCATCAATTCAGGGCGAAGGTTCATAACGGCTTTCTCCACGAGCCGAACGGCCGCGATAACCCGCCGAAATATGCCCGCAAGATGAATAATCATTTCGTTTCACCGGTTTCGCCGGGCACATTCCGGTCGGGTTCATCGCCTGGTTCGGCCCTGGGCTCTTGCGCGCTGGCGATTGCCAGGAATGACTGTGGGCTCACAATCGCAATCCCGCGAAACGGGTGAAGCACCAGCAGATCCAAATCACCCGAGACGATATGGCTGCCCTTGCCGCTCAGAGCCAATTCCAGGAACTTGTTGTCTTTGGGATCGCGGCACTCGCTCACGACGTCACGAACTTCGATCAGTTCGGCCTCTCCCAGCAGTGCGGCCAGGAATTCCAGCCGCTGCGATTCCGACACATACTTGTCGAACTTGGGACGGCGGAGTACCTCGTCCAGTTCGGCGATCGTCTGCTCTGACACGAGCAACGGCCCCCTCGCCATGGCCAAGTCAAATGCCTGCCGCGGCACCGAACGCGGGAGCAATACGGCGCTGACAACCACGCCAGTGTCGAGGATCGTCCGCCAATCACTCGTCACGGAGCATCGACTCCACCATTTCGGGCGTAAGCCCCTTGGTCTCCGCCTGCGCGCCGATTTCGTCCATGATTTCCTTCAAGGAACGGGCGTCTTTCGAGGTCAGTTCACGCAAACGCAGGCCGAGGAGGATTTCCATCTTGCGACGTTCTTCGGGCGCCGCTTGGCAGAAAGTGCGAGCTGCGTCGGCGTCTACGGTAATGGAAATGCTTTCGGCTGACATCTCTGCTCTCCGCGGAAATGGCCCCCAAACCGCACAAAACAATAACGGCTCCCGCACCGGTACCCCGCTTTGGCTCGGGCAAGACGGCGCAGTATAACAAATAGTCTACGGGCCCCAGCGACAGGATTCAACACCCCCTGGGGCACGGAGGAATGGGTCATGCGGACCCGGGCTCGCACAGCCCTTCCCCTGCAGGCTGTGGAACAGCGCGAGGTTGGTCCGACCGATGAACATGTCACGCTCGGTGTTCCTCTCGGCCCGGTGGTGAGCCGGTGAATGCTGCCGTCTGCCCCCAGCATGATGAACAGCAATTCAGTCGTCCGTGCCGCGATACCATTCCCGAAACCGCAACGACAGACCGACGATCAATACCACCCACAAGAAAACGGCATAGCTGGCGATGACCAACAACGCCGCCCAGCCGATCCAGTCATCGCGGCGTGCGAACGGCATCGCCAATGCGACGACGGGAAGACCAAGGACTATCGCCAACTGCACCGGGTGTGGATGAGGGTTGAAAGGTGCAGTCATTAATGAACTGCTCTCCAGTGAGGGGAAAAAGGGACATTACTGATTTTCGCGAATCCCGCCACAACTAATCACTAACGTCCCTTTTTCTTTCCCTGGCAGTTGTGCCGACTCATGGTGAGCCGGCGATCACTTCGTGGTTCAGGAGGCCATTTACTCTACTACTTTCACTCGCAAAAAACGGCAATAGTTTCGGGTTGATGACACGGTGCGGTTCGGCAAACTCCACTCTCTGCCCCGAGAGCCGCTCACACAACAGCCGCGCCAACTGGTCGCCAAGGTTTCCCTTCCGCGGCCCGCCCTGCCACCAATACGCCCTGATCATCCCCAGCGCCCTTTGGCGTGTACTCGCCGCTGCTCGACACTCGACGCGCCCCCACGGATCAACTCATCGAAGTTCCACTTCCCCCACGCGCTGAACCTAAGGCCGAAGAAGTCGGCAGTCAAGCGGTGCACAAAGGCTCCCCGGCCCATCCCATCTCGTGGACCACGGCAAGAATTTTCCAAATTTTCCCGCACGCCCCCGCCACGCAACTCCTTACCGGGCAGTCTCCTCCGCAATCACCCTCCGGCCATTTTCCTCTTGGCCCAAAAAACCCCCTTCTCAAAAGGCGCCGCACCCATTATCCTCAACAGGCGATAGTGAACACACGTACCCGATACGCGCCGTGCCGCCACACCGTCCCCAACGAAAACAAATGACCAAGAACAAATGACAAATGACCATCCAGTGTGCGTCATTTCCACATGGCGCCCGACTTCCGGAGGGCATGCAGCGAATTATGCAACGCCCCCTTTATGGCCGGCGAGGACTTGCGTCGACGCCTCCGGCGCCAAGCTACGCAGCGAGAAGCACTTGCGGCTTGGACCGTCGCCCGAAATTTTGCAACGACAACGCGGGGCGTCGCAAAAATCGAGTCCAGACGATGTGCAACGCTACATACGCCACGATCGCCGCTATCCCCCTTGGTTTCGCCCGCGGCGAGGTTCCTGTAGCGGCAAGCGTGAGCCTCCCGCGGACAAGCCGCGGGCATCCTTTACATGACCGTGCCGTGTCAAAACTGACACTTCCAGTCGAAAATGCCGTTTGGTGCCAGTTCCCGTCTTTGAACCATGTCGAGACACTGGCCGATCCGGATGGCGTGGAGAGCACAGGATATTGAGTACAGAGTACAAATCCTTCGAGTTGGCGATGCTCTTTGTCGGGGTGCTCAGCACCTTTGCAGTGCTTCGGTTTTCCGGAACCGAAACCCGGCCAGCCGGACCACCGCCAGCGCAACCAGCAGTCCGCCTAGCTGTAGCAGGCAGAGCGCGACATTGGCCGCCGCGGGTCCCGGCGAAACCAACTCCAGAATTCCCAGGCAGACGATCGTGCCCGCAGCGAGCAATCCGACGCGCACCCAAGGGCCATGGAACCCAAAGAGAGCCCACAGCACCCCCAGTACCATTGCGGTCTGACCGACTGCAAGCCAGCCAATGTCCCACCAGACCCGGAATTTCCTCGGAAAATCGTCATAGGCGAACGAATACTGAGCCATCCCGAGAATCAGGGCCACCGACGTGGTCCAGGAAAGCAGGTAGCCGATCGAAAACTGCAGCGGCGGCTGCCGGAGACGATCGCTGCCGGCGGGTTCGCCGCCTGCCGGGAAATCGAACCGCCATCCGTCAAAGCGGACGAGAGCCAGTACCCCGACGATTCCGAGGCTTTGCGCCAACAGAGCCAGATTCCAGGACGTGGCCTCGTCGCGGTTGCCCATCATCAGGCTCCACGCGACGGTGATCACAACCAGCGTCAGAAACCGCCAGGGCAGCGGCGCGCTGCCCAGCCCCAGCCAAATGGCAGCCAGTCCGGTCTGGGCAAACGCCAAACAGTACAACGCGACGACCGGGGCTGTGGGCCAGCCGAGGACCGCCTGACCGCCGGAACGGACCGTCAACCCGACAGCCACGTCGATCGAAACCAGTGCGAGAACCAGGAGCCCTAAAAGCAATCTCGCACTGCCCATCGTTGCGACTTCATCTCCTCGCCTGACCGAAGCCAATCCGCTCTCCCGGTGGGGTCTGTTGCGTTGCGATGTTGCTCACAACAAAATAATAGGTTTCTGGGAGCGACTCGGGCCTGGGCCGAGCCGCGGTGGCCAAAGACCCCTCAGGAGCCAATCCGATCGTGTCCGCTTCATTGCAGCCCATCCTCGCTCTGCTCGGGTATCCGGTAGCCGGCAACCCCCTGCAATATATGATTGAAAAAGCCCTTGCACAGCGTGAAATGGACTGGCGATACCTCTCGCTGGAGGTAGACCCGGGAAATCTCTCCGACGCCGTCCGCGGCATGAAAGTGATGGGGTTTGCCGGCGGCAACTGCACACCACCGCACCAGTACGCTATCGGATCGCTTCTCGACCGGATCGGCCGGACCGCCGAACTCTCGGGGTTGGTCAACTGCTTTCATCTCGACAAGGGTGAGTGGGTCGGCGAGAACACCGAAGGACGCGCCCTGGTGGACAGCCTGCGTCTTCGGCTCGATCCGGAAGGCAAACACGTCGTCCTGTTCGGCAGCACGGGATGGGCCCGCGCGGCCGCAGTGGAATTGGCGATCGCACGAGTGGCGGCGCTGACGATCGTCGACGTCGAGGAGAGTCCTGCCCGCGAGCTGGTCGATTTGCTTGCCGGACAATTCGAGGGCGTCGCCGTGTTCGTACCCTGGGAAGCACCTTTCCCGCTGCCGCCGGAGACCGAAGTGGTCGTCAATGCCAGCACGAATGGCGCCGACGAACCCGACGCGGAGTTTCCCATCGATCTGCAGACCCTCAAACCGGAGGTGCTTGTCGCCGACCGGGTTCTCAGCCCGCCCGAGACCTGGCTCATCCGCGAAGCCGAGCAGCGCGGCTGTGCCACGATCGACGGACTTGAGATCTTCATTACCCAGGTGGCAATCGACTTCAAGCTCTGGACGGGGGTCGAGCCCGACACGGGCGTGCTTCGCGAGGCCGTCGAGGAATTCCTGGAACTCTGAGGACTTCGAGTCCGGATGCGAAGTCCCGGGCAGCCGGGCTGCCCGACTTCACAGGTGCTCGACGCGGAGCCGGGTGCCGTATTTGAGGCTCATCTGAATTTCTGCGGGGCTGAGATTGCAAGGGAAATAGGCCCCGCTGATCTTCGCGTTCTGGATGGAGGCCCCTCCGAGGTCTATGTGGCGGAGGTCGCAGCCGCGAAGATCGGCGTCACGGAGATAGGCATCTTTGAGGACGACGTGGCTCAAGTCCGCGCTGCGGAAGTCCGTTCCCCGCAGGTCCGCGCCCGAAAAGTCGACGACCAACTTACCCTCCACCGCCTGCCGATAACCAGCCATATCGCCAACTCGCAGACTCCGGAAAGCCGGGTCGTCCAGGAAGCGAGGCGCTGTCATGAGAGATCCTTTCTGTGCTGAACTCGATTCCGTGTATGGTTCAGGCAGGTCCGGCCCGGCAGGTCCCGCTCGGCAACTGGGACCTGCCCGTTGGCCTTTCCGCGACGCGAAGACGCTATAGAATGGTTTGAAACCATCAACGACGATGCATTTTTGTCGAATCGCCCGCCGAAGTCCAGAGCATGCGGGGGGTGACCGCGTTGCTGCCCTTCATCCTACGAACCGCCGATGTTTCTGCACAGTCCTGAGCAACTCCAAACGGCACTCCGCAATGCGATCCGTGGAGATGTCTTTTTCGACCTGATGACCCGGGGCCTACACGCCACCGACGCCAGCCACTACCAGATCCTGCCGCAGTGCGTGGTAGTGCCCGTCGACGAGGCCGATGTTGTCGAGGCGGTCACGATCGCCGGGCGGTTCCGGGTGCCGATCACGCCCCGCGGCGGAGCGACGTCGCTTTCCGGCCAAACCTTCGGCCACGGCATGGTCATCGACGTCTCCAAATACATGGACCGCGTGTTGGAACTGAATGTCGAAGAGCGGTGGGCTCGCGTCCAGCCCGGCGCGATTCGCGACCGGATCAACGCGCAGTTCAAGTCCTGCGGTCTTCAGTTTGCCCCCGACCCGGCCACCGGCAACCGTGCGACGATCGGCGGGATGATCGGCAACAACAGCTCGGGCACCCGTTCAATCGTCTACGGCAAGACCATCGATCACGTGCTTTGCATTAAGGTGGTCACCGTGGACGGCACGGTGATGGACCTTCAGCCGTCAACCGACGACGAGTGGCAGAGCCGCAGCCAGGGCACCTCGCGCGAGGCCGAGATCTATCGCGGGGTGAAGAACCTTGTCAATCGCAATCAGGATGAGATCCTCGAGCGGTATCCCAAGGTGATGCGGCGGGTAGCGGGCTATAACCTCGACGAGTTCGTCGACGGTGCCGGTTACACCGGACCGATCGGCGGACGCGACAACGCCGGCCATCGGACCTGGAACCTTTCGAACCTGATCGTCGGCAGCGAGGGAACGCTCGCCTTCGTGCTGGAAGCGAAGATCAAGCTGGAACCGCTTCCCAAGGCGACCGCACTGTGCATGGTCCACTTTCGCGACCTGATCGAGTCGCTCCGCTCGGTGGTCGAGATCAACCGGCACGGGCCGAGCGCCGTGGAGTTGCTCGACGACGTGGTGCTCCGCGAAGCGGTCGTCAACGCCTCGACGCGACACCTGGCCACGTTCATCGAAGGCGATCCCAACGCCGTGCTGCTGGTCGAGGTCTTCGGCGAGGACCAGGCCGACGCTTCGGACAAGATCCACCGCGTCGCCGAAGACCTGCGGTCGAAAGGGATCGGCTACGCGTGGCCGATTCGCACCGAGCCGAAAAGCCAGGCCGAGGTGTGGGAGGTTCGCAAGGTCGGCCTCGGGTTGATCAGCAACGCAAAAGGGCCGACCAAGGGGCAAGCTTTCATCGAGGACGCCTGCGTGCCGGTAGAGGTACTGCCGCAGTACATCGAGCGGCTCATGGCCGTTTGCAGCGAACAAGGCTGCTCGAGCAGCGTCTACGCCCATGCCAGCGTCGGAGTGCTCCACTTTCGACCGATGCTCGATCTGCACAAAGAGGAAGACCGGCGGAAAATGGTGGCCATCGCCGACCGGGCATTCGAGATCGTTTGCGGATACGGCGGGACGTTTGCCGGGGAGCACGGCGACGGGCTGGTTCGGGGTCAGTTCGTCCCGCGCTTCTACGGCCCGCAGCTCTACGAAGCCTTCCGGGAACTCAAGGCGCTGTTCGATCCCGACAACCTGATGAACCCCGGCAAGATCGTCGATACTCCGTCGATGGTCAGCCATCTCCGCTACGGCGAGCCGTACCGGGTCGGGCCGGTCGCCAACCTGTTTCAATACCGCGAGCAGGGCGGATTCGCGCTGGCCGTGGAACAGTGCAACGGGGTCGGGGCCTGCCGGAAGTTGGGTAGCGGCACGATGTGCCCCAGCTACATGGCCACCCGCGACGAAGAGGCAACGACACGGGGTCGCGCCAACGCTTTGCGTCTGGGCATGTCCGGCCAGTTGGGCTCCGGCGCGCTCAGCTCCGATCGAATGCGCGACGTACTGGAGCTGTGCCTCTCGTGCAAGGCGTGCAAGAGCGAGTGCCCCAACGCCGTCGACATGGCCAGACTCAAGGCCGACGTCCAGCAGATGCACCATGACGAGCATGGGGTTCCTCTCGGATACCGGATGATCGGGTCGATGCCCGATGCCGCACGCCGGCTTGCCGGTTCGCTCGGTCCGCTGGTCAACCTCTTTCAAAAGCTCCCCGGCTACCGCTGGGTTCTGGAGAAACTGACCGGAATCGACCGCCGCAGGCCGATGCCGCCTTTCCCCGCCCGATCGCTGGCGTCGTTACTCCGGGAAAGAGAAGCTGAACATGGCGTTCAAGATCCTCGAGCCACTATCGGGCGGGTCGTTCTCTTCGACGACACCTATGCCAACTACATGGAGCCGCAGGTCGGGCTGGCGGCGGTCGATCTGCTGGAGTCGATCGGATATGAAGTGATCCTCGCTCGTGCCGGGTGCTGCCAGCGTCCGCGGTTGTCCAAGGGGCTGGTCCGCGAGGCCAAACGCCGTGGGACGCGAACGATGCAGAACCTCGACGTCTACGCACGGGAGGGCTTGCCGATTCTCTGCCTCGAACCGTCGTGCGCTTCGGCGCTCGCCGACGATCTGCCCGATCTGATCGACGACGAAGCACTCGGCCGGCGCGTGGCTTCGTGCGTCAAGATGATCGACGTCTTTCTGGCCGACGAAGTGGTCGCGGGCAGGATTCCCCCGTTGGAGTCGCCCCTGAGAGACATCGTTTTGCACGGCCACTGTCATCAGAAGGCCCTGTTTGGCACGGCTGCGATCCGCAAGCTTTTTGCCGCCATGCCGGCGACGAATTGCGAAGAGGTCGATTCCGGCTGTTGCGGAATGGCCGGGTCGTTCGGGTATGAGCATTACGACCTTTCGGAGAAGATCGGCGAGGACCGGCTGTTTCCCGCGATCCGCAGAGCGGCCGAGCAGGGCAAGACCGTCGTGGCGTGCGGCATCAGTTGCCGGCATCAGCTCCACGATTTTTTGGGTGTCAAGGCAAAGCACTGGGTCGAAGTGGTCCGCGCCGGCATGCGGACCGAGGAGTGAACCATGAATCCCCAACCGCTGATCGAATCCCGCCGCGCCGACGTGGCCGGCAGCCAGGTCCACTATCTGGTCTCCGGACCGGACGACGGCGCGGCGGTCTTGCTGCTGCACGGCGCCAGTTTCTCTTCGGCCACCTGGAAGGAGATCGGCACGGTTGAAACGCTGGCCGGCACCGGCCATCGGATTTTCGCCGTCGACCTTCCCGGGTTCGGCCAGTCGCCGAACAGCTCCGAGCCGCGAGAAAAGTGGCTGGGACTGTTTTTCGACGCGATCGGAATCGCGCGTCCGGTGCTCCTGGCCGCTTCGATGAGCGGTCGATTCGCCTTCCCCCTGATCACCGAACATCCGGCGCGGATCGCGGGTTTCGTCGCCGTTGCAACGGTTTCGATTCCGAACTACGAAGATCGCCTGAGCCGGATCGAGTCGCCCGTGCTGGCCATTTGGGGCGAACACGACAACACGATCCCGCACGCCCACGGCGAGTTGCTTGTCCGCACGGTGCCCAACGGCCGTATGGTCGTCATCCCCGGCGGCAGCCATGCTCCCTACATGAGCGATCCGGCCACGTTCCATGAAGAGCTGCTGAAGTTCCTGGCAGAGTGTTGCTGAACTTGGCTCCGTCGGTCTCGCTTGAGCGTGCCGTAGACAAAGACCACGGGCCGAGCCACTTAGGCGAGCGGCAGATGAGAATTTACCTGCATATCAGCCCGGCTGCTCGGAAGCAGCCGGGCTGATGGCAATCGTGAGGGGATGCGATCATCTGCCACACGCCTTACCGAATGCTCGCGGCCGATCCGGCGCCTCGTCCCTGGAGGCGACTGCCGTGCCCGCCCCATCCTGCTTACGTTTTGATTTGATACGGGGCGCGCTGCTCGCGGGCGAGCCGGGCGTTGGCCTCGTCGTCGCCCACGATCTCCTCCGACCGACAGTCCCAGCGGATCGGCCGGTCGAGTCGGATGGAGATATTGGCCAAATGACATGCAGTAATGACACGATGCGCAATATCGACGTCCGTTGCCGGCTTCGCACGTGTCTTCATGCACGCAATGAAATTCTGCATGTGGTCGTCGCTTTCGTAGAGCCGAACGGCGCCGGCCGCCAGCGGGTTTTCCGCGAGTTCTTCCGCCGCCTTTCCATAAATGCCGCCCCGGTTCACCATGATTCGCCCGGCGTCTCCAACGAACATGATCCCATTGCGCTGCTCGGTCTCGAGCTCCTCGGGAAGGCCGGCAAAGAGCTCCGCATCGGCCTTCGCCGAGATGTCGCCGTCGGCCATGCTCTTTAGATACTTTTGGTCGCGCACGACAAGATAGAAGAGCTCGACGTCATTGGGATATTTCATCCGAGCCACGAAGCGGTCGGGAGTGTTGTAGCAGCCGGGCTTGCCATGATTCGGAAAGTACGCCTTCCCTTGCACTTCCAACGGTCCTTCGCGTTCGACGTCCATTCCCCAGTGAGCGATGTCCATGTGGTGCTGGCCCCAATCGCAAACGATTCCGCCGGCATACTCGAACCACCAGCGGTAGTTGAAATGCGTTCGCTGTGGGCAGTAATCACGAACCGGCGCCTGCCCTTGGTACCTGTCCCAGTCGAGGCCCTCCGGCACCGGCTGGGTAGGAAACGGACCGCCTTTGGTATTCCAGAACGGCAGCAAGACATACACCTTCTCGAGCCGGCCGATCCGCCCGTTGCGGACCAGTTCGCACGCCGTTCGGAACTGTTTCTCGCTCCGTTGCTGTGTGCCCACCTGGAAAACCCGCCCCGTTTGCTGAACCACCTTGCGAAGCAGCTTCCCTTCGTCGATCGTCAGTGTGAGCGGCTTCTCGGCATAGACGTCCTTGCCGGCCTGGCAGGCGCCGATATTGATCGCCGTGTGCCAATGGTCCGGTGTGCCGTTGATCACTCCCTCAATATCGTTCCGCTCCAGGAGTCTTCGATAATCATCGAACAGATCGGCTCGACCGCCAAGCTGCCCCTTCGCTCGCTCCGCGTTCTTGCGGTCCACGTCGCAAACGGCCACGATCTCGGCGAATTCGGCCGCCCACCTGGCGACATGGGTTCCCCGCCCACCAGCGCCGATCAGCGCGAGGTGCGGGCGATCGTTCTTTGCCTTCGTGTCGTCGGCTCGCGCCGATCGATCGGCAGGCCAATAAACCGCCAGGCTCCCGGCGGCGGAACCGGCAAGCGATTGAAGAAAACAGCGGCGACTGGAGCGTCGAAGCGACATGGAGATCTCCTGCAACAGGGCGAGGCTCGCGGCGGATGGACCGGTAGGAAACGGGGAGCACGGCCGAAAACATCCATGGTAACGGGGGATCCACAGAGAAGAAAGCCCACGGCCACGGAATCCATGCAGCCGGTCAGGCGCCGGTTGGGTCACGATGCGCGGGGGTTGCGGCGGCCGAGGGGCGGGGCGCGCGGCACACGGCGTCTGGAAACAGTTCTTGCCGACGCGCGAGGTCGGCGGAGGCGGCATACTCGCTGAGTTCAAAGATCTCGCAGAGCTCGATCCGGCGGCCGCGCTGGTCGCCGTAGGCCGCAATGAGGTCCTCGCGGAAGCGATCGGCCCGGTGACGCACCTGGTCGCGATACCAGGGATCCAGCCAGCGGAGTCTTTCCTCCTCGTCCGCCGGAACCTGGTCGAGAATCCCCTCGGCGTAAGGCAACCACTCGAAGACCTGGCTACGGTGACAGGCCAGCATGGCCAGGATCGTGGCGGAATGGTCGGTGACATCGAGCACGATGTCCGCCGTCATGGGATACGGCCTGCTGAACAGGTCGGGCATGTAGGCAACCACTGGGTCGCGGCTCAAGGGGGGAACATCGCGAAGCAAATTCGGGACGGTCACCATGTAGGTCGCGTCCTGGACCAACTGGCCGGCGGCGCGATGGTCGGGATGATAGTCGCAGGGGCGGTGCGTCAGGACGAGATCGGGCCGGTAGGTGCGGATTTCGCGAATCACGCGTTGGCGCGTGGGGATGTCGGCGACGAGTTCGCCGTCGGGGATATCCCACGTCACGTACTCGGCGCCGACTACCCGCCCGGCCGCCGCGGCTTCCTCGCGGCGGATCCGGGCCATCTCGTCCGGCGGCCGCTCAAAATGGCCCGCCTGACCGTTGGTCAGCGAGACGATGCGAACCGTGTAACCTTTCTGCCGATAGATCGAGATCAGCCCGCCGGCATGGTATTCCGCGTCGTCGGGGTGGGCGCCAAGGACGAGCAAGCGAAGCGAGGGGCCTGGCATCGTGACTTCTCTAATCGGGTCTACCGCCATTGGCGGACAATGGTCACGCGGCGAGATGCGTTGAGCTGGTCGAGATATCCTCCGAGGTCCGTCCAGGGTTCGAGGATCTCCTCCCGGTAGCCGCCGCTCGCCGCTACATACGCCGCTTCGCAGTCCGTGCCGAAAGCCATCCGGGCCACGCGGATTTTCGGCGAGGTCAGCTCAATCGTGTCGGCCACGCGAAGCGTCGGGCCGCCGTCGGTTTTCGCCGGGGCGAGAAAATCGAATCGCCGGGTCAGCCGGATCGGCGCGAGGGATCGGCCTGTGATCAGCCGCCGCTGAAGCGTTCTGCGGACGAGGGTTCGGCACCATCGCCCGAAGGTGCACATGCCGAGGTGCAGGATCGCCTGCTTCAGAGGTGTGGCGGTTTCAAAGCGGCTCCAGCAGAGATTCGCCTGGACCGCCAGACCGCCGGGGCCGCTCGAGTTGCCGGGCAGGAGTTCGACGGCATGGCCGGGATCGTGCCAATGCGAAACGGCACAGCGCCGGTCGGCTGTCTCGACGACCAGCCCCGCATCGGTCGTCGTGCCCGCCGCCGGAGAGAAGTGCCGGAAGACGCCGCATCTTGCCGCCGAAATGACTGTGTGGTGTCCGTCGTGGCGCCGGACGAGGATTTTTGCGCGCGGCAGGTAAACGACCGGAGAAACCGGTTCGTCCGATGAGGGGCGCTCGGGCGACCAGTCCTGCCAGGCTTCGATCAAGTTTGCCGGGCGATGCGCGAAGAGCCGGTCGTCGTCGAAGCGGGCATGGGTTCCGGCCGCCAGGCTCCGAAGAAACGCGTCGGCCAGGTCGGCGGCGCCGGCGTGGCCGCGTGCGAGCAATTCCATGCCGTGTGGATAGTAATGCGATGTGCCCCGGCTGCCGTAGTTGCCGGCATACGAGTCGTCCTCGTGCAGAAAGAGCCTCGCAAAGGCGACCGCGCGGGCCAAAGGCTCGTCCAGGCGGGCGTCGCCGGTTGCCGCCCGATACTTGGCCAGACAGTCGATCGTGACCGACTGGTATCCGGGATCCGCGCCACCGTACTCGTCGAACCAGCCTTCCGCGTCCTGCCACCGGAGCACTCGCTCGATCTTTGCCCAGGCGGCCTCGCGATAGCGCCGATCCGCCGTAATCTCCGCGACCCGCAAGAGCCCCAACGCGGCAAGCGCCTGGTGGTTGGCAAGACGCCCCGATTCGTCATGGGTGATGAGCCACTCGGCCCGCCGGCGAAACCATGCCAGGAGCTCGCAGTCGTTCAGTTGAAGCAACTGGTAAGCGCGAGCGGCGGCCTGGAGCGAGAAGACGGCGGCTCCCAGGGCGCGCTCGAACGGATAGTAATCGTCGCACGATCCATCCGCGTGGCTCGAACGCAGATTGAACCGCAGCGCGGCGACGGCCAACTCGCGCACCCGAGGACTCTCGTACCACCGGTTGCCCGGCAGCTTCGTTGCCCAGACCAGAGCGAGCGGCAACACGCCTTCCTGATACATCTCCGAGGCGAAACTGCTGGTTCGATAGTGCCAATATTGCCTGTCCAGGCAGCCGTAGGTCGGCCGGTACGGATTGCGGTCGATCGCGCCGAGCAAGCGAGGGATCTCGGCAAGTGCCGTCCGGAGATACCCGCCGCGGAGTTGGGGATCCCGCGCCAACGGTTCGCTCGGAACGTGTGTCGTCCGAACGCCGCCGCGGTGGGCAGAGAAGCACGTTCCCGGAACGAAGTAATCGACCGCCGCGCTCGGCGGAATAAAATACATGGCGTGAGACATGGGGACCTCCGCAGTCTTGCCATTTATAAGGTCAACGGCGATGGTGGGCGACGATGACTTCGGCCAGCAGGCCGATCATGCACGTCATGAATCCCGCGGTCATTATGACGATGTCCGATTCCTGCATGCTCCCCGTCAGCCAGAAACTCATCGCGCTTTTCAAAATTCCGGCGGTAATTACCAGGCCGGAAAGCGGGAGGAAGACCTTCAGGGGTCGGAAGTAGAGCACCATTCGTAGAACCGTGGCGAGATAGGACATCGTGTCCTTCAGAGGGTGGAATTTGCTCCGTCCGATTCGAGGCCGATATTCGATGGGAACGTATTTGACCGAGTAGCCGTTGGTCAGGAACGCGAGCGTCATCGTCGTAACGCAACTGAACCCGTCGGGTACCACCCAGAGCCACGGGAGCATCGCTTCGCGCCGGAAAGCTTTCAGCCCGGTGTTCAGGTCCGGAATCTTGTGGCCCGTCAGATAGCATGCCAACTTGCGGATCAGCCACTTCGCGGGCCGCCGGAGCCAGGGAAGCGTTCCCTGCTCGCTGGTCCTGGCGCCGTTGACCTGGTCGTATGCCGGGAAGTAGCGAAACAGTTCCGGAATGAACCGGGCCGGATAGCTTCCGTCGGCGTCGAGCATGACAACCACCTCACCGCGAGCATGGCGGATGCCGACCTTACGGGCCGCACCCGCACCGCGACGCTCCGGGCACCGGATCACTCGCACCGCGCACTGCCAGCACGCCCGGGCATACTGCTCGGCAATCTCGGCAGTCAGGTCGGTGGAACCATCGTCGACGACCAGGATTTCGTACTGGATCGCGTGGTCGGCGAGACTCTCGATGACCTCGTCGAGGACCCGGGCGATGGCGTGCTGCTCATTGTATGCCGGCAAGAGAACGGTGAGATGCCACAGCGTGGCCACGTCGCCGGCCGGCGGGGCGACCACCTGCGTCTGCCAACCCTCCATGGCAAGGCTCCCAACGCAGACCCGTGCGACGGCGACCGTGGAACCGTGCCCGCCGAGTCTTCGCCGCCGCTGATTGCATTTCCTTATACCACACGTCAAAGCCGGCCACCAATGCCAACTGTTCTGGCCCGCCCCGGGCCTCGGCTGATAAAAACGGGGACTGGCTCCGCAACATCTTGTGTGGTCGCTCTGGCTAAACCGCTATTAGTTGCGGTGCCTGTCCCCGTTTTTATCAAGTTTTTATCAGCCCACCCCGGGCCTCTCGGTGACGGGTAAGAGCCTATCCCAAAACCTTGCGAGGAGAAGGGGAGGAGAAGGGGACAGGCACATTTTGCTCCGAAGACCCGCAAAATGAGCCAGTCTTCGGCGAGTTGGGGTGGGCTCCCAGCAAAAAAGGGCCGGACTTCCTGGGAAGTCCGGCCCCGGGTGAACTACCTCATCGAGGTCAACAGGGCAGACCTCGAATCAGTTGCGTATTCAGCAAGTCGGGATCTTTCGATCTCCAACAGACGATTTTCCCAAAAGACTGATCCAAAAGATCAGGTCTTCGGGGCCGGCGCCGGAGGCGCAGGCGGAGCGGGGGGAGCGGCTTGCTTAGGTGCAGGGGGAGCCGGCTCAGCCGGAGCGGCAGCGGCAGCGGCAGCAGCCGCACCACCTTCAGCCGGAACACCACAACACGAGGGCGCGGGGCCGCACGCCGGCTCACAACAAACCGGCTCACAACAAACCGGCTCACAACAAACCGGCTCACAACAAACCGGCGGGCAGCAGGTCTTCGGCGCGCAAGTCCGGGGACGGCAGAGCCGCGACAGCAACCCACAGCGCTTCGGAGCACAGGTCTTCGGAGCGCAGGTTACCGGCTCACAGCACTGCGGAGCACAAGCTACCGGCGCACACACTTTCGGAGCACAAGCTACCGGCGCACACACTTTCGGAGCACAAGTGGCCGGCGGGCAGCAGGTCTTCGGCGCGCAGGTCCGAGGACGGCAGAGCCGCGACAGAATGCCGCATTTCGGCGCGCAGGTGACTGGTCCGCAAGTGACCGGAGCACAAACGGCCGGAGCACAAGTCGCCGGCGCCCAGCAACCGCCTGCCATCGCTTCGCTGACGGCCAGGCCGAGCACCGCAAGCACAACTGCGATGCCAAGAACATAGGTACGGTTCATTCGGGAATCCTCCAACTAACAGGTACCGTAGCGTAAAGGGATTCTCAGGTGCCGTCGTTCCGCGTTTGGTTTCCCTTCGAGACGGCAGACGATCGGGAAACGTAACAAAATGTGCTTCGCCACGAGCCACGTCTCACCAGCAGTGCCCTGTTGGTTTCTGCGGTTTAGGCCATGTGGGTAAAGCAAGTAACATCTCAGTCCGATAGGCTAGCATGACTGAATCTCTTGTCAAGCGGGGAAACACAGGAAATATAAGCATTTGCGCGAAGAGAAATTAATGCATTTTGACTTGAACCTTCTGAAAAGATAGGCCAAATAGGTGGACGCGGTGTGCTCAAGAAAAAAGAAAAGGCTCCCTATAAGGAGCCTTTCCACGGCGTACAACGCTAAACCGTTGTTCGAAAGTGGCTTACGACCAAGGAACTAGGTCGGCCCTGATGGCGATCAGCAGGTCGCCGTTGGTAAGAATAGCCTAAAGGTGGGTAAGTAAAATAGCTGAAAAAGTTTATTGCCGTTGCCGGGCGAGCACTAGCGGAGCACCGAATCGGTGGGGTGCTCGGCCTGTTGCGGCGTCGATACCTGCTGTTTTGCGCGCCGCTGGGTCTCCTCGTGAAGCATCTGGAGTTTTTGCATCACTTCTTCCGGCTTTTCAAAATCGAGCAAGAGTGGAGGTTCCCCGGCAAACACTTCTGCCGCGATACCTGCGATTCGCCATCCCACCTTTTCCTTTCGGAGCATCCAGAGCATGTTACTCGTTTGGGGCTGGCCCGTGTGGTCGAGGTCCGTCCAGGTCGCCGCCACGCGCGCGGCATCGTCCGCCAGCGTCTCGACCTCCCCGATTTCATACGTGGCGGTATCGCTCCCGCGCGGCGCTACCTGAATGTCCTGCTCGGCCGTCTTCTCTCGTGCCAGATCGGTCAGCATTGCCGCGGCCTTCTCGTCGTCGCCGGTGCGCACGGCTTCGAGAAACACCTTGGTCGCCGCGGCCGCCGGACTCAATGCAGTTTCGACGGCAGCCGATCCGGCGTTCGGCTGTCCGGCGGCGGCTGCGTCGCCGGCCGGTTTGGCTTTGGCGGGGTCGTTCGCTGTTCCGCATCCGGACAGAACGAGCGTGAGAAGTAGAAAAAGTGACGTGGCGAAAATGCACCGCATCCTTGGTTCTCCTGGAAGAAATCCTTTTCCACTGTTCGGTCGACTTGGGCTGAGCAGTCTCTCAGGATCGAATCGTCGCGTCAAGGCGAACTTGGCGGGCTTCGGTGGACGGAGACGAAGAGGCGAACGATGGAGTCAGGCGGGTTCGGGCGTGGAAATGTGCGATGTTTGGGGACATAAGGCAACTGCGGACGAGAGGTCCGGTTGGCCGGGCGGACGTGCGGCTCATGGTCCCGGTCGGCAAGACTCGGCAAGCGGGACCTGCTTGTGGCCGCTATTGGACGGGAAGGACGACGGTGGGAGGTCGGCATTCGAAACTGCCGGTTTGGGAGACGGCGAATTCGCCGTCGCGAATCGTTGCGGCCATTCGCACCTGCGAATCGCCGATTTCTCCGCGGAGCTCCGCGAGGTGCTCGAGCAAGATTCGCTTGACCTCGAGGACTGCCACGGGATGGGCATGGACCGCGACGTGATCGGCCGGGACGACGATCTCCGAGATGGCGTCTTCCACGTGGGCGCTGGCTTGCGACACGACTCCGTCGGTGCCCGCCGCGAGCCAGCCGGTGAATCCTTTCTCGGGCACGAGCCCGATGATGTTGTGATATTTCACCCAGGGCGCCCGGTGTGCCGCAAGCATTACGGGGAACACCGGTGACTCGGGAGAGAGTGAATCGATGCTCGTTTCGACTTCCAGCATGAAAGTGTCGCGGAAAACATCGGGGTTGTCGCGGATCACCTGTTCCCGGCCCTGCACGAGTCTGGCGGGCAAATTGATCAGGCGGCTCGCGAGCCACTGCGTCGTCTGGTTGGCGAATTTGCTGCCGCGATGCGGGGTGCCGATCGTAATGACACGGCGGATCGAAGGATTGGCCTCGAAGAAAAAGCTCTTTGCCAGCCGCTGCTTCAACTCGGGATCGGCCTTCACGTTTTCAAACGGCTGATCGCTGACGATTTTCCAGAAGTCGTCGCGACTGTCGATGGTCTGCATACGCGAGAGCAGCCCGCCCATGCTGTGCCCGACCAGCACCATCTGGTCCAACGCGGGTTCGTGCCGGTCGGGATCGAGGATCTGGCGGGTTTCCCTCAGGTCCCGACGCAACTGGGCTGCGCTGACCCAAAACGGTTGCGCGGTCGGATACAAGTAGAACCAGAACTGGTAATGTTCGCGAATCTGGCTCGAGGCTCGCAGATCGTTGAACATCTGCATCCACGTCATCGGACTCGACCAGAGCCCGTGCACCAAGAGTACCGGGATCTTGGTTCGTTCGTACGGTTGCACCATGTAGAGGCCGACCGGGGCTTTCTGGTTGGCAATGCCGGCGAGAAGCCGATCGGGGTGCAACAGCCCTTCTGTCGC
Organism: Thermoguttaceae bacterium; assembly: GCA_040768665.1. Lineage (GTDB taxonomy): Bacteria > Planctomycetota > Planctomycetia > Pirellulales > Thermoguttaceae > JABWBD01. The sequence goes on from JAXGMN010000046.1 coordinate 111,494, forward strand.
CATGCTGCTGAACTTCGGATCCGAGAGGAAATAGGCCAGCGGCGTGGTCAGGTCGCTCTCCAGGGGCACATGCAGATTGCCTACGGCGATGTCTTCCACGGCGGCGGGGTCGTACAACTCGATCATTCCGTGGCGGCGAACCCGGTCGTCCGGAGAATTGGGCAAGAGCTCCGGAATCGGGCGGAGAAAGGCCGTCACGGGGAAACTGAGGCCGGAAGGATAGAACTGCACCGCATCCGATTCGCTTCCGGTGTCGTCCTCCTTGCGGACGGCGATGAGCGGCACGCCGAGGCCGTACGTGCGATGTTGATTCTTCAGCCCGCTGATCTCGTAGTCGGAGGCGAACTTGAATCGACCGAAATCGTCTTCCTGCCATGGGCCGCCACGTACGACGCAGGTGATGTCCCAGCCGCCGGCGGCGGTTTCGATCTTGTGGGTCCGCCCCGGAACCAGGCCGTCTTCCTTGATGACGATCCGCAGACCGCCTTCCAACGCCCCGTTATACAGATCGCAGGCACCGCGGAATTGCGGGTCGTAGGGATTGCGGATCCGGTTGAATCGCTGATCGAAGAGGTACTCGTAAGCATGGAGGACCGACGCGCCATAGAAGTCCAGCGCGAGCCGTTTGTCGCGATCCTCGGCTTTCTTTGCCGCGAGGTAGCTCAACTCCGCGGCGGCATAGATCTTGTCGGCCGAAGGTTCCCGATCGACGATGTCCTGGATCTTCTCGAGCAACTGTCGGGGGTCGCCGTCGAGATTGTTCGGCAAATCGTACAGTCGCAGAAACTGAACGGTCCTCTCGCTCGGCTTGGGGCCGCCCCGCGCGGTAAGCTGCAGCCGTTCGACCAGCGGGCTGTGGGGCACGGAGCGGAGGTTCGCCATTTTCGACGACGCGCAACCTGCCGCGGAAACTGCCGCCAAGGCCATCACGATGGCCGCAGACAGCCTGGTCCTCGATTCAAGACGGTTTGAAGGGAGAGATCGAACGCACATCGACAGGACCATTCGCTTAGTACCTTCCCCGATAGGTGGCAGCCTCTGCGGACGCATTGTTTTCCTGGGCGCGAGGAGCAGCGAGTTTTCCCTTGCTTTCGACGAAGACGAGCAGATCGGCCCTCGGCGGCGATGTCGGCAACGGCAGTGGCAGCCCCGGAACCAGGGAGCGGGCCTCCAGGGGAAGCGGCGGAGCGATCATGCCCATGCTTACCAGGAGAATCTTGCCGGCCGGCCACCGAAAACGCTCGTGAAATCGAAAATGAGCAAGTTGGGGCACCTCGATCTGGGTGCGCTGCCGCGGGGCAACGGCGGTGGGCACGTCCAACACGACGGGGATCATCTTCTCGACCTGATCGATGCTGCAGCGGATCGTCGCGTCGACGACCGTGGCGTCCACCGAAAGCAAGGGACTCAGTTCGAGCGAAAAACCCTCGTCGATTACCGCGGACTCGGGCTCGAACCCGGGCCAGGCATTAGCCCGAACCACGACGTCGCGGATGAAGTTCCGGGCACGCGTGGCTGAGATCACCGTCGACTGTCCGTTGTTGACGAGCAAGTGAGGGGAACTGTGCTCGCGGAAGTCGCTTCGCCGCCGAAGGTCGGCAAGGAGCAGGGCGGCGTTCTCCTTTTCCATGAGCCAGGCTTGAACACCGGGCGTCTGCACCGGAACCGGCGTCATCAATCCTTGCGCTTTGGCCCGCCAGTTCGGGTGACTAACGGTGATCACCTGGAGGCCGAACCCATACGTTTCGGCGTTGCTGCTGACGAAGCGGTCGACGATATCGGCGACGGTTGCCTGCATTTCCGGAGTGTGGTAGACACGGAGAATCCGCGGGGTCGCGCTGAGGATTGCCAGGGGGTCGCTGTGCCAGGCTTCGTAGCCGGTTTCTCGCAGAATCCAGTCGACGATTGCCTGCTCGGGTCGGTTGGTCGACGTGACGCGGAGCGTATAGGGGCTGATGTCGTACTCACGCCAAAGTTGTCCGTGCTCGTTCGGCAGCGAGCCGCTGCCGGCGGTGACGCGAGCGATTCGCTGGTCGGACCGGGCCGTTTCCGCCGGCTGCGGAAGGGACGCGGGGGCGGGAGACGGAAGTTCCGCGGAGGCCGATGGGTCGGAGGCGTTGCGCCAGGTTCCTTGGGACGCTCCGGTGGCGCCGGCTCCGGAAATCTGGCCAAATGCCAGCCCGGCATAGAACACCGACAGGGCGGCAAGAATCGATCGGATGAACATCTTCAGCCTCCTTGCCAAAGCGATCCGAATAGGGCGAATCTGCGGGAAGTGGGGCGGCCAGTATACGCCCG
>JAXGMN010000047.1:0-106589 GCA_040768665.1 Thermoguttaceae bacterium
GAACCTCCAACACCCCAACTTCGACTAATCCACTAATCCACTAATCCATTCATCCATTCATCCAACACTCCCTCCCCCACCGGCACATTCAGGAGCACCTTGCCATGACAACCCCGACGAGCAACCCGTCCGCCGCAGGTATCTCGCGCCGCCGGTTCCTGGCCAGTGCGGCAGCGGCCGGGGCGATGGCGCTGTCCTCGCAGGCGGTCTGCGGTGAACCGCACGCCCGTTACCGGGTCGCCGTGATCGGCCATACCGGCCGCGGCAACTACGGGCATGGCCTGGACTCGGTGTGGCTCGAGCTCCCGGAAACGCGGATCGTGGCGGTGGCCGATGCCGATCCCACCGGCCTTGCCGCTGCCGTCAAACGCCTGGAGAATCCCAAGCCGTACGACGACTACCGCCGCATGCTCGACGAGGTGAAGCCCGACCTGGTCGCCATCGGTCCGCGGTGGATCGACCAGCACCGCGACATGGTCGTTGCGGCAGCCGAGCGGGGCGTGCGCGGAATCTACCTGGAAAAGCCGCTCTGCCGCACGCTCGTCGAGGCCGACGAAATGATTGCCGCCTGCGACCGCAACAAGGTCAAAGTCGCCGTATCCCACCAGACCCGCTACAGCCCGCGACTGGGCGTCGTTCGCGATCTGATCCACGCCGGGAAGATCGGACGCGTGATCGAGATCCGCGGCCGGGGCAAGGAAGACAGCCGCGGCGGAGCCGAAGATCTCTGGGTGCTGGGAACCCATGTCTTCGATCTGACAAACTGCCTTGCCGGACCGCCGCAATGGTGCTTCGCCACGGTGTACCAGGACGGACGACCGATCACCCAAGAGGACGTCAAGCCGGGCAACGAAGGAATCGGGCCGTTGGCCGGAGACGAGGTGCACGCCATGTATCGGCTCAAGGACGGTGTGACCGCCTACTTCGATTCGGTTCGCAACCGGGCCGGCCGGCCGTCGCGGTTCGGACTGCGCGTTTATGGCACGGAAGGCGCAATCGAGATGGGCACCGGCTTCCTCCCGCCGGCCTACCTGCTCTCCACGTCGTCCTGGTCGCCGGGCCAGAGCGGCACGCAGTGGACGCCCATCACCTCCGCGGGCGTCGGCAAGCCCGAGCCGCTGGAGAACACCGGCCTCCACGGCGGAAATCTCCTGGCGGTGAAGGATCTGCTGGGCGCAATCGAAGAAGATCGCCAGCCGTTCTCAAGCATCCACGAAGCCCGCACGGCGACCGAGATGATCGTCGCTGTCTTCGAATCGCAACGGACCGGCGGGCCGGTCGGCTTTCCTCTTGAAACACGGTACAATCCACTCGGCATGCTGTCCTGAGTGCGGAAAGCGTGGGAGTGGCCGGGGATCCGATAGGCAGTGCGCAGCAGCCGAAGCCCATCAGCGCGCCGGCGCCGCTTCCAGCACGAGCGTTTCCAGGGGCGCCAGGCGTATCGATGCCGCGGTACCGGCTTCGAGGACCTGTTCCGGTCCGGACTCCTTCTTCCAAGGACTCCTCAGCACGTATCGGCTGGCCGCTTTCGCCGGCAGCTCGAAAGCGACAGCCGGGTCGATCGCGATCTCGGATTCCGTCTCCGAAGGATTTCTCAAGGCCAGGATCCCTTTGCGAGGCGACCACGAGGCGTAGCCGTAGGGCTTGCCTTCGCCCGGATCGCCTCCGATCCAGTGGACGTCGACAAGCACGTCGCCATGATTGCGAGCCCAGCGGGCCGCCTCCGCCAGCGCGTCCCAGCCGGCCGGCTGCATCATCCGCGGCGTCATATACAGTTCGTAGGTCTGGGTGCCGCTGCCGAATCCCATGCGAATTTCGTCGATCAAATCGTCGGCGTCGTCGCTCATCCGGGTTGCCGTGCCGAGTTGCGCATAGCAGACGGTAACGGTCATCAGCGAGTTGAGCGGGTAAAGCGGGGCCCGGCGGGCGATCATCCGGTGGACGATCATGTCGCGGTACGTGATCCATTGCTGGCGTTCCGGGCCGGCCCCGTGGACGTTCCAGTCGTGCCCATTCCGCCAGATCGAATCGCCGTAGAGAAGCCACCAGGGCGACGGCCATGTGCCCGTCGTGTTGCTCACGAAAACGTCGCCGCGGTGCCGGCGGAGTTCCACGATCAACTCCAGCAGCGATTCCACATCCGGAGAAAACTCCGCCCCTGCGCCCGGCGAGTCGATTCCCTGGGCGATCCCGTCGAACTTGAAGAAGTTTACGCCGTATTTCTCGATCATCTCGACGCAGATGTCCCGATAACGAGCCCGGTACTTGGGGCCGTCGAGCGAGAATCCACGAGCATTCGTTTCGAAGCCCTGCGTCTTGCCGTACTCGATCCGCTCCTTCTTCGCCTGCGCGTAGCCACCCCAGGGCGAAAGCCAAACGCCAAGCGACGCGCCGTACTTCTTAGCCGCGGTCTTCAGCGGCGCGAACCCCCGCGGGAAACCATCGTGAAACTGCCACAGCGTCTCGTTATCGTCCCAACCGTCGTCGAAACAGAAGGAGTCGAGCCGGACGCCCCGCTTTTCCGTCAGTTCGCGGCCGAAACACTCAATGACGTCGAGGCATTGCGGTTCGTTCATCTTGCGGTCGGGCCAGGCAATATCCCACCAGGAATTGTAGTGGAGGAACAACTGATACGGCCGCGCCCGACGCTGCTCCAGGTAATGCAGAAAACCCCGGCGAAGCTGCCCCGGCGGCACCACGCCGATCACCGCCGACCGCGACCAGCCATCGTTCTGACCTCCCAAGCGATATACCCGTGCCGAGCAGACCGCGCGGGCCTCTTCCATCCGGGCAGTTGCCGTGGGATGCTCGACGGCGAAGAACAGGTTGCCGGCGACCACCGGCGATCCGTCCACCTCGCCAACGACTTTCGCCTGCGGAGCATCAAGGTCCAGCAGAATCACCTCCCGCACGTCGTGGTTTGCATCCCTCGTCTCCAGCGTCAACTGCTGAACCACGTAGTTGGCCCCATCGCGAATCGTGGCTTTCCACTGCGCCCGGATTCTGCCGTCGTGCGATTCCAACGGCAGTCTGGCTTCCCAACCGGGCATCCGCTGAATGGCCGGAACGGCAGCCGGATCCGGGGCAAGGCGTTCGAGGTTCGGCTCGCCGATGCGACGTAGCCGGGAGGAGCCGATCCGTTCACCGGCCTCATGAACGATCGTGAAAGCGTCGCGACCGCGGACCGTAGGAGCACCGGTGATGCGGTCGGCAACCTCCGACAAGGCGAGCTTTCCGGGCCCCAGATCCCATGCGACCGAGAGGACGTTGTTCTCCAGCACGAGGCGGTCGCCGTCGAGCCGGGCAGAGGCTTCGCCCGGTTCAGGACCGGGGAACTCGACGGCGGGACAGAGGGAGGCGGCGGCGATCAGGATGCCAAGCATCATCGCGGAGAAGAACATGTTGCTGCGCATGGCGAGGCTCCTTTATGGATTGACCACGACTTCCACCGGTTCAACAAAATCGATGCTCAGCGCTTTGGCCGCTTCCGGTGTGATCTCTCCCTCCTGAAGCCAGATGCGATAGTTCACGTCGAGGTCTTTGCCTTCGTCGAGCTCATATTCGAAATACGAGCCGAACCGGCCATAGTTCCGTTCGCTGAAGCGGGCCTCCGTGGGATTCGACGGGTGGTCGACGTAGACGCACGTGTGCCGCTTCCCGTCCAAGACGAAGCTGCACGCCAGCCACGGCAGGTTTACGCATGCCGGATCGCGGCCTTGTGGTCCCAGTTGCGGGTCTCGCCCAAGGCGCCTTTGCCGTCTGGCCGCAGGTAGTAGGTGTCCTCGGCGGTCTTCTCGGCAACCTCCTTGTCGGCACGGAAATGAAAACCGGCATGCTGGGGATCGCCGTCCAGCTTGACCTTGCCAACCTTGCTCGACAGCCGCGAGGCAAACTCGACGAGCGAACCGCCGGGCACGTTGTAGACCGTCATCTCGCGATGCTCGGCCGCGAACACGGTCGGCTCCGGGCTGACCCAGTCGATCGCGGCTCGATGCCGTCCAAGCACGGCCCCCGCCTCCTCTGCGAGAATTGCTTTGTGCTCCTGGTGTCCGGCGGAGACTCTCCCCCACGTGTTGACGCCCGTCCGGTCGCCGTAGCTGATCTTGCTGAATGCGTAGAACAAGCCGCGGTGATGCGGATAGAGTCCGCCCTGGCCGTCGTTGGTGACAAAGCGAGTGCCCCGGGGGTCGTAAAGGTGGTGAAACGGCTTGCCGGTTTGTTCTTGGCTTTCGGTGGATGTGGCATCGAACGCTCTTCCCATGTAGCGCATCACCGGCCGGTCTTGACAGCTCAACTCGGCATACTCGCCTGCCTCGTGCTTCCACGCGAAGCCGGCCGGCTCGGCCGGTTTTGCCGCGATCACGCCCTTCAGTTCGAGCGATTCGCCTCGCTTCAGCCCTGGCAGGATGAAGTGCAATTCCCGGACGACGCGTCCCTCGGCCGCAACGGCCCGGTTGAACAGGTCCGGCGAAGTCAGTTGGCCGGCAATCTTCTCTCCTGCTGGGCCGGTGAGCACGACCGAGCGCGCGTCGGCCAGGGCCGTGGGCAGTTGGACCGTCGCGACGGCCGGCACGTTCGTGCGGTCGTGCGCGCCCGCCTTGACGATGAGTGAAAGCTCCCTTTCCGCAGCAATCCCGGGACACGCCGATCCAACAAGCAACAGGGCGATAACCAAATCAGGCAGCTTCATCGAAGGGGTGCTCCGTGAGGGTGGGCAGCGATCATTTGGCAGGATGACAGAAGACGCCATTCAGGGTAGCACGCCGGCCGGGTGGATGCAATGAAAGGTCACTGACGAAAGCCCGAATTCCTGTTCTTCCGGTAGGATGGTGAAACATCCTCTTCATCCGTGCCCCGGCTTTGCCATCCGTGCTACTTTGTCTGTCGTTCATTCTTATAGCACGGATGGCAAAGCCGGGGCACGGATGAAAGAAATAAGAGATTACTTGCCGCGAAACCGGAGTGCATCGATCCGCAGTTCCGTGCGTCCGAAATCGACGGCGACTCCCCACGGCAGATTGAGCGTCTTGAGGCATGACAATCCCAGGCTCTTGTTGAATTCATTGTTGTTGAACTGCGCAGTCAACGTCAGCACAAATCGATCTTCGATGACGAAGCACTCCAGCGCGCTTTCATGCACCACGTGCTGACGGAAAGTTGCCTTCGCCAGCGGGCGAACCAGAACCGTCAGGCCGGCCGCTGCCAGCGAGCACAGCACCAGCTTCTCTGTAACGGCAAGGCTGTAGCCGGTGTGATGCGAACCGTAGACGAGTCGTAGTGCGTTGCGGATTTCTACCCCGATCTCACGGTCTTGCCCGGCGATCTCGGTTGCCCAGTGCGACCAATCCTCCGACAGGTGTGTCTGCGGCGGATCGTAGACTCGACGTTCCACATGCACGCGGTCCAGGCCCATGTTGACCAGCAGGCCCAGCCGGCCATCGCGAGCCCGCAGGTAGTCAAACAACTGCAACTCCTCGGACGGCCCCAAAAGCCGCGGCAAGGATTTCATTTCCACGATAATCTCATTCCAGGCGACGAAGTCCGGGTATAGAACAGTCGCCTCTCGCCCGGCAACCAGCAGCGGCACGGCCGGCTTGCTCAAAACCGGCAGAGCCTGTTCGGCCACCCAGATGTTATAAGCCTGATGGTAAGCCTCTTCGTGCCGCCCCAACCCCACTTCGTTTTGGACGATGAAGAATCCACAGATAAGCTGCTCGGTTTCCTCGCGGTAAATCAGGTCCATGCGCCTGTTGCCTTTCTCGTTGATCCTCTTCAGCCGTGCCCCGGCCTTGCCATCCGTGCTAGTTTGTCTGTCGTTCATTCTTATAGCACGGATGGCAAAGCCGGGGAACGGATGACGATGTGGGACAAAAACAGGAGCCGCTTACGTCGACCGTCGCAGGATCTCACGGACGGCGTCTGGACTAGTGCCTCGGAAAACAAGATAGACTCGCGGACCAACCACGATTTCATACGCTCCACCGCTGCGGCGAACCGGCTCTTTCCTTCCGAACGGCCGCATGACCACCAGGCGATCTTCCGCCATCGGCAGGCGTAGCGCGACTTGGCCTTCTGCCGCCCAGGCAAGGACATACGTGTCTTCCGGCGAGCCCTTCCGGCGAAACAGGTATCCCTTGATCGCATCATCGCTCAGCGGCACCGGTTCGATCTGGACCAGCTCATAGCGACCCTGCTCGTCCAACAGCAGGTGGTGCTCGCGGCGATCGGCAAGAATTCGCCGCTGGGCATCGGTCAGCCCGCGGCCTTCGCGCGATCGCTGGTAGGTATCGCGCTGCTGGTAGCAGGATACATAGTGGGCGTCGGCCGGCGCGACGTTCTTGAGAATCTCGCGGTCCGCGTCCGACAAATGGCCGCCGAGCCTCGCGTCCTCCCAGGTCTTGATCGCGGCGAGGCAGTCGTCGGCCCTGGGATTGGCCCCAATCTCTTCCAGGCTGGCGTGCAGCGAGATCGGGCAGTCCCATGCGGCTGCGCGGCTGGCGATGTATTCGAACACGTCGGGCCCCGCGCAGCCCGCCTTGCTCCGCCCGAACCGGCCAAGCCACCCGAACTGGATCCGCGAGAAGTCCAGCTCGCGCGCGGCCGCCGTGGGGCAAGGCATCAGGCGGCAAAAGTCCTTCATGCCCTCGGACGGGGCGACCACGTCGTACGCGTTGCTGCGGGTGATCATGTGCCAACTCAGGTGCGTATAGTGGGCCGATTCGCAGACCGCGGGCGGCGGGTCGAGCAGGCGAAACACCCGGTGCTGCGCGGAAGCAACGTGGTGCCAGAACGGCTCATGCACGTCCTCCGCCCCATCGAAGTAGACCATGGCGTAGGGGCCGGTTCGGCGGTAGATCTCCGCGATGCGGCCGGCCACTTCGTCCTGCACGTCGGTCTCCTGGTCGAGCCGGATGAAGGCCGGCCAGGTATCGACGTCCAACAGCGCTGCCTCGCTGCCTTCGACATGCCGGCCCGCAAGCGAATCCAGTTGACCTCGCCGGCATCCGCGAAACTCGTAGGGCGGCTGGGCGGCAAATGCCTGGTACTCGACCAGTTCCTTGCCGAGTTTGAGCAGACGGCGGCCGTCGTCGAGCGTGCAACCGGCGGGATCTTCCAAGACGGGAATTGTCGAGACGTCAGGTTCGACGTCGGCAGCCAACGTGAAGGTGCGGACCTTGTGCAGGCGGTCGTCGGGCGCCGGGGTAACGTAGGGGTCCCGCTTGCCGGCCTTGCTATAGTGGATGTGCAATCCCGGCTGCAAGCCTGCCCGGCGGATCGCGTCGGTCACCCGCGTCAGGTCCGCCATACCGTTGGGATAGCTTTCGTTCCACTCGAAATGTCCCGGGCCTTTGGAGAAAGCGGTGTAGGAGAACAGAAGGACGCGAAAACCGCCCCGCTTGGCCCAGAGGATATACTCTTCGATGTTCTCCGGCGTCGGTCGGCTCGCCCAGAAATAGGATAACCTCTGCAGTGGCGATCGGCGCGACTTGGCCCCGGCGGGAAGCTGGAAATCGCGTTCCACCTTCGCCATGCGGTCGAGAAACTCCTCCTTGGTCGCACCGCATCCAAAGAGAACGGCCGTGGCGCCGCGGAACCCGACGGCCGCCTCGGCCGCGGCGGTCATTTGGATCGCATCGTCCTGCCGCCAGACTTCAGCATTGGTCTGAAGATTCCCGGCGCAGAGACAGATTCCAAAACGATCGTCACGGGCGACGTTGGCCCATTGGCCAAACCGGGGCAACTTGCGGACCTTCAGACGCACCAACTCGATGCGGTCGACGGCTCCTCCCTCGACGCTCAGCAACTCCAGTGCCGTATACTCTTCCGTGCAACGTACACCGAGGTGAGCCGTTACGTCGGCATCGCCGAATTCAATCGTCAGCGTGTCGCCGCGTCTGGACACTCGCGTGGCGGCGAACTGCAAACCGCCACGCCACTGCCAGCGGTCGGTGACTGCCGCATACTTGCCCTCGGCGAGCGGCACCGCACGGCCGCCGCGGTAGACGACTGCCAGCGGGCGCGGCGGCCCCGGGGCAAGATACTCAATTCCGTCGGGTATTGAAGCCAGGCTCTTGACCGTGCCATCTTCTTCGATCGCAAGGCGGAGCTGACCCGACTCAAGCACGATCTCCGCGGAAGCAACAGCAGGCACAACCGCGACGGCAAACAGCGTAAGTTGCCAAATCATTTCGACGATCCTCCTTCTTGGCCCATCCATGAATAGACCATGGTTTTTTCCCGTAATATGTGGGCCAGCCCCGCGCGGTCCTGGGACCTTGTCCGCAGGGCCTGGACCGCAAGTTCCATCGGCAGACATGCCGAAAACTTCAGCCCCTCGACGGCCTCGGGATCGATGTTGGGCAGGAACTCGCTGCTATCGCGATCTCGCAACTTCGCGATCGCTCGTTCAACGACTTCGACGGGTATCGGATTCTCATAGACGAGCGTGAAATCTTCACTGACGAGGCTGCCCTTGCTCGCCTCGGCCAGTACCGGCGCCAGGCTCGCGTTGGTCCTCTGCCCGGCAAAGGTCCACCAGGCGACACCGTTGTCTTGGTTCGATACGAGTGCGGTCCCCTCGGCCCGAATCCAAGGAAACTGGGCTCGGATCTCATGGATCTGGTCCTTTGCCCGCCGGGACCACCACGCCCGCGAATCGTCGCCCGCCAGGACCCGCTTGATGGCCTGGCAGAGCCGAAACGAGAGCCCCGGGCCCGTCCCTTTCCATCGCGTTCGGCCGCGCTCCTCGGATGGCTCCACGTGGGCGATGCGCCGCTGCCAGTCGATGTGGACCACCCGCCACGCGCGACCGCCCAACAGCAACACCCGCGGGCCATCCTGTTTGCCCAGGAACGTCAGCTCATCGACGAATCCCAACTCTCTTCGGCCGTGCAGAACTCCGAACAACGGTGGAGAGAGGAACACCGAAAGCAGCTCCAGGAAGTGGCGGCGGCCGTAGGTTTCCTCGCCTTTTCGGCCAATGCCGAGGATACCTTCCTCTTCCCAGAGGATTCCCTGCTGGAGCATCCAGTCGACGACTTCCCGAACTTGCTGCGGCGGCATCGCGGCAAAGGCCGGCACGCCGCGGACCCACTCCAACCAGGTGTGCCTGCCGATGCCCTGCTCCTGCAGCACCAGGGCCATCAGTTGCTGGGCCAGGACGTGGTAGGGTTCCGGCGGCGGCTGGATCGGCTCCACGTAGCCTTCGGCCCAGAGGTCGATCAGGCCGGCCGCCTGCACGAGGGCCTCGTCCCGCGTGGCCAGAAACAAACAATTGCGTCTCGATCCAGGCCGCCGCCCCGTGCGTCCCATGCGCTGAAGGAAACTGGAGACCGTGGTCGGGCTGTCGATCTGGATTACCCGGTCGAGGTCGCCCACGTCGATGCCCAGCTCCAGGACGCTCGTGGCCACAATCACGCAGTCGTCCCGGTTGGCAAAGGCATCTTCTGCTTGTCGGCGCTGTTCCTGGCTCAAGGAGCTGTGCGTTACGAAGGCTGTCGTCCCTATCTGGCGGAGTTCGGCACCGAGTTCCTCTGCTCGGGCCCGGCTATCGACAAAGACCAGGCGCTTTTCGCCCCGGTGCAGTCGCGAAATGACCACCGCCGCGTTCGACAGCGACCCAACGAAGTCGAGTTGGACCTCAGCGTCCATGCTGGCTGCATCGGCTGGCCGATAGATGGTGCGGGGTCCGGAACAGCTTGCCGCCAACCAGTCGATCAAGAGTTCAGGATTTCCCACCGTCGCCGAGAGCCCGATCCGCTGCAATTCCCGGCCGGCGATCCGCGTGATCCGCTCGAGCACCGAGAGGAGATGCCAGCCCCGGTCGTCGCCGGCGAAGGCGTGGATCTCGTCGACGATCACCGCCCGCAGCCCGGAAAACAGGCTTCGGGCGTCGACGTTCGGCGAGACGAGCATCACCTCCAGCGACTCGGGCGTGGTGAGCAGACAGTCCGGCGGGTCTCGCAGGATATGCCGCCGCGCGGTGGTCTTCACGTCGCCGTGCCACAGCGCCGATCGCCGGCCCAGAAGCGTGCAGTATCGCTGCAGGCGGACGTCGAGGTTGTTGAGCAAAGCTCGGATTGGGCAGATGTAGAGCACGCTTAGCCCTGCCCAGCTCTCGGAAAGCATCCGCGAAGCGATCGGCAAGAAGGCGGCTTCCGTTTTCCCGCCCGCCGTCGGCGCGAGCACGATCATGTGCTTCCCGGCCAGAATGGTCGGGATGACCGCCTCCTGAAAAGGACGCAATTGCCGCCAGCCCAAGCTGTTGACGACGTGGTGCTGAACGGCGGGGTGCAGGAGGTCGAACGCGGACATTGTCAGTTGTCAGTTGTCAGTCGTCATTAGTCATTAGTCATTCGTCACTCCGCCTACATATCCAATTCGATTTCATCGACGTTCGACGCCCCCATCGCCTGCCGCTCCACCGCCGTCAGCTCCGTCTCGGCGATCGTCAGAGCATAATGCTGTCGGGGGTCGAATTCCGGATGCTGGTCGACCCGGTCCAGGACGTCGGCGACGAGCTTCTTCAAGAAGATCCGCGGGGCGACACCGATCTTCCCACCGAGCTTGCCCGTCACGGCCGTAGCAAGTTCCCGGACATATTGGTCGTCGCAAAGCGTGGCAATCCGCTGGGGTGCCTCGGCGTGTTGGTGAAAGATGTCCCGGACTTTGCCGCCGACCTTGACCAATCGTTCCAGGTCGAACGCCGGCAGCCGGATCTGCACGGCCCGCGGATTGTCGAACCGCGGGTCGGTGTTGAAGTCCACGTGGAGCCGCTGGGCTAGCGGTTCAAGCCGCTGGGCGCCTTGGGGTCCGTCGAAAAAGGCCGGTGTGCCGGTAATCAGAAGATAAAGCCCCGGAAACCTGCCCGCATCGACTTCATCGATCAACTGCCGCAGCGCGTTGAGGCTCTTGTCGCGGACGTCTCCGCGAACCCGCTGAATTGTTTCCACTTCGTCCAAAATGATCAGGAGTCCCGCGTGGCCGGAATCGCGAAGCACCGTGAGCAGGCCCTGCAAGAAGTTCAGGGCGCCAAAGTGATCGATATCGCCCTTGACCCCCGCGGCTCGTTTTGCACCGGCAGCCACGTTCGGCTGCCCGGCAAGCCAGGCTGCAATGCCGTCTGCGATGGCCGTATCGCCTGTCGTCTGGGCCTGGCGGTATCCACGCAGGGCTGCACTAAACATGGGGGCCTTGGCCGTGACTGCCGCCAGACGTTGCTCCAATAGCTCGCCCGTCCTCTCCAGCAGCCGCCTGTTGTCGTTCGGGTCAATGGTGCCCTCGGCGAGGACATCTTCTTCCAGTGTATAGAACCATCCATCGAGGACATTTCGCAAAGCGCCCTGCGGCGTATCGGCCGTGGCCAATCGCTCCATCAGCCGGCGGTAGACGGTTTCCAGGCGATGCAACGGAGTCTCCGTCTCCGACACCTGGACTTCGGACGTGGCAAACCCGATCTTCTTTGCTCGTTCCGCAAGCCAGCGAGCGAGAAAGGTCTTCCCGCAACCATACTCCCCTCGAACCGCTTTGAAAACACTGCCACCTGCCTTCACGCTCTGAATTTCCTGATCAATCGTGCCCTCGAACCGTTCAAGGCCCGTGGCAAACGCATCCAAGCTGTGGCTGGGAACGGTGCCCCGGCGCAAAGCGTCGATAATTTCGTGGCGTCGTTGCGGGCTGATCGACATAGACACTATCTCACTCCCCACCGGCCCCGTGCCGGTGGAAAACAGGTTTGGCAACTACCAGCGGGCCATCGCGCGGCAATCGTTCCCCACCGGCCGCGTGCCGGTGGGAAACAGGGCTGGCAACTACCAGCGGGCCATCGCGCGGCAATCGTTCCCCACCGGCCGCGTGCCGGTGGGAACAGGTTGGCAACTACCAGCGGGCCATCGCGCAGCAATCGTTCCCCACCGGCCGCGTGCCGGTGGGAAACAGGTTTGGCAACTACCAGCGGGCCATCGCGCAGCAATCGTTCCCCACCGGCCGCGTGCCGGTGGGAAACAGGTTTGGCAACTACCAGCGGGCCATCGCGCAGCAATCGTTCCCCACCGGCCCCGTGCCGGTGGAAACCAGGTTTGGCAACTACCACCGGCCCATCGCGCAACAATCTTTCCCCACCGGCCGCGTGCCGGTGGAAACCAGGTTTGGCAACTACCACCGGCCCATCGCGCAACAATCTTTCCCCACCGGCCCCGTGCCGGTGGAAACCAGGTTTGGCAACTACCGAGCGCGCGAGCACGACTTCTTTGCTTGCCCGTAGTTTCCAAACCCCGTCCCACCGGCTCAGGGCCGGTGGGGACGAAGAACATCGGGTGCGTCCAGCGTAGTCTCCAAACCCCGTCCCACCGGCTCAGGGCCGGTGGGGACGAAGAACATCGGTGCGTCCAGCGTAGTTTCCAAACCCCGTCCCACCGGCTCAGGGCCGGTGGGGACGAAGAACATCGGTGCGTCCACCGTAGTTTCCAAACCCCGTCCCACCGGCTCGGGGCCGGTGGGGACGAAGAACATCGGTGCGTCCAGCGTAGTTTCCAAACCCCGTTCCACCGGCTCAGGGCCGGTGGGGACGAAAAACATCGGTGCGTCCAGCGTAGTTTCCAAACCCCGTTCCACCGGCTCAGGGCCGGTGGGGACGAAAAACATCGGTGTGCCCACCGTAGTTTCCAAACCCCGTCCCACCGGCTCAGGGCCGGTGGGGACGAAGAACATCGGTGCGTCCACCGTAGTTTCCAAACCCGTCCCACCGGCTCGGGGCCGGTGGGGACGAAGAACATCGGTGCGTCCAGCGTAGTTTCCAAACCCCATCCCACCGGCTCGGGGCCGGTGAGGACGAAAAACATCGGTCGGTCCACCGTTGTTTCCAAACCCCATCCCACCGGCTCAGGGCCGGTGGGGACGAAGAACATCGCCGGCTCCAGCAAATGCGGCTCATTCCCCGCCCTCTATATCAAACTGCCGCCACAGCAGTTCGCGGTTGAGTTGAACCGTATCCGATGCCTCATCCCGAGTGAGAATCGGATACCCCTCGACGTTCAAGATCCGCTGAATCGCAGCCACCAGACCAGGCAGGCGGAAAGCCGGCTGTTGCATCTTCACGGCCAATGCCGCGGAGGTCAGCTTCCCGCCTTGCTCCGTAAGCGACAACAGCAGTTTCCGAATCGAATCATCCGAGGGGGGAATACGCCCGCCAAGCCGCTTCTGCTCAGCAAACACGGGCGAGGCGAACAGCTCACCGAGCCAGGCGGGACCGGTCGGCGACCCGGCTACCGTCGCCGCCGCTGCCGGTTCCGCGGCCGGAGTCTCCTCCCGGTCGAGGTCAAAGAGCATCCCTGCCGGCTTCTTTCGCGGCGCTCGTTTCTTCGGCGCCGGCGGTTCCACGCTCATCGGCACCGGGTCTTCCAGCGGCGTGAACCACCAGGCGGGTGTATCCACGGGCGGTTCGCTCCAACCCTCCGGCAAATCGTGCCGAGCGGACAGCACCGCGATGGGGATCACCACCTCCTGCATCGTCACTCCGCCATGGTAACCGTTCTTCTTCATGCTGTAGCGAACTCTCTCGCTCCACGGAGCGATCAGGCGCTGATCGGCCGGCATGACGATCCGGTCGCCGGCCAACAGGATTTCATCCTCTGCGGCAGCGCCGTCGCTCGGACGCCAGCGATCGCTCGAGTCCTGGCCCTGCCGGCGCTGCTGCGTCTGGTGGTCGAGAACATGCCCGTGGTCGCTCACCAGGATGACGAGTCGCCCCGCGGCACGGGCTTCGTGCAAGAGCATGGGCAGCACCTTGATTTCTTCACCGCTCCAACGAACATCCAACTGGTCGCCCTTCAGGAGGTGGTCGTCCACCGCATTGATCACCACGCCGACGATCCGACGCCGGACGGAGGAAATTTCTTCGATCACCCCAGCCGCCAAGGCCGTCTCCTCGCCGCTCTGCAGCGCATCCTTGTGGAACAGCACCGGCGGCGGATTTGTCTTGCACGCACGAACCAGCGCCGAGTGTTCTGCAAAGCCCGCGCGTTCATCGCTTGCCTGCCCTTGCCGCAAGCGCCCGCACAACAAGCTCGTGCGACACACTTCGGTGACCGAGGGCAATGCGGCGATGCCTGGCCAAACTCCGTCGTGGTCGTCCCGACGAATTTCGAACCAATCCTGACGCGTCAGATCCTGAACCAGCTCGCGGAAAACCGCGAAGCTCATGCCGTCGATCACCAACAGCAGCACGGGCAACTGGCTGGCCAGCGGAGCGACGACCTCGTCGAGTGTCCGCTCGATGGGAATCACCCCGTCGGGTCGGGAACCCGCCGCGATCCAATCCCGAAGAAGCGTGGCGAATCTCAGATTCTGCTTTTCGCGAATTTCTCGCACCTTGGCGAACATTTGACTGTAGGCATCGGCAAGCTCCCGCCGGGGCTCGCCGCCCAACAGCGTGTTCCGCGCCCAGTCCACGTAGCTGCCCCACAGAGCGTGTCGCTGAGCCGCTTCGGCTAGCGAGGCAGCATCGGCGGCGCCGGCGTCTCGATAGCCGATCAGCCAACGAAGCAATCGTGCCGACATTTCCACCCGTTGCAGGCGGCGGGTCTGCCGTTGCCAGCGAGCCTGTTCATGCTCGACCACTTCGCGATACGCTTCCGTCACTGCCGGCGGAACCTCCGAGACGTGACTCCCGAGGGCCGCTTTCAACGTCTTTCCGTAGCGGCCCAATCGTTGCTCGAACCCTCTGGGCGACGTGCTGCTGAGATGCGCGTAATCGACCGCCTCCACCGCTTCCAGGATCTGGTCGGCTCGCTGGAGCCATTCGACTCGGGTCTTCGATTCGGGAAGGTGCAACCGCACGACTTCCGTTGCCGCCGCCGCCCACCGCTGGGCGATCATTTCGTTGAGTTTGGCACTCCCGACGTACTTCTCCATCCGGCCGGCGGCCCGATCCAGCTTGCCGCGCGCTTGGTCGTGGTACACCACGGCCAGGGCCAGGCCCACCGCTAGGGCGCCTGCCTGCTGGTTCACGCCGGCGCACTCCAGCACTGCCTCGGCAGCGCTGCCCGCCGACGCCGCGAGCCACTGCCTGGCGGCTTCGCGGAAGCTCTCGTGAGACTCGCGGTATCGCCGGCAGCTCTCTTCGTCCATCGACCACTTCAACAGGTCGACCAGGTCGGGGCGCGCGATCGACATCCCCACCTGCCGTTCGAGCAAGATTGCCCACACGGTCTCGGCGTCCAACACTCCGCTCGGAACCGGGGAATACCCTTGGATCGGCGCAAGCTCTACCAGGCGTTCTGCCATCCAAGGGTGCTCGTTCACCCGCGGATCGATATGCCGGGCCTGGAACAGCTCCTTGACGATCTGCCAATTGTCGATCGGGTAGCATTTCCGCCGTGCCAGCCGGACACGGACGTCCAGGTCGATCTCTTCGGGCGAGAGCGTGGTCACGAGCACCTTGAGCACGCCTTCGGGTGTCTCCTCCTGCAGCGCCACCCGCATCGCCAGCATCGAATCGCACTGCGCGATGTGGTAGGTCTCTTCGCCGAACTTCTGCGGCGACTGTCCCGCCCAGCGACCCTTGGCGTGGATCCCGAACACTCGAGCGTTGTCCGCGTGCCTTCGGATATTGGTCACCTGGGCGCGAATCTGACCAAAGGTAGGAGCCGGTGCTGCCATATTCACTTCCCTCCTCGTCAATACGCCAAGAGATCGACAATCTGCGGCTGGGCTTCGCCTTCAAGTCCTTTTGGATCTGTGCCAAAACGGGTTCAGCCTTGTCGGCCGTGAGGTCGTCCCGGCTGCCTTCACTGATGAGCCTTATGCCCGGTTGTGGCGGGGCAATTGTGGGACCTGGCCCGGGCCTGAGATCGGGATCCGGTTCCGGCTTCGGCGGCTTCTTGCTCTTTGCCGCCTCCGCGAGCAACCGAACGGCCCTTCCCTGCGCGTCCCGTAGTGTCGATGCCAATGCGACCGCGTATTCGTCAGCCTGGAGCGCCTCGCAGACCGTATCGCGAATTTCTTTCGCTCGCGCCTGGTACTCGTCGGGCAACTGCACGACGTCGTCAAAAATGCTCCAGGTCGTGGCGTCCAACCGCTCTACCAGTTCCCCCGCACTCTTGAGGCTCTTGCCCATCGCCGCCTCCGAACTGACACACTCGGCGTCGGCGATCGCCAGGACGACGTCGTTCTGGTGGCACAGGATCAGTCGATCGACCAGGCTCAACACCGCCGTCGCCGTCTTCAGCCGCGGCGCTTCGGCAACGGTCAGCCCCATTTTGTCCAGTCGGTCCCGCAGCGCGCGACACAAATTCCGGCAGGCGGCCTGGGCGCCTTCGGCCATTTTCTTTGTGCCCAGGCCCAGTTCCGTCACGTTGGCCTCGTTCAGAAGAGGCGAGGGTGTCAAGCCGAAGATGCTGCCCGCGCGCTGAACCGCGAGCTTCCATTTTTCGTCCGGCGGGCCGATCCAGGGCTTCAGTTCCATCTGGTCCGACATCGTCGTGAGCGTGGCTTCGGCCGGGGCGGAATGCAGATAGAAGCTCCGGGTCGTCTGCTCCGCAAAGATCAGGATGACGAGGTTCTGAACCGGCTTGGGCAGCCCCCTCGGCCGCGGCAGATCCATCCAGTTCCGCAACTGACCGACCGACGCCGTGCCGCCCGCCTCGACGATCTTTGGGTTGAAGTGGTTCTTCCAATATTGGCCCAGCACGAAGTGCGTTTCATGCATCTCGCCCAGCAGAAGCGGGTTGGCGATCGCCCGCATCAGCGGCCGTAGGGCCTTGTCGACCTCGATACGGCCGTCCGTGGCCTCGGTCGCCTTCTGAACTTCCTCGTAGACCTTCTTCAGGTTAGCTCCCTTGGGCGGCGCCTCGAATTTCGGATGCGCCGGGTACTGATGCTCCAGGGCCTGCTCCAAAAGGTGCTGCATGGCGTCCTTCAGGTTCACGGCCACCGGCGGCTGCGGGTCGAACGCCGGCCAGAGCGACTGAAACTGCTCGCTCAGCTCGTGGGCGGTGTCGATCGAATCGGTCGATTGCCGATCGATCCCGTAGGCCACCTCCAGGTGATGGAGCACCCGCTGCCGCAATTGGCTCCGCTGGTTTTCCAGCAGGGCCTTGGCCACGGGCCGATCCTGGAAAGGAAGAATGCTCGCGTATCCGTCAAACCGCTCGCCGGTAAGAATATGCTCCAGGATCACCAGCAGCCCCAGGTCGCTGCGCGTGTTCGGGCGAAGAAACGCGGGAATCCATGCCAGGGTCCGGGTGCCACCGGAGTAATCCTCGCGAAACTTCTGGAGCCGGGCGACGTCGTCCTGCGGCGAGTGCCCTGGTTCGTCGAACGGGAAGTCGATCACCAGCTTCCAATCATTGCCCCCGGATTCCAGCGAAGAATCGGGCAGACTGCGAATGTTGCCAAAGATGACTTCGCAAGTCCGCTCCGTATTCCGCCAGGTGAACTCATGGGTGAGAAAGAACTCGTCGCGATTGTCGACGCCCATCTGTTCGAAAATCATCTGGCGGACCAGCCGCACCTGGTTGCCGTGATTGTCCTCGCGGCGGGCCTGCTCGATGATCCGCTCGGTGTCCACACCCGTGAGCTGAACGCGGATCGACGGATTCGCCGCCTCGTCGCCGACTTTGATCTCGCCCACCTCGGAGGCCCACGCCTTGCATCGCTGGAGCACCAAGGCCCCCTCGGTGCCTCCGGGCGGCACCTTGATCGTACCGTGGTTCAACGCGGCCAGGCGATTGGCGTTCAACCCCTTGAGCGACTCCACGCCCGGCACCAACGCGGCCAGCAGCAGCGTCTTCACCAGCCGGTCGTCGGCCCGGAAGGCAACTCGCCGCGGATCGGAGTACGGCAGGGCCTCGACGTCTCCCTGTCGGATATTGTGCTGCTTTTCCAAAAGCGGCAAAAGCTTCTGGTGATAGAGCCGTTTCGCGTTCTCGAACTGAAGCGCCATGTCTTGGCTGAACGCCTCGTCGCCGTGCGCAATGACGTCGAACAGATCGCCCACGGGCACGATGTCGCCCACCTTCAGCGTCTCTCGCTGCGCGACCAAAAGCAGCATCATCACCTTCAAGGCCGTCCGTTCCCGCTGGAGCACGCTGGAAACGCCGATCAGCGTATCGACCAAGGCCGGGCTGAAGGGATACACCTTTCGGAAGATGTCCCGGTCGTACTTGGTCGTCAGCAGCGCGTTCATCACGTCCTGCCGGACCTTGGTCGACTGTTCAAAGGCGTCATCAAGCTCTTCCTTGGCCGCGTCATCTTTGGGCTTCAGGACCCGTATCTCGGCGATCGCGGGCAGGTTGCGGTCCTCCAGGGTGATCTTGTGGAAACGCCCCTCCCAATGCCGCAGGGCATCGCTGAAGTTGAGCTTTTCCGAACCGGTGATATTATCGCCCACCAGGTCGGCCAGATCTCTCTGCCGGGCCACAAAGCTCACCAGCGGGATCGGCCGGTCGGCTCGCTGGGCCTCGACCAGCTTGGCCAGCTTCTGACCTTCCTGGTGCATGAAGTCCAGCCGCGCCGCGTGGCTCGCCAGCCAGAGAACCAGTTCGTCCAGGAACAGGATCACCGCATCGTAGCCCAAGCTCTTGGCGTGCTTGCTGATCACCGAAAGGCCGTCGTCCAGCGGAATGTAGGCTTCTTCCTGCGTCCGGGCGACATCCTGGTACGAAGTGAAAAACGTCTTGACCAGCTTGCCCACCAGTTGAATACGGTCCTCTGAGTCCGGACCGGGTGGTGAGTTGATGGCCGTCTCGAATCGCTCGGCATCCCAGGCGGCATCGAGTTGTCCCCAGTCGCTTTCTCCTTCGGCCCCTTCGCTCAGCTTGGCAAAAAATGCGGCATCGCCCATCGAGCGGCGAAGGTTCTGGGCATCGGCAAACAATCCCTCGGCCAGGAACACGCCAGGCACCGGGGCCTCTGGGTGGACACGGCGAATATATTCCGCATAGCCTCCCAGGATGCCGGCCTCCATGTTGCGGGCACCGATCATGTGATAGGGAACCAGCAGGAATTTTCGGCCCGCCGTCCACGCATTGGCCTTGTCGATGGCCGAGGCCAGTTCCGGGATGCTCCGGGCATGCACATCCTGCTCAAGGGCCAGGTTCAGGACCGCCATGAAATGGCTCTTGCCGCTGCCGAAACTCCCGTGCAGATAGCACGCCTTGCTCGTGTTGGCTTCCAAGGCGCCCTTGATGAATGCCAGCGCATCCTCAAAGTTCTTGACCAGTTCCGGGGTGACCACATAGTTCTTCACCGTCTCCGCGGGCTTGGCCACGCCCTCGGTCAGCTTGAGGACGAAATCGCCCCGGTGGACAACCGGGGGGATGTCGATCAAGTCTCGGATGAGCGTCATGGGCGATTTCACTCCTCTCTTCCCTTCGCGTCCTCCAGCGCCGCAGCGAACATCTCCAGGTGATTCGCGCTGGGTGCGGCTTTGGCCTCACCGAAAAGGCGAAGCATTTCGTCTTTGGTCCTGCGTGCCTGCCGTACCACGAGTTCCCGGAACCAAGTAGCCTTGAGCCAGGGCACGAGTTCCAGGATGCCCGCCAAGAGCGGTACATATGCCGCGGGCCTCGGGTTCCGCCCTCTCTTTAACCTCAGCATAATGCCTGCCCACTGCCTCGGCTAGGTGGCGATGGTGGCAGCCCGTCCAGGCAACGACGTCGCTTGGGCCCTCGCCCGCGCACTTCGGGAAGCTGATCCAGCGTGCCTTGCGCACGTCGAGCTCTCCTCGCCGCTGTCCGTCGCGAGAGGGGGGGTTGAATACATCCAAGTTTCGAAGTAAAATCTACGGCACGGCATTCAAGACCTGAGGAGCCCATGCCACATTGGCCTTCGTTGAGTCCTGTTCGAGGAAAAGAAGCGATCCTCCACAAGATCGTATTTGAGCTGCGCTACCGGTACGGGATGACCTATCTGGACCGTTGCGGGCGAACGGTGAACGCGATTCTGAAGGATTATCCCGAATGGACGCTACTTTCCGACCATCCGAATCCTCAGTCTGCTCCGCTGGTCAGCTTTGCGAATTCGTGCCAATTCCACTTCAGCGGCCGGAAGCTTGACCTTGCGCTGGAGCGGCCCCTCGGGGAAGATCCGCTCGGCCCGGATGATGTTGAACAATTTGCCCGCCAGACCGAGGATGTCTCGGCCGTGGTGCTCGACCAGTTGGGCCTTCAGGAGTTTTCGCGAATTGGATTCCGCGCGTGGTTTCTGTTTCCGGCTGCGACGCAGCAGGAGAGTGAGCAGTGGCTGAGGGGACTTGAGTGTTTTTCCGTTTCCGGCGCGATTGCTACCTCATGGGGTGGCCAGATCGAAGCGGCCAGCGTCGCCGTCGTGCTCGCGTCAGACGACCGGAAATACCGGATTGCGTTCAGCGGGGTGGAACGGCAGGCCCAACTCAGAATCGGCGAGGAGATTCTCAACGTGCGTCCTCGCGATCTTCCTGAAAAGCAGCGCCAGTTCCTCCTGGAACAGCAACGCGTCAAGGCGCGGATGCACCGCAGCCCGGAACACGCGGCGATGATTGACGTTGACGCGTATGCGGAAGAACCTGCCGTCGTCGAGCCCTACCGATTTGTTGAGTCAAGCTACGCGGATATCGTGAACAACCTGGGGCGCATTTTGGCGAAGAAACCATGAACGATGAATTCACCGGTGACAACATCGGCTTTTCAGGAGCGAACTGCTCGGTTGCTACCTGGGTTCGCAATACGCATCTGAGCGACGCGCGCTGCCTGGCGTACGACGTGCCTCGTGAGAAGTCGGCAGTGGACCGGGCCGCCCGGCAGATGCTGCCGGGCGCGGGACGCCCCAAAGACCGGATGCGAGCTGACGCAGAGCGGGAGGACCGGTACGCGCTGCGCGAGCATCTCGCACGTACGAAAGATCTTGCTGCCCGCCTTATCGATTCGTGCGGCCGAGCGGAGCCCATGGAGCAGGCCATTGCCGGCAGCGAGCTCTCCGACGAGTTGCAGGCCCTATGGAGCCTCCGGGGCGTGCGTGAGGAGGAGTGGGCCGAAGTCCTCAACTTCCTCCAGTCAGCACTCGCTCAAGAAGAGTTCGAACGGTTTCGAGCTTCGCAGTGCGAAGCGGTGCGGCGAGTCGTCGTGGACCACCTCGCCGGCGGCGCTGTCGATCCTGAAGACGTCATCCACGTGCGAATGATTCTGCGCGAAACCGGACTGGATCCATGGAAGGCCGTTTCCGCCCTGGGTGATTGAGCGCCATGCCGGAACACGCGGCAGTATTTCTCGACACATCGATCATGATTGCCCGGTTCGTCCACGGTCCGGAGATCAAGCGCCGAATTCGGGAGCGGCTTGTTGAATTCGAACTGGCCATCACGGGTCTTGTCGTCCGCCAGGAATTCCGGCGGCGATTTCTCAAGGAGGCCCAGTACCTGCTGAAGCTATTGAACCGGTTGCGCACGGTCGAGGCTGTTCAGCGGCACGTTCTTGACGTCCTTCCGCAACAGCAGGACCGAAAGCGGCGAATATGCCTGGAGACGTTGTTCACCGTTTTCGAGAACTGCTCCGCGGAGGACCGCGCAGAGAGAGCTCGACTCTTCCTCAAGTCACTGCTGCGAGGCGGTCTGGACGAGTTCGACCAGCTTGTGGACCACGTGGTTTCTGCCTCGGGTTGTGCGTGCGGTCGTCAACCCGTCCGGCAGAAAAAATCGGGAAATTTCGACTTCGGCAGCGACCGTTGCAGCCAGGTGGCGCAGTCGTGTGGAATTGCGGTCTTCCTCGCAGAACGCTCGGAGGCTGTGTCGCAAATCCGAGATTATCTCTCGCGAACGGTTCCGCCGTCTCGCAGCGCCGAGATCAATCGCACGGCAGAGTTCATCGAATCAACCGGCGACGGTTCGGCAGTTGAACAGCGCGATCCTTGCCTTACCGTCGGTGACTATTTGATCGCCCTGGAAAGCGCCGGAATCCCGGTGATGTATACGATGAATGGCCGGGAGAGCCAGCACTTCTGCCGTGCCCTTGGGCAAACGATGATCGTGCGCAAGACGAACCCCGCAACCGACGACGTTGTGTGTGCTCACGACGACCCTCATTGGCCGGCTTTTTGAATTCTCGCGGGTGATTGCGGAATTCGACGACTGTCTTGTGGCCGTATTCTTAAATCAGATTCTCGCTCATCGTCGTTGTCCCCGCCGGCACAGGACCGGTGGGGACTGCCGCCATCGGATGACACCCCCCGCACGACTTGCTGCTCCTGCACCTTATCCCCTTCTCCTTCTTCGAGCATTCTTAGGCGGCTGCCAGTCGCGGATCTGCCCGACCGTCATGTCCAGCTCCCTGGCCTCGCCCTCAACGAACGACTCGTAGTAGTCGCCCATGCGGAGACTGTAGGTCGGGTCGATGTCGTTATGCCACTGCTTGAGCCAGGGGACGAGTTCCAAAATGCAGGCCAACAGCGGCGCCAGCCGCGGGTCTCGGCTGCCACCCTTCTCCTTCACCTCGGCGTAATACGTTCCGATGGCCTGCGTCAACCCAAGATGATCGTAGCCCGCCCAGGCGATGACCATCGAACCGTCCTCGCCTTCGCAATGCGGCAAGCTCACCCACCGCTCCTTCGGCACATCGAGCTTGCCGCGGAGCCGCCAGTAGCTCGATTTCTGGAAATCGCTGCTGGTGTATTTCGGCGGCACCTGAATCGAAGCGGTCAGCTTTCGGCACTCAGCAGTCAGCTTTTCGAGCTGCGCTTCCAGCGTTTTGCACTCGGCCTCCAGCTTGGCTGACTGCTGACCGCTGACGGCTGAAAGCTCTTCCCGGGCCGCCGCAAGCTGATCGCTGACCGCTGACCGCTGATCGCCCAGCCTGTCTTCCTGCCGCTGCAACTCCCACGTCCGCTCCCACGCCCGCCGCTTGTCCATCGCCGCCGGCTTGTAGCGCAACACCGGCAACAGCGGCACGCTCTCGTCCTCGACCAACTCGGCCACCAGCCGCCCCACGTCAAAATCCTTCCGCCCGCGGTACAACTCGGCCACCTGCATGAAGTCGCTGTCCCGTGATGCGGTGTCGGCGATCCGAGCGGTCGATACCATCGAGCTTTCAGCAATCAGCGATCGGCAATCAGCTTTCTTCTGGCTGGCCGCTGACTGCTGATCGCTGACCGCTTCCGCCATTCGCCCGTCAAAGTCGAAGTAGCTTTCCAGGCGGTCGTGCAGCCAGTTTCTCAACGCCCGCTCAAGCTGCGACTCCCAGGGCTCGGTGTTCCAGCGACGCTTGTATTCAGGCTGTTCGATCAGGCCAATGTTGCGGTCGCTTTCGATGAGCGCAATCCGTTGCTCGATAAGCCGCCGGTAGTCGTCGGGCCAATCGTT
The DNA here is from genome assembly GCA_040768665.1 of Thermoguttaceae bacterium. GTDB lineage: Bacteria > Planctomycetota > Planctomycetia > Pirellulales > Thermoguttaceae > JABWBD01. Next base: position 23,327 of record JAXGMN010000047.1, read on the forward strand.
GGGAATCTCGGTAATCGGAGTCGAGCCGTGCCGCTCGAGCCGGGTGGTTTCCAACTCGCCCGCCGCCATCTTGCGGGCCAGGACGATCTCGAACGCCCGCTGGCCCAAGTCGATTCGCGGCGGTGTGCCGTCGTAGGTGAGTTGGTCCGGCATTGAAGTGCATAGAGGCGGTAGCACTGCCAGTCAAGTTCCTCCTGCAGGGCGATCATCTGCCGCCGCGTCGTCTGCCATTGGGCTCGCCGCTCGTCCACGATGTTATGGTCTACCTCGTTTGCACTCACGATAGCGGCCGGGGAGTTTTTCGGCCAATAGGATAGCCATCCCGTCCAACATCCGAGCTAAACTCAGCGGACGCTTCGCCGGAAGCGAGATGCTTTAGTAATCCAGTTGAAGTAAACTCACGGAAATTCTCGAACGCAACAGTCGTCTGTCGTGCTCCACGATTATCGACCGTGCTCGCATCATGAAAAACCTGTTTCATCCAAAAACACCCAGCCGAACTATTCAAAAGCCCCAGCAAGCCGAGATAATCATGATCGGTGTTGTCGGGCGGCAATTTGACAATGGGTGCCGATTGTTTGAACACCTTACCACCTCGATCTAGCACGAAGTGGTTATGGGTCGCCACAAACGCGAATACGAGCGACAGCGGAGTGCAGAACTTCTCGGCAGAAATATGACCATATTCATACCATGAAAGACCACGCTCTATCTGTGTTTTGCGAAACCAGAGCCGATTAGATAGGCAAGGATACGAGTGGCCATGGGTACCGCTGGATTTCAGGGATATCTACGGCATGAAAAAGAAAACCATCATGTGGAAAGATGGCCGGCCCAACGTCGTGCAGTTGCCAATCACGCACGGCGTCCCCGATCACAAATCCTCCGAAGAAATGCATCAGGGATTTTATTCCGTCGCAGGCAGGTGAGTGGTGATTGAAATGCCTCGTCCTCTAGGGTTACTACACCGACACCAACATCGGCTACGGAACCGAGATGCACGTGACAGTCCACATCTACATCGTCTCTTCAGCTCTGCGCCGCTCACGCCACCGCCGATCGACCAAGGATGCCTATGGAAATTCTCTCTGGGCGAGTCGTCCCACCACTAACCAAACTCGCATTGAGAGCCCGGCTGATCAATCTGCCGAACGATCGCCGACCATACGAATCCGCATGCGGGATCGTCAGGCGTGGCCGGTTCGCCGCGAATGCCCATCGCCGTGCGGATCTTGCCGCTCCGTGGCAGCGCACGTTGCGGCGAAGAACGGGATCGCCGTCGGCGTGCCGTGGCCAGAATGTGAGCGCTTCCAGTGTCGATGACGTGGGTCGAATCGATCCGCGGAAAGAACGACTCCAGGTAACTTCTTGCCGAATTCACGTTTCATAAACGAATTCGACGTGATCTACCCCACATAGCCCGCGCGCCCTGTGCGTTTTCACCGACCGGCATAAGGTCAATGCGTGCATGAACGGCACCGTCAGCGCGTACTTCCCGTGACGGGCGGAATATCGCTGGCGATACGCCTGGTTGAGCGACCGGTCCTTTGGCGTAATATACGGTGGGTTTGCCACCACCGCATGATAATGCCCGTCTTGAGAATCCTACGCAGTTCCGCCAAGTCCTCGCTCTGGTACGCATGGGCCAGCGGGTGAATGTACGGTTGGTCGCCCCGGTGTCCCATGTAACAGCGAATCGCCGCACGCGAGGTTGATCTCGAACGGATCGGCCAGCCGCCCGATCCCGCAACTCCGCAGCGCGGCCAGCAGCAGCCGAAACCGCGCGATCGCCACGGCGTAGGGGTTGACATCCACGCCGTGGACGCTCGCCAGCGCCCGCTGGGCCAGCACCCGCGAGTTGGTGCCCGGCTCGGCCTTCTGCCACCGCTCGAACAGCCGCCGAAAGCTGCCCAGCAAGAAGTGGCCGCTGCCGCAGGCCGGGTCGATCATTTTGAAGAAGCTTTCAGCAGTCAGCTTGTCAGCTTTCAGCCGATCCTGCTGACCGCTGACTGCTGATCGCTGACCGCTTCCATCCAGTCCAAACTCGTCGATGGCCGGTTCGAGCGTGCGGTCGAGGATGAATTCTTCGACGAACTCGGGCGTTTGCAAGAGGGCGTACTTCTTGCGGGCGTCTTCCGAGAGGTCCTGGTAGAGATCGCCCAGGAACCGCGTGTCCCAGCTCTCGTCGGTGAAATCGTGGACGAGTTCGCCGGTCGTCGGTTCGATCCGTTGGAAGAACTCCAGCAGGGTCCGCGCCGCATCGCCGCTGGGCCAGCCGCGTTGCTGGTGGATCGGATTGTGCCGGCCGAAGATCTCCCGCCCGCCCGGCAGTTCGCCAAGCCGGTCGAAGACATCGAGCAGATAATCCCGGTAGGTGTGCTGCGGGTGTTTGCGGAAGTAGATCTCGTATTCGTCCCTCGCCCGCCGCAGCCGCTCGCCCGGGCCGCTGATCCGGGGCGGGTCGACAAGCTGGTTGTCTTCCAGGAAGCGGGCGAACACGCAACTGAGCACCCACGCCGCCGCCACCTGCGTAATGGTGCCCGCCCGCCACTCCTCGAAGCTCTCGGCCGTCCGCTGAGCCTCCTTGGCGGCGTCGTATTCCGTGCGGAGGGCGGCGCTTACGTCGGGCAGCTCATCGCAGCGCTGCCGGAGGTCGGCCTCGAGCTGCCGGAGAGTTCGTTGCAGGTCGGAGAGGAGGGATTGGCGTTGGATCATCGTTTTGTTTGGTTTGCTTGTCGTCGAGAAAAAAACAGCGGGCGCCGGGGGGGCCTGTAGTTGTCAAACCCTTTCCCACCGGCACAGGGCCGGCGGGGAAACATGGTCGTTGTTGTTCGCCTGTAGTTGCCAAACCCTTTCCCACCGGCACAGGGCCGGCGGGGAAGATCGTTGTTGTTGTTCGCCTGTAGTTGCCAAACCTCTTTCCCACCAGCACAGGGCCGGCGGGAAAGATCGTTGTTGTTGTTCGCCTGTAGTTGCCAAACCCTTTCCCACCGGCACAGGGCCGGCGGGGGAAACATGGTCGTTGTTGTTCGCCTGTAGTTGCCAAACCCTTTCCACCGGCACAGGGCCGGCGGGGGAAACATGGTCGTTGTTCGCCTGTAGTTGCCAAACCCTTTCCCACCGGCACAGGGCCGGCGGGGAAAGATTGTCGTTGTTGTTGTTCGCCTGTAGTTGTCAAACCCTTTCCCACCGGCACAGGGCCGGCGGGGAAAGATCGTTGTTGTTCTTCTTAGTTGCCAAACCTCTTTCCCACCGGCACAGGGCCGGCAGGGAAAGATCGTTGTTGTGTTGTTCGCCTGTAGTTGCCAAACCCTTTCCCACCGGCACAGGGCCGGCGGGAAGATCGTTGTTGTGTTGTTCGCCTGTAGTTGCCAAACCCTTTCCCACCGGCACAGGGCCGGCGGGGAAACGCCTCGCCGTGTCGCCGCGTAGCCTTGCTCCCCACCGGCCCCACGGTACCCGGTGGGGGAAACCAGGTTTGGCAACTACCGCACCCCACCGCGCCCCTCTCCTTGCTCCCCACCGGCCCCGTGCCGGTGGAAGCCAGGTTTGGCAACTACCCCGCCCCGCGCCCGCACCCGCGCCCTCTCCCGCTCCCCACCGGCCCCGTGCCGGTGGGAGCCAGGTTTGGCAACTACACGGCCCCGCGATCATACTCCCCAAATGTCCCCACATAGTACCCATACTGGAACATCGGCCTCATCCCGCACGAATACGCACAGTTATTCAAATACGAAAGCGCCACCGCCTCCGGCGACCGCCCGATCTCGCAGCCCATTGTCAAATGGATATGATCCGGCAGGACGGCCAGACACGAAAGACGATCGCCATGCCGGGCGGCCGCGCGCTCGATCATGTCGCAAAGCCTCGAGAGCACCGAATGTCGCACTTCCATCCAGCGCTCGACGTTGACGATCGCCACGTGCAAGTTGTACCAGTATTTGCCGTGCGACGTAAACGACGGCTTGCTGAGATCCACTTCGGGGTAGGTCCTCTGAAACGCCGCCAGTTGCTCCTGAACCCGCGGGTCCGCCATGCGATGATGGCCAAGCTGGTCCGCCACGTAAGCTTCCACGACGCTGCGGGTCGCGGCGCCGATGCTGCGAAGGCAGTAGTTCCGCTGAAACGCCTTGGGGTCGCGATCGCGGATCGCATACTGCAAGCGTCCCTTAACCGATCGAAGGATTTCCGAGGGAGGAACGTGGGGCTTCGTGCTGAGGAAGAATTGGCTCTCATTGTCCGCGAGGGTCCGGTGCTTGATGACCCGGACGCCATCGGGCTCGGTGGTCTTTTGCAACTCGGCAAGCCATGCGCTGTCCGGAATACGTGTGGCACGCCAGAAGAGCGTCAGGCCCCAGTTGAGTTGGAAGGCCGGGGCGACGTTTTCGGGGCGGTAGATCGGGTCCATAGTTGCCAAACCTCTTTTCCACCGGCACAGGGCCGGTGGGGAAGACATGGGTGGACGCGGTTGTCTGGAGTTGCCAAACCTCTCTTCCACCGGCACGGGGCCGGTGGGGAAGACATGGGTGGGCGCGTCGTCTGTAGTTGTCAAACCTCTTCCACCGGCACGGGGCCGGTGGGGAATAAATGGTCGCATGCGGTCGTCTGTAGTTGCTGGGTCCTCTTTTCCACCGGCACGGGGCCGGTGGGGAATAAATGGTCGCATGCGGTCGTCTGTAGTTGCCAATCCTCTTTTCCACCGGCACGGGGCCGGTGGGGAATAAATGGTCGCATGCGGTCGTCTGTGTAGTTGCCAAATCTCTTCCACCGGCACGGGGCCGGTGGGGAACTGCTTGCTCCCACCGGCCCCGTGCCGGTGGGAGCCGGTTTGGCAACTACTCCGCACCCCGCCCCACATCCTCTCCCACTAAGTTGGCGAGCTCCGGTGGGCATTCGCCAGCCATGCATCGGGGACCCGAGCCCATTCCGCCGGGCCAATTACCGGCACCGGTTTGCCGTCGATCATCGGCAACGGCGACTGAGCGTCGCCGGGGATCAGCACCCACAGCCCCCCGATGCCGCCCGCTCGCCCAATCTTCTCGCGCACTCGTGATAACAAATCCATCTGGTCATAACGGGCCAGGATCCCTGGAAAGACCATCAGCACCGTCTTCGATGCCCCCGCAATCGCTGCCTCCACCTTGGGCACGGCCCGCCGAACCAGGACCATCAGCTTGTTCCAGTCGTCGCTTCCCGGCACGGCGTCGGCGCTGAGCACACGATCCCACCGGGCCCCCACGCGGCTCACCTCGCTGCGCAGCGCCTCGACGAAAACCGCCTCGACGTCGACCGCTTCAATCGGAAATCGGCGGCAAAGCTCATCGCGGGCCAGGAAGTAGCCCCGAGGCTCCACCGTCATGGCGATGAAAGCCGGATCGGCAATCGCACGTCGGAGCCGTTCCTCGAACTGCCGGGCCCGGGCTACCTCGGGCGTGATCTCGGCCGATGGTGCGCCCGGCTGCGTCGATTGCCGCTGGATCGGCTCACTCGGTGTGGACGTAATCAGGTAGTCCTTCGCACGGCTGCGATATGCCCCGCCGCGGCCCGCCGTAGCGTCCCACTCGAAATCGGCGAACCCCGCCGTCTTCAGCAAGTCGTCAAGTCCAGGCCGGTCGGGCAACATGGCAGCTTCCGGGTATCGCCCCGCCACGCGCCCGCGAACCTCATCCACCGACAGTTGCGAGGCCCCCAGCAACGCTCCTTGCGAAAGCTTCAACGCCCGCAGAGCGTCCATGCCACGTGGGTAGATTTCCTGCCGGCTGGACACGGCAGCGCCCTGGCTTGCCAGGACGGCGACACGCACCAGCCGCGAGTCGCCCAGTGGTTCGGCGCCCGCAGGCAGCGGCACCGCCCGCAACCGTTCCTGGACCCTCGGGGGAGGAGCCAAAGGATCTTCAGCGGCCAATTGATCAGCCTCACTTCCGAGGCGCGCGGCGTAGTCGGCCAGCGCTTGCGTCGCGGCAACGAGGATGCGGCTGTCGCGGCGAACCACCCAGCGTGGCTCGGTCATCGTCCGCTCGACTTCAATGGCAGCCCGGACGGTTGCCAGGCCAAGCTGGCTCCGCAAGGGATCGTCCTCAACCGAACCGCGGGCGAGAAGTATCGCGGCAGCCAACTCCTCCACGGCCATCACCCCGCCGTTTCGGGCAAGGATCTCGGCCAGTTCCGCCCGCAAGCTCGTGACGACGGCTTCCTTTCGCCAGCGGCCTTGCGCGGCGGGAACAAGCTGGCCGATGCGGCCACGGGTCACCTCCAGGTATTCGGCCACCTCGCCTTGCGTGGGCCATGACTTGGGAAAGTCCGGATCGAGCCCCAGCAGGGCTCGCAGGAACTTCTTTTCCGTGTCGCTGCGGGCCTTGGGGTTCGTGCGGGTGAGCCGCTTGACGATCATGTCGATGCTCGCCGTTCCCGGCTCAACGACGGCAGTTTCCGTTTCCGGCCCCAAGTGCGTGGTCGGCCTGGTCCTCTCCGGCGTCCCCAGCCTTTCTCGCAGAACCTTGGCGACGGCCACAATCTGCCGTCTCGTCCGGTTACCCACGCCGCGAAGACGCGGCAGCCGGCGCGACGGGAATGCCAGCAGACCGCGAACATCGAGCACATTGACGCGATCCAAGGCATTCACAGCCAGAGTGCCCAAGCCGAGTTCGGTAAGGGCCGTGTCGAAGGTAGCGGCCTCAAGCCGCTTTTTGAGTTCTTCGGTGTCTTCCTGTTCCTCGAACTCCGGCTGCTCGATCCCCTCGAAGCAGTGCCGCCACGCCCGCAGCATCTCTTCGGCGTTGTCGAACCTCTCCGCCGGATTCCGCCGGAGGGCCTTGGTGAAAAACGCCGCAAGCTGATCACGGATGCTGGCGTCAAAACTCTCCGCGTGAACCGTTGCTTCGCAATCCAACAGGGCCGGATCGCTCTTGCCGTCGCCCCATCTGGGAGGATTGCCGGTGGCGAGCTCATAGAGCGTGACCGCCGTGGCGTACCGTTCGGCATGGAGATCCCACCGGGGCGGCTTGCGCTGGGCCAGGAACGGCTCCAGGTAACCGGTCGTCCCGGCCCGGACATTTTCCGGCGGCGTTCGAGACAGGGAGAAGTCGAACAGGACCAGGTGCAGCTTGTCGCCCCGTCCGACCTTGCCCACGCCGATGTTGCTGGGCTTGATGTCCCGGTGAGGAATACCTTGCTCTTCCAGGTAGACGACGACCTGGAGCAGGTCCTCGCCAAACCGGTGAAGCAGATCGACCAGCAGTCTGCCCTCTTTGGTGAGGCGGTCGGCCAGCGTTTCGGTGCCTGCCCGCCGCATCAGCAGGCACACCCGATCCTTGATCTCGATAGTTTCGAGCAGTTCGACGATATGCTGATGGTGGAGTTTCTGAAGGACTTCCGCCTCGCCGCGCAGCCGGTCGTTGTGCTCGTCGGAGGAAGCGACCTTGAGCACCAGCTCCTGGTCGTCTCTTTGCACCAGCAACGCCACGGAAGAGGCCCCCGAACCGATTCGCTTCTTGACGACCAGGCCGCCGGGGAGCTTATCGCCCATTTGAGCCCTGGCCGCGTCATCGATCGTCTCGTGCTCGGGCTCGGTAAGCTCCTTCTGCACTTCGTCGAGATATTCGAGAAAGAACCGGGCGGATTCCAACCGGGCCGAAACATCGGGATGGGTGCTTTCGCCGATGATGTCTTGAAGGTTCTCGCCCGCTCCGTTGAGCACGGAGCTGATCTGAAGTCCTTTCGACTCGCGGAGCTTTTCGCTCAGTTCCAAAGCGTTGGCGGCCGGCGGCTGACCGGAGAACAAGAAGTAGGCGATGGCGCCCAGCGAGAAGACATCGAGATGCTCGCCGGTGCTGTCGTGGTCCACAAGGGCCTCGGGAGCCATGTAGGCGGTGCTGGCGTTGTCCACCAACTGTTCGACGTGGACCGTGGCGGTAATCTGCCCTTTCGTAATGCCCGTGGTGGAGCTTCCCGCCCGATAGCCAACCTGCCAATTGAAGACCTTGATCTGCGGCCGATCTGCACCGGGATCGACGATCATGATGCTCTGCGGCGACAGGTTGCGATGCACGATCCGCTTGTCGTGGGCGAATCGGACGACTTCGGCGATCTGCCGCAGCAGATCGATCCGTTGTTCGGGTGTCAGACGCTGGCCAACCTGGGCAATGTAGTGGTCGAGCCGGATGCTCTTCGGAAAATGCTCGAAGATCAGCGCCGGGCCGAGCTCGTGCTCTGTAAATCCGTGGGTGCGGAGGATCCCCGGGTGCTGAAGTGATTCGAGAAGCTGAAACTCGCGGAGCGCCGCCCGCTCGATAATCTGCCGATCCTCGGTCGAGGCCCCGGTGCGGACCAGATAGATCCTTATGCGCCGCTTGACGTCCTCCAGCTTGACGTGCTGGGCCTGCCAGTCCTGGAATTCAGGGCCTTCCAGCAACAATTGATTGAGAACGAAATCGCTGACTTTCCGCGAACGCTTCGACGGGCGAATGCCCGCCTGGTCGATCGCTTGGCGAATCGCCTTCGCCGTGGGCCGGTCGACGTGGTACTTCGCTGCCTTCTCCAGCCCCGGGCAGTCGCGGCGATCGATCGCCGCCATGATGCCGGGCCGCGCCGGCCGGTCGGCGGTGGCCTCGCGATCTCTCACGCAGACCCGATAGGCCGCCGTGCCGGTCAGCTCGTTCTGCTGATCCGGCGCCGAGCAGAAGACGAGCGGATCGAGGAACGGTATCTTCCCCTTGAACTTCTTGGCGGCCTTCTGCCGCTCCAACAGCGATTTCAGCTTCTTGGCTTTCCGGTCGGCAGCGAACAGCGGATTGTCGTCGGTATAGAGCTTTCCATCGTGCTGCCAGGTCCAGGTCCCCGCATCGCCCCGCAGGATGCCCGGGCGGCTCTTGATCTCGACCAGGAAGAACCCCGACGGGGTGAGAACCAGCAGATCAACTTCATTGATGCTGCCATCCGCCGCGATGAACTCGAAATTCGTCCATGCCCGGTACGGCTCCCGATCCGGGAACCGGGAGCGGACAAACTCGATCGCCTCCCTCTCCCAAGGGTAACGCGACTCGGTGATCGTATGCCAGTTCGCTGCCATGGCTCGGATTCTGCTAACGTCTCGGAAACCCTCAGTTTAGCCCCTCCGGCTGGCAACTCCAATGCTCCCCGCTGTCAGGCGAGGTGCCGGCTGATGCTCTGTCGAATGCGTGTCCGAATCGGAACGCCCGGGATTGCAACAGCACTTTCGGCAAGAGGGATGAAGTCTCGCTCGCCTTTTTTGTTCCTCGGCAGAATTGGATGACGCCGCTTGAGAAACTGGGCAATCTTCGTCGCCGTAAGTCGTTCATCATCGGTCAAACAATTTTGCCTATTGTGAAAAGTCGCGATGCCCCAGCCAGAAGAACTATTGACGATTGGCGCCGCATCGATCATCATGGCGTTGCATGATGTACACACGAACAGATCTCGACGATCGGCAAAGCCGGCTGGCAATACCATGCTGCACCGATTCATTCTTCACCGCCTGCCGTCCGCCCATCCTGACATCCGTTTCCACTCAGAGGCTATCCGAAAACGGGGCCGGGCTCTCAGACGTTGTGCACTTCAGACGGAGATTACACGAGATGCAGGGTGCCTGTCCCCGTTCTCCAGATAGTCACCCAGAAAGGTGTGGTGCCCAAAGGCCTCGTTTTCTGAGAAAATCGCGAGTTGGGCACCACATCGCCTGGCTACAAATCGCTATTTCCCGCCGCTTCACCGATCCTCCTGGCTCTGCCGACGAAACTCCGCTTCCAGCTCATTCCACTTCGCCGTCATTGCCCTTAACCGCTCCGGCTGCCGATCCGCGAGGTTTTTCATCTCGCACCGGTCGTCCTCCAAATGGAAAAGCTCCCACTCATCGTCGTCTTCCCGGGCGGAGACAATTTTCCAGTCACCCATTCGCAAAGCTCGATTCCCCTCGTGATGGAAAAACAGAAACTCGCGTGGGATCGCCGCGTCGGCGGCCAAGGCCGGCACCAGGCTTCGGCCGGGCAGCGGCGGGGCCCCTTCGCGTCCCGCGACCGCCGAGGCGGATTGCCCAACCAGGTCGAGAACCGTCGGCAGAAAATCGATCAGGTGACCCGGCGTATGGCGAAGCTCGTCGCGAGCGGCGATGCCGTTGGGCCAGTGGGCGATGAGCGGCGTCGAGATCCCGCCCTCGTGCGTCCAGACCTTGTGCCGCCGAAAGGGTGCGTTGCTGGCGCTGGCCCATCCCGGCCCCAGACACAAAAACGACTCCCGAGAACCCGGCGGCGCCGCCGGGTTGTGCCCGTCGCCCCGCACCATGAGCGTGGCGTCGGCCCCGTTGTCCGAAAGAAAGAAGATCAGCGTATCGTCCAGTGCCCCCATCGCCCGGAGTTGATCCACAACCCGGCCGATCTCGCGGTCCATCCGGTGGACCATGGCGGCGTGGATCGCCATCTTCGTCGCCTGGAACCGCTTCTGCTCGTCGGTCAGCGTCGCCCACGGCACGGCATACCGCACCTCGCCCGGGCCGACCTTCTCCAACACGTCGGGCTTGAAGTACCGCGGCGAAAGCTCGGTGTCCAACGGCGGCAGCTCGCAGTCGACGATCCGGAGCTTTCGAAGCCGCTCGAGCCGCTGCGAGCGGACCGCGTCCCAGCCCTGCAGGTATCGATCGCGATACCGGTCGATATCCTCCTCGAGCGCGTGCAGCGGGAAATGCGGCGAGATGAACGCGAGGTATCCAAAAAACGGCCGGTCGGAAAACCTCTCGGCATGCTGCTTCAAGCAGTCGATCAGGTAGTCGGCAAAAGCAGTCGTCGCATAGTATCCCCGCTCCGGCTCGACCGGCGGAAGGAGAACATCGTTCTCGAAATGTTTTGCGGGCGTGAAGTAGCGGTCCCAGTCCTGGAACCAGTACGAACGATCGAAGCCCCCGTCGGCCACCGGTTTCGGAGCACCGGTGACGTGCCACTTGCCCGCATGATAACAGCGGTAGCCAAGCGGCTTCAGGTAATGCGGAACCAGGCGGGTCCAACCCGGCAGACGGCCTTTCGGCGGATCCATCCGGATCTGCTGGGCGTAGTAGCCGGTCATGATGCACGACCGCGTCGGCCAGCAGCGGGCCGTATTGTAGAACTGCGTGAAACGCAGCCCGCCCGCAGCCAGCCGATCCAGACAAGGCGTTTCGATTTCCCCGCCATAGCACCCCGGGTCGGAAAACCCCATGTCGTCGGCCAGGATGATCAGAACGTTGGGTTTCTTGGTTGGCTCTTCTGCCGCTCGGGCCGGCAGATCCCACAGCTCCAGCGCTGCAAGTACGACGATCAGGATTGCCGTGTGACCCTTCATCTCGTTTCCTTCGCTTTAGAGTCCAGTTCGATCGAGGCCCGCGAATGCCTCGTCGTCGTTCCCATTATCCGCGGCGTCTTCGCACCAAACAACCCGCAGTTGGCCAAGCATGCCGCGCTTTGGGCTGCCCGATGCGCAAGCGCGGGCGCCTCGGATCAGCCCGGCTGCTTCCGAGCAGCCGGGCTGATGCGTCCCACACGGAAAAAGAGCCCTGCCCGCGCTTCCGAAGGACCGGTCCGCCAACCCTGGCAGGCCCGGTCTCCACCACGTTACAACTCAGACTGTAAACGCCACCACCGCGGTTTATCCCGGTGGGGCGATGTTTGGCAACTACAAACACCAAGAACCCTCGTTTTGTGATTTCGCTTCCGCCGCTCGGCCTGCAGGGCCGAGCGGCGGAAGCGAAATCACAAAACGGCCTACAGGATCGCCGTTTGTAGTTGCCAAACATCGCCCCACCGACTTGCGGGGTCGGTGGTGGCATTTACAGTTTGAATTACAATAATCTCGCTTGAGCGTTTCCGTCCGCCCTCTCACCGAAGGAGCCTCCGATGAGCGATACCCCCGGCAAACCGGCGACTGCCCCCAACTCGCGACGCGATTTCCTGAAGCTCTCCGGCACCGCGATGGCCGCTTCCGCATTGAGCGGTGTGGCGATCCCTCGCTGCCATGCCGCGGAGGACAACACGATCCGGCTTGCCCTGGTGGGCACCGGCGCCCGAGGCAGCGGCGCCGTGGTCGACGCCTTCTCCTGCACCGGGGGGCCGGTCAAGCTCTATGCCATGGCCGACATCTTCGAAGACCGCATCCAGGGAAGCCTGAAAAACCTCGCAAAGGAGTTCGCCGACAAGATCGACGTCACTCCCGAGCGCTCCTTCGTCGGCTTCGATGCCTACAAGAAGGCGATCGACTGTCTCCGCCCCGGCGACGTTGTCCTGCTCACCACCCCCTCGGTCTTCCGCCCCTTACACTTCGAATACGCAGTCAACAAGGGCGTCAACGTCTTCATGGAGAAGTCCTTCGCCGTCGACGCCCCGGGCACCCGCCGCCTGCTGGCCGCCGCCGAGAAATCCGAAAAGCAGAACCTCAAGGTCGCATCCGGTTTCATGTGGCGCCACTCCAAGGCCCGCCAGGCCGTCGTCGAGAGGATCTACGACGGAGCGATCGGCGAGGTCCATACCTTGCGGATCTACCGTGTCCACGGGCCGGTCTTCTGCCCGAAGAGACCCGAGAACATGAACGAGCTGACCTTCCAGCTCAAGTACAAGGCCAGCTTCAACTGGATTACCGGAGGCTTCTTCATCGACTGGCATTGCCACAACGTCGACACCGCCTGCTGGGTGAAAAACGCCTGGCCCGTTTCCGCACAAGGCATGGGCGGCCGCTGCTACCCGCAGGCCGGCAATCTCTTTGATCATTACACGGTCGAGTACACTTTCGCCGACGGCGCCAAGCTTTTTGCCTTCTCCCGCCACATGAACAACTGCTGGCAGACCTACTCCGACTACGCTCACGGCTCCAAAGGCTCGGCCGTCATCATGACGAATCTCGCCACGCCGGATCCCCGGATCTACAAGAGCCAGAACATGGTCGACTCCGACCTCGCCTGGCGCTACGAGGGACAGGAGCCCAGCCCGTACCGCGAAGAGTGGCAGGTCCTGCTCGACGCGATCCGCCAGGACAAGCCCCACAACGAAGCCCGCCGCGCCGGCGAGGCGAACCTGGCGACGCTCATGGGCCGCATGGCAACGCACACCGGAGCCATGGTCACCTGGGACGAAGCGATGGCGTCGACCTTCGAGTACATGCCCCGGATCGACGACCTGTCGTTCGACACGCCCGCTCCCATCCAGCCCGGCCCCGACGGCATCTATCCCGCTCCGCAGCCCGGCATCACCAAGGAAGTGTAGTCATGTAGCGGCAGTACCTGTCGACGAACAAGTTTGTAGGGTGGAATTCATTCTGCCTGGGCGGACTGAAGTCCGCCCTACGTCAAATCGCGAAGTTGTTCTTGGACAGGTGCTAAGAGCCTATCCCAAAACCGTCTTCTCTTCGCGCGGTTTTGGGATAGGCGCTAAGGCGTTTGCGACGCGACATCCGACGCCGGCGCCACGATTTCAAAGGGAATGGCCGGCAACAGGCCCAGCGGCGAGCGCCGCGTCTTTGCGGGCCCATTGCCATCCCCGCCGGTCGTCGTCTCGATGGCGGCCTCGACGATCAAATTGCCTTTCAACCCCGGCTCGGCCTTGCCGGCCTCGCAGCGGACCCGTACCGCAACCCCGCCCGGAAGCGGCGAGAGTCCCTCTACGTCGACACCGTTGGGCGGGTCGATCAGCGTTAGCACAATGTCGTCCAATTGGTCGATCACCGCCGGAGGCGCGGGAATCTCCGCGACCACGGTCGAGCCGGCGCGCAGCCTCAGAGGTCTCGCGGGCGACGGCGGCTCCAACGGCCGGGGCCGTAATGCCGCAACAGCCTTCGCTTTGCCGCGACCTTTGGAAGCCTGTTTCGTCGGGAGCTTGAACCGGGGGCTGCCGTGAACCGAGACCATCCAGTCCTGGGCCGGCACGAGATGGCGGTTGATGAAAGCCTGCATCATGTCTTCCGAAGGAACCGCCACCTGGCGGATCATTTCGCCGTCGATCATGGCCCGCCCTTCCAACTCCAGGCGTGCGGGCTTCTCCAAGGCTGCCGGAGGCACGGCCAGCGTAAGCCACACGTCGTCCCGGCCCGCGGGCACCCAGGCGCCGCTGATCCCAACCCCGGCGGACCGCTCTTCAATCGCTCGAGCCGGATGTCGTCCGGAAAAACCGTCCTGGCGGAGAGCAAGACATGGATCGGCACGTTCGACCAGCGCGGGCGTTGATGCTCGGCGGCGCAACGTGCAGCCGGAAACTCGGCGACTGCGCGTCGATGCCCAAGCGATAGGCATAGTCGCGGCCGCCCTTGCGCTGTGTATCGCCCAGGTGAAGATAGTAGAACCCGTCTTCCGGAATGGTGAAGCGGATACGGGAATCGGCATGGTGCGTCAACAGCCCCGCGCCTTGGTCCACGTGGTCGTCGTTGACGACCAGTTGGCGGCCGAGCGCATCGGTCAGCCTGAGCACGGAATCCAACGGGGACCCAAGTCGGCGCGCCTGGATCTCCGCGAAGATCTGCCCCTTGGCGCGACATTGGAAGGCAAACACGTCCCAGTCGCCCGGCGCGTCGATCCGCCCGTTGACGACCACCGGGGGCGCGAGTCGCTGAGCGCTCGCGGGGGAATCGTTGGGCTCGCTTTCCAGCGTCTCGGGCAGCCTGCCAACCGCAAACGGCACCGGGTTGGAGGTATGCTCCTCCGTGGTCACGAAGATCGGGTGCACTCCGGGAATCTTGTCCAGCGTGCCCACGACAAGCCGGTCGATGGGCAGATTCCACCCCGCAAGTTCCACGGTCGTCCGCCCGCCGCGCCGGCCTCCGAGGGGAAAAATGCTTGTCACAAACGGTACCTCGCCCACGGTGACGCGATAGATAAAATCCTCGCGCCCGCGGTAGATGGCGTCCTGGATCTCGATCTGGTACTCGCCGTCCTCCGGTACCTCGTAGAAGAGAACCGGGTCCGGATGGAATCGGTAGTCGTCGGCGTAGGCCACTTCCCGCCCCTCGCCGTCGTAGAGCGCCAGCGTCGCTTGGAACCAACCGGGAACGGCGTCCGCAAGGTACGGGATCAGCGCCTGCGCATCGACGGCGATAACCAGGCGCATTCCCTTCGAAGCGCTGAACCGGAATCGGTCGACGTCGCCGGGCAGGATCTGCCCGTTGAGAACGAACGGTGGCACAGCCCCGGCGCTGCCGGCCGAGAGGTCGTTCGGCTCGATTTCCTGGTATTCGGTCACCTGGCCGACGCGGAAACGGACCGGTTTGGTCAGCCCGGCCGGCGTCACCAGGCGCAGCTCCCGCTGGCCGGGCAAGGCACCGGCGTCGAACGCGATCTGCAGGGTAACCATCTCGGCAATCTGCGGGTTCGGCTGACGCTTGGGGTCGCGAAGGTCCGCGTAGGCTTTCAACTCCTCGGGAGTCACACCCATGTCTCGGGCGACCTCTTCGAAAGAGTCTTTCCCGCCGCTCTTCCTCTGCGCCTGGAACCGTTTTTCCACCTGGCGGAACTTCTGCCTGAGATCGTTGACCTGCTTCGGCGTGAGCGGTTTGGTGTGTTCGACCACTGTGGCTTTGACGCCCTCGCCGGAGACGATCACCTCGCTCACCCCGTCGAGATACTGTCCACCGACGGTCGCTTCCACGGAGGTTCCCTGCCGTCCGCCGGCGGGATACAGATAACCGATGTGCGGTTCCCTCGGCGCAACTTGTGCCAGAGCGCCGGACGCGGCAACGAGCACGCTCAGCCACGTTGCAATGCACGGCCGGGGACTGGTCCATTTTTCGGCCTGTTGATGTATTTTGACTGCAGAGACATTGGCCGAAAACATGGACCTGTCCCCTTCGCTTCCGCCCGGCCAGGTCGCAATGGAACATCGAGGTGAAATCATGGCTAATGCCGATAAAGAAACTCGGGACTATTGATCAGCGCCCAGATTATATGGAAAAGGGCCTGCTGCAGGGTGATTTTACCCGAGCCGGCGTAGGACTCGATGGCCTGCCACTCTCCGTCGGTCGGGAACCGCGATAGAATCGTCAGGTACACCGCCACGACCGTTTCGTTGAAGTTGTCCTTGGAGAGATTCGGCGCGAGCGACCTTTGGGCCTGCTCGATCTTCTGCCGAATGTGGCTCGAATTCAACAGGTGGAGTTGCTGGGCGGGCGTGACACGGTTGTTGCGTTCCGATTCCAGCCCGGTGTCGCGCGGCGAGCGGCCAAACATCTCTAGAAACGCACTCGTGATGCTGCCGTCGGGCAAAGCCACCGCTCGCCGGTATTCGGGAATGAACGAATACGGTTCCGGGATAATGCTCGAATACGATTCGGTCGTGCCCGTGACCTGGCACAACGCGTCGATCAGCACCTCGGCGTCCAGGCGGCGCATCGGGTAATACGCAAACTGGGCCCTGGCTTCGGGATGGTCCTTTGTTGGAGTCGACGCGAGCTGGTAGGTCTTCGACTTGAGGATCAACCGGTAGATATGCTTCAAGTCGAATCGGGCCGCAACCAGCTCTTGCCGCAGTTGCGTGAGGAGCTCCGGGTTGCTGGGCGGGTTGTCGCGGCGGATGTCGTCCGGTTCGTGAACGATCCCGCGCCCCAGAAGCCAGTACCAGATGCGGTTGACGATGCTGCCGGTAAACCACGGATTCTCCGGCCTGATCAGCCAGTCGGCGAAAATCTCGCGAGGATCCCTGTCGGGAGGGAGTCGTGCCTCCGTCCCATCCGGAAAGACGGCGGTGTGCGGCGAGGCGGTTCCAGACGGTTCGGTGTTTTGGAACGCGTTGAAGTAAACGATCTCTTCCTTCCACTCGGCAGTATCCTTGTACCCGACCCGGGAGAAGAAGGCCGCCATGTCCGATCGGCGATCTTCCGGCCAACTCTGCATTCGCGAGCCCATGAACGTCAGGGCCACCGCTTCAGCGATCGACTCGGGCGTGTTGCTCTGCACGGCCCGGTAGAAGTTCACCTGAGGCACGCGAAAGTTGCTGCCGCTGGCGGTCAACATCTCGCGGACGAATTGATCGTATGGCACGTTCTCCCTGATGCAGGTCCGGATCCAGCGGTGATAGGCCTGCACTGCGTTCGGCCACAGATTGATGGGAAACTCCGACTTCACCCGCAACAGGTCGCCCCACTTCATCGTCCAGTAGTCGGCGAATTCCTCCCGCGCAAGCAATTCGTCGATCAGCTTGTCCCGTTTCGACGGGCCGGTATCCATGAGGAACCGGCGGGCCTCCTCGGCAGTGGGAAGCGTGCCGATGGCGTCGAGATAGACCCGGCGAACGAAGACACCGTCCGAGCAGACGGTTGCCGGCCGGATCCCCATCCGCTTTAGGCGGCCGAAGACCAACTCGTCGATCTTGCCGTTGGGAGTCAGGTCGCCGCTGCCGTCAAACGGATTCGCCGGCAACTCCGCACCACCCGCGGTCACCGCTGTCGCCGCCAGGACGACCGTAAGAATCAGAGCAGACTTCACGTTTACGGTCTCGTTATGGAAAGCTCTGGTTCGCCCCACGTCGAATCGTTCGACGCGACATGCGACCGTGGGAGGTTGGCCGTAGCCCCTTGCATGGTATGCCAATCCCGCATGTCCGACAAGATCTTGTGCCACGCAGCCGGCTCCAAAGAGCTTTTGGAAAATATATCGATTATGAAGACAGTACAAGCCTTTCGTCAGGCCGGCGTGGGCGTACAGGCGCCGCAGTTTGCCGAGACTGCGCTTGCGGAAATGTTTGCCCATCAGGAGCGTTAAGCCTTTTGTTGGAAATTACTTCCGTGAATTCAAGGCGGCTGCGCGGGGGTGCCGATATCGAATCTGGCCCTTAAATACCGAGCGTGCTGAGGTGGTACGTTCAGGGGTGCGTCAGGTTTACCGAACCGTGTTTTTTCGGGTCAAGGATTGGCTCGACGGCCCTGGCGCGAGAAGCCGTGCGAACTGCGAGCGGAGACCCACCTTCCCACCCGCGACTACAGACCACGCCTGAGTCGGTTCTAACCCATGGGAGAACCCGCCCACTAAGGGGTGATGCATCGCGCATCGGCCATGTGTGGTGCTCTGGTTTGTGGTTGTTAAACGGGATGCCAGCCGCCCCAGTTCAGTAAGAAGGAGAGTTTGCTCGATGAACGCCAAGATGATTTGTGGAGCGCTCGTACTGAGCGTCGCCTTGTGCACTCAAGGCTACAGCATCCACCTCGGCGGTGGCTGCGGCACGCCAGCGTGTGCACCGGCATGCGGACCCAGTTGCTGTGAGCCCTGCTGCAATCCGTGCGGCCAGTGCGATCTGTTCTCGGGACTGAAAGACCTGTTCGCCTGCAACCCTTGTGCCACGAATTGCAGCCCTTGTGCCACGAATTGCGGGCCGGTGTGCGCGCCGGAGCCGTCCTGCGCACCAGCATGCGATCCAGTGTGCTGCGCGCCAGCATGCGATCCAGTGTGCAAGCCGCGCAAGCCGTTGATCGTCCGCAAGCCGCGGGGCTGCGCTGCGGCGTGCGAGCCGGCATGCTGCGATCCGGTGTGCGAAACGGCCTGTGTTCCGGACTGCGGTCCGGTCTGCGCCCAATCGTGCTGCACTCCCCGCCGCCCGATTTTGTGTGGGCTGAAGGGTCTGCTCGACGGACTATTCGGCTGCGGCTGCGGCACGTGCAATAGCTGCTGCGAGCCTGCCTGCTGCGAGCCCGCCTGCACGAGCTGCGGCGGCGGTGCCCCCGCGGCGGCTCCGGCCCCGGCTCCCGCCGAAGAGGCTGCTCCGCTTCCCGCGGCGCCGAAGGCTGATCCTTCCGCCGCCCTGCGGACACCGGGACTGTATCGCGCTAGCTAAGCGGATTGGGGTCCGTGGTTTACCATGACGGAGCAGGCCTGCCCTCGATCATCGGGCAGGCCTGCTTGTTTCTTTGCCCGGCAGTCTTTTCGCGGAGACAGGGTCCGGATAACATAGCAGGATGACTTCGAATGCTTCGTCGCGTCGGCCCGCTTGGGAAAACAGCCTGATTATGAGAGCCGCGCCGGCAGCCGGTCCAGCGTGTGCCGGTCTGGCTGATGCGGCAGGCGGGCCGGTACATGGCGGAGTATCGTGCAGTCCGTGAAAAGACAACTTTTCTGGACCTCTGCAAGAATCCTTCCCTTTCCGCGGAGGTCATGCTCACCGCGGTCGAGAAGCTCGGTGTCGACGCCGCGATCCTCTTTGCGGATCTGTTGCCGATTCTCGAACCAATGGGGCTGGATCTGGAGTTTACGGCGAGTGGGGGACCCGTCATCCATAACCCGTTGCGGAACACAACGGATGTGGAACGCCTTGCCGAGCTGACGGATTTGGAGCGGCTGGACTTTGTCCTGGAGGCGGTCCGGCGGACCCGCGAGGGTCTCGACGAGCGTCTGCCGCTGATCGGTTTCGCCGGCGCCCCGTTCACACTCGCAAGCTATGCCGTCGAGGGCACCGGTAGCCGAAGCTACCGGCATACGAAATCACTCATGTACACGGACCCGCCGGCGTGGCACGCGTTGATGGGGCGGCTGGCGCGGGGGATTGCGCTGTACCTGAACGGCCAGGTCGCCGCCGGCGCGCAACTCGTTCAGTTGTTCGATAGCTGGGTCGGCTGTCTCGGGCCCGACGACTACCGTGAGTATGTGCTCCCCCATACACGCGCCGTGATCGAAGCGATTGCCCCCGGGACCCCGGTGATCCACTTTGCAACGGGCAATCCGGCGCTATTGCCGCTCTTGAGCGAAGCGGGGGGCACGGTCATCGGGATCGACTGGAGGGTGCGCCTCGACGAAGCATGGCGGGTTATCGGATACGACAAGGCTATCCAGGGCAACCTCGATCCGGTCGTGCTCTTGAGCAATCCTTCGGAAATCCGACGCCGCGTCCGGGACGTTCTTGTCCAGGCGGGCGGCCGGCCGGGGCATATCTTCAACCTGGGGCACGGAGTGTTGCCGCAGACGCCGGTCGAGAACGCGATCGCCGCAATCGAGGCCGTGCACGAGTTCACCGAACGTTCTTCGGACCTGGACCCGGCGTAATGAAGCAACGGCCACGGACTGCTCGGCGTACCGTCGGACGTACAGTGGCTGACCGCCAAGTCATTGCGACTGCCATCGCTTCTGGTTCTCCTCGATCGCGCGTTCCTTGAGCGCATCGCGAATCGCGTAGTGGTCGTCGAGCCTGGCGGCCTCTTCCCCGGCCTCTTCTTCCTTGAGGCACCAGTATGTGACGTAGACGGGAACGGCGTGAATAAACGGGAATTGAATGGCGAAGATCGGCAGGAAGATGTAGATGGGATGAAAGGCCCAAAGCAATGACCATAGCCACGAAAACGAAGTGGCCACGCTTGCGATTCCGGCGCAGGGCGGCCCGAGGGGATGACGCTTGCGTATCAGGATTCCGCCGACGGCAATCAATACGGCCAGCGCAATCCAGACGGACCGATTGACGATCAAGATCATCACCGCGAGCTCGGAAAACCGCGAGAGAACGACGACATCGCGGACGGCAAGCGCGAGGAGGTAACTTGCCATCGCGGCGCCGTACACGACGGCCAACCGTGCGATCAACTCCCGGCGGGGTGACTTGAGCCGGTCCCAAAACGTTGCGGCTTCTTCTTCCGCTTCCCCGGCTTCTTCCCGAGACGGCGGCAGCGGACGGTTATCCTCGAAAGCACTTGGTTCCGGCATCGGCAGAACGGCCGGCGGTGTTTTGCCGGTCTGCCCTTCGCCGGGCGCCGAAACGGAGAGCTTTCTTGGGGGGGCGGTATCCCAGTCGATTCCATCGAGGAGATTGCCGGGAAGCTCGTCCGCCGCAGGCTCCGGGGCAGGAGGTCCGGCGTCGGTGGCAGTTCGGTCGGAAAGCCACTCCTGTAACTCATCTTCTGCCGCATTGCCCGGGCTTGCCGGTCGCAACGGCCGAACCGTCAGCGTCCTGCCGCAACCGCACCGAACGCGCTTGCAGGCCAGGGCGTCGCCGACCTGGTAGCGCTTGCCACATCCGGAACATTCAATAAGGATCGGCATAGCGGTTTTGAGATGGAGGCAAGCCAAGACGGCATGCTACTGAGCTGCAGGCTCCTCTTTCGGTCCACTGGCTGGCGGCTCGTACCACTCGCCGCGGAGCCAGTCGACCAGCATGGAGATCTGATCGGCCGTAAGCGTGTTTTCCTCGGGCTTTTCGGCATTGGCCGCGTAGGCCGGCATGCGATCGTTGTCGTCGCGGTAGAACCGCTCGTGCGTCGGATCGCTGATGATTCCGGTGAGCCATTCGCGCGAGCCGTAGCCGGTCAGGTCCGGCGCGGCGCCGAGGCTGCCCGAGCTGTGATATTTGTGGCAATCCACGCATGCGAAGTCCTCGAACAGGAAGACGGAGTCTTCGTCGGCCTTCCATCCGGGTTCCCGCTCGGATTCGGCAGCCAGTGCCTGGATCATTTTGGGATAGGTCTCCTTGAGCTCTTCGTCTTCAAGGAGTTCCTTGAGCGTGCTCTGGACGTAGTCGACCATGGTGCCGTCCTCAAAGGCCGTGTTGCCGAAGTACTCCGGGCCGGCGATCTGCTTGGGATCGAGGAACCCCGCGATCCACGATTCACTGGAAAATCGATACAGGTTCGATGCGGAAGGCTCCTCGGCAACGATGCCCTTGCCTGCATTGTCCACGTGACTGTGGCAACTGGCGCAGTGCTGCCGGAAAAGGTTGGGGCCCTGGGTCTTGGGGTCCTTCCGAACGAGCGTCAGAGCGCCCGTCGCGGGAATGCCGTCCGGCGACTGAGCCAACTGGACAGCGCGGCGGGCCGCCTCGGCGCCTTCGGCCAGGGCTTCTTGATGACTGGTGCTGGCGCGATCGGCTGCCACCGCCTCGATCGACAGCCACACTGTGCCAATCAGGAGCAACGCCGTCGCCGTGACGTTGAAGCGGTGCCCGATGGTGCTCTTGCCGATTAGCGGAATGGCCAGGAAAAAAAGGACCACAATCCCGGGAATCACGAAGATCGGCACGAATTTCCAGGAGACACCGAGTCCCGGTACGGCATCGCCGGGAAACGCGTGGGTCAACTCATACAGGCCGAGAAACGCCCATTCCGGTCGGGCGGCGGCGTAGGCGTCGGCCGGATCGGCGGGCGAGCCGATCCCGACACCCCTCGAGGGTGGAGGCAGGCGGTCTGAGGACTTGCCGATCACCGCGCCGCGGCCCGCCAACAAACCGGCGACGAGGAGTACGGCAATCCAGCCCGCCGTATTGCGGACCGCCTGGTGCGGCCAATAGCGAACGGCTGTTTCGACAGTGGCAAGTTCCAGCGATTCAGCTCGACGGAGCAACTTCTGATGGACCACGAGCAGGATAAGAAAGATCCCCGAGAAGACGCCCGCGTGCAACGCGAAAAATCGCGTGAGCGTGTGGTGGCCGAACGACGGGCCTCCGGCGGCGACCTTGAACAGGTCGTCGCCGAAAAGCGGAACGAGCGTGAGAAACTTCACGCGGACCTGTGTCGCCCAGAAGCTGTTCTGGTCCCAGGAGAGGATATCGCCGGTAAGAAGGAAGCCGAGACCGACGAGGCCCATGAAGACGGCCACCCAGAAAACCATCTCGCGCGGCTTGCGGTAGCTGCCGGCGAAAATCATCCAGAGCACATACCATCCAACGAGAGCCACCATCACCTGGGCGACCCAGTGGTGCAACGCCCGGAGGAACCATCCACCGGCCACGTGGTGCTCGATATAGTAAACGCTTTCCCAAGCGGTCTGGGCACTGGGGCTGTAGTACATCCACAGCGCAATGCCCGTGATAATCTGGACCGCGAAGGCGAAGAGAATCATGCTTGGCCAAATACCGCCCCACCGGGAACGCGGCGGAACCGCACGGTCTAGGTGCTGTCCCCACCCGGTGACGACGCCGGAGCGCTGGTCAATCCACTGAGCGAGCCGGTTCATGTTTCTGCAACCTTCTGAGGAATGCCGGTGCGGTAGTTTTCGTAGGTCACCCAAATCTCCGAGTCGTCGCGAATCTCGACTTTGAGCTGATCCAGATCGCGAGGGCTCGGCGAACTCTCGTCGAGACGAGCCCCATCGAGCCCATAACGGGCGTTGTGGCACGGGCAGTGGAACTGCCGGTTCTCGGGATCGTAAGCGACAAAGCAACCCGCGTGGGGGCATACGATATTCAGCGCCACGACGCCGCTCTCGGTCCGCCGCAGAAAGACGGCACCGACCGGTTCATTGGCAAAGCGGTTCCAGGCGTCGACCCGATCCATCACGACGGGGAACTTGCGGGGCGTGCCGTCTTCGGGGAGCGTTTCCAGCGTCGCCAAGCGCAGCACTCGACCTGCTCCGCCTTTTTGACGCCACGGATTGAGAAAAGCGACGGCTCCGGCCGCCACGGGCACCGCGTAAGCGAGAACGCCGAGCAAAATGGCAACGAGCTTTGCGAGAAATCCTCGCCGCTGATCGGGAGAGTCCGCGGCTTCGCCGCCCTTGGCTATTGGGGTCGGAGTAGTCATGGCAGGTTTCCGACAGTGGGGCTAGTGAGTCAGTTTGACATTATTCCATGGCTTTTCGCACGGCGTCAAGCACGCGGGCCTGGGCGGTCTCGAACGGTTCACGGAGGTACGCCCCGGCAGCTTTCCGGTGTCCACCCCCGCCGAACTCGGCTGCCAGGCGGCTGCAATCGACGTCGGAGCGGCTGCGAAAACTGATCTTGAAGCCGCCGCCGATCTGCTCCACGAAAATGACCGCGACCTCCGTGCCGCTGACCGAAAGCGTCATATTGATCATGTCTTCGCTGTCGCTTGGCAGCGCGCCGGTCGCGTCGAAATCCTCCCGGCTGATCCACGTGTGGATCAAGCGGCCTTCCTTTTCGCTGCGGACGCGTGCCATAACGCGACCGATCAACTGGAGGCGGGCCAAGGTGTCGTTTTCATAGAGGTCCTTGTAAAGCTGATCGGGGACGGCGCCCGCGTCCATGAGTCTGGCGGCAAGTCGAAGGGTCTCGGCAGTGGTCGAGGAGAAACGGAACCAGCCCGTGTCCGTCGCCAGGGCGGCAAACGCCGGCGTGGCGATCTCCGGCGTGAGTCCCACTCCCAAATGATCGGCGGCCTCGACGACCAGCCGGCCGGTTGCTTCGGAGGTAGTGTCCTTGAACATCTCGGCGCCGAGATCATCGGAGCTGACATGATGGTCGAGCACCGCCTTGGCCGCCTTGGTGGTGCGAATCACGTCGCCCATCTCGCCCAACTGCGCCCACGCCGACGTGTCCAAAACGATCAACATCTCGATCGATTCGACGATATCCGCGGGGACATTGCCCAGGCGCATCAGCTTGTTCCGCGGGTCGAGGAAACGGATGCCCGGCGGCAGGTCGAATGCGTTGACCGGGCGAACGTCCTTGCCAAGCTTTTCGAGCACGGCTGTCATGGCCAACTGACTGCCCACCGCATCGCAGTCGGGGCGAATGTGAGTAGTCAGCAAAATGCGGTGGCTTTTCTTAACCAGTTCGACGAAGCGTTGCCAGTTGACGGGCGACTTCCTGGCTCCCGTTTTCGACGCGGCAGGCGATTCCGACACGTAAGTCTCCCTTTCCAGTGGCTGCAGTTGGCGGGTTAGTCGTGGACCATCTCCGTCTTGGGCGACTTTCTGGCGGCGCCCGGCTGAATGTCGAGATCGAAGTCCTTGAGCTTGAAACTATAGGCGAATCGGCAAGGCGCATCGGCGGCCGATAGATCGCCGACGTCGAGCACCGGCTGCTTCTCGTCGTTGAGCGTGTAATCGACCTTGCCGTGACCCAGCAGGGAGATCTCGGCGTCAGGCCCCGCCGCGTTGACTTTCACGGCGGTTAGCGTGAGCTTACCTCGCGGCAGACCCAGCGCGATGGCGTAGAGATACTTGCCGCACTTCGACTGCGTATAGCGGATATCCTCGGCCACAAAGCGAATCTGGTCCTGGGCGATCTTGCCGAGGCCGCGCCCGCGGTCGAACAGGTGCGGCCCTTCGCCGTGGAATTTCCAGGGGCGCGTGGCGTAGACCGCCTCGCCGTTGACCTTCAGCCATTCGCCGATCGCGAGCAGCAACTCGCGCTGGTCTTCGGGAATCGTGCCGTCGACCTTCGGCGAGACGTTCATCAGCAGCACGCCATTCTTGCTGACGATGTCGATCAGTTCATGGACCAGCTCCTCGGCCGGCTTGAGCTTCAACTCGTCGACGTAGCACCACGAGTTGGTCGCAACAGAATCGTCGGTTTGCCAGAGTTCGTCGGCCATCCCGGACATCTTGCCACGCTCGATGTCCAACACGCCCACGCCCTCGGGCAGATGCGTTCCCTTGCGCGTGATGATGACCGGCTTGCCCCACTTCGCCTCCTGGTTGTAGTAATAGGCGACCATTCTCCGCTTGTAGTCGTCGGGGACCTTTTGCAGTCCGAAATCGAACCAGATCTGGTCCGGACGATACGCATCGATCACCTCCTTGAGCTTGACCAACCAGCGGTCGTAGGCCAAGGTCCGGTCTTCGAACTGGCCGTAGAGGTCGGCGTATCGGGGATCGGCCGTGTCCCATCCTTCGCCGGGAGTGTAGTATCCCTGGACGTTGAAGGCGTGGTGGAACGAGGTAATTACCTTGACATCGCGCTCGCCGAGGGCCCTGGCCAGTTCGCCCGTGATGTCTTGCTTGGGGCCCATGTCGGCGGCGTTCCAGCGGTTCACCTTGCTCGCCCACATCGAAAAACCGTCGTGGTGCTCGGCAACGGGGCCGGCGAATTTCGCCCCGGCGCGGGCATAGAGATCGGCCCACGCGTCGGCGTCGAACTTCCCTGCGGTAAACTGCGGGATGAAATCCTTGTAACCGAATTTCGACGGGCCGCCGTATTTCTCCACGTGATGCTTGAACGTGGGATTGCCCTGCCGGTACATGTTGCGAGGGTACCACTCGTTTCCGAAGGCCGGCACGCTGTACACGCCCCAGTGGGCATAGATCCCGAGCTTGGAATCCCGGAACCACTCGGGAATTTCGTGCTTGGAAAGCGAATTCCAGTCGGGACGCCACTGGCCCGCCGCGTTGACGCGGTCGATCTCTTCCAACTGGGCGGCAATGTAGGGATCCTTTGCGGACGCGGCGGCTGCGCTAGCCAGCACGAGCAGCCCCGCGGCCGCAACCACGTGTTTTCGGGTACCTATCACGTTGCTTATCCCTCCGGCTTCGTGAGATGGTTCGGAAGCCGATATTGTCGCCCTCGGGGCGGGGCGGCGTCAACGGTCGCCCGCTCACTTCCCAGCCGCCTGGTACACGTCAATCGGCAGCAATTCCGAGGGAAGGCAGGCAGCCGTCGTGGGCGAAAGCGCACGTTCCGGCAGGGCGACGGCTGGTTCGGTCGGTGGGGGCGCCGGAGCGGTCGCTCGGTCCAGCCAATGTGGAGAACCTGAAGAGGTCGCACCGCTCGGCAGGATCGGACGTTCCATGGAACCCATCGATGGCCGCAAAGCCATCGCGCCGGTCGCCAGCGTCATCCGTCGCAAAGCCATCTGCGGCATCCGAACCAACAACAACAGGGCGGCCAGCCGGGCAACGCCGGAGATCAGGAACAGTGCCAGATAGGCCTGCGACGCCGCCCCCACCGCCGAAAGGTAGGCCCCGCCCAACAGCGAGCCGAGCACAACCGCGGCCGCATTGGCCAGATTGAAGAGCGTGAGGATCGCCACGCGCTGCTGGCTCGGAATGCTTTCGAAGAACAGGAGCAACATGGCCAGTTCGTATCCCGCCCAGGCAATTCCCGAGAGGACCTGTAGCCCCAGCAAAAAACCGAACGAATCGGAAATCAGCCAGAGTGCAGACACCGGGCTGATGGCCAGTCCGCCGATCCAAAGGAGCCGCTTGGCCCCCCAGCGGTCAGCAAGCTGCCCCATCAGCGACAAAGCCAGAATTTTCGCGATGTAGGCCGTACAGATCAGCACCATGAACTCCGCATACGAAAACCCCAGATGCCGGAGCATGTAGGGCGTGAAGTACGGACCGGCGATCTGCACCGACGTCTGGACCGCAAGCATATACAGCAAAATCCTGGCGATCCGGTGGTGCTGCGCGTGCAACAGCATGCGCCCGAGGCTGAGCGATCCCAACTCGCTGCCCGGGCGATGCGGTTCACTTTGGCGGCTGAGGAACTGCGCCGAGATGAGCCGGCTGGCCCCTGCTGCCAAAAACAGCAGCGCAAATGGCAGCAGCGGCTCGCCGAGCGAACTTCCAATCTGGAGGGTGACTCCACCCAGGGCAAAACCGCTCATCAGCCCGATCTGACTGATCAGGGTGCGCCGCGCGAAATAGTGATTGCGGAGTCGCCCTGGGACAAGACTACCGACCCAGGTATTCCAGGCGGATCCGCCCGCCTGCCCCGCCCCCCAGTAGATGGACGCCGCCGCAAATACGACCCACATGGGCATCTTCTCTGTGACCGCCGCGGCGATCAAAGGCGCGAAAACCGCGCCTTGAACCAGTGCGCAGAGCACAACCCAAAGGCGATAGGATCGTAGTCGCCGCACCACGTAAGGCGAAACCAATTGCAGGATCGCACCGATCAGCATTGGCACCGTGGCGACCAATCCCGAGGCTACCTGGCTGGCCGACAGTGCCAGAACAAAGGCCGGCAGATAGGTCTCGCCGATACCCACCATAACGCTTGCCGCCGCTCCGTCGGCGGTAATCGCGCGAAGATCCTCCCGTAGCTTGCCCAAACAGTACTCCTGCCCTCGACCGGCCAAAGACGAAGCCCATGACGATCGCCCCTATCGTCGGCTCATAGGAATGGGGAAAGCCGTCCGCTTGATGCAAAGCAAGTGCCAATCGGGGCTGGTCGCGACCACGCTGCGTTTGTCGGACGATGATCCAAAATCGACTCGCCGTTCAAGCGGCGCATCGGTCAGCGGCTGTCCACCGTGGTCAACGATAAACCACTCAACAAGATCCCGGCCTTCCTTTCGCCAAAGCAGTCGCATCGATTCTGCTTCCGTACGTGGCGAATTTCGCGTGACCGTTCACGCACGCGGCCGGGGACTGCTCCATTTTTCGGCTAGTTGATGCGTTTTAACGCCAGAGACGGTGGCTAAAAAACGAACCTATCTCCTCTCTTCCGCCCCGTGAACGGCTGCAATTTCGCCAATTCCCGGCCGATCACGGGCAAGACCAAGGGCATGGCACCTGATTTGCATGGTGCGGCACGCTTTGACCGGCGTTGTGTCGGCGCTCGGAAACGACTGGGTCACGAATCCGCCGACTCGTGCCCAGCAATGGCTTGTTGATGTGCTGATGAAATCCTCGAGTGGCACCGTTTTCCGGAATCTCTCGCTTCGGGCGACCGAGAGCGGTTGTCATGCTGGAGGATTTGTCTACGATCTTACGGAGTCTTGTTCACCAGTGGCTGTTCGATGCCCGGCATCGGCTCCACGCGGCGACCAGGCGGGCCCCAGGGATTGGGGCACGGCGCTGCGTTTGTACCGTTGCGGGTACACCTAGAGGAAACCTCAACATGACGAATTTGGATGGAGAATCCGCCTCGTACTCTCTCACCATGGAAGAAGAACCTCCCGACGTTCCCCTACGTGTTCTCGACCATCCGACTCTCTGTTCCCCTCGTAATCGCAACGGCTCAAGCCGCCTCACCGCCGATCGATCCGCTTCCGCCGATTTTACCTGGCTTTCCAGCCGCCGGCGAAGCCATCCCCAGACTCGCGCTTTCCGCCGAGCGTTCTTTCCCGAAGTAAACGACAAGGATTGGAACGACTGGCGGTGGCAGTCGCGCAAGCGCATCCGTACGCTCGAGCTGCTCGACCGGATGCTGGTCCTCTCCGACGACGAGCGTCAGGCGCTCGTCGATGCCGGATCGATGCTCCCGGTCGGCATCACCCCCTATTACATGAGCCTGATCTCGCGGACCGACCCCTGCCAGCCGCTCCGCCGAACCGTCATTCCCACGCCCGGCGAGTTCATTCGAACCGCAGGCGAAGACGACGATCCGCTCGGCGAAGACCACCACAGCCCCGTGCCGGGCCTCGTCCACCGCTACCCCGACCGCGTCCTGCTGTTGGTGCTCGACTTCTGCTCCACGTACTGCCGTTACTGCACGCGGAGCCGCGTCGTCGGCCATGGCGAAATCCTCCCCAGCGAATCGCGGCTGGAAAAGGCGCTAGACTACATCCGCCGAACGCCCACGATCCGCGACGTCCTCCTCTCCGGCGGCGACCCGCTTGCGCTGAGCGATGAGCGGCTCGACTGGCTCCTCGGCCGGCTCCGGGCAATCCCCCACGTCGAGTTCGTCCGCCTCGGCACGAAAATGCCCGCCGTGCTGCCCCAGCGGATCACACCCGAATTGTGTCGCGTGCTCCGCAAGTACCACCCCCTTTGGATGAGTCTCCATTTCATTCACCCGGATGAGTGCACCCCCGAGTCCTTCCGGGCATGCGGCCGACTGGCCGACGCGGGCATCCCGCTCGGCTCACAGACCGTGCTGCTCAAGGGCGTCAACGACCAAGTCGAGACCATGAAGGAACTCGTCCACCGCCTTCTCCTCATGCGCGTCCGGCCCTACTATCTCTACCAATGCGACCCGATTTCCGGTTCGTCACACTTTCGCACGTCCGTGTCCAAGGGGTTGGAAATCATCGAAGGGCTGCGGGGCCACACGACCGGCTACGCAGTGCCGACCTATGTCATCGATGCCCCCGGCGGCGGCGGCAAGATCCCGCTGCAGCCGAATTACACGGCAGGACGCGACGGAGATTTCCTCCTGTTGCGTAATTACGAAGGGCAAATCTACCGCTATCCGGACCCGGTGGGCGACTGATAGAATCACCTGGGATCGGGGACGGCTCCCATTTTCTCCCACTCCCGCCTCGCGGGTCTGATACACGGAGTCTGCTGAAAGAGCAGTTCAACATGGAGGATGAACATCTTTGCGTACGTTGTTCGCGGCTCGAGATGACGTGCTGCCAACGGTCCGAGGTCTATGTTACCCCCGGCGACGTCGAGCGAATCCGCGAACATCTCGGTCGGTCCGACTTCTATGAATATCGCTTGCCTGCCAACCAGGACTATGCGGACCAGGACGACGATCCGGCCTGGCAGCACTACGTTTTCCAGCCCGACGGCACCCGACGCATCCTGGAGCGCCGGCCCGGCGGTGACTGCGTCATGCTCGGGCCGCACGGCTGCCGCCTGTCGTGGGAGGTTCGGCCGCTCGTCTGCCGGTTGTATCCCTACGATTACGACGAACGGGGCATCAAGCCCCAACTGCTGCACGGCTGCCCGGTGCACCTGCTCAAGCCCGGCCAAAGCCTGATCGCCGTTCTGGACATGAATATCGATGCCGCCCGGCGCTGGCATCGGCAGCTTTACGAAGAAATCCGGCTGGAGACAACCGCGAATGTTGATCGGCTTGACCTACGACCTGCGTGCTGAGTACCTGGCCGCCGGTTATACCGAGGACGAAACCGCCGAGTTTGACCGCCCCGACACCATCGATGCCATCGAAAATGCCCTGCGGACGCTGGGGCATGCTACCGACCGGATCGGACACGTCCGCCGGCTCGTCGAGCGCCTGGGGCGAGGCGACCGCTGGGATCTCGTCTTCAACATTGCCGAAGGGATGCACGGCTTGGGCCGCGAGGCCCAGGTTCCCGCCGTTCTCGACGCCTACGAGATTCCTTACACGTTCTCCGATCCGTTGGTCATGTCGCTTTGCCTGCACAAGGGGCTGACGAAGCTGGTCATCCGCGATGCCGGGATCCCGACGCCCGACTTCAATGTTGTCCAGCGGCCGGATGAGGCCGACGCGATCAACCTGCCCCTGCCGCTTTTTGCCAAACCGGTGGCCGAGGGAACCGGCAAGGGAGTCCGCCCCAGTTCCAAGATCGCCGACCGGCGGTTGCTCGGCCGTGTCTGCCGGGACTTGCTCCGCGAGTACCGCCAGCCGGTACTCGTGGAAACCTTCCTCCCGGGCCGCGAGTTCACCGTCGGCATCACCGGCACCGGAGCCGGGGCAAAGGTGCTCGGAACGCTCGAAATCGTCTTGCGGCAGGGCGCCGAACAAGATGTCTACTCTTACGTCAACAAGGAGCGCTGCGAGGAACTGGTCGAATATCGGCCCGTCTCCGCCAACACGGACGAGGAGGTTTGCCGCGCCGAGGCGATATCGCTCGACGCTTGGAGGGCGCTGGGCTGCCGCGATGCCGGCCGGATCGATCTACGGTCGGATTCGACCGGTTCTCCCCATTTCCTCGAGGTCAACCCCTTGGCCGGTCTGCACCCGGAGCACTCCGATCTGCCGATGATCGCCACGGCGGTCGGCCTGCCGTACATCGACCTGATCGAGCGGATTGTCCGCTCGGCAACCGGGCGAGTCCGCCGCGGCGATCCGGGGTGCGACGTGCCTGCTACCGCGGAGCGATCCTGATGCAGGTCGGAGTGCTGCACAACGCGGTCGCCCCGGATGCACCCAGTGCGGAGCAGGATGTGCTCATCCAGGTCCAGGCCGTCTGCCGGGCCCTTCGCGCGCTGGGCCACCACCCGGTGCCGTTTCCCTGCACGCTTGATCTGGAGGATGCCCGCCGGCGGCTGACGGCCGCCAATCCGGAAATCGTCTTCAACCTGGTCGAGGCCCTCGGGGGATCCGATTGGCTGAGCTTCCTGGCCACCGGTCTGCTCGACGCGTTGGGGCTCCCTTACACCGGTTCCCCGACGCCCGCGATGATGATCTCCACGCACAAGCTCCTCACAAAGCAGCGGCTATGCCAGGCCGGCCTTCCGACGCCCGCCTGGATCATCGCACCGGTTCCGTCGCGTCAACCTGCCACGTACCAATCGCCCGCGTGTACCGCAAAACCTCGCCCCGCCGAGAGGTCGGCTCATGCGCCACCATTGTGCTCAGCCTTCCGGCCCGAGGCATCGTATATCGTCAAGGCCGTGGCGGAGCATGCCTCTTTCGGGCTCGACGAACATTCGCTCATCGACCCGGCCGACGAGTCGGACTTGCTCGCCCGTCTTCGGCGGACCACGGCGGAACTCAAGCGAGAGTGTTTTGCCGAGGAGTACATCGACGGCCGTGAGTTCAACCTGTCGGTGCTCGCCGGCCCCGACGGACCGGAGGTCCTCCCGCCCGCGGAAATCGATTTTTCCGCGTTCCCGGCCGGCAAGCCGCGGATCGTCGGTGAGCGGGCGAAATGGGAGGAGGAGTCGTTCGAGTATACGAACACTCCGCGCCGGTTCCGCTTTGCCGGGTCGGAGCGGCCGCTCTTGGATCGGTTGCAGGCCCTTGCCCGGCAGTGCTGGTTCGCCTTCGGGCTCGACGGTTACGCGCGGGTCGATTTTCGAGTGGACCCCTCCGGAGAGCCGTGGATCCTGGAGGTGAACGCCAACCCGTGCCTCTCACCCGACGCCGGCTTCGCCGCCGCGCTGGAACGGGCCTCGATCTCGTTCGAATCGGCCGTTTCGAGGATCCTCGATGCAGCGTCGGGAAGAAGCCGTTCGACTATTTGACCTTGCTTATTCCAGCATCAGGTTCCGGCTGGAGCCGTCGGCGGAAATGACTCAAACCCTTGTTTCACAAGGCTTTGCGATGTGCCGGCGCATGAAAAAGCTCGCCAAAGCGAGCTTCAGAGTACACCCCACTGGGCTCGAACCAGTAACCTTCGGTTCCGTAGACCGATGCTCTATCCAATTGAGCTAGGGGTGCTCGTCTCCAAAACCATTGACTAGCAAAGGGTTTCGGAGCAGGCTATACGGCCCTGTCAATAAATTCGACCACGCGCAGCACACCTCGCGGCCTGTGA
Organism: Thermoguttaceae bacterium; assembly: GCA_040768665.1. Lineage (GTDB taxonomy): Bacteria > Planctomycetota > Planctomycetia > Pirellulales > Thermoguttaceae > JABWBD01. The sequence continues at coordinate 56,069 of JAXGMN010000047.1, forward strand.
GAGCCGTGCTTGTCGAGATCGAGTTCGCCATGGTCGCGTACCGCATGCCCTAATCATACTCCATCGAGCATAGGGCGCAAAGGGATGGGAAAACGGAAGCGGGGCCGGAAGAAAGGAAGCCGTAACAAAGGGTACTTTTTACGGCCCAATCGCGGGTGGTTTCTCCGCGACACCAACGGCAAGTTCGTTCCGCTCTGCTACGAGGATGGCCAACGGATTCGCCAGCAGCAGGAGAATCCCCAGGTTCTTCGAGAAGCCTACCAGCGATACCACGCCAGCCAAAAGGAGGTGAAGCAGCAAGTCGACGGAACCGGGCCAAACCCGGTCACGGTCCAGGAAGTCGTTCAGGAGCCGAAGCCCGACAAGCCTAAACTCCTTGATTCGAAAAGGTTTACATCAAGTGGAGCGGAGGAGAGTCGAACTCCCGACCTCTGCATTGCGAACGCAGCGCTCTCCCAACTGAGCTACCGCCCCAGAGTGGTCTTCAATAACTTTTCTCTCGCAGGTTAGACCCGCGCATCAGATCGGCACGGCCAAGGCGGTTATCGTACAATTCCAGCCAGTTTCCATCAATCCCCCTCCTGTGGCGAAGGCCAGGTTCGTGAGAGATTGAACGACCATGGTGATTCTTCTGATCAGTGTTTTCGGGGCGCTGCCAGTCGGCCGCGGATCGGCGCCATCTGGCAACGCTTCAAGGCCGATATTGAACGGCCGATTGCGGCCATTCTCAACACGGCGGCCCACACGATCGGCGCTTCGGTGGCCGGCGCCCAGTTCGACCAATTGTTCGGCGACGAGTGGATTTGGGCATTTTCGCTGATTTTCACGTTTCTCATGCTGCGGTTCACCGAGATCCTGCCCAGGGGCGCCGGGGTGCGTTACAATCGCCGGGTTGCCGTCCGGATGGCCCAGCCGTTGACGCTTTTGGTGCAAGTGATGCGGCCCGTTGTGATATTCGTCCACGGCGTGAACCGGCTGTTCCGCTGGAGAAGATCCGAGGCCGAGGCGGCGCCCGCTACCATGGAGAGGATCACCGCCCTGGTCGGCCCGGCTCGGCTGTCGAAAGAGATCAGCACCGACCAGGAGCGGATAATCAAACGGGGAATGCGGCTCTCGCAGCTCAGAGTCCGCGACATAATGCGCCCGCGCGTGGAGATCGACGCCCTGGATATCGATACGCCTTCCGACGAGGTCGTGGGCGCGGCCGCCATGTCGGGCTTCGCTCGCGTGCCGATTCATGAGGGCAACATGGACAACATCATCGGCTTCATCTACAACAAGGACATCCTGCGGCAACTGCACCTGGGCTGGACGATTGAACTGCGAAAGATGCTGCACCCGGTGGTGCTGGTTCCCGAGACGCTGCGGCTCGATCAGTTGCTGGAGCTTCTCCGCAAAAAGCGGACCCAAATGGCGATCGTGCTGGACGAATACGGCGGCACGGAGGGGCTGGTGACGGTGGAAGATGTCCGGAGGAACTCGTGGGGGAAATCCACGACGAACACCGGGACCAGCAACCGGAGATCGTGCGGGCCGACGATGGGAGTTGGCTTGTCGACGGCACGGTGCATCTGGGTGACTTGCTGGAGATGGCCGGCCAAAGGGGTCAGAAAGGAAACCATGACCCGATTTGCAGTGGCGATCAGCTTTGTTGCCGTTCCCTTGGCGATCACCTCGCTCGCCGCCGACCCGGTCGTCCAAGAAGGCTGGAACTGGTCGCTGCCAGCCGGCGTCGAGCCGGTCGAATACTCCGGCTACGTCACCTGGAGCGGCCGGCGATTCGATCCGGCGATCACCGTCCGGGGCGTGATGGCGTCGTGGAAGCGGCTCAATCCGGCTCCCGGAGACTACGATTGGGACTGGCTCCGCGGCGGGGGCATCGACTTCATGAACTCGCTGATGGACGCTCCCGCCTGGGGCTCTCATATCGACAAACAAGGCTATTTGATCATCGACGATGATCAGCCGACCATCCGCGAAGGCCGCTTCCGTGGCGACGAGAACGAGGAGTACGGCAAGTATTGGGAGTGGCGGTTCGGACCGGTGGAGGGCTACGATTACCGGCACCGGATCTCCGTGCTTCGCGGGCTGCAGATGCGTCAGAATTTTCAGTTCGTATCGCAGGCGACGCTGGAGCTGAATCCTGAACTGAACGAGTATGCCCGAATCGTCCAGGGCTACCGCCGCGAGAATTCGCCCGATGCCTGGGCCTACCTGCGCCAGCTCGACCGCCGCGAGATGCCGATCAAGAACATCGAGCGATGGCTCATCCAACGCGATGCGCCGGGCAGCCGGAGCGTGGCGGCCGAGCCGGTCGATCGGTTTCCCTTGCCGTCGGAGAGACACGCCAACGCGACGAGCGTTCGCGATTTCGACGGCCGTCGCACGGACGTCCAGCACGGCCAGGACGGCCTGCTTTTCGCGCTGGACCGCGTTTTCTGGGACAAGCCGCAACCGGCTGTAATCAAAGTCACCTACACCGACCGCGCCCCCGCCCGCTGGCACGTCCGGTACACCGATGCCGACCGAACCATCCGGCATACGGCATCCGTCGAAAACACGGGCGATGGTCGCCGCAAAACGGCGACCTTCGAGATTCCTTCCCTGTCGGCCGCGGGGCTCTTCCCTCGCGATGCTGCGTTTCTCGCCTGGCGCGACGAGTTGCCTGGCGCCACAGGCAATCTCGTTGCGGACCATGATTTTCGCGGCGGTGGCGCCAAGTGGCATCTGCCGGCTGAATACCAAATCGTTGGCGACCCCGAGCGTGCGGGCGGAAAGCTCGTCGAGTTCACCTTCCGACCCGGCAACAACGACACAGTCCATATGGATCAACTTGTCCCGGTGAAGCAGACGACTGCCTATCGTCTGACGGCGTCGATCCGGAACGACGGCTCGCGGCTGAAGCCGGGGGTTCGTATGGCCGGGATGGACTGGTCGACGCTCGTTTATCTGGAATCCGAGAAACAGGGTCAGTGGGAGACGCTTTCGGACGTCTTCACCGCCCCGGCGGACGGAACCGTCCGGCTCCAGCTCTTCGGACAGGGCCGGCACTACGCTCCTGCAAATCAGAGCGGCGCAGCCCGATTTCGGGACATTTCCGTCGTGCCTGTGCCGCGTTCGGAGCTGGCCGGCGATTGGAAGATGGATTTCCGCATTGTCACCGAGGGGCTTGGCGACGTAACCGTAACGATGGTGCGAGTGGTGAAGGACGGCGAGTTGCGTTGACGGCGACTTGAATGGGCCGACCGCCCGATGGGCTTTCCGGTCGGCACCACCACTGTCCGGCCGGCGTAATCGAGCCATTGCCATGCGAAGGAGTGGTCTTATGAAAATCGTGATGATGCTTTCGGCCGCGACTTTTGTTCTCGCCCTTTCGGCCAACGGCGCGGCGGAAAACGCCTCGAAGGCAGCCGGTTCGCCGCAAAAAGACTGGCCCCAGCTCGAAGAGATCGTCCTCGTTTTCAAGACGCACTTCGACATCGGCTACACCGACATGGCCGCTGCGGTGGTCCAGCGCTATCGGACCACGATGATCGACAGCGCGCTGGAGGTAGTGGACGACAGCCGCAGCCTGCCCAAGGAGCACCAGTTCGCGTGGACAATTCCCGGATGGCCGATGGCAAAAATCCTCGAGGACTGGGAAGGCCAGACGGCCGAGCGGAAGCAACGAGTCATGGACGCGTTCCGCAATGGGCGATTCGTCGTCCATGGACTGCCGTTTACCACGCATACGGAGACGCTTTCGGAAGAAGATCTCGTTCGGGGATTGTCGTATTCGACGGAGCTCTGCCGCGCAGCCGGCCTGCCGCTGCCGCGCGACGCGAAAATGACGGACGTCCCCTGCCATAGCTGGATCATGCCGACCCTGCTCGCCCACGCGGGCATCGAATTTCTGCACGTCGGCACCAACAGCGGTTCGAGCGACCCGCGGCTTCCGCTGCTGCATTTCCGGGAAGGCCCGGATGGCTCCCGTGTGCTGACCATGCACGTCAACGGGTACGGAACCGGCTACCTGCCGCCGGAAGACTGGCCGTACAAGACCTGGCTCGGCCTGATCCACACGGGCGACAACCACGGCCCGCCGCGACCGGAGGAGGTCCGCCGTCTGTTGAGGGAAATCGGTGAGCGGCTGCCGGGAGTCAAGGTGCGCATCGGCCGGTTGTCCGATTTCGCCGATGCCATCCGCCAAAAGGAAAAACCGGGCGAAATTCCCGTCGTCCGCGGAGATACGCCGGACACCTGGATCCATGGGCCCATGTGCGATCCTCAGGGGCGGATTGCCGCGCGACGAACGCAGGCCAATCTCCCCGCCGCCCAGTTGCTCTCGGCGATGCTCGAAGCATGGGGCGTCGGCTCGCGCGATCCTGACGGGCCGGAAGCTCCCCGGCAGTCGGTGGCCGAGGCTTACGAGCAGAGCCTCCTGTACGGCGAGCATACGTGGGGCGCTTCGCTGGGCTGGGTGGGGCATGCGCTGCCCTGGGGCCCGGAGTGGCTGAAGCATCTGGACGAGCGGCACGCCCGCATGGTCGCCTCGTGGGACGAGCACAGGGCGTATGCGCATAATGCCTTTGAGATCAGCCGCTCATTGCTCGACGCCCAACTCGAGCGTCTCTCGCGATCGGTCGCCGGCGAGAACCCTCGAGCAGCCGTCTTCAACCCTTTGCCGTGGAAACGGAGTGGACTGGCACGAATCGACGGAGAAATCTGCTCGATCGACGACGTGCCGGCGCTCGGCTATCGCACGATCGTCGCCGGGGCGTCGAACCGGCAGGAAACGACGCGCTGCCTCCCGCAGCAGGAGTGCAAGGGGGAGGGCGTACTGGAGAACGCATTCTTCCGCGTCGTCTACGACCGGGCCATCGGAAGCATCACGTCGATCGTGGACAAGAAATCGCGCCGCCAACTTGTCCGGCCGGATTCAAAGGGGTTCGGCAGTTTTCTTTACGAGCGATTCAGCGCCGAACAGTGCGATCAATTCATGTGCGACTACAATCTGGTTTTTCCCAAATGGGTCACCACCCAGTTCACCAAGCCGGATCTGCCTCGCGACGTTCCGTATCGTGCAACGCGGCCAACTTCCGTTGCCCATATCATCGAACGAGAGCATCCCGATTACCGCGCCGCTGAATTCGTTTACGAGAACGACCCCGGTCTGCCATGCCGGAAGCTCCAATGGGAGATTCGGCTCTTCACAACGACGCCCGCCATCGATATCGCACTGGCAATCGACGGCAAGCGTCCGGATTCCTGGCCGGAGGCGGGCTGGATGGCCCTTCCGCTGAACATCGATCGGCCGAACTTCCGCCTGAGCCGGTTGGGCGGCATCGTCGACCCGGCCCAAGACATTATCCCCGGCAGCAATCGACATCTACTTTGGCTTCACCATGGCATGGCCGTTTTCGGCGATGACGACTACGGCGTCGGAATCTGCCCGATCGACGCGCCCGCCGTCAGCCTGGGCGAACCGGGCTGCTGGCGTTTCTCCTGGGATTATATCCCCAAAGAAGCCGATGTTTTCGTCAACCTCTTCAACAACCAGTGGACGACGAACTTCAGGCTCTGGAACGAGGGCGCGTGGCGTCAGACCGTTCGCCTTTGGACCTTCGACCGCTACGATCCGGAGTCTTCGCTGATCCGGCCGGCCCTGGAAACGCGATTTCCCATGATCGCCGTCTCCGTGCCCGGAGGGAAAGGAGGTGGGGCCTTGCCGCTTGCCAAGAAAGGACTCGAAGTCTCCTCGCAGAACGTTCTCGTCACCTCCTTCGGCATCGATCCCCAAACACGGAAATGGATGCTCAGGCTTTGGGAGCAGGCTGGAAAAGACGGCCCGTGCACCGTCGCTTTTCCCGAGGGCCTTACCGTCCGTACCGTGCAGCGATGTGATCTCCGCGGCCATCCAATCGGCGAGCGACTTCCCGTGGAAGACGGCCGTCTGCAAATCAACGTCGGCCGCTACGCACCTTCGAACTTCGAGCTGACACCGGAACGATAGACAGATCGGTTTGCCCCCGGCGTGGCTTGGCAGGTGCGTCGGGCGGCTTTTCTGTGCGCAGCCCCTCTGTCTTGGGCGGTCAGGTCGCGAGTCGTAGGGTGGCGGCATCGCTTGCCAGGCTGGCAGCAGAATCGCTCTGCTGGGCCCCAGTCAGGAGCTTTCCAATGAGGCTCTGCTGGATAACCGCCGGGTTGCTGGCCAGCGGGGGATCGGCGGGACGGACAGGTTAAGAGATCGCGACATCAGTTGGCAACGAACAGCGCAGAAAAGAAGCGCCCCTAGCCCAATCACTTAGGCCAGGGACGCTCTGCGGTTACAGCTCGATCGACTCGACTTCGGCAACGAACCTTCCGGCATCGTCGCCCAGGTACGAGGCGACCACGCTGAACACGGCGTCACTGAAGCCGCCAATGTTCAGGATGTCGGCACGCTCGGGTGCCTGGGTCGAACCATAGGGCTGGATGTCGATGCAAACCAGCTTGGGCGAGGTAATGCCCAGCCCCTTCTGGTTCGCTACGAACGTCTGCCACTCGTCCATGACGCCCGTGGCGCCACGACGGCCGTACGCGAACGCACGGTCGCGGTATACCCAGCTTTCATTGTCGCTGACCAGCACGCAGCCGATAAACGCTCGCTTACCGTACTTCGTGTTGGCCTCGCCGAGCGGAATCGAGCAGTCGGTACCACCGCCGCCGAACTTGGCCAGCCGCTCCGACAGGCTCAAGATCGTGTCACCCGGATCGACGCGAACGCTATATGCCTGCGTGTCGAACGGAATCACGACGCTGTCCGGGTTCCGCCGCAGGATCGCCGCAGCGAACAAGGCCGCCACGTCGACACAGCGCATCTTCGTCGTGGCGCCCCGACCCCGGTAACCCGTGACCGGACAACTCATCGAACCCGAGGTGTCCAGACCGATCACGACCGGACCCGGCAGCTCCGGCACGTTGCCGCAAGCGATCTCGGCCGCCTGATGCAGCGCCGCCTTGATCTTCTGCGGAACCTCTGCCGAGGCGTTCAGGTACGCGGCCAGGAACTGGTACGGGAACTGCCGCGAGCGGCGGATGTCGTCGGCGTCCGCAATTCGGGCCGCCACGTAGTCCACCATCTCCCGGTCACCCTTACCGTCAGACAGCACCTCGTGCCGAAGCAGCGTGTTCAGGTTCATCCGCAGCGCCTGCGGACCCATCTGGCGGGCGATCGTCTTCCAGACCAACGAGCCCTTGGCAGCGTCGGCCAGCAGGTCCCAGCGTACCGACAGGTCGCCCAGGATCAGCGCCTGCGCCTCCGCGGTGTCCGCCTGGCGGTAGGCGATCAGCCCCTGGACCTCTGCCGGCAGGTCTGTCTCGGTAGCCGGAGCCCACTTCTCGGTCTCCTTGTCGGTCAACCAACCGAACAGCGCGCGCCGGGCGTTGTCCTTCGGCGTTGGCCGAGCCATCCGCAGGATGTCCCGCAGGCTCGGGTCGTTACCGATCGACGCCGACAGCAGCTTGCCGACCGACGCCTCATTCAGCCAGCGCTGAAATGCCCGCTGCAACGAGGACGAAAGGCTGGTACGACCGAACTGCCCGGATCGGATCATCTGGAACAGGGTCCGCAGAACGCGGCCGTTGTCCACGACCCGATCGAAGACGCGGTGCATCAGCTCCGTGTCCCGCCTCGACAGGACGACCAACAGCGCCGCGGGCATGTCCTTCATGTAGGCACGCTCGCGGGCGTAGACCGCCAGCTTGGCCAGGAAAACGTTGTCGTCGACCTGGTCGATCAGCTTACGCATCTGGTCCAGTTGGTCCTGGGCGCTGGCGTAGTAGACGCCGTTGAAACAGCCGGTGGCCGCCATCTGGGCCAGGGCATGCTTCGGCGCGAACTGGTACGCCCGGCCTCCGGCCTCGTTGTACGCGTCCGTCCGCACGAGCTTGCTCTTGATACTGGAGAACAAAGTCTTGTTGGCCATCGTGACCTCCTCTCGAAATGATCCGACGAAGGGTGGGCAGAGTCGCCGTACCTCGCGGTACTGGGAAGCTCCCGCTTCCCCGGCTAACGTGGTGGATGTACTCCGCACCGGCAGTCGGATCGATGTTTCGGCACTCGACGAGGTATTCGAGCAGAGTGATTCCCCGCGGGCCGCTCACGAGCAACTCACAGGGGCCGGTCCCATTCGTGGAAGAGGGGGCCGGGCGGGATTCGAACCTGCTTGTCCATGTACTCCGCTTGGGCAGTCGAGTGTATATCAAATCCTGACGAAGTTGTGATCCAGAGACGTTACGGCGGCTTTTCCAGTTGGCCTATCGCGTCACCGAAAAACACGGTGGCGCGAGCGGGATTCGAACCCGCAATCTCCGGCTTCTGAGGCATGTACTCCGAATCGGCAGTCAGGATGTCTTCAAATCAAATGACCGACGAGGTTGTGACCAGAGGCTTACGCTGCTCTCCCATTTGAGCTACGTCTCCGACAAAGCAAGTGGAGACGGTGGGACTCGAACCCACAACCCGCGGATTTCAAATCATGTACTCCAATCGGCAGTCGGTCATGTTTCAGTGGCGACGAAGTTGTGGTCAGAGGTCGGATCGCCAATCGAGCCCGCCCCGTGTGTTCCAGGTCCAAGTCGGGACGATGAGCATCGAACTCATTCACTCCAAACCGGCAGTCGCCGTTGTATTCAATGCCCAACGAAGGGTTGCCAAGAGGTGCTTTCGCTACGGCCGTCCGTATCGGCAACCAGGTCGCCGATTGTTGACCGGCCCCTTCGTCTCGGAGAGACTCCAGCGCCACTGGCTAGCCGGTCGCCCGGCATCACTACCTTAGGACCGTCATGTACTCCCAGCAGGCAGTTGGGCAGTGTGGTTCAGTTGTCAAAAGCCCAACGAAGGGTAGTCGAGACGGAGCTATCGCTCCAGCTCCATTAGCTGGTGATGTAATCCCGACAGGCAGTTGGGCAGTATTATTAGACCATCCAGCGAAGGAATGGTTCGGACGTTGGGCTTCTTAACAGGAAGATGTAGTCTGAACCGGCAGTTGGACGGCCAGAGGTGCTGACAGGAATCGAACCTGCTTCTACCGGGTTGCAGCCGGTTGCCTGGCCATCTGGCTCCAGCACCATCAAGTTGTCGGGTAAGGGAGCGGCGTTGCCGCCGCTCCCTCCCCTAAGAACCGTGCGTGCAAGTTTCCCCGCACACGGCTCAAGTAATTGACAATTGCTTTCATTGGGTGGTTCGTGTTCGGTGGGCAGCCAAACGGCAGCCCGCGTGAACGAGTCTCAAATCGGCCGGTCGAGTTCCACCAGGCTGACGGGTCGGAATCGCTCGTTGCTCAAGCAGCTCCTCGCCGTTCAGCAAGTGGTCTCGGCAAATCGGGCATACCCCATCCTGTTGCCTGGCGACCGCCGCCCGGAAGCGAGAGAGGACGTTGGCGGTTTCCCGCTGTTTCCTCTGATCCCAATACTCCGAGAGTTCGGGATCGTCCCAGGAGGCGAATCGCTTCACCAGGATGTGACGCTTGATGGGGAACCACGAGAAGCGAAGCATGTAGAAATCCGGTTTCCCGAACACCCATGTATTCCCTCGCCGATAGTTACCCCAGTAGCGTTTACGTTTCCATCCCCACGACTTCCGTGGATGCTGCCACGCTACCCATTGCTGTTGTAGCGAGAAAAGGCTTCCATCCAGGTTGCCGAAAACTTGGGATGAGACCCCGATGCGGAAGTAGTTGGCCCATCCGCGAATGATTGGGTTCACCATGCTGATGAGTCCATCAACACTGAAACCCCGTCGATCACGAAAGGCCTCCTTCAACTTCCGCCGTATCGTTTCCACGGATTTGCGGCTCGGTTTGATAAGCAGTCGGTATCCACTCTTGGAGTCCGTGACCTTGTACTGCCTGACGTTAAAGCCCAGGAAGTCGAAACCTTCGTCGAGATTCACGATCCGGGTCTTCTCGGGTGAGAAGGTCAATCCCCGTTCCTTGAACCACGCTTCTAGCGTCTGCCTGGCCTGTTCGGCCTCTTCCTGAGTGTGGCAGAACACCACAAAGTCGTCTGCGTATCGCACCAAGCCTACGGATTGCGGGTGAAGCTCAGTCGGGTACGCCCGATTCTTGCGAACCAAGTAGCGAACCCCCAGGGCTTCCTCCATTCCGTGGAATGCGATGTTGGCTAACAAGGGACTAATCACGCCACCTTGCGGTGTGCCGCTTCTGGTGTCGTGAAAGACGCCTTCTTCCATGTAGCCCGCCTTCAGCCATGCTCGGATCATCTCCCTCGCGGGAAAGTTGCCGATCAGGTTAAGCAGCTTCTCATGGTCGATGTTGTCAAAGGCCCCTTTGATGTCGGCATCCAGAACCCAGCGCCTGTTCCCCTTAGCGGAGGCCAGATTGAAGATTCTTTCAACCGCATCATGGCAGCCACGTCCCGGCCGGAACCCATAACTGCTGTCCTCGAACTTCGCTTCCCAGTACGGCTCAAGAGCATTCTTGACCACGGCCTGGAGCGCGCGATCGACGACAACCGGAATTCCGAGGGGGCGAAGCTTGCCGTTAGCCTTCGGGATGTACACTCGACGTGCGGGCAGTGGCTTCCACAACTCGCTATCCGCGAGCTGGTCCACCAATTGCCCCCTAGCCTCGGAGGTGGTGACCGTTTGCCGGTCTACCCCCGCCGTGCTTTTCCCCTGGTTGATCTGCGTCACCCTGCGAACCGAGAGAGCCCGGTTCTCATGCGAGCGAAGCATGATCCTTTGCAGGGTACGAACCTTCTTGAGATCACCTTCCTTTGTAGCTCGGAAGATCGCCTGCCGAAGTTGGCGAACGTACACCATGACCGGTTCCCAATCAATGGAATCCCAATCACAAGGCGTGCGTGCTGGGCTTACGGTTTCCTTTTCGCCCATCCTTGTCGCTTCCTTCACAAACGCCTTCGGTCAATTACCAGTCGGAAGTCAGCGCCCTTTCGGGCTGGGCACAGGCCCTATCCAGCCGGTTATGGATTCCCGTTGCCTTTCGGCTGCTGGCTTTCGCTTGCTCCGACATCCCATACCCCCTGAGGATTTCCGCTTCACTTGCGATCCGCCTACCGGGCCGCGACGAGCGGCTCGGACCTCATGGGGCTTACCACGTTCCGCAATAGTAGGAGATGCGATTGGTTTAGGCGTCCTCTCTGTCGCGTGAGCATCGGGTATCCGCGTCCGCACCGAGGAACTTGCGGTTTCCTGCTCAAAGCCTTGGGTATCAGCCGATTAGCCCAAGTTCTCCTTAACGCAACTTCAGCCAAGGATTCACTCTCGTTCGCCATGCCAACCTTTCCCTCGCCCTGACGCTCCATTCGGCTTGGGGCAGCCATTAGGCTTCTGCCTTGTGCTCTCATACCCTGCCGTTACCAGCAGCGCATGCAAGGCACGGGAACAGATGGGATACTCATCCGTCGTCTATCGACGCACTCCTTTCTTGCAGCATCGTGTCGCACTCCTCGCCAGGAGTCGAACCTGGTCCTCGACCTTCGCAGGGTCGCGTGCAAGATTCCGCCACACTCCGAGGACATCAGCGCTCCATCGAGGAGTCGAACCTCGTCTGACAGATTCGAAATCTGTCGTGCTATCCGTTACACTTGCAGGGCAACGGGGCCAGCCGACAGCCGGTCCCTATCATCATTCACGGCGAGCATCCGCTTCGCCGACCTTCAACACTTTGTCACCCAGGCCCAGGTACACGCGGGCGTTGGCATTGCGGGCCAGTTCACGCAGGGCTTCCAACTCGGCCAACCGCAAGAGGCCGGGATGTTGCTCCAGGGCCTCTGCTGCCTTCTGACGCTCGACTAGCGCCCGGGTCTCGTTCTCAGCCTTCAGCCGAGCAGCCTCCGCCTCGGCCTCCAGGTGCAGTCGACGAGCTAAAGCGTCAGCCTCCGCCTCGCGGCGCTTGGCCTCCGCACGCGTCTTAGCCTGGATCTCCTCGACCTCGGCCTTGGTCCGGGCGTCGACAAGCTGGGCCTGACTGTTCCGCTCGGCGGCCAGCACGCGGTTCATGATCTCCTGGAGGTTGCCAGGGAAGACCAGGTCCTTCACGTCGGCCCGGCGGATTGCCACACCATAGCCCGCCGCCACCTCCTTGACTTCCATCAGGATATCCTCGCTGAGCCGGTTGCGGTTCGTGAGGATTTCTTCAAGCGACATCGACGCAAGAGACCGCCGGGCGGCAAGCTGGACGTCGCTGTACAACCGCTCCTCGTAGCTCTCGACGGTCTGGACCGCCGCCTTGGCATCGGTCACCCGAAATTGCACGAGGATACTCACACGGAGCGCCACCTTGTCGGCCGTGAGGATCTCCTGACCCTTGATCGTCAGATCGCGTTCGCGGATGTCCACCAGCACGCACTCGACCGTGGGCAGCCGCTTGAACCACCGCCGCTGCGCAGGGATCTCGTAACGCCCAGCCTCCAAGACCTTGGTCAGCTTGCCGTCTTCGTACCACAAGCCTCGGTGGGTGTCCTTGATGATGAACTCTTGGCCTGATCTGGTGATGGTGGTCATGGCAGTCCTCCCTGCTTTGGAGGCCCCGTAGCATGCGCCGAGGTGGAGAACGAGCGTCTCAGATTTGGCAGTCTGAGCGATCTGGACCTACTGGTGATCGCAGTAACCATTTGGTGACTCGCTCCGGACACCGCCGGGGCCATGTCTGTGTCGTAAGTGTCTCGACCAGGGTTCGAACCTGGACCTGGACCTTCGGAGAGTCCAATGCTATCCACTACACCATCGAGACAATCAGTATCCCGGCCTGGAGTCGAACCAGGGCCTGGGTCTTAGGAGGACCCCGTGCGGTCCAGTACACTTCCGGGACGAAGGGCCGACGACTGGACTTGCACCAGCATCAACCGGTTTACAGGACCGGCGCCTCGCTATTCGGCCACGTCGGCACAAGCAGGAGTGCAAGGATTCGAACCCTGTCGGGCGGCTTTGGAGGCCGCTTGCTCTCCCAGGAGCACACTCCTGTATGGCCCCCGGCACTTGGCCGGGAGCCGGACGTAACGACTACTCCTGCAACTGGACGTTCCAGTAGGCTTCGCTTAGGAACTTCGACCAGCTTTCGATCCGGATGTCGTGGAATCCGTACAGCGGGTTCCAGGTGGGCCGGATCGGCTTCCGCTTCAGCCGCAAACCGGCTTGCTCGGGCGTACGGTCGGCCTTCCGCTTGTTGCACGCCACGCAAGCCAGCACGCAGTTTTCCCACCGAGACGGACCGCCCTGGGCACGAGGCACAACGTGGTCGACCGAGAGTTCCTCGCTGCCCGGCTGGGCGCCGCAGTACTGGCAGGTGAAGTGGTCCCGCTTGAACAGGTTCCGACGGCTGAACGTCACGGCGGCCGTTGGCAACCGGTCGTACTCGGTCAGCGTGATCACCTCCGGCACGCGCAGCCGAAACCGCACGGCCTGGATGAAGGCATCGCCGTCCTTGGGGCGCAGCTTGGTCCAGTCCTCCCAGGCGTAGGTCTGGAAGTCCGCTGGATCAACCACACGGGCCGACTCGTTCCACAACAGCACCAGGGCACGTGCCACGGTAGCCACATGGATCGGCTGCCAGTTGCGGTTCAACACCAGCGTTGGTCTCTGAAGTGCTCTTGCGGTCATGATCCACCTCCCGGTTTCCCCAAGGGTTGGCCGACCGGGCTCGAACCGGCACGTACCTGGTTCACAGCCAGGCGCTCTACCGTTAAGCTACGGCCAACATGTATTCAGTCCATGAGCCCGTTGGTCGAGTGGACCTGATGGGAGTCGAACCCACCGCACCGACTTTGCAGGAGTCAGTCGCCTCCAGCGGCATGCAGGCCCCTTCGAGAGATAAGGGATAAGAGATGAGGGACAAGAGATAGGTTCGCCAGGATACATGGCGTCTGCTCAATCTCTGATCCTTTATCTCTTATCTCTCATCCCTCATCCTCTCAAGTGACCGAGGTGGGCGTCGAACCCACACACCACGAGGCTCTCGACCTCGCCGCTTTGCCAATTTGCGTACCCGGTCGTGGGAGGCGTGAGGCATGAGGCGTGAGACTTGAGGGAGCCCTGGACCAGTCGCGAGTCACCAGTGTTACCCCCAAGCCTCAAGTCTCAGGCCTCATCCCTCTCAGTTGCAGGCCCCGGTATCGAACCGGGCAAACCGGCCTTATGAAAGCCAGCCAGGCACCTGCCACGCCTGCAAGACAAGTGACCAAGGGGAGATTCGAACTCCCATGCCTCAATGGCACGACGCCCTGAATGAGCGCGTGTCTACCGATTTCACCACTTGGTCGTGTGCAGCAGCCCGTGCGGGATTCGAGCCCGGCCTCTTCAGCTTGAAAGACTGACGACCTCGCCAGAGGTCCAACGGGCCATGTATCTGCCGAAAGTGGGCCGCTCGCGGATTCGAACCGCCACGGTCATATCGACCACTGGTTTACAGCCAGCTTAGCTCGCCAATGCATGCCGACCCTCAAGTAGCAAGGGTGAGATTCGAACTCACAGCATCGTGCGGTTTTGAGCCGAGGTGGTCTGCCGGTTGCCTACCTTGCCAAAGTGACCCAGGTGGGATTCGAACCCACGATTTCCACGATGAGAGCGTGGCGACCACGGCCGCTGGTCCGCTGGGCCTCTTGAAAGGCGTCCCCGATGGGATTTGAACCCACGATCTCCTGCGTGACAGGCAGGCGAGCACTCCAGACTGCTCCACGAGGACGTGTTGTAAGTGGCTCAGGTGGGATTCGAACCCACAGCATCTCTGGTTCTAAGCCAAAGTGGTCTGCCGATTGCCTACCGAGCCAAGTAGCCCCGGATGGAGTCGAGCCATCGTTTCCTGGGTGTAGGCCAAGCGTCGTTGCCGTTGGACCACGGGGCCACGAAAAGCTCCGGGGGTTGGAATCGAACCAACGACCTCCTGTTTCAGAGACAGGCGTCACTACCAGCAGCAACTACCCCGGATCGTTCTCATATAAAGGACCAATGCGACCATGGTTGGTTCGCGATGAGCTGCGGGGGCAGGAATCGAACCTGCGGACTCCTCACTTCAAAGCCAGACGTCACTACCAACAGCGACTACCCCGCACTGGAAAACGAGAGGGACGGGCGGGACTCGAACCCGCGCCCCGGTGCTTAACAGGCACCCGCTCTGCCGCTGAGCTACCGACCCAAATTCGGAGAGTGCCCTGCGGGAGTCGAACCCGCCTCGCCGGATTGGAAGCCCGGCACCTCTGCCGCTCGGCCAAGGGCACGTGAAGAGCGGAAGGAGAGGGAATCGAACCCTCAAGGCTCATCGCTCGGCCGCTTTCGAAGCGGATGCCGTCGCCAATCGGCTTGCCCTTCCGTAGTGAAAAGCTCCGGCAGGAGGAGTCGAACCTCCATCCCCTGCTTAACAGGCAGGTCGATTACCGTTATCGGACACCGGATCGAGTCAGGACGGCGGGATTTGAACCCGCGATCTCATGCTCCCGAAGCACGCGCCAGTACCAGGCTTTCCTACGTCCTGTTCAAGAGCGCCCAGCGGGAGTTGAACCCGCACTTCTGCCATGGCAAAGCAGCAGGCTACCGCTACATCATGGGCGCTTGGTTGGAAGCCGAATTGTCAAAGATCGAGAGCACCGCACAGGACTCGAACCCTCGTCGCCGCATTACGGGTGCGGTGTCCTTGCCACTGGCGCGACCAGTGCAGTGTTTTTTCAGTGGGACCAGAGGGACTTGAACCCTCACCCGACGGATTAAGAGCCCGCTGTGCTGCCGCTAGCACCTTGATCCCGATTCAGTCGGCGCGGAAGGAATCGAACCTTCGACCTGACCCTTATAAGAGGCCCGCTCTCACCGTTGAGCTACGCGCCGTCCAATAGGGCCGGAGGGATTCGAACCCACACCCGCCGGATTAAAAGTCCGGTATGCTGCCGTTACACCACGACCCTGTTAGTCGGTCTGGCGTATGCGTTTCAACCGGAGTGCGTGCAACATGTTCGTCTCCTTCGTCATCCAGTTTGCCAGTGGTAGCCCTGAGAATCTCGCCTCAGCACAACGCGGTTATCAGCCGTGTCTGGGCCACCAGCCCTCGACTACCGTCTTGGTTGTTCAGGTCGGGAAGGTGGGACTCGAAGTGCACGATCTCGTGTTCCCAAAACACGCTCACCTTGCCGCTGCCCTACATCCCGTTTTTCCAGTCAGAACGGTCGGATTTGAACCGACGACCCCCTGGTCCCCGACCAGGTGCGATACCAGGCTTCGCTACGCTCTGATTGACGCCAGCGCGCACACTGAGCGCAAAGTGGACCTCACGGGCGCTCGAATCCCCGTCTCCTGGTTTTCTCCCCAGGTGCTACTGCCGTCTCAGCTACCGGTCCATCGAGTTGCACGAAAAAAAAAGCCCGATGTCGCTGCGACACCGGGCTTTGGTGGTCGACCAGGATCGTAGCCAAGTGTCACAAGCGCAGAGGATGTCCGGGCAGCGCGTTCGCCGGATAATCGGCACAACGCCCGGTACCTCTTGGTTCGGCTTGAGTACTTGACCACAGCGAAGTCATCGGTCCTTTACCTATGTTTGGGGCTGCTTGGAACTTCCCTCAGGATTGATCGAGAAATAAGTGTCAGGAACCATTTGCCGGAAACCGGCCCTTCGGGTGCTTCGCACAAATGGTTCCTGACGCCTTTCTTCTCGAACGTTACTTACCCTCCCTATCGCCAATAGACGCTCGAACGCGACAGAAAGTTCGCGGATTTTTTCTTTTTGAAGCCCGACATGGAGATAGATGCCGCTGGACGCCGATTATTCCCGACAAAATGCCAGTAGATGCCGAAAAATGTCCGCCCGCAAGAATCTCGCCAACTCCGTCTGCCGTCCGGGTGTCAAGCACCTTCCACCTTGCACGTGCCTCCGAAGTGCGTCGCAAGGAACTTGAGCACCCGCCTGTCCAGCCAGTAGCGCGGCGCCCATGGCCAGCGGCCGGAGATAAAACCGATGTGCCCGCCGTTATCGGTGATCTCCAGAGTCACGTGATCGGACACGTTGCACACATCCGGGATCAGGTGGGCCGGCACGAGTGGATCGTTGCGGGCGTTCACGATGAGCGTGGGCACCGATACGTATTTCAGCAGGTTGTCGCAGCGGGTTTTTGCGTAGTAGTCTTCCGCGCCGTTGAAGCCATTCAGCGGGCTCGTGACGCGATCGTCGAACTGGAAGAACGTGCGCAGACCGCGGATTTCCCGCGCGGTGAGATCGAGCCCGATGTTGATCACCGCCATTTTTCGCTCGAGATCACGGCGAAGGCTGTTCAACAGATGCCACTGGTAAATGCGAGAAAATCCCCTCTCGATCTTCTTCGCCACAACGCCAAGGTGAAACGGCACCGACACCCCGACCGCCGCCGTGATCGGCAGGGACTCCCCGCGCATTCCTTCTTCGCCCAGCCATTTCATGCAGATGTTTGCCCCGAGAGAGTATCCGACCGTGCCAATCGGCGTGTTCGGCTCGCGGCGGCGGAGCAGGCGAACCAGGTAGTCCAGATCGCAGGTGCGGCCGCAGTGATAGCTGTGCGGGAGCCGGTTCGGCTCGCCGCAGCCACGGTAATTCAGCACCACACCCCGCCAGCCGCGCCCGGCGCATTCGCGCAGAAGGCGGCGCACGTACGGTGAACCCGAACTTCCTTGCAGCCCCGGCAGGATTACGACGATGGGCCCGCCATCGCCCGTCCAATCCAGATGGATGAAATCGCCGTCGGGCGTTTCGAGCCGCTCCGAACGGATCGCGAGCGGAGTTTTTCGCATGATGGTGGACCAAAGCGTCTGGCTGTGTCCGCCTCGCAGCCACCATGCGGCTACAAATTTCTCGGTTGGCATGGATCGCGTTTTACTATTGGAGAAACGGTTCCCGTACGGCTCTCGCCCCGGTAGGACCGGTTGCCGCGCAGGCGGATCGGTTCGTCGATCAGGCATGTTCCTCGGATCACGATTTCAGCGTCCTCGGGGCTGGCGTCCGGTGTTGCCCTCAAGTTCCCATCAACGCGGCGGAAGGTCGCGTTCGGGCTGGAAGGGCAGATCCTTGCGGACGATCACGACCTTGTCGATCTTGGTGCCGCTTTCACGGTTGCGAATCTGGAGCGTGTGCGAGCCGGCGTTCAGTGCAAAGACGGTCGCCGTCCGCCCGGCGGATTCGCCGTCAACGCGGTTGCGGACGATGGTCCAATGCCAGGTTCCGATCTTTTCCAGGTCCGTCAACGAGAGCGGCTCGCGGTCGATCGAGGCGTAGAAGCTATCGGAATCTCCAGAGGTGCCCATCGCGCGGACCCAGACGACGTGCTCGCCCGGCGTCGACACCTCGAAGCAGCCGTAGGCACTGCCTCGATCGCGATTGCCGGGAGGCGGGACGGCGATGTGCCGTTTTGCCGGCTGATCGGCATCCGTCTCGACGGCCATCGGCTCCGCCAGCCACATTGCCTCCGCTTCCACGACTACCACGCCCGGCGGTGCTTCGTCGAACTTCGGAAGGCCCGAAATGACCAACTCGCCGGGCGCAAACCGCCGCAGTGGAGTGGCCGCCTCAGGGATGTCGTTCGCTGCCTGTCGAACGCTCGTCAGCTCAGGTTCGGTCCCGGTGGCCGCGACGAATACGCCCGTGCCCGGCGGCGCCGTACAGTTGCGGACCATGACGTCGGAAGTATCCACCAGCCAGATAAGCGGGAAACGGGGGGACGCCGAGGTTGCGCTCACCCGATCGACAAGCAGGCCCTTGACATCCTCGCACACGAGCATGGGCCGCGGATCGGGGGCTTCCGAACGGATCGTCACGTTTTTCAGTTGAATCCCTTGGGCGTGGCGGCAGTAGAGTCCGTAAGCGGGAAGCTGCGAGAACATGCCGGCCGCCGGATACGCATCGGGACGCTCGGGGACGGTTCGCAGCACGTCGGTCTCCTGACCGCCGCCCGGGTAACGGATCGATACGTCCTCAATGCGAACCTCTTCGACGCGATGCCCAGGCAGGCCCGAGATGAAACTCTCGCGGGGCGGATACCGCCGGCAATCGGCCGCCCCCGCGTTTTCGATCCCGTGCTCCAGGAGGATCTCGCGGTACGACTTGTCGGAGAGTTCGACCTGGACGTCTTTGATCTGCACGCCGCGGAGATAGCCGGGCACGACCGCTTCGCCTTCGCGGAAGTAGTAGGGTCGGAGCCGGGCTCCCAGGCGAATCAGGATGGCGGCCGCGGCATCGTGCGCCCGCACGCCCTCGATATCGATGTTCTCCATCTGCGTGCCGTCGACCGAATAGAGTTCGAGCGCCTTGGGCCCCCAGCCTTCAAGGTTGCGGACTACGAGGTTCGAATAGGGGGCGCGGGTCTCGGTGCCCAGCTTGAAGGCCCCGCGGTAGGTGAACACCCGGTTGTTGAGCACCCGGTAGTTGCGATTGACGCGGTCGGACGCCTGGCTCTTGACGACGATGGCGTCGTCGTCGGAGATCACCGTGCAGTCTTCGATCAGGACGTCCTCGCACCCCGACAGGTCGATGCCGTCGTTGTTGCGCCCCGGGCGGGGACTGTTGACCGTGGTGCCCCGGATGCTCAGGTTGCGGCAGCGGATGTAATGCTGGGTCCAGGAGCCGGAGTTGCAGGTGGTGACGTCGCACACCTTCACTCCCTCGCAATCGTTGAGATGAATGATCTGGACTCGCCAGCCACGGGAGGTGAACGCCTGCCCCTGGCCGTCGATCACACCGGGGCCGGTCACGGCGATGTCCCGTGCGCCGTCGGCGTAGATCAGCCCCGCGGACGGATAGTGCGTGCGGTTGGTGCTACCGAGCAGCGTTGCTCCTTCGGCGACGTGCAGATGGACTCCGCTCTTGAGCTGGATCGTGCCGGTGCGGTAGACGCCCGGCGGCACGAGCACGATTCCGCCGCCGGCTGAGTGGGCGGCGTCCACGGCAGCCTGGATCGCCTTCATGTCGAGGTGCACGCCGTCGCCCGCGGCCCCGTAGTCGCGGACGCTGAAGCGGCGGGCGTCGTCGGGAACCTTATCGTGGAGCGTCTGCGGTTGTTTGCCTGCCGGCGGCCGCGGCTGCGGCTGTTGGACGGCCGCCTCTGCAAACTCCGGCACCTGCACCGGGAAGCTGCGGTCCATCCGGTCCGCGGCGGCGAGTTGCCAAAAGCCGTTGTGTCCCCAGGCCCAGATCCGCCCTTGGGCGTCGCGAGCCAGTGCATGGCGGACTCCGCCGGCGAACTCGACGATATTGTCCAGCAGCGGAGCGTCGCCGTTCTCTCCGAGGCGTACCATCCGGGGCCGGTCGTCGTTGACTCCCAACTGCCGACCGGCGCCCAACTCGCCGAAGACGTTCCATCCCCAGGACCGCATCGTCCCGTCGCGCATCAAGGCCCAGCTCGCCTCGTAGCCCGCCGCCACGGCAGCCACCCCTTCCAGCGGCGTCCGGCCGTCTTCGCCTACCACGCGTACGGGAGCCGGCAGGTGTCTGGCCTTGGTGTTGCCTTCCCAGAAGTTGCCGCGTGTTCCCTCGCCGAGTTGCCCGCCGCCATTGTAGCCCCAGGCGACTGCGGTGCCGTCTTCCAGCACCGCCAGGTTGTGGAACACTCCGGCTGCGACCGCCTTGACGTTCTGAAGGTGGCCTCGCCCGCCGATCCCGACCACCTGAACGGGAAACGGGCGATATTTTGCCTCGGGGTGGGCGTCTGTCTGGCTGGTGCCGATGCCCAACTGCCCCTCCCAGTTGCCGCCCCAAGCCCAGACCGTGCCGTCGTCCGACAGCGCGACGGTGTGGTGGGTCCCGCAGGCCACGGCTCGGACGCGAGCCAGGCGGCTGTTGCCGCCGGGCCCCAGGACCGGCACGGGGTGCGTGCTCCATCGATTGCTGTCGCACACGCCGTCGCCCAACTGCCCCTGGCACGAGCTTCCCCAGGCCCAGACGCTGCCGTCTTGCAGGAGGGCTGCGGAATGGTCCCAGCCGGCAGCCATGGCGACCACGCCTCGAAGAAAGCCCTTTCCCTCGGGGCCGAGCACTTGGACGGGAACCGGGCTGTGCGAATCGAGGCCCCATTGCCCGTTGCCCAGTTGCCCGAACGCATTGTTGCCCCACGCCCAGAGACTGCCATCGCGGCGGAGGGCCAAGGTATGGTGCGTCCCCGCCGATACGGCGACCACGTCGGCAAGCCGTCCCTCGGCGCCGGGGCCTTTCACAGGCACGGGCACCGGACGATCCGCAAAGCTGCCGTCTCCAAGTTGTCCGAGGCGATTCTCTCCCCAGGTCCAGACGTGTCCCCGCGGATCCACGGCCACGCTATGCCGCCAGCCGGCGGTCAGCTTCTGTGGACTGTGGGCAAACGCGGGCGACACCATCCCGAGCAACCAAACAACCGTCAGCGCCTGCAACCTGTTCCGCATACCACACCTCCTCCCATGCAGCTTACCAACCCGCCCCAACCTGCACCACACCGAAGGCATCCGCGGCTTTACGCGAATGGCAGATGATCCCATCCTCTCAGGGTTTCCCATCAGCCCGGCTGCTTCCGAGCAGCCGGGCTGATACACGGGCTGATACACGGATCACACCCCGCCTGGAAACCCTTGATGCCCCGGTGGACGCTTGAGTAGACTGGGCGTCAGTCGTCATCTCCCAAGACGATTCCGCGGACGCTGGATCCCGCAGCCTCCGCCCACTCTCTCTATCAAAGGAGCGGCCATCATGCAAGCGGACAAGAGCGAACATGCCGTGGGGCGGAGTGTCGACCGCCGTCGTTTCCTGTCGGAAATCGGCCTGGGAGCCGCGGGAACGGCCGCTCTCGCGCGTAAAAGGTGTCAGGAACCTTTTTCTTGACAACCGGGTGGCGGTGTGGTTAGAATCGTGGGGAGTTGAACCAGGGAACCTTTCTGGGGAAGGGAGGGCAAGACATGGGGCGAGCGAGACGGGCGGCGGACGGAGGCGTCGTCTATCACGTACTGAACCGCGCCAACGCACGTTTGCCGATTTTCGAGCGCGATGAAGACTTCGCCGCCTTCGAGCGGATTCTGGCCGAGGGGCGCGAGCGGTACGATATGCGGATCCTGGCGTACTGCCTGCTCTCGAATCATTGGCATTGGCTTTTGTGGCCGAAGAGGGACGGCGACCTGTCGCGGTTTGTGGGATGGGTGACGCTGACGCACACCCAGCGGTGGCATGCGAATCGGGGTTCGACGGGGAGCGGGCACGTGTACCAGGGCCGCTTCAAGTCGTTTCCGATTCAGGACGACGATCATTTCTATGTGGTGTGCCGCTACGTGGAGCGGAACGCGCTGCGTGCGATGCTCGTCGAGCAAGCCGAGCAGTGGCAATGGTCGAGTCTATGGCGTTGGAAGTTTGGCACCGCGAAGGAGAAGAAGCTTTTGTCGAATTGGCCCGTGGCACGGCCGCGCGGTTGGACGGCACACGTGAACGCACCGCAGACGGAGGCGGAGTTGGAGGCGATTCGGCGTTGTGTTCGGCGAGGACAACCCTTTGGCGATGAGCGGTGGACAGAGCGGATGGTCAAACGGCTTGGCCTTGAGACGACGATGCGGCCGCGAGGAAGGCCACGAAAGGCTGTAAAAGGTTCCTGACACCTCGTATACTCGGATCAGAAGCACTTACGGGAAAGGGACTTACGGTTCTACTTCCCTGGCCAAGTGCATATCTGAGTTGTTCTCTGCTTCCCTGGATTGAATGTGCTTCCTCCAGGGTTGCTTGTTCCATGGAATTTGCTTCCGAGTATCTGCTTCCCGCTGCATGTCGTTGCAGTCCAGTTCTTCCCATCAGTTCTGTTTTCCCGCATTTGCGAGTTCTTCGCCTGGGAGGGCTCCGTCGAGTAGTGATCAGTGATGCAGTAGTGAGGATTGATGCAGTACGACTTTTTTCACCGAGTTTGAAATGGCCACACCCGACGCGCCGAAAAGCCTACCGGTATCGCGAACCATTGACGTCTTGGCACATGTTTACCGTTGGAGGCAACGCTATGCCGCTGAAAAAGCCCTTGCCTGTCCTGGAGCCTCACCGGCTCCGCCGCATACCGCGCTCGTTCGCATGGATCGACCATCGCCTTCGAAGCGAAGGTCTGCTCAAGAAGCTTCGCCCCGAAGATATCGGACTGTACCTGTTCCTCACGCTGGCCGCCGATCGCGACGGGCTTTCCTGTTGGCGGTTGGACCGCATCGAACGGGACATCCCCTGCTTCGACCGCCATGCGCTGTGGGACGCCCGTAGCCGACTCGCTCAGTTGGATCTCATCGCCTATCGGCCCTGGCGCGACGGCGAACCGGACGGCTGCTACCAGGTGCTTGCCGTCGACCGGCCTCGTGACAGCCTCTCGCCCCAACTGACGGCGCTGCTGGACAACATCGGACGACGCATCGAGACTCGCTGACACACACTTACCCCACGCGCGGGATGCCACGCCTGTCACCTCGGAACCTGATCCGCAGCAAAGATTGTGACCCGCGCTTTTTGGACCACGCCTAAAGGCCAAGTATGAGTCGGTTGGAGACGATGCTTGGGCCGCTCGCGCGCCCAACCACGGACGCTCCGGATCACCCACGAGGTTTTGGCTTAGGCCGTTGGATATCGAATCTTCCTCCATCCTCGCACCAACATCGGACCGCAACCGCGGTCGCCCAGCAATACCTTCAGGAGAATCACCATGATTGCTAATCCTCAAGAAGGCCCCATCCACGCACGTGGCCGGGCTGTCGTCGGCATCGATATCGGCAAGCGGAAACATTCGGCAACGGCCGTCTCGCCGCAGGGTGAAGTCCTCGCCCGACTCGCTTCCTTCTCCAACACCCGCGAAGGCATCGACCTGCTGGAAAGCGAAGTGCTCCAAAAGGCCGGCGGACCAGGCAAGACGCTCATCGCCATGGAGGCCACCGGCCACTACTGGATATGTATGTATTGGGAACTGACCCGACGCGGCTACTGCTGTGTCGTGCTCAATCCCATCCAGACCAATGCCCGCATGGGCGCACGCATCCGCAAGACCAAAACTGACCCGATCGATTCCCTCGGGATCGCCAGGGTCATCCTCAGCGGCGAAGCCCGCGCTACCCGCGTCCCCGATGAGAAAACCGTCGAACTGCGATTGCTGGTGCGGCATCGCTGGCGGCTGGTGCAGGCCCACACCGACATGGAACGCTACGCGCAAACCCTGCTGGATCGGGTCTTTCCCGAATACGAAAGCGTCTTCTCCAAGCCGTTGCTCCCGTCCACACGCGCGTTGATCCGGGAAATCGGCATCGATCCGCGCCAGATTATCTCGCGCGCCGACGAGGTTCGCAATCTGCTTCGCCGTGTCAGCCGCCGCCAAATCTCCGACGACAAAATCGATCAACTGCTCCAGAAGGCAAGCCACTCGATCGGCACGCCGCAAGCGACCACGCTGATCGCCCAGCAGCTTCACGACATCTTCCAGTACTTCGAACTCATCGAACAGCAGGTGGCCCAAATCGACGAGCAACTCGAAGCCCGCATCCTCGAAGCCGGCTCGCCCTTGCTCTCGCTGGGAATCGGACCCGTGCTGGCCGCATCCATCCATGCCGAGAGCGACAGTATCCGCGACTTCTCCACCCCAGGCCAGTACGTTGCCTATGCGGGGCTGGATCCCAGTGTCCATGACTCCGGCGACACGGTCCGCGGCCGCTCGAAGATCAGTAAACGCGGCTCCCCCACACTCCGACGAGCTCTCTACCAGGCCGCGTTCGTCATCTATCGCAAGCACGACTACTTCCTCCGCCGCTACAAAAAGTACCGCCGCAAAGGCCGCAGCCACACCGAAGCCTCGATCATCGTCGCCGACCGCCTGGCCCGTGTCGTCTGGCGACTGCTCACCGACAATCGCCCCTTCAAAAAACGCCCTCCGAAGAAGTCCTAACGAATTACCCACAAGCCCGGCTCAACAAACTCTTTCGAAAAAAAATCGGGAATCTTGCCATGACGCCCTTGACTGTTCATAGTAGGTCTTTTCCGGCCCTGGTACCAATGCCCCCGCCCGACACGTGATCCGAAAAGGGCCTTGTCCTCAGAGACGAATTGCCTCTTGAGGGAGGTCGGGGTATACTGCACCGGGGGTTGTGAGAGGACGGCAGTCGAGGGCTTCTCAGGAGTATGATTCCGTTATTCTGCTTGCGAAAGAGGAGATCACGCATGAGCAGCAACCTTTCACCGGAAAACGAAGCTTTCCTGGACAACGTCGTCAATAGCGGTGTGTTCCCGGACCGCGGCCAGGCCCTTGACGAGGCGGTCCTGCTGCTCAAGAAGCGTTTGGAGTTGCTCCACCATATCGACGAAGGTACCGCACAATTGGAGAGAGGGGACTACGTCGAGTACGACCTGGATGAGCTTCGAGAGTTTTGCGAAGAGATCAAGTCGGAAGGTCGAAAACGCCTCGAGAGGGGCAACCCGCAGTCATGAAACCGCTGCGCCTTTCGGCGCGTGCCCGGGCGGATCTGCGAGGCATCTGGAACGATATTGTCGTCAAGAGTTCGAATCCTGCGGCTGCGGATAGACTGATCGACCGCCTCCAAGATGCACTGAGG
This sequence comes from Thermoguttaceae bacterium, assembly GCA_040768665.1. Taxonomy (GTDB): domain Bacteria; phylum Planctomycetota; class Planctomycetia; order Pirellulales; family Thermoguttaceae; genus JABWBD01. Next base: position 81,582 of record JAXGMN010000047.1, read on the forward strand.
GTGCTTGCGGAACGTCCACTTCTGGGACAGGCCCGTGATGATCTCCGAGCGGGCATACGCACCTTTGTCGTTGGCAAGTATGTACTGCTCTATTACCCCGCGAAGCACGGGATCCGTGTAGCAGGGATTGTTCACGGAGCACAGGACATCGAAGGCATATTCCGCCGCGGCGAACGATAGCTGCCGGTGCGAGTTTGCGCCCACGGCCGGCGGCGCAACTCGTGTATCCACCAATGTTGCCGCAGCAGGGAGTCGGTCCATTCGCTATACTCCGGGAAGGATGAACGCATGAGGCGAAAGGTTTCCAACGGAAGCTGTTTGTCGCGGATGGCCGCCCGTTCGATCGCGTCGAGCACCTCGTACGGCATGAGGTCGGCCTCACATTACCGACCGCTTCCCGAACCGGAACATGCCGCACAACCTGAAAGACGGCCGCGAGCTACGTTGCAAGAGACCGGGCAGTTCCGGAAAGCCACCGCGCGCCCTGACATTGTTGCTCTCGAGGGGGCGCTGTAACTCCAGTCGCCCCACGACGCGGGCGGCCAATTCGTGCAGAACTCACGGAGGATCACGGAGTACGGTCATGTCGCGGCGGCAAAGGTCCCATCCATGCACGAAGACGGAGCGGAGTGGTTGATGTTTCGGGCCGAAGACGGTCGCCGTCAGTCGATCATCGCTATCACCCCACACGTAAATCCCCAGAAGCGTTGAGCCGGCACCGTACAAGGGACCGAATAAGGACCTCAAACAGGCTCGTCCTCGCCGGACAACTTCCCCGTTTCCACCAGTTCGCGCAGATCGGCCGGGCAGGTCGCCCAAGCCGCTTGGTAGCTCGCCTCCAGCGGCACGGGAATGTAGCCGCGGCGGTCCAGATACGCCGGCATGTCGGGCAGAGTGTCTCCGGCGCCGATCAGCTCGACGTAGGCGGTTGTCTCGACACCAGTGAACAGGTCGCCGGCGACGTATGCAGCCAGGGTCAAAGCCTTGCCGGGTGGTAACTCGAACGGCTCGTCCTCGATCTCGTCCCAGATGGCCTTGTGCATGCCCTGGGGATCGCGGGGCGTGGGCGGCAAGATGTCGATCACCAACAGGTGAATCCCTTGTCGGAGAAACTCCATGGTCTTCTGCACAAAAGCGCGAAGAGCTGCTTGCCCGCTCTTTTTCCCGGGCGAGACGATTTCCAGCACGCAGACAACCTCGCCGAGGCGGTGGCGGAAGACGATGCGGTTGGCGCGGGCGGCCAGCGCGGCTTTGGCCTGCATCACGAGGCTGGTCTTCGGGGGCGTGGCGGTGAGGATGCCGCCGAGGGGTTCCTCCGGACGGCGCGGTCGGGCCCGTCGCTCCAGGGCAAGAACATCTGGAGCCAGGCCCCCCGCGTGCTGTTCCACCAGGGCCGAGTACCCGGGCGGCAAAAGCCCCGCATTCAGAGCAGCGCAAATGGCGACCGTCCAGTTTTGGTGAAAATGGTGAAATACGTTCGCATCGACACTGGACCAATCGTGAACTGGCATCGTTTGTCTCTCCAGCGATATTGGCGAGCGCCGCCGGTCTCCCTCCAAACGAATTCTATCTCAGTCACGTGCTTCCGAACAGTTGTGGCGACCATCCTGCACCCCCGCCCGCTCGGAATCGGACCAGCAGCTTCGTTTGGGACCTTCGAAACGATGCTTCTTTACGTCTAGCTCTGGACGCTCGACTCCCAACTTTCGCCCCTCGGCCTCCGAACGATCCCCAGGCAAATGTCCGATACGGTCAACGAGCGCCGGCGATCCCACCAGCAATCCCCCTTCCACAGATACCGGGTGGTCCGGGAAACCAAGAAATTGGAGAAACCGGCGCCGTGTCGGCCAACGCTCGCCTGCCCTTCTTGGACCGAAGCCCTACGTGTCGCACGGCGACCGCTTGAACTCGCCTCTCCGCACGTACTCTCGCAGTTCCTCGAGTTCGCGCTGGAAATTGCCGGAGAGAATCGGAAACCGGCACCAGCTCTTCGGGTCGAGGCTTTCGTCGTCCAAATGAAATGACGGGGCATAGCGTTCCCGTTTCCACTGGTTGCGGCACCAAAGAAGGAAGAACCGCTCGACCCAGAGGTGGAGTTGCTCCACCGAATACTCCGGGAAGGATGAACGCATGAGGCGAAAGGTTTCCAACGGAAGCTGTTTATCGCGGATGGCCGCCCGCTCGATCGCGTCGAGCACCTCGTAAGGCATGAGGTCGGCCTCGTCGGTCTGCTTCGACTCGGGAGGGCGAAGTTCGGCCGTGGGAGGAAGCTCGTTCACCTCCGAGAGCACGGGAACAGGGCCGAATCCCTCCGGCCCTTCTCGCTCGACCCAGCGGAGCCACTGACGCAGATAGGCCTTGTCGATCCCGGCAATGGGGCTCAGGCCGCCGCAAGTGTCGCCGTCCATCGTGGCGTAGCCAACGGCGGCCTCCGAGCGGTTGCTGGTGGCCAGAAGCAGGGCCCCGCGGACGTTGGCCAGCAGCCATGCGCTGGGGCCGCGGACGCGGGCCTGGATGTTCTGCAGCGCCACGTCGTCGGTTTCCCAAGCGAGCCGACGCCCGAGGACACATTCCATATCGCCGACATAGCGCTCTACCAGGGGATCGATCTTGAGGCACGCCATCGTGGCCCCGAGAGAATCCGCAAGGCTGATCGCCGCGTGGCGCGTCGAGTGGCTGCTGTTCTTCGTGGTCTGGTAAAGGCAGGAAAGAAGCCGTCGAACGTAGGGCTGCGGCTGTGAACCCTCGGGCAAATCCGGAATATGGCCAAGCGCGTCGCGAAAACGCGCGACGCCCAGTTCGTCAAGCGCAAATCGCGCCATCATGGCCACCAGGCAGGCGGTGCTCGACGAGTCGGCGCCGCCGCTCAGATTGACGACGAAACCGCGCGAACGGCTCTTCCGCATGTAGTCGAACAGGCCCAAGGCCACCGCCCTGGCAAACTCTTCTTCCTTCACGTGGGCGCCGTTTTCCCATGCGGCGAAGCGAAGCTGCGGGACCTCGGGCTCGATATCGGGGAAGGTGAAGTCGCAGGCGACCAGGTTGTCGTTCTGCCCTTTGAGGTTGGGCTGAAAGCTGCCGCTGCGAGCCTGGCTCATCCGCGTAGCCGCGACGTCGATCACCGCCGTGGTCAGTTGAAACGGTTGGAACGAAAACCGTCGGCCCGCCGCCAGCAGGGACCCGCCGGAGGCGATCAGGGCATCGCCGTCGTAGATGATGCGGCCGGCCTCGTTTCCCAGGAGATTGGCATAGATATAGCTGACGTTGAACGCCCGCGAGCCTTCGATGACGATCCGTTTCCGCGTTTCGTGCTTGCCGAAGGCGAAGTGGCTCGCGCTGGGGTTGAGGATCACGTCGACCTGTTCGAGCATCAGGTTGCCGGCCGGGCGGCGGGCGACCCAGGCATCCTCGCAAATTTCGAACCCGATCTTCACGCCGCCGCAGTCGAACACAAGGTCGCCGATCGCGTATGGCTGCCCGGCAATCGCGACCGTATCGCGGAGCCCCTCAGGCCATGCCTTGAACCATCGCGGCTCGTAGTGGATCCCCTCGCCGGCCAGGAAACGCTTGGCGACGAATCCTGCGATGCGGCCGTCGACCAGCAGGCAGGCGGCATTGAACAAGGCGTTCTTGTGCAGCAGAGGCATCCCTACCGAGACGATCATCCCTTTGGTGGCGGGGACGATTTCCGACAGCGACTCGGTCACCGGGCGCTGCATGCCGACGCTGTGGAACGCGTCTTCGCAGCCATAACCGGTGATGCACAGTTCCGGGAGACACAGGATCCGGACTTCTTCCGCCCGTGCCGCCTCGACCGCAGCTAGAATATTCTTGAGATTCCCCCGCCAGTCGAGCGGGGTCTGATTCAGGACTGCCGCTCCGGCGCGAATGCGTGTCATGGGTGAAACCCTCGTGCATGCAAAATCATATCGGTCTTGCGCTGGTGAAGTCCGGCTTCGAGGCCGGCCGGGTACTGGTGGGGATTGGCAAAACGCTTGATGCCCGGGTGCAGTTCGGCAAGCTGCCGCCGGGCTCGTTCTCGGCTGTCGTCTAACGACGGAATCGCATCAACACAGCGGCCTCCGCGGAAGACGGGTATCAGCAGATCCTCACCCTCGGCCCCGGCAGGGACAAACTTGCGGCGGGTCGGGTCGGCGGGATCGACGACCACACAATCGCTGCCAAGCGGATACTTCTCGTCGAAGATCACGTCGGCGATGAGCTGCCCTCGATGGCGGAACCGGCGGACCTGGAGAATGCCGGGGGTCGAGGTCTTGACGGCCAACTCGGAGAGTTTCACGCGGTCTCCCCACTGGCCGCTGCGGTTGCGGATGGCAGAGAGTTTGTAGACACCGCCCAACGCCGGCTGGTCGTAGGCGGTCGCCAGCCGGGTTCCCACTCCCCAAACGGCGATCGCTGCACCTTGCTCTTTCAGACTGGTAATAAGGTGTTCGTCGAGGTCGCTGGAAGCGAGTATGGCTGTGTCGGTGAAGCCTTCGGCGTCGAGAATCTTCCGGGCCTGGATGCTCAGGTAGGCGAGATCGCCCGAGTCGAGCCGAATCCCCAAAAGGGGATAGCCCCGCTCGCGAAGCCGGCGGCCGACCGCCACGGCGTTATGAACACCCTGCAAGGTGTCGTACGTATCGACAAGAAAGACGCAATTGTTCGGCATTGCGCCGGCATAGGCTTCGAAGGCCTCGAGTTCCGAGTCGAAGCACATGACCCAGCTATGGGCGTGCGTTCCTTTGATAGGAATGCCGAAAAGCTTGCCCGCCAGAACATTCGAGGTCGCTGCGCACCCGCCGACGTACGCCGCACGGCTGGCGGAGATCGAACCGTCGATCCCCTGGGCCCGCCGCATGCCGAACTCAAGGACCGGTTCGCCGCGGGCCGCCAGCACGACTCTCGCGGCCTTCGTGGCGATGAGCGTCGGGAAATTGATCAGGTTCAACAGCGCCGTTTCCAGAATCTGAGCCTGAAGCAAGGGGCCCTTCACGCGTACGAGTGGCTCGTGTGGGAAAACAACGGTCCCTTCGGCCACGGCGTCGATGTCGCAGGCGAGGGAGAATTCCTGCAGAAATGCGAGGAAATCCCGGGGGAAGAGCGGAGATCCGTCGCGATCGGGGACCTCGGCCAGATAGCCGAGGTCATCCGAATCGAACCGCAGGTTCTCAAGGTACTCCACGGCTGCGTGCAGACCGGCAGCAACCGTGAACCCGCCTCCGAACGGGTTTTCGCGAAAGATGAGGTGAAAGACGGCCTCGCGGTCGTGCAGGCCCCGGGCCCAGTAGCCGTAGGCCATCGTCAACTGGTAGAGATCGGTGAGCAGTGCGAGAGATGGCCGGTAGAGCTGAGAGATCGGACCGGGGCGGGGAGATTCCATAATGCGTTATACTGTTTTGCCGCAAGGACTTATGGCTTCCGGGGCTGCGGCGATGCTCGTTTTATCATACCGGCCGGGGCGACTGGGGGGAAGCGGCGGCGGCTGGGCCATGCGGCAGGATTCTCTGGCAGCCGAGATCGACGGGACCAGCCCGGCTGCTCGGAAGCAGCCGGGCTGATCTGAGTTGCGCGGTGCTGATCTGGTGTTGGCAAGTATCTGAAAATCCGGGAAAATGGCGGAGCAGCCCGGCGGGGCGAGTTGCCTTTTCGATAACGCCCCCAAAACCCCTTAATGGTGGCAGAGTTTTCCGATGCTCCGATACTTGGCTCCTCATCTCCGCATCGAAAGCGTCCTGGACCTGGGGGTCGAGCAGATCCGCGCCCTGGGCATCGAGGCGCTGGTGCTCGATGTCGACTGCACGCTGAAGAGCTACTGCACCTCGATCTGCACGCCCGAGGTGACAGCCTGGGTCAAAGAGCTCGTGGAGGCGGACCTGCGGGTGTGCCTGGTTTCCAACGGCCGGGAGCAGCGGATCCGTCAGTTTGCCAAGGGGCTGGATGTGCCCTACGTGGCTCGAGCGTTAAAGCCGATGCCTTTGGGAATCCTTACGGCGATGCGGCGGCTGGGTGTGCGGCCGCAGGAGACGGCGATGGTGGGCGATCAGTTGTTCGCCGACGTGATGGCAGGCCGGCTTGCCCGCGTGTTTACAATCCTGGTCCGGCCTATCCAGCCGGAAGAGGAGCCCTGGTTCACGCGGCTGAAACGCCGGCCGGAGACGATTTTGCTCCGGTGGATGGTCACTCCGCCCGCTCCTCTGCCACGCCGCGATCCGCAGCCCGGGCACTACTTGCCGGTAGTCAGCCGGACCGGAGCGGACCACAGGTAGTCGGCGTCGGTTTGAGTGACTTGAGCACCTGTCCACAAACAAGCTCGTAGGGCGGAATTCATTCCGCCCCCAGCGGACTGAAGTCCGCTCTACGAAGAAATCACGGACGTGTTCTTGGATAGGTTCTTAGACTTCACTCTCACGGAAACAGGGCCATCAGGCTGTCGGCAAATATCTTCATGCCGCGGGCATCGGGATGGTTGATGCCGTTGAGCAGGAGGGTGCGATACGGGATGCCTTGGCGCCAGAGGCGGCCCCAGCGAAGCGATGCGTCCGCCAGCGCCACACGGTGGTTGGCTGCAAATTGCCGCAGGCCGGCCACATAGGGCCGGGGATCCTCGTCGATTTGTTGCTCGCGGTCGAATCCCATCCAGTCCGGCCTTACATAATGCGGCGTGAGGATGATCCACTCGGCGCCGATTCCACGGAAATCGGCCAACAGGCGGCTGTACCGCTCTTCGACCTGCGCCGGCCCGAGCCCGGCGTCGTTGACGAATTCCGACACAATCAGGTCCGGCCGGGCCCCGAGGACCTTTTCGCGATAGTTGTGCTCGCTGCCGGGCGGCTCGGCCAAATAGGTCGCCGTGTTCCGTCCGCCCCAGGCCTCGGTGATCAGTTCGATCTTCGCCTTCGGGTAAGCGGCCTGCAGGCGGGCGACGAACTGAGCCTGCCACCGCTCGCGCTCGGGGTCGGGCACGAAACTGCCGACCGTGACGCTATCGCCCCAGGCGAGGACGCGGAGGGGCTTCCCTTCACGGAGCTTCTTCATCGTTTCGGGCAGCAGTTGCTCCGCGGGCGGAGGCGACGGCTCGAGAGACTCCGGGTAGGAGGTTTCGAGGATTGGAAACAGGTGGTCGGATGCGAGTCGCTCGATTTTCCCGGGCACCCAGACGTTGGCCAGACGGCGTTCGCCGTCCTGCACGTCGGGCGGCAACGGGGCGGCCGCATGAGGCGCCCCGGGCCGGAGCACGATGCGGCCGTCGGACTGAAGTATGACCGAGTCGAGCCGCAAAAGGGCGTGGCGGTAGGTCACGACGACCTGCTCGTCCGCGGCAATCCTGCCTTCGGGCAAGCGGCCGAATGTGGCCCAGAGCGGGTCGACTTCGTAATCCTTGCCGCGCTGAAAAGTCTGCGGGTTTTCGCCGGCCGCGCTGCGGATCTCGACGCTTGCCGGATCGAGCAGGCCGGTCGCGGAGCACTCCTGCGCCCGCAGGCCGTGGAGCACGGCGCCTCGTCGCCAGCCAGAGGTCTTGGGATTGAACAGGGGAAGCCGGCCGTGTTTTTCGTTCTCGACGAGGACGGTCGTCGGAGGAGGCACGGTGAGGGTTGCAGCGATCGGCTTGCCGGTTGGTGCGTCTGAAGTGGTCACCTCCACCAGCCAGTCGCCGGCGATTTTGAGTTGGGGCGGATCGGCTGCTGAGAGATTGGTGGCGAAGAGGACGAAGGCGGCAAGTGTTGCGAGGCAGGGATGAGGATGAAAAATTTTGTGGGGCATGGGGGTTCCTCGGGCAGCGCGGGATTGTGTTGGCCGAGCGGGACGGGTGCTGCCAGGTCCCGCTCGGCAAGCGGGAAGTACAGGGCGAGATCATTCGTCGGGCAAGTCTGTGTTGCCGGGCAAAGCTGCTACACGATTCCAGGTCCCGCTCGGCAAGCGGGACCTACTTGTTGAGGACTGGTGGTGCGAAGAGGCCGTAGCCGACGGTGTGGTACTTTTCGCCCGGCGGAGGGCCGGTGGGCGGGGCCTGGCGGAACGCCCATGGCCAGGCCTTGCCGAGTACCGGCTCGCCATGGTGCGGGCCGAGTGTGTTTTTCAACGTGCCAACGACCCGCAGTTGGATCACATTGCGGCCGGGATGGAGGTAGTCGGTGACATCGACTTCCCAAGGCCGGCTGACGAGGTGGCCCGCCGACTTGCCGTCGACCAGGACCTCCCCCACGCTGCCGTACCACGAGCCAACGGTAAACACGTACCGACCGGCAGGCTGCGAGATTTCAAACGTCTGCTCGTAGACGACGCCCTCGGCGTAGAATGGCATTCCCTGCTTGTCCCAGGGGCCGAGTTGCACCGAGGCGGCGGGTACGATCTTCCAGCCGGACGGTTGCGGGCTGAGCGAGAAATCGCCTAAGACATAGGCCGCTTCAACCTCGTGAAAGACGGTCATCCGCGGCGACTCGAGAACCACGACATTTTCGCCGACCTTGGCAGCTTTCGACAGCTCGATGCGGCCGAAGGCGCGATCGAGCCACCATGCGTCGGGCCTGGCCTGGAGCGTCTGCCCGTTGCAGCGGATCGTGTACAGATCGGGCCGTTCGATGACGATCTCCAGTTCGTCCGGCACGCGATCGGCAATCTGGAAACGGTAGGCAATCTGAAATCCGCTGTCGGCGGGAAACTCTTTGGAAATGATTTCGTCGCGGAACTGGACAGCGTGGTCCCAGGGGTTCTTCGCCCAGCCGAATTTCTGGAACAAGAACTGTGTGGCGTTGTAGCAGTACATGCCCTTCTTGCTCTCGCCGCCCGCCGTGATGTCGACATAGTCCAGCGGCAGGACGTTAGGGCCGATCCGCCGGATGGCCGGCGGGCCCGCAGGCTCGATCGCAGCGGTGGCCGGTTTCTCGGGCGGCGCGGTGGCTCGCGACTGGTCTGCCAGGAAGACCAACAGCGATCCGCATGGCGGAAGATCGAACGAGAATTGAAGCCCCTGATCGGACTTCGTGAAGGGATAAGCCTGAATTTCGCCGGTCTCGGGCACCCATTGCTCGACGCCGTGCGCAGGGCTTTGGACGGTGCCGGCACTGGGATGCTCGATGCTCGTATTGACGAGCATCAGCAGTTCGCCATCATCCAGGACGCGCCGCATGTGGAAGAGGATGCCCTCGTCCTTGTCGGCACGGCGGATGGCAAAGCCGTCGTCGCTCAACGCCAGGAGCTTTTTCGGCAACTCGTCGGCTGTGGTCATTTGCCACGCGGGCCTGCCGGCGGCTTGCTGGATTCGATCCGACCGGCAACCATCAACCCGCGCCGGTGGTTCGCCGCAGCAGAGCACGCGTCCGCCGGCGGCAGTCCATTGCTCCAGCAGCCTGGCCGTGGGGCCGTTGAGGTTTTCCGTTCGCGGCGGCACGACCAGCGTGTGGTAACGCCGCTCGCCGACGACCAGGGCAGGACCGTCGACGGCGACCGACCCGTGGCGAGCTATGATGTCTTCACAGCCGAGATCGTACTCGACCTGGTCGCGTTCCAGGGCATTGATGACGGCCTGGAACTGGTGGCCGATGTCCATCATCGCCTCGCGGCCGGACGGGGCCGGTTGGTACATCCAGGCGGACGTCGTCGGCTCCAGAACGAGAATCCGATGGATCTGCTCCCCATGCGACAGGGCCGCGGACAGACGCGTGAAGTAGTCGGCCATCACGTGGTAGTCGCTCCACCAAGGCGTATGGTAGGAAAACGACTGGGGATGGTCGCGTTTTCTAGTGCCTCGGATCGTGACGTAGGAGAGATGCTCGTCCAACGTATTCACACCCAGGACGTAGAGCCAGTCGCCGATCCGTTTCATATCCTCGAAGCGGAGGTCCCATCCGCCGGCGCCGTAGGCCTCGCAGAGCGTGCGATTGCGGCCCAGTTGGTTGGCGACGCTGGAGAGTTCCTTCACGGTGCGGGTGTTGCCGAACTGGCCGTTCACGTCTTCGCTGTACTGGTTCATCAGGTTGTCGATCGCCGGCCGCTGATGCCAGGCGTACATCGCCATGTTGTCGCCGCCGTGGCCGGCGCCGGGCCAGCCGTGTTCCCAGTAGTGGCCGGTGAATTCGAGATGATGTTTCTCGCAGTACTCGTAGCAGGGCCTGGCCCAACGGTCGATGAACTGCTCCAGGAGCAACTGGAAGTAGTTGTGGCGGACTCGCCGCCAGTCGCCGACCTCCAGGTGCAAGCTCGCCAGGTGCTCGACGAGGTCGTAGCCCCATCGCTCCTGAAACGCTGCGGCCAGGTGATCCGACCAGTGCGGCAGCCCGAAAGGCGCTAAGTGGGGTTCGTCGGTGAACCAGCCGGGAATGCGGCGGCCGAACTGATCGCCGAACCGCTTACGATAGGGCTCGAGCGTCACTTCAATGAACTTCTCGGTAACACCCGGATGGAGCAGATCGACGTACGGTCCGCCGCCGGTCCAGGGCGAATCGGGAGCTCGAGCGAGCCGGACGACAAGGTAACGATCCGCTGCGGGAAATTGGCCGCTTCGGGCCTGCTCGGTGATGTTGGTGGAGGTCTCGCCCCGAATGGCATAGACCCCGATCGTTTCTTCGCCGAGGTTGGCCGGTTTCTTGACGACTTCAAACTTCAATCCTCGCCCTCGGGATTCGGGCATCAACTTCGGCACCCATCCGCCCGCAAATCCCGAAGGATACGAGTTCTCGTCGTAGATCCAGAGATTCATGTCGAGACGCTCAGCCTCGTCGAGAGCCACCTGCCAGAGCTGAAACCACCGTTCGGACAGGTACGGGGTCATGAGGCCGGGGCGAGGATGGACGAACGCCTGCTTGACGTGCTGGCCGGCGAGGTCTTGGAGCGTGAGCCGGATCTGATCGTCGGAGAGCATGTCGTTCCAGACCCAGAGCGGCGCGGTGCCGTACTCGCGCGAGGGCTGGGCGAAGATCTTCTTGAGCGACGAGGAGTCGGCGGCAGACGCAGGTGGAGAAAGGCAACAGACTGCGAATTGCAGCAGCAGAAGTGCGATCGGTTGAAGTTTGCGGTCTTGACCCATGGGCAGTCTTCCTTATGCAAGGGAAAGCGAGCAGCGGCATCTGCGTGCGGCACTCGGCCCCCATTGTGCCTGGGCGGCGGTTACTGTGCAAGCAAGTAGACTAGCCGGCGAGGGCAACACCGAGGGGGTGAGTAGCCAAGGGTGGAGAGGCGAACGTGTCCCGGCTTCGAATCTAATAACCTCGTGAGAGGGGGCAACGGAAGAGGCGGGCTGGAAGGGGAAACATCAGGGGGGGGTGGGACTGGATCATGACTTCCTTTATCATGCGGTCTTAGTCGCGGCCCGATGGCTGCTCCTACGGGGCTTGGTTGTTTTCGACGTAATCGAACCGAGGATTCACGATGTCCGACAAACCTGCACTTGCCGAAGACAGTCAACTCCGCTGGTACCAGGGACTGACGTGGTATCACTGGGTCGTCGTACTTATCGCCTCCTGCGGATGGTTGTTCGACTGCATGGATCAACGCATCTTCGCGCTGGCCAGGCAGCCGGCACTCACGGACGTGCTGGGCAACCCCAGCAGTACAATCGTCAAGGATTGGGTGGGATATGCGACGGCGGCCATGATGATCGGCTGGGCGACGGGCGGGATCATTTTCGGCATCATGAGCGACCGGTGGGGACGCGTGAAGACGATGGTCATCACGCTGCTGGTCTACTCCGGCTTCACCGGCCTGTCGGGCATTTCGAACACCGGCTGGGAATTCCTGGGTTACCGGTTCCTGGTGGGATTGGGCGTGGGCGGTATGTTCGGAGCGGCGACGACACTGGTTGCCGAAAGCGTGCCCGCGCGGTTTCGAGCGATCGCGCTTGGGTCGCTCCAGGCGCTGTCGGCGCTGGGGAACATATTCGGCTCATTGATCAGCACCGTGATCCAGCCGGGCAATCCCGATTTCATGTGGGGGTTCGCCGGCTGGCGGGTGATTTTCTTTGTCGGCATCCTGCCAGCGCTCTTGGTGGTGCCGATTGCCCTGTTCCTGCGGGAACCGGAGCGGTGGAAAGAGGCCAAGCGGCGGATCCAGGCCGGCGAGGATCCTTCTGCCCATGCCGGGTCGATTCCCGATTTGTTCAAACATCCCGTCTGGCGACGGAATCTGCTCGTAGGCGTCGTGCTGGGCCTTGCTGGTATGGCCGGTCTGTGGGGCATCGGGTTCTTCTCGCCGGAACTGGTCTCGACCGCATTGGAAGGAGAATCCCAACAAGTGGTCGACCGGGTCCGCGGCCTGGGGACCGCTCTGCAGGACGTCGGATCGTTCCTGGGCATTATGACGTTTACGGTAATCGCCGCATGGTTAGGGCGGAAGCCGGCCTTTTTCATGGGTTTCATTGCCTGCCTGGCTTCGACGATCTTTGTCTTCAACAACCTGCGGGAAGCCTCTGACGCCTACTGGATGCTGCCGCTGATGGGCTTTGCGCAACTATCGGTCTTCGGGGGATATTCGATCTACTTCCCCGAGTTGTTCCCCACGCGGCTGCGCGGCACGGGCGTAGGCTTCTGCTACAACACGGTGCGTTACTTGGCGGCCGGGTTCCCGCCGATGCTCATGTCGTTGAACCACCTGCTGGTCGAACGCGGCGTCGACGAACCCTTCCGCATGGCGGCGACGATCATGTCGTCGATCTTCGCCTTGGGCATCGTCGCGCTGATTTGGGCGCCTGAGACAAAGGGGCAGCCGCTGCCGGAGTAGACAGCGTCAGTCCAGCGGCAGCTTGACCGGGCGGCCGCCCAGTTCCAACGATCGGTCGATCGCAAAGCAGAGCTCGTGACTGACGTAGCCGTCGGCAATGCTGCAGTGCGACTCGCGACCGTTCAGGATGCAGTCGGCGAAGTACCCCAGTTCAGCATCGAAGGGATGATGGTTGACGTCGGGGGTGTCGAGCATGATGGTTGGCACCGTGGCCCAGCCGGTTTGTCCGGGCAGTAGCCGCGGGGCCCAGACGCGGTTGTCGCGGAGTGTGCCTCCGGTGCCGACCAGGTCGATGTTGAACTGGTAGGGCATCTCGGCGTCGAACAGCGCGGCGGTCTTTCCGATGGCCCCGCCGCGGAAGCGGAAAGCAGCGACGACGTTGGCGTCGTACTCGAAGTTGCCCCGCTGATTATTGCCGTAGGCGGTCACCTCGACGACCTCGTCGCCGACGAGGTATCGCATGGCGTCCAGGGCATGGCATCCGCCGAGCAGCATGGCGCTGCCGCCGGTGGCGCGGCGACTGTGCAAGTTCCAGGCGTGATGAGTCGGGCGGATCGTGTGCCAGTAGTCGAGTTCGGCGTAGAAGATGTCGCCGACCGTGCCTTTTTCGACGAGCGACTTGAGCAACTGCACCTCGGGGCTGAACCGGACCACGAACCCGGCCTGGCTTTTCACGCCGGCTTGCAACACAGCATCGCGCAGCCGGCGGTTCTCTTCGACCGAAAGGGCGACGGGCTTCTCGACGTGGACGTGCTTGCCCGCGCCGGCGGCCGCAATGGCCTGCTCGGCGTGGACGTGGCTGGGGCCGGTAATGTCGACGACGTCGACGCGCGGGTCGGCCAGTACCTGCTGGTAGTCGTCGCGGATCGCGCAATCGAGCCCCAGGCGAGCGGCCAACTGTTCGGCCCGCTGGCGATTCACGTCGCTGACCGAGACGATCCGGGCCGTCAGGCACCGCTGCCAACTGGCGGCATGCGCGCCGCCGACCCAACCTGCGCCGTGGACCGCCACACCGAGTTGTCTTTCGCTCATTACCATGGATCTCCTGCGTACGAGGAATGCTCGGGAGTCGTTCGAGAAACAGAAAACGATCCGGGACCCTTCAAGCCGCAAGTTGAGCAGTTCATGGTTCGACCGTCAAGGCGGCGAATGCCCGTGGGTAAGGGACTCGAAGAGCAGCCAGCCGGCACGCGCCTTCTCGCGGGAACTTGCTCGCCCGAATTCTCCTGTGATACACTACTCGTCAAACGCCGGTTACCCACGAACACAAGTTCCACAAACGAGGTTCCCACCATGATCCCACGCCGCTGGCACCTGCTGTTGCTGTTTCCCGCCGCTTGCCTCCTTTCCTCGTTTGCCAAGCAGGCCGAAGCGGCCGAAGCCCGCAAGCCGAACATCGTGATCATCTTCTGCGACGACCTGGGCTATGGCGACCTGGCCTGCTATGGCCACCCGACGATCCGCACCCCGAATCTCGACCGCATGGCCCGGGAAGGGCAGAAGTGGACGCAGTTCTATGTGGCGGCCTCGGTTTGCACACCCAGCCGGGCCGGTCTGATAACCGGCAGACTGCCGATCCGCACGGGGATGTGCAGCGACCAGCGGCGCGTGCTCTTTCCTGATTCCGGCGGCGGGCTGCCGCAAGAGGAGGTTACGATCGCCGAGGTGCTCAAGCCAGCGGGTTACACGACGCACGCCATCGGCAAGTGGCACCTGGGCCATTTGCCCGAGTACCTGCCCACCAGCCAAGGGTTCGACTCCTACTTTGGCATTCCCTATTCGAACGATATGGACCGCACGGCCGAATCGCCCCGCGGACGCGACGCTTTTTGGGAGCCGAAGGTCGAGTACTGGAACGTGCCGCTGATGCGAAACACGGAGGTGGTCGAGCGGCCCGCCTATCAGAACACGATTACGCAGCGGTACACGGAAGAAGCGGTGCGGTTGATCCGTGAGAATAAGGACCGGCCGTTCTTCATCTATCTGGCCCACAGCATGCCGCACGTGCCGCTGTTCGCCTCGGAGAAGTTCGACGGTACCAGCCGCCGGGGGCTGTACGGCGACGTGATTGAGGAGATCGACTGGAGCGTGGGCCGTGTGTTGGACACGCTCCGTGAGCTCGATCTCGGCGAGCGGACGCTGGTGGTATTCACCTCGGATAACGGGCCCTGGCTGATCTTCGACCAGCACGGCGGCTCGGCCGGCCTGCTTCGCGACGGCAAAGGGTGTACGTGGGAGGGCGGGATGCGGGAACCGGCGTTGTTCTGGTGGCCCGGTACAATCCGGCCCAGCGTCGTCCATGAGCTTGGCTCGACGCTCGACCTGTTGCCAACGGCGGCGGGGCTGGCCGGCGCCGAGAAACCCGCCGACCGTACACTCGACGGCTACGATCTTTCGCCCGTGCTGATGGGCACCGGCAAGAGTCCTCGCGACACGATGTTCTTCTATCGCGGCACACAGCTCTATGCCGTTCGCAAGGGGCCTTTCAAGGCCCACTTCATCACGCAACCGGCCTACGGTCCCGGCAAGCCGGAGCACCACGATCCGCCGCTGCTGTACCATCTCGAACACGATCCGGGCGAGAAGTACAACGTGGCCGAGAAACATCCCGAAGCGATCACCGCGATTCGGAAGGTCGTTGAAGCACACCAGGCGGAACTGGTGCCCGGGGAACCGCAGCTTGAGAAGACGCTCTGAGCTTGTTGAATCCGTATCTGCCGAGTGCAAATGCGGCTTGTTCTACATGTTGGCGGCGTGATAGCAATGGGTTTCGATCCAACCGGTGACTACCTGCTCGTCATTAGTCATTCGGGACGAGGCGTGTTTTCAATTAAGACTTGGGAACGGGGCTCGGGACCATCCACTGGAAGACGGTCGAATCGGCGGGCTCGGTGGGACCAAGGAGGCTGGGATCGACCTGGCCGGCGTGGGTTTCCCGGTAGAGCGTTTTCCAGAAGGCGACCTCGAAACCGGTCGTAGGCTTGGGTGTCACACCGAAGATGATGTTGGCGAACACAGTGCGGTTGTACGAGCGGCCGATGAGAAGGTCTTCGTAGTGATAGTCGAAGGCGGCCATGGCCGCCTTCGACTTCCGACACCCCCGCCCCACTCGCAGGCGGACCAGCAGGTTCGTTTGACCTTCGAAAGGATGCGTCGTGCCCCACGCGGCCGCAAATCAACGGCCAATCCCGCCATGCGAACGCACCGTCCCTGTGCCCACACGTGAGCGGGCAAAATCAGAAGGTCGCCCAGAAGGTGTTTTCGTCCACGTACGTTAATTCCCGGGGCTCGTCGTCGTGGACTGATCCCTCTGGTGCCGAGCGGTTGGGCTGATAAAACGGGGACTGGCTCCAACATCTTGTGTGGTCGCTCTGGCTAAACCGCTATTATTGCGGTGCCTGTCCCCGTTTTTATCAGTTTTTATCAGCCCAGCCCGCATCTGGGCGGTGCAACTTTGGGATCGCTCGTGTCCGGGCAGTACCGCAAGGCACCGGCTGGTCCGTCGTGCGGCCCATGCAGCTTGCCTACGTTTTCGAGGCAAGCGCGTGCCGGACCATCGAGCAGAACGACGGGGTCCGCATCGTCGAGCGGCGCAGCTTCGGGAGAGTTTGCACGGCGAGGCTCTTCAGCGAAGCAAGAAACCTGGCCCTTGATCTGGGAACTCCGAAAAAGAGGTGCTACGCGGGTATCCCGGCATCGACTGGGTCGGCGCGAGGGCAATCGATGCCGCGGACCGTAACCGTTCACGGGGTGGTCGGGGACTGGTCCATTTTTCGGCCATTGCGCGCATTTTGGCGACAAAGACGTTGGCCGAAAACATGGACCTGTCCCCCTCTCCTCCGCCCCGTGAACGGTTACCCGCGGACCTCGCCCAAGATATCCTACGTGGCGGCGCGGAGGCCATCGCGCATTGTGCCGAGAATCGGGCACAAGTAGCGCGAATGCGAAAGATACGCAATTCAGCAAGGCTTTAAGGTTTCGTGGGAACGGCGGCATCGCTTGGCTTTTCTGCGGTTCCGGCCCTACTGACCCAGATTATTCAGAAATGTCGGAAATCTTTGGGCCTCCGGCAGCATCTACGCGATTGGAACCGAATCACTTAGCTTGCCACACGGAGGCCCAAAATGGATTCGCAGCCTGCCTTTCTGCTTCGATGCTTCTCCGATCCAAGCCGATCGTGGCAGAGCCCTCCACCGCCCTGGTTTCCAGCGATGCAGGGCTACCACCGTTCCGGCAACGCGACGAGCAAATCGGCCTGACGCGACGGTTTGCCGAGGCACTGCGCGACCGGCGGCAGGTCAACCGCGTCAACCATCCGTTCCTGCACGCGGTGCCGCGGCTTCTCTCTTGCGAAAGCAACCCTATCGCCGGCCGTTTGTGGTCGACTTTAGCGTTCAGGAATAGCTTGCATCCTGGAGCGATTTGCCCGGATCAGGCCTTTGTGCATATTGTGCTGTTTCTGATACAGCAGATCTCCCCTCCCTATAAGGTTCCGACGGCAATCGTTCATTAACGGTTATCTTGCTGACGATGGGTATGGATGAGTTGCCACGTGGATTGGACAAGGTCAATGGCGACACCGCCCGGACGGGATGACGAGTCGCACGCCGACCTGAAACGAGAAAGGATCATTCGTATGAGACCCATGCGTTTCCGTATGCTCGCGCTGGCGGCGCTGTGCGCGGGCCAGATGGTGATTCCTCTCTTTGCCGCGTCTGATTGGGTGGCGGCAACCGAGGAAGGAAATGCAATGGCGGGGGACCCGTGCTGCGACGGCCAGCTCCTGGCCGATTCCTGTGACTCCGCCTGTTGCTGCGGTCAGACCCTCTGTTGCTGCGGTCAGACCCTGTGCGACGGTTGTGGCCCCGCCGGTTGTTGCGACGACCGCTGGTATCTGTTCCCGCAGAGCGATTGCGGAATCAACTTTTCCGGTTGGATCAATGCTGGATTCATCGGCAACACCGACGGCCCTTCCAGTAAGTTCAACGGGCCGTACAACGGCGTCGATCGCAGCAACGAGCTGATGCTGAATCAGGCATATCTGGTGGCTGAGAAGTCTCTGCCGACCGGCTGCTACCGGGGGATTGGAGGTCGGATTGACCTGCTTTACGGCGAGGATTACTTCCTGGCCGATTCGGTTGGTTTCGAGACCCGCGATGACGGCTCGGCCCATTGGAACCCCGAGTACTACGGATTGGCGATTCCGCAGGCGTACGTCGACATTGGCTCGCAGCGGCTGTCGCTGCGGGTCGGCCATTTCTACTCGGTGGTTGGGTACGAAGGCGTGATGGCCCCCTACAACTTCTTTTATAGCAAGTCGTACAGCTACCAGTTTGCCGGCCTCTTCACGCATTGGGGAGGTCAGTGAACTGGAACCCGAACGACTGCTGGGAATTCAACGTTGGCCTGGTCAACGGCTGGGACGCCTTCGATCGGGAAGAGGACCGGGCGGCGGCGATCGCCAGGGCCAAGTACACGCATCAGCCGACCGGCATCTGGACTTCCTTCGCCATCATCACGGGCGAAGAGTTCAATAACGCGGCCGGCCTGCAGATCCAGCCCGATACGGCGAACCGGACACGGTACAGTTGGCTGGTCGATCTGCCTCTGAGTTCTCGCTTGGAGTACGTCTTCCACCACTGGCTCGGCTTCCAGGATGATGGCGCTGTCGGCGGAGGTCGCGCGCGGACTGGTACGGAATCGACCAGTACCTATACTACACGGTTAACGATTGCTGGAAGGTTGGAGCCCGTTTCGAATGGTTCCAGGATGAGGAAGGAACTCGCGTCGGGCTGAACCGCCCCAGCAACCCCAACAAGCCGCCTTTCCCCGGCGACTTCTTTTCGGTGTCTCGGGCTAAACTGAAGCCAACGGCCAACCTGACGTTACGCCCCGAGATTCGCGCCGATTGGTACGAGGGATCCGCCGCTCCGCTGCCCTATGACGACGGGCAGAATGACTCGCAGCTAATGATCGGACTTGACGGCATCGTACTGTTTTGATTACTGGCCGCCGACGCTCGCGTATCGACGCAGCCGAACCGGACATCCAACGAAACCTTGGGCGTTTTCAGTCCGGCGCGACAGGAAGCAAGTACGATTGCCTGCGAGCAGCGTAGAGGGCAGCCCCTGGCCAGTCAGTCCGCCAGGGGCTGTTTTTTGCGCCGCCAACGCCGATTAGGGTCAGGTCTTGAGGAAGCCCGGCGAAATCAGTGTGGACGATCGCGTGGCTCGCGGCCGCGCTGAGGACTGGAGAATCACGCGACGGGCTTCAACGTCATCGGTGCAAGCTGGCCGCAACGGATCTTGTACCACTTCAGCGTGTTCAGAAGCACGATGGCCAAGCCTACCTGCACGCGCGCCAACGCCAGTCCTTTCCAGCGAGCGTGACGCACGCCCTGGTGGTTCATCAGGTTGTTCACGATCCCTTCGACCGTCGCCCGGTGCCGCCCCAAGAGGTCGCGAGTCCGCTCCGGATCCGCCTTCATCCGCGAGGCATGCTTTTCCAGGTCCTCCCGATACACGCTGACACAGAGCATCCGCGGGTTCTTCCCCCGTACACTCCCCGACGCGAGCAGCCTTAGCAGTCCGTCCCCTTTGTTTCGATAACGCCACTGTTCGCTCGATCTCCGCACAAACACGTTCGGCTTCCGCGTCAGCCCGCGCCGTTCGGGCAGGTCGCATACAACGTGTACACCTCGAAGTCCGCCTCCAGGAAGATGCCTTTCTTCTTCTCATCGATATCCGCACGCGGACCGTAGTGATACATCTGCTCCTTTTTCTCCCACTCGAATCGCTTTGGCAATCGTGTATTCACGGTCCGAGGTCAGACGGATTCGCTCCCCACTGGAAGATCTGCTTCGTCCGGATCACCCAGTCGGTAATCTGCGGACGGAAGCCGTCGCCTGCCGGAAATACCGCAACGCCCAGATCAGGCCGTACCTCAAGTCCGACAGAAATTAATGCCGTAGCCGTGGATCGTCTTGGCCCGCTTGGTATATGCTGCCTTCCGGGTCGTAAAACACCGAACTGTCGAACTTCTCGCCGAAACCTTCATCTCGCGAGGAATTCGGCGGCCAGAGCCTTGGCAAACGCGGCCAGGTCCGTCAAACCGGCCCGTCGCGAGGCCGGCAGTCCGCTACCACGCCCGGCATTGGGGTCACGAAATGGCCGTTCAACGTGTCACGAATGGCTCCGGATCGCCTCGTCGGTGGCCGAAGTTCCCCAGCACCTTCCAATCCAACTCCTCGAACGCCTGCAGCAACACCGCTCGGTCCTCCTCGCTCAGACCGCTTCGGCTAGTCGACCGCAGAACCGCCGGCGACTTCGATCAGCCACCCCAGCAGTCCCGCAGACGTGCATCGCCGCCGCGTCGTATTTCATCCTGCCTTGGTTGAGCATGTCGGCGGCGTCGGTGCCGAAATCGCAGCCGATCTCGATCCCTTTCGCCCCAGCAGAACCACCCGGTGCCAAAGCACCAGGCATTCGATCGTCGGCGACACGTTCCGTCACGAAGCCTTTGGATTCGCCGCTGGGAAGGAGCTCTTGATGGCTCATCACCCTCCAGAAACAGACGCAACTGTACCGAGTCGTCGACCTCGCGCAAGAATTCCCGGCGACGCACTGCGTGGGCCAACATCGCCAGCCACATTAACCGCAAGAGCGGATGATGCGCCCGGCGGCCTTTCGGCTGTAGAGCAGGCCAACAGCTTCGTCACGAAATCGAACAGGCCCTCATGGAAGGCCGCCGAAAGCGCTTGCAGGCTCTGCTCCGCCTGCCGACACGCACCGCTTCCAGTTTGGCGCGATCCTCCTCGGTCAATTCTTGGCACCTCCCGCCAGTGCCCTCGACGGCTTCGCTCAGGTCGATCGCCCGTGAACGAATGCGCGGATCCGCTGCTCTGGCATTCCTCCTGGATGGCCGCCGACAAGCAAGCGCTGCTCCTTTTCTCGATCACCTGCCGCCAGAACTTCTTGTCTGAAGCACAACGCCTTCCCTTGCAGCGTGGCAGGCATCGCAACAGCAGAATCGCGTGATCGTCTGATCGTGGCCGCCGGTTGCGGAAGGACGCACTGGGTCAGGGCATTCGGCCACCGCCAGCCGAGCGTGTCCAGAAGGACCTTCGGCGGGGCCCAATCGACCGTGGCCTGATCGACCAGGTCTGCCAAGCCGTCCGCCGCGAGCCATTTCTGTAGCGTTCCGGCAGAGCGCGTTTTGGAAGGACCAGGTGCCACTTCTTCATCGAGTCCAAGCGGAAAAGAACGGGCCACGGCAAGGAAGCGAATCGAAGGTGTGGCGGGTAAAGGTGATGGAAGAATGTTGCAGGCTATAATGGATGGAGAGATCCTGCACTGGACTTGCTCGAAGCCGCTGGAACAAGCGCGGCATCCCCGTTGTTGCTTTCTTTGACCGCTTGGGTATCCACCGAGGAAGGAGAGACGGCGGACGAAGTGACATCGCCGCAGGGTTCTTTCAAAGAGCCACGCCATGATCCTGACGCACACTTTTGATTATGTATAATCGCGCGAAGATGTCAATACCGGAGCGCGGTTTACCGCCCCAGAAAACAGGCTGCGGTACGGCCAGTATGCAAGCCCTTTGGTACGGATGTGCGTGCGGCATTTTGTGCCAACTCTTCGCAATGTTTGTAGAGCGTGGCGTTTCGCAAAGTTTCCAATCATACGGATTTGGCATGAAAATGGCGGCGTACTTCTTCGTGCCGGGCGGTGACGTTCCTTTGTGACCGGGAAAACCTGGTTAGCCTACGCTGCTGGCCTGCTGGCGTGGTCTTCAGACGTGCGCAAAATGACGCTTTGCGTGCGCAACATCTCACTGCTTCAGAGCTGCTGTACGCGAGCTGAGCATCGTTCAAAGGTGAATCACGCCTCCAGGCGTTCTCTAAAGCCAAACGTATTGCCGGCTTCAAGACTCGACCCCCATCTCGCCCCTGTCGAAGGCGTCCCGCAACCGCAAGCCTCGTTCGCCGACTCGCACAAGTGTTAACCGGCCATATCGGTGTGCGGTGTGCCACTGCTTGCGATTGAATCGATTCTCCACACGAGAAGGGTTTACCACAATCGCAAGCAGTGCGGAACCGCCGCTGGACGCTCACTCCGGTTGGTCCCGCGGCGTAGCGTCTGATCTGTTGGGATGGTGAATCCCTCGGTGCGCAAACACTGCTTGGAGTTGTGGTAAGCCTCGTCCGAATGGTGCGCCCGTACAACTCCAAGCAGTGGCACACCGACCGCAGCCGAACACGCTGAGTTCCGTCGAACATAAACAGCGGGGAGACGCGCAGGCGAGTGCGACGATGGCGCGGAGCCGTGTGCCACTGCTTGCGATTGAATCGATTCTCCATACAAGAGCGGCTTGCCACAATCGCAAGCAGTGCGGAACCGCCGCTGGACGTTGACTCCGGTCTTGGTCCCCCGGCATTGCGACTAATCTGCTGGGATAGTGAATCAATCGGTGCGCAAACACCAGGGCTAGCGCGCATTCTGCGTAGCCTTGGTAATATAGGAAGAGTTGCGCGCTCGCGCGTCATGTAGTATACCTCCCGGTGGATGGCATTTGCAATCAAGGCACTTTGGGAGGACGAACGATGGCAGAGGTCGTGCGAGTGGACGTGCAGGAGGTGGTCCGGCATTTTCAGGATCTGGAGGATCCCCGCTCCGCCATCAACCGGCGGCATCCATTGGACAGCGTGTTGGTGATCGCCATCATGGCGGTGCTGGCCGGCGCCGACGGGCCGACCGCCATCGCCCGGTGGGCTAAGTTCAAGGCAGACTTCTTGCTGCAACGGCTCAACCTTCCGCACGGCATTCCGAGCAAGGACGTCTTTCGGCGGGTGCTGATGGCCTTGAAGCCCGACGCATTTCAAGCCTGCTTCACTCTCTGGCTTCAGTCGCTGCGAAACGCCGCCTCGGCTGCGTTGGGCGACCAGCGGCCTACCTTCGCCGTCGACGGCAAGACGTTGCGACGCAGTCATAACCGCAAAGCGAAACTAGGCGCCTTGCACTCGGTGAGCGTCTGGGCCAGTGAGTTCGGCCTGAGCTTGGGGCAGGTGGCCACGGCGGAGAAATCGAACGAAATCACGGCCATTCCGCAGCTTTTGTCGCTGGTGGACATCCGCGGGGCGATCATCACCATTGACGCCATGGGTACGCAGACCGCCATTGCCGAGACGATCATCGACGGCGGCGGCGATTTCATCTTGGCGCTCAAAGGGAACCAGGAAAGCCTGTACAAGGCGACCGTCGCCTATATCGACGAGCAGATCGAAGCCAACTTCGAGGGAATCGACGCGCGCATCCACGAGACCGTCGAGACGCAGCACGGACGGCAGGAGACTCGCACCTATATCCAGATGCCCGCGCCCCGGAGTCTGCCCGGCTTTGGTCGCTGGAAGGGCTTGATGACGATCGGTATGGTGATCCTGAGCTGCGTTCGTGACGGCAAGACGACGCACGACGCCCGTTACTTCATCAGCAGCCTGCCGGTGCAAGTCAAGCAGTTTGCCCAAGCCGTCCGCAGCCATTGGGGGATCGAGAACAGTTGCCACTGGTGCCTGGACGTGACCTACCGTGAGGATCAATCGCGGATCCGCGAGGAGCACCTTCGAGAGAACTTCGCCTGGCTGAACCGCCTCACGTTGTCGCTTCTGAAACAGCATCCCGGCAAAGACAGCGTCGCCATGCGACGCCGCTCCTGCGGTTGGAACGAAAACTTCCTGCTCGAAGTCCTTACCGGAACAAAGAGTTAGTACGCGCTGGCCCTGCCCGTATCGGGACTCCAAATGCGATCTCTTGGGAGCAGCAGACGGCGGGTAATGCCCGTATTGCGGCGAACGGAATTTCGCCCGGACATGCACCCACAAGCGAGGCCGTGCGAGACAGCCCTGTCTACCTCCTTAACTACGCCCCACGAGCTACGGCTTCCGATCGCTCAAGCCTGCCAGCGCCTCCGAGATCCGGCCGGCGACCGCTTCGGCCGTTCCCTCGGCTGTTCGGTGAAACTGCATCGCGCCGGGCGATCCAAGTGACCGATGGACGTCCTGTGCCCAGTCGTAGAGCTTGCGGCAACGATCCAGTTCAATCGGCCGGAGCATAGAGTCGACTGGGTCGATCAGCATCGTCGGCCGCGGAGCCGCCAGGGCGGCCAGGTCCGGCAGATCGAAATCGTGAAGCGCCCCCGGGACCCAGAAATAGTCGCGGACCAGATAATACTGCGAGCCTACAATGAGCGTGTACGAGGGGACCGTCTCGACGCAGACAACCGCGGCAGGCCGCTCGTCGAACGCGGCGGCCGCCATGGCCCACACGCCGCCAATGCCCTCGCCGACCAAGACGACCGGATGGTTTTGGAGGTCGGGTCGCCCGGCAAGGTGGTCCATCGCACGAATGACGTCGAAGACTTGCATGGCCAGCAGCGTCGTGCCGGCCTGCGCGGAGTCGGCGGCGCAGGTATCGAATCGCCACTGCTGCGGATCGGGTCGCGTGAGCGGCAGCAAGGTGGATCGGACACGAGGATCGGTCTCGCCGGCGCCGCGGACGTCCACGGAGAAAACGGCATGGCTGGCGCGAGCCAACTCCAGGGCCACCGACGACTGCGTCGTACTCGTGGGCTTTCCCAGTTCGGCGACGTGCAGGATCACCGGCTTTTCGCTGGAGTGCTTGGGCCGCAGCAGGACGCATGGCAACACGATTCCCTCCTGGCTCTCGACGGTCATTCGCTCGACAGTCAGCCCTTCCGTCTCGAAGACGCCCGCGGCGCTTACTGGCGGCGCGGACCGCGACGTTGTAACGTCGAGGCCGATACATCGGGCGATCCGTTGGCGCAGGGCCGACCTGGCCGCCGCCAGCGATGCGAGGTCCGATGGCGCCGGCCGGGCCGTTCGCCATGAGCCGGCCAGTTTGGCATTGAGCGTCTGGCCTGTCTCCCCGCCCAAATCGCGGATCACGAACCCGGTCTTCGTGCAATTCAACTCAGCGGGCGGCTCGGGCGACAGCGGCGGCTCCTGGCCCCCTTCCTGGGTCCGGTTGAGCCAGCGATTGATCCAGGCGTAAGCGGTCTCGCGCTTGGGTTTCTCCATGTTGTGGATACCGTCGACGAGGATCATTTCCGCCCGTTGGCGGCCCACGCCGAGCCCTTCGTAGAACGGCATCATGCCGTCGAGCTTGCGCTGATGGCCTTCCACCTCGCCCGACTCGCGGCCGACGATCATTGCGCACGGACGCGGCGGAATAAGGCTGAGGATATCGGCCTCCGGAATGCTCCGCCCTGTCAGGAAGAGTT
>JAXGMN010000048.1:0-106059 GCA_040768665.1 Thermoguttaceae bacterium
GGGCTCCTCGACCAGGACCAGGTCCATCTGGTCCAAGGCGAAGCGTGCGTAGGTCCGCAGAGACGTTCGGCCTCTGCCATAGAGGGACACTTGCGTATCCACATCAAGACCGACGTCGTGCAAGGCGTCTTCATCGACAGTCACATTCACCCCGCGGAGGCTTGCGAGAATCATCGCCAGCTCGTTGACACTCAAGCCATCCTGCTGCTCGCCCCGTGGCTCAATCGAGATCGGTTCGAGCAACAGCCGAGCGTAAGGGTGGCGCCGAAGGAAATCGGCCCCCGCGCTGATCGAACTCGAAAGCAGAGGCGCCACGCTGGGCAATTCGCACGGAGCGGACCAGAGCGACGGATCGAACCATGCCTGCCGCGGGCCGAGCTCTTTCCACGCGGTTGTCGCCTGAAGGCCGGCCAGGGCCTTTTGGCGGAGCTCGCGGTACTCCTCCGCAAACGGCGCAAGCCGGGATCGACTTTCCCGCTCGAGCATCCGTTGAGCCCGCGCGTAGTCGCCCTCTTCCAGCGCCTTGCGGGCCGACCGGAGCACCCGTGTCATTCGGTCCGACTCGCGCTCAGCGTTCACCCACCGTTTCCCCGAGACACTGCGGATCCAAACCTCCGGCAGCGGCGACTCCGGCAGGCGGTCGGCCGGCGACCAATAACGACGGCGCCGGCGGCGATCGACGTTCCAGCGTTCATAGTCGTCCTCGGTTTCCAGGACCAGGAAGGCGGTGTGCGGCGACAAGAGGCTCCATTCCTGTGACAGGGCCACGATCGCGTCCTGGTTTCGCCCCGGATCGGCTTGCCGCAGGAGGGCATCGAGCTTCTTCTGCGCCCACAGCCGGCCGACAAACACGTCGTCCGCCTTCGGCTCGGGCTTGAGCCGCCACCGGAACTCTCGGGGCTTGTTTTGCTCCACGACCACTTTCAGCCGAACCGAATCCAGCGTCGTCGTCCTGCCGTAGACCCGCAGTATCTTTCCAGGCAGCCAGGCCGTCGGATAGAAAAGGTCCTCGGGTTCGCTGCCGTCAACCTCGACCGAGAGGATTCGTCGCGGACTGGGCACTCCGGCACGCGTCCAGGCAAGCAGTTCGCGGTGGCTCTCCTCGCTGCTGGCCAGATCGAAGACGAGACCACCGGTCGCCCGCGCCAACGCTTCCATGGCCGCCCGCCCGTCGCTCGACGCGCGGGCCAGAACGGCGGCAAAGGCCGTCTCCGCCTTGCGAATCGTTTCGGCAACCACGGTGGGGATGCTGTTCGCTCCCGACTGGTTGACTGTGTCCTCCCCGTCGCCGAGATAGACGAGCAGCCGGCGGCGGTTCGAGCGATCGTCAAAGAACCTGACTGCCTGTCGTAGACTGGCGGTCAGGTCCGTGCCGCCCAAGCAGAATTCCTCCTTGAGGCGTTCCATCGCCGCGGCTCGATTCTTGTCGCTTGCCGGCTGCCAATCTGCCGTGATTTCGCGGGCCGATACGTCGACCGCCACAAGGCGAAAGCGATCGCCGGGGCGCAGACGCTCGAGCAGCGTCCGCACCGCAGGCTGCACCAACTCGCAGTTCCGCATGCCTGATGACGTGTCGACCAGCACGAGGACGTCGGCCGGCGGGGGTTCTTCGATCTTCTTGTCCTCGTCGGGCCGGACGGATGCCAGGAAGCAGGTCGTCTCTTCCGCCTCCGTCTTGGGCTGGGGTTTCGGCGACGCCTCGCCCGTCGGCACCGGCTCGGCATGATAGGCGAGGAGAGAGGCCGGTTGCTGCGGCTGGTGGAATTCAATCGCAAAATCGTGTTGCGGCTGGTAGACTGATCTGTTCAGTTCGAACGAGAGGGCGTCGTCGCTGCGGCGGTCCAGCTTCAGTTCCGGAAACATCGGACTGGCGACGCTCTTTGCAGTGGTCCGTCCGCGGATGACGCCGCTGATCCGGAAATCGGCGATCGGTTTCAGGTCGGACAGGAGCGGCAGTTCAAACCGATAGTGGCCGTCGTCGGATTCCAGGGGCAGAGTGTAGTCGAGAAGAATCCGCTTGGTGTCTCGTGCGAAGATCGGAAAGACCCGCATCTTGAACAGGTTATCGCCGATCTGTTCCAGGATGGCCGGGTCGCGCCTCGCGCGGACGATCGACTCGTAGATCTCGGAGGCCCGCTGGCGCTGGATCAGTTCGCCTTCGATGAGGCTGTCTCGCGTGACGTACATCGCGAAACGGCTGACCGAGGCGCCTCGCGGCAGGTTGAAAACGAATGTGCCTTCCTCCTGCCGGTCGTAGGGGTTGTAGAACGATTGATCGACCTGCACCAGCGCCACCGGCGGCTGCAAAACGACGTGCACGTGATAGCGGGCGATATTCAGCCGCACCGCCGAACCGGACTGGGCATCGTGGACGACGAGTTGCCCCGGCCCCTGGGCTGTACGCTTGGTGGTCGATCTCTCCAGAATGCCTCCGGACGGTTCCTTTCGCCCGGAAGCCTGTTCTTCCGCCGCCGGAGCCAAAGGGGCCAGTCCGAGCAGGACGAAACAACCGCACGCCGCCAATTGGAAGCGGTTCATCTCTACCTCCCCTGTGCTGCAAGAACGCAGAAAAGACGGGAAAGGCCCAGTCCAGTTCCGGTCGGACCGGCCTTGGGGAACGCCTGCAGTATAGCCGCACCCCCAGGCCGTTGGCAACCGGCATCCCATGCTGAGCCGCTCGCACTCGCTGCCGAGGTTTCAACTGGGAGCCCCCGTTGACCGGCCAATGCTCCTGCCGTACACTCATCTTGTGGGGAGCCAAAGATCCTGTTCGTACGTCGTCACAACAGAGTTTCCCGATCCTCTCCGTTGTCGATCATGGCGCACGAAGGCAGGTTGAGGATATGAGTATAGCCGGTAGACTCAATCGCATTTCCGTGCAAGACTACCTCGCTGGCGAACTCCGCTCGCCAGTCAAGCACGAATACGTGGCCGGCATCGTGTACGCCATGACGGGCGCGCGCAATGCGCACAACATCATCAAGGGCAATATCTTCGCCGCGTTTCATAGCCGGCTGAAGGGACGCACGTACCGTCCGTTCGATTCGGACACGAAGATCCGCATCCGTTTGCCGACCCACGTGCGGTTCTATTATCCCGACGTGTCGGTCGTTTGTCGGCCGAACCCGCAGAGCGATTCGTTCCAGGACGAACCCGTCGTGATCGTCGAAGTCCTGTCTCGCAAGACGCGGCGCATTGACGAAGGGGAAAAACGGGATGCCTATCTGACGCTCCCGTCCTTGGCCGCCTATCTACTGGTCGAACAAGAGTCGCCAAGCATCCTCGTGTATCGCCGCACGGAGGAGGGTTTTGCGTGCGAGCCGCACGTCGGCCTCGACTCGGTCATTCCCCTCGCGGAAATCGACACGCAACTGCGGCTGTCCGAAGCCTTCGACGGGGTCGATTTTGTGCCCGAGGATGACGACAACGAAGCAGCATCCAGGTGACCAGCAGCGTCGCGTCAGCGTCGTCGCCTTGCTCTCGTCGGCGCTTCAATTGCAGGCTTGCCCGCACTCGACAGCCATCTTCACGATGGCCAGAGCGTCTCCAGCTCAAGTGCACATCCCGGCAGAAGCGCGCCCGCGGAAATCCTCTGCGGGCGGTCGAGGCGTTCCGCCTCGGCTCCCGGACGATACACGTGGACCCTTCGCTTCAACAGATCGATCAACCATGCAAGCCGAGCCCCGTTCTCGATATACTCGCGCATCTTCTCTTTCAGAGAGGAAACCCTGTCCGACGGCGATCGAATCTCGACGACGAAATCCGGACACAGCGGTGGGAAACTTCTCCTCTGCTTTTTCGTAAGGCTCTCCCAGCGAGATCGAACGACCCACGCGAAATCGGGCGCGCGTTCCGCCCCGTTGGGAAGGATGAACCCCGTGCACGAATCGAAGGGTTCTCCGCTGCCATCCGCCTCCGCCCAGGCCGTCAGTCGTGCGGTTACTTTCGCATTGAAGTTGCCCGTTTCTCCACCGGCCGGAGGCATGACGATGATCTCCCCCGAACTGGTCCGCTCGATACGCAGGTCCCGGTTCGCCTGACAAAACGCGAAAAATTCGTCGTCGTTCATCTCCTTCAGGTGCGGCCCGAACCGAACAGCGAACGGCCGCTCTTTGGGATAGAAGGTTACCGTGGCCATGGATGGGCCCCTGGGTGCGCGAGGCGGATTCGTCCACTTCAGTGTATCCACGGCGTTCCCTCGGGAGCAAGAGCCGCGCACCACGCTCGCCGCCGCGACCCGCCGAACGGGCTTCCGCCCAAAGGCCGCGTCGCCGCATCATCGCCCTTCCGCATCGAAAAAGCGAGAAACCCCGCTATCCGGGTTATTGCGGCGGTTTCGCCGATTTGGTATACATAAAACCAGTTCGGGTATCGGCAGAGCCGCACTTGCAGAAGCGGTATCCTAAGGGCCCGTCGCCACCAATGCGATCCATCCCGCGTATCGGTAGCGACGGGCCCTTTTTCGAGGCCCTAACAAAACGGGGACTGGCTCCGAGCCAAACTTGCGCAAAACACGCGAAACAAGCGTTTTGGCGAGCTGCCTGTCCCTGTTTTGTTAGGACCTGCCATCGCGCCCCACGCGCCTCCGGCTTCCGGAGGATGCGCACACGATTTTTGCAACGCCCCCCTGGCGGCTGATGGGGAACTTGCGTCGACGTCGCAAACCATAAACCGCCAGCCAACAGCAAGTTGCGGCTTGAGCCGTTGCCCGAAATTATGCAACACCTACGTAAGGCGTTGCGAAAATCAGACCGAAAAATGGATGATGCGGCGCGGGGAAGACACCATCGTCCCGCGTGCGGCTCGCCAGTTGAATGAGAGAGCAGCAACGAAGTATCGGCAGAATGGGCGGAACCGATCCCTGCCAACCGGAAGCGATTTGACAACTCGACACACACTTGGCACGGTCTTCTCGATCTCGTGGGCTTCGCAATCCGAGCTCGCGAGCAGACACTTCCTAGCGCGCGAATCAATTGGCGCAACATCGGCCGGTGGAACTGAGTCGTCGCGCCTTAGAAATGGTTCATGCTGCTGGACCGCTGCCTTGCGGAACCTTGCCGCACGTCTGCCCTGCGGCCGCTCGCTCCCGTTCGTTCCCGGGGCTACAATGAGTTGCATCGCCAATCCTACGCTCAAGTCGACACCAGGAGCCCGCCATGCCCGCCCCCGCCCGCCCTCTCAAAAGATCCCACCTCCCGACGATGCTGCTTCTCGTTGCCGTATTCGGAACGTCGCCCGTCGCCGGCGACGATCTCGAGCGTTTCCTTCCGGACAACGGAAACAGCGTCTACGAGGCGAAGGGCCTGCTCCGCCGTTGGCCCGCCGGTGGGCCGAAGGAGCTTTGGCGCACCGCGATCGGTTGGGGCAAAAGCGCCGTCGTCGAGGCCCGGGGGCAGGCATTCACGGCCACGGAAACCGATGAGAAGCAGTACGCCGTCTGTCTCAATCCGCTCGACGGCAAGCTCGTGTGGAAGACGCTGCTTTATCCGAAGGAGAATCGGCACTTCACCAAGGGACCCGTCACCTCGCCGGTCGTCGACGAAGACCGCGTGTACTATATCCCCTATGCCGTCGACAGCGACGTGTGGGATATGTGCGCCCCGATCATCTGCCTGAAAACCGATGGCAGCGAACTCTGGCGCCAAGACACCTCTTTCTTCGGTACGGAAGCGTCCACGCCGATCGTCGTCGGCGATACGCTCTACGTGTCGACCGACAGCCGCGACCGCGTTGTGCTGGTGGCGTTGGACAAGAAGACGGGCGATTTGCGCTGGTCGGTTGCCATGGAGGAATCGGAGAGAAAGCGGGAACTCGGAGCCCCTTCGTCGCTTACGTATCAAATCGTGGACGGCATCCCGCAGATCATCACGGCGACCTATGGCACCAAGGAGATCCTCGGCGTCCACGCGACGACCGGGCAGATCATGTGGCGTTATCCCTATCCCGCCCCGATCAGCATCGGCCTGGTCGCCACGCCGGTGGCGATCGGCTCAAAAGTTTTCGTTTGCGCCGGGGAAGGAAAGGGAAAGGACTTCTCGGCGCTTCTGGAAATGAAGGCCGCCGACGGGAAGGTTACCTGCAAGGAACTCTATCTCAACGGTGAATTCCAGAACAACGCGTTCAACACACCGGCGATCTGCCAGGGCACCGTCTTCGGATTCGGCGGCAACAAGACCGCGGGCTTTCTGCATGCGACCAACCTTGCCGATGGATCGCTGCTCTGGAAGCAGGCCGATCGCGAGTGGACCAACCAGCAGAACCTCGTTGTCGCCGACGGGCTGATCTTCGCGCTGACGAAGAACAACGAACTCGTGCTGGCCGAAGCCAGTCGCAAGGGCTACAAGGAGCTTGGCCGGGTCGACACGCGAATCGACCTCGGACGGCCCCAGCAGCCGACCATCGTCAACGGGCGGCTGTATCTCCGCGGCATGGACACCGTGGTGTGCTACCAGGTAGGAGGACAGCGATGACCCAACCGCAGAACAACAACTCCGCAGGCGCGGACAACTGCACCGACCCTGGATGCTGCAGTGGCATGACCCGGCGCGACGCCATCAAGCTCCTCGGCGCAACCGGGCTCGCGCTGGCAGGATCGCCAATGGCCGTGGCCGGGCCCTTCGAAGACTCGGATTTCGAAAAGCTCGTGCCGGCCGACAAGCGGCTGAATCCGGACTGGATCCGCTCGCTCTTCGATCGCGGCACCGCCACTGTCTACCGCGGGGAAGAACTCCGCTGGATCGGCATGCCGGTCGGCGGGATCTGCACGGGCCAGGTCTACCTCGGCGGCGACGGCAAACTCTGGCACTGGGATATCTTCAACCAGCATATCCTCACCCGATCGGAACACTATGCCGAGCCCATGCTCCCCGCGTCGCCGTTCGAGCAGGGGTTTGCGATCCGGATCACCAGCGGTGGCCAGACCCAGACCCGATCCCTCGACAAGAACGGGTTCGGCGATATCTCGTTCCGCGGCGAGTACCCGATCGGCATCGTCGACTACGGCGGGATCGCCTCCCCAATCCGCGTGCGGCTGGAAGCCTTTTCGCCCTTCATTCCCTTAAGCGCCGAAGACTCCGGCCTGCCTGCAACGGTCCTGCAGTACACCGTGAAGAATACGTGTGCCGCCCGGGTCGATTGCGAGTTGGCCGGCTGGCTCGAAAACGCCGTCTGCCTGCACAGCGGACAGCCGAAGGCCGTTACGCAGGTCCATGCCCCAGCGGCCAATCTTACGCTCCTGGAACATTCCGTCCAGCCGCTTCCGCAAGGCGAATCGAAACCGTCGCGCCCTGATATCACCTTCGCCGACTTCGAGCAGGAAGACTATCAAAACTGGACCGACACAGGCAAGGCGTTCGGCCCCGGCCCGATCGAAAAAAGCAAGATACCCGGCTACCAGGGCGACGTTGGGGGGAGCGGCCGCCGCGTGGTCAATTCCCACGCAACCGCCCCCGGCGGCGACGTCAACGAGAAAGACGCCCAGACCGGCACGCTCACGAGCAAGCCGTTTGCCATCGAGCGCGATTACATCCGCTTCTGGATCGGCGGCGGGGCTCATAAAGGCCAGACGTGCCTGAACCTTCTGGTCGACGACAAGGTGGTCCTCTCGGCGACCGGGGCCAACGACAACCGCATGAAGCAGCAGGGGTTCGATGTGCGGCCCTGGACAGGCAAGACCGCCCGGCTTCAGATCGTCGACAACGCTTCCGAAGGCTGGGGCAACGTCGGCGTCGACCACGTTGTCTTCAGCGACAAGCCGGCCGACCCCGACGTTCCCTTGGCCGAGCGGCCCGATTTCGGCACCATGGCCCTGGCGTGGATCGGCGCTGCCGAGGCGGTGGAAGCGATCCCGGCCGTCGCCCCGGGGGCACTTCCGGACGCGGCATTCACCCCTTCAGAAGAAGAGCCTCGCCCACGACCCTGCGGCTCGCTGGTATGCCGTTTTGGCCTCGATCCCGGCGAAGAGAAGACGGTCACTTTCGCCCTTGCGTGGCACTTCCCCAACTTGCGCCTGCCGCTGTTGCCGCCGGGCAGGCACTACGCCCATCGCTTCCGATCGGCTGCCGAGGTGGCCGGCTACCTTGCCGAGAACCTGGACCGCCTCGCCGGCCTGACTCGCCGTTGGCGCGACACCTGGTACGACTCCACCCTGCCGTACTGGTTCCTGGATCGCACGTTCGCCAACACATCGACGCTTGCCACGTCGACCTGCTATTGGCTCGGCAACGGCCGCTTCTATGGCTGGGAAGGGGTCGGCTGCTGCGCCGGAACCTGCGCCCATGTCTGGCACTACGCGCACGCCATCGCACGTGTCTTTCCACAACTGGAGCGGGCCGCACGGACACTGGGCGACTACGGCGCCGGTTTCCAGCCCGACAGCGGTGAGATCCACTTCCGTGCGGAGCACTCCAAGAATTGGGCCGCCGACGGCCAGGCGGGCTGCATCCTCCGCGTCTACCGCGAACACCAGATGAGCGCCGACGATCGCTTCCTGCGGGCGCTCTGGCCGCGCGTGAAGAAGTCGCTCGAATTCCTGATTCGACACGACGCCAACGCCGACGGGATCCTCGAAGGGCCCCAGCACAACACCCTCGATGCCGATTGGTTCGGCCAGGTGGCATGGCTCAGCGGCCTCTATCTGGCCGCTCTCCGCGCGGGCGAGGAAATGGCTCGCGAACTGGGCGACGAAACGTTCGCTCGCCAGTGCCGCGCGATCTTCGAAAGGGGCCGGACGAATATCGACCAGCGGCTCTTCAACGGCGAATACTACGTCCAACTGCCCGACCCCACCCGCGAGAAATCGGTCGGCTCGTACAACGGCTGCGAGATCGACCAGGTATTCGGGCAAAGCTGGGCCTGGCAGGTCGCGCTCGGCCGCATCCTCGACGAGAAGCAGGTCAAGCAGGCGCTCGAATCGCTTTGGCGCTACAACTTCACTCCGGATGTCGGTCCTTACCGCGAGGTTCACCAGCGGGGCCGCTGGTATGCCATGCCCGGCGAGGGCGGCCTGCTCATGTGTACCTGGCCTCGCGGCATGGAGATGCGGGTGCAGAAGTCGTACGACGCCTACTTCAACGAGTGCATGAACGGCTTCGAGTACCAGGCGGCCTGGCACATGATCGCCGAGGGACTGGTCATGCAGGGGCTGGCGGTGACGCGGATGGTCCACGACCGCTACCATGCCGCCCGACGCAATCCCTGGAACGAGGTCGAGTGCGGCGACCACTACGCCCGCAGCATGGCCGGCTACGGCGTCTTCCTGGCCGCGTGCGGATATGAACACCACGGGCCGAAGGGCCATCTCGGCTTCGCGCCGCGATGGTCGCCCGAAGATTTCCGCGCCGCGTTCACTACCGCCGAAGCATGGGGAACCTTTTCGCAGAAAGCCGATTCGGCGCGGCAGACGGCCAGTATCGCCGTCCGGTGGGGAAAACTCCCGCTGCGGACGTTTTCGCTCGGCGTCGTCGACGGATTGGAGCCGACCAAGGTTTCCGTAACACTGGCGGACCAGCCGGTCGCAGCCTCGCTGTCCTGCGACGAAGGCGTCGCGAAGATCCGGTTCGACGCGGCGGTCGTGGTTTCGGAAGGACAGTGCCTTGAGATCGAGTTGAGTTGATCGGCACCACCTGCTTCGTTTAGCCGCAGTCCGCATCTCAGACGAGTGCGACGATGACGCGGAGCCGTGTGCCACTGCTTGCGATTGAATCGATTCTCCATACGAGACTCGCTTACCACAATCGCAAGCAGTGCGCAAGCGCCGTTGGACGCTGCCTCCGGTTGTGGTCCCCCGGTGTTGCGTCCGATTTGCTGGGATGGTGAATCGGTCGGTGCGCAAACACTGCTTGGCGTTGTGGTAAGCTCGGTTCGAATGGACAATACGTTCAACGCCAAGCAGTGGCACACGGACCGCAATCCAACGCGTCGGCGTAAGCTGGGGCACGCGCGGCAAGTCGTCGCCGCCATTCTGCCAAATCCCCTTCTCTCTGGCATGTCCGCCCACGGCGAAACGCCGCGCCGTTCGGCCCGCCAGAATCACCTGCGGACCGGCTCGGGTGCTCGACGTACCCCGGGACGTCTTGGTAGGATGGTCGTATATGAGCTCACTGCCGGCCGAGGAATTGTCATGAATACCCCTGTCAGCCGTTTCCGACCGATCCCGCCGCGATCGGCATTCTCCACCGTAGTGGCCGCAATCCTGCTCGGCGGGAGCGTGTCCCTTGCCTTTTCAGCGCCCCCCGCCCGCAAACCGAACGAGGCGTCATTGCAGGTCGGACTGGTCGGCCATTGGACGTTCGCCGACAGCGACGGCAAGACAGTCGCCGATCGCTCCGGTCGCGGCAACACGGGCCGGATCGAGTCGGGATCGATCGAGCAAGAAAAAGCCACTCGCTCGCTGCAGCTCGACGGCTTGGGAACCTGCGTGCAGATCCGCGAGGCGGAGCCGCTCGAATTTCCCCACGGCATCTCGGCGACGATTTGGGTCAAGGCGACCCGCTGGCGGAGCCGAACGGTTCTGTTCGGCGAGCCGAATCCGACCGAGTCATGGACCACGCCCATCTTCGGGATCTCGGCGGAGACCGGCGGCGAGCGGGTTGTTTTCGGGCTTTGGCTCGATCGCGGCCGCGGCAAGACGCTCGTCGAAAGCCCCGAACCGATGCCGCTGGCACAGTGGACGATGCTGACGGCCACGTACGACGGCCGTGTGGCGCGGCTCTCCATCAACGGGAAGCAGGTTGCCGAGAAACCCGCAAGCGGGCAGATCACCCGGATGAAACGGCCGTTATGGATCGGCAAAGGTCTCGGCGACAAGCCGGCCTTCCAAGGGCGCATCGGCGAGTTCCGTCTCTACGACCGCGCCCTGACCGCCGACGAGGTGCACGCCCTGTTCGAGTCCACAAAGTCGGACTACGATCTCTCCGCGCCGCTGGCGGCCTCTGCCGGCGATGGCACCGTGATCGTCGAGACTCATGGAAGAAGCCCGGAAGGCGACGCCCCCTGGCGGCCGCGCCCCACGCGGCTGCTGGAGCTGCTGAAAGGCTACTCCCCTGCCAAGTCGCGACCGAACGTCAATCAATACGGTGGCTGGCTCGACCGGCCCCGTGAGCCCGCAGAAGGATTCTTCCGAACCAAGAAGATCGACGGCCGCCATTGGCTTATCGATCCCGACGGATGCCGCTTCTTCCACGTGGCGATCAATGCCGTGCGAGAGCCTCGCAAGGTCGAAGCCAACTTCGGATCCGCCGATCGCTGGGCCGAAGCCGTCACTTCCGAATTGCGCGCCAACGGGTTCAATGGCCTCGGCAACTGGAGTTCATCGCGGCTGAGAGACGTAAAAACGCCCCTGGTTTGGGTCCTCCGCCGAGACTTCATGTTCCAGTTCGCGCGGAACAAGAAGCTGGTCGAGCCGGCGGCTGGAACCCAGGGCTTCACCAACCGCTGCATGCCCGTCTTCCATCCCGAGTTCGAGGCATTCTGCGACGAGTACGCCGCCGAGTTGGCCAAGACGGCCGACGATCCGTATCTGCTGGGAATCATGACCGACAACGAGTTGCAGTGCCCGGTCGATCTGCTGGATCGCAACCTGGCGATCGACCCGGCGATTACCGACCTCAAGCCGAATCGCGAGGCGGCCGCCGAGTGGCTCCAGGCCCGCCGCGGCTCCTGCGACCCCGACGTGATCACCAGGTACGACCGCTACCAGTTCATCGCCTATGCCTTCGAGCGCTATTACCGCATCGTGACCAAGGCGATCCGCAAGTACGACCCGAACCATATATACCTCGGCTCGCGGCTCAACTACTCCTCGGGCGAATTCGACAATCCGTTCTTCTGGAAGGCCGTGGCTCCCTATCACGACGTCGTTTCGGTGAACTACTATGCCAACTGGGGCCCCGATCCGGTTCAACTCGCCGAGTGGGAACAATGGGCGGACCGCCCCATTCTCTTCACCGAATGGTATGCCAAGGCGATGGATGTGCCGGGGCTGGCCAATCGCCTGGGCGCCGGCTGGCTGGTGCGGACCCAGGAGGATCGCGGCCGGTACTATCAACACTTCGCCCTGGCCAGTCTCGAAGCTTCCAACGTGGTCGGTTGGCACTATTTCAAATACAGGGACGATCCGGCGGAATCCAAGGCCCTGGACTCCGCCGGCGGGGCGAACAAGGGTATGTTCAATCTCGAAGGACGTCCCTACCCGCCGCTGCTCGATCGCGCCCGGGCCGTCAATTTCGAGGTTTATCCGTTGATTGAGTTTTTCCAGGCAAGATGATCGCCGACTCTGCGATTGCCTACCGTAGTTCCAAGGAAACGCCATGAAAGTCATTCTTCATGCAGTCCTGGTCTTTCTGACGACCGCCGATGCCGCTCATGCCGAGCCGGCGATTACGGCTTCGCAAATCGAGCAGGATTGGCTGCGGCAGAACGAGTTGCGCTCGCGGCCGGCGATTCCGCCGGGCAATGTCCGGCCCGAGGAAGACGCCCCCGGCGGCTGCGATGGCATCAAGAACGGCAAGTGGGGATTCCATACGCAGAACGAGGACCAGCCCTGGTGGCAGATCGATCTCGGCCGGCCGATCCCGCTGGACCGCATCGTGTTGTTCAACCGCTGCGACAGTTGCGCCTCGCGAAACAACCGCATCCTCGTCCTTCTCTCCGACGACGCAGCCCACTGGAAGCAGGCGTACCAGCACGACGGAACCACTTTCTACGGACACTCGGACGGCAAACCGCTCGACGTGCCGCTGCCCGCCAATAAGGCCCGCTACGTCCGTCTGCAACTCCCGGGCAAGAGCTACTTCCATCTCGACGAAGTGGAAATCTACGCCGGCGGCAAGAACGTCGCCTTGGGCAAACCGGGCACCCAAAGCAGCACCAGCCCCTGGTCGGTCCGGCACCCGGTCGAGGAACCCAGGGCCGAGTACGCAACCGACACGGTCCTCGAACGAGGGCTCAAGCTCGCTGGTCACCTCCGCGAGCTCGGCGTCGCGGTCGAGCCGCACGAGAAGGAACTCCGGCAACTTGCAATCCGTCTGGATCAGCTCGGAACCGATGCGCCCGACGAGGTCCGCCGGCAGCTCTTTCTCGACGCCCATTGGGCGGTTCGGCGGCTCGCTCTTTCCAACCCGCTGCTCGACTTCGACACGATCCTGCTGGTGAAACGAGCGCCGCCCATCTTTCCACACATGTCCGACCAGTACTATGGCTGGTGGTCGCGGCCGGGCGGCGGGATCTGGCTTTTGTCCGGGTATCGGAGCGATCGGCCGGAGATCCGCTCCATCACGTCCGGCTGGCCCGACGGCACGTTTCTCCGGCCCGACCTGTCCTACGACGGCAAGAAGGTCCTCTTCGCCTGGTGCCGCTACTATCCGGAGGTGGCGGCGATGGAGAAGGTCGACAAGGACAAGCTCCCCGAGGACTGCTTCTTCAAAATCTATGAAATGAACCTCGACGGCAGCGGCGTGCGCCAGTTGACCCATGGCCGCTACGATGACTTCGACGCCCGCTACCTGCCCAACGGCGAGATCGTCTTTCTCTCGACCCGCAAGGGCCAGTTCCTCCAGTGCAACAAGACCAGCGCCGAGGCGACCCGCAAGGCGACCTTGCCCGACAGTTTCGTCCGCTGCGGGGGCGGCGACGTGCGGCCGGTGGCCGTCTACACGCTCCACCTGATGGACGGCGACGGCGGCAACCTGCGCGCGATCTCGGCCTTCGAGAATTTTGAATGGAACCCGGCCGTCGCCCGCGACGGCCGAGTGCTCTACGCCCGCTGGGACTACATCGACCGCTTCAACGGCCACTACGAAAGCCTCTGGTCGACGAACCCCGACGGCACCAATCCGCAGTTGGTCTATGGCAACTTCACCGAGAAACCGCAGTGCGTGTTCGAGGCCCGGCCGATCCCCGGCTCCCACAAGCTGGTCTTCGTCGCCGCGGCACATCATTCCAACGAGGGCGGTTCGCTCTGCCTTCTCGACCGCAGCGTCGGAACCGAAGGCACCGCTCCGATCACCCGCCTGACGCCGGAAGTGTGCTTCCCCGAAACGGAAGGCTGGCCGGAGCATTTCTACGCCAATCCCTGGCCGCTGTCCGAGGAGTTCTTTCTGGTGAGCTGGAGCGACCGGAAGCTGCCGCCGCATTCGCTGCTGAAGGCCGACGACCCGCGCAACCCGCCGAACGCCCAGGGAATCTACCTTTACGACGCATTCGGCAACCTGGAGCTCCTCTATCGCGACCCGGATATTTCGTCGATGTATCCGCTGCCGGTCCGGGCGCGGCCGAAGCCTGCCGTGATTTCATCGGTCGTCGAGTGGGAGGCACCGCAGGAAGGACGATTCCTGTTGCAGGACGTGTATGAGGGGTTGGGCGGCGTGGAGCGAACGGCAGTCAAACGGCTTCGCGTTGTCGCGGTCCCGCCGAAGACGCAGCCGCATATGAACAAGCCGGTCCTGGGCGTCTCTCGGGAAGACCCCGGCAAATTCGTGCTGGGGACCGTTCCGGTGGAAGAGGACGGCTCGGCCTATTTCGGCGTCCCCTCGGGCGTGCCGCTGTTCTTCCAGGCCCTCGACGCCGACGGCCTGGCGCTGCAGACGATGCGAACGCTCACCTACGTTCAACCCAACCAGACCCTTTCGTGCGTCGGTTGTCACGAGTCGCGCAACTCCGCGCCGCCGACTCAGGGCGTTCCCCTGGCGGCGCTCCGCGAGCCCTCCCGGCTGACGCCCGGTCCCCCGGGCACGTGGCCGCTGCGGTTCGACGAACTGGTGCAACCGGTTCTCGACCGCTACTGCGTCGAGTGCCATCGCCCGCAGAGCCGGGACGAAAAAGCGATGGCCTTCGACCTCACGCCGGCGAAGGCCTACGACAACCTGATCCAATACGGCGGCGAGGACCTGAAGACCCTTGCTTTCGAGAAACCCCGTTCCGAAATCGGCGACCTTCCGGCCCGCAAGAGCAAGCTTCTGGCCTTGCTGACCGCGGGCGAAGGCCACGCGGGTGTCGAGCTCGACGCCGATAGCCGCGACCGCCTGGTGACCTGGATGGATACCTACGCGCAGCGGCTGGGCTCCTTCAGCGACCGGCAGGAGCAAGAGCTTCGCCGGTTCCGCCGCGAGATGGCCTCACTCCTGGCGGAGTGAACCCCGACCACGCTCGCCGCCGCCGGCAAGCGTCTGCCCCGCCCACACCGGTGGGCGGAACGGCTTGACGACGCGCAGTCCGCACGCCAAACTGGGCCATTCGCTTGCAGTATGGAGTCCCCATGACCGACCCTCAATGGCAAACGCTCCTCCGCGTCGTCCGCGGGGAATTGGTTGAACCGCTTCCCGTGGGCCTGATCATCGACAGCCCCTGGCTGCCGGGCTGGGCCGGGGTCTCGATCCTCGACTACTTCGCCGACGAGCAGACCTGGCTCAACACCAATCTCAAGGCCGTCCAGCGGTTTCCCGACATCCTGTTCCTCCCGGGTTTCTGGTCGGAATTCGGCATGTGCACCGAGCCGTCCGCTTTCGGCGTCCGGACGGTCTTCTACGAGAATGCCTTCCCGAACGTAGAGCGGTCGCTCGACGACTACGAGGAAATCCGCCGCGTCGCGAAACCGAATTGCCGCACCGATGGTCTGCTGCCGTTCGTGCTCAGGCGGCTGGTGCGTTGCCGCGGTGCGATCGAGAAGGCCGGGCACCGGATCCGCTTCGCCGTGGCCCGCGGCCCGCTCAACATCGCCTCCTATCTGTTGGGACACACGGAATTCCTCGTCGGCGTCAAAACCAATCCCGACGAAATCCACGGCCTGCTGCGGGTCGTGACCGATTTTCTGGTCGACTGGATCACGCGGCAGTGCGATACGATCGACTCCATCGACGGCATCTTCCTGCTTGACGACCTGATCGGCTTTTTGGGCAACAGCGACTTCGAGCAGTTTGCCCTGCCTTACCTGAAGCAGGTCTTCGAGTGCCGCGACGTCGCGATCAAGTTCCTGCACAACGACGCGGCCGGCCTGGTCACCGCCCGGCACCTGCCGGCGATGGGCGTCAACCTGTTCAATTTCTCCTTCAACCACACGCTCCCGGAAATCCGGGCTGCCGGGGCCGACTCGGTCGCGCTGGTGGGCAATATTCCGCCCCGCGACGTCCTGGCCGCCGGCACCCCCGACGACGTTCGACGCGCCGTGGCGGAGATGCTGGCCACGGTCGACGACCGACGCCGGATCGTGATATCCTGCGGCGGCGGAACGCCCCCCGGGGTCAGCAACGAAAATCTCGACGCACTGATTACTCCGCAGAAATAGCAACCGGTCACCCCCATACCCCTGCAACGATGCGGCCGGCGCGAAGCGCCTCGCGTTTTTCCGCCCGGTCCAATGAGGAGCAGTAACGTGAACAAGAAAACCATCCGCACCGGAATCATCGGCTCCGGCTTCTCGGCCACCTTCCACTTCGAGGCCCTTACACGGGTCTACGGGACCAATGTCGAGGTGGTCGGCGTCCACTCCAAGGACGTTGACGGGGGCAAAGCCTATGCCGAGAAGCGCAGCATCCGCTTCTTTGACAGCCTGGAAGCGATCCTCGAAGAGGTCGACGCCATCCATGTTTGCGTTCCGCCGATGTTCCACGAACCGATTTCCATCGAAGGGCTCAAGCGGGACAAGTTCGTCGTCTGCGAAAAGCCGCTCACCGGATACTTCGGCGACGGCTCGCCCGATTACCACTGGGAGCGTGCCGACAAGCGGGCCGCCCTCGAGGCAGCCATGGCCAGTGTGCGGCGGCTCATCGATGCGGAGAAAGGCAGCAAGTCGCGGCTCCTCTACGCGGAAAACTGGGTCTACGCCCCTTCGGTGCAGAAGGAACGCGAGATCCTCGAGAAGACCGGCGGCCAGGTCCTCTGGATCCACGGCGAGGAAGCCCACAGCGGGTCCCACTCGGTCGACTACGCCTACGCCGCGCGGTGCGGAGGCGGGGTGCTGATCGGCAAGGGCTGCCATCCCCTCACGGCAGCCCTTTACCTGAAGCGGGTCGAAGGCCGCGTCCGCGACGGCCGGCCCATCCGGCCCAAGTCCGTCAGCGCACGCACGCACGCCATCACGCGGTTGCCTGCCTTCCGCGATGAAGGGCATATCCGCTGCACCTACTACGACATCGACGATTTCTCGACCATGCACGTCGAGTTCGACGACGGCACGATCGCCGACGTCCACGCGTCGGACATCGTCCTGGGCGGTATCCACAACTGGATCGAGGTCTGTGCCAACAACCACCGCGCCTTGTGCAACATCAATCCCAACACGGCGATGCAGACCTACAATCCGGTCGACGCCAATTTCAACGACGTTTATGTCGTCGAGAAGATCGGCACGAAGCAGGGCTGGGCCTGTACGTCGCCCGAAGAGGACTGGTTTACCGGCTACCCGCAGGAAATCGAAGCCTTCTATCGCACGATCGCCTACGGCGCCCCGCTCGAAAGCGATCTCGACCTCGCCGCCGACACGATCCTGACGATCTACAGCGCCTACGTCTCCGCCGACCGCCAAGGCGCCGCCGAGCAAGTGCCGCAATGGGAATAGCCATCGGCAATGCAGTACCACAGGAAACAGCCCGGCTGGTTCCGAGCAGCCGGGCTGATCGCTGCTAATCCAGCCAATCCTTATCGCGGAGCCGCTGCGGCGTGTACTCCTCGGTCACGTAGCTGATATCCTTACTGATCAGCGCCTCGACTTCGAGCTTGAACCCATTGTCGAGGAGCTGCTTGATCTCCTTCTGCCACTCTTTTTTGTGCTGGAACCACGGGTAGCCGGCAATCTGCTTCGCCCGCTTGCGGTCCGTCTCGTTCAGCGCGATCTGCACGCTCTTCGAGAGGCCGCAGCGCTCGAAGTCCTTGCTCTGCAGCCCCAGGAAGCGGGCGTCGGGAATCGCCATGCGTCGCGACTCGTAGGCCAGGTTGATCGACCCCTGCTTGATCACGCTGTAGATGTAGTACCCCCACGGATCGTTGTCCAGCAGGCAGTAGACCGGCAATTTCAGTTCGCTGTGCAGGCGGTAGAGCAAGCGGCGAACGCCGCGCGACGGTTGGCCGCCGCCGTGCGTGAGGATGCACTTGTGCTTGCGCCAGAACTTGTCCTCGTTGAACCGCCGCCAAACCGTGTCTTTTTCGACATGCAGGATGAACTTCGCGCCGCATTTGCGGAACTGGATCACGTCGGGCTCGCAGATCGACGGCACCGAGTAGCCGCCCGAGCCGAGCCGCGTGCAGTCGATCTCGTCGCCGCTGTCGACGAGCGTGAGTTCGCCGACCATCGTTCCGCGGTTGCTCGCGTAGACGTGCAACTCCTCGCGGAGGGCTTCCAGACTGACCTCGACGTCCTCGATGATGGGGTCGCATTCCGCCTGGTCGCCAAACGTTTCTTCCTTGGTTCCTTCGATCGTGTGCTTGAGGATGTAAAAAAGACCTCGGATGCTGGTCGTCTTGCCCTCGTCGATGAGTTGCTTGCAGCC
Organism: Thermoguttaceae bacterium; assembly: GCA_040768665.1. Classification (GTDB taxonomy): domain Bacteria; phylum Planctomycetota; class Planctomycetia; order Pirellulales; family Thermoguttaceae; genus JABWBD01. The sequence continues at coordinate 18,480 of JAXGMN010000048.1, forward strand.
GGTGGCCACCAGGAGCGTCTGCATGTAGCTTTTCGCCTGCGACAGGTTGAAAAGCTGCCGCCGGTTCTTGTTCCCGCCCATCTCGAGAATTCTCTTCTTCGGGCTGTAATGCACGTTGGACAGCGTGCGGGCCGGGATGTCGACGTGCGGCTCCCGGTTCTTTTCGGCTGCCAGCACGACGCCGTCGGCCAGCCCCGTCAGCCGGCCCAGGGTCTTCTTGTCCTGGTCGGTGAGATTGACGGCGGGGCGCTTGTCGTTGGCGACTTTTCTGCGGACTTTTTTGGGCATCGTAGGGTTCAATTCTCCTTCACAGCCAACCCGCCGCCTCGCTCGTCGCGGTCGACGATCAGCACATTCTCGCCATACTCTTCGGCATTTTCCTCGATGATCGGCTGCCCGTTCTCGTCGAACCGGAGGTCCGCGTCCGCCGTCTTCTTCGTGGCCACCCGGAGCAGGTCGTTATAGAGTTGGTCGCGATCAGCACCATTCAACCGGTTGCACGCCGTGGCCACTTCACCCAGGTAACGGAGAAAGATCGCTCGCCGCTGTCCTTCTTGCTTGACTTTCTGACGCCGCTTGACGTACATCCCCAGCTTGCGGCCCACCGCCTGCAGACCCAGCCGAAGTTCCTTCTGGATTTCCGGGTAGGAGGCGACGGCCTCTTTCGACTCGCTCGTGAAGGGAACCCAGACGCTGGCCATGTGGACCATCAAGGTGACCGGGGCGCTCGGCAGGCTGCCTCGCGACTGGCTCAGCCCGTAGGCACGCCAGTTCGTCTGCATGATCGTCTGGGTGATCGCGCAGGCCCCGGCCTGAAACTGCAGCGGCACCCGGTTCGCGTACCGCAGCACGTTCATCGACTGCCCCGAGCTCAGGTTCACGTTTCGCATCGCCTCGTGGAGCTTGTCGACGCTCTGCTTCTTGAGCTTTCCCGGGGAAATTCGCGTCTTCAGATGGGCTTCTTTGAGAATGCGGTCGGCGGATTCGAATCCCAGGCCGTCGAACGTGGTCGCGAGAAACTGCCGCAAGGTGCGGCTGTCGCTCTGAGCGAGCAGCTCTTCCAGGGCTTCGCGCGAGACCTTGTGAGCCGTCGGCTCGCCGCCGTAGGCCAGCCCGACTTCGATCACGAACGGATTTCCGCGGTAGACGGCCGGCGGGCGCGTCGCGGCCGCGTAGAACTCGGCCGGGACGACCTGGTGCAGGCCCTTGAGGATCAATTCCTCGCCGATCGGTACGATGCACTCCGTCGTCGGCGCTTTGATTTTCGTCTGCTGGATCGCCTTGTACAGCGAGTCGGCCTCGTGCCGGCCGATCCGCTTGGCGTTGGCCCGCGTGCTGAGCTTTGCCGCATCGCAGATCCGCCTCGCGACGGCCGGGCTGACGCACGTGAACGTATCGCTCAAGAACGCGGAAAGGGTCCTCGCCTGTGTGTCCTTGAGCATCGCAACCAGCCGTCCCAGTTCGATCCCGTAGGGATGTGGCTTGATCTCCTTGGGTTCCGGCGGGAGGTGCTCGGCGACGCGTGGATACGTCTTCGCGTTGCCGTCGGGGTCCTGGTAGTGAATGGTGACGTGAGGGTTCGCGATCGCCGTCTGTTCGAGATACTCGTCGACGCTGCCGCGGCCGCGCTGGTAGCGGGCCTCCAGTTCGATCGTCACGCGGGTGCCGTGGTCGACCTCGATCCACTCGATTCCGTCCTTCTCAATCGCCTCGCGGCCCTTTTCCCCCGGCGGGATGTCGACGCCTTCGCCCCGCCCGTTGAGGATCTCGGGCTGGTTGCGCTTGGTATCGATCTGGATCTCATAATAGTGGGCCGGTTTGCGAGGCGAGAACCGCGAGATGATCTTCACCGGTTTTCCGGTGGTCAACAGCCCGTACATCCCGGCGGCGCTGATCCCAATGCCCTGCTGGCCCCGACTCATCCGCAGGCGGTGGAATTTCGAGCCATACAACAGCTTGCCGAAAATCATCGGGATCGTCTTCTTGAGGATCCCCGGACCGTTGTCCTGGACGCCTACCTTGAAGCGGTTTTCCCCGGTGGCTTGGATGTGCACCCAGACCTCGGGCAGAATCCCAGCTTCCTCGCAGGCATCCAAGGCATTGTCCACGGCCTCCTTGACCGTGGTGAGTAGCGCCTTGCGGGGGTTATCGAACCCGAGCAAGTGGCGATTCTTGGCAAAAAACTCGCTGACGGAGATATCGCGCTGGTCGGCCGCCATCGACTGGGCAGTCGCGCGGCGTCGCCGTGGCGAGCCATTTGCCGAAGGCCTTCGGCCGTTGGACTGCGCATCCCCCCCGACGTCTTCAGGGAGGGGAGCAGAATCAACATCCATGTCATCCGACGTTCCGGAAAGTCGCGTCGTCCTCTGCAAAGCTGGGGGCTCCCTGGATGAGTAGCGTACTCAGACTTTTCCGATTATAGCGGGTTTTCCGGCGTATTCCCAGGCGGCTTTCCCGCCCTCATGCCTCCGACGGACGCTTCCGAGGCATCCGTGGCACAAAGATTCACCTGCGGCGCCTGCACAAGCCGACGAATCCTAAAAGACCCAACCTCTCGCATACAAGACCCGCTTGTCTTCGAGGAGCAATCCATGGTTTCGAAGCTTTTTCGTAGGATCCTGATCGCTGCGGTCGCACTGATGGCCGGTTACGCCGTGCTGTCGGATACCTCGGCGGTGCAGGCACAGACGCCGTCGTACAACTACTACGTCGCTCCCAACAACGGCTACCTGGGGGCGCAACTGTACCCGTGTCCCCGGCCGACGCCGCCCTGGGTCGGGCATACCATGATCACGTACCAACCGTTGAATCCCCACGAGTTCCTCTATCCACACCACCGCGTTTATTTCACTCCTCACCCCACCGGCGTTACGAAGACGCGCGTAGTGTGGTACTAGACGCCCGGGGTTTTCAACGGATACATTTCCGGCCCCCGGATCCTGGCCGGTTGGAGCTTTCAGCCAATAAGGAATTCCTTCGATGATTCGGCGAACCTTCTTTTCCCTGGTGATGGCCTCGTTCGTCGCGCTTGGCGCGGCGGAAAACGCGTCGGCGGTCGGCCCCGGAGCCGATTGCTGCGGCACGGCATGCGGTGTCACTCAATTCTGCGGCCTCTCCGGTTTTGCGCCAACCCCCGGCCTGTATGACGGCTGGCACGGCGCCTACTATCACACGATGTGGGGCATGCCCGTGGCCCAAGTCGTCCCGCCGACTGCCGAGAGGCAGACGCATTGGGGCTGGGGCGTCGGCGCGACCCACATCACCCCGATCTGGTCGCAGTACGGCACCGGCTATGCCGTGCCCGGCGGTTACGGTCCCGCGGCGATTTACCCGACCCCGCCCTGGCCGTCCAGCACGGAACAGTTCGGCGTGTACTACGTCCGCGGTCCCTGGTAAAGGGACAACCTTGAGAAGGCGGCCCAAGTAGGTCCCGCTTGCCGAGCGGGACCTGGAGCCCGCATCTCGCTCGAATTCTCACTCGATTTCGGGCAGTCGTGGTGTGGGCTGATAAAAACTTGATAAAAACGGGGACAGGCACCGCAACTAATAGCGGTTTAGCTAGAGCGACCACACAAGATGTTGCGGAGCCAGTCCCTGTTTTTATCAGCCCAGTCGTGGTGGGTCCCGTTTGCCCAGCGGGAACTGTACGCACGGTCCCGCTCGGCAAGCGGGACCTACCCCGTAAACGATTCCGCAAGCAGATGACGGCACCCCTCGTTACCCCCGTATCCAGCCCGGCGGATCGGAAGCGTTTCCTGGCCTTCCCCTGGCAGCTTTATCGCGGCGATCCCAACTGGGTACCTCCGCTGCGAAGGAACCAGGAGGAGTTGGTCGGCTACCGGCCGCACCCGTTCTACCAACGGAACGAGTGCCGGACCTGGCTGGCCACGCGCGGTGGCGACGTGTGCGGGCGGATCGCCGCGATCATCAATCACGGCCACCTGGAAAAGTACCACGATCGCCGCGGGTTCTTCGGTTTTTTCGAATCCGTCGACGATCCGCACGTGGCCGCGGCCTTGTTCGACGCGGCGCGGCAGTGGCTCGCGGATCGCGGCCTCCATGCGATTCGCGGACCTCTGAATCCGTCGCTGAGCTATGAAGTGGGTATGCTCATTGAAGGTTTCGACTCGCCGCCCACCTTCATGATGACCTACAACCCGCCGTACTACCCTCGCCTGATGGAGACATACGGGTTTCACAAGGCCCAGGACCTCTACGCCTACTGGGGCACCACCGACATGTTGCCCGCGATCAGGGCGAAGTACGAGAGGAACGTGTATCAAGTGATGGAGCGGCTGGGGGTTCGGCTGCGCCCGTTGGATCGCTCGCGGTTCCTCGACGAGGTCGAGTTGTTTCTGGACGTGTTCAACCGGTCGCTGTCCAACATGTGGGGCTTTGTTCCGATGACGCGTGCCGAAATCCGGCACTCGGCCCAAGGGCTTCGGCATCTGATCATTCCGGAACTCTCGCTGGGCGCCGAGGTCGACGACCGTTTGGCCGGCGCCGTGCTGTGCCTGCCCGACTACAACCCCCGGATCAAGAAGATCGACGGCCGATTGTTCCCGTTCGGGGCAATCCGCCTGTTGGCGGGCAAACGCCGCATTCCGCGGATCCGTATCCTCAGTGCCAATGTCCTTCCGGAATACCAGTTGCTCGGCGTCGGTTTGGTCTTACTCGCCGGCCTGGTGCCCAAGGTGATCGACTGGGGGATCCGCGAGGCGGAATTTTCCTGGGTCCTGGAATCCAACACGCTCTCGCGCGGCAGCCTGGAAAAAGGCGGTGCGAAGCGAACCAAGACCTATCGGATCTGGGATTTCGAGGTGTAGCCCATTGCCGCGAGAGCGGCAGGAGATTCGAGTCATCAAACGATGAAATCCACTGCCGATCCTCACTTCTCCGCAGCCAACTCCGGCATTCCGGCCGACTGGATGAAGGCGCGGTATTGTCGGTCGAGTTCGGCGTAGGGTGTGCCCGTGAATTGGGCCAGGGTGCTGGCGTCGGCGCGGCTGCTGTAGACGTCGCCGAGATACGCCACCAGGGCGTCGCGATAGCGTCCGCCGTCGTGAGAGATCAGGAAGTGGGTGAGCCCGGCCGCCTGGCTGTAGAGGGTCGCGATGCGGGGATGCGTCTGGATCGCTTCGCGTCCCATGGCCGTAAGGTCCGCAAGCGGCACGTAGAAATCGTCGTGCAGGAACCGGTACCGCGCGGCCAGCATTCGCAGGTCATCGAACCCGCCAAGCACGTAGAATCCGTTCTCCTGGTGGAGCGACTCCATATAGAGCGCGATCCCCTCGACGATCCAGAAGTTGGATCGCACGCCCACGTCGGGCGCAACCGGCCGCGACTCGTGGAAGAGCTGGTGGGTGGCCTCGTGGTATAAGGTGCGGTCGTCGCTCTTGTCTCCGGCGAAAAAGTAGGCCCGGCGGGTGCTGTCGACGTACACACCGATCGACATCTCGATGTTCGAAAACGCGGTCCGCAGGGCCTGGTTGTAATCGTCGCGACTGCGGAAGTAAACGATCTGGTGGCGGGGGAGCCGGGCCCAGTTCGCCCGTGCACGGCCGTCGAACAGGGCGGTCACCTGCGCCTCCGAGGCGAAGTAGCGGATGAAGAGCTGCTTCCAGACGAGATAGAGTTGCTCGAGCTTCACGCCAAGCTCGACGCCCGCCTCGAGGCCGTGGTTGGTGCGGATCGTGTAGTGCTCGGTCTCGACGTCCCAGCCGGAATGGATGTCGCCGTGAAGCCGGGCATCTTCGTCCGCGGTGATCCAGCGTCCGCGGTAGTACCGCTGGCCTTGCTCGTAGCGGCGGACATAGGTCTTCGGCAGCCAGCCGAACCGCTCATGCCATACCTGCCCGGCCCGCAGCCGGCTGATTTCCCAGACGCTCCTCCACTGATTCTGGTGCTTCTGGTAGCCGAGCAGTCCGCGAATCGCTTCGTGGTCGGGGTTTTCCCGCAGCGAGGAGAGCACAAGATCAAAAGCGAGCGAGGCCCGCCCGTTGCGGACCGCACGTCGCGCCAGGGCCTCCAGGGAATTCGCCCTTTCGCGGCGAAGTTGGTGAAAACGCTTGTCCCATTCCGCGAGGGCAGGCGGCGTGTCGGCGGGGAGTTCGGGCCGGCCCACGTCGCGCGGGAAGATGGCAACGTAGAGCTTGTCCGGGCTCGGCGGGGCCAGCCAACCGCGGGTGGTGGCGGCCTGTTCGGCCAACCCCTGCTGTTCGCACCAGGCGGCGAGCTGGCCGAGCTCGCCCTTGTATTTCTCGTAGAGTTCCGAGGCAGCGCGGTCGAATTCATCCGCCGCCACGCGGGCAGGAGCGACGGACGGCAGGATCGCGCACGCCAGCACCACCGTCCAGCGGACGGTGTGCGGCAGCTTTTGCAGGGCTGGAGAAAACAGCAGTTGCAGTACGTTTCTCCTGGCATTCGGACAGGGCTGCCCCGCCGACTGAGGCTTCGAGTGGATAGCGCGCCCCGGCGACAACATCGCTGGACGATCGCAGCGACGACCTTTCTTCAGTGTACCACCAGCTTGGGCGGAGTCGTAATGCAGTCCGCCAATTCGTGACGCAAATGTCGTCTGGACAATGTTTTGCGTCGACCGGCCGCGTGGGGGCAGGCCAGGACAGTAGGTGCCACGTGCCGAGCGCGACCTTGCGTCGACGCCTCACTCGGCAAGCCGAGCTTGCCCCCCTTTTTCCCAATCCGACCATCCCGCAGCACCGCCCAAAAACCAGCTCCAACCGTGAAATAGGTCGGAATCCGCTCTGGAACCGCGCAGCCTCATTTGCTACAGTCCGCCCGCAAAGTTGAAAGTAGGGGAGCCGCCGGCTCCCCTCATTTCATCCATGCCGCTTGGACGGGGAAATCAAGGGAGGCACCCTTCCCTCCTCGCCAGTTTCGTGCTTTTCCGGAAGGAGTCGGCAATGCGCACAAACCGCGGATACTGGTCGCTGGGGTTGGCAGTCGGGTTGGCAGGATGGCTTTCAAGCGTCGCCGGCGCGGCCCCATGGGAGCGGTTGCTGACCGTCAACCGCATCGAGGCGGACCCCGACAAGGAGTACCGGCTCGCGGAAAACAACGGGCCGTGGATGATACTGGCCTGCAGTTTCTCGGGCGAAGGCGCCGATGAGCAGGCCCGCGAGCTTGTTCTCGAGCTTCGCAAACGCTACAAGCTGCCGGCCTACCTCTACGAAAAAACCTTCGACCTGACGAAGGATAGCCCACGCCGTGGAATCGACCGCTTTGGCGAACCGCAGAAAACCCGCTATCGCCGTGGAGCGAATTACGAGGAAATGGCGGTCCTGGTGGGCGACTATGCGGCGATCGACGATCCCGAGGCGCAGGAAACGTTGCGGAAACTCAAGTATTACGACCCCGATTGCCTGAAGCTCGAAAAAGGGGAGCCGACGGCGATGAACCTCGCCGGATTCCGGCTCATCCAGAAGTACGTCCTCGCGCCGGGCAGCGACAAGAAGAAAAAAGGCCCGATGGGCCATGCCTTCATTACGACCAACCCCATTCTGCCCGACGAATACTTCGTCCCCAAGGGGCTCGATCCGTTGGTGGTCAAGGCGAATGAGGGAGTGGAGCATTGCCTGTTGGACTGCGCCGGCAAGTACACCGTGCAGGTGGCCCATTTCACAGGCAAGGTGATCATCAAGCAGGAAGACATTGCGGCGATCGAAAGCGGTAAGAAACGGTTTCAGGAAAACGGGGAGGGGTTGGCTGCCGCCGCGGAAAAGGCCCACAAGCTCACCGAAGCGCTGCGGATGAAAGGCTATGAAGCCTATGAATTCCACGATCGCTACGCGAGTATTGTCACGGTCGGCAGCTTCGAGTCCGTAGGAACGCCCCGCGCGGATGGTAAAATAGAGATCAACCCGCAGATCGCGACCATCATCGAGCAGTTCAAGGCAAAGCCGAGTTCGCAAGGCCTGCCGGGCCAACCCGCCGGGGCAATGGTTCCCAGGACACTTGCTGGGGTGCCCTTCGACGTTCAGCCGATTCCGGTGGTGGTTCCGAAGCGGTCTATCAGCGGGGCCTACGTTCGTCAGGCCGCGACCGGAGTCTTCGGAAAACGCTGAAAGAGCGATGAATCGCAAACCACTCCTCGTGCTCGGCACCCGGAACCGCAAGAAGGGGCTGGAGTTGGCCGAGTTGTTCCAACCGATCGGCCTCGAGGTACGGAGCCTGGCCGATTTCCCCGAGGCGATCGATGTGGCGGAAACCGGCGATACGTTTGCCGCCAACGCAACCCTGAAAGCGGCCGGCCAGGCCCGCCATCTCCATCGCTGGATCCTTGGCGAAGACAGCGGTCTGATGGTCGACGCGTTGGAAGGTGCCCCCGGCGTATGGTCCGCCCGCTTTGCCGGTCCCGGCGCAACCGACGAGGCAAACAATCGTCTGTTACTGAAGCGGCTTGCCGACACGCCTTTGGATAAGCGGACCGGGCGGTACGTCTGCCATATGGCGCTGGCCGATCCTTCCGGCGCGATCCGCGCCGAGAGCGAGGACGATTGCCGCGGCCGCATCCTCTTCGAGCCGCAAGGCAGCCAGGGCTTTGGCTACGACCCTTTGTTCGAGGTGGTCGAGTATCACCGGACTTTCGGCACGCTGAAGCCCGTAGTCAAGGCCGTGTTGAGCCATCGAGCCCGTGCGGCGAGAAGGCTCCTGCCGGCGCTGATGGACCTGCTCGACGCCGGCGATCTTGCTTGAAATCCCGTATCCGTTCCGACGTTCTTGTCGCTCTGGATCGGTCTGCGTGGCAGCAAGACAGTTGCCGGTGTGGTCTTCGAGTCTTTGTGCCCCGCTTGGGTAGGTCCGGCCGGATTTCAACCCCCCAAGCTAACTTGCAAAAGCCGGTGGACCGGTAAACGGGGCTCTTGATAAGATAAAAGGCTCGCTCCAACCGTGACCAGGCGCGATTGCGCGAGCCCGCACTTGCATCCACCAGCCGGCTGACCTTTTGAAATCGTGGCGGGTCGTTGTTTTTCATCAAACCACTCTCGGGCTGACGTGTACGCACACGGAACCAGGATATGAACCAAAGACCTTGTCGAAGTGAAATCGCCGCCGTTTGTGCGGCCCTCTTCTGCTTCTTCTCGATCGTCGGCGACTCGCACGGTCAAGACCAGGCGCGGGCGGCTCTCGCCAAAAACCGGTTTACCGGCGGCGTGGCGGTGCACGTCCACGGGGCGGACGTCTCACTACTGCAATCCATGCTCCAAGAACGCTCGAACCTGCTTGGCCACCTGCTTGTTGCAGAGGAGGCCGATGCTCGCCAGGCCCGCCAGACGCTTGTCGAGGCGGGGCTGCACGGCAAGATCAACGCCGGCGTTTGGCAATCCGGAACACTGCCCTTCATCGACAACTTCGTCAACCTCTTGATCGTCGAACGCCCCGATGCGGTTTCTCGCGAGGAGGTCCTGCGGGTCCTGGTGCCGGAAGGAACGGCGCTTCTCGGTTCGGAGATTCTCGTCAAACCTCGCCCGGCAACGATCGACGACTGGCCCATGCAGTTGTACGACGCGTCCGGAAATGCCGTATCGAAGGACAAGGCGCTGAAGCCGCCGTTGGAACACCTGCAATGGGTCGGCGGGCCGCGGTGGTCGCGCCACCACGACAAGATGTCGAGCGTCTCCGCCTGCGTGAGCGGCGACGGGAAGGTCTTTTACATCTTCGACGAGGGGAGCACCTATTCGCCCTATCTTCCGTGCCGCTGGACGCTGATCGCCCGCGACGCCTTCAACGGCGTGGTGTTGTGGAAGCACCGAATCGACCGGTGGATCGGGAATCTCTACGGACTGAAGAGCGGCCCCGCGACGCTGCCTCGCCGGCTGGTCGTGGCAGGCAACCGGGTGTTCGCTACGCTGGGCATCGAGGCGCCCGTCTCCGTGATGGATACCGATACCGGCGAGATCCTGCACACGATTGCCGGAACGGAGGGCACGGAGGAAATCATCCATGAAGACGGCTTCCTCTACCTGGTGGCCGATACCAACGTGACGAAGGAGGAGTTCGAGAACGGGCCGCGCATGAACTTCCCCAGCGGCCGGTGGATCCAACGCGAGAAGCACGTCCTCTGTTGCGATCTCAACGAGGGCAAAGTGCTTTGGTCCCGGCCCTTCGACTGGGTCGCTCCGAGCACGCTGGCCGCGTCGCGGGGCAAAGCTTATTGCTTCGACGGCCGGCAAGTGGTCGCCTTGAGCCGCGAGGACGGCAGCGTCTTGTGGAAATCGGCCGAACTTCCCGCATGGAAGGAAATGACCACGTTCTATGCGCCGAAGTTGGTGGTGCAAGGCGGCGTGGTGACGTTTGTCGGTGGCGAGGGCTACGTGCCGCACCGGGGGACGGCCGAGGGCCAGGTGTCCGGCCTGTCGACCGAGAACGGGAAGGTCCTTTGGACGGCCAAACATCCGTCGGGTGGCTATCAGTCGCCCAGCGACCTGCTCGTGATCGACGGAAAGGTGTGGGGGGCGAACACAACTTCCGGATCAAAGGGAAGCCCTACCGGAACCGGTGAAATCGTCGCCCGCCATCCCGGCTCGGGCAAGGAAGAGGTGAGGTTCCAGGACATCCCTGCCTATTGGTTCCACCATCGCTGCTATCCGGCGAAGGCGACCGAAGACTACCTGATCATGAGCCGGACCGGCACGGAGTTTGTCGACCTCAAGACCGGCCAATGGACGTTGCATCACTGGGTCCGCGGCGCCTGCCTGTACGGCATCATGCCGGCCAATGGCCTCTTGTATGCGCCGCAGCATCCCTGCTCCTGCTACATCGGCGCCAAGATGTACGGATTGACGGCGCTCGCGCCCGCCGGATCGTCGGAGCGCGCGCTGGTGCCCACTGCCGATGACCGGCGGCGAACCGTGTTCGGCGAGTCGCCGGCCGCGTTTCCGAACGAGCAGCCGCAGGAACCGGGCGAGTGGCCCACCTACCGGTGCGACATTGCCCGCAGCGGATTGGTGAGCGGGATCCGTGAGCCGGGCAAGTTGAAGTGGTCCGTAAAGCTGCCCGGGCGGTTGACTCAGCCCGTCATCGCGGGCGAGAAAGTACTGGTGGCCGACAAGGACAATCCGGTGCTGTGCGCCTTCGCCGCCGCGACGGGCGAGCCGGCCTGGCGGTTCGTTCCCGGCGGGCGGATCGACTCGTCGCCGGCCATCTACAAGGGGCTGGTCTATTTCGGGGCGACGGACGGGTTTGTCTACTGTCTCAACCTGGGCGACGGGGCGCTGCGATGGAAATATCAAGCGGCGCCGGCGATGGCCAATCACATGTATCTCGAACGCATCGAAGCGACCCACCCGGTGCACGGCAACGTGCTCGTGATGAACGATCGCGTCTACACCGTGGCCGGCCGCTCCATGTTCAACGACGGCGGCATTCGCTTCTTGATTCTCGATGCCTTGACCGGCCGCAAGATCAAGGAACATGTCATGGACGACAATGTGCCGGGCACGGACGAGCCGTTGCAGATGCAGCACGAGATTCTCAATATGCCCGTGGCCCTCTCCGATCTGCTTTCTTCCAACGGCAAGAAGATCTTCATGCGCTACCAGCCGTTCGATCTGGAAGGCAACCGCCTGGATCTCATGTTCGCCGGCAAACGGTACGGTTATGAACCGGGCACCGTGGGCAACGATGTCGCCGCCATTCATGCGAAACTTGGCGGCGACAGCCAGAAGGGAGAGGACGCCCATCTTTTCAGCGCAACGGGATTCCTGGACGACAGTTGGTGGCATCGCACCTACTGGGTCTACGGCAAGTACCAGGCGTCGGGCTACTCGGGCTACACGCAGGCCGGAGCCCAAGGCAATCCGGCAGGGCGCATGATCACGTTCGACAAAGACCGGATCTATACTTGGGGGCGGCTGCGGTGGTACTTCAAGTGGTCCGAAGAATACGTCTATCACCTGCACGCCAAGGACTATGACTACCAGGACCAGTGGAGCGTGATGCTGCCGATTCTCGTACGGGCCATGGTGGCTTCCGATGACCGCTTGTTTGTGCTCGGGCCCAAGGAACTGATGCGACAGGACGAGATCAAGCAGCGGATTACGGAAGAGGAAGTGCAGAAGCTCATGGCCGAACAGGAAAAGGCGCTGGACGGGCAGTCCGGTTCCATCCTGCTGGCCGTGGACAAGCAGTCCGGAAAGATTCTCTCCGGTTATCGTCTGCCAACCGCGCCCTTGCTGGACGGCGTGTCCGGTGCTTACGGCAATTTGTATCTGTCCACCACCGACGGGCAGCTTTGTTGCCTCGGCGACGATGGCCGGGGGCTGGATGTACTTACCGCGGAAGAGATTGAAGCGTTGAACGAAGCTGCGACTCCTCCGTCGCCTCCGAAAAAGAAGAGTGCGGCGAAGAAGCCGACTGGGGCGAAGACGACCAACCTCCCGTCCAAAGATGGCGACTTCGCGAAACTCGACCAGGCGCGTGCCTACCAGGCGGAACTGGGGTATCGAATCGCTTCAGAGGCCAAACCGGGCGGCGCAGTCTTGAAAATGCTCGATGAGCCGCTGACCGGCAAAGTCACATTGAAGTGCAAGCTGCAATACGCCAATGGCGACGGCGCCAACAACGGTTACCTCGCCTTCGCCGACGGTACGAACGAGGCTCAACTGGTCAAATGCGGGCTGCGCCAGAAAATGAAGACGGCAGCCATCCTCCAGGGCCCGCTCGCCGAGAACCAAGGCGCAACGGCGCCCTGTGAAACGAACTACGGAGCAGTGTACGAGTTGATCGTCTCGGTCGACCTTGCGGCCGGCACGGTGACTTTCCATGCCGGCGGAGCGACGGTGAAATCCAAGCTGGATCGGTCCATGAAGAGCATCACGCACGTCGGTTACTGCCTCAGAAGTACGATTACGGATTTCAGCCCGATCGAAGTTTCCGCCGCTCGGTGAGGAGCCGTAAGAGAATAACTGGGCATGTTGACGTAGGGTGGATTTCAATCCACCCTGGAATCGCGAGGTGGATTGAAATCCACCCTATCATGATTGGCCAACTTATTCCTTACGGTTTTTGGGTCTGCTCATGCAAGATGTGGTTTCCGGCAAACTTGATGCCGTCCTGGAAGCGGTGGGACAGGTGATCGTCGGCCAGCGCGACCCGCTGGAGAAAATGCTGATCGCCATGCTCGCCGGCGGTCACGTGCTGTTGGAAGGTGTTCCCGGCATTGCCAAGACGATGATGGTCAACACACTGGCCCAGGCGCTGAACGCCCGGTTCAGCCGCATCCAATTCACGCCCGACCTGTTGCCGGGCGACCTGGTCGGCACCCAGATCTACCGGCACGAGACGGGCGTTTTCGAAACGCATCGAGGCCCCGTTTTCGCCAACGTCGTGCTTGCCGACGAAATCAACCGCTCGCCTGCCAAGGTGCAAAGCGCGCTGTTGGAGGCGATGCAGGAGCGGCAGGTCACGCTGGCCGGCCAGACGCACAAGCTGCCGGAGCCGTTCATGGTGCTCGCCACCCAGAACCCCATTGAACAGGAGGGCACCTACTCGCTGCCCGAGGCGCAGGTCGACCGGTTCATGTTCAAACTGCTGATCCAGTACCCGACGCACGACGAGGAGCACGAAATCATGCGGCGGGTCGCCCGCACCTGCCCCGTCACGAGCGTTGACGCGGTGGCCACGCTCGACGACGTGTTGGCCATGCGCCAGACGCTGGATGCGGTCCATCTCGACGAGAAGATCGAGCTGTACATCCTGCGTCTGGTTGCGGCGACCAGGAACCCGGCCGCCTGCGGACTCGAGGAGTTGGCTCCGTTCATCCGGTTCGGGGCCTCGCCTCGCGCCAGCATCTATCTCGCATTGGCAGCGCGTGGCCATGCACTGGTCCATCGCCGGGATTACGTGGTGCCCGACGACGTGAAAGCCATGTTGCACGACGTGGTGCGGCACCGAATTGCGATCAGCTACCGGGCGGAGGCGGAAGGATTGAATTCCGACGCGCTCCTGGAACGCATCGTCGAAAGGGTGCCGATCAACGGCGTTGGAGCCTCTCATGCCGCTCGACTCGATTGACCAGCGCCTCCGGCAGCTCCAGCTCCGCACCCGGTACCCGGTCGAACACCTCCTGGCCGGCGAATACCGGAGCGTATTCAAAGGGCGGGGTTTGGATTTCGACGAGATCCGCGCGTACCATCCCGGCGATGAAGTCCGATCCATCGACTGGAACGTGACCGCCCGCACCGGGCGTCCGTACATCAAACGTTATATCGAGGAGCGTGAACTGGCCGTGTGGCTGGTCGTCGATGTCTCGGCTTCCTGCCGGATCCCGGCTCCGGGCCGCACGAAGTGGGACGCGATGAACGACCTGGCCGCGCTGCTTGCGCTTTCCGCCATCTACAATCATGACCGGGTGGGGATGATCCTGTGTTCCGACCGTGTGGAACAGATCCTCCAGCCGCGCAAAGGCCGGCAGCACGCGCTGCGTTTGTTGGCGGATCTTCTGGCCATCAAGCCGCGTAACGCCGGAAGTGATCCCGCGCCGGCGCTCGACGCACTTTTGCACATGGCCGAGCGACGCGTACTCGTCTTGATCCTGTCGGATTTTCTGTTCGACTTGGATCGCGAACAACTTGGCCCGGTAGCGTTCCGTCACGATCTCGTGGGCATCGCCGTCAATCATCCCTGTGAAATTGAGCCGCCGCCTTGCGGACTGGCGGCCGTTCGCGACTCGGAGACGGGCGAGGCTCTCGTGGCGGACTTTGGCTACGCAGGCCGCGACGTCTGCCGGCGCACATTCGACGCCCGGCGCAGGCGTTTGCGAGAGGAGTTCGCGGCAGTCCGAGCCGATCTTCTGGAACTCGACACCACGAGCGACTGCGCAGAGGAACTGGCCCGGTTCTTCCGTCACCGCCTTCGGAGGACCGCCGATGAAACCGGGGGTTAAACGTTGCCCCACCCCTCGTTTAACCGCAGTGCCCAACGGGCCGCGCTTGGGGCGGGAGTTGGCCTGGGCATCGGTCATGGCCCCCCGCTGGATCTTTGCCCGGCGACACAACCAAGGCGCGGCCCGTTGGGCACTGCGGTTAACCGACTTATCGACCACGTTCGCCCTGCTCGTCCTGCTGCTACTGACGCTTGTCGTCGCACCGGCAACGGCCGCAGACGAGACCGTGCGTCTCGATTGCACTCCCCGCACGTTCCTGGTCGTACCGGGTGAGCCGATGCGGTTGGAACTGACCGTCCAAGCCGATTCGGCGGCGCCCATCCGCTTGCACCTCCCCGACGATCCGCGGTTAAAAGTACGGGCGATCGAGAAACTGCCCGTGCAGCGGACCCGCGAGGGTGTCATCGTGCAGCGGCGCGTGGTCGTCTGGCAAGGTCTCGAACCGGGAACGGTCAAGCTCAACAACCTCTCGGTCGAGACCAGGGGCCAAAAACTGCGGTTCCCCGAAGTCACCATCACCGTCCGCGATCCCGGCCCATGACTTTCGCCTATCCCTGGATTCTGTTGCTGTTGCCGGTGGCTCTGGTCGCGCTCCGCCGGCGGCCTCCGGCGGCGATTCCCGTGTCGGGATTAGCCGTGTGGCGAAACGTCCCGCCGTCGGGCAGGCTTCGGTGGCTCCGGCGAGTCCGTTGCGTGCCCGCACTCGCTCTCGGTCTGTTGATCGCTGCCTGCGCCGGGCCGCAGATGAAGCGTCAGGTCGGCGAGGAGACCCGGGAGGGCGTTGCCATCCAGTTGCTCCTCGATATCTCCAGCAGCATGGAGCAGAGCCTGGCGGCTGACGACGGAGAGAGAATCTCACGGCTGGAGGCCGCCAAGCGGGTCGTCGAGCAATTCATTCGGCACCGTACGGACGATTTGATCGGCCTGATCACGTTTGCCCGCTATGCCGATACGCTCAGCCCGCTGACCTACGGACACGAAGCGCTGGTCGAGATCGTTCGCGAACTCGACATCCAAGAGCGGCCCTCGGAAGACGGCACCGGCTATGGCGACGCGCTTGCGTTGGCGTGCGCCCGGCTCGATCAAATGGGCCAATGGCAGACCGACGCCGAAAAACGAGGCTCCGACCCGTCCGCGGCAGTGCGGAGCAAGGTCGTCGTACTGCTCACCGACGGAGAGAACAACTGCGGGCTGCATCTGCCGGAGGAAGCCGCCGGACTGGCAAAAAAATGGCGAATCCGCGTCTACGCCATCAGCATGAAGGACGACGAGGGCGGAACTTCCTTGGAGAAACGCAGTGACGACGAGGGCCTGACCGACGCCGAGAAACTGCTGCGGCGACTGGCCGACGAAACCGGAGGCGCCTATTGGAAAATCGCCAGCGCAGCTCACTTGCAGGAGGTCTATGAGCGGATCAATGATCTGGAAACGAGCGAGATCAAGACGGCGATCTTATATCACACCGAGATCAGCCCCCTGTTTCAATATCTCGCGTATGCGGCGTTCGTCTTGCTGCTGGCGGAGCGGGTCCTCCGCGCCACGTGGCTGCGGGTGGCCGAGGAGGTGAGCGGATGAGTCTCGGCGCGCCTTGGATGTTGCTCTTGTTGCCGCTGGTTGCCTTGGCCGGATGGCTCCTGGTTCGCAGCCGCCGCCTGCAGCGCGAGGCGGCATGCCGGCTGAAGGGCGTTGCGGTGGAAAACGTCCGGGGCAGCTTGACGTACAGAGACTGGCTGACGCTGGTCGCGCTGGTGTCCATCGTCGCGGCACTCGCCCGGCCGCAGTGGAACCCGCGTCCCTACGAGATCGAGCGCCGCGGACGGGATCTCGTCGTCGCGCTGGACGTGTCGCGGAGCATGCTGGCGGCGGACCTGTTTCCCAGCCGGTTGGAGATGGCCCGCATCGCCATCCTCGAAGCGCTCCCGGCGCTCGCGGGGCAGCGCGTGGCGCTGGTCACATTCGCCGGGTCGGCGTCGGTGCGCGTGCCGCTCACGTTGGACCACGGGTTTGTGCGCTACATGCTCGAACGCGCCGATCCGTCGGATATGGACGTGGGGAGCACCTCGCTCCAGGCGGCGTTCGAGAAAGTGGCAGGCGCCGTGTTGGCCGACGCTGCCGGCGGAAGCCGGGACCTGGTGGTATTCACCGACGGCGAAGACCATCTGAGCGACCTCCGAAAAACCGCCGAGTTGCTGACCCGCTGCGGCGCGAGGGTCCTGATCATCGGCCTGGGCGATCCTGCTCGTGGGGCACGCGTGCCGGATGCGCTGGACGGCAGTCAATGGATGCGCCACAACAATGTCGAGGTGGTTTCCCGGCTTCAGGAGCGTACGCTTTCCGATCTCGCCGGCGCTTGTTCGAATGCGACGTACTTTCCGGCGCGAACTCGCCCCTTCGATCTCGTGCCGCTTTACCAGCAGTGGATCGCCGGCGCGGGCGAGGACGATGTCGTCGTGGGCGGACTGCGGCAAGTGCGCTATTCGGAAGGCTACCCCTGGCTGCTGGCGCTGGCCGTGGTGCTGTGGTTGGTTCCGTCGCCGTCGAGACTGCCGACCAGCAGCAGCCTGATCTTGCTGGCCCTGATGGCCCCGGGTTGTGCTCCGCGTGTCGAGGAGGATGATGCGGCGGCGTTTCGAGCCAGGTTCGCGCAAGGGAGCCAGTTGCAGCAGTTTGCGCAGGAGCAATCCGGCGTGGATCCCCTCGCCGAACGCTCGCTGCTGGTCGACGCGCGGGAAGAGTTCCTTCGCGCCGCGCTCCTGCAACCTGGCCACATCGAGACCGCTCGCCGGATTACTGCGATTACTCGACGCCTTCGCGAGGTGGAAGCGGTGATTGAACAACAGCGATCCGAAGAACAGCAGCGACACGAAAAACTTGCCGAAACGGTCGGGCGGCTCCGGAAACTGGCCATGCGGCAGAAACGCCTATCGGAGCGAAGCCGGCGCGTTCTGCGCCGCCCGCCAGTCTTATCCGGAGAACAGGCGAATCTCCCGGAATCCATGGTCGCGACCGAACAGCTTCTGCCCCAAAAGGAATCAAACAGCCTGGCGCTGCCGATCTCCACCGAACAACAGGCCGTGCGCAAGGGAACCGCGAGCGTGCTGGAGGGCATCACGGGCCAGCGAGACGCGCTCCGCCAGGTTCTCACGCGTGCCTACGGCGATACCGACAGGCTGCCCGCGACGGAGGTGGATCCGATCGTCGACCTGCTAGCCGGGACCGTGGCGGCACAGGACGAGGCGCTGGCCGGCCTGGCTCCCGGGGCGGTCGCATGGCCGCGTGCGAACACCGCGTTGCACACGGCCGCGGGACGGATGGAGCAGGCCCTGGACGCCCTGCAGAGCCTGCAACCGCCCAAGCCGGACGAGGACGACGATTCGATGGCCTCCCGAAATGCCGGGGATCACGACGAACCCATGGACGGCCTTGACTCCGATTCTCAAGACGACCGCTCGCAGCCCGTGTCCCCCGGCGATTTCGAGGAAGCGCTTTCGCTCAGGTCGCTGCCGATACCCGACTACACCTCCGCGGAGATCCTGGCCGAGGAGGCCGCCAACCAGCAGAAGCGAGCCCGGCAGAAAGCCGTGCAGGCCGGGGCCAAAGTGGAGAAGAACTGGTGAGCACTCCTCGTACGGTTCACGCCCACTGCCGGGGACTGGTCCATTTTTCAGCCGGTCGACGCATTTTGGCTCCAAAGACATTGGCAGAAAACATGGACCGGTCCCCCTCTCTTCCGCCCCGTGAACGGTCACGCACCCGTCGCATCCTGCCGCCGGGCCTGGTTGCCCTGCTCGTGTTGATGCCGGGAGCGGCCCGCGCGGAGATGTCCGCGCGTCTCTCCTCGGAAACCGCCAGCCTCTTTGTCTACGAACCGTTTACGCTGCGTCTGGAGATTGAAAGCGACGAACCGCCGCACACTCCGGAGTTGCCGGCCGTGCCGGACCTTGCGGTGACCGCCGTCCGCCGTTTGCCCTCCGACCCCGCTCAGCGCAAACACGCCTTCGAGATCGAAATGATTGCCGAGCGGGCCGGCTCCCTGACCGTACCGCCCTTTGCCGTGCGGGCGAAAGGCGAGACGACGCTGACTTCCCCTTTGCGCCTCCGAATCAGCAGACCTCGCCTTGCCACCGAGATGTCCCTGGCAGTCACCGTCGAACCGACCCAGTTGCGCGTCGGACAGCCTGCCACGGTCACGGTCACTTGGACGAGCGGGGTGTCGTTTGTGCGATGCAAGCAGTTGCGATTCGAGATCCCGCTCCTGGTCGATGGGCGGTGTCACGTCTTTCCCCTCGCTCCTCCGGTGCCGGAGTCGGAAGGGATCGGGCTGCCGGTAAACAATATCCGCGTGGTCGCCCAGCAGGCCACTCTGCCCGATGGGCGGCAGTCTCTCTCGTTCCGCTACAAGCTGGTTCCGCGCGAGCCATGCGTGCTCCAGGCACCTCCCGCCCGGCTCTTATGCGCTCTGTTGCAGGAGGAACCCCCCGCAGGCCAGCCGCCAAGCCATTTCTATAGTCATTTTTTCGAAGCGGCCGCGGAAAGTGATGCCTTTGAGGAAATCTACCTCGCGGCCCCCACTGCGGAGATTACCGTAAGGGAACTGGCGGAAACGGGGCGCAATGCCCGCTTTGCCGACATCGTGGGCCCGTGCGTCCTCCGCACCTCGGTGACGCCCGCCCGGATGACCGTGGGCCAACCGGCGCTTTTTACGGTGCACTTGGAGAACCTCGCGTTCGCCCGCCAAATCAACGGCCTGCCGCCGGCGGCGCTGGACGGCCTGCGCAGCGAGTTCCAACTCTCGCGGGAACCGATCCGGGAGGAGGCCACGGACGACACCCGATCATTCACCCACGTTCTCCGTCCCTTGCATGCAGGCATCCGGCGCATCCCGGCGGCCGTAATCCAGACGTTTGATCCAACTGCGGGCGGGTACCGGACCTTGCGGAGCGAGCCGATCCCGGTCAGCGTCGACGTCGATCCGGACGGCGGTTCCCAAGCCTTCACGCCGCGAACCGACTCCGAACCGCCCATCCCGTTACCTGGAGTCCGAAATAATCGATCGAGCGAACGGACCATGACCTTCATTCATCACGTACTGGAATTCCTCGGACGCCTTTGGTGGGTGTTCGTGCCGCTGCCCCCGCTGGTTTGGCTTGCTCTGTTGCCGCTGGTGCGTCACAGGGAGCGATGTCGGCGCGACCCGGTTTATGCGCGGGCGACGGCCGCGTGGCGGAGATTCCGCCGAACCGCCCGGCGCGACGAAGAATCGGCCTGGAGAATCTACCTCGCCGACCGGCTCGCGCTCTGTGCGGAGGCATTGACCGCGGATACCGTGACGGCGGCGCTCCGCGCCCGAAACGTCGATGCCGATCTGATCGCCGAAGCCCGGCGCCGTTTTGAGGAACGAGACGCCACCGAATACGGCAAACGTCCCGCTGCGCCCTCCCAAGGCACGCACGGCCTCGTGCGGCGGCTCGAGAAGGCCACGGTTCCCTTGTTGCTGCTTCTTGGTCTCCTAATCTCGTCGCGAGCCGATGCGGCGGACCGTGCCGACGAGTTGTTTGATCGGGCGATGCAAATGCGCGAGGACCGACCCGACGAGGCGCAGCCGCTTTTCATCGATGCGGCCCTCCGGTTTGAATCCGCGGAGCGCTTCCTGAACGCCGGCAACAGTTGGTTCTTTGCCGGCGCCGGCGGCCGGGCGCTGGCCAATTACCGGGCTGCCCAGCGCCGCGCGCCCTTCGACCGCCATGTATGCGAGAGTATCGAGTTCCTCCGCGCCAACCGTGCCGACGCCTTTCCCCCGCCCGCCGCCCCTGCCGGCAAGTTGGCGGTGGCGTGGAGCCGGTATTGCACTTGGACGCCGCCGTTGAGAGCCGGATCGTTTGTGCTCGCGTACTTGGTGGCGTGGGCCGTGTTTCTGACTGCGCAACTGACCGGACGACGCATCCATCGCGCTGTTTGGGTCGTGTTGCTCGCGGCGGTCCTCGCGCCCTTGGCATCGCTGGCTCAATCCAGTCTACAGCATGCCGAGGGGGTCGTCATCGAGGACGCGGTTGCGCGGCTGGGCCCCGGCTACGCTTACGACCCGGCCTTCAAGCAACCGCTGCACAACGCCACGGAGTTCACCTGGATGGAGAATCGCCACGGATGGGTCCGCATCCGCTTGCCCGACGACTCGGAAGGGTGGTTGCGGCAATCAGAATGCACGAAAGTGGAATAGCTTTGGCCAGGATAAAGACCCGCTTCCGCATTTGGGAAGCGAGTTCGGCGAGCGCCGTCCATGGACGGGGACTTGCCAACGCCAATCAGCCGATTGTATAGTCGATCCGTACGCTCTCGGATGCGACCTCCCCGGCAGTCGTCGCAGATGTCTGAGCAGCCCTTGCCTTGAGCTGAACATGAAGATCGCGCTTGCAGCCTTCTTGGTGTTGAGTGCAGTCGTCGCAGGTGCGGTTGCTGTGGCTGTGTGGGTCACAGCATCGCCTCATGAGCGGCCTCAGAGAGCAGCGGGGGGCCAGGCGTCCGACGCCGTTGCGGGCCCTACCATTGCCGAGGGCGGATCTCTCACATTGCCAACTGAATCGGGCGACCGGCTCGGCCCGAAGGTCGCGCTAAATCACCTTGCGCGATTCTGCTCGGTTCATTTGTGGGCGGTTTTCTGGGCACTGGCTGTTTGGCGATTTCGTCGATGAAGATAGTTGCGTAACTTCTTCATCAGATTTCCCATCGAAGTGCATCGGTGGTTCCTTGTGACGTTGGTGTACTTTCGGCGAGCGTGCAAACCTCGGTGGGCCGGAATTGGCGGGGCGCCGCAGGGCCGCAGTGGGTATGGGGCGGGGGCCGGCTACGGCGAGGATCGGCGTCGGCTTCGCCTGCGGCGGTCAACGGCGACGGTGCAGCCGCTGAAATGGCGCGCGGCGTAGCGCACACGGCCGCCCTCGCCGGGGCCAGGAACGCCGTTCTCGGCACGCCGTCCGCGGTGCCGGCCGATCGTCGCAGGGACCACTCCCGTCAGCCGGTGCGCAGTGGGGCGGGTTGCGGCCCCGGTCTGGCCCGGATTCCGTCGCGGCCAATTGCTCCGGTAGTTCCAGGGCATCCAGTTGCCGGGAGCAGTCCGCACGGCTGATGATTCCGTTGCAACTCGGTCAGGTAGTCGACCGGCGAGTGCCCGACGAGTAACAGGTATGAATGAGGCTCATGTAGAGATCGCCCACATCGGCACCTCGCTGTGTCTTGTAGAACAGCGAATTCTTCCGGTGCCGAATGGCCATCTTCAAAGCCCGTTCGCACACGTTGTTGTCCAACGGGGCCGGGCACGCAGGAAGAGCGTCAATGCCTTCCAGTGGTTCACCATGTAGGAGATCGCTCCTCCCAAGGAGGAATTCGGCTCGACGCGCTTTTCGTCCAACTTCGCCTTCAGCCAGCCGTGCAGTTGTTCCATCACGGGACCGCTTTGTTGTTGATGCAATCTCAGTCGCTCATCGGCCGGCAGTTGTTGCTTCGGGTCTTCAGCATCGGTCTTGTAAACCTTCTTCAAGCACTCCAGCACGTACCGGACCTCGGCCGGAAAATATTCGACCACGTCGACGAAGTTCCGACGTCCATGGGCCAAGCAGTTGGCCAGCAGTACGCGCAGATCTTTGGGCATGTTGCGACTCAAGGCGTCGCACATATGGATCGGCGGCGGCAATTCCTGCAGCGAGCTTCCAGAAGCGAGCGGAGGTTTTCTCCCGCATGATGCGGACCGGTAAAGAACAGGATAATGTCGGGCCGCCCTTCCGCCACGGACACAATGCCCGTGGTGAAAACACCTCGCCGCTTGGGATCCCTTCAAGAGAGGCTCTTGGCGTTTGATCTTCTCCGTCAGTTCCAACACCTGCATGCCGGTGTCGTCGTTGTGCACGAGGTCGCCCTGCCGCCAGGCCGAACAGATGTTGATACGCGTCTCGCGGACCCTGTTCCGCGGCGTCCTGACCAGTTCCCACTGAACGGACGCAGGCAAAGGACGCCCGCTGCCTGCTGGAACCGTTGCAGGCGATTGCCAGGCATCCCTTCCCCATAACGCAGCGTCGCGACGACCGCCGGCACGCTCGGATCACACTTCTGGGTCCCTGCTTCCTCGGGCAACTCGGCTGTAGACGCGCCACAATCGCCGCACCGTAGCCGCTCAAGCTGAAAGACTTTGCCGGTCACCGGAGCCTGGCCTTTCAAACGCACCACCGGCGACCAGCGCGGCTGACGGTACACTGTTCCGTGGATGCAAGCGGACAGCCGTCGCCCGGATGCAGCGATTCGTCGGGTCGCCACCACGCGCGCAGCCCGTGTAGCTGCTCGCGGGAATTCGGCCACAGACCTGGCCGGTGGCGGCGCCCAGCACTCTCCTCACGCGAGCAGTCGCTGCCGCGGCCTGGGTTCTCGGTCGTCGACGGAGTTTCCCCAGGGCAGGCGGATGGGTCTTCTGCATTCCCGCTCGAAGTGTCCTCGCCTTGGCCGGAGGATACGTTTCGATGTCCGTTCCGTCGAAGCTCCGAACAGCATCTTCTGGAGCCGACGGATACTGAGCTTCTTCTCGCGGAGCAGTCCCAACAGGCAAGCGTACCAGCCCAGCAGCAGACGAAAAGGCTCGGCCATCTCCGCGCCCAAGGCGGCTTCGATCTGGTCCAGCTTGGACTCCAGATCCGCTTCATCCAACTCGATGACTTCCGGATTCGACTTCACGTCACTTGGTTAGGTAGCTTGCTTGCGTGACAGTGTTTCACTCATCGGCATCGGGCATTTCAGCTCTGCGCCTCGCTCTGGACCGTCCTCGCCGTTGGATCGGCCGGTTCTGGCGCCATCGGTAAGCTCCGGGAGCTCTTCCTGCCCATGGGAAAAATGCTCACGAGCGGTCCCTCGAAGGCTCTTGACACAGCCACTGGCGAAACTGCCGGCACAGCGGATAGCCCAGCACTTCCTTGATCGATCGGTTGGGCCGATGCGTCTGGTCCGCCTTGCCCCGCCCTGTCGTGTAGCCCAACGAGATCCAGTTCGCCGCCCGGTAGCACGTGCCCCGGAATCGCGTCGGATCGATGAAGGTCTCCAAAAAGTAGACCGGATGTCCATACACTTGTTCCCAGTCGTGCGGCAGTCGCTTCGCCATACGGCCGAGGATATGCGAGGCCAGATGAGGAACCCGAACCCACGGCAGAATAAGGAAGCGGGGATTGTAGGCGATGCCCTGGAGGTTCCGTCGGCGGACCTCGGCCGACCAGCCGAGAAAGCGATCCCGACAGCCCAGGTGACGCGGCGGCGAAGACCAGGCCAGGCAGGCAACCGGCCGGCCCGCGGCAAACACCAGATACTTCAACTGTTCGCCCACCGGCTGCGTGTAACCCAGATAGTGGTACTCTTCGATCAAGCTGTTGAACAACCGTTCCTGCCCGGTCCGTCGAACCTGCTGGAAAACCAGCGGACCGATCGTGCGGAGCGAGTCCTCCAGCGGTGTCCGGATCGACGTCGGCCGCGGGGCGGGCCGGGATCGGATCTGCCAAGGATTGGGAGGAGCATGCTGCTTGGCGGGCAACTCGTGTGGCCCGCACGATGCAAAGCCAACATCAAGCTCCGGCACAGCATGTCACGCGGTTGGCCGTTGGCTTGAACCCAGTTCCAAGCCTCACAAAGCTTCTGGGATAAGGCCCGCCGGCTCAGCGACGGATGCGCGGCGATGAGCTGCCGGATGAACGCCACTTCGGCATCCGTCACCACGCGACCACGGTACTGGAGACCTCGGCTCATGGCCCGTACTGTAGCACGAGCGGGCGTGGAACGCAAGAGGCACGCCGGGCGTTTTTTTCAGATTCCCGGACTCACCGGTCGCCACACGGGCGCCGCCTGGTCTGCCGTGGGGTTCCCGGCGGCCAGCAGGACCTGCAGTTGGTGCGCTGCCAGCGTCTGGGCCGGCTGGCTGGCGTCGCTTGGCCACCAGCGAAAACGCCCGCTGGACAGCCGCTTGTGGCATAACCAGAACCCTTGCCCGTCATAGACAAGGATCTTGACCGCCGTGGCTTTGCGGTTGCGGAACACAAACATCCAGCCGCAGAACGGGTCCTGCTGGAGCGTCTGTTTGCAGAGGCAAGCCAACCCATCGATTCCTCGGCGGAAATCCGCGGGCTCAATCGCTACCAGGACGCGCATCTGAGGTGTGATCTGGATCACGGCTCATCTTTCCCAGAAGCTCCGGCTCAGCCCGATCAGGTCAGGCGCCGCGACTCCCTTCAGGTGAACTCGCATCTTGGCCCCGCCAGCATCTTCCCACTGCAGGACGCATTCGCCCAGGCCGATCGACGCGGGAGGAACCAATTCCACGAATGCCGCCCCAGCACCGTTGCCGGGACCGGCGAGGGGTGGGGGCGATTGTTCCTCAAGGCGTCTCTTGAGTGCGTAGTAATTCACTCGCAGCGTCTTGCTGGTCTGGTGAATCCCATGAATCCGAGCCATCTTCACCGCCAGCCTCCAGAGCGAATCCGGAATCCGCGAGCGTACCGGACGCGTCCGACGCCAACGTTCGAACCGCCGCCTCACGCTAAATCACCTTGCGCGATTCTGCTCGGTTCATTTGTGGGCGGTTTTCTGGGCACTGGCTGTTTGGCGATTTCGTCGATGAAGATAGTTGCGTAACTTCTTCATCAGATTTCCCATCGAAGTGCATCGGTGGTTCCTTGTGACGTTGGCATGCACATCCTGCCAAGTGCGCTCGATCTTGTTGTGGTCCGGACAGTAGGGGGGCAGGAAGTGCAGACGAATGCGTTGTCCCTGAGGTGTCTTGAGGGTCTGCTTCACATACTCCGTATGATGGATCGAGTAATTGTCCAGGATGACGTGGATAACCTTCGCCTCGGGATACTTCTGCGTGAGTTCCCAGAGTAAGAGAACGAATAGTTGGCTGTTCTTCTTCTCACCCTCGACCCAGGTCAGTTCGCGAGTGCGAACGTTCTCAGCGCCAGCGAGATATCGCTTCTCGTTCTTGCCCGGAGTAGGAGCTTCTTTCTGCTGTCCACGCACCATCCAATCCAGCCCAATCTTCGGGTTGAGATGAATGTCCACCTCGTCGGAGTAAAAGGCGGCCTCATCCGGCGGTAACTCGGCCAAGAGTTGTCGGATTGCCGCCAGACGTTTGTTTTTGCGGCGTTTCGGCCAGGGACATGCAACCGTAGGCTTGGGTCGGCCGCGGCGTGCGTTGATCTGCTTCAAGGCCCGGCTCATCGTGCCCGGCGAGATCCGCGTGCCTGTCTTTTTCTGCAACGTCGCAACAAGCAATTCCTGGGTCCAAGTCGGCCGCGGCCAACCAAAATCCTCTGGCGAACCTTCCACCACCTCGTGCAACGCCGCAAGATAGTCCTCGTCAACCTTGCGATCTCCGTTGTCTTCCCGGTGGTCGACCAGTCCGGCTTCGCCTTCATACCGGTAGCGCCGAGCCACCCGACGGACCGTGCTTTCGGCCACCTGCAGTGCCAGTGCGGTGTCAGCGACAGAACGTCCTTCATCCAAGTTAATCAGCACGCGATAACGGGTCACCAGCTTCGGATCCTCACATTCTCGTGTTTTCCTACGGAACCTCCGATTGGCGCTGCGCCCCAAACAGATGATAATCCGGTCCATGGGAATTCCCCCCTGCGAACCTCGTGTTCCTGGGATGGTTTACCGACCAAAGGGAATTCCCAGTTTTTCTTATACCCTCCATTTCTCCAATATCAGTTCGCGCAGAATCGCGCAAGGTGATTTAGAGCAGGAAGACCATGATTTCGGCAGGATGGAGACCAACAACGCCGGACAGCATGTGTTCGTCGTGGCCAACGCCGGGGACGAACCGCTGATCCTCGAGCAGGGAAAAAGCCTCTGTGGGTGTTGCACGTGCGTCTGCACGACGCAACTCCCCGAGAAAGGCACGATACCGCCGGGTGAGTCGGCCGACGTGACCCTCAAGTGGAGCATCAAGCGATTCACGGGAGCGTTTCATCAAAGCTCGACCCTCCTGACCAACGATCGGGATCGCCCCGAACTGACCTTGGGAGTTTCAGGTCGGCTCACGCCCACGGTGCGGGCCGTCCCTTGGAAGCTCGTGTTCAGCCGCCTCTCGGCAGGCCAGGCGGCCAGCGGCGAGGTCCGTGTGTACGGATACCGAGACAAGCCGCTGGAAATCACCGGTTGCCGAATGTCCGACCCGGCCGGTTCGTCGTTTTTCGAGACGGAAATCGTCCCCCTGCCGGCCGACGAAGTTGCCGAGGAAGACGACGCCACCAGCGGGTTCTTGCTCCGCGTGAACGTCAAGCCCGGCCTGCCACCCGGACCTTTTCGACAGGAGATCATCCTTCGCACCAACGTCGACTCGGCAGCGACGGTGCACGTGCCGGTCGAGGGGGCCGTCGGGAACGACATCTCGATCGTCGCAAAGGGATGGGACGAACGAACGCGCGTACTCGAGATCCCGGCAGTTGCCGGCAACGGGGGGGCCGAGCGGACGCTGATGATCGTCGTCCGCAGTCCCCATTGCCAAGAGGCGAAGTTCGAGCCGGTGCAAGTCGAACCCGAGTTCGTCGAGGTCGAGGTGGGCGAGGCCACTTCAATGAACGACGGTGCATTGACCCGGACTCCCCTGACCGTCCGAATTCCGCCGGGGAGCCCACCGGCAAAACACCTCGATCCTCCGGAGGGAGAGTTCGGCCGGATCGTGCTCGAGACCGACCACCCGCAACAGCCAAGACTTGAAATATTGCTTCGCTTCGTCGTCGAGGACTGATGCCTCACGGACTCTGTGCCGCAACGCTATTTGAAGAAGGGGAAGGCCATGCGTCGAAAACTGTTCTGGTTACTGACAATCGCGGGAACGGTCTGGCCGGCGAGTGCCGCTGCGGGAAGTCCATCGAAAATGGAAACGGCCAAGGTCGAGGCGGTGTTCGTCTCGGTCTCCAGGGATTTCGCCGCCGGAGTCTCCCGCAGCATCGAAAGCCGTTGCCCGGCGGTCAAGATCGTCCGTACCGACGTCGTCGACGCTGACGCAAGCAGTGCGACCTCGGGGACTCCCGCTCCGCGCGCGGAGCCGGCATTGGACGGACTGATGCTTTTCTGTGGAGCCCCGCCCGAGGATCGGCACCTGATGACCGGGCTGCCCACCATCCTCGTCGACTGCACGGCTCCCGGCAGCGCAACGGCCCAGTTCAAGAAGGCCGTGGCGTCGGCCGCGCAGTGCGGCACACGATTCATCACCGCCCGTTGCCGCCCCGATGCCAGCGAAGATGCGTCTGCGGCAGAGCTCAAGGCGTTGGCCGAGAAAGCCAACCTCCTGGGCGTGCTGAAACGGCTGAGGAACTCGAAGCTGATCACCATTCAGGACCACGACGGGTTCAACCGGATCGACCAGGGCGTTTACTACCAGGTGCCCACCCAGGACTACGACCGTGAGT
The DNA here is from genome assembly GCA_040768665.1 of Thermoguttaceae bacterium. GTDB lineage: Bacteria > Planctomycetota > Planctomycetia > Pirellulales > Thermoguttaceae > JABWBD01. Next base: position 46,821 of record JAXGMN010000048.1, read on the forward strand.
ATCCGGGCATGCTCAAGGATTGTCTCGGCATCGAGATCGTTGTTGTCCGGTCGGGCGAGTTGAACCGCCTGGTTGCCGAGATTCCCCAGGACGCTGCCGAGAAGATCGCCAAGATGTGGACCGACGAGGCCACGGAGGTGAAGAACGTCAAGCACCACGATATCCTTCGCGCCGCCAGGTCGTATCTGGCCCAAAGGGAGCTGCTGAGGAAGTACGATGCCGACGCGATCACCCTGGAAACGGCCACGCTCACCTACAAGGCCTACGGGTCGGACAAGATGGAAGGGTTTGGAGAAGTGCGTGCGGCACAGCCGCTGGTCATCATGGAACTGAGCAAGGAGTACATCCCCGCCTGCTGCCAGAGCCATATCGACTGCCTGGTCACCCAGATGATCGGCACGTACATCTCGGGCGGCTCGGGGTTTACGGGAGACTTTCTCAACGACTGGGCGTTCGAGCCGTCGGGCGATCGTCCGGAAAACGTCATGATCGTCGCCCATTGCGGCGCCCCGATTACACCCTACGGCCATGACCGGCTGCCGTACCTGATCCGCGATCACATTCACAACACCGCGTTCGGGCCGAAAGATACGCCCACGGGGACCACGATCCAGTGGCCGCCGCAAGAGGCGGCCTCAATCGTCAAGTTCGACGTGTACCGGAAACAGGTCTCGGCCTTCTCGGGCGAGGTGCTCGACGGCAATGCCGTCTACCAAGACTTTGCGAACCAGATCTGCCGGAACAAGATCGTCATCCGAATCGACGATCCGGCTAACTGCTACATGCTCCCCTCGAATCCGAACGCGGGCGCGTTCCGGCAGTGCGACCAATGGGACCGCAAGCACCGCCACTGGGGCGGGCACCAGGTTGCTTTCTACGGCAACCTCAAGCCGGCCATCCAAGACCTGGCCGCCCTGATCGGGTTCGAGGTCGTCGATGGCCGATAGCGAATTCAACGGCTTCGCCGTCACTTCAGAGGATTGTGCGCAGCCTCGGGTGGAGCGGGCGGATAGACTTCGCCACAATCGGGAAGTCGGAAATGATTCGTTAGCCACGGAATGGCGAGGTACCCTTTGAAATAATGGTGAGGCGCATCCACATTGGCGTATTCAAACCATTCCTCCTCGTCGAGGCCCTCCGGGATGGGCTCACCATCGTGGCGATCCGCCGGATTGGTATATTTCGGATAGTAATGGATCGAAACGTTCTCCGGCGCTCCGGCGATCTCATAGGCTTTCCGTACCCGATTCAGCGCGTGTGTGGGCCCCCCTTCCGTAAGGATCAGCGGACGCGGGGCAAAGGCCGCGACCAGATCCGGGTAGTCGAACCATTCCCACAGCTCGGGCACGCAGTGGCCCAGCCAGTTTGCCGGTGGGCGAATGCCGCTCTTGTTCGGCTTCGTGCTCACCTTCGCCCGTTCTCGATTTGGGCAGAGGAAATCATTCCACACCATGGCTTGGACATGCGGGTCGAGTACGGCCATCATCAAAAGGGGCTCGGTTCCCAACGAGTGGCCGCTCAATGCAATCCGGTCGGGGTCCACAAACGGCTGCGCACGCAGCCACTCGAGGATCTGCTGCTTCTGAAACACGGAAAGACCAATATAGCTGCGCCCCGAGTCGATAAGATAACGACTGAGCGTATTGCGATCGTCGGCGGTGGTTCCGCGGTACTTCGCCAGATCCGAGAGTTCGCCGTTTCCCGGGTGGTCCACCGCCACCGCGATGAAACCGGCCTTGGCAAACTGGATGGCTTGCTGGTTGCGCACGGCGTGGGGCCATCCATCATGGCTGCGGCCGTTGGTCTTGAAACTCGGGTCCAGCGGTGGCTCCCCGGCCAGATTCTCTTTCGTGCCCGACGAGCCCGGGAAGCACATCACTGCCGGCCCGGGACGTTCGGGCGTGACATTGTCCGGAATCAGCACCAGGTAAGGAACGACACTGCCCGGCTCGGGATAGATTTCCCATTTCTCGAGCCTGTAACCGTCCCGCTGATTGGTCCATAGCTTTTCGGGCGAGGGCTGTCGCGGCACCTCGGGGAAGTCCAACAACTCACGTAGCTTGTCCCGTACACGCAGCCGCCACCCTTCAAACTCCTCCGGCGTGAATCCCGGGTCGAATGCCAACTTGGGTTCTGCGTTGCGCAAGAGATGCTGGATGAATCCCCGCGTACTCAGATGCCGCCCGTCCGATCGTTCGCTTTGGATGATCTTCTCGTGTTCGATGTCCAGTTCCTGGCCGACGGCGGGAATGACAAGCCCCAGGATCGGTGCAGCGATCAAGCCAAGAGGTACAATGCGCCCCGTCAGACACGAGACAAACGTGCCCGTTTCTTTGCCGTATGAGCCACGGCAACGGGTGGCACCGGGATCGTCGGCGGATTGCGCCACCCTTGCCCCGCAATGAAAGAATGTGCGGATCCCCATCATAATTTCCTTCTAAACTTGAAGTTGCCGTTCACACCCACGGCCGGGGACTGGTCCATTTTTTCGGCCAGTTCGAGTATTCCGGCGTCAAACACGTCGGCCGAAAACATGGACCTGTCCCCCTCTCTTCCGCCCCGTGAACGGTTACCAAAAAACGAGCGGCTTGTCCACGACGCAAACCGAGACTTCCGCTGCATGCTGTTCAGAAAGACGCCCAGGGGCATGGCGGTGGCTATTGTAGCATTGGCGCCGAACGACTGGCTACCATTCTGAGAGGGTTCTTGGCGAAACGGTTCCTGACCGGCACAAGGCCGCGGACTTGCCCCAAACGTGAGACTGCCTCACAATTGCCTGAAAGGCCCTGGCAAAACGGGGACGGGCGCCCTCGCGCTTCCGTGGTTTTCGAGGTTCTTGGACAATGACCGGGAGCCGATCGCCGTTTTTTCCAGGCTTCCCGGGAAATCGCACGCCACTTCATCTCGCTGATCATGAATCGACTACTGCTGAGTACCTTCCGTATTGTGCTGGAGCGAGGCTTGCTCGCCTGGCTGATCCTGCTCTGCCTCGTAGCCTATTCGTGGCCACGGTGGTTTCCTGCAACTCAGGTTCCGGATCCTTTTCTCTCCAGTAGCAGTTGGCTGGGCCTGATGATTGCCGTCACGATGTTTGCAGTCGGTTCGCTGCTGCCGAAAGAAGAGGTTGATCTGGTCCGCCGGCGCTGGCCCACCGTGGTCGCCGGCACGGCAATCCAATACACCTCAATGCCGCTGTTGGCCTTCGGCCTCGGAAAGCTGTTCGGCCTGGAGGGGCCCTGGCTGGTCGGCATCATCATGGTCGGCTGTGTGCCCGGCGCGATGGCGTCGAATGTCCTGACGCTGATCGCGCGGGGGAACGTGAGCTACTCGGTCGGTCTTACCACCTCCGCCACGCTCCTGTCGCCGCTGATCGTTCCCTGGACCCTTTGGCTCACCGTCGGCCAGATGGTCCGGGATTTTCCTACCCTGAAAGTCTGCGGAGAATTGTGCTGGATGGTAGTGCTGCCGGTCGTCCTCGGCTACCAACTCTCCCGGCTGTTCGCCGCATGGCAAGCCGCCGCGCACCGGGTCGGGGCCATCATCGCCAATCTCACGATCCTGTGGATCATCGCTGTCGTGGTGGCGGCCAACCGGGAGATGCTCTTGACGATCGAGCCGCACGTGCTCACTGCCCTTCTGATGGTGAACCTCGGCGGCTACCTGGCCGGCTATACCGGCGGCGCGGCAATGCAGCTTCCGGAGCCGATGCGACGGGCCTTGACACTGGAGATCGGAATGCAGAACGCCGGGTTGGGCACAACACTGGCCATGCGGTTGTTCCCCGACGATCCGGGCACGGCGCTTCCGGCAGCCATGTATACGTTTGGCTGCATGTTGACCGGCACGATTCTGGCGCGGTTGTGGGCTCGGACGCGGCCTGCGGATGAGGTGCGCGAGCCAGGCACCGTCGAGTGAGTCAAGTTTCCCGGAGAACCACTGCCGGGTCTTGCATCAGTGCTGAGAGGGTGGGCAAATAGGTGGCCAGGAGTGTAACGACAGGAGCGCCCAATAAGGCCGCCAACAGGAGTTCGTAATGGATACGCGTCTGACCGGTAACGACCTCAAGAGCGCGTGAACCAAACCAATCCCCCAGCCATGTGCCCAATACCGCTCCCGCCACGGCTCCCGAGAGTCCCAAGAGGATCGCTTTGCCGAGGAAAAGGACAGCGATTGCCGAAGAGCTTTTCCCGATCGCCCGCAGCAGTCCGATCTCCGTTCGGCGTTCGCGGACATTGGCCATGGCCAGCAACCCGACCCAGACGGCAGCGGCGAGGACCACCAGCGGCGTGATTACCTGGGCCAGCGTTTCCATGACCCGCTGAATCCGGGTGCGGCTGGCCGCCAGATTTGCCATGATCTCCTCCTGCTGAGCGAGGACTCTCTGACGCTCCTCAAGATTCGCCTTCATCGCACCGAGGATCTGGTTCTGCTTGGCCGCGACCAGTTCCCGCTGCTCGGCGCGAGCCAGCGCGATCGAGCGGAATTCCGTGATTCGCGTTTCCGGCAAAACCTCGGATAGTTGCTCTCGGATGTTCGGCAGGTTCGAGCCTGCACAGTTGCAGCCCAGGGCCAAGATCTGATTGATCCTGCCGGGCTTGTCGAGCAACGTCTGGGCGTCGGCCAGAGCCATGGCAACGGTGATGTCCTCTTTGCTGCCCTGCTCGGGGAGAATTCGGGCGATGCGGAACGATTTGCCAAGCACTTCAACGGTGCCTCCCTCCTTGAGGTCGGCACCAAGCTCATGCCCCAGAAAGACGGTTCCCGGCTCGATCGAATAGCCCATCGGCGACTTGTGCCGCATGTGCGACTGGGTCGCCTCGGGCAGATAGCCGACCAAAAGGACTTTGCGGTTTTCCCAGTCGATTCTGGCCTGAAGCGTAGCGACCAGATGAGTGACGTATGTGAGGCGTTGGTCGGCGGCCAGTCGGTCGACATACTCCTGCGGCATGTCCTTGGTGGCGAAATCGGCGGCCCAGAAGTCGCTCATATTGGTGTCGCGGTGGACGATCAGGAGGTTGAAGCCCATGTCGCGCATCAGTTGGCGCGTTTCGTCCGCCAGTTGAACGAGCTCTGCCGCCGCCGCGTCTTCCACCCTCCGGATTTCCTGTTCGAGATCGGCGACTTTTTGCCGAAGATCGGAAACGAGGGCTTCGGATTTCGCTACCTGAACACGGGTCTCGCGCTGATAGGCCTCCACGAGCATCGGTCCGGCCACAAAGAGTGTCACGGCGACCGTGACCGCAAGAACGCTGAGCGCAAAGTTCGCTTTTCGGTAGCCGATTTCGGCAAACAGAACTTTGATAATCGACATACCCTAAGAGCCAAGTTCGATTTTGTTGATCCGCACCAATGTGTAGAGCTGGCGATGGCCGGTCCTGCGGCGGTAGGTCTTGCGACGGCGGAACTTCTGGACGACCAGCTTGGGGCCTTGGGCCACACCCAGCACCTCGGCGGTGACGGTAGCCGCAAGGGTGGGCTGGCCGAGCTTCAGTCCGTCTTCGTCGCGGTAAGCCAGGACTCGATCGAACGTAAGTTCTTGGCCGGCAGAGACTTCCCGGTAGTCTACCTGAACCTCCTGGCCCTGTTGGACCTTCAATTGTCGGCCGCTGTCTTCAATAATCGCGTACATGGGAGTCCTGCGAAATGACTTTGAGGGTTACTGAATTGCGCAACAAGGAAGGATAGCCCTATAGTTTACCGCAGCCGTGGCGGACCCTTCAAGGGCTACGTCCAATCGAACTTGACCTCGCGGCTCTCCCCGTCGTGGCAAACCACAACGAGGTGTTCCGGCGAAACATCTTCTGCACCAAGAACTTGTACCGTCATCTTGCCCTCGTCTTCGAGCCTGCTCAGCTCGCGCCGCTTGCGGTTGTTCAGGTATTCGGCGACGTCCTCGGCTACCGTGACGGTGATCTGATGGACATCGGCACGTTGACAGGCGAGAATCAGAAGCCGGATGACCTCGATGCCCATACTCTCCGATGTCTTGATCTGCCCGGTACCGTGGCAGGCAGGACAATCGCGGAAGACACTCCGTTTGAGGCTGGGGCGTATCCGCTGGCGAGTCATTTCAACCAGCCCGAAAGGGCTGGTCCGCAGGATTTTGGTCCGGGCCCGGTCGCGTTTGACCGCTTCGCGGAGGGCTCGCTCTACGCCGCGGCGATGCCGCTCCTTACGCATGTCGATGAAGTCATTGACGATCACGCCTCCGAGGTCCCGCAGGCGGATCTGCCGTGCGATCTCCTTGGCGGCCTGAATGTTCATCTGATAGGCGGTTTCTTCGGCGGAATCGTCGGCTCGGAAGTTGCCGCTGTTGACGTCGATGGCCACAAGCGCCTCGGTCTGGTCGATGACGATTGACCCACCCTGCTTCAAAGGGACGGTGCGGCTGTGGATCTTGGTGATTTCCTCGTCCATATGATACTTATGGAAGAGGGGCTCCTTGCCCTCATAGAGCTGGAGCCGGCTGACATAGCGGGGCATGACGAGCTGGAGAAACTCCCTTGCCCGCTCGTAGGCCGATGGCTCGTCAATGTAGATCATGTCGATATCGGCGGTAAAAATATCGCGGATCGTCCGGATGATCATGTCGCTTTCTTCATAGATGTCCACCGGCCCGGAGGCTTTCTTGATGCGGCGGACAATCACCTTCCAGAGCCGCAGCAGATAGGCAAGATCGCGCGACAGTTCTTTTCGGGTGCGGTCCGCCCCGGCCGTGCGGACGATGAATCCCAGACCCTTGGGCGGGTTCAGGTCGAGCATGATGTCGCGGAGCCGCCTGCGAGTTTCCTCGTCTTCGATTTTCCGGGAGACGCCAACGCGTCCCAGCGGAGGCATGAGCACGAGGTAGCGGCCGGGGATGCTGATGTAGGTGGACAGCGTCGGCCCTTTGGTCCCGATCCCTTCCTTGATCACCTGGACGACGACTTCGTCACCGCGGCGGAGGATCTCCTGGATCGGCGGCTTGATTCTCGGCCGGGCGCCCAGTCGTGCGCCGCGGTTGCGGGGACGGGGGCGGTCGTCATCTTCATTCTCGCCGTGATTGCCGCGGCGGCGCCCGGCGGGTTCGAGGGGGCGGTCGGGATCGTAACCGCCCTGGCGAAAATACTGGGGTTCAATGTCGCTGATGTGCAGGAAGCCGTTGCGGCCGACGCCGAAATCGACGAAGGCCGCCTGGATGCTCGGCTCCAGATTAACCACTACCCCCTTATAGATATTGCCTACGTAGCTGTCGTGTCCGGTTCGTTCGACGTACAGTTCTTCAAGGACGCCATCCTCAACGATTGCAATCCGGCACTCCTCCGGCTGCGACACGTTGATCAACATTTCCTGTTTCATGGGTGCATTTCTTGTCCGGCATGGTTGGCGAGTACGCACAGCCGGTGCAGCGGGAGCGATGCCGATCGACGCGGTGTCGGGCGGTGTTCATCACTGCAACTCCACACGGGTCCGGATCAGGTATATCCCTTGCTCTTCCAGATCGGACAGCCCCAGCGCCGCGAGGACGTCGCGAGCGCCTGCCCCGCCTTCCCGATTGCGAAGCCGCATCGAAAGCACGCCGGCCCCGATCGTCAGTTCTTCGAGATCCGGACGGCAATCGATGGAAGCGGCCTTACCGGCTCGTTGGACCAGGCACTCGGTCGCGGCCCAGAGTTGGCCAGCCCGAGTCGCCGCGTCGGCGAGTCGCTCCGGAGGGACGGCAACCCGATAGGAAGTGCTTCGAATGCGGGCTTTCTTTTCGCCGGGTGGGAGCACTTCCATCGAGGTGAAGCTGAGACCGGGCAGCGCGTGGCGTGCGAGCCGCCGACTGAGTTCTTCCGCGGTGCACGATTCGGCGAGTTCCAGTTCCATGACTTCATCCCATCCCTCGATGCCGACGGCCAAGGCCGACGGAAAGCTCATCCGCGGCTTCGGATGAAACCCCTGGCTCATCCCCAGCCGCAGCCCGGCACGCCGGAACAGCCGCTCTATTGAGCGAACCAGATCCCGGTGCCCGATCCAACGCAGGTCTCCCTGTTTGCAAAAGCGAATACGTACTCGTTCTCGAACCATCGGGTTCGAACCTCTCCGCCACTGCCGATGGGGGCGGAGACTCCTTCAATGTGTCCACCCGTCCTCGCCGGCAGCCGCCGGAGCGAGCAACGGGTCCTCAATCATTTGCGGGCCGTCGAAACCATCGCCGGCCCGACGCGTGTTTCCATGATGTTCCTTCGACCGGCGCCGCCCTTCGTCGCGTTACGGCAGCAGTTCGGGAACGTGCTTCTTCAGTTCCTTTCTCAGGAAGTTCTTGATGTCTCGTGCGTTTTCCATCGTCAGCGCGCGGCATGCGATTGCCTCGCATTCGTCGATCGTGATGCTGCGGCACACCTTCTTGATCTCGGGAATGGCGCTGGGAGTGACGCTCAACTGCCTGAGGCCGAGCCCCAGCAACAGCATGGTATATGCCGGGTTCCCGCTCATCTGGCCGCACAGGCTGACCGGCAGGCCCTTGCGTTTCGCCGCTTGAACGGTTATCGAAATAAGCTTCAGAACCGCCGGATCGGCCGAATTGTACAGTCCGACGACGTCCTTGTTGCTCCGATCGACGGCCAGCGTGTACTGAATCAGGTCGTTGGTGCCGATGCTGAGAAAATCGACCTCTTCGACAAAATGGTCGATCATCATCACGGCGGAGGGCACCTCCACCATCATGCCGACCTGCAGATCGCGGTCGTACTCGATCCCATGCTCTTCGAGATCCTCGATGACGTCGGCCAGCACCATCCTGGCCTGGCGGAATTCGAGAATCGTCGAGACCAGAGGAAACATGATGCGGACCTTCCCCAGTGCGCTTGCCCGCAAAATCGCGCGGAGTTGTGTCCGGAACATCGGCACGTTTCGCAGCGCCAGGCGGATGCTCCGCAGGCCGAGGAACGGATTGCGCTCGTCTTCGGGCGCGGGCAGATGGGGAACCTTGTCCGCGCCGAGATCGAACGTGCGGATCGTCACCGACCGATCTCGCATCGAGTCAACCACGCGCGAGTACGCCTGGAAATGGACCTCTTCGTCCGGCTCCGTCTCGGCGCCCAGGTAGAGGAACTCCGTACGGTAAAGGCCCACGCCGTCGGCGCCCCGTTCGATGCAGTAGTCGACCTCGTAGGGAAACTCGATGTTGCCATACAACTCGATGCGCACGCCGTCGGCGGTCTCGGCGGGAAGTTCGCGGAGCGTTTCCAGCCGTGCCGCGAGCGTGCGGATCTCTTCGGCTTCGTGGCGATAGCGGGCAACGGTTTCTTCATCCGGGTGCAGGATGACGAGGCCCTTGTCGCCGTCGATAATCACCCAATCCCCGCCGGATACCTCCGCGAGGAACGGCCCGGTGCCGACGACCGCCGGAATACCGAGCCCTTCGGCAACAATGGCCGTATGGCTGCCCGGCCCGCCGACCTCGGTGACGAAGCCTTTGACGAAGCGGCGATCGAGGTTCGCCGTTTCGCTCGGCGTGAGATTATGCGCGAGAATGAGCACCGGCGAAGTCAACCGCGAGATTCCCTCGCGGCGGCGGCCGAGCAGATTCCGCAAAAGACGCTTCTCGATGTCGAAAATATCGGTGGCTCGTTCGGCCAAATAGTGGCTCTGGAGCTTCTGGAACACCTGCGCGTAGCGGCGAAGCGTGCGGCTGACCGCATACTCCGGAGAATAGTGATTCTGGCTAATCATCTTCTCCAGTTCGCTGCGGAGCCGCGAATCCTGGAGCATCTGGAGATGCGCCTCGAAGATCGCCGCGTACTTCTCCCCAAGCTCCTCGGCAACCGCGTCCCGGTTGCCGGCAATCTCTTCCGCCGCCGCGTCAATAGCACGATTCAGACGCTCCAGTTCGTCTTCGACCGTATCGCGCGCGACGAAACGGCGAGGGATGCGAAAACCCTCATTATCCATCACCAGCGCTTCGCCGATGGCGACACCGGGCGAAACGGCGATACCCTGAAGCTTCTGCACGTCGCTGTTTGCTGTTTCTTCTCGCGCGGTTCGCTACCGAACGCCTGGGGGCCGCTCGGAAGGGACCGGGCTACTTGTTGTCTTGTCTTTCCGCCTGCGCGTTGTCGCCGAACTTGCCGCGAAACAGTTCGACCAACGCGTCGAGAGCGGCTTCGGCATCGTCACCGACGGCCTCCAACTGCAGTTCGGTCCCGTCGCCGGCTCCCAGCGAGAGAATCTGCAGCACGTCGGTCGCATCCACGCGGTGGCGACTCTTGACCAACTGAACCTTCGACCGAAACCGCCGGACCGTCCCGGCAATCAACGTAGCGGCGCGCGCGTGAACGCCCTCGGGGTTCCCCACGATCACCGTTCTCGTCGGTCTCGGCTCGCACATGCAAGAGGCCGTGGACTAGGATCCAAACTGGTTGTTATCCGCTTCCTCGAGCAGTTGCCGAATGTCTTCCGGTGTCTTCGACTGCTTCAGGAATCGGCAGAACGTGTCGTCGCGGAGTTGCCGCGAAATATTCTCCAAAGCCCGCAGATGGTCGCCAGGACGATCCGGAGGCGAGATCAGGAGAAAAAACAGGTAGACCTTTTCACCATCGAGACTGTCGAAATCCACGCCGTCGCTGCTGACGGCCACGGTCCCGACGAGCCGGTCGACGCTCGGATGTTTCGTGTGCGGCACCGCAACACCGCGGCCAATACCGGTACTCCCCAGTTCTTCGCGTTTCAGGATGGCCTTGACGATGCTCTCCTGTTCATCGGATTCGATCCCACCCGCGCTCTCCAACGCCTGGACCATTTCCCGAATCACTTCTTCTTTGTCCTCGGCGGCCAGGTCGGCCCGAATCGCCTCAGGCACAACAAAGTCGGCAAACTTCATGCACAGGATCTCCTCTGTCTGGATGTCGTCCCCACCAGCGGGGACTGCCCGGCGTCCAGTGCCTTTCAACGCCATGGAGCGTCTAGCTGTTGGCCGGTTCAGAGTCCGGAGTAACCCCCTCTTCAGGACCTGAGGGGGTGCGGTGGCGTGCCTGGATTCTCTCCTTGTACTTCCGCAACTGCTGCTCCAACTTGTGAACCACCTCATCGATCGAGGCCATCAACTCGCCCCCCTTGGACGACGCCACAAAGACGTGCTTGTGCTCGGCTGAGGCGCGCAGGTCGACATCGGGGTTTTCCCGGCGCTCCAGGTCGATGGTCACTTCGATCTCGGTCAGCCGATCAAATAAACGCGTTAACTTCTCGACTTTGGCCGTAATCTTGGAGCGAGTCTCCTCGCTGATACTGCCGTGCCGCGTTGAAATCTTGATCTGCACCGAGTCACTCCTTGGTACGGACACCGGAGGATGTAGGTTCCTCGTGGTCGTGAATCCGCTAATTCTAGCGAACAAATGCCGGGTACACAAACGCAAACCAGAAACGAGCCGCTGCAGCCTCCCTGGCTTGCCAAATTCTAGCTCTCGCTTTGCCGTAGCATCGCGGAACCCGTATCGCCCCCATCTAAGGTTGCAATCCCGGCTGCAGAGTGAGCCAACCAACAGCCCAAATCCGCGGAAACTGCCGGCTGTTCTCTGTCGTTCTCACGGCTCATCGCTATCGATGGGGGGTATCTGTACGCCTTCCGGAGCCACAGGGCCGGTACCCATCCGTTCCCGCCATTTCTGCACAGAAGACGTTCGCTTCGCCGCTGGGTATTCCGGGCGGTAATACAGGGTTAGCCCGGTAACCTCCCGCAGGTTCCAGAAGCTGAGCACACGGACAGGCAAAAGCTCATGCTCGAGCATGGTGATTAGCCGGGCCGTCTCGGATTGGTCCAGCTCCGGTTTCCGGTACTTCCAAAGCAGTTCGTAGAGCGTCCGACCGTTGCCCGCGTAGAGATACTCCATGGCCTCACGCACACGGGATGCCGAACCGGGACCACGATCAAGGGCCCTGCGCAGTTCGTCGACGTGATCCTGCCACACCAGCTTTTGTTCGGGGTCGTTAAACGCCTCAACGAGCAATCCGAAATCTCCCAAGTGACCGAGACACCTCATGGCCAGCCAGCGGACCTCCCGCTGCCGATGCAAGGCCAACTCGTGCAATGTCAGGCTTGCCCTGCGGTCCAGAGTCAGTGCCCTTCCGACGGTAGCCGAAGCACGCTGGTCGAGAAGACTTACCGCTTCGGGCGATGTCCATTCCGGCAACGTTTGCGCCGCGACGGACGCGAGGGAGCCTCCGTCCAACCGCACCTTCATCGGTGCCGTCAACGGCACCAGTTCCCCTCCCCCTGTTTCCTGCCACTGAATACTACCGCTGGCAGAGTATAAGTCGGCGACGACAGGGGCAGGCTCGGTCTCAGGATCCGCACTCGCGGTGGCCGGACACCCCACCTCCACCAAGAGGATCGAATCGGCATCGCCGAAGCCGACAACGCCCCCTCGCTCACCAATCTGCAACCGAAGGCGGCCGTCCTTCGTGTCTCCCGGCTTAACCACCAGCCGCCCATACCGAATATCAAGGCCGGCAATGCCCGAGGGATCCAAGGGCAGAAGACCGACCCGCGAGCCGTCGAACAACTGAACCGTCACGCCGCCCTGGATGCTGATCGTCGGACGATAGGTGGGAAGCGAAACAATCTCGTCACCTTCGTTGAGAACTGCCTGGGCGGGGATTCGCTGCCAATGCGAATTGGGATCCAGGCGAACGAGGACCTCTGTTGCCGACAAAAATGTGCCCACTGGAGAGCCGCTGGCCGGAATCGGGGCCGGTGCCATCTCGGGCACCGGGGCGCTGGCGGGTTTTCCGGCGCTCTCCATTTCGGTGGCAGGTGCGGTACGTTCTGCAGGCTGGTTGGATGGGACAGGCTGCTCAGTGCTAGACCCAACCGTTTCGGTGCCGGCTGGAATTGGCTGCTCCATATCCGCTGAAGACTCGACCGAATTGGCCGCAGTTCCCGGCATTGCCGGTGCCGACGGCTCAGACGCCGCAGGGACTTGCGCTTTCGGTAGGATCGTGTTCGCCGCAATGTCTTCCGGCAATGGGGCGTCCGGGCGCGACACCGCGGAATCGGCTGACACTGCCGTAGGACGCGGGCTTTGGGTGGGCTGCTTGATTGGCGGCTCCAACGAGGTTTCAACGGCCGCTTCCGCCAAACCGACCGAAGCGGCGCCGATGGCCGGCGAGGCCGCCACGGATTCGACGGGCGGCGCGGCGAGGTTCTCAGCAGCCAGAGGCGACGAACCCGTAGGCGATGGAATCGATGCCACCTCATCCGTCCGACCGCGGAGAGAAAACAAATCGCCGAGCGGCTTGCCGGACCTGAATTGGCCCGTGGCAAACAGACCCACAATGGCGGCAATCGCGATCAAGGACGTGACCGTTACCGGCCACAAACGGCGGCTGCGGCGTTCTCGAAGGTAGGCGGGAACCTCATGCTTTGGCTCGTCCGAAACGGCGGCAGCCGTTGCCGGCGGCCTCCCGTCGCCTGCGCCTGGCCCCGGTGGCAAGACCTCTGTTTGCGGGGATACCGCGGTCTCCGGGATACGATACATGCGCAATCGGCTTTCGGGATCGACTTCAGCGGGCTCCCCTAATACGAGGGTCAGAATCTGGTGGCATGATCCAAGCTCGCCAAGACGCACGTCCGACTCCAGGCAAGCCTTCTCGAAGTCCGGCACCCGGTCCGCGGCGAGAGTGTTGTCGAGGTATTCGGCAACCGTGTTCGGGTCAAGGCTTGCGTCAGCCTCGTTCGTGCCTGGTGAACGGAGGTGACGAGTGACATCCCGGATACGCTGCAGCAGTCCGCTGGCAAAATCGCTCTCCTGAACTTTCTTGGCGATCTCCTGAGTGTCTTTCGGCTCTAAGATATCGTCCATGTACGCAAGCAGGGTTCGGAGGGTCAGCCGCATTGTCTCTGCCTTTCGCGCGGGGGATCTACTTTGTGCCGTACCTATCCGTATTAGTGTTGGCAGAGACAAAAAACCGTGCAGAAATCCCGTCAAAATTCAAGAGGCCCTAACGAAACCACGGTTCGTAAGCAGCCCGGCTGCTCCCAATCGGGCCGCGGTAACTCGGGCGTGAGAGTTGATGGTAGCAGCCGAGCCGCTGACACACTCTCGGGGTGGGTGTGGGGTGGTGTTAGGGCCTCTGAGCCGCCGTCCAATAATAAGTTGGTCTGTAGGGTGGATTTCAATCCACCCTTGTTTTTTGGGGCAGATTATGATGTGCTCCACACCGAATTTGCACAACTAATTTCTGAACGGCGCCTGAGAACGCGGACGGGCATTTGGTCGTGAAGCGACTTCTGCCCGATTGCGGCGGAATCTGGATGACTCGGAGCCAGTCCCGTCCTTGCGCCTGCACTCGGATCGGCCTGCCCTTACTTGCGTCGCATGCCCCTTTTCCTTCGGGATTATCTCGCCGGCTCTCCGCCACAGAGTCCCGATCGGTAGAGGTGATTAAGGCCGCCCAGGCGACTAGGAGCTGGAAGAGACCGAGCCAGCAAGGGTGCAGAAGCAGACGGTTCTCCCGTGCAGGCGGCATGAGCCAGTCTGCTCGTTGCCACCCGTCGCGGGTTCTCCGCCATGGGGCGACCTTTGGGGGAGGGTTGTCAGTCAACAGCCAGTCGGCGTCGACTTCGCTGCCTATCCACGATGCAAGAATCAGTGCTGCCACCAGCCATCCGACCACGCGCACAACTCACCTCTTGGATGAAGGCCCTGCGATGCTGAGAGAATCACCCGATCCTCGTTGGGGAGTCGAGGGATGCAATGGCCGGACCGTGTGCAGCGCGGTTCGGATGCAGCGGCAGAAGCGGCTGTGGTGAAAGGATTTACGGAACGAATGGCCGCGCCGGACAACGGTAGCACGTTGCCGGATTGCGACATCATTCGCGAGTCGCGCTGATATTTGGCAACAATCCGCCCACAGTCGCAAGGACACCCGGAAAACCAGCTGCAATCCGCGCTATGTCCTCGGCAGGACAACCTGCAGGGTCCGATTTGCCTAGGGCGAGGTTGTGGTCTAGGTTTCTCATGGGGCGAAATAGCCGGGGCATAATTAAGAGCGTGGGACAGGCATCTCGCCACGACGGGTCTTTCTGCGACCTTCAGGGGCGGAGCCGGTCTCTCACACGTGCACGAGCTGGAGACTGCTGAAAAAGGGGACTGGCTCTGCAACCGGTGGTAGATTGGCTTGACGACAGGCACAAGGTATTGCGGTGCCTCTCCCCTTTTTCGGCAGCCTCGGCGGACGGCGGCGGTATTAGCCCGCTGCCGATTTTCGAAGACCACACCCGGTAGAACCGACCATGCCTCACGCAACATTCCCCGCTGTGGATCTGAAAAGGATCCTGGCCGCGGCTCAACTCCCAGCCCTGCCGCAAAGTGCAATCCGGCTCTTGGAGCTGTCGCAAGATCCCGATAACGGACCGCCTGAATTCGCCGTGCCGATCGAATCGGACCCGGGGCTAACGGGGCAAGTGTTGCGGTTTGTGAATTCGTCGTATTTCGGGTTTTCGCGGGAAATCTCGAACGTCCGTCTCGCAATCACCCTGGTCGGTGTGCGGACGATTAAGAACTTCGCGCTGTGGAGCGCGGTGTTCAGCCTGATGCCCAATCCCAAGTGCGGTCCGTTCGACCTGAAAAGCCTTTGGCAGGATTCCCTCCGCCGGGCCTTATTCGCGCGAACCATGGGAAAAATGTTGGGCATGAGAGAGGCGGAAGAGCCCTTTGCCGCGGCGCTGTTGCAGGACATGGCGATCCCTCTTCTGGCAAAAGAGGCTCCCGACGCGTACCTTCGCCTGCTCGAAGCTCGCAATCAGGGAGAGGTCCGCCTCTCATCGTTGGAAAAACGGTGCTTTGGGTGGACGCACGCAGAGGCCGCCGGCATGATGGCTCGCCACTGGAACCTGCCTGAGGCGTTTTCGGTGCTGGTCGAAAACCACCTCGAGATCGACAGCCGACCGGAACAGGCAGTGCAGTCTCCTGCCCGACTAGCCGTCGCCCTCTCGGCCCTGTTGCCGGCGTCAAAAGATGCCCGGTGGTTCGATTGCAGCCGCTTTGGTGAACTCTACCAGACCGTATCCGCCCCCGGTGCTCCTGAAATCCCGGAAGTGCTGGCCCAGGTCGACCAGGAATATGCCGAGTTTGCCCCGGTACTCAAGCTCTCCTCCCCGACCAGGTCGCTGGTGAACGTCTACTCGGCCGAATGCGAGCCTTCCGCCGCCAACGGGTAATGGCGCGCGTCAACCTGCTATCGCTTGCGGTGCCTGCCCCTTTTTCAGCAGGCTCTTTCGGATTTCACCGAGAAATCCGTCTCTCATTTGGGCTTGGCTGCTCTACAAGTTAAAATTAAATTGATAGGAGTGCACGGCAACAGGCCGCTCATGCAGGGGTGCAGATGGGCTGGTGCCGGGGCCCTTTTGGGAGTAACCAGCCGGTGACTGGCCAAGAGCGAATTCGGCAGCGACAACTCGTGCGGCAGGCGGAAGGCTACCTGGAGCTGGGAATGCCCCAGCAGGCTCTGGATATCCTGAGCCGCGTTCGCGACACATCGCACTTGAGTTCCCATGCGATGTTCTTGCAGGGGGAGTCGCTCCGCTCGTTGGCTCGTCACCAGGAGGCGCTCGTGCCTCTCTCCGGAGCCGCCCAGGCCGAACCGGAGAATATTCACGTCTGGCTCGCCATGGGTTGGTGCTACAAGCGGATCGGCCGGGTGGACTTGGCCATTAAGGCGCTCCGGCGAGCCATGCAAATCGCTCCTTCCGACGCCTTGATCCAATACAACCTGGCCTGCTACTACAGTCTTGCCGGCAACAAGATGCGGGCGTTGGCTCATCTGGCACGTGCAATACGTTTCGACCCCGACTACCGCGGCTCTTGTGGAAACCGAGGCCGATTTCGACCCCCTACGCTCCGATCCGGATTTTCAGGCACTGACCCGCGTCGTCGTGTGACTCTTTAGAAAACAACCACACGCCACGATTTCAAAAGGCTCAACGGATCCTGTCGCGCAGTTCCCGCTTCACCTTCTTGATCTGTTCGGCCTCGGGCGATTTCTTGTAGTAGTGGTCCAGCGGATAACAACCGCTGATCAGGCCGTTGCGGGGGCCGGTTGTGCAATCGCTGAACGTCCGGCAAATACGGCCCGTCTTAAGCGGTCTTCCCGCCAGAACGTCGGCCGGCAGGTCCCAGTAGCTGAGCACCAACCGTCCCACGCCGACGAAGTCGACCCATCCTTCCCGTACCACGGCCTGTGCAACGTTTGGCAGGTACTCTTGGAAATAGGTGTATGCCGTGCCGACCAAAGGCAATCCCGGCACGGCCTGCCTGATCCGACGGACGGCATCGATCTGCCTGAGACAACCGATAAGCGGGTCTTCCGGCGGCTGATAACCGTCGGAAGGCGGATAACAAGCCGGCCGCTGGATATGAGGATTGTAATAGGGCGAGCCGGCAGTGAGGTTCACCAGCTCGACTTGCCATTGGTCGCGCATCCTCTCCAGCAGCCGGATCGGTTCTGAGAGATCGATTTCGAGCGGATTGTCTGCCCTGCAACCAAAGCCGGGATAGGGGACTGGATAATCGTGGGGAATTCCCGGGCCGAACTTGCCACCGCCGGTCAGCGCCGGATCGGGACGAAACGGCGGGAAGTCGAACAGCGAGAGCCGCACTCCGATCATGAGTCCGGGGCACTCGGCCCGGATGGCCTCGACCGACTCCTGCAAAAACCGTGTACGGTTCTCCAGGCTTCCACCATACCTGCCCGCTCGTGTCGTGGCGGAGAGCAATTCGTGTCCCAGGTACCCATGGCAGTGCTTCACGTCGACAAAACGGAAGCCGACCTTCTGGGCCATCTTGGCTGCCACGACGTAGTCGTCAACGAGTCGCCCGATCTCGTCGTCGGTCAGCACCACGGAGTCGTCGCTCGAATCGATGCCAAACTTCGCGTCGAGCACCGGGTGGTGATATGCGATCCGCGGTTCGGCTTTGTCCTTGCGGTTGGGACGGCAGAAGCGGCCGGAATGCGTCAACTGCAGTCCGACCAGCAGGTCGTCGGCTGCCGACGCTCCGAACCGCTCGATATGCGCCGCCATGAGACTGCCGAGAAGCTGCCGCATCGGCTCGATGTTCTCGGGGCTGTAGTAGAGTTGATTCGGGTTCGCTCGGCCATCGCGGCGAACGGCGAAAGCTTCTCCGCCCCAGATCAGCTTGGCCCCCGACTCCCCGAAGTGGCGCCAGCGGCGGAACACGTGCTCGGTAGGCCGGCCGTCGTCGGTGCCGTCCCAGCCTTCCATGGGGTGAATGCACCACCGGTTGCCGACCGTGAACCGCCCCACCTCGATCGGCTGTGCCAGAGGCGATCCCTCCGCAGTCGAGAGGACTTCTCGATCGAAAGGGACCGTTGGCACTATCTCCGCCAGATGCCCGGCGAAATGCTCTGCCGTCCGAAAATGCGGGATGCGGTGATACTCGACTGCCACAGCAGGTCTCCCCGGGATCCAAGAATGCAGTTGGATCCAGCCTACTCCGTCGACCGCCGGCCGTCCAGCCGGGGCGTATGCGCCCTTGTCGTTGCGACAAAAGCAACAACCCACCCGCATCGTTTCGTGGCACCGTCTTGCCACAAGCGCTCCCCGCCCGACCGCCCAATCGCATTCGGCCACGCCCCCGCGCCGGGCTCCCCACCGACTCCAGTGCACCAGCAAACACCAAACCGACGGTTCCACACTCCACACTCGGCACTCCGTACTCCGCACTGCCGATCACAGCCTGTCGCCCGACTTCGTTCACTTCGGCGGTTTGAGAGCGGGCGATCGGCGGCTCTCCCTGGTTGGCAACTTGGAATCGACCATCTGCCGTGAATTCCTGCTTCGGCTTGAAGAGGTTGCGACACGGCAAACACCGGGACGTCCCTTGGCGTGCCGGCGTACGTGGTGAGCTGCCGGTGCCCTTTGCTGCATCCTGCCCAGCCGCGCATTCGTCGGCACGCCCAGGTCTACAATGCTACCAGGTCTCATGATACCATACTTCGATGGTTTGAGTGACTCGTTCGTGCGGCAAAGAGGCACCCACAAGTGAGTTTGAAAGTGTCAAAGGAACAGGGAAAATGGCAAAGGCGCGGAAACTCGGCGGCTGGATGACTCGGTTCAAGAAATGCATCGACGCCGAAACAAGTGCAGCCGTATCGAAGAAAGTCATCACCAATCCTGAACAATTTGATGAGACGTCGAACTACGCACAGAAAGCCGAATGGATCAGCAGCGCCGCCCGGCGTCTTGAGAACGAAGTGGGCAAAGCTACAGCGGTCAAGGTGATGCAGGCTTGCGGCGCCAAATGCTGCGGCCCAACGCAACGGAAACGGGCGAAGCAGTTTATGCAAGAATCCCACTCGGTCGAGGAGCTGCTCGCCAGACTTAATGAAGCAGGCATCGGCGGTGGACGGCTGAGACTGGAGAACGAGAATAAGATTCTGGGCGGCTACGATCGTTGTTACTGCGGACGGGTGAAGCAGACGAAAGAGCCGTTTCCCACCGATACCTACTGCCATTGCTCAACGGGATGGTATCAATCCCTGTTTGAAGCCGCTTTCGATCGGCCCGTGGAGGTGACACTCAAGCAGTCAATCCTGCAGGGGGCGGATAGCTGCGAGTTTGAAATAAGGCTTGGCTAGAATCCGGATTCGACGTTTGGGCGAGCGTCAGATGTTGCGGTGCTCTCCCCTTCTTCAGCAGCCTCACGGGGCCGGTGCATCAAGCGAGTTGGCATACGATGCCGTCCGGGGTATTCTGAAGCCTCGGGTTCTAAACGCTTCGCCACGATTCACTTCAGTTTCGAGGTCGATGATGACAACTGCTGTACGCCGGTGCCTCTGCTTTCTGACGCTCAACGGTCTCGTCATGTCCGCTGCCGCCGCCGAGCCGGCGCCGCCGAAAAGCGTTCGCGAGTTCGGAGCTCGCGGGGACGGCGTTGCCGACGATACTGCGGCCTTTCAAGCGGCCGTGAACGCGTCGGCGGGCGACATACTTGTTCCCCACGGCGTCTACCGAATTACAGAGACCATCGTCATCGAACTGGCTAAAGCCGGTCCGGTATCGGTGGTCGGGAGCGGGACGGCAAGAATCGTCATGGCCGGTCCCGGGCCCGCGTTGAAGTTCATCGGCACACACCAGGGGACCGCCGCCCCGAGTTCCGTGAAGCCCGACGTCTGGCAGCGCCAGCGAATGCCGGGTGTCGACGGGCTGGTGATCGTAGGCGAACACGACCTGGCGTGCGGGATCGAGGCGGCCGGCACAATGAAACTCACCGTCACGCGCACAACCATCCGCGGAGTCGTGCACGCGATCCACCTCACCGAGCGGAACCGCAACGTAATCATCTCCAACTGCCACCTCTACGAGAACCGCGGCGTCGGACTCTACCTGGACAGCGTAGATCTCCACCAGATCAACGTCGCGTGCTCCCATATAAGCTACAACGGCGGCGGTGGAATCGTCGTCCGCGGCGGCAACGTCCGCAATCTGCACGTCAGCGGCTGCGACATCGAGGCCAACTTGCAGAACATCCTCCTTGACAGCGCGGGTGCCGTCGCGGGTGTGGCCGAGGTGGCCATCACCGGTTGTACCCTCCAGCATCCCGGCGGGGACGACTCCGCCAACGTTCGCTTCATCGGCGCCGCCCCGGATGGTACACGGAACTGGGGCTTTCTGACAATCACCGGCAACGTGTTCACCGACACGGAGACGAACATCGACATTCAGAAAGCTCGCACCGTATCGATCACCGGCAACACGGTCGGCACCGGCTATTGCCACAGCATGCGGATCACGGACAGTTCCAATGTCACCATCGGCGTTAATACTTTTGACCGGCACCCCCGTTATCGTGATGAAGATAAGGCCGACAATGCGATGCTGCTGAGCAATTGCGACGACGTGACCATCAACGGCCTGCATATTAACGGCGTGCGGCGGTCGGAGGGCGGGCTCGTTATAGAAAACTGCCGCCGCGTGAACTTGTCCGGGTGCACGATCGTCGACTGCGACCATGCCGGGCTGGTGATGAAAGATGTCAGCAACAGTCGCGTATCCGACTGCCTGATTCACAATGCTGCCCCGGAATCAACTTGGATGGCCCTCAAACTCACCGGTGGCCGCGACAATATGGTGGTCGACAATCTGCTGGGCGGCCGTACCGAAATCGATCCCGCGGCAGCAACGGCAACCGGAAATGTTTCACCCCAGTGACGGACGAGGCCAAAGGCCGAAGGGGACAAGCGTCCTTCGCGGGCGTAGAAAACGATGTCGCCCGGTTGCTAGGACACTTACCCCCCGTGGAAGGCATTCTCAAAAGCAAGACGTTTGCCATTCTTGCCCGGGTTCTTGTCAGAACCCAAACGAGAAGCCATATCGCGGCCCGTACATATAAAACCCGGGACTGCTATAGTACCGGTAAGAGTAGGGGTGGCTGTAATACCCGTATCGATAGCTTGGGTAGCTATAGCGATAGCGAGGCCCGTAATTCCAGTAGGGCGAGTGCCAATCGAAGTGCCGGTGGCCGTGTCGCCCGTGATAGCCGTGATGGTGACGGTGTCCGCGATGTCCGTCGCGGACCAATCGAGTCTCGGCTTGGTTCTTCCCGTCGAAACGGGATGACTCGGCCAAGGCCGAGCTGCTGCTCAATCCCAACGCCGCTGCCGCGGCGAGTGCAAGTGCAACACGTTTCATGACATTCCTCCTTGCTCTCCGTTCAAGAGAGTCGCTTCACAAGTCTTAGGACGGGCAGCCCCATCGGACTGCCCGTCCGGTCATTACGGGATGCATGGCGAGTGTGGCAGTACATGCCACGACTCCCATCCGCCCCGTCAAAAGCCGATCGAGAAGCCAAAATTCCGCCCATGATAATGGAAATTGCTTCTCGGGTACGAGTAATACCCGTACCGGTAACTGCTGTAGGGATATCCGTAGTACACCGGCGGATACGCCGGAACCGGATGCACGATCGCCGGCGGGCCGTAACCGCCGTGAGGCCGGTGCCAGCCTCCGTGGTGATCATGGTGTCCGTGGTGGCCATGGTGCCCGTGCGAGACCAATTGAACAGTCACCGCCGAGCTTTTCGATGGCCCGTGGTCGGCCGAAGCCGTACCAGCCGTTAAGGTGATCGCTACCAAGGTTGCCAAAACAATCGCCGCGCATCTCACTGTTTTTCTCCTCTCGGCCAGGGGTAAAGTCGGAAACGCTCTGTCAGGTCGACCAGATTACCGCCACGCCACCGACATGTGCAACCGGTGTGCCACTCGGAGGACGTTTTCCGTAAGTGCTTTTCCCGCAGCTACTTCGCGAAACACCTGGCAGCGGCATCCTGGGGCCCCGACCTGACAATGCAGTCAGAGCGACGTCACTTGCTTCCAAAGCGACGACGATTTCCGAGCGGGACGCGTATTGAATCGGTTGCAGCAACGAATTATGATCCGCTCCAGCAGCCCTCCTTTGCACCGCGGGGAAAGCGGTGAAGTGGCAGGGCTGGAGTCGCGGATGGCGCTCAGGAGGGCTCAGCTTTGTTGAAGAGTTCCGCGAGCCGAAAGGTGGTCGTCGCCCGTCCCGCTGGCCTGCATGCGCGTCCATGTGTGGCGATTGCAACCACCGCTCGCCGCTTCCAGTCGAAGATCAGTGTCTGCTGCGGACGCCGGACGGTCGATGCGCGGGATGTTCTCCAACTGCTGACCTTGGCGGCCGGTGAAGGGATGGAGCTCCTTCTTACGGCAGATGGTCCGGACGCCGAAGAAGCCTTGCAGGCTCTGGATAAGCTCTTTGCAGCCGACTTCGAGTTGCCGCCGGGAAAACCGGCCGCATAGGCAGATCGGTTGCTCTCAGGTGCTCTCGACGGCCGTCTGCTCGATCACGACTCGTTCCGAACTGCTGATCGCGGCGTATTCGAGAAAACCGCACAGCTTGCGCGACCGGACGGGGTGCTGCAGTTTCCGGACCGCTTTGGCCTCGATCTGCCGAACCCGCTCGCGGGTAACCGAGAAGATCTTGCCGACCTCCTCAAGCGTGTAGGCATAGCCGTCGGCCAGCCCGTAGCGAAGGCGGATGATCTCGCGTTCCCGGTAGTTCAGTGCGGCGAGGACGTCGGCGATGCGATTCCTGAGCAGTTCCTGGTGCATGTCGTACAGCGGATCCTCCTCCCGGTAATCCTCCAGGAACTCGCCGAAATAACTGTCGTCGTGCTCGCCGACCGGTTGGTCGAGCGACAGCGGCTGCTTGCTCATCTGAAGGATGCAATGGGTTTCGTCGACCGACAGGCCGGCAGCGCAAGCCGTGTCTTCCAGCGACGGCTCACAGCCGTTTGACTGCAAGAGATCGCGCGTCACGGTCCGAACCTTGCTCATCGTCTCGATCATGTGCACCGGTACCCGGATCGTACGGCTCTGGTCGGCAATGGCGCGGGTGATTGCCTGCCGGATCCACCACGTCGCATAGGTCGAGAACTTGAAACCGCGAGCGTACTCGAACTTGTCGACTGCCCGCATCAGTCCGGTGTTGCCCTCCTGGATCAGATCGAGGAAGCTCAGGCCACGGTTGCGGTAACGCTTGGCAATCGAAACCACCAGGCGGAGATTGCCGGCGGAGAGTCTTCGCTTCGCTGCGTCATATGTCTCCTGAAGAGCATCCGTTTTGGCCATGCGCCGAGCAAGAGTCGACGGGCTTTCCAGCGTGATCGACATCAGATAGCGGAGTTCCCGACGCACTTCCCGGACACGATCCACGGCCGCCGGATTTCGCCGCAGCACTTTCAGGTCTTCCAGCAAGACGCTCATTCGCCCGGAGATCTGCCGCAAATTGTCCAAAATCGGCTGAAGACGTTGCGTCCGCAAACCCAGTTCTTCCACCAACCGCACGGCCTTGTTGCGGCGGCGGACCAGTCGGCGCCAGGCCTGCCGGCGGTCGCGCATCGGGCAGTTCTTATTCATCACCACGAGAAAGTCGTGCCGATTCTGCTTGAGCAGGTGGCGCAACGTTTGAAGGTTCGGCTCCAGAAGCCCCATGATGTGCCGCTTTTCGCGAATGTTGGTCACGGAAACCTCGACCGTACGATCCAGCCGCAGCCTGCCGTCGCGGACCTTCTCGAGCAGTCCAATGGCCGCTTGCAGCATATAATCGTTGGCGAGCATGCTGTCGCGGAAACGGATCCGGCTCTTTTCGATCTGCCGGGCGGCGCTGATTTCCTCACGGCGACTCAACAGCGGGATCTCTCCCATTTGCATCAGGTAAATGCGGACCGGGTCGTCAATGTGGTCGTCGCTGCCGGTCGGTTCCGAATCGCAGTCATCGTTGAACTCGTCTTCATCGCCCGGGACGCTGTCCTGGTCGATGCTGGATCCCTCGCGACCGTGATACGAGTCGTCGAAGCCTCGAACGTTCTCAGAAAGGACGCCGTTTCGCCGCGCTCTCCCGTTTCCATCGGATTTGTGCGACTGGGAAGCGACGGCTTTGCTGCGGGACCTGCTGCTGATCTTAGGCAAGGTGCAATCCTCGAAACGCAAGGGACAACAAGAGGGCGAAAAACACGAACCGTGTGGTACTGCGGAGGACCGTATGCACGGTCGGTGCCAGAAGCACCGCCACCGCGCCCGTCGACGGCCTAAGCCTTTAACCCGACGCTAGATACGCCGAGATATGCAGACCGGGCGGCGTCCGAAGATTCAGCCGGATGTTGCCATTTGTTATCAGGAAGCGTTGCGGCACGTAGCACTTTTGAATCGCTGGTTCCGATGCCGTTTATCTGCCCTGCGGGAAACTCTCGTCCAAAAATACCCCAAATCACACACTCTATGCATTCAATGCATTCTGCGCGAATTCATCCCAAATTACCAGTTGCAGCAAATGTGTCAATAGGGATGCTTAGGGTCTTGGGTGAATCCGGAAAAGGTTGGAAGTATACAAAGCCTTGCATCACCTTAAAGGGGGGCAGTGCGTGCGAGGGCGTCTTCCTCATAATCCCGGACTTCTCTGATCTGCCGCGGCGACGTCTCGCCCGGCTGCCCGCTCCGCGGTCGATTCTGCAAAGTCGGCTAAACCCTCAAAATCGTTTCATCCGATACCGCATCATGGAAGTTTCTCCGGCCGTTCTTATGGGCAGGTAATCTCATGCGCCGTACGATCGTTCCCGCAGCCATTCTGTTCTTGGTCGCACTCACGACTACAACAATATCCCTCGCACAAGGGGGAGGTGGCCTGCTCAGCGAGATCGGCCAAACTCTGTTTGGCCCCCGGAAAATCGAACAACGGCATCGAACCACGCGCCGCACCCCCCCGTTGCCGAACGCGCCTCAGCATGGCGCGAGAGGTGATACCACCCGAGCGGTTACTCACGCTGCGATACCCTCCCAGCCGGCGGCCTCCGAAGTGCGCTCCTACGATCAGCGGAACGCAACCCCGCTCCTGCCAACAGATCGGTTCGCCGATCCTCGGACGGGGCCGGCAGTCGCAAAACCACGAACCACCGCCGATCCTGAATCGCCATCGGCCATCCTTCCGGGTGCTGGTCCACTTCACCAGCGTCTGAACGCAATAAGGGGCTCAGCCTTTTCCAGATCGCCGGAAAGCTCTGGTCTCGAAAATGCGCAGAGTGGAGCTTCCAACCGCAACGCGAACACAACCTCCTCTGTCGGCGGGGGGCATATGGCTGCGAGTCCGACACTTGCACCGCGGCCCTCAGCAAACCTGACACCCACCGATTCTTCGAAGGCCAACGAGAGTGCGGGCCGATTGGCAACGCAGAAGACACCGCCCGGGCTTGTGTCACAGGTAACCGCAGCGCCAAGTGCCTCCGTCCCAAGCAATCGTACCGCGAGCCGCCTTCAGCACGCGCCGCATACAGGATCTCTCGCGCCGACGCCGGAGTCCCCAGACTCGGAATCGGCTCGACCGACGCCCCCGCCCTTGGAGACCGACGCCCATGCTCAGGCCGCGGGCGGATTGAACACTCCTCTATCCGTTGCCCACAGTCGATCCACGGAACCGAGTCTGGTTCGTGAGGCCCAACCGGCAAGTCCTTCAGAAGCATCCGACAGCGCAGCCAATGTCTTATTCACGCGCCAGAGCCCATCGCTGAGCGTTGAAACCGTCGGGCCGAGGCGGATCTCCGTCGGGAACGCGTCGAACTACGAGGTAGCCATTTATAACGCCGGCCAAGTCGTTGCCGATCATACCGCAGTGACCATCGATCTGCCGGAGTGGGTTGAAGTGCTCGGCGCGGAAGCCACAGCAGGATCCGCCGAGTCGATGCCCGCTTCCGGCAAAACTCCCTCTCAAATCCATTGGCAGGTCGGCCGTCTGGAGGCCGAGGGGCGAGAGAAACTGATACTGAAGATCGTCCCCCGCGAGAGTCGACCGCTCGACCTGACCGTGAAATGGGATTACAAGCCGACCACGTCCCAAGCGGTCATCGAAGTCCAGGAGCCGCGCCTGGTCATGCAACTTGATGGCCCTCGGGAAGTGCTTTACGGCAGGCCGGAGATCTACCGACTGGAAATCACCAACGCCGGTAATGGCGGTGCCGAAAACGTTGTCCTCTCCCTGTTTCCGATGGGCCCGAGCCAGGGCCCCCCAGCGACTCACCAGTTCGGCAATCTGGTGGCGGGCGAGAAGAAGGCGGTCGAGGTGGAACTTACCGCACGCCACACCGGCACCTTGACCATCAAAGTCGATGCAAAAGCCGACGCCGGCGTCGAAGCTCACTTGGCCGAGAAGATCCTCGTCCGCAGGGCGGGTTTGGCTGTCGCGGTGGAAGCTCCGGCAATCCAGTACGTCGGCACCGACGCAACTTATCGCATCCGTGTCAACAATCCCGGCAATGCCCCGGCCAAGAACGTGGAAGTCACGGCGTCGCTGCCGCCGGAAATGAAGTATGTGACCAACGTTCAAGGCGGCCTCCCGGACGCGGATCATCGTAAGGTCACCTGGACTGCAGAGAGCCTGAGCCCGGGCGGAGAGGTGGTCTTCCTCCTGACCTGCGATCTCCACACGGCCGGTTCCGGCCGGCTGAACGTCCTCGCCAAGGCCGACGACGACGTCGCTGCCTCAGGTGACGCCATGACCCGCATCGAAGCCATCGCGGATTTGACGCTGAGCGTCACCGATCCGTCCGGCCCAGTGCCGGTTGGCCAGGAGACAACCTATGAACTGCACGTTCATAATCGTGGCACCAAGGCTGCAGAAAACGTTGAAGTCGTGGTCTACTTCTCATACGGTATCGAGCCTTTTTCGGCAGAGGGGCACCAAAATCGCATCGGCTCCGGGCAGGTTGTGTTCGATACAATCCCCAACATTGCTCCCGGCGAGGATCTGATGCTGAAGGTCTGTGCTCGCGCCGATGCGCCCGGCAATCATGTTTGCCGGGCTGAGGTATCATGCGAGGCGCTCGGGACCCGTTTGGTCAGTGAAGAGACCACCCATTTTTACAGTCTTGCCAAAATCTCGCCGCCCACTGCTCCGTCCACTTCTTCCTCTCAGACAGAGGAACCTGCGGCGAAAACAGTCGAGGAATCGACCGATGTACCGGAGACCATTGCCCAATCGCCCGTTGCCCAGGAGCCCACTCCGGTGCCGCTGAAGAAGTAGAAGTCGGTTGGCTGGCTGGAAACGGACGTTTTGCCACCCGCCGGGTTCCGCTATAATCCCGCCCTACCTCTTGGCTCGTCGGTTGTGCCGACAAGCACAGTCTAACCAGAGCATTGGGCGAGACAGATCAATATGCGGGTCCAGTTGCTGGCAATGGCTCTGATTCCGGCAATAAGCGTCGGATGCGGCACCAGCAAGTGGACCGACACAAGCCGAACGGCTACAGAACAGTTGTTGATCAGCGATGCCATGGACCGGGCGGTCAGCGAACTGGACGTGCGGGCGCTCGCCGGCAAGACCGTCTTCATCGATGATGCCCCTTTAAAAGGCATTGTCGACTCGGCATACCTCATCAGCACGTTTCGCCAACACCTGCTCGCCAACGGGGCCTTGCTCAAAGAAAAACGAGACGAGGCCGACTACGTCGTGGAGGTCCGCGCCGGGGCGGTCGGCACCGACCGTCACGACGTCCTCTTTGGGGTGCCAGCCACCACCATCCCCAGCGTGGCCGCCATGCCGGGCGTGCCGAGTAGCATCCCGGAGATTCCCTTAATGAAGAAGACCGAACAACAGGCCACCAGCAAGATCGCTGTCTTTGCCTACAACCGAAAGACCGGACGCCCCGTGTGGCAGTCAGGCGTCGTGGCCGCCGAAAGCAAAGGCAAAGACTTTTGGGTGTTCGGCGCTGGTCCGTTTCAGCGCGGCAACATCTATGAGGGGACCGAATTTGCCCCCACGGGCGGAAAGCTGGATATTCCTTTGGTCGACCTGAGTAAAAAACGGCAGCAGGACCGAGAGGAAGTCTCCGTCGCCGATGAAGCCTACTTCGTCGAACCCGCCGAGAATGAGCCGCAGATCGCCCAGCAGCCTGCCGATCAGCTTTCCCAGGCGGCACCAAAAAAACCTCAGCCTGCAGAAAAGCAGCCGACCGGTCAATCGTCCGTCGTTCCCACCGGTCACACGGCACCCGCAGAAGAAACGTCCAAACCCGCAACGTCTCCGCCCGTCGCGGCCCCGGAAGTCGCCGCCACGCCCATTCCCCACCCGACTGCGGACCCGAATACGTCCGTCGTGCCCACGGAAGTGCCGCTGACCAATACGCCACCGATCACGGCGACTCCTCCGGAGATCGTTGACCGTTACATGCCGGTCATGGAGCCGCCTCCGAGCAGACCCGCATCGGGGTCGGCACGAAAGGCTTCAGGCATCGTCGTGCCATTGCCGCCGGTCGTAACCATCCCGGAGGAGGCGGCCGACGGATCAGTGCTTGACCGGTTGCTACGGTTCCGGCGGTAGGGGTCGGCTTCACTTGGGTTGCTCGACGACCGCGAGCGGCCCGATCGTCACCGTGGTATTGCGGGACAGCGGATATCGCTGCAGGATCCCTCGGACATCTTCCACGCGAATCGACGCGATCGTGTCCAGGACCTCGCGGGCCGATCGATAGCGCCGGTGCTGGATCCACTCGTTGCCCACGTACGACAGCCGCCCGATCGGCCGCTCCGAGGAGAGAACCACCCGTGAACTGACTTTGCTCTTCGCCTGCGCGAGTTCCTCCTCGGCAAACCCGTCCTTCTCGGCACCCCGGTAGACATCAAGAATCACCTGGAGATTGTCCGCGGTGCGCTCTGGGTCGCAACTCATGTACGTAACGAACAGTCCCGTTCCCAAGTACTCATAGTGGCGCAGCACGGCGTGCTCCGCCAGCCCCGGATCGGCGAGGGCCCAGTAGAGCCGGCTGCCGGAGTCATCACCGAGAATCCGAGCCAGAAGCTTGGCCGCGTAGCGATCCTTTTCCGAGCCGGCCGGTCCGTCGGACATCTGGACCATGTACTGCTGCATCGATTCCGGCTTGTGCAGGGTGAGGAAACCCTGATTGGGGTCGGCCGGCAAGACGGACCGACTGGCGTCGAAACGCGCCCAGCCGCCGCAGCCGTCTTCGACGGCGCCCACCAGCGAGTCGAAATCGATTCTCCCTGCCGCAGCCAGCACAATGTTCGAAGGACTGTAGCGCTGTTGAAAATAGTCGCGCATCGCCTCGGCCGTCAGCGCAGTGACGCTGTCGGCGGTGCCCAGAACGCTCTTGCCCAAGGGGTGCGAGCCGAAATACGCCGCCTTGCATTTCTCGTCCGCCCCGAACGGCGGCTGGTCCTCGTAAACGCGGATCTCTTCGAGAATGACCTGCTTCTCCGTCTCGAAGTCGTCCTCCCGCAGCGAGGGCCGCAGAATATCCGCCAGGAGCCGCACCGCGCGGTCCTGGCATTCGGGAATGACGGCGGCGTAGTAAAGTGTAGTCTCCTCGCTGGTCGACGCGTTGTAACGGGCGCCCATCTCGTCGAACTCGCGGTTCACGTCCAACGCCGTGCGCGTGGGTGTGCCTTTGAAGGCCATGTGTTCCAGGAAATGGCTCACTCCAGAAATCCGTTCGCGCTCATCGCGCGAACCGGCCTGCACGAAGAAACCCATGGCCACGGATCGGGCGTTGCCATTGACCTCCCCCACGATTTCGAGCCCGTTCGCCAGCGTGTGTTTAAGGAACTCCAACGGTCACCTCCAGCGGACGCGGTCCCAAAGTCATGATGGTGAAGTCTGCCGGCGGCCGTTTCGCCAAATAGCCGTTGATTGAATCGGGGGTCAATCCGTCGACGATCCGGCCGATTTCGTCGAGTGTCCTCACGCGGCCCAGATGATACCAATCCACCGCAATCATCGAACTGCGGGCAGCGCTCGATTCCTGTTGCATGATCAGGCCGCTCTTGATACGGGCTTTCAGCCGATCCAACTCGGCCCCATCAATGCCGCGGCCCAAGTCGGTCAATACCCGCAGCATGACATCGAGCGTCTCCTGCGCCCGCTCGGCACTCGTCCCGGCATAGCAGAATACGCCTGCCCGATCCAGCAGCGAATGGTAGCTGGCGTCAACATGGTAGCAGAGCCCCCGGCGCTCGCGGACCTCCGTGAACAGCCGTGAACTCATACCGCTGCCCAGAACGCCGACCGCTCCCCAGGCCTGGAAATAATCGCGATCACGATACGGGACCGTGTCGTAAGCAATGCCAATGTGCGTCTGCTTCGTTTCTTGTTCGATGTGGTCGGCCCTTCTTCCGCAATCGCCTTCAGCAATGTTCGCTTCGGCGCCCGGCTTCCAGTCGCCCAGCACCCTCTGGATCGTGTCCTTCAGCGCCGACCAGTCGAAACGTCCGGCAACGCCCAGAATGGCGCCGTTGGGACGATAGTGGCGCTCGAAATGCCGGCGGATTTCCTCGATCCCAATCGACTCGATCGCCGCCTCATCGCCCTGGGAAGGACGCCCCCACGGATCGGGATAATGGCGACGCTGGACTTCGATCATCACCTTCTGCGCGGGTTCGTCCTCAACCGCCCGCAGATCCTGAAGCATCACCAGCCGACCCGCCTCCAATTGCTCTTCCGGCAGGTGGGGCCGCTGGACAAGGTCGGCGAAGATCTCCAGCGCGCCGGCCAGATTGTCGGCAAGCGTCGCTCCGCTGAAACTGGTACGGGCCGTGGACACAGAATCGGACCACTCGACGCCCAGATTGTCCAAGTCCTCGACAAATCGGCGACTGTCGCGCGGGCCCGCTCCGCGGAGAGCCATCTCGCAGGTGAAACCGGACAGGCCGCCCCGGTCGGCAGGCTCGTGGATGCAACCCGCTGGTACCAAAAGGGTGAATGCAGCCGAATCGAGCCAAGGCATGGTCTCGGCAATCAGCACCAAACCATTGGAGAAACGATGGCTGTGGATCGACTCAGTCACATCTACTCCTTAGGGGGAAGCCGGCGACAAAAACATCGCGAGAAAACGAATTGTACCGATCCGCCGTCGCGACTGCGACCCTCGGGCGATCGGGGGCCTACGAGTACGCAACTTCAGCCGCTTTGAAGACGGTTTTCACCGTATCAAATCCGAGCCGCCGGTAAAGCCGAATGGCGGCCCGATTATCCGCCGTCACCTCTAAATGAACCCTGTTCAAGCCGCTCTCGCGAAACCCGGCTAACGAGCGGAAAAGCAAAGCCGTTCCCACTTGCTGCCCGCGGTGGCTCGGAATAATCCCGAGATTCTGAATGCTGCCGAGTCCGAATCGGTCACGAATGCCCTGGACGGTTCCACAATGCTCCGGCCGCCCGCCGCCCATGTAGATCGCCAGCCAAGTCGCCCTAGGAAGGAAGCCGGGCTTATGCACGATCTCATGCATCAAACGCTGGCAACCCGCGAACTCCGTGAAACACGGAAAGACATGGGCATCGATTTCGTTCCGAAAGCTGAGGAACTTCACCCTGGCGTGCGCGTCCAGTAGCGACGGATCCCATGCGAGAAACGTATAGCGGGGTGGAACGGACGGCCAGGAGAAATCTCGATCCTCCAGATCGATCTCCATTCGAAAACGTTTGAAGTAGGTCAGCCCTATCCCCATGGCTCTCTCGCAGCGGGGGAACGGTTCCGTCAAGGCGGCGGATTCTCGCACCGGCAAAGCTCAAAAGGTAATCTACCGGCCGGTTGCGGAGGGGTCAACCAACTTGATTTACCGGGTCTCCCCGTCGCCGCACTCAATCTCAGAGCCTATCCCAAAACCATCGGGGACTGGCTCATTTTGCGGAGTCTTCGGAGCAAAATGTGCCTGTACCCCTCTCCTCCGACGGTTTTGGGATAGGCTCTGAGACTTAAAACACCATCGACCGCACCATGCCGCATTCCGTCAGCAGGGCTCAAAGACCGAACTCATCCCCCTTCCTCGACCAACCCGCGAAGCGTCGCCAAATTGACTCTGTCGAAATCAGCTCCGTCTTCCTCGCCTTTGGGAGTCTCCAGATACATGGGAACATCGGCCAGCCGACGGTCGTTGAGTAGCAGCCGAAATGGTTCCAGCCCCATGCGCCCGCGCCCGATGTGCGCGTGACGGTCGATTCGGCTGCCGCGGTCTCGCACGCTGTCGTTGAGATGAAACGCCTTGATCCGACCCAGGCCGACGATCTGATCGAACTCCTTCATCGTTGCCCAGTACGCTCTCTTTCCCGCCAGGGCATAGCCGGCGGCAAAGACATGGCAAGTGTCAAAGCAGACGCCAAGCCGATCGGGAGCATTCGCTCTGTCGATAATGGCCGCGAGATGTTCGAAGCGATGGCCAAGGCTTGTTCCTTGCCCGGCGGTCGTCTCAAGGAGGCAACGCACGGCAAGCCCGCGAGTTTGTGCATGCACTCTGTCCAGCGCCTTCGCCACCCGTCTCAGGCCGGCAGATTCACTACTCCCCATATAGCACCCTGGGTGGGTAACGACGTATGAGATGCCGAGTATCTCTGCCCGATGCAGTTCGACAACAAAAGCGTCGATCGACTTCTTCCAGAGTGTCTTGTCGGGCGTGGCAAGATTGATCAGGTACGAGTCGTGCGCGATCGCGTCGCAAAGTCCCGACTCGGCCAGTGCCGTGCGGAACGTCTGGCTCTCTGCCGGCGTAATCTCCTTGGCATACCACCGGTTGCTGTTCTTTGTGAACAACTGGACACATCGGCACCCGCAGACAACACCCCGTTCGATCGCCTTGTGGTATCCACCTGCGATCGACATATGGGCCCCAAGGCGCGGAATTTGCGAGGGGGATCCTTGCAATCGGTGATGCATTTCGCTTAAAATGACGAATGAACTAGGGAGATCCAACGGGCTGTGTTTACAGCTATCGAGGGGTTCCGTTATGGGCGAGTATTGGTGGATTTGCCTGGCTGCTATTCTCTTCGTAGGCGGTCTAGTTCTTATTTGGCGACCGATTCGGTCAACTCTGCGGGAAATTCGGTTTGCGGAAGCCTGCCGTGATTTTCACCGGCAGCGGGAGCGATTGGAGGCAAAGTTTGTCCACCTCGGCATGGCCAACGCCAAACCCGACCATCCTCGCTGGAGCGACTGCGACTTTGACAACGGCGTCACCTATGCTCGAAACCGTCAAACGGGCGAACTGACCGCTTTCGTTGCGGTGACGATCGAAATCGAAAGCGGCGGCTTCGACAGT
Organism: Thermoguttaceae bacterium; assembly: GCA_040768665.1. Classification (GTDB taxonomy): domain Bacteria; phylum Planctomycetota; class Planctomycetia; order Pirellulales; family Thermoguttaceae; genus JABWBD01. Next base: position 80,409 of record JAXGMN010000048.1, read on the forward strand.
TCGTCCGTTGCGTCCGACATAATTGGAAATCTTCGGGCCGCGACGGCCGTCTTTCGCCTCGATGGCGATCACTGGGAAACTGACGGGCGCGCGATCTTCAACCTCAGTCCTGCTGAAGCCATTCGCTTTTATCACCGCGACCTCGAGCTTGTCGGTCAGGAATTGGCTCAGCGGTCGTGACCTCGTCCCCAAGCCGAACAACCAAACAGCCGAACAAGCAAACCCGGCCGGGCGGAATTCTCCTCCGGGCAAATGGCCACAAACCCCTCGCGAGCGATGGTTCTGCTCTCCTGCGGCGCCCTATTTCAGGAGTTTGCGCAGCACCGCCTGAAGAATACCACCATGACGGTAGTAGTCGAGTTCGACCGGTGTGTCGATTCGCACTTTGACGTGGAATTCCGTCACATTGTCGCCGCCTCTGGTGGCAATTACCGCCATGTCGCTGCCCGGACGTAAGCCGTCATTCAGCCCCGGGATATCGAAGACTTCTTCACCGGTCAACCCGAGCGACTGCCAAGACGTCCCCTCGGCAAATTGCAGCGGCAGAACTCCCATTCCGACCAAGTTGCTTCGATGGATGCGTTCGTAGCTCGACGCGATCACCGCTCGGACGCCGAGCAAGTAGGTGCCCTTGGCTGCCCAATCGCGGCTACTCCCGGTTCCATACTCTGCTCCCGCCAGAACCATCAGAGGAACCCCCTCCCGCTGGTACTCAACGGCTGCCTCGTAGACGGCCATCTCTCGGCCGTCCGGCAGATGACGCGTGATTCCGCCCTCCGTGCCGGGCGCCAACTGGTTCCGGATACGGATATTGGCAAATGTTCCGCGAGTCATCACCCGATCGTTCCCGCGGCGCGAACCATAGCTGTTGAAGTCGACCGGCTTCACGCCATGCTCTTGAAGATAGCGTCCCGCCGGACTGTCCTTGGCAATGCTCCCGGCCGGCGAAATGTGATCGGTCGTCACCGAGTCGCCTAAGGCCAGCAGGACGCGGGCGTCCCGAATCGGTTTGATCGGCCCGGGGTCCGGAGCCAGATCCAACAGGAACGGCGGCTCCTGGATATACGTGCTTTCGGAATCCCACTCGTACAGTTCGCCTCCCGCGACCGGCAAACCGTTCCATTTCGGATTCGCCTCGAAGACGCTTCCGTACTGGGCGCGGAACATCTCGGGGTGTACCGCTTCGGCCATCACTTGATGGACCTCTTCCTGGCTGGGCCAAACGTCTCTCAAATAGACCGGCTTGCCGTCGCTTCCGGTGCCGAGCGGTTCCGATATCAGGTCAATATCGACCGTGCCGGCCAGGGCGTAGGCGACGACAAGCGGCGGGCTTGCCAGGTAGTTTGCCTTCACCGCGGAGTTGATCCGGCCTTCGAAGTTGCGGTTGCCGCTGAGCACGGCCGACGCGACCAGGTTGCCCTCCGCAACGGCTTGTGCCACCGGCTCCGGCAGCGGTCCGCTGTTGCCGATGCAGGTCGTGCATCCGTAGCCCACGGTATGGAAGCCTATACGCTCCAGTTCTTTGTCGAGTCCGGCCCGCTGAAGGTAATCCGTTACGACCCGCGACCCGGGCGCCAGGCTGGTCTTTACGTACGATGGCACGGTGAGTCCCCGTTCGACCGCCTTCTTCGCGAGCAGTCCGGCTGCCAGCATCACGCTCGGATTGCTCGTATTCGTGCAGCTCGTAATCGCCGCAATCACCACGGCGCCGTGTCCGACCGTGGAACGCCCGTTGTCGCGGATCTCGGCGGTCCGCTTCAGATCCTCTTCCGACAACGCGAAGCCCCGTTGACTCAACGGTGCTCGCAGCGTTCGGTGAAAGCCCTCCTTCATCGCACGAAGCGCCACGCGGTCTTGCGGGCGTTTCGGGCCGGCCAGGCTCGGCTCGACCGTGGACAAATCGAGCGACAGAAGTGTCGTATAGCTCGGCGTCGGCGACGAATCCGTGCGGAAGAGTTGCTGCTCCTTGGCATACCGCTCGACCAGTTCCACCTCCTCGTCAGTCCGGCCCGTCTCACGCAGATAAAGAAGGGTTTGGTCGTCGATCGGAAAGAATCCCATCGTCGCACCATATTCCGGCGACATGTTGGCGATGGTCGCCCGGTCGGCCAGTCTCATCGTGGACACCCCGGAGCCAAAATACTCGACGAACTTGCCGACGACCCCCTGCTTGCGGAGAATCTCAGTCACGGTAAGCACCAGATCCGTCGCCGTCGCCACCGCCGGCAGCGAGCCGGTCAGTTCGAATCCGATCACTTCCGGCATCAGCATGTAGAGCGGTTGCCCGAGCATTGCGGCCTCGGCCTCGATCCCGCCGACGCCCCACCCAAGGACTCCCAGTCCATTGATCATCGTCGTATGACTATCGGTGCCGACCAGCGTATCCGGTACCGCTACCCGCCCACGACTGTCTTCACGGAGGAAAACGCACTTGGCAAGAAACTCGAGATTGACCTGGTGGACGATACCCAGTCCCGGCGGGACCACGCGAAAGTTGTCCAGCGCCTTCTGTCCCCAACGCAGGAACTCATAGCGCTCCCGGTTGCGCTGGAATTCGTATTCCATATTTCGCTCAAGCGCCCCGGCCGAAGCGAACACGTCGACCTGGACCGAATGGTCGATCACAAGGTCGGCTGGAATCAGGGGATTGATCTTCTTCGGATCTCCGCCGAGGCGTTTTATTGCGCTCCGCATCGCCGCCAGGTCAACCATGGCGGGCACTCCCGTGAAGTCCTGCAGTATGACCCGCGCCGGCTTGAACGGCACCTCCACCCCGGCCGGGGCCGCCGCATCCCATTTGGCGAGATTCTTGACGTCTTCTTCCCGCACCTCGAACCCGTCGCAGTTCCTCAGCACGGACTCGACCAACAGCCGTATCGAAAATGGCAGCTTGGCGATTGTGGTCAGCCCGGCATCTTCCAGTCGGCTGAGGCGGTACATGCCGATCTCGCCGCTGGGGCTGCTGAAGGTGTCGCGAGCGCCAAACGGGTCGAATTGCTGCTGGCGGAGGGTCATGGGCGTTTTCTCTCCCAAACGGGGCGGAGCGGTAGTCCCCGGCGTTTGTCCCGCGCCGTCGGACCGGATGCTAGAAGTTGTCACCGAACTGCTCGAATTCGTCGTACGCCTTCTGCGCCGCGTTCTTGAACTTCGTGAAGTCCTGGACCCAGTGGAGCTTGATTTCGCCCGTGGGGCCGTTGCGCTGCTTGGCCACGATGATTTCCGCCTGCCCGACGATATCCATCTCTTTGGCCTCTTCGCGCGTGTGGTAGTATTCCTCGCGATGGACGAACATGACCACGTCCGCGTCCTGCTCGATCGCACCGGACTCTCGGAGATGGCTCAGCCGGGGCCGATTGTCCTTGGTCGCTTCCGCCTGCCGGTTGAGCTGAGCCAGACAAAGGACCGGAACGTTGAGTTCGCGGGCAAGCCCCTTCAGCCGGCGAGCGATTTTGGCAACTTGTTCCTGGCGGGGATCCCGAGGATTCTCAGGCTCGATGAGTTGCAGATAATCGATTACCAGGAGAGCCAAACCCTGGCGACGCTTCAGCCGTCTCGCGGCGGCAGCGATCTCCGTCACCGTCCGGCTGGGTGTGTCGTCGATAAACAGCGGCGCCTTGCTGAGCTTTGCCGACGCTTCAACCAGACGGTCGCGGTCCTCGCCCGATAGATAGCCGCCGCGGAACTTCTTGCCGTTGATTTCGCCGCGAGAGCAAAGCATGCGCTGGGCCAACTCCAGCCGGGCCATTTCCAGGCTGACAAATAGCACACACCCCTGCGCCTCCGCCGCCACATGATCGGCGATATTCGTGGCGAGTGCCGTCTTGCCCATGCTCGGACGGGCCGCCAGGATGAGCAGTTCGGATTCGTGCAGTCCGCCGGTCATGTTATCCATGTCGACATAACCGGTCGGAACGCCCGTTGCGCCGCCTTGCTCCATTCGCTTGTCGATGTGGGCAAATGCCTCGACGAGCACGTCGTGCATGCTCGCCAACTGATCGCTGCTCCGTGAGTCGTGAACGGCGAAGATCCTTTCCTCCGCCAGCCCGATCATCTCCCGGGGTTCGATTGCCGGGTCGTAAGCATCCCGCAGGATCTCCGTGCTGACGTGGATGATCGATCGCAGGGTAGCTTTATCGCGGACAATCTTCGCGTAATAAACGGCATGAGCGGCAACCGCAACGGAGTTGAGCACTTCCCGCAGGTACTCCGCCCCGCCGAGGGCCTCGTAGTCACCGGCCTGCTTGAGCCGCTCCACCAGCAAAACGGTGTCGATGCGGCTCCCTTCGTCGTGCATCGCCACGATGTGGCCGTAAAGCTTCTGGTGGACGGTCGAGTAGAAATCCTCGGTCCGCAGCAGCAGCACGACTTCGTCGCACATGCCCGAGTCCAAAAGAAGGCTGCCCAGGACGCACCGCTCCGCGTCGAGGTTCTGCGGTGGTAGTCGGTCGAGGATTTCGGAAGTGACCGCGGGGCGGCTGTGGCCGGCTTCAACACGTCCGTAAGTAGCCATGGCGGTCCGTCTTCCCGAAATCCCTCAAGCGCGATCAACTCGCCTGGTCCGGCGCACCTTCGCCGACCGCAGGCACGACCCAGACCTTCACCTCCGCATCCAGTTCCGGAGCGAGGTGAACGCGAACCGTGTACAGCCCCAACTCCTTGAGCGGGCCTTCCAGGCGGATCTGGTCGGGAGTCAACGTAATGCTGTTGCGTTTCAAAGCCGCAACGATCTCATGAGACCCGACGGAGCCGTACAGATGCCCCTCGTCATTCGCATTGGCTTCGATCGTAACGCTCTGACGCGCCAAGTCGGCAGCCAACGACTTCAACCCGGCCAGACGCGCCTTCTGGATCTCAGCCAGTCGGGCCCGGTGTTTCTCGATCATCCGCCTGTGGTGCTCGGTCGCGATCGTCGCCAGGCCCTGCGGTATGAGATAGTTCTTTGCATACCCCGGCTTAACCTCAACCACATCGCCCTGGCTGCCGAGGTGCTCGACCGGTTGAACCAGCAATAACTGGATGCCTCCGTTGGGGCCTTTGGGAAGCCGACTCCCTTGTCGATGATGCTTGCGGCGCGCCGCCTGTTGAACCGTAGGTTTCGCCATGGATTCTCAACCTTTGATCGTATCTTGATGAAACGGCAGCCGCCGGAAGCGGTTCGCTGCCGCACACGTGTCAAAAAGGAATATCGTCTTCCGGGGGACCACCCGGGGAATCGTACTGATCGTTATCCGGAACCGGCTGGCTGTATTCATTGGATCGCTCGCGTCGGGCCGCCGGACGACTGCCGCTGCCGCCCGCACCCGCTCCACCACCTGCACCGCCGCCCTCGCCGGCTCGGCCAAGCATCTGCATCCGGTCACCGACCACCTTCAGCTTGGAACGTTTCTGCCCGTCGTTGGTTTCCCACGTATCGAGTTTCAACCTGCCTTCAATAAGAACAGGCGATCCTTTGCTCAAATACTCGCTGGCCACTTCCGCCGTTCGGCCCCACAACGTGATGTCGACGAAAGTCGTCTCGTCGACCCATTCTCCGCTGGCATTCTTGCGGCGTTCGTTGACCGCCAGACCGATCTCCGATACCGCAGTCCCGCTCGGGATGTATCGCAACTCCGGGTCTCGTGTCAGATTTCCCAGTAGCACCACGCGGTTGTAGCTCGCCATGATTACCAACTCCTGCAGTTGTCGACGTGCAAAAGCAACGAAAAGCCGTGGACCGCCCGACCGTTGGGGCAGGTGCCTCATCCACGCTAGCCGCACGCTTGCCCGCGCACAATTAGTCCGGAGAGGGGCCCGCTGGACTACTCCTCCTCCTCAGCTTCGTCGTGGCCGGCAACGTATTCCTGAGTGCGGCCTCGGCTGCCCGCACCCACTTTCTCTTTCTCTCGGTCGCGGCGGGGCTTCTGGCCGTCTTCCGAGCTCTCTTCGACGGCCTCCCTGGGCGCTACCACGTGACCGCTTCGCGCATGCTCCACGAGCGTGTCGACAATTCGCGGGTCCACTTTGAGAAACAGGAACCGCAAAATACTGTCGTTCAATTGAAAGTGCCGCTGGACCTCGGCAAGCTTGCGCGAATCGAGTCGGAAGTAGGTAAGCCAGTAAGTGCCCTTTCGCTGCCCCTCGATGGGATACGCCAGTCGGCGTTCTTCCCACAGTCGACTGACCAACACCTCGCCGTCGAATTGGCCAATCACTCCAGAGATCGCTGCCGACACCCCTTCGGAATCCCGGCTGTACCGCCCGGAATCCAGAATGAACATCCCTTCGTATACCGTGGAAGCCAAAACAGTACTCCTCGTAAGCCTTGGTTGTTTCGCTGAGTCCGTGTGCGTCAGTTGTATTCGTTCATGCATCGCTGGACGCCCTCACGGGCCCAGACGACGACTGCATCCGCCGCGTTTGAGATCGCTTTCTGAATCCCCTCGGCCTCTTCAGCCGTAAACCGAGCCAGAACGTAATTCGTCGCATCCCACCCATCGGGCGGGGCGCCAATGCCGACTCGAAGCCGAGGCACCTGCTCGTCGCCAAGTCGGCGAATGATATCCGCCAGCCCCTTCTGGCCACCCGCTGACCCGCCTGCACGAACCCGCAACTTCGCCGAGGGCAGGTTCATGTCGTCGCAGATCACCAGAATATCGTCCAGCGGCACGTGGTAGAAATCGCGTGCCGCCAGTACACTTGCGCCGCTAAGATTCATGTACGTTGTCGGGCTGAGCAGCAGCGCCCGCTCGCCCGCCAAGTCCGCATCGACCACTTCGCCCTGGAATTTGATTTTGGGGCGGCCGCACGCGTGCCGCCGGGCCAATTCGGCCAGTACCCTGTACCCCACATTATGTCGGGTGCCTTCGTAGCGGCGTCCTGGATTCCCTAAACCGACGACCAGTTTCACGGTCGAAGCTCTCCGCCGCATCCCGACATGTCAATTCGTTCCCGACAGCGATGCGCCTATCCCTCCTCTTCCTCCTCCGCCTTCCTACGGCCGATAACCTCCGGTTCCGCGGTTTCCGCGGGCCCTTCCTCCTCGACCACCTCGGCCGGCACGGCGCAATGGACGACGACCACCGACGCCTCTTCCAGAACGCGAACCGTCGGCGGGAGCTTGAGGTCCGCTACCGTAATCGACTGGTCCAACTCAAGATGGTTGACATTCACCTCGATTTTTTCCGGAATCGCCGTAACCTCGCATTCGACATCCAACTCGTGGACCGGCTGCTCGATTGCGCCGCCCTGCCTCACCCCCGGAGCTTCGCCGCGAAGTTCCACCGGAACGCGGACTTCCACCTTTTCGTGCGCCGACACCCGTGTCAAATCGACGTGAAGTACATGGGCACCCCACGTATCCCACTGCAGTTCTCGGATGAAAGCCTGCTGGGCCACAGCGCCGGCGAGTTGAACCAGTCGGCTACCATGTCGCAGCGCCGTGTCCAGTTCACTGGCCGCCAGCGAAAGGCTTACCGTTTCTTCCCCGTGACCGTAAAGGACACCGGGGATGAATCCGGCTTCGCGCTGACGCCGGGCGCGCCGCTTGCCCCGGGTCTCTCGGATCTGAACGTTCAATGTCTCCGCCATGGCAGTCCTCTATAGCACCTCGAAACCGTCTAAGGGCGAAACTGGTTATTGTGAAAGAATTCCAGCAAATTTCAACCCCGTCCGTATCGCTTTCCCGTCTCGGCGGGGCCCGCCCACTTGCGGCAACCACCCCTGCAAAGGTCCTAAGTTGTTGCGAATTCGTCGTTTAACCGCAGTGCCCAACGGGCCGCGCGCCGGTGACCGATAACCGCGCCGCGCTCCGCCCCACGCGCGGCCCGTTGGGCACTGCGGTACCTTTACAGGGGGTGCTTGCGGCAGCCTCACAAAAACAGGCGGCTTACCGACTCATTGCGATGAATTCGCTTAACTGCCTCCCCCAAAAGTGGCGCAACGCTCAGCACATGAATAAACGGCAGGGCCCGGTCCGGCGTGAGTGGAATCGAATCCGTAATGACGAGCCCCTCGACCGGCGCTTCCTGGAGCCGCTGAATGGCGCCGCCGACCAAAAGGCCGTGTGTGGCGGCTAGATAGATCGACTTGGCTCCCGCCTTCTTCACCATGTGAGCCGCGCCGGTGATCGAGCCGGCCGTGCTGATCATATCATCGAAAATGAGAGCCACTTTCCCCTCCACCGGGCCGCCGATCAGATTCGCTTGCTTCGTCGAACTCGCGCCCGACCGTCGCTTGTCCACGATCGCCAGCTTGCCGCCGAGCTGCGGAACATGGCTCAAGGCACGCTTAATGCTCCCCTCGTCCGGGCTTACTACGACAATCTCATCCTCCTGGAAGCCCATGTTCTGGAAGTGGGCGTCGATCACCGGCGCAGCGTAGAGATGATCCACCGGAATATCGAAGAACCCCTGGATTTGGGCAGCGTGCAGGTCCATCGTGAGTACGCGACCGGCACCCGCCCGAGTAATCAGGTTCGCAACGAGCTTGGCTGTAATCGGGACCCTTCCCTCATCCTTACGGTCCTGTCTCGCGTAACCATAATAAGGGATAACGGCCGTGATTCTCTCCGCACTGGCTCGCTTGAAGCTGTCGATCAGGATTAGCAACTCCATGAGGTTCTCATTCACCGGCATACAGGTCGGCTGAACGAGGAATACGTCCCGGCCACGCACGTCTTCGTCGATCTTGCAGGAGATCTCCCCGTCGGGGAAGTTGCCGATCGACAACCGGCCAAGCGGCAATCCTAAGTAGTCGGCCATCCGGCGGGCCAGATCAGGGTTGGCTCGTCCGCTGAAGATCTTCATGTCGTTCATGGTTGGCTCGGGGAGCGAATGGTAAGCAAACTCGATATCTTGCCAGGAAACCCTGTGACCTGCCAGAGCACCCGGTGAGACTGCTGGAAAACGGGACTGGCTCCTCAAAGTGTGGTAGTGCGCAGTCCAATGTGGTAGTGTGCAGTCCCATAAGATACAAAATATTGCGGCGCCTGTCCCCCTTTTCGGCAGTCTCCCAGTCCCGTGGCAATCTCCAACCAAGAGGGTTCCGGGTAGCTCGGCCCGCTTTCTCCCGGGGGTGCCACGGACAAATAAGAAACTTCGCTGCCAGTTGACATCAGTCCGCGGACATGTACCATAAGGGGTTTTCCCGGCGCAAGGGAACCACGCGCGGGAACCGTTTTTTCGACAGCCCGCCAAGGCGCTGAGCAGCCCGGCTGCTTTTGTCAAATCACCCGCTCTGCCAGGTTGCGGCAGCAGGCGGTCGCTTAGTCGTTTGGCGGGCTTCAGCTTTTCGACCTGCGACCTTCATCATACCCCGGAGACCGGCGATTGGAAGAAGCAATCCAGAAGGCCGACGTTTTGATCGAGGCCCTCCAGTGGATCCGACAGTTTCGCGGCAAGATTACCGTGATCAAGCTGGGTGGAAGCGTGATGGAAGACTCGCACGCAATGCTCCACCTGCTGCTGGACGTCGTTTTCATGGAGACGGTCGGCATGCAGCCGGTCATCGTTCACGGCGGCGGTGCGGCCATCAGCAGGGCGATGACGACCGCGGGGCTCGAAGCGAGGTTCGTTGAAGGACGCCGTTACACCGATGAAGCCGCCCTGGGGATCGTCGAGCGAGTTCTGGCCTATGAGATCAACGAGCAGTTGGCCGAGCAGATCGAAATGCTCGGCGGCCGCGCCAGCGCGCTGAACTTCCGAACGAAGAACGTGCTCTCCGGTGAGCGGCTTCAGCTCAGTAACGGCCGGGGCGAGCCGGTCGATTTGGGACACGTCGGGCGCGTGACGTCTGTCGATCGCCATGCCGTCCTGCAACTCTGCCGCGAAGGCGTCGTACCGGTGATCCCGTCGATGTGCGCGACGCCCGAGGGGGGCAAGCTCAACGTCAACGCCGACACCGCCGCCATGGCGGTTGCCGAAGCCCTGCAAGCCGAGAAGCTTGTGTTCCTCAGCGATGTCAACGGCGTCCGGCGCCGGAAAGACGATCCCGACTCGCTCTTGCACTCGCTCTCCGATCGCGAGGCCAGAGAGATGATCCGTAACGGGGCAATCGGTTCCGGGATGATCCCCAAGATCGAGGCCTGCCTCGAAATCTTGGAGAAGGGAGTCCGCAAGGTCCACATCATCGACGGGCGGCTTCGACACTCGCTCCTGCTGGAAGTCTATACGAGCCGGGGTGTCGGCACCGAAATCGTCCGTGAAGTCGGCCAGGAGGCTCCGGCGCGCGGTATGTGAACTTTTTCGGAGCCGCGAGTGTCTTACGGGATTCTCGAACGCGAATGATCGGCTTCGCGGTCCGACCCGAGGGGCCAACATCCGACATTGGGTAAATCCATGGAGAGCGAGAAGATGGTGGTGACGGAAACCGGTTCAATGAGTTTCCAGGAAACGGTTCAACTCTTCGAAAAGTACGTCGTCCCGAACTACACGCGGTTCCCGGTCGCCCTCGTCCGTGGCGAAGGGTCCTATGTCTGGGATAGCGAGGGCAACCGCTATCTGGACTTTTTCCCCGGCTGGGGCTGCAACCTGTTGGGCCACTGCCCGCCCCCGATCATTGAGGCGGTGCGCGAGCAGATCGGCAAACTGATCCACGTGCCCAATACCTGGTACACCGACGTGCAGGGATTGTGGGCGAAGGCGCTCAGCGAGCGGAGTTTCGGCGGCCAAGCGTTCTTCTGCAATTCCGGGACCGAGGCCAACGAGGCGGCCATCAAGCTGGTTCGTCTGCATACCCCTAAGAACCGTTACAAAATCATCACCTTCGACGGCGGTTTCCACGGCCGTACGCTCGGCTCCACGACGGCCACCGCGCAACCGAAATACCACGAGGGGCTCGGGCCGCTGATGGCCGGGTTCGTTTACGCCCCCTACGGTGATCTCGAGGCGGTCGCCCGGCTGATCGACGACGAAACGGCTGCCATGATGATCGAGCCGGTACAGGGAGAAGGGGGTGTCCGCATTCCGGGGGACGGTTTCCTGGCCGGCCTCCGACAACTCGCCGACGAGCACGAGTTGCTGCTGGTCTTCGACGAGGTTCAGACCGGCTGCGGCCGGACGGGCGATTGGTTCGCCTACCAGCATTTCGGGGTTACGCCCGACGTGATGACGCTGGCCAAGGCCGTCTGCGGCGGTTTGGCAGGCGCAGCCATGCTGACCACCGCAGAAATCGCTCCCAGTCTCCGCCCGGGCATGCACGCGGCGACCTTCGGCGGCAACCCCATTGCCGCGTGCGCCGGTATCGCCACCATCGAGATGATCGAAAAACAAGGGCTGCTGGCGAAAGCCCGCCAACTCGGCGAGTTGTTCCGTTCGCGGCTCGTCGAGCTGCAACAGTCGTGCGAGCTCATCCGCGAAGTCCGCGTGGTCGGCCTGATGATCGGCGTCGAACTCTCGATCGAAGGAGCGCCCGCGGTCCGAGCGTGTATGGAGCGGAACCTCCTGATCAATTGCACCCACGGCAACGTCATTCGACTGCTGCCTGCCATGACTTTGACCGAACAGCAGGCCCACGAGGGCTGCGACATTCTGGCCGACGTGCTTCAACGGCAAACCGGCTGACACGACAGGGCTTCCGCCCGAGAAGAGACGTCAACATGCGACACCTCCTCACTCTGGAAGAACTCTCTTCCGCCGAAATTGAACGAATCTTCGCGATCAGCGAAGATCTGAAATCCAAATTCGAACAAGGGCTGCGCGAACCGCTTCTCCCGGGGCGCGTGATGGCCATGATCTTCGAAAAGCCGTCGCTCCGAACGCGCGTGAGTTTCGAAACAGGCATGGCGCACCTCGGTGGCAGTTCTCTGTTTCTTGGCAACGACGTTGGTTTCGGCCGCCGGGAGAGCATTGCGGACTTTGCCCGCGTGCTCAGCGAGTACGTCGATGTCCTGGTCGTGCGCGCAAACAGCCACGAGACGGTCGAGGACCTGGCAGAATACAGCACCCGGCCCGTAATCAACGGACTGACCGACCACGCCCATCCATGTCAGGCCATGGCGGACTTGTTCACGATCCGGGAACTGGCCGGGAGACTTCGGGGCCGCACCCTCGCTTGGATCGGCGATGGCAACAACGTGGCCCGCAGTCTGGCGATCGGCTGCGGCAAGGTCGGCATGAAGATGGTTATGGCCACCCCCAACGGGTATCGTTTCGAAGACCTGTTTGCAGAGCGGCTCAAAGCGATTGTCCCTGATCTGAATCTGACGGTAACCGCCGATCCTGCCCAAGCGGTTCGCGACGCGGCGGCTGTCTACACCGACGTCTGGACGAGTATGGGCCAGGAGGCCGAGTCGGAGCAGCGTCGCTGTGCGTTCGCCCGCTACCAGGTAAACGCAGAACTGATGGCGCATGCCCCCAACAATGCGGTCTTCATGCATTGCCTCCCCGCGCACCGCGGCGAGGAGGTTACCGACGAGGTGATCGACGGACCGCAGAGCGTCGTCGTTCAGCAGGCCGGCAACCGCATGCATGCTCAAAAGGGAATTCTGGCCTGGCTGCTCGGTGCACAGGCGTAGTCAAGCAGCAGTCAAGCAGCCCGGCTGCTGACGCCGCACGTCCGTTTGGCACGCTGGGAACGTCACCGATGGCAGCCGGGCTGCTGATAGTTGGGAAACCGACATGCGATCTGATCACCGCAACTCCGATGAACTCCGCCCCCTGCGAATCCAACGCCACTTCACCGGCGCTGCACCCGGAAGCGTGTTGGTCCAAGCGGGGCGGACTGCCGTGCTGTGCACGGCCAGCGTCGATCTTGCCGTTCCCGCGTGGATGACCACGGCGGACCGCGGCTGGGTCACGGCCGAATACAGCATGCTCCCCGGCAGCACCCGTCCGCGCAAGCGGCGAGAGCGAGGCGGTCGTACGGACGGTCGCAGCACAGAAATCCAGCGGCTGATCGGCCGGAGCCTCCGCGCGGTCACCGATCTGGCCGCCCTGGGGCCGCGAACGATCGCGCTGGACTGCGACGTTCTGGAAGCCGACGGCGGTACCCGCACCGTCAGCATCACCGGGGCACTCGTTGCACTGGTCGACGCCATCGCCTCGGTTCGCTCGGAGCTGCCCGACCCTTCGCGGTACCCTCTGCGCGATAGTCTGGCGGCGGTGAGCGTCGGCTTGATCGATAGGACCGCCGTTCTTGACCTCGACTACCGGGAAGACTTCGCCGCTCAGGTCGACATGAACGTGGTGATGACCGGCGGCGGCCGATTCGTCGAGATCCAGGGGACCGGCGAAGAAGCCACCTTCGGCGACGACCAACTCCAGGCGATGCTCGCGCTGGCCCGCGCCGGCATCCGGCGCTTGACGGAGCTCCAGCGCGACGCGTTGAAGGGCGATTGGCCGTTCCCCGGCTGATCTCGCATTCCGTCTCATTCGTAAGGCTGGTCGAGACCGCCCATCGCAAAATTGACCAGCACGCCGACCAACGCGCTGAAGACGTTGACGGCCACCACCAGCGCGGCGAATTCGGCGACCGGAAAGCCGAGCCAGTAGCATGCTTCCAAGGCCGCTGCCACAATCGCGGCCAGTACGAATGCGGTGCGAAGATTGAATTGCCCGTCGTCCGGTCCGTGCGCGTCCCGGCTCCAGGCATCTTTGCCCGCCGCGTTGAGCCGACTCCCATGATGGCGAGCTTTCCCGCAGCGCCTGCAAGCGACGGCAGCGTTGTCGGAGAATCCGAAACAATCCGGACACCGCCACGTCATGATCCACCGCCTCGCGCTTGCTCGAACATCTGCCGCACGTCAGGCGGCATTTCGTCGAGCGACGCACAGTTGGGACAGTAGTTGATCATCCCGGCACCTCCGTGGTGACGATCCTTGAGCCGACTCTATTCTACGCGGATGACGGCCCTGTCGTCCACGCTCTGTCGACCCCCTCGATACTGCAGTGCAGGAAGATCTCCTGGCACGCAAATCACCCCCGGTTACCTTCCGAGCAGCCGGGCTGATAGAGCCGACGCCTCCCGACGACGTTACCGCGGAATCTTGCCCTACCTCGACGCCGCGCTCCGTTGCCACGCGGTGCCGACGTGCCGTATAGTAAGCCGATCGGGGAAGCACGGCTTTTGCTTGCCGTTCGATTCCTACCCAAATGAGGTGATCCATGCCGCAGTACTCCGCGCTGCTTGCCACTTTGCTGATGCTCGTTTTCAATGTCAGTCGCAGTTCCGCTGACGAAACCATCCGCGTGAGCGTGATCTCCCAGACCTGGAGCGACGAGGGCCGCACGCTGCCGGCCGTCCACAAGCTATTGGAAGAAGCAGCGGCGCACGGGGCCGATCTGGTGCTGCTGCCGCAAGAGTGCGTCCGGACCGAAGGCGAGCCGATTCCCGGGCCGGTCAGTCGGTCGCTGGCCGAGAAAGCCCGGCACCACAAGATGTACACGGTCGGCAATCTCCGTGAGCGGGAGGGCGAGAAGACGTTCATCACCTCTTTCTTGCTCGACCGCGAAGGAAAGCTGGTCGGCAAGTACCGCAAGTCGCACAAGATGCCGGATGAGACGTTCGACCTTGGAGACGAACTGCCGGTCTTTCCAACGGAGTTCGGGCCGATCGCGATGCGAGTCGGTACCGACCGGTTTTTTCCGGAAATCGATCTGGTGTACTGTGCGCGCGGCGCCCGCATGATCCTCTGGTCGCAGGCCCCCGAACCGCTGGAGGACGAGTACGCCCAGGATTTCCCGTCGCAGGGTCGAGCGGCCGACTACCACATTCCCATCGCGTGTGCTCGCTACGCGTTTCAAGGCCCGGGGTGGATTACGAACAAATATCCGCCCTACTGCGGCTGCCCGATCGGCCGCGCGTACGTGGTGAATCGCGAGGGGCAGAAGATCGCCTGCACGCCTCGCTCCGGCGGCGTCGCCACCGCCACTTTGCTCAAGAGCCGGCTTGCACCGGGCCGTTCGCCCTGCCTCAACCCCGCATTTGCCGCGATCACCTCGCCGGTTCAGGTCCCGCCGAAGAAGGAGTGGAGGACGCGGCAGATCCGCGTCAGTGCGATCGAGTCGCATATCGGCATCGAACAACTTCTGGCCAGGCTCGACGAGGCCGGCACGTTGAAGAGCGACATCGTCTGCACTTACGAGCTTGTCTGGATCCACGGACCGGATCCGAAAGTGATCGAGCGGCAGACCGCAATCGCAAAAAACAACCTCGAGCAGGTGGCTGCCAAGGCAAAACAGTACGACATGTACGTCTTGATCGCGGGCGTGATCGACCGGATCCAGCGCAATGAGGCAATCCTCTATGGCCGCGACGGGCGGGAAATCGGCCGTTATTACAAGATTGCCAAGACGCACGACGAGATGATCCCCGGCGAAGCGGCCCCCGTGCTCGAGACCGATTTCGGCCGCATCGGCGTTCGAATCTGCGCCGACGAGTGGATGGTCGAACTCGATCGATGCTACGCGATTCAAGGCGCCGATATCGTCTTCACGCCGACCCAAAGCTGGGGCCCCGACGCACTGTTCCGCAACCTCCGCGACATATCGCGGGCGATGGACGGACTCAACTTCCTCGTGGAATGCACGCACCACTGCACCGAAAACATGCACCGCTCGATGATCGTCGATCCGGCCGGCGCGGTCGTCGCCCGAAGCGAGTACAACCGTCCGGGGATTGTGTCGGCCATCATCGATCTCGACAACGTTCCCAAACGCTACCTTCGCGTTTATGATTCGCACACGCCGGCAGGCTACCTGCCGCAGTACCAGCCGACGCAGATGCCGCGCACGGCCGACGATCTCCGCCAGTCCGTGCTCTCCTCGCGGCGACCGATGCTGTACAAACCTCTCACCCCCAAGCGAGCCGAACCTCCGCACGATCCTGCTTGACAATCCACGTCGCATCGACCACATTGCGGACGGAGTAAACGTTCGCGGGGCGGCAGGGGACGGGTCCATTTTGGCCGCTCGGCGTCTTTCGACGGCAGAGACGTCGGTGGCAAACATGGATCTGTCCCCCTCCTTCCCGCGTGAACGGTTACCGGACGGACCGCATGTACGGCTCCTTTCTCAGGATGACGACCATGACGAAAACTCGCATTCACCACATCCTCGACCAGGTCGGGACGATCGCATTCCCCGGCGTGTACGATACGCTCTCGGCGAAGATCTGTCAGATGGTCGGTTTTCCGATGGGGTTCATCTCGGGCTACTCGGTCGCGGCAACAGCCATCGGCCAGCCGGATCTGGGGCTGCTGACTCAGACCGAGATGATCGACCGGGCCCGTCGGATCGCAATGAGCGTGGAGATTCCCATCATCGTTGACGCCGACACCGGATACGGCAGCCCCCTGAACGTGTACCGGACCGTCGACGAACTGATTGCCGCGGGAGCGGCCGGGTGCTTTCTCGAGGATCAGGCCTGGCCGAAGAAGTGCGGCCATATGCGCGGCAAGAAGTTGATTCCTCGCGAGGAGTATCTTCAGAAGATCCATGCCGCGGTCGCCGCGCGCGCGAGTCGCGACTTCTTCATCGTCGCCCGGACCGACGCCTTGGCGGTCGAAGGAATGGACGAAGCAATTGCCCGCGTCCAGGCCGCTCGCGACGCGGGGGCCGACGCGAGCTTTGTGGAGGCTCCCGGCTCCGAGGAAGACCTCGCCGAGATCGGCCGGCGGGCTCCCGCCCCCGTAGTAGCCAACATGATCGAAGGCGGCAAGACGCCCGTCCTGCCCCGCGAGCGGCTTGCCGAGATGGGCTTCCACCTGATCCTTTACCCGCTGGCCGGAATCTTCTCCGCCGCCAGGGCCATCGAGCGGATGTACAACAAGCTTCTCAGCGACGGGACCACGCTGGGCGAAGAATCGCAGCTCATGTCGTTCCATCACTTCAACGAGCTTATCGGCGTTGAAGAGATGTACTTGTTGGCCGAGCGGTTCGGCGATTGAAGTTCAGAGTCTGTTCCAAAAGGGGACAGGCTCCGAGCCCAATCCACTATTCTCCCCGAAAAACGGCGACGTGGCGAGGTGCCGGTCCCCTCTTCGCACAGACTCTCAGCGGCCGCGGTTACGACTTCGCCAGTTCCCCGGTTTCCAGTGCGCCCACTCGCTGCATCGCCGCCAACAATTCGGCTTCCCGGATAGGCTTGGTGACGTAGCACTCGCATCCCTCGCGGAAGGCCCGGATGCAGCGCTTCGAGTCGCGCAGCGCCGTGGTCATGATCACCGGCACCCGGTCGCGGCCCTGGATCCCGCGATCCATTTCCACCTGCCGGATCCCCTCCAAAGCTGCATGTCCACTGTTTCCGGGCATCATGATGTCCAGGCAGATGAGGTCGTAAGGGTCGCCGTCTTCAAGGGCCAGACGCATCGCGTCAACCGCTTCGGCGCCGTCGTAGGCAAAATCGCATTCGCCGTAAGGGGAAAGAATGTCCTTGACCAGTTCCCGGCAGACACCGTCGTCGTCGACGATCAGGTAACGCCGATGGCGAGACGGCCCCATCGACTCTGCCGCGGCCACGGTGGTCTGAGGCGGCGCAACCGCCCCAAATTCGCCCAGCAACTCCCGAACCTGGCCAAGAAGCTCGAGTTCCTTCACCGGCTTGGTAACGTACGATTCGCATCCTTCCCGAAATGCACGAATACAGTGCTTGCTGTCGGCCAAGGCTGACGCCATGACGATCTTCACCTGGTCGCTGCCGCGGATCCCTCGCTCGCTCTCCATGCGGCGAATCGCGTCAAGAACCTGGTGCCCGTCGAATCCCGGCATCATGATGTCCAGGCAAATCAAGTCATAGGGCTCGCCGGCGTCCAGACTGAGTCGAAACGCGCCGACCGCCTCCCGGCCGTCGTAGGCGAGGTCGCACCGTCCCAAAGGCGATAGGAAGTGCTGGATCAGACGGCGGCACGCGGGATCGTCATCGACAATCAAGAACTTGGGCATGAGGGGTCTCCGTCTAATTGCGCGAGGAAATCGCACGCGTCGTCGCGGCATTCGACCGGGCAAGGAGCGTTTGGCGCAACCGGGCCACGGCAGCGGCTGCCCTTCGGCCGTCGCGGCTTCGCGCGGCCAGTTGGATCCGCACGGCGTGGTCTGCCGCGCCCGTGTCACCACAACGGCCGGCGAGGTTCTTCAGTGCGTGGGCACAGTGCTCCAGCGCGACGAAGTCTTGCTGCTTCAGCGCTTCATCGATGCTCGCCAGAGACTCCGACAGCGAATTCTCCGGACACTCTGAATCTTCCGGACACGCTGGCCCGACCGCGTGCTCCCGGTCCGCGCCCCGCTTTTCCGCGTTTTCGCCGAAATCCGGGATTTGCCGGTGAATGGTTTCCAGGAGTATATCCACACTGAACGGTTTAGGCAGGTAATCGTCGGCCCCGGCGGCAAGGCATTTCTCCCGGTCGCCTGGCATCGCATCCGCCGTGAGGGCCACAATCCTGGTGTGTCGGCCCCGGCCCGCTTCTTGCTCGTACCCGCGAATCTGCCGAATCGCCTCCAGGCCGTCGATCTTCGGCATCTGGAGATCCATGAACACGACGTCATAGAAATTCCATCGAAGCACCTCAACGGCTTCGCGGCCGTTGTCCACCAGATCGACGAAGCACCCTGCCCGCGTCAGCAGCAGTTCAAGGAGCGTTCGATGCAGGTATTCGTCATCCGCCACGAGGACCCGCCAGGTGCGGTTTGATGCGTCGCCGCGTCCGGACGAACTGGTCCACAGGACCGTCTGCCGTTCCATCCTGCTGTCCGGCAACGGCTCGCCATGGGTACGATGATGCTTCAGTGGCACGGTAATCCAGAAGCTGCTGCCCCGGCTGGCGGCGCTGCGGAATCCGATCTGCCCGCCCATCAAGTCGAGCAACTGTTTTGTCAGCGCAAGCCCGAGCCCCACGCCGCCAAATCGCCGGGTGAGCGAACCGTCGGCCTGGTAGAAGCTGTCGAAGACCGCCTCCTGACGGTCCTTCGGAATTCCGACACCGGTGTCCGTCACCACGACCCGCAGCACAACCGACTCCTCGTCCTGTTCGTCCACGGCTGTGTGGATGTGGATGGTTCCCTGGTCGGTGAACTTCACCGCGTTGCTCAGCAGGTTCACCAGCACCTGCCGGAGCCGGTTCCTGTCGCCCACCAGGCATCGCGGAACGGCCGCCTCTACCTGGCAATGCAAACGCAAGCCTTTTCGTTGGGCGGCCGGTTGAATTGCCTTCAGGGCCTCGCACACCAGTTTTCCCGGTTGAAACGGCTCGTCCCACAGGGCAACCGACCCCTCCAAAAGCCTCGAGAAATCGAGCAGGTTCTCCAACAGTCCCATCAGCGAGTTGGCAGCGGCGCAGATGAAATCGACCTTCTCCCGCTGCGCGTCCTTGAGCGGCTCGCGGCGCAGAAGTTGAGAAAATCCCAGGATGGAGTTCATCGGCGTGCGGATTTCATGGCTTACATTCGCGAGAAACTCGGCCTTCACCCGTCTTGACTGACGGACCTCCTCATTCGCGTGCGACTCTCGCGCCCGCGACGCGGCCAGTTCTCGTCTCAGGCCTTCAGCCTCCCGGCACGACTGGCGCCACTGCCGTTGAACGGCCAGCCAATGCCGAACGGCCGTTTCCTCCCCGCCGCGGGAGACGGCAAGGAACTGGGTTTCCGGGATGAATGCCTCCACGGCCTCCGACAACAGGGCCGGCGAGTTCTTGGTACAAAGGATTAATGGAAGGGACGGGGCGGCATCCACGATTTTCCGAACCGCCTCGACTTCCTCGGCAGGCTGAAGCTCCGCAAACCAGCCCACCGCCAGCGACCATTCCGGCTTCGTCAACATTCTCCAGTCGCCAACGTCGGCAGCGACGCAGACCTCCCCTGGCGAGCCACCGGCCGACAGCCAACCGAGGATACGCCCGGCAAAAGAGCGACCGTCCGGGTGATCACCAACGAGCAGTATTTTTGGGGAGTGGCTGACCGGCATCGCGAGACCTCGGGCCATCTGGCATACCGAAAGTATAGTTCGCGTTTTTCTTGGTCAGCGCATTTGGTGTCTGCGCCAAACGCGCACCGAACGTCTAGTCCTGAATCAATCCAAGTGGTGGAAATACACCCATCCATCGGAGTATGGCTTGTTTCGGCCTTGTTGGTAGACGGATAATTCGCGAGGGCCCAGAGACCCCATGGCAACCACCAGCCCGGATTATTCACCACCGCATACTAGGTCTGGCGACAGGCTGAGGTTTATCGCGAAACGATATCGCCCGCCGCACGCGTGAAGAGGGAAACGAAGGTGTTGGCCTCGATGTTTTCCGGGTGGAAATGGACGGAACCGTCGCCGTAGAGGAAGTTGGCGCCGCCGGGGTGAAAGGAATAGATCTCGTTGGCATTGCTGCAGTTGATGAGCTGTGTCGTGCCGCAGACGCTGTGGACCCAGAACTCCGCCTCGTCGTCGGCCCAGCGCGCACCGGAAATCGGTTCCGCGGGGCTGATGTCGGGGTCGCCCCGACGACCCTCGACCCACTTCTGCGGGCGGCCGGAATCCTCGAAGAGCATGAAGGTGTTGGAAAGTCCGTCCCTCACATCCGCCATTCTCGTGGGCCGGGCGTTGGGGTAGTACGGCAACAGCTTACCACGGAAGAGGCCCTCCCAATTCGTTCGATTCGGCACGCCACGGGCCGTTAGGATCGACTTGGCCGCCGGCATGAAGTCTTCGCAACTGGCGTAGTCGGTGATGTACTCGCGACCTCCCGGGGCGCTGGGGCAGACGAACAAGGCGATATTCGTTTGGGTCGCAGGGCGGTTGCTGATTGCCGACCAGTGCTTGTTGAAGTCGTATCGGTCGCGGACTGCGTCCTGCTCGACATACCGGAGGATGAACGTCAACATGTTGTGTTTAGGGATGCGCGTATAGGCGGGAGGGAACACCCGGTTGGTGTTCTCATATTGCAGAATCGCCAGGCCGATCTGCCGGAGGTTGCTGGTGCAATGAGCCCGCCGCGCCGCTTCGCGCGCGGCCTGGACTGCGGGCAAGAGCACGCTGATGAGTATTCCAATGATTGCGACTGCCACCAGCAGTTCGACGAGCGTAAAGGCGGCAAGTCGCCCGAGAGTTGTCTGTCGGCTGAGACGGATCGATCCACTCATGAAAGGAGCCTTTCTGAAATGGCCTGTCCGGACGTCTGGCCCCGTCTTTTCCCGACTCCGTCGCAGATCGGGGCGATGGTTCCTCCTGCTTGCTGAATGGAACGAGGCGGCAAATCCCGCACCTGAAAATGGGGGATCAGTCGAGCCGAATCACCGATAGCGTGCACGGCTCGTTGTAGGTCTGGTTGATGCAGCCGGGCACCGGCCAGTCCATATTCGAGACGATCACTTCACGGCCGCGGAGCAGGACTTCGCAAGGCTGGTCCATGCCGCCGTCGAGCCCGTCGGTGTCGCCGTTCTGGGCAAGCGTCTTTACGGCGCCGTCGGGATAGACCATCTGCACGGCGTTGGCTTTGGAATCGGCCACGTAGATCACGCCGCTGTCGGCATCCATGAACAGGCCGTCGGCGCTCTTCATAAAGTCGGCCTTGGCAAAGATCGTGTTCGATTTGACCTTGCCCGATTCGTCGAACTGGAAGCGATGGACCGTGCCGTCGGAGAAATTGCCGATATAGAGATTGCCGTCTTTGTCGAAACAGAGGCCGTCGGCTCCCAGCGGGAGCTCCTCGTTGTGGACCAGGATAGTGTCGAGGAAGTGCGGGTCCTTGGTCTCGTCTGCGGCGAGGGCAACGGGCTCGCCCTCGAGTTCATCGAGTTTGAAGCGGAACACGCCGCTGGTGGCCGGCTTGGCGTCTTTGTCGATCTGGGTTTCGCTCACGTAAAGACAGCCGTCGCGGCAAATGACCGCGTTGGAGACGTGGAAGCCGGTAATCACCGGTTTGATCTCCGCGGGCTTGCCGTCTTTCATGACAATCCGCAAGACGCGCGACTGGCGGTCGCCGGTCATCTGGTAATCGGCCACGAAAAGGTCGCCCGAGGGAGCCAGGCAGACGCCCAGGGGCCCTACCGGTTTGCCGGTCTGGGGATGCTTGGGCAGATCCATGAACTTCTCCGCCTTGTTGTCCGGCGTGATCCGCACCATGAAAGCACCCGCGTCCAGGTTGTTGAAATTGGGCATCGAGAGGATCACGTTCCCGTCGGGCAGCAGCGCCATGGCGTCGGGCGTATTGCAGAAGTCGGGAAGCTTGACGAGCAGTTCCGGTTTCTTGAGCGACTCGGAAGCCTGGTCGGACTGCGGTCGGGTTTCGGCCGTTGTGTCGGCCGCGGCCACATCTGCGGCGACGGTGTTCACGGTTGCCGCCGGCTGTTCGGCGCAGCCTGATGCGAAGAGCGTCGCTGAGAGGACAACCAACGTGACAGAACCAAGCAGCTTGGACATGGGAGTTCTCCTGGTGTAGCGTGGTGTGCTGCGGAATCTACTTGCATTGCCGCAATTGTCTTCGACGCCGCCCCAGCGCGTCGGCGGCGATCATGGCGTCGACGATATCCTCGGCAGTGACGGGGAACGGGTGGTTTCGGCAAAGCGAACCTTCGCCGGCGCAGGCTTCGCCGATCGGATGGAGCCGCTCGCGCGTGATGTCCTTCAGGTTCAATTCCTCGAACGTGACCGGAAGGCCGATGGCAATCTCGAAGTCAACGATGGCCTGCTTCTCGTCGACGTCGAATTCGTCGTCGAGACAGAGTTGGGCGACGATCCCGAACCCGACCTTTTCGCCGTGCATCAATCCCTTCTTCTGGCACTCCGGCACGTTCGAAAGGAGATTGCCGACCATGTGGGCCGTGGCCAGGCCGCCGCTCTCGAAACCGAGACCGGAAAGCAGCACGTTGGCTTCGACGACCTTCTCGACGGCCGGCGTAACGACCTTGAGCTCGACGTCGCGCTTGGCGTCCAGCCCGTGTTCCAGGAGGGTCTCGAAGCAGAGCCTTGCCAGGGTCATGGCGGCCATGGTGGGATGTCCGCCGGCAATGTTCTGTGCGCGCGATTTGAAGGCCGCTTCGGCCTCGATCCAGGTCGAGAGCGCGTCGCCCATTCCGGCGACGAACGCGCGCACGGGACCGCCGGCGACGACCTGGGTATCGACGAGTACCAGATCGGGGTTGAACGGCCAGCAGTCGAATCCGATGAAGTTGTGGTCGTCGTCGTACCAGACCGAGGCGGCACTGGTGGGCGAATCGTTCGATGCGATCGTCGGGCAGGTGACCATGCAGATCTTCAGGTCGACGGCGACCGCCTTGGCGACGTCGAGCACCTTGCCGCCGCCGATGCCGACCGAAATGTCTGCGCCCGCGCTTTGGGCGATCTCGCGGACGCGGGCCCTCTCGCCGGCGGTGGCTTCGCCACGGAATTCCACCTCCACCAGGTCCAGGCCGGCGCCGGCCAGGCTTGTCCGCACGGTGTCGCCGACGATGCCGGCGACTGGGGCATCCCACAGGACCAGCGCCTTTTGCCCCAGGATCTTAAGATACATTCCCAGCTCCCCGAGAACGCCTCTTCCCTGAACATACTTCCGTGGCGATATCAGTACGGTTTTCATCCCGGGCCTCCGAGTCATGGTATCCGTTGAGTCGAAACGAGGCGGAGCGAAGGTTCGACGCCGTTGATCACCGGCAGCGGGCCTTCGCCCCGAAGCATACGGGCCAGGTGGCCGGCCATGTGGCAGGGGCTGTTACGAAACGCGTCCATAGTGCTCCCGGCCAGGTGCGGCGTGAGCGTGACATTGTCGAGCTTGAGCAGGGGGTGGTCCGGGGGGAGCGGCTCGGTGTCGAACACGTCGAGTGCGGCTCCCATGATTCGTCTTTCCGCGAGGGCTTCGACCAGTGCCTGTTCGTCGATCAGCCCGCTGCGGGCCGTGTTCACCAGGACGGCCGACGGCTTCATCATGCCCAGTTCGTCGCGCCCGATCAAGTGCAGGGTCTCCTCGCTCAAACGGGCGTGCAAAGAGACGACGTCGGACTGCCGGAGCAGCGAGGGCAGATCGACCAGTTCCGCCGGCCCGGGATCGCCCTGGGAGTAGGGATCGTAGGCGACGATGCGGCTTCCGAACGCCACCAGGTAATGAGCGACGAGCCGCCCCACGGCGCCGTAGCCGACCAGTCCGACCGTCTTGCCGCAGAGTTCGGGGATTATGTCGCTATTGGGGTAGTCGCGCTGCCAGACTCCATTCTTAAGCAATCCGTGCGACCTTGCGAGATTTCGGATCTCCGCCAGGATCAGGCCGAGCGTACATTCCGCGACGGCGCGGGCGTTTCGGCCGGGGGTGTTCAGCACGGAGATGCCGCGCTGGGTGGCAAACGCCACGTCGACGTTTTCCGTCCCGCCGCGGAGGACGCCAATCACGCGAAGGCGCGCGGCCGCTTCCAAAAAATGCCGGCTTATTGGTGCGAACTGGACCACGAGGATATCGAATCGGTCGAGGCCCAGGATGACCTCCGCCGGCAGTTTCACCGCGCCGGGGCCGCCCTGCTCGATCGCCAGGTTCGCCTCCTGGAGTTCAACCAATCGGGGATGCTCCCACCGCCGGACCTCGATCTCGATGCCGAGCGTCTGGAGACTTCGCAGGCCCTCTTCCATCCACGCGTAGGGGATGTACGTGTCGCTGACGGCCAGGAGTCTCATGCCGCCCCTCCCGGCGCCCAGGCGCGGTTCTCGGCCAAAAGCAGGCGGATCTTCTCGGCGACGACGGTGCAGACTCCCTGCTTGATCGCCCGGAAGAGCTCCGAGGGAAGCGGATCCTCGCGGGTGATCGTGGCCGCCGCCTGCTTCAGCCCACGGGTCATGGCGATGCGGTTGTCGGCATAGATGTTGAGTTTGCAGATTCCGTTGCGGACGGCGTTTTGGATCTGGTCGTCGGGCGTGCCCGATCCGCCGTGTAACACGAGCGGGATGGGGCTGATCGCGTTGATTTCCCGGAGCCGATCGATCGCCAGATTGGGCCGCGAACGGTAAACGCCATGGGCTGTGCCGATCGACACGGCGAGGGCATCGACCTCGGTTTCCTGCGCGAATTTTGCCACCTCTGCCGGTTCGGTGAGGATGCATTCGGCACAAGCCGTCTCCTCGAGGTCCATCCCCCCGACGTGGCCCAACTCTGCCTCGACGCTGATTCCGTGGGGACGGGCCAACTCGACCGCTCTACGGCTCAGGCGGACGTTTTCATCAAAAGGGAGGCTCGAGCCGTCGACCATCACCGAGGTAAAACCGGTGTCGATCGCTTTCTTGACCAGTTCCAGGTCGGTGGCGTGGTCGAGGTGCAGGCCGATCGGGATCGAATGGTGGTCGGCCACCGCCCGCACGAGCCGAGGGACGTAGGTCATGCCGTTACCAGCCAGATCCGCCGGCAGGGCCATGAGGATCACGGGCGCGTGGAGGTTTTCCGCCGTCTCCAGGATTGCGCGGACCATGATGTCCTCGACGCAATCGAAGCCGGGGACGGCGTAGTGGTTTTCTCGGGCGTGTGCGAGGATTTCGCGAAGGGTCGTCAACATGGGTGGCGGAGGTAACCGTTCACGCCCACGGCCGGGGACCGATCCATTTTTCGGCCAATTCCGGTAGGTGGGCGTCAAAGACGTCAGTCGAAAACATGGACCCGCCCCCTCTTCCGCACCGCGAATGGTTACCGGAGGGGTGCAGGGGGCAGGATGTGAATCCCGTGGAGGTCGAATACCGTAACCGTTCACGGGGCGGGCGGGAAGGGGACAGGTCCATGTTTTCGGACAAC
>JAXGMN010000049.1:0-105617 GCA_040768665.1 Thermoguttaceae bacterium
TGATTACTTACGGTTCCCGCCCGTCCTCTTTTTCATGCACTGGAAAGACATCGCATGTCGATCACCGTCAAGTGTTCCGGATGCGGCAATAACTACCACTTGCGCGACGAACTGGCCGGCAAGCGGGTGAAATGCAAATGCGGGGCGTCGATACTCGTTCCCCCGCCGATCGAGAACGAATCGGACGATTCCGTGTATCGACTGGCGCCGGAGGATCCCACGCCACTGCGCTCGTTGGTGGAAGAGGAACTCGACGCCATGGCCGCCGCCCCGCCGGCTCGCCCGCAACCCGTGCACGACACAGCGACGCCCGCAGAAGAGGAAGGTCGCGAGCCGGTGCGGCGTGCGCGGAAGAAGCTCCCGCCCTCCTTGGCGAAACTCCTGGCGTTGGCGGGCACTCTTGGGTTCCTGTTGGTGGGCGCGGGCGTGGTGTATCTCGTCATCGCCTGGATACAGAGGCCCGGCTATCCCACGCCGGAGCAAGCCTATCAGGCATATCAGCAGGCGCTGTTGAAGAAAGACTGGGCCACCCAGGTTCGCACCCTCGATCCGGATTCGCGGGACCGGGTCGTGGAACTCGCGGCTCGAATGGCCGCCTACACCGCCAAGTCCAGCCCCGCCGTCGGCGAAGTGTTTCGCAAGCACGGTGCCTCGCTGCCCACGCGGGACGAACCCGACAGTACGGGCGTACCGTACCGGCCGGCGAGTTCGCCGCCGTCCTCCCTGGCAGCCAACGTCAGCAACAAGCCTGCTTTCTACGCCGAATTGCTCGACGCCGTCGAGGCGGACCAGGAGAAGCACCTGCCGAACAACCCGGTACTCAAACTCATGGCAAAGAAGGCGCAAAAGGCGGTGATCAAGCTTCACGCCTCGGCGGAACTGACGGACGTCCGCATGGATGGGGAGCAAGCGGAGGGCGTGATCATCTACTCGATCGACGACGAGGAGATCGAGGCGCCGATCGCGTTCAAGCGGTTGCGTGGGCGATGGTTTCTTCATGTGCCCGACCCCGCGGATTTCGGTGGCATGGCCGGAAGCCCCTTCGCCGGCATACCGCTGGAGTGAAACGCCCCTGGCAGCCGATGGCCGGGGGTCGGTGACGTTACGGCGAGAAGCGAAGTCCGGACGGTGAATTTCGTTCTCGATGCTTCCGGTCAGCGGCATTTTGAAGAGGCCGGTCCTCGTTTTCGGCAGATTCCGGAAGCCTGCGGGTCGCGGCGGAGGACGACAAGCTGACGCAGCCCTGCGACAGATTGCCCGCCGGTCCAAAGCTCGCCGCATGCCCGGTTGCCTTGCCCGGATTATTCACCACCGCATACGAAGTGCGAAGCGCAAGCGAGGGCTGCACAACGAGTTGCCCTCGCTTGCGCATCGGGTTAGTGTGGCGCAGTCTGCGCGCAGTTTGACGCGGTGGTGAATAATCCGGGCTAGGCCGCTAAAAACAGCGCCGGCTCCGCAAGACACTTTTCATCAGATCACTCCGTGCCTCTCTCCCTCCGCAGAACCGGGTGGTAAGGGAATCCAAGAAAATTGGAAAAACCGCATACTTGTCCGCCACCTCTTCGACAGGAAAGCTCAGCCCAACGATGACGAGTCGACCAGGCGGACGCCCTTGGCCTGCAATTCGGCCAGCGCCCGCTCGACGTCGCCCGGCCGGCGGTCGATTCCCCGGCATGCATCGCGGATGACCGCGGTCGTGAAGCCGAGTTCCACCGCATCCAAGGCCGTGAATTTCACGCAGTAATCCGTTGCCAGCCCGCAGAGATACAGCTCCGAGACGCCTTGTTCCCGCAGGTATTCGGCCAGGCCGGTCGCCTTGCGATGGCCGTTGTCGAAAAAGGCACTGTAGCTGTCGATCGTTCGATCGGTCCCCTTCTTGGCGAAGTGGTCGATGCGGCTGCGGTCGAGTTGCGCGTGGAGGTCGGCGCCCGGGGTGTCCTGAACGCAGTGGACTGGCCAGAGAATCTGCTCGAGTCCGTTCAAGTCGACGACGTCGCCGATCTGCTTGTCCAGGTGGTTGACCGCGAAACTGCCATGATCGCGCGGATGCCAGTCCTGGGTAGCCACGACCAGGTCGAACTGCGGCATGAGGCGGTTGGCAATCGGCACCACCGCGTGGCCGCCAGGAACCGGCAGGGCTCCGCCAGGACAGAAGTCGTTTTGCAGGTCGGTAAGAATCAGCGCGTTCATCGCAACTCACGGCCTTTTCTGGAGTGCATAAACCACGACGCGAGGCTGTTTGCGGAAGTCGAGGGTCCGGCAAAGCCGGTCCATCGTCTCGGCCGGCGCCGACTCGAGGACGCCGGCGAACGTGATGAAATGTCCGGCCGCGGGCGATGCCTCGATGCCGACGCCGCCGGCTCCCGCGCCGGGCGCGACGTGATGCACGGCCGCGACCTCCGGCGTCGCCAGGCCCAGCGCGATCCGGTCGTCGTTGAACTTGATGCCCCAGCGCGTATCGGCTCGCTCGACCTGCCCGGGTACGCCATCGGCCTGCCTTGCGACCGGCCCGGTGTTGCCGTCGGAGAAAAGATAGGTGCCGGGACTCGGGCCGTCGGCGGCGAAGTTCTTCGGGTCGTCGAAATCCCAGTAATGGGTTACCGGGTTGTCCAGCACGACCTCCATCCACGAGCATCCGGCAAACAGGCTCACGGTCTTCGAAAGCCCATCGGGCGCGCCTACGCGATAGCGAACCAGCGCCGGGCCGCTCGCCAGACACTCAAGCTTGTGCGCCAGGCTCCGGTGGCTGTGGATGTCGGAAAACCCCGCCCAGCCGGATTCGCCCGGCATGGTCAGGTCGCGGTTCGCGCGGGCCTTGATCTCCCAGCGATACACGTGGCCGCCTTCCTCGCCCAGGAGAATGCGGACCTGATCGTTCTCGATCCACACGTCTCTCTCAGAGCCGCCGGTCGCAAATACGCTCTCCGGCAATCGCGGCGCGCTCGACGGCAGGCCGAGATAGATCTGGATACGAGCCTCCTGCTTCGCGGCCGTGGCAGGGAGGATTACGAGCGCGACGCGAGCGTTTGCCGCGGCCTGGCAGCGGTTGATCTGAACCGGAATCTCCCGAGGCGGGGCATTGCCGATTTCGCAGAACGCTCTCGCCGGCTGCGCCGAAAGCGGCTCAGGCAGTCGCACGTCGACCTCGATGGGCAGTTCGACTCGGTCCGCCGCCCCTGCCTGCACCGTCAGTCCCAGCCGGTGCGATGCGGCCGGATCCGCCCACGGCGCATCGGCAGCGAGCGGCTCCTGGACAACGCGATGGGGACGCGTCCGACGCGCAAAGCTCTCGGGCATCGCCACGCCGACCTCTTCGGGCGGCGGCAGCGGTTTGCCGGCCTCCGCCGCTTTTCGGGCTGTGGTCAAACGGGCAAGCAGGTCGTCGTGCCACTTGACGGCCGCCGTATAGCGCTCGATGACACGATCCAAGGCGTACGGTTTGCTCTCGGTCAGCCAGAGCCGCTCGAACTCGCAACCGAGCTTTTCGTAGGCGTCGCGATTGCCCCGGACGAGCGATTCGACCTCTTGGACTTTTCTCAATGCGTCCTGAGCCGGCAACGAACAGGCTTCCGCGTACGTTTGAACCGCATCGAGGCCGTCGAGCATTCGCCGACCGATAAACTCCATGCGCCGGGCGCCGAAGAGAAAATGATCCAGCAGGTCACGGTTGACCCTGGCCTCGGACCGGCACGCCTCGAGGTGTTCGATGGCAGGCTCGACGACCGACAGGAGGCGTTCGGCCGAAGCGACCACGGCCGTCGGCTTCCGTTGCGGAATGAAGTCGTTTTCCCAGAATCGCTTGTTGTTCATGCCCTGCATGCCGGGCAGCGTATGGGTCTGGGCCAGCAGTTCGATGGCCCGGCCGAAGCGGTCTTCCCGCTCGCCGAACAGCACGGCGCCGACGCGGCGGTTGAACTGCTCGGGAGTCGTGCCCGAAGCATTCCAGGCGCATTCGGCGCCCCATGCGTAGCCGTGCCACTTCGGCGCGTTGAGCGCTTCCCCGTCGTCCTCCCACGCCGTGTTCAGCATCCCCAGGGCGCCGTGGCGGGCGCCGTCACGGACGAAATGGTAGATGTTGGTCGTCGCCACGCCGAAGTCCGGAAGGATACGACTCCAATTGCTCACGCCGGGACAAACGAAGAACTCGTAGCCCGACTGCACGAACGGGAGAATCTGGTGCTCGAAGCTCTCCCGCGGACCGTAGCCCCAGGTGAGCAGGATCGTGTCTTTTGGCACAAGGTCGAGCTTATCGGGATGCCCGAGAATGATGTCGCCCCACATCATCATCCGCTTGCCGTATTTCTCCTTGAGCAGGTCGTGGACGCGGCGAATGTGACCGACGTACACGCCGCCGACGCCGATCTGCCCCGCCATCTCTTTGGAAGGGCCTTCGCCGAGGCCCCAGGTTTCGTCGCAGCAGACGTTGAACCAGGGGAAAGGCAGCAACGGGCAGACCTCGCTGTACAGATCGTCCAGCAGTTGATACGACTCTTCCTTGACCGGGCAGAGCAGCGAAGGCGTTTCCCGAAGATGTGCGTAGCGGTCGTGCTTGAGGATGTGGGTGAAATGGCCGAACGACTGCTGGTTGCCGAGGATATCGACGTGAAGAGGCCCGGCGTAGGCCACCAGGGCGGCGAGGTCCTCGGGAGTGAGCGACCCGTTTTCCGGCCCGATCAACGGGTGCTTCTTGAAGGCGTATTGATGCTCCATGTAATAGGTGAAGAGGTTCATCTTCAGCCCGGAGCCGAGGGCCACTTCACGCTGGAGCGTGTCGAGCGTCGAACTGGGGCCGCGGGTCATGTCGTCTTGAAAACAACGCCAGCGAAGCGAAGGCCAATCGCGGATTTCCAGGCACCGCAAGGCCTCGCCGCGGCAGTTCGCGCGGATCAATTGCCGCAGCGTCTGCAGGCCGTAGAACAGCCCCGCTCCGTCCGATCCGGTACAAACGATTTCGTCGGGGTGGACCGCCAAGATGTATTGTTCCTTGCGATCGGCTTCGCGGAAATCGGCCTCGGCGGGCGCCGGTCTGCCCGGCTGAGCCGAGAGGCGAAACCAGTGTCGGTCCGTCGTGGTCGCACGAGGTTTCGGCGTATCCATGCCGGCAAGCGCCAGTTCTTGGGCGAGCTGCCCGGCGTACCGTTCCGACACCGCTTCGGGAAGTTCGAACACCAACTCGCGGCCAAAAGAAAATGCTCCGTCGGCGCCCCGGACCTCTTTGGGAAAGGGAACGAGCCGCAGTCCGGACATTTCGTCTGCCGGGACGCTCGCGTGTACGCCGAGAGTCGCAAGCAACGTCAGATAGAAAATCCAGCGGGTATCCATGGAAGTTGCTCCCTGGAAGGGCACGATCTTGCCGAGGCACCACGGCACTTGAGCCTCAGTGGTACCATACCCGGTTGCCAAGTTGAAGCCATACGGCGAAGTGTGCACGGCAGGGTGGGCGACCAACCAGGTGTCGCAATCCGCTGTGACGGCTCCTCGAAAGAAGGGGAAAAATCCTATCCATTCGCACTGAGGGGCGGAAGCGGCCCTGATTTCATGCCCAAACGAGGGGGGGCAGCCGGTTTCCCTCCGAGAGTTTGACAGCACCTCCGGTGGACTGGATGATGGAGATTGCTGCCGTCGGAGGAATGGAGCCGCCGCACGGGGACGGGCGGGAACTTTTCCGACTTCTCTTGCATCCTACTCGTGAATCCCATGAGCGACGATTCCCAGTTGATCGCCGAAACCCTTGCGGGGGATACCGCGGCGTTCGGGCAACTGGTTCAGAAGTACCAGGACCGGCTTTACAATACCGTCCTCCATATTACGGGGGGGGCGGCGGGAGCTGCGGAAGACTCGCGGGATATCGTCCAGGAGGCTTTTGTTCAGGCCTTTCTGAAACTGGATACGTTCCAGCAGAACAGCGCCTTTTACACATGGCTGTACCGCATCGCCTTTAACGTTGCGGCCAGCCACCGTCGCCGCAGGAAGCCGGCGGTTTCGGTCGATTTTGTGCACGAGACTACGGGGCAACAGCCCGTGGATTCGCGTCCCGGACCGGAGCAGCGAATGGAAGAGGCCGAGCGGCGCCGACAGATCGAGCAAGCCATTGCCGCCCTGAGCGAAGAGCATCGGGCCGTTTTGGTCTTGCGGGAGATCGACGGATGTTGTTACGAGACGATTTCGGAAATTCTTGGCCTACCGATCGGAACTGTGCGCAGCCGACTCCATCGCGCACGGCTCCAGTTGCGCGAACAGCTCAGAGAGGTTCTCATACTTGAAGATTGAAGGGTGACCTAGCGTAGCACGTCTGGGGGGTATGGCTCGTGGCGTTTGTTCTACCGATGAATCCGCCCTAGGATTCCCACGGCCAACTAGAAGACTGTCGCGCGCAGCATCAGGCGTCCCGCCGGAAACGTCGGGGGTACTATGACCAATGTTCCAGAAGACGAACTGTTCAGCGCCTATCTCGACGGCGAAATGACCGCCGAGGAAAAAGCTCGCGTAGAGAGACTGCTCGTCTCCGAACCGTCGGCACGGCCTTTTCTCGACGAATTGCGGGCGCTGAGCACAACGCTCCAATCCCTGCGGACGGAAAAGGTTGGGGTCGACTTGAGCGATGCCGTTCTGCGAACGGCCGAGCGGCGAATGCTCGCCGACTCGCCGCGTGCGGCGAGTCGCGGCATCGGTCCTCTTTTTGCAGCGTGGAGCGAGGTTGCTCGCCGGATCGCCGCCAACCCGCGGGTGATCGTGTGGTCGGGGTTGGCGGTTGTCGTGGCATTGATGTTGGCGCTCACCGCGCCGGACGGAGGCCGGCACAACGAGATCGCTGGGGACCCTACGGCGGCTGAGCCGGACCCGCGGCCGCCCGCGGAGATGCGTGCATCCGAACCGGAACGTCCCGGCTCGGAACTTGCCGCAAACCAGGCTGAGACGCCGGGTTCGGCTACGGCGACGCGCGAGACACCGAAGAGCTCAGAGCGTGTCTCCGGCCCCGAACCAAAGCCGAGCCGGTCGCCCGTCGAGCAATTGCCGAGCGCAATGGCTTCGGCTCCTTCCGTCAATCCGGCAACTGCGGAGATGGACGCCCCCGCCACCACTGGGCCGCCGGAGGCTGCGATCGTTGCCAAGCCCCAGCCAGAGGAGCCGTCGTCAACCGCCGAATCCGTCGACAAGGCACAACAGGGTGAGCAGCGCGTGATTCTCGTCCGTTGCGATGCCCTAAACGAGAGTGCTCAAGAGGAGCTATCGAAAATCCTTGCCGAGAAACAAATCGCATTCCGTAGTCGGCCGGTTTCACCGCAGGGCGAGAACGGCAGCGGTCCGCCCGGGGCGAAGACCATCTGGATCGAAGCCGACGCTTCACCCTCGCAAGTCGAAGCTGCCGTCGCGCAAATCCGGGCGCGGTCCCGCGCTTTTGCCTCCGTCAAGGTGCAAAGCCTGGCGGGAGATGCAGCTTTGGCCTGGTTGCCCAAGGGCAGTTCGGAGAGTGTTGTTGCTCCACGTCCGCCGGACGGTAGTTCCGCCGATAGCGTCGAAACCAGCGCGCTGGCCGCTCAAGAAGCAGACCGAGGGCCAACGGCCTCTTCGCCGGGCCGAGACACCGCCATACCGCTTCGCTTCCGAATCGGCTCGAGCGTGGTGAAGACGGTCCCCAAGACAAAAAAGTCGCAGGTCCACTTCGACCGAGGCCCGGATCCGGCTGAGAAGACCGAAACAGACGCCGAACCGGCTGATCCATCGCCGAACTCGATGCAACCCGAGCAAGACTCGCCGAACAGCGCGTCGAAATCGGCGGAACGTCGACGCGTCGTCTTCGTGCTGAACGTGGACGGAGCCGGAAAATCCTCGCAGCCGCCGGATGCGGAACAAACCGGCAAGTCGAAGCAGTAGGGTTCCATGCGGCAGGATTTCCTGGCGTAAGCGGCGTCGCGGGTCTGCTCAATCGTCTTTCTGCGACGGAACTCACTGTTCCTGCGGCTTCATTGCAAAGGAGCCTCGCCGAGCCAGCAGCGGCGCCGGCTCCAGATCGACACCTTTTCCCCAGGCCGGTTTGTGCAGACCGGCTTTCTTGCGAGCGGTTCATCGCGATTTCGCCCCGCAATTTCCCGGTCGAACGGCCGTCCCGACGCGTTGTCTGAGCGGTGGCCGCTTGCTCGGCTGGGAACCGTGCTAGAATCGGTGTTCCGCCCGGCGAGCGAAGCTCATGGCCGGTCCGGCGCGGAGTGCTTGTGAAGAAATCGGACGGGCCCTGAGCCGTGACCCGGAAAGTACGGCAATTCGACTTTCTGGGAGCTGCCTGTCCCGGTTTTTTCCCATGCTCGGACTGCACGTTAGTACCTGGAGGACTCTTTCCCCATGCTTCAAGACCTCAGCGAAGATGCACTCGGACAGATTCCGGTTGACGAAACCCTGCTCGAGGAGGCCTCGGCGGAATACATTGGACGGTGGAACCATCTGGTCAGCACGACCAATTGGGAGAAGGGACGGATTATTCAGCAGTGGAGGCTGCGGCTGATTGCGGCCGGCGCGCCGGTTCATCTCTATTCCGACGATGCCTGGAGCCGGCGCGTGGGAAACGTCAGCGGCCAGCACGTTGGCCGGCTCCGCCGCGTTTGGGAGCGGTTCGGCGAAAGCTACCGCGACTACCGCGGGTTGTTCTGGAGCCATTTCCAGTCCGTGCTGGACTGGGACGATGCGGAAATGTGGTTGGAAGGGGCCGTGCAGAGCGGATGGTCGGTCGCCCAGATGCGGGCGCAGCGATGGGAAGCCATGGGCGCCCCTCCGGATCAACTGCCCGATCCGGAGGATGTCGTTAGCGCGGAACTCGACGAAGACGCCGAACCGGTCGCGGAGTCGACGGCTTCGCAGGTCAGCGAATCGACTGAGGTGGTTCGCCACCCCGGCGAGAGTGCAGCGGACATTGAGGACGAACCGGCCGAGACCGTCGATGCGGTGCCATTCGATGCGCCCCACGATCCTGCCGAATCCGCTGCGTCCGTGGCCCCGGTTCGGCCCTTCGAGAATCTCCCCAAGCTTCCGGACGATCTCCAGGAAGCTTTCGAGACCTTCAAGCTGGCGATCCTCGCGCACAAGCTTACCGGCTGGCAGGAGATCTCCTGCGGAGACCTGCTGGCCGTGCTCGACGCGCTGAAACAACTCGCGCTGGCCCCGAGCGAGACCGGCTGAACGTGAAGAGCCTTTCCCAAAACCGTCGGGGACCGCCTCATTTTGCGGAGTCTTCGGAGCAAAATGTGCCTGTCCCCTCTCTGAGGTTTTCGGATAGGCTCTTTAGTCCCGCTTCGGCCAGTCCAGGTGCTTGTGAAGGAAATCGAACGTGCCGACGCCGTGGATCGAGTGCGGGCCGTTGAACCACTCGATTTCCGTCCGGTCGCCCTGGCCGAGGTTGTCGTAGGCGAAGCGGACCTTCGCGTACTCGTAGCCGACCCACGAGTCCGGGGCTACGCCGTCGTGGTGGCCCCGCTCGACCATGAAGGGCCGCGGGAAGATGAGGTAGCTCATCTCCGCATAGTTGAACGTGTTGCCCAGATCGAATTCGAAGATCTCCCATTCGTAGGTGAACATGTAGCTGTACTTGAAGTGGACGGTCGCATTCTTACGGATCCAGTCGTTGAAGTCGGCCGAGCAGATCGAAAGACAGTAGTCGTCCAACACGGCCGGAATCCGCATCGCCGATTTGCCTCCGTAGCTGATCCCGTAGAATGCGATCCGCCTCGGATCGACGTAGGGCAAGCCGCCCAGCCATTTGAGAATCTGCTCGTGCTGCCGGATGATGATCGAGAACAGCGTGGCCTTCAGCGGGTTGGCCTTACGCTGCAGCGTGCGGAAACGGTCCATGCCGCGGTACAGGTTGAACGGACTGAACACGACGAACCCCCGGTCGGCCAGCTTGGCGGCGAACTGGTTGTACGCGCCGGCGTGCGGAATATCCGCCTCGATGGTCACCTTCGGTTCGCCCTCCAATCCGTGCTGGCAGACCACCACCGGGCGCTTCTCACCGGGTTTGAGATCCTTGGGCACCAGAAGGATGCCCCAGGCGTGCAACTCCGGCCAGACATCCAGCAGGACCTCGTAGCCGGTCCAATGGTCCGTATCATAGACCTTTCTCGACGCTGGGCCTGGCTCGAGAAGTGGGTCGTCCAAAGGCCCGATCACTTCCCTCCAGAAGATCTCGCGGTACGGCTTGGCCGCCTCGATAAATGCCTCGGGCGACTTGATATTGACCTTATCCAAAAACAGCGCGTTGCGGACATGGTCTGACAGCCGCAGCTTCAACTGCACGTGGCCGGTGAGTTGCTCCACCTGGCGCTTCTGACGTGCGACCGGGTCGAAGCTCTTCCGCAGATCCTGCGGCAGCCTACCGGAGAGCTGCATCGCGGAAGACGCTCCACAGGCCGCGGCAAATACCTGCATTGTTCTTGCGGCACCCGGCGGGAGCGGTTTGTCTGCGGAACCGTGAACCAGATGCCTGCGGCCGAGTCGCCCCTCGTCGAGTCCCGCCGCCCGTTGGAACTCCTGGCTGACGCGAGCCAGCGGCGGCGTGGCGAGCTTCCCCGGAGCCGCGACTTTGCGGCGTCCCTTCTCGGCCGCCGGCGGACCGTCGACCTTGGGCACTGCGCTATACTCCACCACCAGCGTTCGCGGCACAATGAGCGAGGCGATTTCGGCGTCGCCGAACTCATCGAGCAGCGACCAGACGTTGCGGTAGATCGGTTCCTGCCACACTTGCTGACGGGAATCAAAATATCCGCTCGTCAGACAAACATCGATCCGCGGATCAACCGCGGCGGCGTAAAAGGCGATCAAACCACCCTCGCCGTAACCGGCCACCGCCAGTGCCGGGTCGGGGCCCGTCGTTTGCTCGAGCCAGTCGACCGCCGAGAGCACTTTTTGGACCTCGTAGCCGATGACGTGCCGGCCCATCTCGAATGCCTGCCGGTAGATCCACTCCCGATGCGGCTGGTTCGTCATGGCGATCTGCGGGTTGCCCGAGAACTCGCACGAGCGGTCGATCAATATCGGCACGACCACGCGGAAACCGTTTTCCGCCAACCGGCGAGCGAACTGCGATTCGGGTGCGACTCCCGGAGCCAGCCCGGCGAGTTGTTCGGGCGTCTGATCCGCATCGGGCAGTGCCACGACGCCGGCAACCGCCTTGCCGCTGGGTTCCAACAAAAGCCCTTCGCCATCGACCCCGTCGAGCACCGGCCAGCGAACTTGAAAGACCTGGTAGCGATCCGTCTCGGCAACCAAGGCGGGATTCGACTGGTCGCCGTAGCGTTCCATCACCACCGGCACACGCTTGTCGATCATGCCGATGCACTTCATGAACCGCCGGCGATTGGGCTCGATCGACGCTTCATAGGCGTCCCGCGATGAGGCGTTACGGTTCCAGCGCTTCTGACGCGTCTCGACCGACTCGGCGGTCTTGCGGTCGAGAAAGGCGTGGGCCTCCTCGACGATTCGGATCGTGAGGTCGGCACTGAGTTCAAGCGGCTTGGTGCCGGGCAGTACGTCCGGCGGACCGGCGTGCAAGCCGGCAGCAAGAAGGCACCAGGCAGCGCAAAGCGGCAACAGCAGGTATTTCATCGTCGTCCCCCCTTGGATGAGAGATTATCCCAAAACCGTCGGGGACTGGCTCATTTTGCGGAGTCTTCGGAGCAAAATGTGCCTGTCCCCCTCTCCGCGCTCGGTCTTGGGATAGGCTCCACGAACCGATACCAAGTCTGGCGGTCATTATGAGATCGCCGGAAGAGCGAAGCAACAGCAGGCAACGTCCGGGCGCGGCAAGATTTCCGGGCGAACCGTGTCTAGCAGCCCGGCTGCTCAAAGCAGCCGGGCTGCTAGGAACTGACGATCGGTACCGAACTTGGGTCCGACGTATCTTCAACCCGCCACCGCTCCCGGCGAAACCAGCGGACATCAGCAACGCCCGGCTCGGACTTCAGCCAATCGTCCAAGGCCGAGAGCACCTGGCGGAGCTCACGGCTGTCGGGCGGCGAGAACACCTGGTGCGTCAGCGCCATATGACGGCGTTCCGCCTGACTGGCGGGAAGCCACTCGATACTGGCCAGCCAGACTCCGTCGAACCACTCAAGCACCAGCGCATAGCGCTGAATGCCGACGACACATTCGGCACACTGGGCATACTGCACTGTGCCGCGGTTCGCCACTCCGATCCTCCGGGCAGCCAGCCCGTCGCAGAGCATACGGAACAACCGGAGCCCGATGTAAGGTTCGTCTTCCCGATCCTCGGCCAGAAAAGCAGGATCGCGGCCGGAAAAAGTGACGATGGTCCGCAGCCCGGGCGGGTCCTGGCCGGTGACGCCCGCCGGTCGGCGGATCAGAAAGCGGAAGACAAAAACGACCGCGGCCATTATGCCGAGAATCAGTCCGGTCGAAAGCAGGGCATCCAGCACGCCGCCGTTCACCTTTGATGCGGATCTTCGAGGTAGGTGTAACCTTCCAGCCCTGCTTCATAGAAGCGGAGGAGCTGGCCGGCCTGCCGGTCGTCGATCTTGGATTCCCGAATTGCCCGCTCCACCGCTGCCCGGAGCTGTCCGAAGAGGACCTTGGGGTCAAATTGGACATACTGCAGTACCTCGCTGACCGAATCGCCCTTGATCAGGGCATCCACGGTCACCTCTCCCTCGGCATCCATGCTGACGTGCACGGCATTCGTATCGCCGAACAGGTTGTGCAGATCGCCGAGAATCTCCTGGTAAGCCCCAACCAGAAAGACGCCGAGGTAGTAAGGTTGGCCGTCAAACGTGTGGAGCGGCAGGGTCCGCTTCACATCGCGGCGGTCGATGAACCGCTCGATCTTCCCGTCGGAATCGCAAGTAATGTCGCCCAGCACGGCGTGATGCGTGGGCCGCTCGTTCAGCCGATGGATCGGGATCAGGGGAAACAGTTGCTTGATCGCCCAACTGTCGGGCATGGACTGGAAGAGCGAGAAGTTGCAGAAATACGTGTCACTCAGCAAGGCGTCGAGCCCCTCGAGATCCTCGGGAATATACTCCAACTGCCGCATCATCCGCTGGATCTTCTTGCAGATCGCCCAGAAGATGCTCTCGGCTTGGCTCCGCTGCTCCAGCGGCAAGTAGCCCGCGCCGAACAGGTTGATCGCCATGTCGAGCGCTTGCTGCGCGTCGTGGAAACTTTCGAGGATGTTTCGGAGCGTGAGCCCCTGGTAGGTGTCGCGGAGATCCTCCAGCGGCTTTTCGGCGTCCTCCGGCAGCTCCAGAAGGGCGGGGTCCTCTTTTCGAGAGGAGACTCCCAGCACGTTGAATACCAACACACTGTGATAGGCCACGATGGCGCGGCCGCTTTCCGAAAAGATCGTCGGATGCTCCACGCCGGCTTCGTCGCACACGCTCTGCACGTGGAAGACCACGTCATTGGCGTATTCCTGCAGGGTGTAATTGGCGCTGGAATCGAAATTGGTCTGCGAGCCGTCGTAATCGACGCCCAACCCGCCGCCGACGTCCATGTATTGCAGCCCGGCGCCGTGCCGTACCAACTCGACGTAGATCCGGGCAGCCTCGTTGAGCGCCGCCTTGATGAAGCGAATGTTGGTGATCTGGCTGCCGAGGTGGAAATGCAACAGCTTGAAGCAGTCCTGCATGCCGGCCTGCTCGAGTTCCACCAGGGCGCTGAGGACCTCGCTGACGGTCAGACCAAACTTGGACCGGTGCCCACCGGAAGCCTGCCAACGCCCCGCACCCGGCGCCGCCAACTTCACGCGGATGCCGAGGTTCGGACGTACGCCGACCTTTTCCGCGTAGTGGAGGATCAGTTTCAGGTCGGTGTACTTCTCGACAACGAGAAAGATCTTGCGCCCGATTTTCTGGGCGAGCATCGCCGTCTCGATGAACTTGTCGTCTTTGAACCCGTTGCAGACGATCGGTACATCGTTGCTGGCGATGGCAATCACCGCCAGCAGTTCCGGCTTGCTGCCGGCCTCGAGGCCGAACTGGAAGGGACGCCCGAACCGGAGGACCTCCTCGACGACCTGGCGCTGCTGGTTCACCTTGATCGGATAGATGCACTGGTAGCGGCCCCGGTAGTCGTGGTCTTTAATTGCCTGATCGAAGGCGGCCTTGATTTCGCCGAGCCGGTATTGGATCAAGTCGCGAAACCGGATCAGTACCGGCGGCTGAATTCCACGAATCGCCAGACGGTCTACCAAGTGTTTCAGATCGATCGCCCGATGAGGATCTCTTTCCGGGTGGACGCAAACGCGCCCCTCGGCATTGATGGAGAAATAGCCCTTGCCCCAGCCCGCCACCTCGTAAAGGTCTGCGGCGTCCGCAACCGTCCAGCGGCGGGTTTCCTGCTCAAGTTCCAGCATTCCAGGGACTCTCCGTGTGGTAAAAGGTACAGGGCTACGCGCATACCCAACCCCGTATGTTACCTCTTCAGGGCACGAGAAAAAGGGGGTGACCGCAGCAAATCCTCCTACGCAGAAAGCCCGAATTTGTTCCCCACGCCGTGGCGCTGCGAAAATCGATTCCGGGTCGTCGAGAAACCCCGTTCAAAGCTTGGCCAAGCCATTGTCGACGGCCCCGCCTCACCTCGCTTGGCGATAGCCGCGGGCTCCCGGATACTGGGGTGACGAAAGGAGGGCTGGCTCCGTATGGCGTCTGGAATGACCAAGCTCAGGGTACGAGCAGAAGTGTATCCACCCTGTCAGTTTTCCACAGCAAAAGGCTGCGTATTCAACGCTTGGCGTAGGAGAGAGGGGAACTGGAATTCCATTGTGGTGTGCGATTCTAACGCAGGTGTTCAATTTTGCTGTAGCAAAATAAAACAGGCGAGCTGAAAATGGCCGTAAGACTCATCCTCAGCTCGCCTGTCCTTATTCGGAAGCGGGTACTTCCGACCCGTCGGGGTGCCTACTTCTCTGCTCCAAACGCTTGCCTGCTTCTCTGTATCGAGCGCCTGAGAGCGATTTCCCGACGGTATTTCCGCAAAAGTCGCGTGCACCTCTTCCGTTTACCGGCCCCAGATAAGCCTCTTCTCTGTTCCGTAAGACCCCCTGCGGCTCAAGAACGAGCCGCAAGGGGGTTCTGGGGGGGGTGACTGCTCTGCATGTTGCAGATGCGATTTTCTTACTATGCAAAGGTCGTGCCAAAGGCAGAGCAGTCGAGTAGCTGCCAAGGATATTCAATCCCAGGCCGTCCGCCTTGCAGCAGCCCTCGCATGACACGCCGACGGGGAGGCTAGTGCGGCCAGTTCAGGCACTCTCTTTGTAGTCGTCGTACTGGATCTGATAGAGTCGCTGGTAAAGGGGGCATCTCGCCAGAAGCTCTTCGTGGGTGCCCACGTCGAGCATGCGACCATCTTGCATCACGACGACCCGGTCGGCCATTGAAGTGGAACTCATCCGGTGAGTGATCATGATCGTGGTCCTTCCCTTTGTGAACTGCTCGAGGACTCTCTGGATTATCTGTTCGCTCTCGAGGTCGATCTGGCTGGTCGCTTCGTCGAGGATCAAGATCGCCGGATCGCGGAGGATAGCCCTGGCCAAGGCGATACGCTGACGCTGGCCCCCGGAAAGTTGGCCTCCCATTGGCCCGACGATCGTTTCGTAGCCATCGGCCAATTCACGTTCGATGAACTGGTGGGCATGGGCTCGCCGCGCCGCTTCGACAATCTGGTCGAAGCCGGCATGGGGCGATCCGTATCGAATGTTGTTCAGGACGGTGTCGTCGAACAACAATGGATCCTGGGTCACCAGGCCAATCTGCTTTCTCAAGTCACGGATTCGCATGTCCCGCAGCGGGATTCCATCGAGTCGGATCTCTCCGGTCGTGGGGTCCGCAAACCGGGGGATCAGGCTCGCAAGTGTCGTCTTCCCGCTTCCGCTCGGCCCAACGACGGCAATCGACTCTCCGAAGCCGATCCTCAGGTCAACCTCGGACAAGACGGGACGCCCGGGGGTATACGCGAAACCGACCTGCTCGAAGACCAGGTCGCAACGGTGCCGCGGCACTCGTCGTGGGCACTGGGGATCGCGGACCTGTGGCTCGCGGTCAACCAGGGCATAGATCCGGTCGGCAGCCGCGGTAGCGGCCTGAATACGCGTGAAGATATCCGACAGTTTTCTCGCCGGGTCGGCCAGCCCGGCCAAGAGTCCGAAGAAAACCAGCAGCGACCCAAGATCCAGCGGCCGGTTGCTCATACGCACTCCCAGGAGGTGCGTTTCGCCTTGCAGAACCAGCCACGCTCCGGCCAGAACCGCCAGACAGATCGTAATGATCCCCATGATCTCGGTCAGCGGGCTGGTGAGTGAATTGTAGCGGGCAATCTTCATCGACCTTCGGTAGTATTCTTTGCTGTTCCTGTGGAACCGCTTCCGCTCCTGTCGCTCCATGGTGAAAGCCTTTACGACTTTAATCCCGCGGAAGCTCTCATCCAAGGTGTTGTAGAGCTGCGCCATCTCCTCCATCGCCCGGCGGTTGGCACGCTTGAGCATCTTGGCGAGCCGCCGGATTGCCCATGCGGCCAGCGGAGCGATAATCAGCGAGAGAAGCAACAGACGCCAGCAGATCACCGCAGCCCCGATAAGGCAAGCCACCATCTTCAAGGGCTCGCGGACCAGTTTGC
The DNA here is from genome assembly GCA_040768665.1 of Thermoguttaceae bacterium. Classification (GTDB taxonomy): domain Bacteria; phylum Planctomycetota; class Planctomycetia; order Pirellulales; family Thermoguttaceae; genus JABWBD01. The sequence goes on from JAXGMN010000049.1 coordinate 16,615, forward strand.
CAAACAGAACGTTCAAGCCGGCGGAGAGGGCCGTCATGTCGTACGTGAACCGGCTCATCAACTCGCTGGTTCCTTCGGCGCTGAATGTGTTGACGTCCATATCGAGCGTCCGCCGAAAGAACTCCTTGCGCAGTTCGAACGTCCCGAGTTCTGCCAGCCTGGCCACGAGCACGGTGTGGCCGACCAGGAATACCTCCTTGACGAAAGTCCCTGCGAGCAGCGCCGCCAGGATCAGCGCCAGAGTGAGAAAAGGATCGTTCGGCAGATACTGCTCGATCCAAGGCTTGAGTCGATGGTACCCGGCCAGAGCTTGCTCCTCAGCAGCAAGCCGGGATCGGAGCAAGCCGAGCTCTGCCTCGATCGGGCCCCGTCCCTTGGCTGGCCCGTGGGCCAGCTTCTGTTCGAGGCGGCGGACCTCGGCGGTTTTCTCCTCCAGCGACCGGTTCGTCTGGTCAATTCGGGAATTCACCCAGTGCTGGAGCGATTTTCCCTGGAACGCAATCTCGACCAGCGGGTACACCGCACCGATGTTTGCGCCCCAGAAGAGCCCGACCATGAGGGCGCAAACCAGCGAGGCAACGAAGGTAAGGCGATACTGTAGAGCGAGGCGGAGAGCCCTTCCAAAATTGCCCATTCGCAGTCCATCCTTGTCCATCTGCCGCGAGGCCCGTTCAAGGCCGCGCGTGTCCTATCCTTGGCGCCTCAGTCTTTTACCACACTGCGGGAGATCCGCCAAGATCGCTGCAAAATGCGCAGGGCACGCAAATTACCAGAAGAGGCTGGGAGCTGGCAGGCCCCGCGCGGCAAGTGAGACCTTCCGATTGAATTCAGCGATCCGGCAGAACATCAAGCAGCCCGGCTGCTGAGCCTTTTGAAATCGTGGCGGGTGGTTGATTAGATTTCCGGCGGCAGGATCGGCACGGGGGGCTCGACGATGCCGGCCGGAATTTCCTCGACTTGCGGTTCGTACTCGGTGCTCTCGGCCTCGACCGGCCCCGGGTCGACCCAAAGTCCGCAACGGTCCAACTGCATGGTTCCCAGATCGAGATCGAGGAACATCCGCTGAACCTCGTAGTCGATCCACGTGCCCAGGAAGGTGTTCTGGGCCCGCAGAAGCCCTTCCAAGGCATTGACCAGGTCGCGTGCCGTGGTGGCTCCGAGCTGCTGGGAGGTTTCCCCGACGCGAGGCGGCCGGTCGAGCTTGGCTTGTGCCGATTCGACCTGGCTGATGGCCACGAAGACGGCGGCGCGCCGCAGCTCGAAGTCGAGGTGGTTCAACCGCAGATCGCGGAGCTCGCGCCGCAGGACCTGGCTGACGAGGTCGACGAACCGGTAATAGTCACGCTGCGCACGCTGGTACTCGATCAGCGTGGAACGATAGAGGTTGCGTTCCAGGACGCGGGTGATCGGGGCGTCGAATTCCGCCGCCACTCGGATTCGCCCGTTCGTGGAGCGAAACCGGAACGGGTTGTCGCCCACCGTATCGATCCCGCCGTTGACGAGCAGGTTCAGGTCGCTCCGCAACGCATTGGCAGCGATCTGGATCTGCCGCCACTCGTCGACCAGGGCGGCCCGTGCGTTCATCCAGTCGAGGCGGTTGAGCGAGGCGATCTTCAGCGCCTTGTCCGGGTCGAGATCGACCGGCACCAGAGTGACGGTGTCGAGCCGCACCGCAGCTTGGATCAGCGACAGTTCCTGAAGATGGCTGGCGAGCCTCGTGACGGCAGTCGATAGCGAATCTCTGAACTCGACCGGATCCCCTGCTGTCGCGGTCTCCGGCAAAGCGTCGATCATCTCCGCCAGTCCGCCAAGTGTAACCCGGATTTTGGACTGCAGCGTTACAAAGTCCTCGAGCACTTTGGCCACGCGCCCGTCGAGGATCGCCGCGTCGACCGCGGTTCGTTCCAATTCACCCGTGCGGACCTCTTCACGTTCGGAGAGCCGGATAAGGTTTTTCCGCCGCTCGGGCATCGCCTTCTCGAGCAGGGCGATGTCGCGGTAGACCAAGTCGACTTCCTTGATAACCTGTTCCCACAGGCCGCCGAGCTGTTCTCGATAGTCTTCCGGCAACGGCACTGCGGGGTCGCCGATCACTTGCTTGAGCACGGCGGCTTTTTCCTGGGTTGCCGTGAGCGACGGGGAAATCAAGTCGAACCGTTCCAGCAGCGGATCGTCAATGCGAAGATCCAAGTCAGGCGGCAGGCCCAAAACGATCTTGAACGCGTCGAGTTGATTCTCGTAACCGGCGGTCTCGATGAGCAGTTGGCTTTGGGCGTTGTAAAGCGACTGACGGGCCAAATCGACCTGGAAACGGTCGATTCGCCCGGCGTCGTAGAATGCCTCCAACTGATCCAGACTCGACTGGAGTCCGGCAACATTTTGACGTTGATTGCGGAGCCGGACCTGCTGTTCCAGCAGGCCGAAGAAGCCACCGCCACTGGTGCCTCCGCCCGGCTGAAAAACACCGAGGGGAAGATTGCCCCCAGCGGGGCCCGGGCCGGCATTGCGGCCGGTCACGATCTGGGTGTAGAACCCGCGGCGGAACCTTTCCATTTGGCGGACGTTGGACAGCAGAGCCCGTTCGGCGTCGGTCAGGGATTCCAGAGCGATGGCTCGCCCGCCGCCGCGCAGCAAGGGCTGCACCAGCGAGAAGTCGAGCAGGGTATTGGCCGTATAGGTGTCGGGGCCTGAGAACTGCCAGACCAACGTATTGGCAAGTCCGACGATGAGTTCGCCACCGGTGGCAAACAGCTTCCGGGCTTCCAGGTCCGTTCTCGTACTAAGGGTGTTGCGAGACCGTCCGCCGCCGGCGACACGCCCGAGCGATTCGAAGGAGCTCAGATTTCCGGCGAAGAACTGTACGTCGAATCGGAATCGCTGGAACGTGACATCGAGCGCGGAGAGATAGAGGTCCTCCCGCTCGAGTTGGAATTCCCGCGAGTGCAGCAGCGCGGTCTGGACTGCCGCTTTCCGGTCCAGCACAAGGTTCCCATCCTTATCCAGCGGGAGGTACGCTCGCCAATACGGGTTTTCGACAAACGGAGTCTCGCCGTAGTGCCGCCAGCAGGGTGAACCTTTCTTGCAGTCCACGCAGCGCATGAACTGATGGGCCGCTGGGTCGTCCGGCGGCATCGGCGGGCAGTCAGGGCTCCCCGGATCATACATCCGCGATGCTGCCGGCGGCTCGATTGTGTAGTCTTCCAGCCGCCATCGAGGATCGACCGAGAAGCTCTCGATCAGGCTGTAAGTCTCCTGATCTGCTTGGCGCCGCCAATAGGCTCGGCTGCAACCGATCGTTGCCAGCACTGCCGCGACAATTACCAGGCTCGCTATTCTGTGCGGCTTCACGCGGCACCCCGCTTGCGGCCACGGCCGTTCGTGGTAACCTCCGACGGGCAACAGCGGCAGTCGTCGACGAGTTGAATGCCGGAGGCAAGTTGTTGGATGAGAGGGGTAAGTTGTCCAGCCAGCCCTTGCGTCTGATCGTCCATCCGCCGTGCCCAGCGGTCCAGCCGCAGGAGCAGGTTTCGGACCTCCATACGGCCTTCGGGCGTTATCTGCCACAGGCGTCGGCGTCGGTCGGTTGCGGCGCGTCGGCCGCGAAGAAAACCTCTTGAGCGGAGCTGCTCGACCAGTCCGCTGATATGCGCGGGGGAGACTGCCAGCGCCGCGGCCAATTCCTTCTGACTGAGCCCGCCGGCCGGCGCGGCGGCGCAGGTCCAGAGAACTGAAAACTCGGCGTCTGCCAGTTGCGACACCTCGCTTTGCTGGGCGATTTGCCCCCGCAATAACCGGGCACATCGGGAGATTCGCTCCGAGAGCTCAAGCCATTTCCCCGCATCGTAGGGGGGAGACGAGTGTTTTTCAGCCTGCCTGGACGCCATCAGCGCCTCCATCCGTGGGGGCCGGGGGAGATTCACGGCTTCGGGCCTAGCTCAAAATTGGGGATGGCGCATTCCGCGGAGTATTTGGAGCAAAATGTGCCTGCCTCCTCTCCCCGCGAGGTTTTGGGGTAGGCTCTTAACCATTCGGCCGCAAAACCGTTCAAACTTGAACGATTGTCGCGATAGGCGTCCGCGGAAGGTGGGTCGAACAAGGTGGTTGGCGGACGGGGCGACTACCGAGGCCGAAGCTTGACACTCGCTCTAACCGTGAATACTATCGAGCTTAACGGAGCAACCGCCCGCTTGATCTTCCGCCGGCGCGAGGACGAACGCCGCCGAGCCGCGCGCCCCGAGTCCGGCTCGTTCTCTCATCATCGAGAAGTGGCTTCACACGCTATGAGCATCTGGAACAAGATCCTCATTGGATTGATTCTGGTCGTCACACCGGCCTCGTTCATCCTCGGAGCGCGTGCGCTCAAAACGCATCAGTACTGGCGTGAGCTCGCTCAGAAGGCAGAGGCCAGTCTAGAGACCGCGAAGGCGGAGGTCGAAGTCCTCAGGGAGGGGACTCCAGGCGAAGGCGGCACGCGGGGCATCCGCCAAGTGAAGCTCGACTTGCACAAGATGCTGCTGGACCGGGGACGCTTATGGAGGAATGTCGCGCCCGGTCGCGTGAATCCCCAGACCGGCGCCGTCAGTGCCGCCACGGATCAGCCCGATCCCAACGGCATAACGGTTCAGACCGTTCTGCATGTCTTCGAAGAGCGGCCTGTTGAAGAGAAGGGCCGTTATCTAGGCGAGTTCATCGTCACGGGCAAGGCCGACAAGCAGTTGGAACTGCAGCCCTCCTACGTCATGTCGCCCGACGAAATCAAGCGGCTTGCTTCGAGTAGCGGGCCATGGGTGCTTCGCGATGTGCTTCCGGTCGATACCCACGAGATTTTCGCCGGCCTGGACGAAGGAAAGCTCCGCGCCATGTTCCCCGAGACCACCGCGGGCGACTATCTCAAGCACGGAAAGAAAGGGCAGGATGGGACGGACTTCGCACGCGATCTTCGCGACTACCGCGTTCTACTGACCAGTTTTCATCAACACCGCGCCGTTCTGGCCGAACTGCTTGCTGCCGCAAACCGTGACAACCAGTACCTGCAGGCCGCCTGGGATGACGCCAAGGCGCAGGAGAAGTTTCGCACCAAGGAGATCGACGACCTGAAAACGCTTCTTGCCGAGGAAAACCGGCAGCTTGCTGCCGTGCAGGTCCATCTCAAGGCAGTTCAGGACAAATTGGCGGAGCTTCGCCAGGGCGTCGACCAGTTGATCCAGGCCAATCGTCAGACGGCCAGCCAGGTCGCCAAGATCCATGCGGAGGCGATCGAACGAATCGACGCGGAAAGCCGCCAGATGGCGCAAGTGAGCCGGTAGGTCTTTTCCGGGTGGTTCAGCTACGCCCGCTCAATCGATGAGGCCATTCGCCCGGCAGTGCTAGAAGCGCGCAGGAGTCGCGGCGCGGCACGACTCGACGTTGGACAAACGCGATCCTCCCGTCGTACTCTCGCAGTCCAGCGGATGTGTCTCCACCGGACACTCCTTCAGCACGTGTCTCGGCCCGCAGGGCCGGCCACCCGGTCGACCTCAAAGACGCCCGAGCGAAACCGGTTCTGCCAAGCTTTGCGCACCTTTTTCAGAGAAGCGGGCAGGGCATTTGGGCTGTGCTTTCCGTCCGGTCTGGCGCACAATAGAGAGACCCCCCATCGGCCCGCAGGCTTCAGAGAGGCCGCTGTCCGAAGGCTCAGCGGCGGGTGTTGTGAAATTGAGTCCTCTGCAATCTGGTTAGACAAAGCTGTGGGCATTTACGACCGGGACTACTATCGAGGGGAACGCACGGGAATTCAGCTCCGGGCGCCCACAACCATTGTCGGCTACCTCATTCTGATCAACGTCGCGCTCTGGCTACTCGGTTTTCTGTTCAACACCCGGGTAGTTGCCGACACGCTTGCCCTGCGTGTCGCGGATCTCGCAGAACCCTGGATGTGGTGGCGGCTGATCACCTACGGCTTTGTGCATGCCGCGGCCCCGCTTCATCTGCTGGGAAACATGATCGGGCTCTGGTTTTTCGGGCGGGAGATCGAACTGGTTTACGGCCGAAAGGAGTTCGTCCGGCTCTACCTGCTACTGTTATTGGCAGGATCGCTGCTATGGGCAGGGATCAACTACGCCCAAGGGGTGCAGGGCATGCTTCTGGGGGCTTCCGGGGCAGTTACCGGAATTATCATCCTCTTCGCGTTACATTTTCCTCGCCGAACCGTCCTCTTGATGTTCATTTTGCCTATTCCAGCATGGTTGCTCGGTGTCCTCCTCGTTGCAAACGATATGTTGGGGGCCACGGCTGGCGGGGAGGCGCCCATTGCGTTTTCGGTGCACTTGACCGGCGCCGCGGTCGCCTTTCTCTACTACCGTTTCCAGTGGCACATCGGCAGTTGGGTTCCCGGCAAGCTCTCTTTCCCGCGGTTGAAGGCACGTCCGAAACTCAAGGTCCACAATCCTTACGAGGAAGAGCGGGAGTTAAGCGAGGAAGTCGACCGCATCCTGGAAAAAATCTCCCGCGAGGGTGAAGCAAGTCTTACACGTCAAGAACGCCGGACCCTGGAAAACGCAAGCCGCCAATATCAGAAGCGGCGGCATGCGAACCATGATTAAGCAACGACCCGCCAAGTCTTCAAGGAGCAGAGCAGCCCGGCTGCTGGCCATCCGTTTCCCGTGGCGTCTGGCCGTTGCCCGATGGTAGCAGCCGGGCTGCTTGATGTTTTGGCGGGTCGTTGTTTAAGAGACACTGGGACAACGATGCCGGCGGAACCGCGTCCCGCCGCTTCATTTTGGGTGGATTTTGACGATTCTCTCGATTTTGCGGGCTTCCCCGGTCGATAACGACTCGCAAGTGAAAAAGTCGCCAAAACCGGGGATGCGTCGGGCGTGCTTCGGCAGTCTGTCGAGGGGGCCTGCAAAGCCCCGCCTGCTGAGGTTCTTACCGCGATCATTGAGGGATGCCAGTGATGAGATATGTCGTTCTGATCGTTTTGATCGGCGGGCTTTTATCGTCCTCCGGCCACTGCGGCGGGTTGGCCTGCAGCACCTGCGGAGTGGCACCCTGTGAGCCGTGCGTTACGACGTGCGGAGCCGTGGGTCCCGGGTGTGGCGTTATCGGCTGCAATAGCTGCGGGATTTGCGGCCCGTGCGACGATGGACCGGTCCGGTGGCTCTGGCGCATCCTGGGACTTGGCTGCGAAGACGGCTGCGGTGAAGAGTATTGTGGCGATTGGTGCAGTTCTCCACCTGACTTGTATGACCCATGTGATTGCCATGGCAACTACATCGGTCGGCACCCGGGGCCCGTTCCGTACGCCACCCCGATGGTTGCGGGGCCAATGGATGGGTGGGTGGAAAGCCAGCCGCCCACGGTCGCGGCTCCCGTGGCTAGCCCCCCGCGGGTCGTTTCGGAGAGTCATCGCGTTGTCAAATCGGCCAAGTCCGAATCCGCACCCCGCGTGTCGACGGCGACCCGGGCCACGAGGGTGTCGCGGCCGGTCCCGATCCGACGCTGACACCATGATGACTATCACCGAATGGTCGGACCACCCGTTACTGGCGGCATCGTTCTCTGTGGCGGCAAGAGCCGAAGGATGGGACGCCCCAAGGCATCCCTTCCGTTCGGATCCGAATTCATGCTCCAGCGCGTTGTGCGGCTGGTAAGCCGGGCCGTGGCCCCGGTCGTCGTCGTTGCCGCGGAAACACAGCAGCTTCCCCCACTGCCGAGCGAAGTCGGTGTCGCCCGGGATCGACAACGCGAGCGCGGTCCGCTGGAAGGCATGGCGGCCGGGCTGCGTGCCTTGGCCGCCCCGGTCGAAGCCGCCTTCATCACCGCATGCGATGTGCCGCTGATCAAGCCGGCACTCATTCGTCGCCTGGTGGAATTGTCGCCGGGCTATGACGTCGCCGTGCCGCACATCGAAGGCTTCGACGAACCGCTTTTCGCCGTGTACCGGAAGAGCGTGCTGCCGGAAATCGAAGCACTGCTGGCCGAAGACCGACGCCGCCCCGTATTTCTGTTCGAGCGGGTCCGCACCCGCCGCGTCGACGCGCAGGAACTGGCCGACGTCGATCCGGGGCTTGAGAGTCTAATGAATACCAACACTCCCGAAGCCTACCAGTCTGCCCTGGAAAAAGCAGGCTTCGGCCAGTGACGACGGGCGGGCCCGGGGTGGAATGGTGAGCTTGTATCTCCTGAAACAGCGGCCGGGATGCTGCGTGCTCAGGCTGCCTGTCTGGCCGGTTTTTTCTTTCGCGTGTCCTTCCATCGCCGGTGGATCCACCAGTACTGCTCGGGCCACTGCCGGATGAAGTCCTCCAGTTGTCCCGTGTACCACTGGGTCAGCCCGCGCACGCTCCCCGTCGAGGAGTCCGTGTCGCGGGGGTCGAGCATTGCGGCACAACACATCTCGAATCGCATCGGCTGCCCGGTTCGCCTTGCGTAGGTAACCGCCATCAGCGCGTTATGTTCCATCGCCAACAGCGCAACCGCCTTGTGCGCCGAGGCGGACCGATTGAAAAACTGTACCCAACATCCCTTGGGGCCCGCGTACTGATCGGCAAGGATCGACAGGGTGCCGCCACGCTCCAGCACGGCGACGATCTGGTTGTAACCGCCGTTCTTGGGCACGATATACTGGCCGGTTGCGCCGCGAAAGCGGTTGACGAAGCGGTGGAGATAGGGATTGTCCAGCGTGCGTGCGATGGCATGCGTGGGAAACCCCAGGATGCCCAACAGGTATCCGCCGGCCTCGAAATTTCCGAAATGCCCCGTGACGATCATGACCGGCCGGTCGGAGAGGAGTTCCGCTACCAGCGGGCGAACGTCTTTGAGGCGAACGTACTGGCGCCAGTTCGTCTCGTGGATTTTTCGCGGAGCGTGGGCGACCTCGAGGACCAGGAGAAACAGGTGTTTCCACATTTGCCTGGTCAGCCGCCGCCGCTCGTCCGCAGACCGTTCCGGAAAGGCGTGGCGAAGGTTCTCGTCCACAACCTGGCCGCGAAGACGGACCACCTCGGCCATCATCCACGCCAGGCCATTGGCCAGGCGTTCGCCCATTTCCAGTGAGATCGCCTGCACGACACAGATCAACAGGCGGACGGCAACGTAGACCAGGTAATCAATAACGCGCGCGAATTGCACGATCGGGCCCCTTTGTCTGGAAAAGCGTCCGGGCGGAAAATGTTCGACTGGTTCGGAAAATGGAGAGCGGTGCTGGTCGGATGAAAAAGGGGACTGGCTCCGAAGAAACGTTGTATCTTCGGTCCCATTCATCTACGATTGCTTGCGGTGCCTGCCCCCTTTCCACCCGACCGGAGCAGTGGCTCTGCCGGACCTCGCCTCTTGCTTGATTGCGGATGACGGACTCGGAGGCGGTCCCCGTCTTAGAACCATGCCGAATTTTGCCAGGAACCTCGGCAACGGCCAATAGCGTTGCCGGACAATTTCCCGATTTCAAAATGCGGAGAAAAACCGTCTTGACGCGACCGTCGGCTTTGTTGTATTCTCGCCGCCTCAAGAGGAAATCAAATCGCTGAGCGATCCAGAACGAACATTCTCGTGAGCGAAGGTCCGGGCTTCGCTCACGTGCAGTACCGACCATCTGCTTCCGCGTGGAAGGGTCCGCACCTGGGGAGGCGTGCCCAAATCGGACTTCAACGGGTCCGGTCGAGCACCACTTCCTGCGGACCACGAGGCGCTTCCGCCGGCATGGACGCCCATGCGGTGCGCTTCGAAACAACCAGCCCGGCGGACACCGTCCGTCCCAACAACCCGTTTGTCGACCTGCGCCAACCGGCGCACGCGAGCCAATCGCTCCCGGAATGTGAAGTGTCCTTTGCCCCCCTGGGACGCAGCCTTTCCGGGAGTTTTTTTCTGCGCGCCCTCAGGTGCAGCCTGCCGAAAAAGGGGCTGGCTCTGTGACCGGTGGCAGATTAACTTGACGACAGGCACACGGTGTCGCGGTGCCTCTCCCCTTTTTCGTCACCCGGGCGCCCGCCTACGACCAGTCCGGATACGGCCGCCCACAAACTTCCCCCCTAACGCCTTCTTGAAGCTTTCGCACGGCGTCGAACGCTGCGGCGACGCTCTCGGGCGTCGTGTGCACCTCGATCGTGAGTTCAAACGTCCTCGACTGACCGGGATCGAGGATCGCGACTCGCCCGTGCTTCTTCTCGACCGACTTGCGGTTCGGGAAATTGATGCCCGGCTCGAGCCCCGTCACGTAGCCGTCGATCTCCGCCTGACGGTTTTTCCAGAGCGTGAAGCAGGGCAACTGATTGACGTTGAAGTGATAACTCACGCCCTGGTCCGCCGCCGGATTGGCAAGTACCACGCGCGACCAACCGTCGGCGTCGCCCACCGGTTGGGCAAAGAAGACCGCCTCACCTAGTTCCGGGGCTTCGGGGCCGTAGGTGTCCCATTGCGAAAGATTGCCGACTGCGACCTCGTCGCGGGGCGCCAACCGTCTGAAAGGCAACGCAACCTTGGAACCCGGCACCGCGAGCGGCCGTCCGAAATTCGTGTGGTACAGCAGTTCGAGATCGCCGGGCGCGGCGGAGATATTGGTGATCGTGTCGGTAATGGTCACTCCCGGCTGGCCGACTCGCGTTGTATAACGCGACACCATCCGCATCTTGTTGCCGAACAGGCGGGCCTCGTCGACCGTGCCGGCCACGCTGATCTCGCCGGAATCGCCGTCGATGACCACTTCGACCCGGTGGGCCGGGAGGTTGGCGATTTTGCCGTGCAGAGGGTAACGGAGCGTGCCGTTGTCGTTAAACTCCGGCGCGCCGTTGCTCTCGAGCCCGCAGCGGCAGAGCAGTTCGTCGAACCCGTCGAGCCAACCGATTCCACTGGCTTCGCTCAGCCGAACGAAGGCGGGATGGACCGGTCCTTTCACCGGCGACCGCCAACCAAGCGACACGCTGCCCTGGCGGGCATGCCAGATGCCCATGCCTCGCGTAGGAATGAGCACGCAGCGAAACGCGCCGTTGTCGATCTCGATGGCCTCGACCCCGTCACGGAGGCCTCCCCGCAACGTCCGCTTGGTCAGCGAGTATCCGGTGGCGGAGCCTGGGACGTTGCGAGGGGAAAGCAGAATGCTGTCGACATACAGGTCCTGGTCGACGTCGGTTAGTACCCACGTGTGTTTGGCCATCAATCCGTCTCCTTCGGAAAATCTGCTGGTGCGTGATTCAAACTACTGCGTCTCGACGCGCGGCTCGAGATACCGGGCCAGCAGGTGGAAGTCCTCGCCGGGGCAAATCGGGCGGTCGTGGGCCCGGAGGATATCGTAGTTGATCAGTTTCTCGAATGGCTCGTAAAGCAGCCCGAGCTGACCGCTCACAGAGACCATCACGCCGTCTTTCCCCTCCTCAGCCAGCGCCCGATACGCGCCGACGCCCAATTGGCTTCCCAGTGCCACGTCAAAGGCCGTGGGCCGGTGGCAGCGGACCTCGTAGCCGAACTGCACGCCGTTGACCTTGGCCTTCTTGCCCGTCCGACGCTGGAACTCCTCCGCGGCCAGGCGACCGAAACGGCTGCTGAACTTGAGCTGGGAAACGGGGAAATGGCCGAACTCATCCGGCTCGAGACAACGAAAATCCTCTTCCGAGACGCAGGTCCGGATCACATTCAGCGGCAGGTATTCCCCAAGTCCTTCGGCCATGACGATCACGCCGTACGGCTTGCCCTCCCGGTGCCGCACTTCCATCATGTCGACGATGCGGCTGACGACCGCATCCACTTTGAAGACGTCGCGCTGCTGCGGCTTGCCGGTCTTCTCGTCGATCACCTCTTTACCTGTTTTCGGATTGACGGTCGTCTCCATATACCACCACTCTTCTGCAACGTCCTCCAACCCGATCACCAGGTTGGCCTCGCCGGCGATCGCAGCGCCGTAGGCCAGCCAGCCCGCCTTGCGTCCCATGACCTGGGCGATGAAGTACGCGCGCGCGGAGACGGCGTCGGCCAGCAGGTTGCGGCACTGCGTGGCGAGCATTTCCACGGCGGTGAAATAGCCGAACGTGAAGTCGATTCCCTGGTAGTCGTTATCGATCGTCTTGGGCAGGTGGACTACCCGAATCCGCTTCTGCTCTTTCTGCCGGTCTTGGTACAGCTTGAACTTCGCGGCCGTGGTCAGGGTATCGTCGCCTCCAATGGAGATCAGGGCATCGACTTCCAGCGACCGCAGGGCCGCGTAAACCGTCGCCAGGGGAGCGGTCTTTTCGGAATCCTCGAGATCCTTCGGCTCCTTAAGCTGCTTGCCCGGGTTTGCCCGCGCCGTGCCGATCATGATGCCGGAACTGGTCCTGGCGCCTTCCAGGTCGCGGTGGTCGAGAAGCGTGTAGGCGAGCCCCTCTTTGAGCAAACTGCCCGACTTGTATTCCATCAAGTGCGAATAGCCGTTGCGGAGGCCGAGGACATCGATCCCGACCTTCGAAAAGCAACTGGCGGCGGATGCGATCACGGCATTCGCGGCCGGCGCGGGTCCGCCGGAAAAAAGGATCGCCACGCGGCGAAGATCGGTCTTCGGTCTTGGTGGGCTGGAAAGGGGCGCGGTCATGCGGACACTCCGGATCTTGGTGAAGAATATTGGGTTAGCCCGGCCACGTCCGTTCGATAAACGTCGTATCCACCCGAGCTTCGGTAAACGCGGAATGACTGAGGATCTCGAGGTGGCGGGAGACCGTCGTCGAGACCCCTTCGATTTTCAGTTCCGACAAGGCCCGCCGCATGCATGCGATCGCTTCCTCGCGGGTCGGCTGATGGACCAGGAGCTTGCCGATCATCGAGTCGTAGAAAGGCGAGACCTCGTAGCCGGCATGGGCATGCGAATCCCACCGGACGCCGTAGCCGCCGGGGATGATCATCCGCCCGATCTTGCCCGGCGAGGGGCGGAAGTTCTTCGTGGGATCCTCGGCATTGATGCGGCACTCAATCGCGGCGCCGCGGGGGACGACGTCCTCCTGCCGGAAGGGCAGGGGCTCCCCGGCGGCGACACGGAGCTGCGATTTGATCAAATCGACTCCCGCCACCAACTCGGTCACCGGGTGCTCGACCTGGATGCGAGCGTTGACCTCGATGAAGTAGAAGTTGCCCTGCCGGTCGACGATGAACTCGACCGTGCCGGCGTTGGTGTAGCTGGCCGCCTTGACCAGCCGCACCGCCGATTCGCAGATCGCATTGCGAGTGCTCTCGTCGAGATTCGGCGCGGGGCTTTCTTCGATCAGTTTCTGGTGGCGACGCTGCATGGTGCAATCGCGTTCCCAAAGGTGGACGACGTTGCCGTGCAAGTCGGCGAGGATCTGAACCTCGACGTGCCGCGGATGCTCGACATATTTTTCGATGTAGACGTCGCCGCTGCCAAACGCCGCCGCCGCCTCGGCCTGGGCCTGCTGGACCGCCGATTTCAAGGCCAGATCGTTCAACGCGACGCGCATGCCGCGTCCGCCGCCCCCTGCCGCCGCCTTGATCAATACCGGAAATCCGATGCGGTGGGCTACCGCCAGCGCCTCGGCCTCGTCGCCAATCAGCCCTTCGCTGCCGGGCACGGTTGGGACCCCCGTCTCCATGGCCAGACGGCGAGCTGCATTCTTGTCGCCCACCAGGGCCATCGCCTCGTGACTGGGACCGATAAACTCGATCTGGCAGCTTCGGCAGATCTCGGCAAAGTGCGAGTTCTCCGCCAGAAAGCCATAGCCGGGATGGATCGCCTGGACATTGCCGATCTCCGCGGCGCTGATCACCCGGTCGATCTTCAGATAGCTCTCACCCGCCTTCGGCGGGCCCACGCAATAGGCTTCGTCGGCCAGCTCCAAATACGCCGCGCCGCGGTCGGCTTCGCTGAAAATGGCGACCGTCTCGATTCCCAGTTCGCGGCATGCTCGCAGGATCCGCAGGGCGATCTCACCACGATTTGCCACCAGAATACGCTTGAACATCACTGCCTCGTATCGACCTTAAACAGAGGCTGTCCGAACTCGACCGGCTCGCCGTTTTCTACCAGCACGGCGACGATCTTCCCGCCGACCTCGGCCGGAATCTGATTGAAGACCTTCATGGCCTCGACGATGCAGACCGTCGTGTCCGGGCCGATTGCGTCGCCCACCTTCACGTACGGGGGCGAGTCGGGATCGGGTGCGGCGTAAAAGGTACCAACCATCGGGCTGGTAATCACGGCGATGTGCTCTTCTTTTGCCGGAGCGCTTGCGGTCGGCGGCGGTGCGGCGGGTTCTGCCGGGGAAGGAACAGGGACGATCGGCGCGGCGCGAGCCGGCAGGGCAACCGGGGCCGACTCGCCCCCCCGGCGCAACACCACGCGGGTGTCGCCCTGGCGAAGATCGATCTCGCTCAAGTCGTGTTCATTCATCAACTCGACCAGGCGGCGAATCCTTCGCACGTCGAAAACATCTTGGCTAGGCGTTGATCCGGACATAGGTGCACTCCGGGCTAGGATCCTTCGGACGACTTGAGAGCCGCGAAAAGACAAGTTGTACGGCGACCGGTGGCAAGCAACTTGTTTTTCCGCAGCTCCTCAGCGGACGAGAGCTTCTTCGAACTGTTTGGGAACGGCCGTCAGGACTTCGTGGCCTGTCCGCGTCACCAGCACGTCGTCTTCGATGCGAACTCCGCCCCAGCCTGGCAGGTAAATCCCCGGCTCGACGGTCACGACCATCCCCGGCTTCAACACCGTCTTCATGTTCACCGCCAGCCGCGGCGCTTCATGAACCTGCAGCCCGAGTCCATGCCCCAACCCGTGTCCGAAGTATCGACCGAAACCGGCGTCGGAAATCACGTCGCGCGCCACACGATCCACATCGGCGGCCGCGACCCCGGGGCGGATCGCGTCGATCGCCTTGAGCTGCGCTTTCAACACAACTCTATAGATGCGTTCGAGTTTGGGCGAGATTTTACCTGTCACCAGAACGCGCGTCAAGTCGCTGCAATACAGGCCCCCATTAGCCCCCCAGTCGATGAGAACGAACCCGCTGGAGCCGATCGCACGGTCGGTCACCGTGGCGTGCGGCAAGGCCGATCGAGGCCCGGTGGCCACAATGCTCGGGAAGGATGCCCCGCGCGCACCGAACCTCCGCATCTGGTGCTCGAGTTCGTTTCCCACTTCCCGTTCGGTCTGGTCCGGGTGCAGCGTCGCACGGATCGCAGCGAAAGCCTTTTCGGCGTACCAGACGGCCTGCCGCATCGCCTCGATCTCGTAGCGGTCTTTGGTCCGCCGAAGCCGCTCCACCGTCCCCGAGGTGGTGATTATCTCGAGCTTGGGTGACTCAACCGAAATCCTCTCGCGCATGGCGACGGTCATCGAGTCTCCCTCGATAGCCAGCCGGCGCACCTTGGCCGACTTCAGCACCCTGACCACCGCCTCGAGCATCTGTAGCCCCGGCTTGCGGATAAATACGTCCAAGCCGGGGCACTCCTCACCCAATTGGACGGTGTACCGCGGGTCGCTTATGACCAGCTCGCCATCGTTGCGAACCAACAGATAGCTATCGTCCCCGGTGAAGCCGGTCAGATAGGTGACATTGGTGAAATCGGTGACCAGAATTGTGTCGGCCCCCGCTTTGCGCAGGGCCCGTTGAAGCCGGTCACGCCGCAAACGATGCTGGCTTGTCATCAGGCGACTCCTGGAGTAATCGGCCGAATCATCCAGCGTAAGCCGCAACCAGTGGCATGGCAAGGGTAGGCCCCGCTTGCCGAGCGGGACGTGGCAGCCGGAGAGGATCCAGCGCCCAGGCTCCACTCCACGCTCTCTAACCGCATACGGCAGGCAGATCCTCACTGCCACAAAGCTAGCAGCAACGCCCCACCAACCAGAGGCACGGAGAACATCACGGCGAGATGCCCCAGGAGCCGCCGATGCCCCAACAGCCCGGCAATCCCTGCCTTGAACACCAGGTTGGCCATCGCGGCGACGATAAGCAGACGCCATCCGTCTTCGACTGCAAACCGCGTGTCCGTCTCGGCAATCCGCGCGGTCGACAGGGTGATCGCATCCATGTCGGTCAGCCCCGAGAGGAACGCCACGGCGTAAAGGCCTTGGCTGCCAAGATACTCCCGGGCCGCTGCCAGCGCCAGGAGGACTGCCACGTACATCCCGGCAAAAAAGACGGCCGACTTGAGGTGCGTGGGATTCTCCTGCTCGGGCATCTCCGCAGGCGCTTGGCGGACGCGAAGCCAGGCAACCAACGCGGGAACCATTGTCAGCAGCATGAGTAAGATCACGGGGGCCGCTGCCGTGGCAAGGAAGTCTGGCGCCACGACCGCGATTTCCACCAGGACCCGGACAAACACGATCGTCGAGGCGATCATGACGACGATTGCCGCTGCCTGCGTGCTGATCGGACCGGTGCGAGCCTGGCGCGCGTAGCTGACCGTCGTTGCCGTACTGGAGATCGCGCCTCCGAGCACCCCGCCGAGCAGGATGCCGGCGTTCGGGCCCAGGAACCGGTAGACGATATATCCCCCCAGGCTCATGCCGACAATCAGCACCACCAGTAGCCAGGTTTCGAACGGATTGAAAATATCCAGGGGACCGTACTTCTCATTGGGCAAGATCGGCAGGATAATGCAGGTAATCAGGACAAACTGCATGATCGCCCGCAGGTCGCGATCCCCGAGCGTGTGAGCGAACCGGTGCAATTCGGGCTTGAACTGGAGCAACACTGCGACGCCGCCCCCCAGGGCGATCGCCACGGACATCGGAGCGACGACGAGCATCGCGCCGACAGCATACATCAGTAGGGCGGCTACCCCGGTTGTCGTGCCGGGGTCTGGTTCTTCCCTGCGAATCCTCAGCAACGCCGGAAAGCTCAGCGTCACGATCAACGCCAGCAGACCCGTCGGCACCATCCAGCTTCCCAGCATGGCACACACCGTACCCAGCAGCGTAATCATGGGAAACGTCCGCATGCCGGGCATGCCGGTTTCGGTCCGTTCCCGCTGCAGTCCGACCAAAAGGCCCAGAAGCAGCGACATGCCGAGTTGCTGAAATGCGACCGTCGTTTCGGACAAATCCAGGCTCCTCCTACCCACTGCAACTATACCACTCAGAATAACACCCATGAAATTCACTTCCTCTCTACCGTTTCTCCTACCAGCCCTCGCACTGGGATCCGTCTCCATCACCTGGGCCGCCGACCCCCTCCAGCCCTGTCGGATCGAAATCGTCGAAGCCGGCACCGGTTGGCCCGTGCCGCTGGTCGAGTTGCGGACGACACACCATGCCCGATTCGTGAGTGATAACGCGGGTGCGATCGCCTTCGACCTGCCCGAACTGATGGGCCGTGAAACGTGGTTCGACGTGATCGGCTACGGCTACGAAGTGCCCAAGGATGGATTCGGCTATCACGGCGTTCGTCTCAAACCGGAGCCCGGCAAGACGCTCAAGGTGGTTGTCGAGCGCAAGATCATTGCGAAACGAATCGGACGAATCACCGGTGGCGGGCTGTTCGGCGAAAGCCAGAAGCTGGGCCGCGAACTCGATTGGCGCGAGGCGGGCGTTCTCGGCTGCGATAGTGTGCAGAATGCGGTGCATCGGGGACGTCTTTTCTGGCTCTGGGGCGACACCACCCTCGCAAAGTACCCGCTGGGTATCTTTCACGGCTCCAGTGCGACGACCTCGCCCACGCCGCTTGCGTCGTTCCAACCGCCGCTGCGTCTGAAGCTCGACTATTTCACCGACGAGAACGCAGCACCGCGCGGAGTCGCCAAGATGCCCGGAGACGGGCCGACCTGGGTCAGCGGCTACGTCAGCTTGCCCGACAAGACCGGCACCTCCCGGCTGGTCGGCTCCTATGCCAAGATTAGGCCGCCGATGGAAGCGTACGCCTGGGGCCTCGCCGTCTGGAACGACGAAGCCGCCACGTTCGAACCGCTTCAGACCGTCTGGACGAAGTCCGACGCCGCTCCAACCCCTCCGCCGCTGCCCAAAGGCCACCCGGTCTTTTGGATTGATGCCGGCGGCCGCCAATGGGTGCTGTTCGGAGACCCGTTGCCCACGCTCCGGTGCCCGGCCACATTCGAGGCGTGGCAGGACGCGTCGACTTGGGAAAAACTCGATCCGCAGGAAAAAATCCCCGCGCTAGGCGGCGATGAACCCGTGAAGCCACACAGCGGTTCGATTGCGTTCAATCCATGGCGGAAGCGGTGGGTGACTGTCTTCATGCAGGCCTTTGGCAAACCGTCTGCATTCGGCGAAATCTGGTATGCTGAGGCCGACGCGCCCACCGGGCCTTGGGGTCCCGCCGTGAAGGTGCTCAGCCACCAGAACTACACCTTCTACAACCCGCGGCTGCACCCGGAATTCACGCCGGACGATTCCCCGCTCGTCTTCTTCGAGGGCACCTACACCATGCTGTTCTCCAAAAACGAGCGCCCTACGCCCCGGTTTGACTACAACCAGATCCTCTACCGGCTCGATCTTGACGACCCGCGGCTGGGTCTTGCAACGCCCTAACAGAACGGGGACTGGCTCCGAGCTAGACACCCAAAAAAAGAGAAAAAACAGATCTTTGATGGCAACCCGGTTTTCAACTTCTCACAGCAACTGCTCTTTTTTTCTTGAGAGGGAGTCAAACGGAGGGTGCGAACACGCGATGGCAACTAAGCTTTTTATCGCCGATTGGGCAGCGGCCGGACTGGACTTCCTCTTTCCACCCCGCTGCGCCAATTGCGACGCCGACCTGGGCTGCGTGGAAACCAGAAGCGTCTTGCTCTGTGATGCTTGCATCGATGCGCTGGGACCCCATGAATGGGTCGGGTGCAGTCGCTGTGGAGCCGCGGTCACGCCCGGCTCGGCGGCCGCGGCGACGTGTCCCGGCTGCCGTGGACGGAGTCTCCAGTTTGATACCGTGTTGCCGCTCTCTGCCTATCGCGACCAGGTTCGCTCCGCCGTATTGAAAATGAAGCGGCCCAGCGGCGATCCCCTTGCGTACGCCGTCGGCCGGCTTTTTCACCTCCGGCGCAAGGACATGCTGATGCAGCTTTGCCCGCATTGGATTGCGCCCATCCCCATGCACTGGATCCGACGGGCGATGCGGAAGACCAACAGCGCGGAGCTCCTGGCCAGGCAAATCGCTCGAGGACTTGGAACGCCCCTTGCAACGGGACTTCTCCGGAGAGTTCGCAATACCCGTCCCCAACCCGGTCTGTCGCCGGTGGAGCGGTTCAAGAATGTCCGCGGAGCGTTTGAAGCTTGCGAGGACTACGACCTCGGCAAGGCGCGGATACTGTTGGTCGACGATGTCTTGACGACCGGGGCTACCGCGAGCGAGGCAGCGAGCGTTCTGAAACGTGCAGGAGCCACTCAAGTAGCTGTCGCCGTCGTGGCACGCGCGGAAGGCGACGACCCTCTGTGATAGGGTTCAAAAAACGGAGACTGGCTTCGAGCCATGCCACGCGTAGTCCAGCAGAAAACGCCTCGCAGCGGTATGCCTGTCCCTATTATTGGACTTTGCCCCTTTGTGAACGACAGTCCAGGTTATCTGGCGGAAGAGAAGGATTCCCCATGGCTTCCCATTCTCACCCTCACCTTCGGATTGGAACTCGAGGCAGTGCGCTGGCACGGTGGCAGGCCCAGTGGGTGGCAAATCGCCTGGTGCAAATCGGGGTCGACGTGGCGCTCGTTCCGATCGTCACCAGCGGCGACCGCCAGCAGAAAGGGCCCGTCGAATCGATCGGCACGCTCGGCGTATTCACCAAGGAAATCCAGCGCGAACTGCTCGCCAACCGCGTCGACCTGGCGGTTCATAGCCTGAAGGACTTGCCGACCGAACCGGTTGCCGGGCTCTCGCTCGCCGCGGTGCCCCGGCGCGAGTCGGTTTCCGACGTGCTGGTCTCCCGCACGGGCGTCCCCCTCGCGGAACTTCCGCCGGGCGCAGTGCTCGGCACCGGCAGTCTCCGCCGCCGCGCTCAGATCCTCCACGTCCGCCCGGATCTGAACACCAAGGAAATCCGCGGCAACGTCGAGACGCGATTGGGTAGGCTCGATGCCGGAGAGTACGACGCGATCGTCTTGGCCGAGGCCGGGCTTCGCCGCTTGGGACTGGCTGACCGTATTACGGAGGTGCTGCCGTCTTCGATCAGCCTGCCGGCCATCGGGCAGGGCGCCCTCGGTCTGGAGACGAGGACCGACGACAAGGCAACCCGAGCGGCGCTGGCTGGGTTGGACCACGCGGCGTCGCACGCGAGCGTCGTCGCCGAGCGCGCAATGTTGGCCGTGCTGCAAGGCGGCTGCCTCGCACCGATCGCCGCCTGGGCAAGAGTCGAGGAGGATTCGCTGGTTCTCTCGGGCCGAGTCCTGGACCGTGACGGCTCGCGCCGCCTCGAGATAACGCTCCGCGGTGAACCTGCCGCGGCGGATGAACTGGGCCGCCAGGTCGCCGACGAACTCCTTGGCCAGGGCGCCGCCGACCTGATCCGCTCTTCGCGGCTGTAATAATGAATCTCGCGAGAAGAAAGTAGCACACTCCGTCGTGCCGTCTGCTGCGGCACGATGAAGCGAGCCTCTTGCGGCAAAGTGCGACGGCAGTTCATCGTCGATCTCAACAGCCCGGGGGCGATCGTTTCACATCCTCACCGTCTGAACACGGTGATTATTCGTGTCGAGAACGTGAATCAGCCCTCGGCTATCTCGAACCAGCGCCCAGGGGTTGAACAATTCGCCTTCGCCACGGCCATTCGTTCCCCAGCATCCGAGCGACCGGCCGTCACGCGTGAACTTCTGCACGCGATGGTTGCCGTATTCGACCACGTATACCACTTCGTCGGGGGCCAGGGCGAGGTCGTAAGGATAGTAGAGTTGGCCAAGGCCGGTGCCCTGGCTGCCCCAAAGGTGAAGCAGTTTGCCCTCTGGATCGAAGATCTGAATTCGGTGGTTGCAGGCGTCCACCACCCAGATGTGGCCATGCTCGTCGATGGAGAGGTTCTGCGGACGAGCGAACTGTCCGGGGTCGGATCCGTGGCCGCCCCATTGCAGCAGAAACCGTCCGTCGGGCGAAAATTTCTGAATGCGGTCGTACTCGCCGTACTCGCCGACGTACAGGTTGCCCTCGTCGTCCTCGACGACATCGGTCACCAGGCCAAACTCGCCAGGCCCGTGCCCCTCGGTGCCCCCGAGCGTCCGCAAGAGCTGTCCGTCGGGCGAGTAGACGAGAACGCGGTAATAGTGGGTGTCGGCCACCAGCACGTTACCGTTTTCTCCAATGGTCAAACCGGTCGGCTTGCCCGTCTTCCAGTCCGGCGTCTGCCAAGCGCGGAGGAAGCGGCCGTTCGGATCGAAGACCTGGATCCGCGCGGTCATGTCGACGATGTAGAACTGGTCCAGACGATCGATTGCCATCGCCCGCGGTTTCTGGAATCGTCCGTCGGACAGGCCCCGGCGTCCCCAGACTTTCTCCAGCCGGCCGATATGGTTGGGATCTTCCGCGCATCCGGCGACGAGCAGCAGCACGACCACCACCCAGTAGGTCCCACTTGCCGAGCGGGACCTGATGCCCGAGCGGCGGTCGGCACCCAAGCCGCGGCCGATGCTCAAACGGGACCGGAATGGCAAGCGGAGACGGCTGAGAAAGGGCACTAGCTCCGCAACCATTGGTGGCTCAGCTTGACTGTCGGTGCAAGATATTGCGGTACCTGTTGCCTTTCTCGGCCGCTGAGAGCGTGACTCGCGCCTCAAGGTTGGACCTCACCTCGAACTAGTGCTCTCGCAATCCTCCTTTGGCGGGTATAGCGGAACTCGTGAGAGTTCGTGGCCAGAAGTCTCACGACTTCCGCTACCCGTCACTCCAACTTTGACGGAGCACTAGGGTTTGGTGGGCACACGAGTATGGCATCAATAGACGACCTGCCGACACGGTGTCGAGGGAACTCCGCCGGCCCCTCTTTTCTGAGACTATCCGGCTCGGCAAGGCAACGCCAGTATGGCACCCCGACAAGGCCCGTCCTGACAGCAGCGTCCGCGCGCCCTACGTCGGGGGAGTGGATGCCCTTGACGGGCGGGTTCTTGCGTCGGTATAGTAGAGTATTCGATTCAGTCTGAGACTTACGGGGCATTGGTTCAGTGGCGGAAACTGGCTCCGAGCCAAATTCGTTGAGGGCCGCTGAAAAAACCGTCGTGGCGAGGTATTGTCCCCCGCCACTGAATTGTGCCGCGTTCGCAACCCGTCCACTTGCGTATGCCTCCTGTGCTGGTTGATGTTCGTGCCGCCGACGACCTGCGCGATGTAGTGCATCGCGCCGTGCAGGCCGTGTCGGAAGGAAAACTGGTGGTCTTTCCCACGGAAACGATCTACGGGGTTGCCGTTCGCGCGTTGGATGCCGACGCAGTGGGCAGGATGTGGGAGGTGAAAGGGCGCAGACCGGGAAATCCCTTCGCGCTGGCGATCAAGAGCTTCGAAGAGGCTCGCGACTACGTGCCCGACATGAGCCCGCTGGCCCAACGACTGGCCCGCCGCTGTTGGCCGGGACCGGTGACGCTGGTTGTCGACGATTCGCATCCGGAAAGCCTTGTGTGGCAGCTTCCGGAAGTCGTCCAGCGCGCGGTCTCCCCGGAGAACAAGGTCGGACTTCGAGTGCCGGGACATCCGATCATCCTGGACGTGCTCCGGATGGTGGCCGGGCCGCTGGCGCTGACCAGCGCCAACCGAAGCGGACAGCCCGACGCACGCACCGCCCAGGAGGCGCTGGACAGTCTGGGTGACGACGTCGACCTGGTGCTTGACGATGGCCCGACCCGTTTCGGGCAGCCTTCGTCGGTCGTGTATGTCCGCGACAGTGATTTCGAAATCCTCCGGCCGGGAGTCGTTCCCGAAAAGACCTTGAAGCGGCTGACCAGCCTGATGATCCTCTTTGTCTGCACCGGAAATACCTGTCGGAGCCCTATGGCCGAGTGGCTGTGCCGCAAAGAGCTTGCCGAGCGGCTGGGTTGCAGCATCGACGACCTGGAGGACCGCGGTATCGTGGTCGTTTCGGCGGGCATCGCCGCCATGGCGGGCAGTCACGCCACGGCCGAGGCGGTGGAGGTAATGGGCGAGTTCGGAGTCGATCTCCGGCTCCACGAGACCCAACCCCTGACCGAGCCGTTGGTCCGCCATGCGGACCTCATCTTTACAATGACCCAGTCGCACCGTGACGCGATCGTCTCCCAGTGGCCGAACGCCGCCGAGCGGAGCGGCCTCCTGTGCCGGTCCGGCAGTGATGTGGCAGACCCCATCGGCGGGCCCCTCGAACGCTACCAGCGGTGTGCCTCGCAGATCCACAGCGAGATCAAGGCCCGTCTGGACGACTTGAATTTCTGAGTCAACAATAAACGAAGTCGGCGGTGGCTTGCCACCGGTCGGCGGCTACTTATCTCTTTTTAACCCTCCGCCTCCTCACAATCATGCGAATTGCGGTCGGCAGCGATCACCGCGGTCAAGCGATACGTTCCAAAGTGGTGGAACTCCTGCGGCGTTTGGGCCACGACGTTCTCGACGTTGGTACCGACAGTCCGGACCCCGTCGACTCTCACGACTTCGCCGCCCTGGTCGCAAGAAAGGTCAGCAGCCGTGAGGTCGAGCGCGGCATACTCATTTGTGGGACCGGCCTTGGGATGTGCATCGCGGCAAACAAGTTCCCGGGCGTCCGGGCGGCACCGTGCCACGACGACCTGACCGCCGAGATGAGCCGCCGGCACAACGATTTGAACGTGCTTTGCCTCTCGGCTGATATGCTTGGCGAACGGCTCATCGACCGCATGATCGAGATCTGGCTCAACACGCCTTTCGAAGGCGGTCGCCACGCCCGCCGGGTTGAGAAGATCGCCGAGTTCGAGCGGGATCAAGGCCGGTCCCATTCCTGACTGCGAGGAATGAGACGTAGAGGTCGTATAATGGATCGAAGAGTTGACATGGTATCGTGGCCCCGGTGGTAAGGCGTCTCGCACCAAATTCCCCTACCGGGGTACTGGTGATGGTTTCCACTTTTCTTTTCAAGTGCTTGGCGCGGACGCAACGAGTGGTAAGATGGATCACGGGTCAAGCCCCCGCTCGCGGGGGCGGGCCGGTGCGGCGAGGTCTCGTCCTCCCGGCGGAGCCCGGGACCGAAGTGTCTTCGCTGATGCGTCCGGTGGATTCCGACCGAGTCCGCAGCAAGTGAACCGAAAGGATCTCTTCTCGATGTGAGCGATGGGCAATGCCAACAAGAACGGCTGCTGACACTTTCCTGAAGCTCCTCGACCGCAGCGGCATTGTGCCGGCGGACCAGGTCTCGGACGTGGTGCGAGAGCTTGAGGAGGCCGGAGTTGATTCGCCGAGTGCCCAGCAGGTCGCCGACGAGTTGGTCGAGCGCGAAGCGCTCACCCGTTGGCAGGCCGATCAGCTTCTCGATGGAAAGTGCAAGGGCTTCATCATCGGCCCTTACCGCATCCTTGCACCGCTTGGCCAGGGCGGAATGGGCACCGTCTTCCTGGCTGAGCACGAGGTGATGCGCCGCCGCTGTGCCATCAAAGTCCTCCCCTGGAAACGCGTTCAGGCGCAGCCGGAGCTTGTCGAGTGGTTCGTGCGCGAGGCCCGTGCGGTCGGCGCGCTCGATCATCCGAACATCGTTCGCGCTTACGACGTGAACAAAGCGGTGCAGGATGATCGCGAAATCAATTACCTCGTGATGCAGTATGTCGACGGCCAGGATCTCCAGCGCCGCATCCAGGAACACGGCGTTGCCGATTACCATCAGGCCGCCGAGTGGATCCGTCAGGCGGCCGAAGGGTTGGCCCACGCGCACGAATCGGGATTCGTCCACCGCGACGTGAAGCCGGCCAACCTGCTCGTCGATAGCCACGGAGTCGTGAAGATCCTCGATTTGGGACTGGCTCGTTTCTTCAACGACACGGACGGTTCTGCCAACGGCGATCAGGGCGGCGCCGTCGTCGGCACGGCCGACTATCTTGCACCGGAGCAAGTCGTCAACGCGCAGAATGTCGACGGCCGGGCGGATATTTACAGTCTCGGCCATACCTTTTACTTCCTGCTCACCGGACATCCGCCGTTTCCCGACGGTTCCGTGCCGCAGCGCCTGATGGCGCACCAGACGAAGTTCCCGGAGCCGATCCTCAAGCAGCGTCCCGACGTGCCCGCGGAATTGGTCGGGATTATTGGCCGAATGACCGCCAAGAAGCCGAAGGATCGCTATCAGTCGGCGCGCGAAGTGGCCGAGGCATTGAAGAAATGGCTCGAGGGAAGCCCGGAAGTCAGCGGGTTCATGCGGCGGTTCATCCGCACCGGGCCGAGCAACACACCGCCGCCGACCGCGGTTCGACCCCGGCCTCAAAGCAAATCGCCCGAGGACGAGCGCGACCTGGAGCTGGCGCCGATCGAGGAAGACCAGGAGACCGACGAGCCGCCGACTGCAACGGAGACTACGGACTCCGGCGCCGCGCAACCGGCCGTCGCCGAAGAGTCCCTCGAGGCGGCAAGCGAGGACACCTCGCCTGCCGATCACGAGGCGACATCGCCTCCGATCGATCTCACTGACGAATTGGGCGAGTTGAGCGCGCCGAGCGATCCGCTGGCAGAACTGTTGGCCGCGGAAGCATCGGCTTCCGCCGCGCCCTCGTCTCTGCACGACGCAGATCCTGCCGTCGCGGCAAGGCATTTACCGGCGGCAAGAAAACCCCAGCCCGGCAAGCCGGACGACGCTTCCCTTGTTCAGTCGCCCGTGGTTTGGGCCGGGCTCGCATGTCTCGTGGTTGTGATCGCGATCGTGTGGCTCGTGGCGAGTCAGTTCCCCGGCGAATCACCCCCGTTGGACCAACCGGTTGCCGTGGTGCCTGCCCCGGCGGGTGCTTCGAATCCCATCGAGCCGAAACTGGAGCCGGAAAGCCCGCCGCCCGCAGAATCCCCGAAGCCGCCCGCCGCGGCTGATCCCGGCCGCGATCGCAGCAAGTCGCCGGAAGACGTACAGTCAGACTCTGGTGAGCCGAAAGCCAAGCCCCAAGTAGAACCTTCAAAATCGCCAAAAGAGAGCAGCAAATCGCCGGAATCTTCCGCCGGTCGGAAACAGGCGCCAAAGGCAAAGCCCAAACCCAAACCTTCGCAGCCGAAGACAGCTCCGGAGGCCAAGCCTCAGGAAGAAACAAAGGAGAAGAAGGAACCCCCGAGCAAGCCCAAAGAAGCCGAGAAGACCGACGTGAAGACGCTGCTCGGGAGCGTTGAAAAGATCGCCTTTCGGCCTGTCAAGTCGATCGAACGGGACCCTCGAGGGAGGTTCAACATGATGGTCTGGCGCGAGGCTCAGGAAGCGGCAAAGCACGCCGGACTGGCCCTGGTCGAAGATGCGTCGGCGATTACGGACGACAGCCTGGCTGTTATGGATCTCGCGATCGAAGCGGTCCCTTCCGGGCCGATGGCGGAGGTGATCCTATCCGCTGAACTGAACGTGATCGGTTCCGACGAGAAACCCCTGAAGGTTTGGGAGCATCGGACGCCGCTCGGCACTTTCGCCGTGCAACTGTTGCGGCGCGGGATTCCCACCCCGGTGATCGGCGCTCTCCGGGATGAAGTCGGCAAGTTCTTCGACAAGTTCGTCAACGATTACCGCGAAGCTTCCGGCAAGCAGTAGACGCTGCCTTTCCGGTCCGTGGTTCTGACCGAAAGGAGACCGGCAGTGGTCCGTTCGCTGTCCATCCGGTTGCGCGCGTGGATTGCCGTTGCTCTGGCTGCCGTGTTCGCGCGGTCAACAGTGGCCAGAAGTTTCCGTTGACCGTTGAACAGTAAGCTCCGTAGGTGAACAATGCGAGACGATTGAATCCCCGGAGGAGTCTTCGACGATGCGAGAAGAGGATGCGTGCGCGGGCTGGTGCCGCCCGATGATTCTGGCGATGCTCCTGCATGGGATCGCGACGGGCGTCAATGCCGCCGATCAAACCGACTGGTTTCACCAGGCCCGGTGGGGTGTCATGACGCATTACCTCGGCGCCCCACCGAGCTCGGCGGAAGGCGCCGAACTGACCTCCGAGATGTGGAATCGCCAGGTCGACGCATTCGATGTCGCCGGGCTGGCCGATCAAGTCGCCTCGACCGGCGCCGGCTACCTCCTTTTTACTCTCGGTCAGAACTCCGGCCACTACTGTGCACCCAATGCCACGTACGACCGTCTCACGGGGATTTCGCCAAGCAAGTGCTCGCGCCGCGATCTTGTGGCGGATCTCGCAGGAGAACTTCAAAAGCGGCGAATCCGCCTGATCGTATATCTACCCAGCGGCGCCCCGGCCGCCGACGTGGAAGCCCGCAAGAAGCTCGGGTGGCGATGGGGACGGCCGGGCGGTTGGCAGTTGCCAGGCGAGCCGGTCGGCGGGCGGCTGATTGAGTTTCAGCGAAAGTGGGAAGCAATCATCCGGGAATGGTCGCTCCGTTGGGGGAAGGCCGTGTCGGGGTGGTGGATCGACGGCTGCTATTTCGCCGACGACATGTATCGCTTCGATGACGAACCGAACTTCGCCAGCTTCGCCGCCGCACTGCGAGCTGGCAATCCCGACAGCATCGTGGCGTTCAACCCCGGCGTTCGCGTGCCGGTGGTCGCCCACACGAAAGAGGAGAATTACGCGGCGGGCGAAGTCAACCTGGACAAGCTGTCCGCCGCTGTTGCCGCATGCCCGGGCCGCTGGCTGGAATACGACGGAGCGAAAATCCAGTTTCACATCCTCTCCTATCTGGGCACGTCCTGGTGCCGCGGCGAACGGCCGCAGTGGCCCGACGAAAAGGTGGCCGACCTGACGCGTCATGTCGTCGATCAGGGCGGCGTGATCACTTATGACGTGCCGATCCAAACGAGCGGTTTGATTTCGGAGCCGTTTGTCCAGCAGCTACGCACGATCGGCAAGGCTGTCGCGGTGGCAAGCCGTTAGTCGTCTTACGGCGCGGGCCAGTTGCGGCAGGCACACGGAATCGAGGTCGACTCACGGAACTCCCGACAAAGATGCAGGCGATGGTGCTCGAACGCCCCGGCGAGCCGCTTCGGTTCTCGGAAGTGCCGGTTCCGCGACTCGGGCTTGCAGGATGGTTGGAAGCGGCGATCGAAATCGACCGGCCATATCCCCGCGGGGTCGCTCTGATCGGTGATCCGATCAGAGGCGAGCCGCCTTCGTCGGGTTGGACGCAAGTCATTCGAAGACTTTCTTGGCCTTTTTCGGGTCGTCGACGGCGATCGCAAGTTCAATCAAGTCGCCGGCCAGACCGACCACGTAGACCGCCTCCAGGTTCAAGCCCGCGTCGGCAAGCTTTGCTGCCACGCTGGTCAGCTCGCCGGCGCGGTTTTCCAACAACACGTTGATGATCTCCTTTTCTTCGAAACGCACGCTGGCGGAACTCAGCGCGCTGCGAGCCGCCTCGAGGTCGTCGGGAATGAATCGCAACACCGCCTGGTTCCCCAGCGCCATCGCTGCAATCGATTTGATGTTGACCCCTTTCAGTGACAACGCATTCGTGACGTCTGCCAACTCCCCGGGGCGATGCGTCAAATGAATCACCAGGTCTCTCATGGCAATTGCCTCCGACATGCAGTGGTTTGTGGAACTGACGCCGGCCGGGCGTCGAGAAGCGCAGGCCGGCGCCGATTGCCAGTATACCGACTCCGGAAAGCGTCGCACGAGCAAGTCAAAACCAGCTTTGCGCCGGCCGAGGGTGTGGCCACCAAGGCTGCGATTTCTCAAAACAGAAGGCATTGGGTGGCCACGCGCTTCTGGGTGGTTGGACCGGATGGCTTGCGAGCGATGCGAAGCTTTGCAGACGCGCCGGGAGGAAGTCTCGATGCGGACGCCAGACGCGAGGGAACTGCGGCAAGCATAGCCGTTGCTCCGAGAGGCTGAGAACCAAGTTGCCAAAGATCTGCGAAGCAGGAGGGCGTCGATGCCGTTGGGCCTGCCCCGTGGACAAGTGTGATCATTTGTCCATTTACCAGTATGATCGATACGGCGCACCTGGTCAAGAGGTTTTTTTCGGCCGAGGCATAGTTTCTTTGAGTTTGGAGGAGGGGGGCGGCCGCGTCAAAGTGGGGCTTTGGGGTTGGGGAACAGCGTTATTGGAGGGCAGAACCGATCGAGTTGAACCGAACAGGACGGCGGGCCGTCGCGTAGCAGACACGGTGTTTCCCCGGATGTCATCAATTCGACGTCATGGACGGGCTGCAAAGCGGCCGAGATTGCTCACCGACTCGTCGTTCACAACCTGCTGGCGGCCAAGCAGATTTACAGGGCTTCCCCGAGAAAGTCCGCGAGTTCAGCATGTTCGGCATCCCATTTGCTTCAGGCCATATCCGGGGTATGTCTGTCGGTCAGGCAGACCCGCCGCCGAGGCCTTTCGCCGGAGAACTTATCATGATCCAAAGACTCGTTTCCGGAGCATGCCTGACCGCTACGGCGGTCCTCGCTGGAACGATGCTTTCCGCGTCCGCACAACCGAATCAGCCGCTCGTAGGAAATGGAGGACAGGAATTCACCCAAGGCGAAATCCTTACACGCGGCCCGATTCATGAAGCCTACGCCGAAGCAGTGCAGACAAGCCCCGAACCAGGAATGATCGTTCCGACCGCGCCGCCCGAATCGATCGAAGAGATGCCGCCGGATCAACGGCCCGCCGAGGGAGAGGCGATTTGGATACCAGGCTACTGGGCGTGGGACGATGATCGTGAGGAATTCATTTGGATCAGTGGAGTCTGGCGCCTCCCGCCGCCCGGGGCTGAATGGGTTCCCGGCTACTGGGACGAAGTCGCCAACGGCCATCAATGGGTTTCCGGATACTGGTGGTCCCGGGAGCAAGGGCAAGGCGAGTCGAGCGAGGTCGTCTACTTGCCGGAACCGCCGCGAACGCTTGAAGTCGGCCCTTCCAGCCCCACACCCACCGACCAGCACTTCTGGGTGCCAGGCTGCTGGCACTGGCGCGAAGTGCGGTACGTCTGGCGTCCCGGGTACTGGGCCGCGGGTGTGCCCGAATGGGTTTGGATTCCGGCGCGCTACGTCTGGACGCCGGGTGGTTATCTCTTTGTTCCGGGTCATTGGGACTATACGCTTGACAGACGCGGCCTGGTGTTCGCGCCGGTCTATTTTGGGCCAATTGTCTACACGCGGCCGGTGTTCCGATACGTGCCGACGGTGGTGATCAACACGACGGTGTTGCACACCACTCTGTTTGTGCGACCGCATTATTGTCATTACTATTTCGGCGACTACTACGCTACCACCTACCGAGACCGGGGTATCGTTGCCTGGTTCACTTTCCACGAGGATCGCCGCGGCTACGACCCGCTCTTTGCCTATCACCACTGGCGGCATGGTCGCGACCGGAGTTGGCTCAGCCGTTTGCACGAGACCTACGAGTACCGTCGCGTCCATGAGGAAGCGAGACCACCGAAAACGTATCGGGCGATGCGTGAGCGGATCGCAGAGAAACCGGCCGATCGAACGTTCCGGCTGGCAGCCGGGCTTAACGAAGTCGAGGAAATCAAGGACCTGCCGATACGCCTCACTCGTGTTGAAGGGCAGCAGCGCGAACGACACCTCCAAACCAAGAACGAATTTCGCGAGTTCGTACACCAGCGAGCCAAGCTGGAGCAACAACTCGTCGAGCAGGACAAGACGCGACCGGAACGTGCGCGCGGGGCCCTCCCGGAAGCCGCTGGTATCCCGACTGCAGATACAAGACAAGAGCCAAAACGCGTCAAGCTGCCAGAGACTCCGCTCGCTCGGTTGCGATCGGATCGCGGGCACGGCGAAACCGCGGTTGATCGGCGAGGTGCAGAACAGTCTGTTGGACGGCGGTCGTCTGAGCAGCCGGGCCGAGCTAAGGTTCTGGAAGGCCGGAATGCCTCAGAACAGCCTGGCGCCTCGCAACCCCCGCATTCGGGTGCCACGCCGCAACAGCCGCAAGAACCTGCGGCGATACCGGGAGCCGACCGTCGCCAGGGCGATCTGCGGCGTGGGCGAGTCGAAGACTGGCAACGGGAACGCGTGCCCCGCATGGGGACCGAATTGCCCGGTCCGGCCCAGCGATTCGGTGTCCCAGGGCCTCTGCAAGGAATGTCACCGGCACGTCCTGGCACTGGCGATCAGCCGCCGGGCACCGATCTTGATCGTTCCGGCTTCCCATCCGAACTTCGTTCCGGCCGACAGCCGGAATTCGATCGGCGATCGCACATGCGGCCGGAAGTGTTGGACAAGTCCGGCGGGTCGACACTTCCAGGGATCGGCGGTGAGCCGCCGACGGCTAAACAGTCGCCACTGCCCGGCACCCCTGGGCTGCAGCCGGGCCCGCAGACCAGTCAGCAGCAGCCCGCTATCCGCCCCATGCCGCAGCAACCGCGCGGGCAGTTCGACCGGTCACTCCGCTTTAGCCCGCAAATCACGCCCGGACTCCCGAGCGGCTCCGCGGTGGAGCAGGGGCGGAGTTCCGCCCGCATGCAGATTCCGCAACAGCAAGCAGAGGCGAACCGCGAGGAACGCGGACGGCCGTCATTTGAAAGCCGAGCCGGCGACCGCGGCAGCCGCCAGCGAGGTGGACCGCCGCCGGAACGCTCCCGTGGGCGCGGAGAGCGGGAAAAGGACGACTGAGCAATTGGCTGTCAGCCCGGCTGACTGGGAACAACCCTGAGCAGTTGGCTGGCAGCCCGGCTGCTTCCGAGCAGCCGAGCTGCTCTCGCTACTTGATCCCCGGCCGTCGTTCGATTGCCCCTCGAACGCCCAGCACTTCCGGATGGCGGGCAATCTTGTCGCTGAATACGCGAGCGTCGTCGATGATCGGCCGGATCTTTCGCACCAACTCCTCGACATTTTCCACCGTATCCGCGATCTGCTCGTAAAGTTGCGGGTCCTTGATCAGGCGGGCAATCGTGCCCTCTCCGCTATTGAGCGACTGGCTGAACACCAGCAGCTCCGCCAGCACGCGATCCAGCTTCTCGCTTCCTTGGTCGAGCCGGGCCATGATCTCCGGCCCTTTAACCCCCAATGGCTCGGTGAAGCCGGCGATATTCGTCAGGTTCTGGTCAGCAAGGGCCATGGTTTCGCCCATCCGAGTGACGGTCTGACGCGTGTCGCGAATCAACTCGGGCAGATGGGCAATTGCCTCCTGGAGCTGTTGCCGGGTCTGTTCGTCTCCGACGATCCGGTTGATGTTCTCAAGTGCCAATTCGAGGTGGGCCGAGACCCTGTCGCTTCGGGCCAGAATGTCGTTGATCCGCCCTTCGTTTTTCTCCAGAAGCGATCCTACCCGCCGGACCACGTGGCGCAGCTCCTCGCTGGTCTGGGCCACGGAATTCACGGCCTTGGCGAAATCTTGCTGCAAGCTGCCGACCACCTCGATGGCATCGGGCGCCACCTCGCCGATGATCACGTCGCCTTCCTTGAGATGAATCTCGGCTTCCGCCTTTGGCTTCGGACCCCCAGGCTGCGCCGCGGCCAAGCCTTGCTGTGGCTGGTACGAGACCGGCAGGACGAGCAGTTGCGGCGACCGCGACACGCTCCCGTTCGGCGGAGCCGGATCTTGGGGAGCCGGCACAGGTGACCAGTTCAATCCCGACCGGCTAATGAACTCCACGCGAGCGTCGCCCAGAAGCGACTTCGTGATGCGGCAGACGTCGGCCCGAGGGATCTTCCGGTCGCCATCGATCTGGGCGGTAACGATCACCCCGTCGCCGTCGGGAGCGAACTCGACATCGGTGACCCGGCCGATCAGAATGCCGCTCTTGCGGACCGGCGTGTCTTTGGTCACACCGGGCGCATCCTGGAACCGGATTTGAATCGTATACGTGTCCTGCATCAGTTTAGGGAGTTCCCCGAAGAGCAAGGCGAGAATCGCCATGGCAATCAGGGTACCAAGGACCATCACGCCGACGCGAAACTGAACCACGCGTTCATCCATGACTACCTGCCATTCTGCATACGCATTTCCATAAGCCGCTCCCCCGCCTCGCCGCGAACGAACTGCGTAACCCGGCGGTCCCGGCACTTCTCCAGCCCGTCCGGGGGGCCGTCGTAAAGGACCTGGGGGTCCTCGCGGTGCAGACGGTTCAGCGGGTAGAGCATCACGACTCGATCGGCAACCTTCCGGGTCGTCTGCATGTCATGGGTTACGACGATACTGGTCACTGGGTGCGCGCGGCGCGTGCTAAGAATCAGTTCATTGATCACGTCGCTCATGATCGGGTCTAACCCTGTGGTCGGCTCGTCGTAAAGCATCACCTCCGGTTCCATGGCAAGCGCCCTCGCCAGCCCGACACGCTTCCGCATGCCGCCCGACAATTCCACCGGCCGCATGCCCGTAACCGCTTCGGATAGGCCCACTTCCGCAAGCCTCGCCAGAACGATCTGCCGGATCTCGCGCTCGGATCTGCGCGTGTGCTGCCGCAAAGGAAAGGCGACGTTCTGGGCCACCGTCATGCTATCAAACAGAGCCGCCTGCTGAAAAAGGAAACCGAAGCGGATCCGCTGACGTGCCAACTCCCGCTCGCCGAGCCGGGCAAGACTCTGACCGTCGAACCGGACCTCTCCCTGCGTTGGCCGGAGCAGCCCGATCACCGACTTCAACAAAACCGTCTTTCCGCACCCGCTTTCCCCGATGATCGCCACGGTTTGCCCTCGGGGGATCGCCAGGTCGACCCCCCGCAGCACATGCTGCCGGCCGAACCGCACCCCGAGCCCCACGATCTGCAGCAGCAACTCGGCGGAGTCGAATCGGGAGGCGGGCGAATGGATCATCGCGGGATGCTCTCAGATAGTGCTCGTGGGGCAGCGGTACTCGATTCGGGCGGTATTCGCTTCTAGAACACCCGGGTACCCTGCGGCCAGATCGTGTAGTAAAGGCCGTCCAGAATAATGCCGAGGATCAGGTCCAACAACAGGATCATCACGAACGAGTAGACAAACGCCGAAGTCGCCGCGCGCCCGACTCCCTCGGCGCCCGGATCGCAGTGAAATCCGCGGTGACAACTGATCAGGCCGATGCTGGCTCCGAAAAACAAGCTCTTGAACACTCCGGCAAACAGGTCGAAGTTTCCGACGAATTCGCGAGAGTTCTGCCAATAATGATGCGAGTCGATCCCCAGCAAGTACACGCCGTAGAAAGCGCCGCCCACAACGCCCATAAAGTCGGCCATGATCGTCAGCGTAGGGATCAGCACGAGGCAGCCGAGAAAACGGGGTACCACGAGGTAATGAATAGGGTTGGCTCCCATGCTCGTCAGAGCATCGATCTGCTCGGTGACCCGCATGGTGCCCAGTTCTGCCGCCATGGCGCTGCCCACGCGGCCGGCCAGCATGGTGGCCGCCAGCACCGGTCCAAGCTCCCGGACCAAAGCCATGTTGATCACGGCCCCCAACCGGGTTTCCATGTGCATCGCGCGGAACTGCGAGTAGCTCTGAACCGCCAGCACCATCCCGATAAACGTCCCTGTGAGCGCAACCACCGGAAGACTCAACACGCCGATCTGGTAGAAACTCGGCAGCACTGTCTCACGCCGGGGCAGCCGGAAAACAAGCCATCGAACCGTCTCGATCGAGAACAGGGCCAGGCTCCCCAAAGCGACTGTCCAGGCAATCATCAGTTCGCCGAAGTCGGAGATCCAGCCGGCCAGCCAGAGCCCCGCCGCCGCCATTGGCCCAGGCGGGCGGTTCTTCTGCGACAAACCTGAAATCTCCGAGCCAGCAGCCATAGTAGATCCATACGGCCAGGGAATCTCTTCCCGTCGATTTCCGTCCTTTTATCTCAAATTCATTCTTAGCGCAAAACGGATTCCCGTAACCCCCCTGAAGCGCTGCGTTCGCACAGTTCTCCTCCTGTTACTTCGACGCGCCGGAAGTGCCGCTTGAGCGAACGTTGAGGATCAGCACGGTTTTAAAATCTGGGAAACATAAGAGATATGGGGCATTTTGACGGGCGTTGGGCAGGGCGGCGGCCTCGAAGCAACCGGTCTGCTTGCGACGACTGCCGTGAGGCTGTACGCTGAGAGCCTATCCCAAAACCTCGCGAGGAGAAGGGGACAGGCACATTTTGCCCGAAGACTCCGCACAATGAGCCAGTCCCCGGCGGTTTTGGGACAGGCTCTGAAAGCCGCCCATCCTTCCCACGACCCTCTTGCCCACCCCTGAGCTCTCGCATGAACGGCTATGAACGCATTTTCGCCATCATTGACGGCCGCCCGGTCGATTCGCTCCCCCTGATGCCGATCACCATGATGTTCGCTGCCGACCAGATGGGGGTCCCCTACGGCCAATATGCTCGCGATTTCCAAACCTTGGTCGACGCACAGTTGCGGACCGCGGAGCGATTCGACTTCGACTATGTCTCCTGCATCTCGGATCCCGCCCGCGAGGCCGCTGATTGCGGGGCGAGGATTCAGTACTTCGACGACCAACCGCCCGCAATCGATGAAACCCGGGCGCTGCTGATCGAAAAGACCTCGCTCGCCGGGCTGAAGTCTCCGGATCCGCTGGGAGGCCGTATGGGCGACCGCGTCCGGGCGGCCGCACGGTTTCGCGAGAAGGTCGGTGGGCAATTGGCGATCGAAGGTTGGATCGAGGGGCCCTGCGCCGAGGCCGCCGATCTGCGGGGAATCAACAATCTGATGCTCGATTTCTACGACGCCCCCGCATTCGTTCGTGACCTGTTCGAGTTCGTCTTGGAGACGGCGATCGGCTTTGCCCGCGCCCAGGTCGACGCGGGAGTCGATCTGATCGGCGTCGGCGACGCGGCGGCATCGCTCGTCGGTCCGCAGATCTATGACGAGTTTGTCTGGCCCTACGAAAAGAGGCTGGTCGAGGCGCTGCACGGCATGGGCACCAAGGTCCGGCTGCACATCTGCGGCAACATCGGAAGGATTCTCGAGCCGGTCGGACGACTGGGTTGCGACATCGTCGACTTGGATTTCATGGTCCCCGTGGCCCACGCCCGGGAAGCAATGGGACCGGACCAGGTCCTGCTTGGGAATATCAACCCCGTCGCCGTGCTCCGCAACGGCACGCCTGAAATGGTGACCGCTGCGCTGGCACAGAGCCATCGCGAGGCCGGACCGCGTTACATCGTCAGCGCCGGCTGCGAAGTGCCTCGCGACACACCGCTGCCCAACCTCCTTGCGATGCGCGATTACGCCCGGTCTCAACGGCCATAGACCGCTTCGGTGTACGGATGGTGCAGTGCGGCGCGGTCAGGCTCCTGTCCGAGACGTCAGGTCGGCCCCGGTCCGCCGATAACACCTCGCGGCAGAGGCGTGAACCGGGCCGGACGTTCCGTGGGGGCTCTGTTAACGCTGCCTGCTGCAAGCGACTCACGGCCCTTTCAGGTCCTACAGAGCCGACAACCGATCCTCTTGGTGTTAATTCGCATTCCCCCAAGTGGTGTGCCGCTTAAATCATTCTGATTGTCAGCTTGCGTTTACGGCGAGGAAAGCTACGTTTCCCCAGTTGCCCAGCGAAAATCGCGAAACAGGAATCATAAAAGAATCACCTGGTGGAGACGTGTCGCATGAACTTCCGAACGAAGATCCTCGGCCTGAGTGTGTTGGGGATTGTGATCACCGCGACCGTCATCGTGATCGCGGTCTTGCTGCAAAAAGGGCAACTTCACCACCAACTCGCTGAAGAGGTCGGTCGCTTGGGCCGCGACGAATGTGCGAAAATCTCCAAAGACGTTTACTTGATGCTCAGGACGAGCCACCAGAAGCTCCTCAAAGACCTCGAGGGCAGACTGAACGTCGCCCGCGACGGCGTCGCGCAGCTCGGTGAGATCACGTTAGGGGAAGACAAGGCCGTTTACGAGGCGGTCAACCAGTACACCAAGCAGACCCGGCAGGTCGAACTACCGAAACTTCTTGCCGGTCGGCAGTGGCTCGGCCAGGACCGCGATGCAACGGCCGAATATCCGGTCGTGGACCGGGTGAAGAAGCTTGTCGGCGGTACCTGCACGATTTTTCAGCGCATGAACGGGGCGGGCGACATGCTCCGCATTTCGACCAACGTTCCAAAGAAAGACGGCACACGGGCCGTCGGGACCTATATTCCCGCCGTTGACTCCGACGGAAACCCCGATCCGGTTGTGTCGGCTATTCTGCGCGGGGAGACCTATACCGGCCGCGCGTTCGTCGTGAACGACTGGTACATCACGGCGTATGAACCGCTCTACGACGGCGCCAGGCAGATCGTTGGCGCGCTCTACATCGGGGTCAAGCAAGAGGACGTGCCTGAACTGCGGCAGGGAATTATGGACATCGTTCCCGGAAAGACCGGCTACGCTTTCATTCTCGGTGGCCGGGGAGAACAGAAAGGGAAGTACATCATCTCTCACCAGGGAAAACGCGACGGCGAGAATATCTGGGAAGCCAAAGACGCCGAGGGCAATCTGTTCATTCAGAGCCTGATCAACGGCGCCATGGCAGCCAAGGATGGCGAGGTGACCTACCAGCGCTATGCCTGGCGCAACCAGGGCGAGAACGAAGCGCGCTGGAAGATTAGCGCGGCAACCTACTTCGAGCCCTGGGACTGGGTGATTGGCGTCGGCGCCTACGAGGAAGATTACCAGGATGCCTTGGGTCGGATTAGCCAGGCGACGAATCAGTTGCTCTTCTGGGCCCTCGGCGGTGCCCTGGCTGCCCTCTTGATCTGCGGCGGGGTCGCCGTGATCGCTGCCAATCGCATGACCCGGCCGCTCGTCCGCGCCGTCGAAGTCATGGAGATCGTGGCCGCCGGCGATTACAGCCAGCGCCTCGAAATCACCACGAGTGATGAAATCGGCCGCATGTCCAAGGCGATCAACACCGCGATCGAAGCCACCGATAAGGCCATGCGCGAGGTCAAGGAGGCAGCCGAGCGGGAAAGGCAACTCGAAGCCCAGCGCGCGGAAGAACAACGACTGGCAGCCCAGCGCGAGCGCGATTTGGAGGACCGGCGGCGAGCCGAGGAGCAACGCCGCCAGGAAGAAGAGCAGCTCCACAAGGAAGAAGAAGCCCGCAAGGAGCGGGAGAAAGCCGAAGTCGAACGGGCTGCCGCAGAGGTGCTTCGCACCAAAGTTAATCACCTCCTCCAGGTCGTTGCCGCCGCTGCCCAAGGCGATCTCACCTGCCGCGTCGAGATCGAGGGCGACGAACCCGTCGACGAACTCGCCGGCGGTATTCGAAAGATGCTTGCGGATCTCGCCGGTGTCATCGGCCAGGTCACCGAAAGCGCCGGGCAGTTCGCCGAAGGCTCGCAAGTCATTGCGGAGAGTTCGCAGTTGCTGGCCACCGGGGCCCAGACACAGTCCGCGAGCGTCGAGGAAATGACGGCCTCGATCGAGGAACTCGCCCGCTCGATCGAGGCGGTAAAGGACGGCGCCGCCAAGGCGGATGAAGTGGCCAGGAATACCAACGGACTTGCCGAACAAGGCGGTGCTGCCGTCCGGAAATCGATCGAGGCTATGGAACTGATCCGGAACAGTTCCCAGCAGATCAGCGAGATCATCCAGGTGATCTCCGAAATTGCAGGCCAGACCAATCTCCTCGCCTTGAATGCCGCCATCGAGGCTGCGCGGGCGGGCGAACATGGCATGGGCTTCGCCGTGGTGGCCGATGAGGTTCGCAAGCTCGCTGAGCGATCGAACCAGGCGGCCCAGGAAATCTCCGCCTTGATCAAGGAGTCGACAAAACGGGTGGAGGAAGGCGCACAGCTTAGCGCGCAGACCGGCGATGCCCTGCAGCAGATTATCGGGGGTGTCGAAACCAGCGCCCGGCAAATCGCCGAGATCGCCACAGCAACCGTCCAGCAGGCCGGGAATGCCCGGGAAGTCTCCATGGCCATTCAGAGTATCGGCCAGGTGACGGAACAGGTCGCTGCAGGCAGTGAAGAGATGGCCTCCAGCAGCGAGGAACTTGGAGCCCAGGCCGCGACCTTACGAGACCTTGTCAGCCGATTCAAGACCCAGAGCGGTTCCGCGAAAATCTGAGAACTGCTTCCCAGCCCGAGTCCGAGATACATCGGTCTCTTCCCGGGGTCCTGCCGGAGGATGCTGGGCCCCCTTCTCCTTGCGAGAGGCCACGCCGTGCCGCGCTTCGCCACTGCGGCCGCCTCGATCGAATCCGCGTGGCAAACATCTGCCGGCAACAGGTCTCGCACAGGGGACACACGAGCCGAAAACTTGTTTCTCGATACCGCCGCGAATACACTATCCTCGTATCGCCCGGTCGCCGTGCGAACCGGTTGGCGGGACCTGCCGCA
Source organism: Thermoguttaceae bacterium (assembly GCA_040768665.1). Lineage (GTDB taxonomy): Bacteria > Planctomycetota > Planctomycetia > Pirellulales > Thermoguttaceae > JABWBD01. The sequence goes on from JAXGMN010000049.1 coordinate 55,802, forward strand.
GGGCACGTTTATGCTTCCGGCCTTGATTTGCTTCTTTCGCGCAGGGAGAACCACGCATGAATTTCCGCGACGCTTTGTCGAACTGTGCTTTGGCGGCTGTGCTCCTCCTCGTCACCTCGGCCATGGCGGCTCCGATCCCCGGCATAGGGCCGGTCGGGGAGATCGAGCGGGTTCAAAACGGTTTTGAGTTCACGGAAGGTCCGGCGGTCGACGGTTCGGGCAACGTCTTTTTCACCGATATTCCGCCGGGCAGGATCTACCGTCTCGACGGCGACGGCAAGCTCTCGGTTTTCCTCGAGCCATCCGGCCATGCCAACGGACTGATGTTCAACGCCGGCGGCACTCTTTTCGCCTGCCAGATGGAAGGACAGCTAGTCTCAATCGATCCCGCCTCCAAAAATGTGACCGTGCTCGCCGCCGAGCACCAGGGAAAGCGGTTCAACGCACCGAACGATCTTGTGCTCGACCAGTCCGGAGGAATCTACTTCACCGATCCACGCTACCGCGCTCCGCAACCGCTTCCGCAGGGCACCGAGGCCGTCTACTACCTCGCCGCCGACGGGAAAGTCACTCGGCTGATCGACAACCTGCAAGCTCCCAACGGCGTGATCCTTTCGCCCGACGAAAAGACCCTCTATGTCGTTCCGAGCATGCAGAAAGAGGTGTGGGCTTATCCGATTCAGTCGCCGGGCAAACTCGGCCCCGGCCGGATCTTTTTCGCGCTGAAGCAACCCGAGGGCAAGGAGAACTCCGGCGGCGACGGGCTTTCAATCGACACCCAGGGCAACCTCTATATCGCCACGCAACTCGGTCTGCAGGTGGTCAGTCCCCAGGGCGAACTGCTCGGCATTTTGGAATTCCCCGAACAGCCGGCCAACGTCACGTTCGGCGGCCCTGACCGGAAAACGCTCTTCGTCACCGCCCGGACCTCGCTCTACTCCGCCAAGATGGAAGCGCAGGGACATGCGTTCCCGGGGGCCAAGTAGCGTTTTCAGTGTGCGGGCGTGATTAGCGATCCCTCGCGGGAAGCCGTTAGTATATGGGGTGTCGAGCCCCTGCGGTTTGACATTCCCTTCCACGGCGTTTATCATCCCAAGCAGTGCGTTCCAGCGACCTGACACCCTGCTGCCGTTCTGGCAGAAGCCGGAGCTTCCCATGACCGCGTTCACTTCGTGTTCTGGAGTACGAAGACTCTTGGCTGCCGCGCTGGCGATTCTCTTCGGTTGGATGGAGACGTCCGCCTTCGCGCAGCTCACCCCGGAGAGCCCGGAGGTCAAGCAGACGGTGGCCAAGGCGATCGCGTTCTTGGAATCCGACGCGGCGAAAGATGACAGGGTGGGGGCCCACGCCCTGGTCGGGATGACCCTGATCAAGAACGACGCACGTGCGAGCCATCCCAAGGTCGTCGAAGCCGTCCAGCGGATTCAAAAGGTGATCCAGGGCGGCGCTGAGCCGGCCCGGTTCGGCGATAACGGCGTCTACAGCATCGGCCTTGCGATTATTTTCCTCTGCACGGTCGACCCCATAGCCTACGAGTCGGACATCACCGCGCTGCTCCGCACACTCCAGGCCGCGCAGAAGCCTCACGGAGGGTGGGGATATCTCGAAAAACCGACAGGCGATACTTCGATGACCCAGTATGGGGTGCTCAGCATGTGGGAGGCCCGCCAGATCGGCTTCGACGTTCCGCAGCCGATGATCGTACGCGCGGCCGACTGGCTCTTGAAAACGCAGGATCCTTCCGGTGCGTTTGGCTACCAGGGAACCGTGTCGCAGAACTACGCTCGCGTTCCGCAGACGGATATCCGTGATGGCCTGTCGGTTGCCGGCATGGGAAGTCTCTACCTAATCGTCAATCTGCTCGGTATGGACGAGAGTCCTCGGATGGAGAAAGAAGAAGAGAGTGGATTGCCGCAGGCGCTGAAAGAAGTCAAGCCGAAAGCGGCGCGGGCCTCAATACGGCCGCCGTTTGATATCCGGCAAGTCCAGGAGGCGAAGAATCTCGGCAACCGGTGGCTGCAGACGAACCTGCAGATTGGGAGGCCGGCCATGTTCCCCTACTATACCGCGTATGCTGTCGAGCGCTATTGGAGTATCCGCGAGCACGTCGAGGGGAAACAGCAGCTTGCAACGGCCCCCTGGTACGACGAAGGGGCGCGATGGCTGATGAAGACCCAGGCGGAGAACGGCAGTTGGACTTCCGCGGGCGGGGCGGTGCCCGACACGGCCTTTGGCGTCCTGTTCCTGTTGCGCTCCATGAAAAAGAGCATCGAGAGGGCGAAAGGATTCGGCCGCGGAGTGCTGGTCGGCGGCCGGGGGCTGCCGAAGGGAGCCGCCGACGTGCTTCTCCGCCAGGGACAGGTCGTCGCAAAACCACTCTCCGGCCCCGCCGAGCAACTCATGGCGGCCATCGAAAACGCCGAGGCCCCGGAGCATTCCGCAGCCGCCGAGGCGATGGCCGATATTTCCATTGCCGACGCAAGAAAACTCGTCTCTGCACACGAAGGCAGGTTGAGGCAATTGGTCTCCGGCGGAACGTCCGAAGCCCGCCTTGCGGCAGTACAGGCGCTGGCCCGATCGCACGACCTTGACAACGTCCCGACGCTGATTTATGCCCTGACCGACTCCGACCCGATGGTCATCCTGGCGGCCCGCGACGGGCTCCGCCGAATGAGTCGCACCTTCGACTTGTTCGGTCCGCCGGATCAATTCACCGAGGAGGACGTTTGGCGCGCCGTGAGACAGTGGAAACAGTGGTACCTGACGATCCGACCGGACGCGGAGTTCGAAGAGTGATCGGCTGGACGCCCCGCGTCCGTGGCAGGCTCACACGGCTTCCATGCCCGTCTTCTTTCTCTCTGTGACTCAACACCGCAAGACCGCAATCTCGATCGGATCGTAGGAGAAGACTGCCATGGCGGACAACACGGACGCTGGTGAGCCGGCCGGAGCGTCTGCAACGCGTCGATTCGCCTCCTGCGGCCCGGCCCGCCCGTTCCCTCGGCGATCGCTCCTCATCCTGGCCTGCATCGCCGCAGCGTTTCTCGGACTGCGCGTGCCGATCATGTATCGGCAGTACGGCGGATTCGATGAGGAATGGTACAGCATTCCAGGCTGGACGGTAGCTCGGGAAGGGATTCCGCGGATCCCATATGCCCCTTCACGCGATCCGAATTGGATCTACTACCAGGCCGACCGGGCTCTATTCGCCCTGCCTCCGGCCTACTTCTACTGGCAGGCACCCTTCTTTCTGCTATTGCCCGATGGCTATGGCACCGCGCGGCTGGCTTCCGCGGTCGCCGGGCTCCTCGCGGTAGGGCTTGTGTATTGTCTGGGCCGGGAATTCTATCGCGACGAAGCCGCCGGCCTGTGGGCGGCCGGCCTGTATTCGATATCGCGGGTGTTCTATTTCCCTGCGCAAACCGCCCGCCCCGACATGCTCTGCGGCGCGTTGGGGCTTGCCGCCGTGCTGTCCGTCTGGCATTGGCAGAGCCGGGGCCGGTGGTTCCACCTCGTTCTTGCGGGGATCTGGCTGGGGCTTGCGGCGCTTACCCATCCGTTCGCCATTGCCGTTGCCGTGCAACTGGGCATCTGGGTCCTCCTCGCCGGCCGCGGACTCCGAGGTCGCCTGGGCGCGCTGGGCCTGCTGATCGCCTGTTCGACGGCTGTCTTCGCCCTTTGGCTGCCACTGGTTTTCGCGTATCCCGACGTATTCCAGGCACAGTTCTTCACGAATGTCCTGGATCGGTCCAGCTCGGGAATACTGAGCCGATTCTTCTTCCCCTGGCCGTTGCTGGCACGCCAGGCCGAGGTGCTCGTGGATCGGGCCACCCCGATCCAGGCGGCTATCATGCTTTTGGGCATCGGCGGAGCAACGCTGGTCGATCTCCGCCAACGCCACAGAGGGCCGACTCTTGCCTTTGCGCTGAGTTGGTCTGCCATCTACACCCTTGCTGCCTTCGCCGGAGCACACCCTGGCAAAGGCTACTGGTGCTATCCCTCGGCTCTGGCGTTCGTATGCCTGGGCCGCACGATCACGGTAGTCGGCCGCCGTGCCGCGGTTCCGCTTCGCCGCCCGCTCCATCAGGCCGCCCTTGGGCTGCTGTTCCTGCTGGCGATGCTCCCCGGCTCGGGCATTCGCACATGGATGGCCCAGGTGCGGCACTGGTCCGACGTCGACTACAACAGCCCTCGCTTCGTCGAGAAACTGCTCCGAGATCTGCCCGCCGATGCACGCCTGACGGTCGACCGCGCGTACGTGTTCGATGTCTATCTTGCCGGCCGACCGACGATCCTGGCATTGAAGGAGAGATTCTTCTTCAATGCGTCCGATTTCCCCTACGACTATCTCATCGTCGGGCCTTTCGGCCTCGACATCGACACTGCGGCGAAGCTGGACGGCAAATTCCTTCGCGCCTACGGAGACCGGGACGATCCTTTTGCCTGCTACGCGGAAATCTATACGCCCGACTCTGCGGCCCGGCCGCCACGCTCGGGCCGCTGATCGGCAGCACAGGCGCAACGGCTCGGTATCTGCTGAAAAAGGGGACTGGCTCCGCAACCCGCGGTGGTTTGTTGTTCAATCCGACACAAGATGTTGCGGTGCCTGTCCCCTTTTTCAGCAGGCTTGCTCTCAGGGCGTGTCCGGCTCTACGACCGGACCTTCAACGACGACGTAGTAGTCGGTCTGAAAGACGATCTTGTCCCGGTACTGCGACAGAAGACGATCGACCGAAGATTTCTCCGGAATCCGCCACGGCCAGTCGCCGATCTGGTAGGGACCGAGCACCACAAACGCCCGGCCGTCCCGCTATGTCCGCCGGTCCCACTCGTAGCGGTCTGATGAAAAAGAAGACGCGTCCGGTCAACGGAGGCAACTCCGCGACCAGGAACCGGCCGAGATAGTAGATGCGGTCTTCGTCTCGGACCTCGGCCGCAGGTAAAATCGCTTCGCGCCGACCTGTGGAATACCGGCGAGAAAACCAGAGACTGCAAGTGGGCGATAGAATGGCCGGTACCAGCGAAGCACCCTCGTACCGCAGCCAGGGAGAAAGCTCCGCCGATGCGTAGTCAAAGCCCAAGTATGTTCAATGCCGCCACCAGCACAACCAGGCCGGCGGATCTCCTTTCGTTCGGGGGCGAACAGGCCGCGCAGCGAATCGGCGACCAGAATGGAGATCATCAGAGCGGACAGGATCAAGGCGTCCCACGCGTGCCGGGTGAAATGCGACGGCGTGAGAAACGTGAACCACGTCAAGACCAGGGCGATCTTAATCGCGGCGACCTGCAACACCGTACCCGCGACCTCGCTCCGCGTCGAGCGCTCCGTTGCCTGGGGCCGCCGAAACACGAAGACTGCCGCCCCCAGCGCCAGCGGCCAGGCCAGCGCCAGGACTCTCAGGCCGATCGTCTGCAAGATGTCGAGCTTGGTCCGGACTATTGCCAATCGGCCGTGAAGATCGGAGCCCAGGCCGCTTCCCCCGCTGAGAAAAACCAGCATGAAGTCCGCCGTATTGGCCAAATAGCCGTGCAGCCCGAACCGGCTGACGAGAACCGCAAACCGATAAGCCTCGAATGTCGCGACCGGAAGCAGGAATCCCGCCGCAGCCAGCGACCCGCCGAGCCACGCCCTCTTTTTCGCCGTTTCCCCGTTCCTGACCCGCCACGCCAGGTGAAATACGACGGCAGCCGACGAAATCAAGAACAGGCTCTTCGTCAAGTACGAGAGCCCCATCAAGAAGCCCGCCATGGCCCAGGATCCTTTTCGCGACGCCTGGCCCGCCATGGCATAGCCGTAGGCGCAGAATCCCAACAGCGAATACAACAGCGCCAAGTGCTCCGAGTAGGCCTCGTAAGCGAAGTTGAACGTCACCGGCGGCATCGCCCAAAGCCAGAGTTGCAGCACAAGCACCGCTGCGGGCCCGGCACGAACATAGGCCAGCCCCGAGAGCAACACCACCAGACAGAACATCGCAGACAGCGGCAGGAGCCGGTACTGCCACCAGCCTACGCCCAGCACCTTCAATACCAGGGCCTCCGGCACGATGAAGCCCGGCCCCACGGTCACGCCCGCGGGAAAGTAGGTGTAGCCTTCTGCATCCTGCACCGTAGGCCGGTTGTGGAAGCCCGTTCCCCTGCTGACCGGCTCGTCCGATACGGCCACGTTGCTGCTCGAGGCATAAATCCCGCGCTGGGCAAGATTCCTCGCCGTGCCGAAGTACCAGCCGCTGTCGTGCTCGATCCCACCCACCGTCGCCGCGAAAGCGGCATACCGATAGATCGCCAACGATGGAAATGCCAGCAGCAGGATCGCCACCATCGCGCTTCGCCACCGCGGGCGGCTTCCGGGGCCGGCGGGCCGAGGATCCGAATCGTGTTTCCGTCCTTTTTCGTTCATGCCATCCTGTCGACAGGTCTTCGTCGGTGGGTCTATCCCAATACCATCGGGGACTGGCTCATTTTGCGGAGTTTTCGGAGCAAAATGTGCCTGTCCCCTCCTCGCGCTCAGCGTTGCGCTGCCAGGCGGCCAACACACTCTTCCCAAGCCGGCGGCCCAGGATCGGATCCAAAACGCGCGAGCAGGGAACCATCAGCCCGTCCCAAGTCCGGATCTGTCGGGCATCCGGCATCGCCTTTCGCAACCAGAAACGGTTGGCCGCCGACGCCAGAAGCCCCACGCTGTCGAGATACTCCCAACGAATCAATTGCGTTCCCGTGGGCGTCAGTTTCCGCAGCATCCCTATGGTATAGCGGCGGAAATGCCCGATACTCCGGTCAAATGGCGAAAACAGCCAAGGATGCGCCGGGCCCAATACGATCAACCGCCCATGGGGCCGCAAGCGGCGTGCCGCGGCTTCGATCTCCTCGGCATCCTTCTCAATATGCTCCAGGACGTCGACGTAGAGAATCGTGTCGTAGATGGCAGCATCGGGCAGATCCCGGATGCTTCCCACGATGACATGCAGACCATCTCCACCACCGGCTGGGCTTGCGGGCCGGCGGCCTTCAATCTGGGCCGCTTGTCTCGGATCCGGTTCCAGGCAGGTCCAACTCCCCTCATGGCCGTTGCGAAGAACGAGCGTCGTGGTTCCGATGCCGGCTCCCACCTCGAGTACGTCTCCGGTGAGGAAGGGACGCAGGCGGCTGGCAAAGTATTCTTTCCAATGGTTGGCTTGGGCGAACAATTCCAACTCTCGCCCGGCATACTCATACGCATCGTGCATAGAGCCACCTATGGCTGTCGACGAAATACTGCCAGTCGCGGATGGGCAGAAACTGGGCATGGCTCCGCGACTGCGTCACGAACAGCACAAACATCATGGCCAGAGAAAACAGGTTTACCAACAGCAGCGCGAGAATGCCCGCCGCCGTGGTCGCCCAACCCGGGATCGCGGCGGTCGTGAACAGCCGGACGTAAACGACCGCGACGAGGCCGCCGGTCAGCAGCAGCATCAGAATGCCGAGCACCACCAGGATCCGCACGCCGACCGTGTCTCCAAATACCGAGATCGCACTCAGACCATGCACCACCAGCGAAACAGGATCCATGTGCGAGTCGCCATGCAACCGCCGTCCCCGGTCGACCCGGAGCGTTTCCACCGGCAGCTTGGCGTGGAACACGGCCGCCGCATAATGGTTCCAGAGCTCCGAGACACTCATCAATCGGCCCAGCAGCGAGAACGGAACCACGCTGAAATTTCCCACCTCGACTCGTCGCCCTGTGAGCAGGTAGTGGACGAAACGGTAGCTCTGGTACCCCAGGCGAAACCACAACGGCTCGCTCCGCTTCCCCCGTTTGGCAAATACGATCGCCGGCGACGGCGCCTGTCGGCTGCGGCTCAGCAGCCTCGGGATCGACTCCGGCAGATCCTCGCCGTCGCCATCCATCACCACAACCTCGCGGCAGGGAATCCGCTCGAACACAAACGCCAGCCCCAAGGCGATTGCCCGCTGGTGGCCCACATTCTGCCGAAGGCGAACGAGCCCCACATTATCCAGGCTCTCCGGCTCAACGGCAAGCGACTCGGGCGGGGCGATCGTGGACCCGTCGTCGATCAGCAGAACCGAAACCCGCTCGGGAAGTCCCGCGGCGACCGCATCCAGGCGCCGGATAATCTCACCGGCCGATTGCCAATCGTTGAACACGGGAATGCAGACAACCACCCGTGGTGCTTCCGTTGGCGTTTGCGGTGCCGGCGGACAATCTGCCGCCCCTGTCGCTCGAACGCTGGATCCGCTGCTGCCTGGCTTCATGGAACGTAGTTTCCGCCCTTTTTTGTGATACCCGTAAGAACTGGAGAATGCCCTCGTTGAAGGGCAGGTTGGAGCGGGAACCTCGCTCGGCCACCCACTTCTCAAGATTGTAACTTACCCCAAAGGCATGGGGAAGAAAAATTGGGAGCCGCAAGCCAAACCCGGCGAAGGTAGAATGGGGAAATGGTCGCTGAGCCCGATTCGCCGTCGGTTGATCCTGCCCGTTCCCGGTGGAGGGACTACTGGGTTCTGGCGCTTGTGTGCGTGCTGTTTCTGGGATTCCGTGTACCGCTGATGTACCGTCAGCCGGGCGGCATGGACGAAGCCGATTTTGCCGTGCCCGGCTACACCATCCTGCGCGATGGTATCCCACGGATTCCCTACAACCCCGGCCGCAATCCCGACGGTTTCTTCTATCGGGCCGACGAGGCGCTTTTCCTCTTGCCTCCGCTCTATTTCTATTGGCAAGCCGCGTTCTATGCCGTGCTCCCTCCCGGCTATGGAACTGCCAGGCTGGCCTCAGGAATTGCTGCCGTCCTGGCCATCGTCCTGACCTATCTGCTGGGTCTTCGGTTGACCGGCGACCGCGCCTCGGCACTCTGCGGTGCGGGGCTCTATTCGATTTCGCGAGTCTGCTTCTTCCCCGCCATGTCCGCACGTCCGGACATGCTCTGCGGAATGCTCGGACTGGCCGCGGTTGCCGCGTTCCTCCGCTGGCGCGACGCGGGCCGCCTCGCTTGGCTCCTCGCCGCAGCCGCCCTTCTCGGGCTCGGCGGTCTGACGCACCCCTTCGCGCTGGTTTATGCCGTGCAGATCGGCGTCTGGACTCTGCTTGGTCCCGGTCCCCTGTTGCGGCGACTGCGCAACGTCGGCATTCTGGCGACGGGCGCGGTCCTCGTATTCTCGCTGTGGCTGATCCTGATCATTCCAAGATACGAAATCTTCCGCATCCAATTCTTCACCAACGTATTATCCCGGTCAGGGCCGGGACTGCTGGAACGGTTCGTTTGGCCGTGGGAGTCGATTGCCTGGCATGCCGGGCTGATCCTCGAACACGCCGGACCGCTGCAGGTGTTGCTGATGTTCGGCGGCCTTGTAGCGGCGACTGCCTTCAGCCGAACACAGAAGAATCCCGGCATGTTCGCTTTGCTCGCCCTGGCGTGGTCGAGCGTTTACTTGCTGGTCGTGTGCGAGGGCCTGCATCACACGAAGGGATACTGGTGCTATCCCGGGGCGTGGCTGTTTCTCTGCGTCGGTTGGTGCGTCCTTGGGATCTTCCGTTGGGGAGCACGATTTTGTCGGCAGCAGAACATCCGGACATGGGCGTGTCGGGGTGCAGGGTGCCTGGGGGGCGTGGGCCTCTTGCTGTTGATGTTGCCCGGTTCAGGCTTCCGCGCTCTGGCCGCTCATATCAACCATTGGAACGATCTGCCGTATGACGCCCCCCGCTTTACCCAGATGCTTCTGGACCAGATACCGCGCGATGCGCGGGTTGTCGTCGATACCGCCTATGCCCTCCCGTTTTACCTCGACGGCCGCGCGGTAATTCTCGCCGGCGCCTGCGACCTTCGCGCGCCCGACGACTACCAACCCTACGACTTCTACATCGCCGGTACTGAGTCGTTGGACAAAGGATGCCCCGAGACACTCGGTGCCCGACTCGTCAAGCAATACGGCGAGCCCCACGATGTTTTCGCGTGCTACGCACAGATCTATCGGCCCGGCCGCTTTCCCGAAAACAGCCGACGCGAGGTCCCGGAGGGGGCGGCACCCGCGCCGGCAGAAAGCCCTCTCAGGCCGCTCCCGTCCTTGCCCTCGCGCCGCCAATAGCCCACAAAGCATATATCAACTAAAATAGGGGGATGGGTGCAAGTCTTCTTTCAGCATCGCATGCCGGTCCCGATCGCTCACGGGCATCGGAGTACTGGACCCTGGCCATCATTGGCGCCGTGTTTCTGGCGTTGCGCGCGCCGCTGATGTATCGTCAGCCAGGTGGACTGGACGAGGACTGGTATTCGGTGCCCGGCTGGACCGTCGCGCACGAAGGCATTCCCCGTGTCCCCTATGCACCCTCCCGGGATCCCGCCTCCGCCTTCTATCGGGTCGATGAAGTCCTGCTCGCCATGCCGCCGGCCTATTTCTATTGGCAGGCGCCGTTCTTCCTCCTGCTGCCCGATGGATACGGCACCGCGCGCCTCGCCTCGGCCGTTGCGGGCCTGATCGCCGTCTGGCTGGTCTATTGCCTGGGACGATCGTTCTACCGCGATCCTGCGGCGGGCCTCTGGGCGGCAGGGCTGTACTCCATCTCCCGAGCTTTCTACTTCCCGGCACAAACCGCCCGGCCCGACATGCTCTGTGCAGCCGCAGGTCTGGCTGCCGTGCTGGTCGTATGGCAGTGGCAGACCAGCGGCCGATTGCGATACCTGTTTGCCGCGGGTGCATTGGTCGGACTGGGCGGGCTGACCCATCCCTTCGCCCTCGCATACGCCCTGCAGCTCGGTGCCTGGGTTCTCCTTGTTGGACGGGGGATCCGGCACCGCGTCGTTGCACTCGCCGTCTTGGCCGCCGGCACCGTTGCCGTCCTGTCGCTTTGGCTTCCGTTGATTCTTGCCTGGCCCGACGTCTTCCGCGCGCAGTTCTTCAACAATGTCCTGGACCGCGCCGGTCCGGGTTTGCTCGATCGTTTCCTCGTGCCCTGGCCCTGGTTCGTCCACCACTCGAAAATCCTTCTGGAACTCGTGCAACCGCCCCAACTGGCGATGATGGCTGTCGGACTGGCCGGCGCAACCCTCATCGATTTTCGCCGCGAATCGGGGCCGCGCGTCACCTTGGCTCTGGCTTGGTCAAGCCTCTATTTCATGGCAGTCTGCTTGGGTTCGCATTCGCTCAAAGGCTACTGGTGCTATCCCGTTGCACTCGTGTTCGTCTGCCTCGGCCGCACGGTCGTGGCCGCCGCGCGGCGTTTCGAGCAGTCTGTTCCGCGGATGATTCCTTGGGTGGCCGTCGCCGCCGTGCTGTCGGCGGCAATGCTTCCCGGATCCGGCATCCGGGCCTGGATGGCCCATATCGAGCATTGGTCCGACATCCAGTACAATGCCCCCCGCTTTGCCGAACGCTTGTTTCATGATCTGCCTCGCGAGGCCCGTTTGACGGTCGATCCAGCCTTTGTCTTCAATGCGTTCCTCGACGGTCGAAAGACAATCCTCGCTGTCACCGACGAATTCCTCTTCGACGCCACCGCTTTCCCTTACGATTATCTCATTGTCGCACGCGTCGGAATCGACAAGCAGGTTGCCGACGATCTCGATGCCCGGTTCGTTCGGGCCTATGGCAGTCCCGACGACGTTTTCGCCTGCCACGCGGAACTATACGTACCCAAGGAAAACGCCGAACCGGCGATCCAGGAAAGCCAATGAAGCTGTGGGTTTCGATCGCAACGCTCTTCTCAGCGGCACTGCTGATCCAGGCTGCCTGGTTCCGGCACACCAAGAGCATCACGTTCGACGAAACACTCTATCTCGGCAGCGCGCTGGAGACCCTCCACGACGGCAAACTCGATCCCCGCCTTGCCTCTCTCGGCGTCGCGCCGCTGCCGATCGCGCTGAACTACCTTCCCTCCCTAAGTTTTATTCTGCCTCAACAGCGGCCTTCGCTCGCGGAGGGAAAACCGGAGGATGCCCACCTGATCCACGGTCCGCGGCTGACCAACTCGATCCTAATGGGCGTCCCGCTGTTGCTGATCGTTTCTGCTTGGCTCCTCCGACGGCGGGGAGTCGTGGCCGCGGCCGCCGGGGCCGGACTGATGGCGTTCTCGCCCTCAATCATCGCCCATGCCTCGCTCGCCACCACCGACGCTTGCTTCGCGCTGTTCGCCCTGCTGGCCCTCGCGGCAATCGCCTGGTATTTCTCGGGACCGTCTCGGCTGCGCTTCATCATGATGGCGGCCGCCATCGCCGCCGCCATGGCTGCCAAGTACTCCGGCGTATTTCTCCTTCCCGTCGTCGCGATCCTGTTCCTGCTGCACCCCGATGCCGCTTCCAGACGCCGAGCATCGTCCGATCCCGCCTCACCGCCCTCTCAGCCCCAACCGCAATCTTGGCGAGGCCGTTTGTGGGACCTTACGCGAAACCTTACAGCGTTGCTACTCCTGATCTTGCCGCTCTGGTGGGGGCTCCATTTATTCAGCTTCACGGGCCCGCTCAAGAATCTGCCGCTGGAACAAACTCCCGACGCCTCTCCTTGGGTACAAATCCTCGGTCGGAGCCCCGCCGCGGAAGCCATCATGCGCTTCGCCCACGAAAACCTAAGACGGCCGGCTCCACTGGACGGCGTCCTGTATCAGTACCTGCACAATCGCGGCGGTCACACCGCATTTCTCATGGGCGAGCGCTCCGTCACCGGCTGGTGGTACTTCTTCCCGTTGGCGATGCTCATGAAAAGCACGCCGGTGGAACTCCTGCTGCTTGCCGGGCTGCTCGTGTCGGTTGCGGCTTCGTTGCGTTCCCCCTGGCGAGCCTTTCGTTCGCTGGACACCGAGATCCAGACCCTCGCCATCGCTACACTGGTGTATAGCCTCTTGCTCCTGACTTCCCGGATCAACATCGGGCACCGCTATCTTCTACCCCTCTATCCGCTGCTCATCCTGATGTCGATAGATAGCCTTTGGCGGTGGCTCGGCCCGCGGCCCAGAATCGCATTCGGCACCGCTGCGGCCCTCGTTCTCGCGCAAGCCGCCGGTTGTCTGGCCGTTGTCCCGCACTACCTCGCCTACTTCAATCCGATCGTCGGCGGACCGCAGCAGGGATGGCATTACCTGGTCGATTCGAGCATCGACTGGGGCCAGGACTTGCCGGCCCTGGCGCGGGAGCTCCAACGGCGAGGCTACCGGCACGTGGCCCTGCAATACTTCGGAACGGCCGATCCGCGTGCCTATGGGGTCCAGGCGGATCGGTTCTCGGATCTCCAACTCCCGATCGACCGCTACCAGGCGGTCGCGATCTCCGTCACCAACTTGCAAGGGTTGTATATTAAGGGCGACGATCCTTTCCGCGAACTGAGACGCCTGCCCCCGGTCGCGCGGGCGGGCTATTCGATCCTGATCTACGATCTTTCCGACCGGCGCGCGCGGCGCGCTCTCGAAGCGGCGATCCTCGCGAGGCCGTCGCGATTGGAGGAAGACAACAGCCGAATCGATCCAACCACCGAGAATTCGATTGCACCACCCGGGCAAACGTGAAGCGAAGCGAGTGGTGATCGTTGGCAGGAGGCGAAACGGTGGCAGCCGTTGGGGCGATCACCGTGTCTGGTCGGTGATTTCGCCCTCGGAGTTCTCACGCGCTTCGGGCGGCACGATCGTTTCCTCCTTCCCCGGCTGAGTGCCCGTTTCGACGACAGACTCCCTCTGGGCGCTGACACCGGCGTTTGGGTCGCCGATAGCAATAGACCGGCCGCCGGTGTGGGGCAGGTCATACTGCCTGGAGAAAATCGATCGATAGATACGGAACATATCCCGGATCGTCGCGATGATATTCGGCACGGTAACCGACGCCCCCCTCCCAAATTCGCGTGGAAACGTCTGGATCCCCACCTCGCCCACGCGGAAACCTTTCAGCATCGTCTTGATGGCGATTTCAGCCCCGATGAAGGGGCTCGACGACTGCAGATCGAGCTCGTCGGCGAGTTCCTTGCGGATCAGGCGCAACCCCGTGCTGATGTCCCGGAAGTTGGTCCGGAATAGATAGCGCAGGACTACGTTGTAGACCCACGAGATAAACTGCCTGAGGCCGGAGTAGACCTTCACGTATCGGAAGGTGATGATCAGGTCGTAGAAATCCTTTAGTCGGATCAGCTTGTAAAGATCGTAAACGTCGTACTCATCGTCCCCGTCCGTAAAGCAGATCCACTCGTAACGAACGTTGCGGAGACCGGACCGGATCGCCACTCCGTACCCGAGATTCGTCGGGTGGTGGATGACCCTTACCTCGGGATGCTCGCACGCCAGTTGATCGGCGATTTCCCCCGAGCGATCCGGGGAGCCGTCGTCGATGATCACGATTTCATATCGATCCGCAATGTCCGCCAGGACCTGGATACTCTTCTCGGTTACGCGCCGGACGGTCCGCTCGTCGCGATAGACCGGGAAAAAGAGACTGACGGAGGACTTGGCTGTGTCTGGAGCCATTCTCGTTCGCCTAAAAAGACAGTTTCCGATAAAACCACCACGGAAGGTGCCGGAGTATCAGCGTAACAGGGCCCCAGAACCTGGGATAATACTTTCGTCCGCCCGGCGACTTCAGATCCCTCACGATATCGTCCGCGATCCTCACGGGAGAGGCAATTGGGAAAAAAAGACGCTTCCCGAAGGTCATGGCCGTGTCAACGTATCCAAGCACGCAGACATGCACCCGGACCCCGCTGGGCTCCAGCGTGTGGCGCAACCCCTTGGCAAAAGTCTCGATCGCGGCTTTTGCGGCCGAATAAGCGGTATTGCGGTTTCTCGGTGCGGCCGCGGCAATACTCGAGAACAACACGATTCGCCCTTGTCGCCTCTTCTGGAAGTACTCGCCGAAACAGGACGCCGCCTTGAGGACCGCCACGGCATTGGTCGTCATCATCTGCTCCACCACGCCGGGATCCGGGACTCCAACGTCGGATTCGCTCACCGCGCCGACCGGAAAGAAAACCGAATCGACCTCGGCCAGGAATTCGACCGCGGCGTCCAATAGGTCTTGCGGATCGAATGAAGTACCGCAAAGATCCACAACCATTTTGCGGTATTCGCCCTGGAAGCGAACCGAGAGATCTGAGATCACCGAATCGAGATCGCGCTCGCCCCTCGCCACGAGAAACAGCGAGGCGCCCTCCAGCGCCAGACGTAAGGCCAGTGCTCGTCCGACCCCGGTGCTCGCACCGACAATCACTGCTTTCATTCTTCGCTCCCGGCTACACGCCGATTCTCCTTCTCAGCGACGAGTCGAATCGTCGACGGGGATCGAACCTCCCAAGGCGGGCCGAAAAGTCGCTGTAGCCGGGATACATCCGCCTCACGACTTCTTCCCGGAGGCGGCTGTCCTTCGACAAATTGGCGATTCCGTCCACCGAAATCACAAGCCGGTCCAGCGCTTCAAAAAATCCCACCGATGCCGCGTTGGCGGGGCAATCGATGGCCAGGCAAATCCCATCGCCGCCAAATTCCAACCCGCGACGATTGCCCCGGAATAGCTTGAGCGAGCCCAGCGTGGCGGAGATCCCATGCCCCCGAAGCAGCCGCTCGACCTGCGCCGCCACTTCTTCCCAGCGATCACGGCTCACCAGCATCTGATACTCCCGCAGGCCCGTGCGTCCGAAAAGGGTGAAGTAGATCTCCTTGCCATTGATCGGAAAGGTCGCGGTCCGGAGCCCCAAAACGGACTCCCCAGATGAGAAATGCTCTTTGAGCCCGTACAAACGGGACTCCAGTCTCCCGGTCAAACGATTGTAGAAGTTGAGACCACCGAAAATCCGCCTCTCCGGCGAGAGCCGTCGCGGCCTAAAGCTCCCGCGGACCGGGCAGTCGCACGCCTGCTCGAGATAAACATAACCGGCGCCGAACGAACGTCCCCTCCGGTTCAGGTCATTCCAAGAGTATACGCAGTCGCTGCGGCCGGCCTCCCGCTCCATGCACTCGACGGCCGCAATGAGATTTGCAACGGGAACTCTCTTCAACCGGATCGCGCCTCCCTGCAGACGCGAGAGCTTCAGGGCCACGCGGGTAACGTATCCCGTCAAGCCGAACCCCCCGACGGTCAAGAGAAAAAGGTCCGCGTCCCGCTCGCGGCTGCAACAGACCTCGCCGTGGTCCGGGTGAAAAACAGAGAGTTCCTGGACCGTAGCCGCGAAGTTCCCGGCGTGATACTGGCTCTTGCCGTGCACGTTGAATCCGATGCAGCCGCCAACCGTGATCCGGGGATGCCCCGGCAGCACCGCCGGTATCCAGCCGGCGGGAACGCAGACGTCGATCAGTTCGATGAGCGTCACACCCGGCTCAACCGTGATCAGTCCGCAGTCGCGGTCGAACGCCAGGATCCGATTGAACCGGTCTGATTGGATCGAATGCCCGCCCTCGAGTGCCGAGGCCAGGCAGTAACTCAATCCCGCTCCGCGGGCAATCACCGGCGCTTCGTTCGACCTCAGCATCCCGAACAGATCCGAGTAGCGCTCGGGGCGGCTGGTGCCGCAGGAGACTCTCTCAGTTCCATCGAAGCTCGAAAACGAGGCCGGTGCTCTCATCGGGGCTTCACCAAGAGGTACCTTTGCCAGCCACGTAACGGCCAGACCAGGGACAAGGCGTGAGTCTTATCCGCTCCGGGACCCTCCAGCGGAGAAGACCAATAGGTAACCGTTCACGGGGCGGCTGGGGACTGGTCCATTTTTCGGCCAATTCGAGTGTTTTGGCGTCAAAGACGTTGGCCGAAACCATGGACCTGTCCCCCTCTCCTCCGCCCCGTGAACGGTTACGACCAATATGACCGCGACATAATCGGTAACCGGCGCCCTCGAATGTGTGGAGAGAATCGGCGGATGAACAGCACCCGCATGCGCAAACGCCACCCGTCGGCCTCGTGGCACGAACCTCACGCTCCCAAGCCAGCCAACGGCCTATACCCGTTCCGCTTCCCGGGCCGCCTTGCGGCGTTCCCGCCGGAGCTGCTCGAGTTGCTTTCTCTCTCGAGGCTCGACGACGAGCACCTCATGGAGCCAAAACACGAAGTCCACGAGCCCTCGCATCAGAACAACCACAATCCAGATTCCAGCCAGGAGGACCAGCACTCCGGCCCAAGATATGGCGAACAGGATGGCAAACACTGCGGTGCCCTCCAATTAGCCAGGTGATCGGACGACGAAAGCGATCTCCTTTCACACGCTGTTCATGATGGTCCACTTGCTTTGCATCGTCAACCCGCCGGTGGTGTGGCTTGCTCTCACAGCCACTCGAGCGGGGAATGGATTCACCCTTTTGGCCCAGGTCGCAACCCTCACTCCTTTGCCGAGCCTCCTCGCGTAAGCAGCAGCTCCAGATAACTCCGCCGCTCGCCGCCGGAAAGTCCAAGGTACTCGGCCAACAAGCGAATCGCGTCGCGAGCCCCGTCGAAGTCCTGATCTTCGACGACGAGTTCCAGTTCGATGAATGTCCCCACCAACTCGACCTCGTCGAGCGATGCCTCGATTTCCCGCCCCTGCCACAAGACACGAGCTTTGAAACGGTGTTTTCGGACCGTGGCCACGGGCCGGAATCCGAGAGCCTCCAACAGCGAGGCCCAGCCATCCGTCGCCGCCTCGCTTTCGCCCAGCGGCAACTCCAGCTCCCGGCGGCTCTTGGTCTCGGCATCCAACCGCGGACCTTTGTACGTGATCCGCGCACTCCGGCCAACGCGACGGATCCGCAACGCCTCGTCCGTCCGAGCGAAATCGCGCGATGGATGGGCGTAATACGTATCCTCTTCGTCGCGTGTATCGAACCAGTCGGCACCCAACTCCGTGAGCTGCTGACGGAGCTGCGACAGATCACCCACGGGAAACTTCAGCTCCACTTCGATTTTCATCCAACAAATCCTCGTCCACGCGCTGTCGTCCTGTTTGATCCGGAATCTCTGCTTACTGCTACCCAACTGATTTACTAGTGCTATTCACACTCCAGATGAGGCCAGGCGACTCGGACAGATTAAGACCTATAATACCTTGCGACGGGCAGCCCAGGCGAGAGGGGGGCACCGACCGTGCACCGACCGGTACTGCCCACAACTCCACAACCAGGGACTCTTCAATCCAGGGACCAAACATGAGTGAAACCGGCCGACTGGACACGGTCCGATCGACAACTCGCAGGGCGGGCTGTTTTGCCGTGGCAATTTCTGCCCTCGCCGCTGCCCTCCTCCTGCTGGTCCTCTTATTGGCGATTCTCCTCTACGGCTACCTGCCAAAAATCCAGGCCCTGCGCGAGAAACAGGAAGGTGTGGGTCAGCCTCTGCCAGCCCTCCGGCTGCAACCGCTCACCGGCGCAGGCGAACCGGTCGCCCTGGCGGAACTCAAGGGCAAGGTCGCCTTGGTGAATTTCTGGGGAACGTGGTGCCCGCCGTGCCGGGCCGAAATCCCGCACCTCGCCAAGCTGCGGCAAGATCTCGCCGACCGGCCCGACTTCCAACTCCTTGCGGTGTCGTGCGGCGAAGGCGGCGAGGAGGACCTGATGGAACTCGAAGCGGCGACCCAAGCCTATCTCGAGCATGCCGAGATCGACCTGCCTGCCTATGCGGATCCCACAATGACAACCCGAAATGCCTTCGATCAGGTTGCCGGGATCAAAGGGTACCCGACGACCTTTCTGCTCGATCGCGAAGGCGTAATCCGGGCCGTTTGGGAAGGCTATGCCCCTGGTCTGGTCGACAAAATGGAACAGCGCGTCCGAGACCTTCTAGCCGAATGACTCTTTGTCCTCGATTGATTAGGGCGCATCCCCCAAACGGCTGGTTCTGCCCGGTTTCTCCTTGGCTCCGGCTGATCCGCTCAAGTCATAGCGGTCGAAATCCGACAATGGAAGGGTCCGATTAGGGGCAATGATTCGAAACGGGGACTGGCTCCAAGCCGTACAGCTCGGCATCCAGCCCAGAACCTCTCACGCCGAGGTGCCTGTCGCCGTTTTTGAATCATTGCCCGATTGCGGCTCTTCTGCCTGTCTCGTCCCACAATTTTGAATCCAGGGCAGCTAGGATGTTCCCCCTCTTCCAGCGCATGCCCCGCGTCGCTCGTGCGCGGACCCGGCAGTATGGCGTCCCAACCGGTCATCGCTGCCGCAAGGCCCATGGCCGCGGATGGATTATCGCGACCGCGCTGATCCTCTCACCTGGCCTTGCTTTCCCCCAAGAACTGGCTGACCTTCAGTTGACCGCGCCCGCGTCACCGCCGTCGGTTACCGATACGCCAAGAACACTGCTGCCCGTCGAGCCCGTTCCGGTCGAACTGCCGCCGCCCACGCCTCCTCCTGTCGACGCACCGGGGACGGAAGCGCCGAGCCCGGCAGTTTTGCCCGGCCAAACGGCTATTCCGGACGCACCTCCAACACTCGACGCATCGGAGATGGAAACACCGAGCCCGGCGATCTTGCCGGGCGGAATCGCCACGCCGCCAACGCTCACTCCCTCGATCGCGGTGGACCCGCCGGCGTATGCCGCATTGGGGTTGCCGGAGCCTTGGATGCGGCCAAGTCTGCCGACGAATCCGCGACTGCCTGAGTCCCTGCTCCCCGATCCCTTGCTGCCATCGCCAGCGGTGATCCCCCAGGCGGTCTGCAATGGCCCGTTCGGCTGCGAAGGGCCGCCCGCCGCGTGTCCGCCTACGCGGTGGGTGTTCCGCGGCGGGGCCGTGTTCCTCGACCGGAGCGACGCCTTCAACCAACCGCTGATCGCACCGCCCGCGGCCAACGAACTCATCGGCAACGAACAGCCGCTCGAGTTCGCCGCGGCCGACTTCGAATTCGACATGCAGGCCGGTCCTGAAATCGACCTGCTTTTCCTCAGTCCCTTGGGCTGGCAGGCCCAGTTGCGCCACTTCGGCGTCGCGAGCTGGAATTCCCATTTCGATCTCTTCGGAGCGGATCCGGCGCAAGTCGGGCGTCTGCTGTTCGGCGGCCCAACGGCTTCTGTTCTGGTGGGAAACCCGACGCTCGACTACTACACCGATCTGCACAGCACGGAACTCAACTACCGCAAGCCTGTCTACTCCTGGTTGATGGCGAGCATCGGCTTTCGCTGGATCGAACTGGAAGAATCCTACAGCGTTGCCACCGTCGAACTGGAAGCCGACGACCTGCGACCGAGTTTCCTCGGCTATGCCACATACAACCACCTGTATGGTCTGCAGTTCGGTGCCGACGTGACAATCCTCGACCGCGGCGGGCCGTTCAAAGTCGACACCAGCATCCGCGCGGGGGTCTACCACAACAACGCCGATCTGTGGGCCACGAGACTGAGTTATCTCGTGCCGGTCGAAGAGGAAGAAGATCTTTCATTCCGGGCACTTCGCGACGAGGAGTCGCATACGAGTTTCCTCGGCGAGATCCGTATTGGCGCGAGTTGGAAAGTCAGCAGGTGCCTGGCGCTGCGCGGCGGCTGGAATCTCCTGTGGATCGAAGGGGTCGCCCTGGCCCCGGAGCAACTCGCCACCACGGCCCTCGGCGATTCGCGGGAAGAAAACAGTCCAGCCTACGCCCGCGTGAACACCGAGGGCAGCCCCTTCTACCACGGGCCCTACCTGGCGTTGGAACTCGTCTGGTAAACCCAACGCCCGACGGCACCATCTGGATCCCCCTCGTCCTTGAGCCACCCATTCCGCCCCCTCCTGACGAGCGAACCTCCTTTTTCGACCCACACCCTCGTCAGACCGCGTATGCTGCGGTAGCATAGGTGCGTCCGGAAACGTCGAATCCTCTCGCCTGCATCGCCAAGGAGTCGCACCATGAAACGGATATGGGCCTGCTCGTTTGTGCTGGCCTTGCTTTCCTCCTCCGTCCTCGCCGGGGATCCCAAGACGATCTTCACCGATCCCTTCGATGGCCCGCTCAAAGAAGGCTGGAGCTGGCTGCGAGAAGACCCGGGGGCATGGCGGATCAGGGACGGGGCCCTGGAAATCCGCGTGCAACCCGGCGTGGCCCAGACCGTCAAGAACGCCCTGGTCCGCGAGGCCCCCGACCGTAGCCGGGGAAAGTACGCGGTCGAAGTCACCGTCGCCACCCTCACGCCGCCAAAGCAGCAGTATGAGCAGGCGGGCATTACCTGGTACCACGACGGCAAACCGCTGGCGAAGCTGGTCAAGGAATACATCGATGGCAAGACCTGGATCGTCATGGGCGGACCTACAGACCCGGACGGCAAGCGTGGGCTGGCCGCCAAGCTACCCATGGAAGCCCAGACCGTTCGCCTACGGCTGATCCTCACTACCGATCGCTACCAGGCCGAATTCCAGCCCGGCGGCGAAGGCGAGTTCCAGGCCGCCGGCTCCGGCCCGTTGCCGCCGCCCTCCGGCGACCAGATGAGCCTGCAGTGCTACAACGGCCCGCCGGATGCCGAGCACTGGTTCCGCTTTGACGATTTCCGCATCCAGTAGGCTCAGCACGCTTCACGTATTGGGAGGTTTCCTTGCAACCCTGGAATCTCGCAGCAACGACCTACGGCACGGTCAAGCAGCAAGAGTACGAAGTAGCCGTCTTGCCGCTCGGTGCAACCGAGCCCCACAACCTTCACCTGCCTTACGGCATGGATACCCTGGAAGGCGACCTCGTCGGTGAGAAGATTTGCGAGGCCGCCTGGTACCGCGGAGCCAACGTCGTGCTCCTGCCGACCATTCCCTATGGCACGGTGAGCAACCAGCGAGAGTTCCCGCTGTCGCTCAACCTCAAGCCGACGACGCTGGGGGGCGTCATCGCCGACCTTGTTGAGTCGCTGGTTTACCGCGGCATACGCAAGGTCCTGCTTCTGAACAGCCACGGCGGAAACGACCTGAAGTGGCTGTTGCGAGAGCTGTACGGCAAGACCCAAGCACAACTCTTCCTCTGCAACTGGTACACCGTCTGTCAGGACGTCTATCAGGAAATCTTCGAGCACCGCGACGACCACGCGGGCGAGATGGAGACCTCGCTGGCATTGGCCTACTGGCCGGAGCTTATCGCGAAGAACCCGGACGGCACGCTGGCCGCCGACGAAGGTCGCAAGGCCGAGACACGTTTTGAAGCCGTCAACCGCGGCTGGGTCTCGATCACGCGGCCGTGGCACCTGCTGACCACCAACGCGGGCGCGGGCGATCCTCGCTCCGCAACCGCCGAGAAAGGCCGGCGAATGATGGAGCTGCTGGTCGAGCGACTGGGTTCCTTCTTGGTGGAACTCTCCGCCGTCCCCCTGGACGAAAAGTTCCCCTACTGACAATCGCCACCGCGAGACCCCCTACATATTGCACCACTCGCTACGCCGGAAGTGCGAATTCGCACTGCTCGTTGACCATCCCAATTGGGACCGCTATATTGACGTTGTTGTCCCAAATTGTGGTGGGTGTAGCTCAGTTGGTTAGAGCACCAGATTGTGGATCTGGGGGTCGAGGGTTCAAGTCCCTTCTCCCACCCTTTGTTGGGGTCTCTACGCCTTGGCGCGAGACGGATCGCCAGCGCCTCCCGCAGCGATGCCAGATCAGACATGCGCCCGCGACGTCGGCACCATGCTTCGGTCCGCCGGCTCTGACAGTCTGAAACTCGCCAGCATCAGTGCCGCAGCCGCGAGAATCGCAGCCGTGAAACCCGCCACGGGCTCAGTTGGGCTTCTCCCGAGAGCTGGCCCAAATCGGCGAGAGCACCAACTGCATTACCGGGTACAATTCGCTGCTCCCCCCGAATGGGCAGGCAATAGCTATGCGGCCGTGCAGCGAGATTTCCTGGCTCGCCCTCCTTACGCTGCTTCGTTGGCACCCTTGAGCAGCGCTGTAACCTGCTGTCGTACGTACGCATCAGTCCGTACATGGCCGCAAGGCGGCGGCCGCATTTTGACAAGCAGGAGATTAGGCCATGCAATTCGATTTTTGGAGGAAATGGACGGTCCGTCCGCAGATGTTGTCCTTGGCCGGACTGGTGCTCGTCATGGCAGCCAACTGGGGCTGTTCCTCGTCCGATACGCGATTGAGTGAACGTCGCTGGGGCGATCGTTCGATCGCAGAGGCAATGACGACCTCGCCGGCGGAACCCCCCCGGCCTTTGTCGAAACCGTCAACTCGGTCCGAGGCCGACGTTGCGGCGTGGATGGAACCGGCACGGCCGGAGTTCATGGTTGCGGAACTATCCGCATTCAAGGAAGAGAGCTTTAAGGAAGAAAGCAAGGCGATGCCAACAACGAAGCAGCAATACGGCCAGGTGCAACATGCCGGGGAAGACACGTTCAGCCGTCAGGTCCTCCGGTCCGACGTGCCGGTTCTCGTCGACTTTTATGCGGACTGGTGCGGTCCATGCAAGATGCTTTCGCCCGCGCTGGAGCAAGTCGCCCGCGAGAATCCTCACGCGAAGGTGGTGAAGGTCAACATCGACAACAGTCCCCGTCTTGCGTCTCGTTACGGAGTCGATTCCATCCCCAACGTGAAGGTCTTTAAGAATGGCCGGGTTGTGGCTGAGCACGTCGGCGTGGCCAACGCGTCCCAATTGAGTGATATGCTCAGACGATAGATTCTGTCGTCGTTTCCCGTGGCACGCCCGTCCGCCCCACCTCCCCGGTGGCCGGGATTCTTGTTGTTCCGCACTTGCCGCTGTAAACTGCCCCTGGGCTGAGGTCCATAGCGACAGGAAAAGACAGGGCAACTCGCCGCAAAAGATGCGGTAACCTAAGCGGAACTCGACAAGGCCACCGAAGCGCCCTGTCCCTTTCTCCTCGAGAGGTTTTGGGATAGGCTCTTTGGGGGCACACGCAATCCACGGAGGACTGACTCATGACGCTGTTCGTTCGTACCGTCGTCTTGATGTTTGCCGCAACCGCTGTTTTCCCCTCGATCCTCCTGGCTGCGGAACCCGTCAACATCCTGACGAATAGCGGTTTTGAAGAAGGTCTCTCCGGTTGGGAACCTGACCCGCTGCACACACTCGTGCGGGACAAGACGCAGTCTCATACGGGTGAGGCATGTCTTGTCGGCGAAGTGATCGGGCCGAAGAAGGCCCTTACGCTCCGTCGCCGCGTTGCGGTAAAGGCCGGCAACCGCTACCAGTTCGAGATCTGGGCCCGCGGAACCAACCGCACGAAGCTCGTCCTTTGGGTAGTGAAGCCGGGCAACGAGACCCGCGAGATGGCCACAGCCTGGGAAGGAATCACCGCTAACTGGCGCAATTACACCGTACCGCTGTCGATCCCGGCCGACGGGATGCTCGAGCTGCACATCATCGCACCCTCGTCGCACGCCGCGCCCGCCGGCAAGATCTGGATCGATGACATTGCGCTGGTGGAAACAGAAATGCCACCCGTGGCGTCGGTATCAGGCGGCAAAGGTTTTAACGACGAGCCAAGCGTGGCTCGCACCGACGACGGGTCGATCTTTGTCGCCTGGGTCAGTTTTCGCGATGGTGCCGACACCCTGCAGCTTGCCCGCTACCTGCCGGAAGGCAAGCAGTTGGCGAAACGGGGCTCCTGGCAGATTGCCGGCGGCAAGGACGTCTACGTCCTCGGCACAAGCCTCGTGTCGATCGGCGACGCGGCGATGCTTCTCTACGCGGCCGAAACGGACAAGCAGTGGAACATCCACGCCGTTCGTTGCGGGAGCATCGGGCCGCTGGCGACAACGGCGATCACCTCTGACGCGGCCGTCGATGTCAAGCCGGCGGGCGCGTGGGATGCCAGGACGTCGACGCTTTGGCTCGCGTGGGAATCGAACCGCAACGGCAATCGCCAGGTTTTCGCCGCACGGCTGTGCAACGAGCGACTCTCAGATCCGGTTGCGGTCAGCCCTACGGGTCAGAACGCCTACGGACCTTCCATTTGCGTTCTTGCTTCGGGCGAAGCTTGCGTTGCCTGGCATGGATTTGCGGAAAACAACTACGACATTTATCTCAGCCGAAAGCCGGCGGACGGCCGGTGGTCTGCACCTCGCCGACTGACCAAGGCGCCCACGATCGACCGCCATGCCCAACTGTTCGCGCGAGGCGATGAATTGTGGCTGGCCTACGAGAACGCCCAGGTCCAGGAGTACCGCATCGGCAC
Source organism: Thermoguttaceae bacterium (assembly GCA_040768665.1). GTDB lineage: Bacteria > Planctomycetota > Planctomycetia > Pirellulales > Thermoguttaceae > JABWBD01. Next base: position 80,800 of record JAXGMN010000049.1, read on the forward strand.
GACAAACCAGCGGCGGCTGATCATGGGGAGGGTCGAGGCGGAAGGGCTCAAGACTTTTCGCGATTATCGCCAGAGCCCGCTCTACGGCCGCTGTGAGGCGCCGTCGGCAACGTTCGACGAAGCGGGCCGCCTTTGGGTTGCCTACCTCAAGCCGCGTCTGCCGCGATCGGGCTGGGACACGGTCGTGACTTGCTACGATGGCGAGAAATGGTTGACGCCATCACCGGTATCCACGCGCAAGGGAATGGACCGCCGTCCGGGGCTGGCCCTGGGAAGAGGCCGCGCTTTGCTGGCTTTTCAGGTTGACGATCTGCCGAACTCCTGGACGGACGTGGACCGCGCGATGGAGGCCGCCAGCGACATCTGTCTCGCGTCGATCGATCTGCCGCCGGCGGCGCGGACGTCGGCCATGCGGCTCGAACCGCTGGTCGAGCCCGACGAGACGTTCGATGCCGCGGAGATTCGCATCCAGCGGGGCGAAGACCTGCCCACGCGCTCGATTGAATACCAGGGCCGGCAACTCAAGCTCTTTTTCGGCGATCTCCACACGCACACGGATGTCTCGGTTTGCAACCGCCTGGGCGACCAGTCGATCGACGAGGCGTATCAGAACCGTCGCGACATCGCACGGCACGATTTCGCCTGCACAACGGATCACGGCTACAACCTCAATCCGTACCTCTGGGCGTATACGGCCAAACTTGTCCGCACGAACGACGACCCCGGCCGGTATCTTACTTTCCTGGCCGAGGAATGGACGTCGACCTTCGAAGAGACAAACACGGATCACCCTTACGGATTCTACGGCCATCGGAACCTGATCCTGGCCGACCCCTACTTCCCGCGATGGTGGAACGCTCGCAACCGCCAGACTCCCGCCGAGGTCTGGGAGGACCTGCGGAAGCTGAAGGCCGACTTCGTCCATATTCCGCACCAACTTGCCGATACCGGCAATGTGCCGACGGACTGGAAGTACGTCGATGAGGAAGCCCAACCGGTAGCCGAGATCTTCCAGATCCGTGGCTCCTACGAGTACAAAGGCGCTCCTCGAGAAGCCGGCAGAACCACGCCGCCCGGCTGGTTTCTCCAGGACGCCTGGGCTCGCGGCATTGTGATCGGGGTGATCGCCAGCCCGGACCACGGGGGCGGTTACGGCAAGGCGTGCGTGTTCGCTCCGGAATTGAGCCGGGAAACGATTCTCGACGCCATCCGCGCTCGCCACTGCTATGGCACCACGGCCGCCAAGATCTTCCTCGACGTCCGCGTCAATGGTCGCCTGATGGGCGAGAAGATCGCGGAACCTGCCGGCGCAACGGTGGAAGTGAAGATCGCCGCTCGCTGCCCGGCCGACATCGAGCGGATTGAGGTCTGCCGCAACAATCGGTTCATCTATACGAAAAAACCCGAGGGGCGCGAGGCCGCGTTCACTTTTCTCGACCGTGAGCCGGTCGATGGCCGCAGTTACTACTACGTCCGTGTCGTGCAGAAGGACGAGGAACTGGCCTGGAGCAGCCCGGTGTGGTTCGGAACGAAGTAGTCAGCCGCCGCCCATCGAGGGCAGGAGGCAGACTTCGCTCTTGGGTCTCACATGGGACGCCAGCCCGTCGACGGCCAACTTGCCGTCGATCGTCACCTTGACGATCGGCGCCAACTGGCCTTTCACGATGAGAGACGCCTGGATTCCCGGATACCTCTTATCCAGTTCGCAAATGACCTCTGCGAGAGATGTTCCGTGCACCTCGGCGTGCCGCTCGCCTCCCGTGAAATCCTTGAACAACAGGGGGAGGGTCACTCGAGCCATCACTTTTTCTTTCCGAATTTCCTGACGTTCCGGCCCCGTTTCCACGTCCACAGCCTGATAACGACTCGCGGGCTCTCAAGCGGAGCCTGCTGCCGACAGGTATCATTGTGAATTGCCGTTCCAGCCGGGTCAATCTGCTGCGGACACGCCGACCCAGCGAGTTGCCGCGATGGCAGATCCGGAAGGCGGGAGATTGAAAGCCTTCCCCCGTATCCGCCTCAGCGCGGCTGGGTGCACCCGAGAAAGGCAGGTTGCAGCCTGGCTCGTGCCGCCATTTGGTGAAATCGGCGCCCCTCGCACAGCAGCCACATCTTAGAGTCTATCCCAAAGCCCTTGGGGACTGGCAAAATGTGCCTGTCCCTTACTCTCCGCGGGGTTTTGGGATAGGCTCATATGGTATCGCGCCGCGCGTGGTCTTCTCCGGCCGGCTAGCCTAGAATTCCTCTCGATAGACCATGGGACGGCGAGAGTCCCGGGTTCGCTGGACTTGAGTCCTTGGGGAGAGCGGCAATGGAAACGACCGATTCGATGCGACAATCCCTGGAGGAACTCGAGCGCAAGGTGGCGAGACTCGAAGAAGCCAACCGTCTCAAAGACGTCTTCCTCGGCAGTCTGAGCCACGAGTTGAGCAACGCCTTTCTTCCCTACCAGTTCGCTCTGCAATTGCTCGGCCGCAAGCCGACCGATCCGGCGATAATCGAGCAGGTCCGCTCGATGCTCGCGGAACACAGCGAAGGGGTAAACCAATTCATGGAGAACCTACGGACCGTCTCGCGGATCCTCCGAGGCAAACTCCAGGCCGAGTGCAGCACGACCGATCTGAAGGCAATCGTGGAGCGCGAACTCCTCGGGTTTCAGGCCGCATTCGACAAATCCGGGCATCAGATTTCCGTCTCGCTGCCGGCCCATTCGGTTGTGCTCGAGGGCGACGAAAAGCTTCTTGGGCTGATGGTCGGTCACCTTTTGGACAACGCGGCAAAATTTACCGACCCCGGTGGGCACATCTGGCTGAGCCTGACGCGCGAAGATGGGGAAACGGTTCTCCGGGTCCGCGACACGGGCCCGGGGATCGCGCCGAACCTGCTGCCGCGACTGTTCGAGCTGTTCGTCCAGGCGGATCCGCTCGCCGGCGGTTGGGGAGCCGGACTGGCGATCGTCCGGACCGTGGCGGAGTTGCACGGGGGCCGTGTCGAAGCATTCAGCGGAGGCCCTCGCCCGGGGAGCGAATTCGTAGTCCATCTGCCGGCGTAAACGCGAACACAAGGCATGTTGAGCCTCGGCCCCTACTGTTAACATTCGACCGCAATCTATGGCGCGACCAGGCAGGCTGCTTTGGCTGCCCATCCTAAGATGGGTTTAATACGTGCTCCTTTGGCGGTTAAAGTGGCTTTGTGTGGCAGGTTCTGGAGTTTTAGTAAAATTGCGCAAATATTTCCGGTCCCAAAGTTCGCAGAGAATTGCCAAAGTCTTTCGGTTGTGCTGCCGATATCAGTTCTGCCGATTACTCCGGTTCGAGGATCGCGCGCCAGTTCTTGCCTTGTTCGCAGGAAGGCCCGACCTCACCCGGGCGTAGGCGCCGGATTCGTCCGGCGCGGTAGATGACGCAGACGCACCTTCGCAAAGGAATGCTAGCCCCATGAGTCGGCAGTTCCCCCTCTCCACCCCGACGATCGTCCTCATCCTGCTCCTCGCAGCCGGTTGCCGTCCCCAGCAGCCGTTCTATTTTGGCGAAGACGGGGACCTGTCTCACTACGTGGGCGTTGCAACGGAGATCGATTACCCGGATGTCGAGCTGGAAAGCCTGGATGAGGTGAACGGCGCCCTGCCCCCGCTCACGCTGGAAAACTCGGAACCCAAGGAAATCTGGGACCTGCCGCTGCAAGAGGCCATGCATATTGCCCTGGCCAATGCCAAGGTCATCAAGAGTCTTGGCGGTGTTGCCTTCGGCCCTACCGGATCGCAAGGCGACCCATCGACGCTGCTTCAGCAGCCCGGAGCCGTGCCCACCATCTTTGACCCGGCGCGTGCCGAATCCGATCCGCGATACGGCGTCGAGGGCGTCCTGGCGGCATTCGACGCCCAGTTCTCCACCAGCATGTTCTGGGAGAAAAACTACCGGCCGCAGAACACTGCCGGCGCCGACGTCATCGAACAATTTCGTCCCCGCCTCTTCAGCCAGGACTTGGGGACTTTTCAGGCACAATTGGCCAAGACGTCGGTCACTGGCGGAACCTATACATTACGGCACAATGTCAATTATGAATACAACAACACCGGTATCCGGCAGTTTCCAAGCGACTATACGGCCACCCTCGAAGCACAGGTCAACCAGCCGTTGCTGCAGGGCGCCGGCGCCTTGTTCAACCGGATTGCAGGTCCCGGGTCCATTCCCGGATTCTACAACGGCGTGATGATCGCGCGCCTCCGGACCGACATCGCTTTGACCGACTTCGAAGAAGGGGTTCGGGACCTGACTCGCGACGTCGAGCGGGCGTACTGGGAGCTTTACTACGCCTACCGCCGACTCGACGCCGTCGTGGCCGGCCGCGACAGTGCGTTGCAGACCTGGCGGCAAGTCTATGCCAAGTACGTCGTGGGAGCAAAGGGCGGCGGGGCGCAGGACGAAGCCCAGGCTCGCCAGCAGTACTTCCTCTTCCGCAGCGCGGTCGAGGAGGCCCTGAGCAGTCTCTACCGAACGGAGAATAATCTGCGGTATATCATGGGCATCGCGGCGACCGACGGCCGGCTGATTCGCCCCGCCGACGAGCCGACCACCGCCGACATCGATTTCGATTGGTGCGAGATTCACAATGAGGCGCTGGTTCGCAGCGTCGAGCTCCGGCGGCAGAAGTGGGTGATCAAACAGCGTGAGCTCGAGCTGATCGCGTCGAAAAACTACCTGCTGCCGCGGCTGGATGCCGTGGCTCGGTACCGCTGGTTCGGCTGGGGCGACAGCCTTATCGATCCGGACAACGACCGCTTGAACGCCTATGGTTCGCTTACCGGCGGCGATTTCCAGGAATGGCAACTCGGCTTCGAAGGACGAATCCCCATCGGCTTCCGCAGGGAATTGGCCGGGGTCCGCAACGCCCAACTGAATCTCAGTCGCGAACGGGCCGTCCTCCAGGAACAGGAGTTGGAACTCTCCCATCAACTCGCCAATGCGGTCCGCGAACTGGATGATAGCTACCAGATCACCCAGACGAACTTCAATCGGCGCGTGGCAGCTCTGAAGGAAGTGCAGGCGGTCCAGGCGGCCTACGAGCAGGGTACCGTCACCCTCGATCTCGTCCTTCTGGCTCAGCAGCGGCTCGCCGAGGCCGAGAACGACTACTATCGATCCTTGATCGATTACAATCAGGCGATCGCGGGCGTACACTTCCGTAAGGGCTCGCTGCTGGAATACAACGGCGTATGCCTGGCGGAAGGTCCCTGGCCCGGCAAGGCCTACTTCGACGCCCGTCGACTCGCTCGTGCCCGCGATGCCGGCATCTATCTCGACTACGGTTTCACACGGCCGAGGGTGATCAGCCGCGGCCCCATCGAGCAGCACGCGAATGCAGAAGGATTCCTCTTCAGCCCGGACATGATGCCCGCCGGCACCCTGCCCGAGCAGATTCCGACTCCGGCCCCCATGCCTGAGCCCGAGCCCAGCCAGCAGGCTCCTCCCGAGCCGAAGCCCGACAGTGTCCAACAGACCTCCGCGAACGTCTCGGCGTCGCCCGCGAAACAGCCGGTGGCCCGATCCGTTCAGGTGTTGAAGCGGGCTGCCTACGACGTTGGGAATCTCAACCTCGAAGTGCTTGCCGGAACACCCGCCGAGGGGCCGGCCCAAACCGCCGAGACTCCGGAATCGCCCGAGGTCACCAGCCAGGAGCAACCGCCGCTCCAGCAGCCCGTGGCCGCCTCTGAGTGGAAGAGCACGCACGCGGCCAACGGCTCCGTTCAGCGCTCCTCGACACCGAGCACCGCGGACTCCGGCTGGAAGAGCGCCCGACGTTAAGAGCCTATCCCAAAACCGCCGGGGACTGGCTCATTTTGCGGAGTCTTCGGAGCAAAATGTGCCTGTCCCCTTCTCCTCGCGAGGTTTTGGGATAGGCTCTAAGTCACTTGGTACACACCTCTTGATGGCCTCGCCCACGTAGCGGCCCGGCTGCTTCCCGGCAGCCGGGCTGCTCAGTTCTTCCTCATGCGAGGGGCGGGCCTTCCGTCTCGCTTCATGCAACCTTTATAATGAAGTTCGCCCTTCCTCACACCCGCGGACCGGTAGCATGTTTTTCTCCATCGACGGCGGCGACGGCACCGGCAAGACGACGCAGATCGGGCTGTTCGCGCGGTGGCTCCGCGACCGGGGCCACGAAGTCTTCACCTGCCGCGATCCAGGCAGTACGCCGCTGGGTGAAGCCGTGCGCGATTGGTGCTCAGTCGGAACGATTTGAGCATCGCGCGCCCGAGCGAAATGCTCCTCTACATGGCAGCCCGCGCCCAACTCGTCGAAGAGGCGATCCGCCCCGCTGCTGGCGCGGGGCGAAATGGTGGTCTGCGATCGTTTCCTCCTGGCCAATGTGGTTTACCAGGGATATGCCGGTGGACTCGATGTCGAGGATCTCTGGGAAGTAGGACGCATCGCAACCGGCGGGCTCCTTCCCGACCTGACCGTGGTGCTCGACATGCCGGCCGAGACCGCTGCGGAACGGTTGCGGCGTCCGCTGGACCGGATGGAGCAGCAGGGTGCAGCATTTCACGAGCAGGTGCGGCAAGGCTTTCTCCGAGAGCCTCCCGATGTCGTTCTGGCCAGATCGTCGTCGTCGACGCGAACCGTTCCGTTGACGCGGTCCAGGCGGATCTCCGTGCGGCCGTCGAGCCGTTTCTTTCCTCCCGTCCGGTAACACGATGAGCTGGCAAGGTATTCTGGGCCACGACGACGTAGTGGAGCAATTCCGGCGAGGCCTCGAGCGGGAGCGGCTGGCGAGCAGCTTTCTTCGTCGGACCGCCGGGAATCGGCAAGCGGACGTTCGCTTTGCGGCTGGCCCAGACCCTTCTCTGCCTCCGCCGCCCGGAAGCAGATCTGGATCCCTGCGGGCAATGCCCCTCCTGCGTGCAACTTGCGGCGGGATCGCACCCGGATTTCGAAATCGTCGGCCGGCCTAAGGACAAATCGTTTCTTCCGCTCGAACTGCTGATCGGCGACAAGGAGCACCGCGGGAGGGAGGGGTTGTGCCACGCCATCGCCATGAAGCCGTACATGGGCGGACGGAAGGTAGCGATCATCGACGATGCCGATTACCTGAACGCTGAGGGAGCCAACAGTCTGCTCAAGACCCTGGAGGAACCGCCGCCTCGCTCGGTGCTGATCCTCGTCGGAACCAGCCCCGCCAAGCAACTACCCACGATCCGGTCGCGGTGCCAAATCGTTCGGTTTCGGGCGCTCCGATCCGAGGATGTCGCCGAGCTGCTGGTCGCCCAAGGCCTGATCCAAAGTGCCGAAGAGGCCCGCGGCCTGGCAAGCCGCAGCGGAGGCAGCCTCGAGCGAGCCCTGGAACTCGCGGGCGCTGAATTGTGGCAGTTTCGGGCGGCGCTGCACGAGCGGCTGTCCGAACCGCGGCTCGACGGCGTGCTTCTGGCGGAGACCGTTTCCTCTTTTGTCGCGGAGGCGGGAAGCGAGACGGCCGCACGGCGTGCCCGGCTCCGCCAGACGTTCGAGTTCGCCGCCGAGTTCTACCGGCAACTGCTTCGCGGACTCAGCGGCAGCGCGGCGTCTGAAGATGCAGAGCTCGCCGAAAGAGTACGCCGCGCGATCGAGCGCTGGCCCTCCGATGAAACGGCCGCGGCAGCCTGCCTCGATCGATCGATCGAAGCCATCGACCAGTTGGAACGTAACGCCTACCAGCCGACGCTCCTGGAGTGCTGGGCGGACGACCTGGTGAAAACGAGCCTTTTCGGTCACGCACCGCTCCGTTAGGTCCTCTAACTGCGAGTGCGGTCAGGTCTCGCCCTGCAGCGTCAACACCAAACGGCGGCGGCCTCCGTGGCGGCGGTGCTCGCAGATGTAGATTCCCTGCCAGGTTCCCAGTGCCAGCCGCCCGTCGCGAATCGGCACGCTGACCGAACTGCCCAAAAGCGAAGCCTTGACATGCCCCGACATATCGTCCGCGCCCTCGATCGTATGCTGATAGGGAAAGTCGTCGGGCGCGATGCTGGCCAGCGCGTTCTCCAGGTCGCGGGGCACGTCCACGTCGGCGTTTTCGTTGATCGACAAGGATGCCGACGTGTGTTGGATGAAGATGTGCAGCAACCCGATCCGGACCTGGGCGAGCTCCGGCAATGCCTCGACCACATGTCGCGTAATAATGTGACATCCCCGGGAGTACTGGGGCAGGAGCAACTCTTGTTGAAACCAGCTCACGGCAAACCTTTCCCTTCTTCCTTTCAGTTGTCGGCGGCCGACGGCCGCGGCGGCGGTGCTCTTCCCCTGCATCCTCCAGTTTAGCCCAAGCTGCATGCCTGCGAAAATCCCTTGCCTCATTCGGACAAATTTCCACTGCCACGCAACCAAATCTCTCGCGAGGCGGTACAATGAGGGCGTACTTTGTGGCATGGTTCGGAAACACCAGCTCACGGAGGTGCCGGTCATCGACTTTGCCCATCAGATCGTCTGAATGCCCCATATTCGAGGCGCGCATGACCTGCAAACACCTGAGAGAACTGTACGAGCTCTGCGAATTGCACGATTTGAAGCTCAGCAGTAGCGAGTTGATACGGCTTGCCTGCCCCCAGTGCGGCATCGAGGAGGTTTGCCCCTCCGTGCTCACAGAGGAATACGAGAACCGGCACACCGAGCAGCCCCGGCAAGACGCCCCGCCGGAGAATCGTTGAGCCACAAGGCCCGGTCGCCGCTCGGGAGCCCCGCCCACAGGGTGGACCATAGCCCTACTCGATCCCGCGTCAAACACGCTCGGTCGCAGTCCGCAAGCGTTTGCCCCACAATCGCTTTTGCCAAGGCGACGCCATGGTCCCGTACGGCCATCTTACATGCGGACCTTTGTCAACCACGACAACTTTCGCTTGCGGTAGATTCCGTCGGGCGGAACTGGTGGCGTTTCGGCGAATGCACCATGCGGCCCGGGCTGGGCGTCAATACATGCCCAATTCGTCTCGCGCTTCTTCGGTCATCCGATCCGGAGTCCACGGCGGGCTCATCACCACCTCGACTGCGACGTTGCCGACCTCTTCGCCGAGATCGCCGAGAACGTCCTTGACGTCTTGAACGAGTTGCGGCCCGGCCGGACATGCCGGACTGGTCATCGTCATCTTCACTTGAATGTCGGACTTCTCGCCGGCATCGGTCACTGTCACCTCGTAGATCAAGCCGAGATCGACGACGTTGATGTAGAGTTCCGGGTCTTGCACCTGCCGCAGCGCGGCATAGACGGTATCTTCAGCGATGCGCATCGTTCGCTTCTCCTGTGTCTTCTGTGTCGTCCGCGGCAGATGACTACCTCTCGTTCAGCTTCACCATGACCTCGTCACCTTCCACCTTGACCGAATGTACGACGGTGTCGCGCGTAGCCGGCATGGTGAGAGCCTTGCCGGTGCGGATATCGAACTTGGCGCCGTGCCGGGGGCAGGCGATGGTGTGGTCCTCGAGTTCTCCTTCGGCCAGGGGACCGCCGTCGTGCGTGCAGACGTCGTCGATGGCCCAGAAAGTGCCCGAAACGTGGAACAAGGCCACGATCCGATCCTCGACCTCGACCACCATCTTGCCCGGGTCGGGCAAATCGGAGACTCTGCAAACGGGGACGAATTCGGCCATTTCAGACATACTCCCTTACACGTCGGCGGATCGCGTCGCCCAAAGCGTCGCGGACGGTCTCAATAGGAATCCGGTCGAACACCTGCTGGAAGAACCCGGCAACGATCATGCGAATCGCTTCTTTGCGGGTCAGACCGCGGCTGCACGTATAGAAGATCTGTTCATCGTCCACGCGTCCGGCCGTTGCCCCGTGCGAGCAGCGGACATCGTCGGCCAGAATCTCCAGTCCGGGGATGGAGTCGACACGGGCCGCGTCCGAAAGGATGAGATTGTCGTCCCGCTGGTACGCGTCGGTCTTCAGGGCGTCTTTCTCGACGCGGATCATCCCGCGCCAGACAATCTGCGACTGGTCCTGCAGCGCGCCCTTGTAGAGCAGGTCGCTATGGCAACGCGGGACGGCATGGTGCTGTTGCGTGTGATAAGAGAGGTGTTGTTTACCTTCCGTGAACATCACGCCGTTGACCTGGGCCTCGGCGCCCTCGCCGACCAGCGAGACGTGCTGGTTGACCTTGGCCAACCGGCTACCCAGCGCTCCGATCGTCCACTGAAGGCCGCCGTCGCGGTCGACCAGCGCCTTCTGGTGTGCGAAGTGCCAGACTCCCGTCCCCCAGTTCTGCAGGTTGACGTAGCGCAATCGTGCGCGCGGAGCCATGAGGATTTCGATTGCCCCCACGTGCAAACCTGCCGCGACGGAATCGAGGCTTGCGGTCTCGGCAAGCAGTGTCGCCTCCGCACCCTCTTCGAGAACGACCAGCGTGTGACCGAGATCGGCGCCGCCCGGCGACAATCCGGAGAGCATGTGGAGCGGCTCTTCGATCGCGACGCCCCGGGGGACGTACAGCAGCGTTCCGCCGGACCAGAAGGCCGCATGCAGCGCGGCAAACTTGTCGCCGACCGGGTCGACGGCTCTCGTCAGAAGGTTCGGTCGAACGACGTCCTCGCGCTCGATCGCCAGATCGTCCAGGCTACCGAAAAGCACTCCCTGCTTCACCAGGCGCGGATCGAGCTCCGCGTACAACGAGTGGCTGTCGAGCGTGGCCGTGCGTCCCGCGAGATCAACTCCCTCGGCAAGCAGCGATGCAGGTGCCTTTGCACCCGGGGCCGGTGGCGACGGCAGGCCGAACCGGTCCGGGTGAAACAGCCGAATATCGGTCCGCCGCCACTGCTCCATCGTGCTGTTCGGCATGGGAAGCTCCTCGAAGGCGCCCCATGCCTTGCGACGCCGGTCGACGAGCCACTGCGGCTCTTGTCTCGATTCGACGAACGTCTCGAACGCTTCCTGGGTAAATCCTGCCTGGACTGTCGTTCCACTCATGTTGCCGCTCACCGGTCCCGGGGGCTGAAGGATGCCTCAAAATTCCCGCGCAAGAAGAAAAACCAAGAGAGGAACCGGGGCCTTCCGGGGAGGCGAAGATCGGCCCCAGTCCCAAGTATGTCTAGCCGACCGAACCCTCCATCTGCAGCTCGATCAGGCGATTCATCTCCACCGCATATTCCATGGGGAGCTCTTTGACCAATGGCTCGATGAAGCCGGCCACGATCATCGTGCTGGCTTCCGCCTCGGTCAGGCCCCGGCTCGTCAGGTAGAAGAGCTGCTCCTCGCCGATTCGTGAGACGCTCGCCTCGTGGCCTACCATGACGTCCTGCTCTTGCAGTTCGATGTAGGGGTAGGTGTCGCTGCGGCTTTTCGGATCGAGGATCAGGGCATCGCAGACGACGTTCGACTTGGACTTCTTCGCTCCCGGCTCGATCTTTACCAGACCGCGATAGCTGGAACGGCCGCCGTTTTTGGAGATCGACTTCGAGATGATCCGGCTGGCGGTATGCGGCGCCATATGGACCACCTTGGCTCCGGCGTCCTGATGCTGGCCGCCGGAGGCGAACGCCACGGAGAGAATCTCCGCCCGCGCACCCGGCTCCTTCATGTAAACGGCCGGATATTTCATCGTGAGCCGGCTTCCCAGGTTGCCGTCGACCCACTCCACCAGAGAGTCGCCATAGCCGACCGCCCGTTTGGTCACAAGATTGTAGATGTTGTTCGCCCAGTTCTGGATGGTCGTATACCGGACGCGGGCGCCGCGTTTGGCGACCACCTCGACGACGGCCGAGTGGAGGCTTTCCGTGCTGTACATGGGAGCCGTGCAGCCTTCGACGTAGTGGCAACTGGCTCCTTCGTCGACAATGATGAGCGTCCGCTCGAACTGTCCCATATTGGCGGCATTGATGCGAAAATAGGCCTGCAGCGGGAAGTCGACGTGCACGCCCGGCGGAATGTAGATGAACGATCCGCCCGACCACACGGCGGAGTTCAACGCAGCGAACTTGTTGTCGGTGGGGGGGATAATCGTGCTGAAGTATTCCCGGACCAGATCGGGGTGCTCGCGGACGGCGGAATCCATGTCGGTGAAGACGACGCCTCGGTCGGTGAGGTCTTCGCGGAGCGAGCCGTAGACGACTTCGCTTTCGTACTGCGCCTTCACGCCGGCGAGGAATTTCTTCTCCGCCTCGGGGATTCCCAGTTTGTCGAACGTCCGTTTGATGTCTTCCGGAACGTTGTCCCACGACTTCTCCTGCCGATCGGTGGGACGGATGTAGTAGTAGACGTCCTGAAACTTGATATCGATATTGCCGCCCCACCGAGGAACCGGCTTCGACTCGAAGATCTTGAGGCTCTCCTGGCGAAAGCGGCGCATCCACTGCGGCTCGCTCTTCATTTCGGAGATCTCGGCCACGATCCGATCGTCGAGCCCTTTGCGGGACTTGAAGACGTATCGTTCCTCATTGCGGAAATCGTATTTGTTGATCTCGCCGAGCAGTTCGGACGGTTGCTGGGGTGTTTTGAGGTCAGTAGCCATAATTCCTGTACCGGTCGTTTCTCGAGGTTCCTAGACTTCGCTCAAGGCCGGGCGCTCGGGAGCGTTTTCCATCGCCCGCTCTTCGGCGGCGGCTTCAGGATAGGACGCCCGGATCCGGTCGTAGCCCTGCTTGTGCAGTTCCGCAGCCAACTCGGGCCCGCCGGTCTCGACGATCCGGCCACCGAGCATGACGTGGGTGTAGTCGGGCCGATTGTGCTCCAGGAGCTGTTCGTGATGGGTGATGATCAGGATGCCCATGTCTTGGCCGCCGATCTCGGCGATGCTCTGGCTCGCCAGCCGGACGGCGTCGACGTCCAACCCGCTGTCGGTCTCGTCGAGGATGGCAAATCGGGGGCGGAGCATTGCAAGCTGAAGGATTTCGGCCCGCTTCATCTCACCGCCGGAAAACCCATCGTTCACGTACCGCCGGGCGAATTCCGGGTCCATGCGGAGTTGCTCCATCTTCTCCCGAAGTTCCTTGCGAAACTGGCGCATGGGGATCAGTTCCTCGCCTTCTTTGCGATCGGGATTTCGAATGTTCGTGGTCGCGTGGCGGAGGAAGTCGGCCATTTTGACGCCGGGGATCGCCACGGAACGCTGAAACGCCATGAAGACACCGCGGCGCGCCCTTTCGTGCGGATCCAACTCCAGCAGGTCGACCCCGTCGAGCACGACGCTTCCACGGGTAACCTGGTAGCCGGGATGGCCCATGATCGCCAGCCCCAGCGTGCTCTTGCCGGAGCCGTTCGGGCCCATCAGGGCATGGACTTCGCCTCGCCGTATCTCAAGGTTGACGCCCTTGAGGATCGGCTTTTCTTCCACGCTGACGCACAGATCACGAATCTCGAGAGTCTCGTTCATGAAGGCTTGACTTTCTGGTGATGAAATACGGGTTCCACGTCTTCAACCTGGACGAAACCGGTATGGTGGGGCATCGGCAACTCATCCTCGACTTTGATTCCGGCCCGGCCGAGATTACTCCAGCGGCTTGCCCCGTCGGGTCCGGGCCGCTTGGCGATCTTGTGGCCTTGGATCTTCTCTTGCAGCCGCATCAGACCTTCTAGCAACGACTCGGGACGCGGGGGACAGCCGGGGACGTATACGTCGACCGGCACAACCAGATCGACTCCCTTGACCACATGGTAGCCGTACTCGAAGTAGGGCCCGCCACCGGTCGTGCAGGCACCCATGGCAATCACATACTTGGGCTCCGGCATCAGGTCGTACAGGCGACGGACCCGACTGGCCATTTTGTAGGTCACCGTACCGGCGACGATCATCAGATCGGCCTGACGGGGGGAAGGCCGGAAGGCTCCGGCACCGAACCGGTCCAGGTCGAAGCGGCTGGCGCCGGCCGACATCATCTCGATCGCGCAGCAGGCCAGGCCGAACGTCATCGGCCAGAGACTCGACTGGCGAGCCCAGTTGATGGCCTGCTCGATCGTTGTTGTCATGACGCCCTCTTCCAGGCGCCCCTCAATCCAAGCTTGAGTCATGGGGTGGTTTGTCTCTCGTACGTCGTTCTCAGGGAATGAGACGGGTTTGCCGCAGTGCCCCTCCCGACAAACCCATTAGTATACCGATGCCTCATTTGGCCTGAAACTGGCACGATCCGGCGCCGTCCAACCGGCATTGCGAAAGCTGGACCTCTTGGCCCAAAAGTTCAGAAAACAGGATCTTTTCGAGCACGCAGATGCTGCGATCCTTTTCTGCCAACTCCGGATAGGGACAGGCATGGGCGGTCAACACCGGTATCCCTTCGTCGTCCTCGACAGAAAACGGGACCCGACGCTGACCCAGGATCAGGCTCAGGGATCGCATCCGCTCGGAGGTCGTCTTTCCCTCCATTTCGTGGGCGTAGCCGCTTGCCAGGGCCCGCACGACGCGGGTCAGGAGCGTTCTCCGCACTTCCAAGTCCTCAATTGCGCCGACCTCCCTCCAAAGGGCTAGAGCAAGGTCGGTGAAATTTGAGCCGGTGAGACGAACCCCCTTTGAGGTTAGCTGGTATCTATGCTTGGGGCGCCCCCGGCCAGCGCGGATCGCTTCTCGCTCCACGAGTCCGTGGGCCATAAGCCGACTGAGCCGCTGGCGGACGGCTGTGGGCGTGACCTCGATCGTGTCGGCCATGTCCGTCACGCTCATCGACCCCTGAGACCGGAGCATGTCGAGCAAGTCGGCGTCGGAACTTGGCGCTGCAATACTCATACAAAGTTCTTCGCGGTGTGATCCTGATATCCGTACACGGGATCCTACGGGTTTGTCGCATTTTTGACAACCCTTGCTATCAAAAATACGACTCCAACCGGAGTTTGTTCACAGGCGGGATTCAGGGGCGAATGCGGTCCCCGGCCGATGCCGTGCGTTGGTAGTACGCAAATCTACTCCGGAAGTAGGGTCTAGTTGCCGCGTCCGGATGCCTTTGCGGCGTAGCCTCGGGACACACGCGCGGAGCGGACTGCCACTGGCAGAGCATCGCGGGGCCTGATATGCTTTGGCGAGTTCGTTGCGTGGAAGAACGAACGTGCTGCAGCCGCATTCGCATCAAGTTGACTGGCCGGGACGGCCTTTGCGGATCACGTTTGCGAACGTCCGGGGAGAGACGACGAAGATGAATCAGAACGGCATAAGGGAGACCTGGGCCTCGCGAGTTGGAGTGATCCTTGCCGTAACCGGCAGTGCCGTGGGGCTCGGCAACTTCCTCCGTTTTCCAGGACTTGCGGCGAAGTACGAGGGCGGCGCGTTCATGATCCCGTACTTCGTGGCGTTTCTGTTGCTGGGATTGCCCATCGCCTGGGCGGAATGGTCGATGGGCCGCTATGGCGGTTCGCGTGGCTACAACTCTTCGCCCGGCATTTACCGAACGATCTGGAAAAGCCGGTTCGCTCCGTACCTGGGCGTGATCGGAATGATCATCCCCGTGATCATCTACATGTACTACGTCTACATCGAAGCGTGGTGTCTGGCGTACGCGATCCGGTACATTTGCGGTGCGATGGGCAAGTTTGGCGACGATCCGGCGGCTTACGCAACGTTCTTCAGCCAGTTCGTCGGCCAAGGGGGCAACGGCAACGCCTTGACGACGCCCGGCGAGGGCATTTTGGGGTCGGCCATCTTCTTCCTGGTTATCTGCTTCGTGATCAATTTCGTCTTGATTTACCGGGGGCTGACCAAGGGAATCGAATGGTTCTGCAAGTGGGCAATGCCGGCGCTGATCGTGTGCGCCCTGATTGTCCTGGTCCGTGTGCTGACCCTCGGCACGCCCGATCCGTCGAAACCCGATCAGAATGTGATTGAGGGACTCGGATTCATGTGGAACCCGAGCACCGAGCGGATCACCCTTTGGCAATCGTTGGCCAAACCGCAGATGTGGTTGGAAGCTGCTGGACAGATATTCTTCTCTCTTTCGATTGGCTTCGGGATCATCATTACGTACTCGAGTTATCTCCACAAAAACGACGACGTCGCGTTGTCCAGCCTTACTGCGGCTGCCGGCAACGGGTTCTGCGAAGTGGCTCTGGGCGGACTGATTACCATCCCGGCCGCATTCGTCTTCCTGGGGCACCAGGTGATCACTGCGGCCGAACGAGGGGAGCTTTCAACCTTCAGCCTCGGGTTCATCACACTGCCCAACGTGTTCAACCAGATGGGCGCCGCGGGGTGGATCTTCGGATTCCTCTTCTTCTTTCTTCTGTTTCTTGCGGCCGTAACCAGTTCGCTCTCCATGCTGCAGCCGGCGATCGCCCTGATGGAAGAAGGACTGGGGCTGGGACGAAAGGCGTCGGTTGCGTTGCTCGGATTCATCACGGCCGTGGGTTCGGCTTTTGTGGTCTACTTCTCGGAGAATCTGCTAGCGCTGGATACCTTTGATTTCTGGATCGGCTCCTTCGCAATCTACATTCTCGCCACAGCGCAGGTGATTCTCTTCGGATGGGTGTTGGGTATCGGCCGCGGCTTCGAGGAATTGAACCGCGGGGCCGAGATTCGCATTCCGAATTTCGTCAAATACATTCTCAAATACGTCTCGCCGGTCTATTTGATTGTCATCTTCGTTGCCTGGTGCTACATGGAGCTGTTCAAGTCGGGTGAGCGGCTTCAGCAGATCCGCGATAGCCTCATCGTGCAGTTGTCGATCGGCTTCATTGTGATCGTCGGACTTTTGTTCGCCCTGCTGGTCGCCCAATCGGTCAAGCGGTGGGAGAGACTGGAACGCGAGGCAGAGGAGAAAACGACATGACGACGGGCGGCTGGATCGTGATGACTCTATCCGTAGGTGGAATGACGGTGCTGCTCGGGTGGTGCATCTACAAAGTGATTGCGACACCCGGGTCGACGGAACGCCTCCACAGCCAGGCCGACATCGAGACGCCGGACGTCGAGGAGGAATGAGCGCGGCGAACAACAGCCCGGCTGCTTCCCAGCAGCGGCGGTTGTTCGCGGTTTCATTGGTCCTGCGGGAAATCCCGGCGGACCACTTCGAGGAACTCTTCCTTCGTGCAGACTCGGCTGATGCGGTCGCGGAATGTCCGGGCTCCGCGGCGGCACTGGGCGTAGCAACAGGCGTATTTCCGCATCAGGAGACTTCCCCGCTCGTCGCCGAACCGCTGACAGATTATGGCGTGGTGGTCCAGCAGCATGTCGCGCTGCTCGGCGTTGGTCGGGTCGGCCGGAACCGGCTCGCCGCGCACGGCAGCTTGTGCCTGGCGAAAAAGCCACGGTTTGGCAAGCCCGGCGCGGGCGATCATGACCCCATCCACGTCGTAGCGTCGAAACGCTTCGACGACGGCTTCCACCGTGGCAAGATCGCCATTTCCGATCAGCGGAATCCGGGGCAGGTGCGGCTTGATTTCCGCGATCCGGCGCCAGTCGGCCGCCCCGCGGAACATGTCCTGTGCGGTTCGGCCGTGAACGGTTACCGCCGCGCCGCCGGCCCCTTCGATCGCTTGGGCAACGTCGATGGCGTTGATCGTGTCGCGGGTGCAGCCGAGCCGGATTTTGGCTGTAACGGGCGTGGGGTGACAGGCTTTCACGACCCGCGCGACAAGCTCGCCGACCCGATCCGGCCATCGCAGCAGGTACGAGCCGCTTTTTGCTTTCTGGGTTACCTGCTTCACCGGGCAGCCAAAGTTGATGTCGACAACGCTTACCTGAAACTCGTGGGCGAGGCGGGCGCCGACAGCCGCGAGCCTGGCCGGATCGTTATCCCAGATCTGCACGGCCAGGGGACGCGGTTCCTCCTTGATTCCCCGGAGTCGGTCGGGAAACTCGTGGTCGCGGGCATCCATCTCCGCGAAACTACGGGCGCTGACCATCTCGGTAACCGGCAGTCCGACTCCGCCGAGTTGCCGGACGATTTGCCGGTATGCGTAGTTGGTGAAACCGGCCATCGGCGCCTGGAGCAGCGGCGGATCGATCACCAGCGGCCCAATGCGAAGCGGGGGGGCGAGTTGGACGGCAAGGGTGGAGGATGCGGTAAATGACATTCGGGAAGTTTTTGAAAGGAACCACGGCTCGCGATCAAATTCAGTGGAGCCAGCAGATAAGGAATCTACCCGCTCGGACGTAGCCTGACTCTCCGAGTCGGGTCCGGCTTCCCAGGCCCGACTCGGAGAGTCAGGCTACGCATTTCTGCCGGTCGCCTCGGGATCGAGTCAGTCCATTCTACATGAGCTCTTTCGGTCGTTCGCTTACCCCGTTGCTGGGTGACGGGAGCCGCCCCTCTACAGATGCGCAATGCATGCTTCGTCCGTTGGGGGCCAAAGGGTTTAATGCTGCTGCCTGAAATTTTTTCCAACTCGCGCGAACTTTTCGGTCGATCCGCTGTCTATAATCTGTCTGTCCGGTCTCAAGCGTTCGTGGTGCTGCCACCTCCGCGGGATTGACTCGAACGGCCGGATATGACATGCTGGACTATAGCGGTGTGGTCTTACCCCTCCGCTGGTTAGTCAGGTTCTTTTTAACCGCGCTTGCGCGCAGAGGTTTACCATGGGTAGGCTCATGAATCTCTTCACCGGTGTGATTCACGACGTTTTCGGCATTTGCCGGAAGACGGACGTTGTGGCCGGTATGCCTACGCATCCTCAGAGCGTGTCGGAAGCTGCGCGGTTTCTTTTTGCACGGCTCGCGTGGTGCGTGGGAGCCGGCCCCGTGACCATTCAATGGTGTCACGCGGTTTCCGTTCCCGGCGCGGCGCACTCGCGCAAACCAAAGAGTTTGCGCCTGTCGCTGCCGCGTTATCGGCGCCAGAGCAGGCGCGGGCCGAGAGCGTCAAGCGGGATATTCTGAGCCTTTCGAGCTCGAAATCCTCAGTAGACGACGCTCGCATCGGACCCGCGGCTGAGCCGCCCGGCGGAGTGCAATCGCCTTGCCTCCTCTCGTCCCGGCTCCTGGCCTTGCGGATGGTCTCCGTTGGTACGTGCAAGAAGAGTCAAGCCATGAACCCCGAACAAACCAAAGAAATTCAGAAGCAGCAACTGACCGAACAGGTAGAGGCCGCTCGGCGCGGAGACCGCGAGGCTTTCGAGCAACTGTTCACCCGATACGAGCGGATCGTGTACGCAGCGGTCTTCCAGCGGCTGGGCAACCATGCCGAGGCGCAGGAGGTGTGCCAGGAAGTGCTTCTCCAGGCGATGCGGAAGATCGGCCAGCTTGAGAACCCGCTTTGCTTCGGGGCCTGGCTGCGATCGATCGCGGCCCGGATGGCCATCAATCGCGCCGTACGCCGGGGGCCGGTCGTGGTCGCGGAGCCGGAGCAGTTCGAGGCGCATTGCGTCGAGAAGGAGACGCCGCTGGGCCGGATGCTGGCCCGGGAACGCGAGGATCAGTTGCACCTGGGACTGAAGCGGCTGACGGATCTCGACCGGTGCACCCTGGAGGCGTTCTACTTCCGGGGCCAGTCGCTGGTCGAGATGAGCGACGAGTTTCAGTCGCCGGTCGGCACGATCAAGCGGCGGCTGCACGTGGCGAGAAAGCGGTTGGCGAAGGAGCTGGAGGCCCTGGCGCCGGCCTGATCCGCCGACGAGCATCGCCGAAACCTTCGGCCCCTGCCAAATCCTCATTTTGGCAGGGGCCGTTTCTTATGAGGCGAGCGGCAGAAAAAAAATCTACCCGCTCGGACGTAGCCTGACTCTCCGAGTCGGGCTTTGGAGGCCAGACCCGACTCGGAGAGTCGGGCTACGAATTTCCGCCGGTCGCCTGCCGGCCTGCCGCGGTTTTCCGCAGCGCTGCCGGCGTTTCCGGGGCACTATGAGGCTTGGCGCGATACCACCGACCAGCCGGCGCCCGCCAGGGCGAGCCATCCAACGACGAAGGCAACGCCGCCAACCGGCACCACGTGGACCAGCGGCCGCCACTGGCTGAAAATCCAGCCATAGATGCCTCCAGAAAAAAGAAGGATCGCGACCAGAAACGCCCACGCAGCGACTCGCCCCGCGAGCGATGGATGCTGGGCGAGCAGCAGGCCGGTTGCCACCAGCATTACGGCGTGATAGATCTGATAGCGGACAGCGACCTCGTAGGTATGGAGTTGCTCGGCGGAAAGGTGAGTTTCGAGGGCGTGTGCTCCCAAGGCTCCTGCGGCAACACCGATCGCGCCCAACAGTCCACCCAAAATTACGCACGCTTTCGGTCCCACGGTTCCGCTCGGCTCGAGTCCAGTGCCAGGATATCTTCGGAATCGTATGTGCCGGGGCAGACGGAAGCAAGATCTGCTTTCATAGGGCGGAACCGACACCTCCGTGCTAGGGCGGGCTGAATGCGGCAGAACGAAAGCGGGGCCGCCTCCGGCGACCTGGCCGAAGGCGACCCCGTGAGATCCTCACCCGAGGACGTAAGCCGGCTACGGCAGGATGCCCAGCCGCTCTTCCTCCTCTTCCTGGATGATGATGCGCGGAGTGACCATCATCATCAGGCTTTGAGTTTCCCGGCCGATGCCGACATTGCGGAACAACCGGTTGATATACGGAATCTTGCTCAACAGCGGCACACCGAATTCATTGCGGCCTTCGGCCAGCCGCTTGATGCCGCCCAAGAGCACCGTGCCGCCATCCGGGACGCTTACCGTGGTGGTAACCGTTACGAAGGAAAACGTCGGCAACTGGACCGTCGTGCCTTCGCGGACGGTCTGCTTCTTGTTGCTTTTCTTGCTGTTGTCGTTCGGATCATCCTGCACGCCTTCCTCGGACGTGTCCTCGGTAGTGGTCTCCGAACCGGTGAAGGTAAACGTGTTCACCTCGCCGATATTGCTGAAGAACGGCACCACCGTCAGACGGACAAACCGCCGGTCCTCGGACACTACGGCCTGGACCGTGAGGAACGTGCCCTCGGAGAGGACCACGATCACAGGCTGCTGGGCGGCCGCAAAATCGCCGACCACCGGGATGACGCTGATCACGAACGGGCTCTGCGAGGTGTCGGAAACGAACGCCTGCTGACCGTTGAAGAGCGTCACCTTCGGCGCCTGCAAGACGTTCGTCCGCCGATCACCCTGGGCGGCTTCGATGAAGAAGAACGCCTCGATGTCGCTCAGGATGGCGAAGCCGAGCGAGGCCCCGGCCGCCGCGTCGAACCCGCCGAACTGCGGCACTGCCAACCCGAAGCTGTTCTGCCGGAACGGGATGTCCAGATCGGCCGAGAATAGATCCGGAGACGCCAGACCAACGGTAACGCTGTCGCCATGGTCGCGATCCTGGATGTCGCGAGCCACCGCGGCAGTGCGCGGGAACGGGGGATCGATGAAGGCATCGCTATCCTGATCGCCCCCGTCGTCGTCGTCGTCGCCGCCGCCGCCAATATCCGGCCGACCCCAAATCTGGTAAGGCCGGTCAATGTCGTCGTCGATGTCGAAGTCAAAGTCGACTCCGATCCTTTCGAAGAAATTGTCGTTAAGCGTGATGAACCGCACCTCGATGGTGACCTGAAGGTCCTGCATCCGGCGGAGTTGCTCCAGAAGGTCGGAGATCTCCTCGTGGACCTCTTGCGTCTGGCTGATGACCAGGCTGAGGTTCGTTTCGAACGGTGCGATCGAGCCCGGCCCGCCGACCTCGTCCCATGTGGTGGGAGCAATTGTCGTAGTGATCAGCTCGATCAGGCTCTCGAAGTCGGCCATGGCTCCGCCGCCCAATCCGCCGGGGCCCGGGCCGATCGGCATGTTGGTCGGCATTCCGCTGGGCATTCCGCCCGACATCTGGGCCATGACCGCTGGATTGATTGAGCCGCTGGTGCGGCCGCCGTCGCGGCTCGCCACGACCGCCAGCGGAGCGCCGCCGCCGGGCCCGAACGGTCCGCCGTTGTTGAAGCCGGCGTTGCCCATCGCGTCGTGGTAGGCGCCCGCCAGGCCCATTCGCGAACTCGGCAAGAAATTCGGAATCGGAATCACAAGGTCGGCAACCGTATAGGTCCGCGTGTAGACCTCGCCGGCGCGCATCTGCTCGCTGGTGATCTTGAGCACCTCGTCCTTGATGACGTAGCTCAGGTGCAGCGGCTGAAGGATCAAGTTCAGGGCACTCTCGAGCTTGATCTCCTGTCGCAGATCGATATTGACGGGCGTGTCGGTGGTGATGCCCTCTTCCGCCAATCCTTGCGGATCGATATACAGGTTCACTTCCGCCAGCTTGGCCAGGTAATCGAGCACGGTGGCCAGCGGAGCGTTCTGGAACTGCAGCGAGACCGGCGTCTTCAACTTCTGCTCGATTTCCAGCTCCCGCTCCGACCGGTTCCGCCCGGTTTCCTTGGCCCAGCGTCCCCGCCGCGCGGTCAAGTCCTGCCACTGCTTGGCATCCGGGAAGACCAGCGGAATGGTATCGTCAAACGGAATCGAGGTACGGTCGACGCTGGCCATGGCGTCCACGAACCCTTGCTCCTTATCGCCGGCCAGGGTGAGATTGTTCATGTGGCGCCGGATCAGCTTGGCCGTGATGACCAACTGCTGGGAAAGCGGATTCGTCGGATCGAGTTCCGCGGCACGCTTGGCCACGACTTCCGCCTCGGCGAACCGCTGCTCGCGCATCAGGTCGTTGTACTGGTCGACCATCGAAGCGAGCTTCTGCTGGTTGTCGAGCTTGAGCTGCTGCTCGCGCTCGATGTCTTGAACGACTGCGCGGTTCTTTTCCTCTAGCGCAATCCGCGGGCCGTTGTCTTCAATATACTTGCGGACCTCCGACAGGGCACGGTCGACGCGGCGGAGGAGTTGCTCTCGGGCCGCCGGTTCGAGCCCGGCCGAATCGACATTCTGCCGCGTTTCTTCCAACAGGGCCAACGCGGCTTTGGGATCCTTTTGCATCAGTTTTCGGGCGTTGCCCTCCCGGATCGCAACGTCGGCGTTGACCTGGCGAGCGAGGACCTGCTGCTTGGCCACGGCTTCGTTGGCGATTGACGGAGCCGGCATGGCCCGTTGCGACATAATCTGCAGGTGGTCCTGCAGCCGTTGGGCCGTAATCGGATCCAACTCGCGGATGTAGGTCGCGGCCTGCCGGAAGTACTCAAGCGCCCTGTCGCGATCGTGGTTCTTGAGGGCTGCCTCGCCCTGTTGAAACAGAGCCATTCCGACCGACGGCTGCTGTGCCGGTCCAGGCTGCATGCCCGCAAGGTTTTCGGGCGGTGCCGGCTCCTGGCTCGTGGCAAGCACGTTTCGGGTTGCATCGCTCTGCTGGTCGTAGAGGGCCTGGTTCGCTCGCCGGTCGGGGTCCATCGAGCCCGTGGCAGACATCACCTGCTGACCGCTTGTCATCAGGCCTGCCGCGTTGTTGCTCGCGAATCGTTCGATGTCCTGAAGCAACACGAGGGGCCGATCTTCGCCGGCACCAAAGGCCGAATCGGGAACACCGATCGCCATTGCTTTCTGTGCCAACTCCCCAGCGCGGCGGAGGTCGCCGGAGCCTAGGGCCAATCGAGCCAATCGGAGTAGTTCCGTCACCTGCTGTTTCGCGTCCGGAGTTCCGGCGACGGCAAGCGGACCGCTGCCGGCTGTCGAGGACCGCCCTTGGGAGCGAGCAGCGGTAATCCGACCTAATAAGTCTTGCGGCTTGGATTCGAAGGGGCTATACGTCACCCCCTGGCGAGCAGCCTCAGTGGCCAGCCGCTCCGCTTCATCGAAGTCCCGCCACCGCATAAGACCTTCCGCCTGTTCCATGAGAATTCGAGCGAACTGTCGCCGATAGCCTTCGGTCTTGCCCCGCTGAGCTTCCTCGGCCTTGAGGTTGCGGTACTTGGCAATTTGTGCATCGACGCGATCCGGCGTGTCGTCGGCGGGACCATAGCTGACATTCAGCGACCGTGCCTGCTGGACGACTCCGCCGGCCCGTCGCACGTCACCGACCGCCAATGCCCTGCGGGCTTCGAGGAGCAACTGGCCGGCAGTGGCTCGGTCTCCATTCGGGTTCGCGGCGTCCGGGGCCGGGCCGACCGGTGCAGAGGCCGGCGGGATCTGCGTAATCTGGTTGGTGGGCGGCAAGGGAGTCACCGTCGCAACGGGGCTGCTCGACCGGCCCGCGAACGGATCGGTCGGCTGCGGGTTTGTACCCGGAGCGAACAGGGGTCGAACCGGCGTCCGTCCTCCCGTGGAAGACTGCCGTTCGAAATCCCTGCGTGCTTTTTTCGGGGTGTCGCCGAAATACAGGGGGCTGTAATCGACCCCCAAAGTCTCGGCTTGCGTGATCAGGGAGCCGGCGGCTTCCAGATCATTCTCAGCCATGGCTTGCCGGGCTCGCGCGAGGAGGTCGTCGCAGAGGCGGCGGATCTGATCGTCGGTTGCGGCTGGCTGGCGGTCCGTGCCACGGGCTCCCTGCGAGGCGCCGTGGCCCGCAGGCGCTTGGGCCCATGCAACGTCCACACAGAAACCCAGCGCGACTGCGGTCAGGCCGGTGAGGATTCTTGCGGTCGGTTTCAACACGATTCTCCTTTCGGGACTCGCAGGATTCCCTGGTGGTTTGGACAGGTTCATCCCTACCTACGGAACACGGGCGACCACAGGCGTTTCGGACTGTGTTCCTGGAATTTGGCAGATGAGAGCGGGATAGATACTCGGACACGAAGAAGCCGTCAAGGGCACTTCCCCAGGATTTCTTTCTCCGCGAGAATTTGTCGCGACCTTTTCCCTGCTCTCGAGGTGAGCCCCGGCGTGGGCCTTGCCTCGCTTGCCCCCTTTGCTGCAAGGCTGCCGGGAAACCCCGTCGGTAGATCGCAGATCATGCGCCCCGTCGGTCGACAGGGCAAAAGCGAATTGCGGAGCCGACGCTCAGCGCGTCGTTCGGCCCGGCCGGCGGCAGATGAGGATTTACCACCATAGCAGCCCGGCTGCTCGGAAGCAGCCGGGCTGATGGCAATCGTGAGGGGATGCGATCATCTCCCACACGCC
>JAXGMN010000050.1:0-89843 GCA_040768665.1 Thermoguttaceae bacterium
CCGCGCCAGCCTGGCTGGTCGGGTTGACGATGAAGTCGTTCGTCAGCCGCTCGCCGTACAGGCTGTAGCGCTGGCCGCGGACGTCGTTGCGGAAGCTGAAATTGGCCGAGGCATTGGCCCAGACGACGACGAAGCCGCCGGCGTCGTCCATGGCGACGGCCGGATTGAGCTGGTTGTCGCGGGTATCACTGTTGACGCGGAACTCGCGCTTGGTATCCGCACCGTCGACCTGGCCGAAGTCGTTGCGGAGCCAGCCGTTGCCGTTTGAGTCGGAGAGGATCGGATTGCCGACGGAATCAAATCGCCGCGCGAAGACGTCGTACTCGCCGGAGCCGGGCGTGCTTTCGCCCTCCCAAACGATGACGAAGTCGCCGTCGGCGTCGATGGCGACGGCGGCGTTGCGCTGGTTGCCGGCGGAAATGAAGTGGGCACGGGTTTCCGGTTTGATGACCGTCAGATCGCGCCGATAGACCTTGTAGTAGACGTCGGAAGTTCCGTCGGCGCCGTACTGGGTCCAGGCCACGACGAAGTCGCCGTCGTTGTCGACCGCGACGGAGCGGGTGCTTTCTTCGAGGCCGACGCCGGACAACGTGGCGCCGGTGCCGAACGACTGAGAGAACTGCTGCAAGTATTGCTTGTTGGCGTTGCTGTTGATGCGGAACTCGGCGCCGGTGGACGGAGGCCCGGCGACGGAGAAGTGGAAGGTGAACCCGGAGACGCCGGAGACGCCGGCAGGCGTACCCGGTACGCCGTCGTAGTTGCCGTCCAGCGCGTTGCCGGTCTGCCGCCATACTTTGGAACTGGCGTTCCACAGCCCGGTGGCGTCCCAGACCCGATCGCGGACGGTAACGGCATAGTTGCCGGTCGACAGCGCGGGGATGCCGCCGGCGAACCCGTTGCCGTCAAGAGTAATCGTCGCCTCCCACTTTCGCGTCGTGACATTTCTGATGAGGTCGACGGCGGCGATGCCGCCGGTAATCGGTGCGCCGTTGCGTTCCAGGATCCAGTTTTCGGGATTCTCGACGCTGTGCAGCCCATCCTGTTCGTCCAGTGCCTGGCTCAGCTCCTCGCTGAAGACGAAGACCAGCTTGGAAACACCGGACGGCAGGACGTCGTGGTCGAGGAGCCGATTGGCGCCGGCATCGAGAATATCCGTGACGATGGGAGCGACATCGTCGCTGTCGGTCGCAGCCGCGTCGACGCTCGATGTGGCGCTGACGTAGCTGTTCACGGCGGAAGATCCGGTGGCCAGATCGATGCTCGTCCAGGCGACGACGAAGTTGCCGGTCGAGTCGCTGCCCACGGACGCATAATACTGGATTCCCGGGACGGTTGCGTTGGCGCGGGTCTCGGCGCCGATGAGGTTGCCCAGCCGGTCGTATTGCTGATAGTAGACGCCGTGCGTGTCTTCCTGGCCCAGTTGCTCGCCGCGCCCGCTCCAGGAGATGACGAAGTCGCCCAGGTAGTCCATGGCAACCGAGGAAAACATCTGGTCGCCGTTGGCGGTAGAGTTGACGAGGATTTCATGCGGGGGTTGGACGCTGATGGACCAGTTGTTGAGCGTCACGGTGCCGCTGGTGGTCTCCACGACGAGCTGCCAGTCGCCGAAGACGCTGGCGATGTCGGAGAGGGAATCGGTCGGTTGAACCGTTCGGGCGCCATTGGTCCACGTTCCGGACTGCGAGTCGCCCGAGTCGTCGAACGTCACCGTGTAGGTCCCGGCAAACGTGCCGGTATCGCGGAGCCCGCCGGAGGTGAGCGTGAGGCTTCTTCCTTGCGGCGAGACGAGGGTCATCCGGGCTCCATTCAGCGCGGCCGCGCTGCTGGCCGTGAAGTTTACCGAGATGTTCGTGTCGACGGCAATGAGGGGAACGTCGACGGCGAGACCCGATGCCGTGGATGTGAAACTGCTGCGCCCGGGCGCCGCCGGGGTGAGGTTGTCCCAGTCGAACTGGCTGGCGATGACACTGTAGCCATCGCCGTCCAGTGCGCCGTCGGACGACCAGGTGGCGACAAAATGGTTCCCGGTGAGATCGGCCGCCAAGTCGGGGAATCGCTGATTCCCGTTGGTCAGCGAGTTGAGCACGACTTCTCCCGCGAGAGGGCCGGCCAACGGGCTGCCGTCGGGATTGAACTGCCGGGCGACGATATCGTCGCCGGTGGCGCCGCGGTAGCTGGTCCAGGCGACGAGGAACCTGCCGTCTTCGCCCATGGCGACATTGGAGAACCGCTGATCGCCGGCCGTCGTCACGTTGACGCGGAACTCCGGGCCGAGGGGCTGGCCGAAGGAGTCGTAGCGGCGTGCGTAGACGCCGTGGCCGTAGCCGAGCTGATTATTGTCTTCCTGCCCGAGGCTGGACCATGTGACCACGAAATCGCCATGGACGTTCATGTCGACGTTGGCCCAGTACTGGCTGTTGGTGGTGTACATATTGACCTGGAACGGCAGGCCGTCGGGGGTGCCGTTGGCGCGGAAGCGGCGAGCCCAGACGTCGGCATTGCCGTCGCGGTAGTTGGTCCATGTGACCACGAAATCGCCATCGGCATCGACGGCGACGGCGGCGTGGCGCTGCTCGTCCGCCTCGAATCCGCTCGGGGTGACGGGCGTGGCGACGGCGTTGTCGACCTCGGCGAGGGCGATCACTCCGTCGCCGTTGAGGTCGAGATCGGCGCGCGATCCATCGGCATCGAACTGGAGGAAGTAAACCCGGTCGAGACCAGCGACGGTTTCGGTCCAGGCGATGACATAGTCTCCGTCGGCATCGACGTCGACGGCGCCGGGGGTTTCCCCGTAGGTCCGCTGCTGGTTCGGACTCGGCCACACCGGATCATCGGGATCGGGGTCGATCGGCTCGTCGTCGTCGATCGTGAAGGTGTGGCGGTAGCCGTTTCCAGCGGGGGCCGTGCCCGGCAGGCCGTCGAAGTTGCCGTCGAGGCGGTTCAAGCCGTCGGTGACGGCATCGCGGACGGTGAGGACGTAGGTGCCGTTGGGCAGCGGAGCGATGCCCGGAACCGTACCATTGCCATCCAGGGTGACGACGGCTTCCCACTTATGCGAGGCGGTGTTGTCGGGCGAGAAGAACTCGATGTCGACGATGCCGCCGACGATCTCGCTGCCGGCTCGCTCGAGCGACCAGTTGTCGCGGTTGAGGACGCTGTTGATCCCCGACTCAAGATCGACGAGCGAGAGCTCTTCGCCGAAGACGACTACGAGTTGGGTGGGGACGGACGTCTGGGCCGGAGTCAGGCCGGGCTGCTCGAGGCGGTCGCCGTCGAGCAGGCGAACGTCGATGCGGTACTGGTCGTTCTGGTCCCAATCGAGGACCGGGGTACCGTTTACTTCAGCCGAGATGGTGGTTTCGGTGTTAGCAGTGATGACGGCCCAGGTCTGCTTCGTGACATTTCGAATGACCTGGCCAACGAGAATATCCGGAGTCCAATCGGCGCCCGCGTCGGTCAGGACGCCCTGGTTGTTCGCTCCGGTGTGCATGCCGACGTAGTGCGTCAAGACATCGGTGACGAGCGGTCCATCGTCGTCCAACACGGGCACGCTGTTGGCGCTTACGAATCGGTACACGCCGCCGGGGCCGGTCCAGACAATGACCACGTTTCCTTCGCCATCGGTGCCTACGGAGGAGAGATGCTGATTCCCGGCCGGACTCGGGTTGACGCGAAGCTCGCGGAGGGCCGTATCGGGCTGGCCGTCGACGGTGGCCGGGAATGGTTGGCCCGCGGCGTCGTAGGTAAATCGCTGGTAGTAGATGCCGTACTGATCGTCGTCGACCTGGCCGGGCTGAAGGCCGCGACCGCTCCAGGTGACGGTGAAGTCGCCGCGGTGATCCATGGCCACGTCGGAGTAGAGTTGATTCCACTCGGTGGTGGTGTTCACGTGGACCTCGCTGCTGGCCAGGCCGTCGCCCGGGTCGAAGTCGTAGGTCTGGACGTAGACGCCGTAGTCTTCGTCGTCGGCTGACTGTCGCCGTCCTGGTCGGGATGCGGACGTTGACCAGGTGACGCGAAGCGATCACCGAGGTTCACGGGCACGCTGATACCGCTGGTCTCCGGCGATCGTCGGATCTTCACGACAAACTGGGTGGTCAACGGCACATCGTTATCGAAGAGGCGGGCCAGAACGTCGCTGTTGCCGGTGGCGTTGCTGGTCCAGGTGACGACGTAGTACAGGTAATCCATGGCGACGCTGCCGACGATCTGATCGCCGGGGAGAGCGGGAGACGACGAGGAATTCCTGCTCGGTATCGGCGGATGGCCTGTCGGGCAGGGCATCGGCGACATTGCAGGAGTAGCTGCGACCGTAGACGCCGTAGTTGGTTCCTCCGCCGGACTGGCTGCGTCTTCGTGCGACCAGACGATGACGAAGTCGCCGTCGACGTCCATGGCCACGTGCGACCGGCTTGCAAGTCGTCGGCGGTGCGGAATTCCCCGCGCCAAGGGTATTGACGCGGAACGCCGCCGAGCGGATCGCCGTTGGCGGCGAAGCGGCGAGCGTAGATGTCGGCGTCACCGCCCTGGGTAATCGTCCAGGTGACGATGAAATCGCCGTCCTTGTCGGCGGCCACCTGGGCATAGCAGCGGACATGGCCGTCGAACTCGGGCTCCGGCGTGATCGGCGTCTTGACCTTCACCTTCGGCGTGCCGTCGGCGTTGAACAGCCGGAAATAGACGCGATCGAGGTTGTCGATCGACGTCCGTAACGACCACGTGGTCGCCATCGGCATCGACGGCGACGGCATCGGGGATGTCGGTGCGACCCGGGTCGGGTTGTCGTCACCGCCGGACGTATCGATAATGAAGGAGAGCGACATATCGCGTCCGGCCGGGAGTGAAGCCACGCCGGGCGAGCGGATTGCCTACGGCATCGCGGATGCCGGATTGCGTTTCCATCACGGCCGTGGTTCGTCGTCGGGCTACCGGGTGAAGGGCGGTGATCGTAGAGGCTGCTGGCAAGCCCGGGCTGGCGTTGAAGGTGATGACGGCTTCCCACTTGTTGGTCTTCACGGCCTCGTCGAGATTGAGCTGCCACGACTTGTTCAGCCCGAACTCGACGCTGGCGATCGCGTTGTCGACCTCGACGCCGTTGCGAGCCAAGACCCGTTCTCGATGTTCTCGACGCTGTCGTCGCCGGTGAGCTAGAGGTTTTCGTCGAAGACGACGACGATCTTCTGAAGCCGCGACTTGACCGGCTGCGAGGTGGTTGGCGCAAACGACCCGTCGGTCTGCCGAAGCTCGGTCATGAGCGGCCCGGCGGTGTCGGTGGGCTCGTCGCGGCGGGCGAAGATGCGCTGGTCGCCGACGCCGCGGCCGGCCTCAAACGACGATCATGTCGCCGTCGGGCTCCATGCCGACGGTGGGGAATTGCTGCACGCCGGCCTCGGTGCGATTCACGCGGGACTGCACGCTGACCGGCTGGGAGGCCGCATTGCACGGCGGAGGAAGACGCCCTCGTCGTCGCGATCGGCGATGAGGTCGGTGCTGGGATTCAACGGATGGGGTTGGCCGCCTTCGCCGTTCCAGGGCGATGATGATCGCCGTCGGCGGTGTCCATGGCGACCGACGGGTTGACTTGGGAATCGCCGAACTGGGCCTGGTTGGTCTGACCGGAATGCCGCTGCCGCCATCGGTGGAGAAACGCTGCCAGAAGACGTCGTACTCGGTGACGTTGTCGACATAGCTTTCCCAGACGACGATGAATTGTCCGGAGGTCGTTCATGGCCATCTTGCGGATTTCGGGAGACCTGCTGCATCGGGTCGCTGCCGCTGCCCGCGTCGTCGTCGACCTGGAACTCACCGCCGAGCGGGAGTCCGCCCGTGGCGAACCGGCGGGCAATGATGCTGGCGTTGGTGACGACACCGTTGGTCTTGCGCGGTCGCGGAGTCCCAGGCTGCCACGAAGGAGCCGTCGGTATTGTGCATGACCACGGTCGGGTTGACCTGGAAGGCGGTCGTGCCGGGGTCGTGGTTGCGTTGATCAGCTCGCTCCACGCCGGCCGTTCGCCAAGGTTCGTGAAGATCTGGCCGCGAACGTCGTTGAAGAAGCTGAAGTCCGGATCGGCGGTGCTCCAGACGACGACGAAGTCGCCGTCGTCGTCCATGTCAACCAGGTTGAGCTGGTGGCCGGTGATGTCGGTGTGGATGCGGAATTCCGACGCAACGTGATCCGCCAGGTTGATCCGCCCGTCGCCGTCGAGGTCGAGCATATCGTCGAGGTCCGTGATTCCGTCGCCGTTGACGTCGACGAGCTCAAGGAGCTCTTCGGCGGACTTGCCGGTTTCTCCTCCGAGCCATGTCGATATAGCCCGCGTCGTCGTCGACGTGGAACTCACCGCCGAGCGGAGTCCCGCCGGTGGCGAACCGGCGGGCAATGATGTTGGCGTTGGTGACGACACCGTTGGTCTGCGCGGCCGCGCGGTCCCAGGCCGCGACGAAAGAGCCGTCGGTATTGTGCATGACCACGGTCGGGTTGACCTGGAAGGCCGTGGTACCCGGGGTGGTGGTGGCGTTGACGGTCAGTTCCACGCCGGCTCGTTCGCCAAGGTTCGTGTAGATCTGGCCGCGAACGTCGTTGAAGAAGCTGAAGTCCTGGCCGGCGGTGCTCCAGACGACGACGAAGTCGCCGTCGTTGTCGACGGCCACGGAGCGGGTGCTCTCCTCCTGGCCGGTGCCGGTGCCGCGGACCTGGGAGAAGCGCTGCTCGCGCTGGCGTGTGGCGTCGGGATTGATGCGGAACTCGGCGCCGGTCTGGGGGCTGCCGTTGACGGTGAAAAAGTGCTGGTAGCCGCCGAAGCCGACGTTGATCGGGTCGGAACCGGGCAGGCCGTCGAAGTTGCCGTCGAGCGGATTGCCGACCACCAGCAACTGGCTGCCGGGATCGGCGTCGGGATCGAAGAAGACCGAAACGTCGTTGACCAGGTCTTTGATCGTGAGCACGTAGTTGCCCTCGGCCAGCGGCGTGCGGTCCTGGCTGAGGCCGTTGCCGTCGAGCTTGAGAACGACTTCGATTTTTCGGGTGGTGGGGTTCCAGAGATCGAAGTTCGGATCCGTGGATGCCCTTCCGAGGTAGTCCGTCACCTGGATGATGGCGCCCTGGATGTCGCTGCCGTTGCGGCTGAGTATCCAGTTCTGCGGATTGAGCACGCTATGCATGCCGCTCGATCCGCCGGCGGTGAGGAGATTCTCGTCGAAGAGGACCTTCAACTCGGTGATGCCGCCGCCGAGCGGCTGAAGCACGTCGTTTTGAAGCACGCGCTGGCCGTCTGCAAGGACATCGGTCACCAGGGGGCCGACGACGTCGGTCTGGGGAGCGTCGTTGACACTGGTATAGCTGTAGATGCTCGTTCGCGGCAGACCGGTGGCGGGATCGATCACGAATTGGCCGGAGGTACCGAGTTCCGGCCCCGTCCAGACAAGGACGAAGTTGCCGACGGCATCGGAGGCGATACTGGGCATCCATTGATCGCCGGGCAGATTGTTGTTGGCGCGAGTTTCGCCGCTGATCTGCGTGGCACGGTTGTCGTAGCGCTGGTAGAAGGTGCCGTAGCCCTGGGTATCGGACTGGTTCGGCTGCATGCCGACGCCGCTCCAGGCGACGGTAAAGTTCCCTTCGTGGTCCATGGCCACCGTGGAGAACATCTGGTTACCGCTGAGGGTGGTATTCACGCGGAACGAGGAGGCACTGGCGTTGACCTCCGAGATTTCGAGCCACCACGATCCTTCCGGCAACAAAGAGTTCATAAAGCCGGTGAGATTGTTGTTTTCGCGGTCGCGGACGATGAGGGTCCAGGTTCCCGCCGACCCCTCGCCCTCGAACGCGCTGAGATTCTCCTGCGGCACCCAGGAGCCGGTATAGGGGGGCACCGCGCCGAGATCGGACTCGGTGATCCGCACACTTCCGCGGGCCTCGTCGTCGAACACGGTGTCGATCAACGAGTTTCCGGCAGGGCGACTGCCATCGGTCTGCAGTCGGCGGGGGAGGCTGTTGAACAGCGTGACCTCGGTGCCGTCCGGGCTCCGCAAGATCACCTCGAGATCCTCGAGCCGCTGATGGAAGAGATCGACGATCTTGACGTTGACGTCCTGGACCTCGAAGTTATCGCCCACCGAGATCGAGAAGGCATGCTGGCCCGTGATGATGTGCGGGAATGGATCCACGTAGCGATGCGGCTGGGGAATCGAGAGTTCCGCCCAGACGGAACTGCCGCTGAGATCGGCGGCGGTGTCGGTCCACGTGACGATGTAATTGGCTCCGTCGAGGCTCATGGCCACGTCGGGATAGCGCTGATCGCCGGCAACGGTGTCGTTGATGCGGATTTCGCCGGCCAACGGGCCGGCGACCGGGGTGCCGTCGGCGTTGAACTCGCGGGCGATGATGTCGTCGCCGATGCCGTTCTGGTCGCTCGTCCAGGCGATCACGAAATTGCCCTGGGCGCCCATGGCGATGCTGGAGCCCTGCTGGCTGCCGGCGGTGGTGACGTTCACCTGGAACTCGGGCGCCATGGGCACGCCGAACGAATCGTAGCGGCGGGCGTAGATGCCGTAGCCGGTGCCGTTCTGCCCGTTGTCTTCCTGCCCGTAGCTCGACCAGGTGATGGCAAAATCGCCATCGGCATCCATGGCCACGTCGGACCACTTCTGGACGTCGTCGGTGTACGTGTTGACCAGGAAAGCCTCGGTGACCTGAGCCTTGAAGACGGGGCTGCCGATGGAATCGACCCCGATCAGCTCTCCGAGCGCATCGAAGCGGCGGGCGTAGACGTCGGCGTTGCCGCCACGATAGTTGGTCCAGGTGATGACGAAATCGCCGTCCTTATCCATGGCCACGCTCGGGTGGTCCTGTGCGTCGTTGGCGAAGTCCTGAAACGCCGCAGCGACGGCGGGGTCGGAAACGTCGTAGGGCGTGACAGGGAGGATCGGCGCCGCGTCGGTCCACACGCCTACGACCTGGCCGGACGCATTCAGTCTCGGCAGGTCGGCCGGGGTTCCATCGGCATCGTACAACTGCATCCAGACGCGGTCACGGCCCTCGGCAACGTCGTAGGCGGTCCAGGCCACCACGTACTGGCCGTCGCTGTCGGCGGCGACGGCGCCGGGGTTTTCGGGGTTCGTGGTGGCGTTGATCCGCTGCTTCTGATTGGGAGCGACGGCGTGATCGACCTCCTGATCGGGATCGCCGATGGCGACCGTGAAGGTCCGCGACATGTTGACGCCGCCGGGAACGAATCCGGTGTAGCCCAGCGGATTTCCGCTGGACGAGGCGTCGCGGAGACCGGACATACCCGCTTCGGTCCGCGGGGCGAGGGCCTCGATGCGGTATTCACCGGTAGCCAGGGCGGGAACGCCGTCCATCAGCCCGCCGTTGGCGTCCAGGATGAGCACCGCTTCCCACTTGTTGGTCGGAATGTCGCTGAGCTCGTAGGTGCCGCCGAAGGGATCGGCCTTGCCGGCCAGATTGGCGGCCATGTTCAGCCCGAACTCGACGTGCGCGACGCCGGCGGGGATCTCCACGTCGTTGCGGTAGACCTTGAAATTCTCCGGATTGAGAATACTGTTGGGATCGAGCGCGGGATCGACCGCGAGCATGTTCTCGTCGAACGAGAGCACGACATACTGGGTGTAGCCCTGGATGAAACCGCCGTTGGCCACACCATCGCCCTGCGAGTTGGCCAGGTCCAACAGTCGCGGGCCGGCCGTGTCGGTGATCTCGTCAAAGCGGCGGTAGTAGAGGTTGGTGTTGGAGATGCCCGTCGAGGTAAACTCCTCGAACTGAGTCCACAGCATAGTGAAATCGCCGTCGGGCTCCGCGGCGATCGAAACGTCTTGTTGCGTGGTGCCGGTGTTGCCGTTGGTAATCAGGCGCACCTCGAGGTCGGGCCGGACTCCTTCCGGGCTGAGGCTGTTCGTCTGCACCGGCAGGGAAAACCCGTCGTCGTGGGCCTCGCCCTGGAAGGTGACCTCGAAGACGTGGTGGATTGTCGGATCGATGCCGACGGTGCCCCAACTCCAACCGTTGGTCAGCGCACGGGCATCGATTTCACTGGAATTCACGTAGCGGACATCGATAGAGGATTCATAGGAAGTCTCCGGGAGCCATTCGACGCCGGTCCGCGCGGCGCCTTCCAGCGCGTTGTCGATGGCGGTGATCGTCTGCGCGATGTTGAGTACGCTGTTCGTAAAGACCGGGCTGACGGTAATATCTTCAAAGCCGGACACGCCATCGCGCGACAGGCGGATGACGAAGGTGCCCCCGGTGGCGGCTCGCGGAATCGCGATGACCCAGCGATCGTTGTGGCCGTCGCGGTAGGCGTTGGCGATGCTGTCGCTGTAGAGCGTGGTAATGCTCTGCGACTGCGGATCGGCGTCCCACCGCGAGAACAGTGCGCCGTAGGCCTCGCCGCGGAGCAGTCCGGCGACACTGTTGAGGATCGCGCTGAGCCGGCCGATCTGTTCGGGATTGGCGCCCGCAAGCTGGGCATTGATCAGGATCTGCTCAATGCCGCCGTCGATGTCGCCGTTGTTGCCGGCCGGTGACCCGAACGATCCGAACGCGTTCGACTGCGGATCGAAATACACCCGCAGATCCTCGTTGCGGCTGCTGTTGATCAGTTCCGAGAACAGTTGGCCGGTGAAACCGGCGTTGACCGAGGCGTCGGGACCGTATCCCTCGTAGGCGATGACAAGGTCGCCGTCGGCGTCGAGGGCAGGGTCCGGGCTGCCCTGCCAGAGCGGCCATCGCGGGGTATCGTCGTCGCCCGCGCTATTGACTCGGAAAGTCGGCCGAATCTCGGCGCCGCTGACGTTCCCGCTGGAATCGAACAACTGGAACATCCGGGCCGAGGCATTGCTGAATGTGCCCGGCACCGTATCGCCCCCCGCCGCATGCGCGGAGGAGATAATATAATTATTATTCATGTCGAAGGCCGCCGCGGGAGGCCCGGCACCGACCGCCCCGCGCTGGCTCAAGAGCACCTCGCCATCAGGATCGTACACTTTGTAGACGACGCTGAAGCCGGTCGCGTTGCCGATGAAATAATTCGGGTCGGAGGTGAACCGCCAGGCGACGAGGATGTTGCCGTCGTGGCTCAACTGGACGTGGGGATCGAGATGGACGGCGGTGTTTTCGGTGTTGACCAGCACCTGGTCGCCCTGGCGCTCGCCGTAGCGGTTGTACCGCTGCATCTTGACGCCGTTGAAGTAGCTGAGGTCCTGGCCGCCGTTGGCCCAGGCGATCACGAAGTTGCCTTCGAAATCGACCCCGACGCTCGGAGAGAACTGCGGATTGACGCGATCCTGGTTCACCAGGAACGTGTAGTACTCGGAGGTCTCGTCCGTAATGTTGACATTTGCCTGCAGTGGCAGGCCGGTGTTCGGGTTCACCACCGGCACGTACGCCAGCTCGAACTGATCCTTTCCCAACTGGGTTCCGAAGGTGGCCTTGTACTTCACCCGGAACTGGAACGGATCGGTCGACGAGACCCTCGAGACCGCCACCCCGTCGAAGCCGAGCTCTTCCAATTCCACGCGAATGCTGTTGGCCACGGCGGTGAGCGTCGAGCTGTTCGTGCTGTTGAACGCAATGTCCTTAGTCTCGCGGTCGCCGATCCGCAGGCGGAATTCGCCCGTCAGAGGGCCGCCCACCGTACTGTCGATCGAAAGAAGCTGCACGACTTCGGTGTCGGGCGAAACGAGCGAACGGATCCCCGGAGTGAGGATACCGTAGTTGTCGGCCAGCTCCGCGTCGTAATCGGAACTGGACGGATCGAAGACATCCATCAGCCCGACCGGCGAGAATCGCCGCGCGTAGATATCGCTGACACTGCCGGCCGATTCGTCGTCGGAAACCTCGCTCTGCCAGGTGATCACAAAGTCGCCGTCGGGATCCATGGCCACGACGGGATTGGTCTGGTTGAAGACATCCGGTGAGAAGGTGAACGGATCGTCGGTTTCCACCGGATTGACGCGGAACTCCGCGCTGGGCTGCTTGACGGTTTGGATATCCAGATCCGGCGACGCGACCAGCGAATTGCCGAGCTCGTCGGTCAGGGCCGAGACGACCAGCTCGGGATGGTCTTTCTTGCCCGCCTCGCCGGTGAAATGGACGTCGAAGACCGTGCCGTCCACGACTCCCGGAATGCCGACGACCGGGATGACGGTGACGTTCGGCAACGCGCTGCGGAAGTTTTCCGGGGCCGACCGCGGGCCGTGTGCGCCGGGCGAAAGGTTGTTCGGCGGGTAGTCGATCGGCCCTATCGGGATGTCGTCGGACGTGGTGGCGGCAAAATAGCTCTGGATCGCCGTGGCCGTCTGCTTGGGATTGGTCGGGGAGATGGGGATGTTCGAGATGAGGATCGGTTCGCGGACCGTCGACGGAATCACGGCGGGGTAGAAACCGCTGGAGAAGTTCACGGTATTGCGCGGGATGGTAATCTCGGGCTGCGAGACTCCCGCGGTCTCTTCGCCGAAGTCGATGATGTACTCGTGCGGGTTGACCGCCCAGACCGTAACATGCCGCGAGCTGAACACCCGGCCGGGATCCTGGGGAGTCGGAGCCGGGACATCGGGAAATCCCCGCAGCGCCTGCTCAATCCGGGCCGCGTTGCCGGCCATATCGGTTTCGTTGAAAACCACCAAGGCGGTGTTGCCCGCGAATTCGACCTCGAACTGTCCCTGGATGTTCGGCTGGCCGAGCCCGAACCCCCGATAGGTCGCGGTGATCGAGAGCTTCTGGATCTCGTGGCCGCCGTACTGGAGCGTTATCATGCTGTTGGCCGCCTGGCCATTGAGCAGCACCTCTTGGGGCAACGTGATCCGCTGGACTTCGTCGGTGAAATAGCGGGCGTAGACGTTCTGGTCGATCAGCGCACCGCCGGTATCGAAATCCTGGACCGGTGCGTAGGAGGGTTCGCCGGTGAGCGGATCGAAGATCACGTTCCCGCTGCCGTCGGTCTGCAACTGCATGACCAGATCGGTGCGGATCCAGGTGGCGATGAAATCGCCGTCGCTGTCGGCACTGAGCGATTTGGCGGTAAGGCTCTGCGGATTGCCGTACTGCTCCATGAACTTCGGGTAGAAGCTGCTGGTGCCCGGGTCAAAGACCATCTCGTCGCCGAACTGGAACATGTTCCGCGCACCGTAGGTGAACGGATCGTTGACCAGGATGTCGTGCCAATCGGCCGGCGCCAGGCTGAGCAACTGCCGTTCTTCCAGCGGATCCATCTGCAGCGAACGGTACTTTATCGGGCGCTCCGTCCGGCTCGCAAGCCGTTTGCGGCTACGAAGTTTGCCGAACTTGGAGGTGAGGGTCTTGAGACTAGGCAATCGAATTGGCGACATCGGTTTCTTTCCTCGAAAGCTGACTTGCCGGAAGCGAGGAGGCAATTTGCCCGTGATAGCGCGATAGATGGATCGATCAGTCCCCTCCGACCTGCGCCGGCGACGCGGCGGGCGAATCGGAAAGGTTGGTTTCGTGAATTTCGGAGCTGGCCCGCAGCCAATAAGAAGAATCGGGGTTCGACACGGCCTGGCGGACCGCCGGTTTCTCGAGGTTGAGAATCATCGGACGGCGAACGCCGGGGAGGAACTGCACGTCGTACAGTTCCTCGCATCCGGAAGTGAACTCGAACATGCCCACTTCCGCTGCACGGTTGAGGTCGATGACGACCACGCCGCAGAGGAGTTTTTCATAGCGCTTCTGGATCGGCAGGCCGCCGAAGATGTGCTTCTCGCGGATCTTGCACAAGCCCA
Source organism: Thermoguttaceae bacterium (assembly GCA_040768665.1). Classification (GTDB taxonomy): domain Bacteria; phylum Planctomycetota; class Planctomycetia; order Pirellulales; family Thermoguttaceae; genus JABWBD01. The sequence continues at coordinate 13,756 of JAXGMN010000050.1, forward strand.
CCAGGGCGTACGGCCCGGCGAATGCCAGGCCGCGGAGATAGCCGCGCAGACCGCAGACCACCTCCGATTTTCCACCGGCCGGGTCGACCAGAAGCAGTTCGCCCGTGCCGGAGTTCAACAGCCAAAGCCGGCCATCGTGCCACCGCGGAGAATGCGGCATCGAGAGGCCGGTGAGAATCGTTTCGTTCGTTTCCACGTCGATGAGCACACCGCCGTCGGCTTTCTGCTCGCGCCAGCCGCCGGGTGTGTCGGTTTCGCCGAGGGCCGTCACGTACTTCGGCCGGCCGTCGACTACCGCCAGCCCGTTCAGGTGACAGCGGTCTTCCGGCACCAGGTCGTTGACGAACGGCGGACGCCAGACCGGCTCGAAGTTGTAGGTCGTGCTCAGCCTGGCCAGGCAGGAGAAACGCGTGTTGACGAGCATCAACTCGCCGTCGCAGAAAGCGACGTCGTGCGTGTGCAAATCGCCGGTGTGCCAGGTGGCACGGGGCAGATACAGCGCGTCGTACTTGCCCGGCTGGTCTTCCTGGTAGTCATGGGCAAGCAGTGGAGCATTGGCAAACAGGGTGACGTCATGACGATGCGCCAGGGCAATGCGAGGCCCGTCCAAGGCCAAACCAAGTGGCTTGTCGAACTGGCGCATGAGGAGCGTCACCTGGCGACCATCCCATCCGATCGTCGCCACCTTGCCTGCCTGGTACGTCGACAATACAAGCGAACCACCAGCCTCGGCGATCCATGTCTGGAAGCCGGCTGAGGTGCTGCACTCGATCCGTACCGTCTGGGTCACGTCGCCCAGGTCAGTCATTAACGGCCCCAACTGCTTTTTCTGACTTGGTTTACCAAATTAACCACTTTATCATGATCGGACCCCCGCCACCCGTCAAGAACCTTCCTCGCAACCCGAGGGCGACATGAACGGCCTCACCAAGCTGCTCGCCGCCCCATCAACGCTTTGCACATGAAGAGAATCTCGCGTCCCGCTACACCCTTGCGGCGGAGAGATCTTGTGGCCTACCGGGGGCTATAGGCCGGCTCGGTCATTGTGGTTTTGACGGTGGCACTGGATATTCAGTTCCCGGAAACGCACCCCCCAAAAGTTTTGATTTATTTCTGACCGCCTAGGTGGTTGTTATACATTTACACAAAAGTTGTACAATCGGCGGTTGAGCGGCGTCGAAATCGACGGGTCCGACTGCGACAGATGTGAGGGAAGTCGCCGTTGTTGGGGTGACCGGCGGCGGTCCACGCCGGCGGATGAAGAAGGGGACCGGCTCGGCAAGACCTTGGGCGACCGGCAGAAATCCGTAGCCTGACTCTCCGAGTCGGGCTTTGGAGGCCAGACCCGACTCGGAGAGTCAGGCTACGTCCGAGGGGGTAAATTTTTTTCTGCCGCTCGCCTTGTATCTTCGATCCCATTCACCCACGATTATTTGCGGCGCCTGTCCCCTTTTTCATCAGACCCTGTCCCCTTTTTCATCAGACCAGGCGGAAAAGGTCCACCCCGGCAAGTGCGGGCAGGCCGCGAGTATAATGAGGCATGGTTCAGAAACGGGGACAGGGGCCGTGCGATGTGGCGATTTCCGCTGGATTTCGCTGGCAGGGCCCGGAGCCAGTCCCCGACGTTTTTTGGGATAAGCTGTTACTGTGAATCGCTCGCCCAGCTTTTGGAGTTCAGAAATGCTGTATCGACTGCGTCCCAATACGGGTCTGGCCGGCAAGTTAGATGACCGAGGTATGGGGCCGTTGAAGCTTTGGGCGATTACGGCGGTCCTTGCCGTCCTCGTCGCTGCCGTCGTCCCCCCGGCAAGTGCCGAGAACACAGAGAAGTGCGACAAGCCTGATCCGCATGACCAGTATGTTCGGCTTGTCCGTGAAGAAGGCACCGTGACGGCGCTGGAAACGGCCGTTGTTCGCTTTGCGCCAAAAGACCGCAACCGCAGCGCGCCGAGGGTGGACCTGGTCGCGGCCATTCATGTTGCCGACGAGTCGTACTTCAACAAGCTGAACGAGTTGTTCAAGACCTACGACGTGGTGCTGTACGAACTTGTCGCGCCTGAAGGGACGCGAATTCCGAAGGGCGGGGCTGGCGCAGGTTCCGGCCATCCGGTCTCGATGCTTCAAAAGCTGATGACCAATGTCTTGGACCTGCAGTACCAACTGAATGCCATCGATTACACGAAAGCCAACTTCGTGCATGCCGATCTGTCGCCGGAACGATTTGCCGAATCGATGAAACGGCGGGGGGAGAGCATGTGGACGATGCTGTTCCGCATGATGGGGTATGCCATGGCCCAGCAGGGGGGTGACGGTTCTTCCGACGCCCAATTCCTGGCGGCCCTGTTGGATCCGAATCGATCCTTGGCTCTGAAACGGCTCATGGCGGAACAGTTCCGCGACATGGACGGTGCGATGGGTGCGATCGAAGGGCCTGACGGTTCGGCGATCATCACGGATCGCAATCGGGCGGCTCTGGACGTACTGAAGAGCGAGATCGAGGCAGGCAAGCAGAAGATTGCCGTTTTCTACGGCGGCGGTCACATGCCCGATTTTGCCCAGCGGCTCCGCGACGAGTTCGATCTGGTCCCGGTGGAGACGAAATGGTTGACCGCCTGGGACATGAAAAAGGCGGAGCGGTGATCGCTTGGGTGCGCGATGGGTGAGTGCCTGTCCGAAAACAAGTCCGTGAAAAGCCAAGGAGGATCCCGTGGCGAGCAAGAAAATCCTGATGTTGGTCGGGGATTACGTCGAGGACTACGAGGCGATGGTGCCCTACCAGATGTTGCTAATGGTCGGCCATCAGGTCGACACCGTCTGCCCGGGCAAGCAGGCCGGAGACGCCGTGCGGACCGCCATTCACGACTTCGAGGGCGACCAGACCTACAGCGAAAAACGTGGCCACAACTTCGCGGTGACGGCCGATTTCGACGAGGTCGACGCAGTGCAATACCATGCGCTGGTGATTCCCGGCGGGCGCGCCCCCGAATACCTCCGGCTCAATGACCGCGTTCTGGACATCGTCCGCCACTTCGCCGAGGCCGGCAAGCCGATCGCCTCGATCTGCCACGGCCAGCAAATCCTGGCGGCGGCGGGCGTGGTCGAGGGGCGATCGTGCACCGCCTACCCCGCCGTGAAGCCGGACCTGGTCCGTGCCGGCGCCACATGGGCCGAGGTGAACGAGACGTTCAGCAACGCCGTGGTGGACGGCAATTTCGTCACGGCAGCCGCCTGGCCCGGTCATCCCGAGTGGATTCGCAAGTTCCTCGACGTGCTGGGAACGCGGATCGAGCCGTAAGACGCGGGGGCTATTCGTGGCGGAGGAACGCGTCTCATCAGCCCGGCTGCCCGGAAGCAGCCGGGCTGGTATGCGGCACTGCTGGGCTACTCGTGGCGGAGGGCTTCGATCGGGTCCATCGCGGCGGCTCGCATGGCCGGGTAGAGCCCGAACACGACGCCGATCGTGACGGAGATGAAGAAGGCCAACGGAATCGACCAGGGGACGACGGAGGGTTCGACGGTCTTGATCACGTCGGGGAGCTGCTCGATCACGTCGGGGAGCATCCGCTCGACGACGTAGCGGACCCAGCCGGTCACCGGGCGGCACGTGAGGCCGACCAGCACGCCGGTCGCTCCGCCCACTACCGACAAGGCGATCGTTTCCACGAGGAATTGCCGGATGATGTCGCCCCGCTTGGCCCCCAGCGCACGGCGGATGCCGATCTCGCGGGTCCGCTCGGTGACCGTGGCAAGCATGATGTTCATAATCCCGATGCCGCCGACCACGAGCGAGATCGCGGCGATCAGCCCCATGAAGATGATGAACATCAGCCGCGTGGTCCTGGCCTGTTCCAGCAGCTCCAGCGGCACGGTGATTCCCCAGTCTTCCAGCCGGTGCCGGGAGGCCATCGTCTGCTTGACCAGGTCGGCGGTCTCGATAACGTTTTTCACTTCGTCGACGCGGAGGGTCGCCTGGCTGAGCTCGACGATTTCTCCCTCGAACGAACCGCTGCGGCGCGTAACGATGAAGTCGCCGATGCGGCTCCACAGCGTGCTGATCGGGATGTAGACGTCGTTGGTGAAATCCTGGGCCGCAAGCGACCCGCCGATCCCGGCCGTGGGATTCCGAGGCTTCATCACGCCCACGACCACGTAGTAGGCCTCTTCGACGTGAATCGCCCGGCCGATCGGGTCCTCGAAGGGAAACAAGCGCTCGGCGGTCCCGGAGGCCAGGACACAATGGTTCCGCTTGTCGCTGATGTCCGCGGCACTCAGGAACCGGCCGCGGGAGACTTCCAGCTTGGTCACCTCGGCGTACTCCGGCGTGCAACCGACCAGACGCCCGTCGACCATCCGCGTGGAAAAGCTGAACCGGCGCCGCAGCTCCCGGATCGGCAACGCCCGCGTGATCGTCGGTATCGTCTCGGTGATTGCTTCGAAGTCCCGCCGGGTGATGCCGTACGGAACCGGCCCCCGGATTCCCTCGGTCACCTCGCTGGGCGGCTTGATGGAACGGATGATGATGTTGTTCGCCCCGAGCCCCTCGATCTGCTCCTGGGCCTTGCGGCTGATCCCTTCGCCGATGGCCAGCAGCCAGATCACACTGGCCACTCCGATGAAGATACCCAGCACCGTCAAGAGCGACCGCAGCGGATGCAGCAGCAGGCTCTTGATGCCGAGTTGCCAGGTGCGGAGGAAAAGGAGCATGGGTCGAAACCTGGTATCGAATGCCTTGCTAGGATGCGGTTGCAAGCTTCCGCTTCTGCTCCTGCCGGACATCCGACAGGATGTTGCCGTCGCGGAGCCGGACGATGCGTTTGGCCCGCGAGCCGACCTCGTCTTCGTGCGTAACCATGATGATCGTCTTGCCGGCCTGGTTCAGCGTATCGAGCAGCTCCAGGATTTCCTCGGTGGTGACCGAATCGAGATTGCCCGTCGGCTCGTCGGCAAGGATGAAGTAAGGATCGTTGACCAGGCTCCGCGCGATGGCCACGCGTTGCTGTTGGCCGCCGGAAAGCTGGGTAGGCCGGTGCTTGAGGCGGTCCGCCAGGCCGACCATGCCTGCCAGTTCGTGGCAGCGCTCGCGATCCCGAGCCCGGAGCCGCCCCTGGTAGTACAGCGGCACCTGGATGTTTTCCAGCACGGTCAACTGCGGGATCAGGTTGTAGGACTGAAAAATGAACCCGATCCTGGATGCGCGAATCTCGGAGAGCTGATCGTCGTCGAGTTGGCTCACGTCATCGTCGCCGAGCATCAGATTCCGGAAGTGGGCCGGTCCAGGCAACCCAGCAGGTTCAGCAATGTGCTCTTTCCGGAGCCGGAAGCGCCCATGACGGCGACATAGTCCCCTTCCGGGATCTCCAGCGAGACTCCGCGCAAGGCCCGAACGGTCTCCCCGTCGAGCACATACTCCTTGGTCACATTCTCGACCGAGGCGGCCGGTCTCATGGCTGCCCTCCGCCCGACCGTTGCCCGCCCTCTCGTGGACCGCCGCCCGGGCGCGCCGGGCGACCCTGTCCGGGCATTGCCCTCAGGGCGGCGGTAAGCTCGGCACGGTCGATCGCTCCGTCGCGGTTCTTGTCGGCCTGGGAGAATTGCGACCACATCTGCTCGTCGGGGGCTTCCTCCTTTTGAATCTTGCCGTCGCCGTTGGCGTCCGCCTGGAAGATGCGATCGACTATGGCCGAAGGATCGTCGACTATGGCCGAAGGATCCATGCCACCGGCGCCTCCGCGAGGACCCGCGCCTCGCCGCCGTCCAGCCGCGGCGTCGCCCGGCTCTCCCGGCGATCGTCCGCCGCTGGGACGTTCGCCGCTGGCCGGCTGGCCAGCCTGATCGCTCTGCTCTCCGCCGGCACCCCCGCTGGAGCGCCCTGCCTTTGCCGCATCCGGTGGCAGTTCGGGCAGGGCGACCTTATCCCGGTAGGCAATCGCATTCAGTACGATCTGCTGCCCCTGCCGAAGTCCCTCGCGAATCACGACGAACTTGTCGTTGGTCGCGCCGATCTCGACCGGCTGCGCCGCCCATCCTCCTCCGTCGCGAAGCACCGCATAGTGCTTCCCGCCATGTTCGAAGATCGTCTGCACCGGAACCTGTACGACGTCCGGCAGCACGTTGACACGGATCTTGACCTGCGCGGTCAGTCCCGGCCTCAAGCCGGACGGCGGCTCTTCGATCTGGATGATCGTCTCGTATTCCTTGACGTTTGAACTGAACCACGACGCCGGGGCCGGATACTCGTTGACCTTCTGCACCTTGCCCCGGAGCTCCATGTTCTGATAGGCATCCATACGGATGGTCGCCGGCATACCGTCGGAAACCAACGCGATTTTGGCCTCGTTGATCTTCGCCTTGACCTGCATTCGCTTCGGGTCGGGCAGACGGATGATCACCTGGCGCTCGCGAACGGCGGTACCTTCTTCGATAATCACCTCGTTGCCGCCCCGCGAGTTGGTCTGATTCGCGTAGACGACCTGGCCCGCCTCCGGCGCCTTGATCACGCACTTGGTAATTTGCGTATTGATCAGCTCGAGCTTCTCCTTGTCGAGCTGGTGGCTGTGGTCAGCGGCTTCGAACTTCGCCTGGCAGGTCTTGATGTCCGCCTCGAGTTGCTTGGTCATCTTCTCCTTGGTGAACTCTTCGAGCACTCTTTTCTCCGTCTCCTTGGCCTCCTTTTCCGTCTCAGCCTTCTTGACGGCAAACTTGTCGGCCTCCAGTTGCAGCTTGGTAACGAACCCCTTCGCTGCCAGCCTCTCGCTGTATTCGGCATAGTCGATCGCTCGCCGCAGGTCTTCTTCTTTGACGAACAGTTCGCTCTCGATCGTCTGCAACTGCTGGATCAACTGTCCCTCGGTATACTCCCGCAGAGCGATCTCGGCGCTCTCCAGATCGTTCTGGGCCTGGATCATCACGGCCTCGCTGTTGGCGCACGTGATCATCTGCTTGGTCTTCTCGTCTTCCAGCGCCGACGAGTCGAGCAGAACCAGTTGATCGCCCGGCTGAACGTACGTCCCTTCGGGGAGGATCTCCAGAATCGTTGTTCCTCCGGAGCCCTGGGCCTGGACTTCGCAGCGGATCTCGACGTTGCTGGCGCTCTCCACGTCGCCGCGCTCGGTGATGTCATGAATGAATTCGCCCCGCTCCACCACGTACATCATCGGCCCGGTCTCTTCCGTCGACCACGGCCAACTCGGCAAGACCGAAAACGCGATCGCGGGAATGATCAGCACCATCGACAGCGCAAGCAGCAGCCCTCGCAACGAAAAGCCGGCGCGGCGGGAAGCCGCTTCTGTCTTTGGTTGAACGCAGCGCATAGCAAACCCCTCTTGGCAGGCCCCGCTCCGGCTAGCAGGTGCGGGTGTCGTTCGGCGGGCACAAATCCGTTGTGCCTCCATTTTAACCAGAATAGACGGCACTGTCACCGCCTATCCCCCTCTCGCGACGGAAAAATGAGACCGGAGCGACTCGTTTTCCTCGATCCATGAGAACCTCATTGAAGCCATAGCGTGATGAAAAAGGGACTGGCTCCGCAACACTCCCTCTTCACTCCGGTCAACCCACTATTACTTGTGGTGCGTGTCCCCTTTTGTCAGGCCACTCAAGCCATGAGCGCCCCCAACTAGAAACCCCGTTCGGGGGCTTGAGTTTCGGACTCCGGCTCCGATTTCTGCAAAACTCGATAGCCTTGTGCCCCCTCTGCTGGGCGCGATAGCATGAGACCCGGGTTTTCAGCACCGCCATAATCAGCAGGACGGAAGGAGACCGACATGAAAAAGCGAACAACGTGGCTGCTGCCCCTCATCGCAGCCCTCGTCGCAACATCCTGGCTCCGCGCGGAAGACGTCTACCTCCAGGTCGAAGGCGACTGGAAGAAAACCGACTCCGGCAGGCAGCTTGAGAAAACGTTCGGATTTGCCACGGGCGCCGCGACCTACGGCCTGAGCTACGACATCGAAGTCCCCGCCGACGCGCCGCCCGGCAAAGCGACCTCGAGCCAATGGGTGTTCACCACCGGCTACATTCCGCTCGGAATGCCAGGCCCGAGCAACGCCAACTGGTATGTCCAAGGCTATTTCACCGTCCGGCTGGATGGACACCCCATTCACGACGTGCCGGCTGAGTTCCGCACTGTCCGCTCCGGCGGCGACGATGCGCTGGTCGAAGGCTCCTGGCCGACCGCGAAGGGACCGGTCGCGATCCGCCTGGCGATGCGAGGCGGCGACGACAAGCTTCTGATGCAGGTTGAACTTGCGCCCGAGACAAAGGTTGAGAAGTGGGAGCTTGAGCTCCGCTGCTACCCCCATGCGTTTACCGAGCCGCGCGACCGCTGGATTGCGACCGCTGAGAGTGAGACCCAAGCCTCGAACTCGGTCGACCTGGATCGGGAGAAAGAGCCCTGGGTCCTGTACTACGACAAGCTGATGGACGGCGATCCGGCCAAGGGCGGGCCGTGCGGACTGGTCTACGTGCCCGAGGAAGTAGCAACCGCCAAGGTGACGGTCGGCAGCTATCCGATCACCACGCGACTATCGGCGAAACCCGGCAGCCGCAGGATCACCGTCGGCCTCTGGGATTTCACCCCCATGAACGACGTGGCCCTGCACCGCAATTACCTCCGCGAAAGCGGCTCGATGATCGCCGCCGACGTCGCGGCGGTTGCCGCCCACGACTGGACCGCCGGGGTGCTGCCTGCCGCCAGGCTGCCCGAGACCCGCGTCCGATTGCTTGCCGAACGGGTCCAGGACCGACGCCGATCCACGCCCTACGACGAGATGACCGCCGAGATCGTCACTCCGCACATTGCCTGGGCCCGGCCGCTTGCCGGCGGTCCCGTCCGAACCCTGGTGGTCGGCCAGCGATGGCACCAGCGCGAAACGGTCGAACTGGCTCAGCGACTGGCAATGGAGCACGAGACCGTATGCTTCTCCGAGGCCGACAGCGTCCTCTCCGAACGGTCGCTCTATCTTTACGGTTCCTACGGAGCTTACGGCTACCCTCGCAAGAACCAGATCGACGTGCTGGCCGACCTCTCCACGAAACTGCGTGCCGATCGCGATTGCCTCATCTTCTCGGGCTTCAAGCCGGAGTTGATCCCGGAGAACCTCCGCAGCCGGATCGTGGAAAAGGTCCGAGGCGGCGCGGGCCTGATCCTCCTGGGTACCGCGACGAAGCTGCTGGACGAGTTTGGCAAGGACGTCAGCAAAATCGATTGGTCGCCCGGGGTGGTGCGAGCCGAGCAGTTGCCGGTGCTCGACGCCATAGCCGCCGAGAATCGCCCCATCTGGACGGCCTATGCGGCGGGCAAAGGCCGGATCCTCGTGTTCCACTATCCGACGGCTTCCCGCAGCGCGCTGCACGGCCTGACGCCGCTTCTGAGCGTTCAGGATCCGGACAACCTTGCCTTCTACGACTACTACCACTCCCTCTTCGCCGCGGGCGTGCTCTGGGCCGCGCGGCGCGAGATGCCCGTCCGGGTCCAGGTATCTCAACAAGGCGACGAAGTGAGCTTCGAGTCGGCGGACCCGGTGCCCGGGGCGAGTCTCGAGATCATCGCCGACGACGGATTGCGGGCCGTTCGCCAACGGACTGAGGAAAAACTCGATCTCCCGCGGGGCACATCGCGGCACAAACTCGCTGAGCTCGGGCCGGCCGCCGGGGCGCAGTTCGTCAGCGTTCTGATCAAGAAGGAGGGTCGCACGCTCGGCTGGAACACGGCCCGCCGCGAACGGCAATCGGACGTGCCGCGGATTCTCGCCGTGGAACTGCCTGAGGAAGCGATTCCGCGGGGGAATCCCGTCACGGGCAAGGTCCGGCTCAGCAGCCTGCCCGCCGAACCCCGCGTTACGCTGGAGCTGCGCGACACGTTGGGCCGCATCCTGGCAAGACAACAGTCGGTCCCGAGTGCAGCGGAACTATCGTTCAGCATTCCACTGCGGCAACCGATCAGGCCGCTGGCCGAGCTCCGCGTCCGGCTCGACGGCGGCGACCGCTGGCTCGATCAGCGGCTGCAATACCTGGGCACCACCTGGCAGGACGATGGCGACTACCATTTCCTCGCCTGGTCCGACGGAAGCAATCGGGCGGTGCGCCACTTCATCAACCAGGTTCTGTCGCTTGGCGGCGTCGACTGGATCGACAACACGGGCCTGACCGGCGGCGATGCCGCGACGGCCGAAATCTACTGCCGCAATGCCGCACGCCAGGGCCTGTGGAGTATTCCCTACATCACGCGGATCCACTCGGACCAGAAAACCGATCGCGTTCGCCGTCCCTGCCTCACCGACCCCAAGCACCTTGAGTCATGGACGGCGGGCCTCCGCGACCGGGCTCTCGGCTCCTCGCGGTACGGTGTGCCGGGCTACACCCTGGGCGACGAGAACTACCTGGTCCGGGCCAACTCGGTGAGCGTCTGCACCTCGCCCACCTGCCTGGCCGAGTTCCGCGAGATGCTCGAGAAGCGCTACGGTACGCTCGACGAGCTCAACGGCCGTTGGCAGACCGAGTATCGCGCGTGGGACGAAGTGATCCCCGCAACCTTGGAAGACGTGAAGGAGAACCCGAAGCTTTGGCCGCGGTGGGCGTTGCACCGCCTGTTCATGGACGGCGTCTTCACCCGCGCCCATGCCAAGGGCCGCGAGGCGATCCGCTCGGTCGACCCGGATGCCCGCGTCGGTTTCGACGGCGTCTTCGACCTGAACAGTTGGCACGGCTACGACTTCTACCAGCTTTGCCGCCATTGCGACCTGAACCAGGTCTACGCCGTGCGGCCGCCGCAGATCGAGTATCTCCGCTCGTGGCATCGGCCCGGCGCGATTCTCGGTTCGTGGTACAACCACACGGGCAATCGCGACGAAACGGCCGCCAAGTGGCTCGCCTGGCATTTACTCTTCCATGGGCTGAACAGCAGTTGGTACTGGACCTCCTACAACACGGGCCCGGCGATGCTCTTCCCCGACCTGAGGCCCACGCCCCAGTTCCACTGGATGCGCGACTCGATCGGCGAGATCCGCAGCGGGATCGGCAAGCTGCTGCTCGGCGCCCGGCGCCTCGACGACGGCATCGCCATCCACTACAGCCAGGCCAGCGTTCACGCCGGCACGCTCCTCGGCCGCCGCCCCGGCGACGCGCAATGGGCATTCGCCCAATTGGTCGAGGATCTCGGCTACCAGCACCGCATGCTCTCCTACGAAGAGATCGAGCAAGGCAAGCTCGAAGACTACCGTGTGCTCTTGATGCCGGCCTGCACCGCCCTGAGTCGCAAGGAAGCCGAGGCGATTCGAGGCTTCGTCCAGCAGGGCGGGCTGGTGATCGCCGACACGCTGCCGGGCATTCTCGAGGACGACGGCTATCTCCCGCGGGCCGGCCTGCTCGACGATCTTTTCGGCGTCTCCCGATCCGGGCTGCCAAAGCAGGAGGGCGCAAAACCGATCCGGTTCCAACTCGACGGCAAGGAAATCGAATCGGGCTTGACGGTCTACGACACGGCGCTAATGGCCGCCGCTGCGAAGCCGGCTGCCGCCGAGGGTTCGCCGGCCGTCTTCGTCCATGGCGCCGGCAAAGGCACGGCTGTTCTCTTGAACACGGCCATCGAGCAGTATCGCAGCCTCCGCCAGAAAGGAGAAGGCGAGCCCGAGCGGCGAACGGTCGGCGGTTTCCTCGAGGGTGTCGGACTCAAGCCCCAGGTCGCGATCTCGCCGGAGGGGCCATGGGAGACGGTCCGGTTTGCCGATGGCGACACGCTCTACGTCGCCATTCTTCCCGACGACAAGTTTATCGGCGAGCAGTCCCGTTCGGTCCGCATCGGCATGCCTCACAAGGCGTTCGTCTACGACGTCCGCGACAAAAAACCGCTCGGCGAAACGGACGCGGTGGCTGCCACGCTGGTTCCCGGGCAGCCCAAGATCTATGCCCTCATGCCCTACAACGTCCAGGGCATCGAAGTACGTACGCCCCGGGAAGCCCGCGCGGGAACCGACCTGCCGGTTGAGGTTGCCTTCGCTTCCTCGGTACCGCCGCAGGCCCGGCATTGTGTGCGGATCGAGTTGGTCGATCCTCAAGCAGCGCCCGTCCGCCACTATGCAAAACGTTTTGTCCGCCGCCGCCGAAATCCACGCCGTCATTCCTGCCGCGCTGAACGACTGCCCGGCCCGTGGACCCTGCGTGCAACCGACATCGCCTCGGGCCGCACTGCCGGAGACAACTTTTCATTGTCCAGTAGGTCCTTGCCGCCGAGCGGGACCTTGCACGCCGCGGATGCTGATTTCACTTTAGGCGAGCGGCAGATAAGAATTTTCAGAATATCAGCCCGGCTGCTGGGAAGCAGCCGGGCTGATGGCAATCGTGAGGGGATGCGATTATCTGCCGTAGGTCCCGCTTGCCGAGCGGATCTTGCACGCTGCGGGATGCTGATTTCAAGCACCGTCCGATCCGAAACATTATCCCACACCAGTCCGATCTTGTGGGCGGCGTAGCCGATTTCGCGCAGATAGTCGCCGTAGACCATCATCCACGCGAATCGCGGGCTCGGAATGAGCCGCTTCCATCGGCCTTGAACCAGTTCAGCCAGCTCAGCGGCATACAGGCCGTCGTGTCGGACATCACGATGATGGTGCCCATGCAGGCGTTGATCGTGATTGGCCAGCGGGGGCGTTGTGCTCAAGCGAGCCATTGGCGGAAGATCCGGTAGAAGCTGCAACGCGCTCGATCGGCTTTTTCGGTCTCGAGCCCGGTGTCGGGCAGGGCGAGGCAGCGGGTCGGTCCAGGCCGCACATTGCCGCTGGAAGGCGGCGTCGGCCGCAGTCGCCTTGAGCCGGCCTGCCAGTTCCTCGGCACGTCGACGATGTCGAGTCGGTACCGTTGCGCTCAGAGCCTATCCCAAAACCATCGGGGACTGGCTCATTTTGCGGAGTCTTCGGAGCAAAATGTGCCTGTTCCCTCTCCTCCGACGGTTTTGGGATAGGCTCTCAATACGTCAATCCCGCACGGACCAGAATCGTATCGGAGGGGCTGACATCCGGAGTATCGCTTTCATACTCGATCTCGCGGCCGAAAACGTAGCCGACTTCCAGCCAACCGTCCAGCGTGCCGATCGCCTTGCGGCGGATGCCCAGCATGGCGCGGAAGTCGCGATACGTGAATCGGTCGACCGCACCGCCCTCCCGTTCGATAGCCCAGGTGCCGCCGCCCAACTCTCCGGCCAGGTAGAGCCAGTCTTGAACCCGGTCGCCGGTGAATCCCGACCAATAGACCCGGCGAGCAATCTCGGGACGCGGAGCGGCGATTTTGAACTCCCATTCGGGATTCGGCTTCCAGATGATTCCACCGATCGGCAATACTTGCAGGTCGTCGCGGTCCAGGTAGGCGACACCGAAGATGATTCTCGTTGTCGGCGTCCAGTCGAATAGGGCGGCGCCGTGGCCCGTGATCCGAAGTCCCTCGTCGCCGCCTTGCTCGAAATCACTGTAAATACCCGGCGCGACCGCCAGATCCGACGCCCAGCGGGGCGTGTACCTGCGAAACCAGCGAAACTGCGTATAGGCATCGTACACCCGCGGCGGAAGATCGCTGGCGCGCGGGCCTTCGAGGTAGCGGACGGCGAACCCGGGCGTGATGATCAACGGGAAGTCGCGCGAGGGAATCGGCACAGCCAGGACGGTCTTGAGCTCGACTTCGTTCATGCCGAACGAGTCGTCCTCGCTCCCGTCCATCAGCCATGTTTCGCTGAATGTAAGCTTCTGAAACATACCGTCGCGGGCGTCGGGCGGCCGGTCGGGATTGATCGGAGCCGGGGCCTCCAGAGGCAGCCCAGGCAGACGCGTCTCCGGCCCGTAGGGCCCCGGGATGAGAGGTTCCGCAGACTCGTAAAGAACCTCGCCTTCCGAGAGAATCGATCCGTCGGGTGCGAGGAATCGGCCATCAGGAGTCTCGACGAATCCGAGTTGCCGTACCGGAAACGCTTCGCTCGCCGGAAGGACCTCAGGCAAGCGTCGCACCTGCTGCGAGACGGCGAGCCCTGCCGTCAGCCACAGCAGGATTGCGACCGGAAAGAAGACAACCACCCGCCGGAACACCAAGCAGCCAGGCTGCTGACATCGAGCGACCGCTTGGGGCAGCGGGAATCCGTCTGCCAGCAACCGGGCTGCTGAGCCTTTTGAAATCGCGGCGGTTCGTTGAAGTAAAACGATTGGAGTCTTCACGGTCAACTCTAGAAATGGACGCCCCCGCCGAGAAACACCATCGGATCGGGCTCAAACACCCCCGGAGTCTCCGCGAAAAGCAACTCGCGTTCAAACGCCAGTCCCACCTCGAAAAAACCGCCGAAACCGCGGAGGGTCAGCCACTCGAGCCCGACGGCCACCCGCAAGTCGTTGTAGTCGACCTGTTCAAAGACATCCCCGCCGCCGACGAGGTGTTCCACCGTCCACGATCCGCCGCCGTATTCGCCGCGGACATACGACCACCATTCGGTGTTTCCAACCGTTGTCCAACGCCAGGCGAGCTTGGGGTCCGGAAAGGAGATATCGAATCGAACGTCGCTGTTCGGCGTCCAAACGATTCCGCCGGCCGGCAACAGCTTGATACGGAGGCGATCGAGATAGATGATGCCGCCCTTGATCTGGAAGCTGGGCGAAAATGTCAGCACCATCAGCCCGCGGCCGAAGTAACGAATGCTGTCGCTATTGACGTCGCTGAAATCGGAAAAGACGCCCGCGCCGATCGCCAGTTCGCCGCTCAACCAGGGCGTCGGCTGAGGGTTCCACCCCAGTTCCAGAAACGCCTCGTAGGTGTTTGGCGGCATATCGGGATGCGGCGGCTTCGGCCCGTCCCATGCCTGGTAGCCGAAGCCGGGCGTCACCAGCAGCGGCGCCTGCTCGTTGTAGAAGAAAGGAAAGGCAAACGTCGCGGCAATTTCACTGTCGTTCAGCCCCAGTCCGTTCTCGTCGTTCCGGGGAATCCAGAAGTGCTCCAGGTGGATGTCCTGGAGGAATTTCGTCATCGGCACTCCCGGGCCAAAGCCAGGCGGCGGCGGGAAATAGGGATCTTGGGGAAGAAGGCTCGGGTTCTGTGCCCCCGGCGTGGCGTAAGGGTCCCATGTGGTCGGCGGCGGCTGTATCCCACCTTGAAACGTTGCTGTGGGACCGGGTGTTATCCCCGGACCATAGCTTGGCACCTGGGGAGGAGAGTACTGCGGAAGGGTTGCAGGTGGCGAAACAACCGTCTGTCCCGGACTGCCGTAAGCCGATGGGGGAATTGTCACTGCGGGCAGACTTCCACCGTAGACGCTCGGCGGCGCCGCAGAAGTCGGCGGTACGACCGAACTGGCGCCTGGCGGAGTATAGACGGAGCCGCCACCCGCCGCCGGGCTGCCGCCGGGATCGACCGGCGACGGAAACTGGATCCTTTGCCCCTGGACCGGGGCAGCGATCACCGCCAGCAGGCCAAGGAGGAAAACCAGTTGGGTTGTTGGAGACTGCACCGGGCCGACCCTTGCCGGAGGACAACGATTGCGCAGTCGGGCTGCGCTTCGACAGGGCGGTTGGAATACCAGTTCTGCCCAGCCCGGTCAAGGTCGTTTGGATTACCGCTGGTCTATCGGAACGTAATCGGTCTGGGCAGGACCGGTGTAAACCTGGCGAGGACGGGTAATGCGGCTGGTGGGGTCCTCGTGCTGCTCTTTCCATTGGGCGATCCAGCCGGGGAGCCGTCCGATGGCAAAGCAGACGGTGAACACGTTCGTCGGGATCCCCATCGCGCGGAGCAGGATGCCGCTGTAGAAATCGACGTTGGGGTAAAGCTTGCGGTCGACGAAATAAGGATCCTTCAGCGCCAGTTCTTCGAGCTTGCGTGCAATGTCCAGCAGCGGATCTTGCCGCCGCAGCGTGGCAAACACCCGGTCGCAGGACTCCCGCAGGATCTTCGCCCGGGGATCGTAGTTCTTGTACACACGGTGGCCGAAGCCGTAGAGGCGGAACGGATTGTCCTTGTCCTTCGCCATCCGAAGACACTCTTCGGCCGAGAGTCCGCCGGCGTGAATCCGTTCGAGCATCTCGATCACCTCGACGTTGGCGCCGCCGTGCAACGGCCCCCACAAGGCGCTGACCCCCGCCGCACAGGATGCAAACAGATTGGCCCGGGCGGAGCCGACGGCCCGGACCGTCGACGTGCTGCAGTTCTGCTCATGGTCGGCATGAAGGATGAAGATCAGGTTCAGGGCGTCTTCGATCTCCGGCGTGATGATGTACTGCCTGTACGGAATCGAGAACATCATGTGCAGGAAGTTTGCACAGTAGCGAAGATTCGGATCGGGGTAGTTGAACGGAAGGCCTTTCGACCGCCGGTACGAAAATGCCGAAATCGTTCGCACCTTGCTGATCAAGCGAGCGGCTGCTTCGACGAGAGATTCATCATCGTCGAGCTTCAAGAACTGCTGGTGGTAGCAGGCGAGATTGTTCAGGGTCGCAGAGAGGATCGCCATCGGCGGCGCGTCGACCGGAATGTGCGAGTACTGATGCCGCAGGCCTTCGTGCAGCAACTCGTTCTCGGTGAGTCGCTGGCTGAAAAGCTCCAGCTCGTCTTTCGTCGGCAACCGCCCGAAAATCAGCAGCCAGGCGGCCTCGACGAAGTTGGGCTTTTCGGTGAACTGCTCGATGGGAATGCCACGGTAGCGAAGGATCCCTTTTTCACCGTCAATGAAGGTGATGTCGCTCTTGCAGGCAGCCGTGTTTCCGAATGAGGGATCGTACGTGACCAGGCCGGTCTGCGCACGCAGGTCGGTAATGTCGACCGCCCGCTCGCCTTCGGTCCCGATCAGAATCGGCAACTCGATCCGCTGATCGCCGACGATGAGGATGGCCTTCTCCGCCATAGAATCTCTCTCCTCAGTGGTGCATAACAGTTTAACCCTATGATCGTACTGAAATTGTGCCGAGGATGAAAGGAGGCAGGCGCAACCCCAGCCACGGCGGGGCTCAGACAGAGGGGTGGGTGCCGTTCAGGTCGAAATGCTGCCCGGGAAGTCTTCTGTGCCTATCCGGGCACGGCCGGGCCTTGGGCCGGGTACCTCCGGTTGGCCGGAACCCAGCCTCACCGGTCGCACCCGCTGAACTCGCTCATTAACTCCCACACAAGCGGCAGTTGCTTTCGAAGCCGCCCGGCGGTTTCGAGATCGAGGTCCTCCGGTCGGAGAGGCACTGCCCGATAATCCGCCCCGACGTTCTCGCGATCGCGCCCGTATTTGTAGACGTAGGTGAACTGCCCTTCCGGCGTCAGTTCGACGCCCGGCGCTGGCCGACACGGCACCGTGATGAAGAACTCGCCCCGGGTCGGGCTAAGCGGGTCTTCGGCCGTCAAGTCGAACGTGTTGTTCTTCGCGAGGCACTGGTACAGCTCTCGCGCCGTGAGTCGCGCAGGGTCGATCAATTCGATGCTCGAAGCGAGGCAGTCGCCGTAGACGGAAACGCCGTCTTCACGGTAATCCCGGAGGCGCCGGAGTTCCCGGCGAAACGTCTCGGCGTAGTAGGGGAAATGGGTGCATCCGAGAATGATCGCCCGGAGCGGCTCCGGGCGCGGCGAGTTGCGAAGCGATTCCAGCAGAGAGACAAGGTCGTATCGCAGGTAGTTTTCCACGCTGTTGAGCTGCAAGACGGCGGGCTCGCTCGGAGAGCCTTCGAAAAGCATTCGGCCCTCGGAGAAATCGAAAGCATATCGCGGAAGGATGCTGCCGTCGATCCCGGCCACGGAACGACTCAGCGAAGGGCCTTGGTAGTCATCGCGCGGGCCGGGCGAAACGGACGGCGGCACGATGAATTCCCGGGACCCGTCAATCGCGCCGGCCAGCCCCAGCGAGCCTTGCTGGACGACGTGGATCGTTTGCGACCATTTGCGGCGCGCGGCCTCGGCTTGAATTGCTCGCGGATACGCGCCGGAGAGAACCGTGCCCCGCGTGGCCAGCACGCCGACCGCGCCGCCCTGACCCTCGGCAAACGCGTCCAGTGCGCCCCGCGCAGCAGCGTCCACCACGCCGACCACCGGGATACCGAGCCCGGCGTCGGCGAGAAGTCGTTCGATATCGTCCTTTCCGTACGCGGTGGCCGTATTGCACGCGATCACGATGGCCTTCACCGGAGCTTTGCCGCGGACGGGATCCGATTCGGCATTGGGAAAGTATTGGTCACTCAGGAGGAATTCGGCGTCCTTGACAATCAGGTCCTCCAGGTACGCCTGCTTGCCAAGCCCGGCGTAGTTGCCGTAGGGCATGTTGGCCTGGTCGGCCAGAAAAACGAACGACTCCTCGGCGAGGTCAGGCTTGCCGTCGCCCTGGGGCGCGGGGTTGCCGCGTGTGTTGTCGAAGGTGTCGAGCGTGAGAATCGCCTCGAGGACCGCAAGCCCGCCCGTGCCGGAGTCGAACACACCGATCGGATACTCCGAGAGGGCGATGCTCTTTACGGCACGATACGACTCGCGCGCGGACCGGGCGGCGCGGGTGCGAATCGAGTCTGCGGCGGCGGCGAGATGCGAACCGACTACAAGGAAAACCACGCATGCGAAAACGCGGACGGCACCGGTGTGCCTGCTGCCGATTTGGTGAGGCTCGTTCATCCGTTCATCCTTCAGGGCAACGTGAGGATCTGGTTCTTCCCGGGCTCGGGATCGATCGACAACCGCTTTCTTCCGACGGCGATCTCCACCGGCTTCTTCGATCCGCCGAAATCGGTGCGCCGCACGAGGACCCGCTCGCCCAGGACCAGCCCCGAGACGACCGCCGCCGGTTGCGCCGGCACCTCGAACGTCACCGGTACGCCCTTTTCGAGAAACTCGCCGTACTGCTGGGCGGCCGCGTAGACCTCGTGCACCAGTCGGCATTCCTCCGCGTCTTCATCCTTCGGACACCAGAGGAAGAACGTATCGGTGCCCCGCAGCAACATGTGCCAGAGAAGTTCCCGGTAGGCTTGCGGACTCATCTGCTTGACGTTCGGGTCCGCGTCCTGGGGCGGTGCGGTGGTGTGCCAATGGACGAAGCTGATGATCGGAGTCTCGGCGGGCGTGTGGCGACCGGCGTTGCCGGCCACCAGGAGCATGTTGTAGAACCAGCGGTAGTCGCTGTCTTCGAAATCATACCAGCCGAAGGTCGGGTACCAGGTGTAGACCACCGGCATTGCAAACGTGTATCCCGTGCCGGCGAACTCATTGGCCCAGTGCCGGTATTTCGCCCGCTGGTCGGCGATGCAAGGCTGGCCGTCGACGTACGTTTCGAAGTAGTCGTACCAGTAGCGGAAACCGTTATGGGGATACACGGCATAGTTTCCGACCAGGGCCTTCGGAAAACGCGCCAGGACCGGATCGCTGAAGGCGTAGCGCTGCAGTTCGCTGCGGATCTCCCGCAGCACCTTCTGGAACTCGAGGAAGTTGCCGATGTCCTGAAACTGCTTGCGGCAGCGTACGCACTTCTTCGAGGCCTCGTGGGCCCGGTTGACCTCGATCGGCCCGTCGATCTCCCAGTCGGCGAAGACAAAGTCCACGCTAAGTCCGGCGGTGCGGTACGCTTCGGCGAAGAATTCGACCTGCTCGCGGATGGGGTCCTTGCGATGTTCGAGCGCGAAGGGGCACCCCATCGCGTGCTTCGAATGAACATTGAACGACTCATCCCACAACGGCCGGCCCTGCTCGTCGACGTGGGCCGTGCTCTCGTCCCCGTTGAAGAAACGGTGGAGGCATGCCGTTGCATTGACATTGACGCGAAGCCCCAGCTTTGTCTGGGCGCGGGCAATCGCGACGGCCTGCTCCAGGCTCTGTTCCCGCCGCGACGGCGACCACGAGCTGATCAGGCCGACACCCCGCCGGTCGAGCTGACCGACCAGCTCTTCGGCGGATGCGGAATCCAGCTTCCCCGGGTTGCTCGCGGGCCAGAGATACAGCGGCAGCCGCCCGCCTCGCGAGTATTCCAGCGGCACGGTCGAATCGAGCACCGTTTGAACGCGCGGCGACCAGGGGGGCGAGACTCCGTTGTCAGCGGCCCCGAGCGGAATGGTCGCGCCAAGCACCATCAAGAATAGAGCCGCACCCGCAGAACGAAACAGCGTCATGAGACAGCCTCACAGAACGGGCGAGAGTCAAACCGACTGAGAAATGCCTCCAGTGTACCCCGCGATGCCAAAGCGTGCCATCAGGACGGCGGCATTGGCCTCTTTTTCCGGCTCTTCCGGAGAATCTGTGGGTGGATTGAGAGCGGTTTGGTGGATTGGCGGTCAGGTTTTCTAAGGCATGAGAGGGCAAAAAGAATGGGACGGTCCCGAAAGTGGAGTTGGTGGACAAGACGTACGTGGGGTGGCCGGGTGGAGTTGATCCGCGCGCTGGACGAGTACTTTCTCACGCACTGCCACTACGTGGCGGCCAATGCGCCCACGCGCGAAGCTGGTGGAACGGGCCGAGCATTGGCAGTGGAGCGGAGTTTGGCGGCATCTGCACCGCGCGAGCCTCGGGAAGGCCCAGCGGGCCGGCGACGTTGCCACGTTCGTTAGTTTACTGTCAGAATTCTGGCACCGACGATGGCAGGCCGACCCGCATGAACGAGCGCGCGAAGGCCTGCGAAAAGTGTTCCAGGAAAGGAGAACGTAAACGCCACCGCTCGCCGAGTTGTTGCGAGTGACGGGTCAGATAGCCATAGGGAAGGCTGTAGATTGCGCGGAAATCCACCAGCAAAGCAGCACGCGCTTCGCCAAGCAGCGTCGCGGACGCCAACAAGTGGAGTGTCGGCGAGCGGCCCTTGCGAACATTGTTCCAATAATCACGCCAACCGCCCGCCGACTTGCCACGGCCCTGGTTCGTCTGTGCCTCCTCGAACGCCGGGACGGACCAGACCGGGCACAATGCCACAAGCGAACTCTTCCCGTGTTCGAGATCGCAGCTTTGAGTGATGACAATAAGATCGGCCTGGCTGATGTGCGCGACGCGAGATTCATCCCCGGCTTCGGCAGAATCAGCCCGGAATTCCGGAATCCAACAATCCGGCAACAGGTCGCCCTGCCGCAACATCGCTTCGCTGACCGCAATCCAGAATGGCTCCATGAAAGTTCATTCATCCTCCGGATCAACAGCCATGGGCGCCAGGCGGCCTTGCCGCTCGATTCGAATCCTCACGTTCCCAACGCGTCGCAGCGGCACCGAACCATACTCGAGTTCATCCCAGCCAAGATCTTCCTCGTTGATCGCAGCCGGCTTCAAAACCCCTTGACGTTGCTCGCCTGGCGAGCCTTTCGGGGCCGGCTTGGCAGGCTCGATGTACCATTTGCCGTTCTCTTCTTCCAACGTCAATTCGTCGCCGGGCTTCACCCCCAGTTGTGCTTGCACAGGCCCAGGTAATTCGATCCGTCCGGCTGGAGGACTTGTTTACCGGCACGGAAAGGGCCGGTGGCGGCGCAGAGACTGGACCAGAATGTCCGAGCGAAAGATTTCCGTCCCATTCAACTGGTGCCGTGTCGCAATCACCGGTTATAATGGGATTGCCGCCGAGAAAAGACCGTCCGGTGGGCGGAGGGCGCCGTTCTTGGATATCGAGGAGCAAGCTGATGAGCGATTGCGAAAGTCGAGATTCCGTGCAGCCAGCCAAAGGCCAGATCCAGCCGACCGGGCCATGTCCGTGCGGACACAACGGCCGCCGCGACTTCCTCAAAGCCGCCGGAGCGGCATCCCTTGGCCTGGCAGCGGCCCGGGAGAGTTGGGCAACGGCGGCCGCCCCCGAGAACGCAAAGCTGCCGCAGGTCCCGTTCGGAAAGTACCACCTCTCGCGGCTCATCTGCGGGTCCAATCCGTTCAACGGCGGATCGCACCTGTCATTCTTCGTCAACGAGCAGATGCGCGACTACTACACGCCCGAGCAAATCCTCGCGACCCTGAGACGATGCCAGGAAGTCGGGATCAACTGCTGGCAGGTCTCCGGGCTGGTCAATTTGGATCTCTACCGCCGGTTTGTCGATGAAGGCGGCCGGATGCATGCGATCTCGCTCGGGCAGAATCCCAACGACCTGCCCAAGCTCGCCGAGGGCGGCTGCATCGGCGTCGCGCACCACGGCGAGGTGACCGATCGGCTCTTCAAAGCCGGCCGGCTCGACGAGATCCACGATTTCCTCAAGCGGGTTCGCGACACGGGCATGCTGGTCGGCGTATCCACGCACATGCCCGACGTGGTCGATGCGGTCGAGTCGAAAGGGTGGGATCTCGACTACTACATGACCTGCGTCTACGAACGGCACCGCAGTGAAGCGGATCTCAAGAACCTGCTCGGCCACGTTCCCTTGCCGGTCAACGAGGTCTATCTCAAGGAAGACCCGCCGCGGATGTTCCAGGCGATCCGCAATACCCGGCGTCCGTGCCTGGCGTTCAAGATCCTGGCCGCCGGCCGTCTCTCCGACCGCAAGCCGTGGGTGGAGCAGGCTTTCCGCGACACGTTCGCGGCCATCAAGCCGTCCGACGCCGTGATCATCGGAATCTACGACCGGTACAGCGATCAGCCGGGGGAAGACGCGGCGCTGGTTCGAAAATACGGCATCGCTAAAGGACTGGCTGGGTAAGACAGCGACTCCGATCGATTCCCGATCAGACAACCGCTCGCGCTGGCCGGGCGCCGGAAACGCAAATCCTACTTTCCTCGCACGACGGTGAAGTAGCTGGTCACGACGCGGTCAAAATACTCCGGTCGCATCTCCAGCGGCAGCTCGTTGTACGTGCAGTAATTGCGGACCTGGCTCAAAAGGTCGCGGGGATGACACCGGCGCATCGGCCGGTTGTGCGGCCGGTAGTGTTTCGCGATCAGGTAGTCGACCACCTCCTGCCGGTAGTCGCACGCGAAGGTGTTGGCATACAGCCGGAACAGGCGGTGAAACTCGTCCTCGTCGGCGTCGGCGATCTCGATCTTGTAAGGGATCCGCCGAAGAAACGCGTCGTCCACCAGGTCGGCCGGCTCCAGGTTCGTCGAGAAGATGATCAACTGCTCGAAGGGAACCTGGATCTTCTTGCCCGTCGAAAGGGTGAGGAAATCCTGGCGGCCCTCCAGCGGGACGATCCAGCGGTTCAACAACTCCGCCGGTTCGATCCGTTGCCGGCCGAAGTCGTCGATCAGCAGACAGCCGCAGTTGCTCTTCATTTGCAGCGGCGCCTCGCTCACGTTGCTGTGCGGATCGTAGCGAATTTCGAGATTGTCCATGGTCAGTTCGCCGCCCACCACGACCGTGGGCCGGCGGATCCGCAGCCACCGCTGGTCGTGTTCCGCCTGTTTGATAAGTCCTTGCCCCTCCTCCGCGGCGACCTCGTGGTACGCCGCGTCGAAGAGCTTGATGATCTGCCCGTCCTCGACCACCGTCTGCGGAAGCCAAATGTGCTGGCCGAAACATTGCGTGATCCGCTTGGCAAGCGTCGACTTGCCGTTGCCGGGAGCCCCGTACAGAAACAACCCCGCCCCGGAGTTAACCGCCGGCCCGAGGCTCTCAAAGAGATTCGGATCCACGGAGATATCGGAAAACGCTTTTCTTAACTGCTCGCGTTTGGGAGCCTCGGCACGGATCGTCTGAGCCTCCACCGACAGAACGTACTCGCCGAGCGGCACCGGGGCCGGACCCGCATAAGCGCAGGCGGCCGATGCGATGCGAGCTTGCTTGCGGCCTTCTTCCGTCAGCACATACACGTAGTCGTTCAGCGGTGCCGAACTGCGATGGACGATCCACTGGCGCGACCGGAGCGACTGATACAACCCTTCCAGCACACCGAACGGCAAACACGTGTGCTTGGCAATCGCCCGGCCGCTATTCGCCCCCACAATCGCCAGGTGCTTGATGACCAGCGATTCCAAGAGCGATGGGGGAACCCCCGTGTCTTCGAGACATCGGGGCGGTGACGGACGAAACGATTCGTCGGACAGGATCGCAGCGAGAACCTGCCCGGGGCTTTCCATGGTATTGGTAAGCATGGCAAACGCTAGCTCCGGTAATGGCAGAGTCTCCGGCCGGGGCCCCGGTGGCCGGATTTTTCACCATAACTCTACGTCAGAAGTAGCGCCGCTGCTGCGATGAATGCCGCCACCGAAGAGGTGCCTACAAGTACCCTCCTAGATATTTGCCGGTCGTTACGGCAAGACTCGTAGCCCGGCGACTGCTTTTGCTTCTTGGGAAGAGAATGCGACGAGAGTCAAGCGGTCTCAGAGCCTGTCCCAAAACCGTCGGGGACTGGCTCATTTTGCGGAGTCTTCGGAGTAAAATGTGCCTGTCCCCTTCTTCTCGCGAGGTTTTGGGACAGGCTCTCAATCGCGGCGCGCGTCCATGCCCGGCTGACGCCGCTGCGATGCGTACCACGCCTTCCATCGCGCCTTGTCGAATCCGAAGTTCACCCCCGTCAGCGAAACCAGCGCGTCGAGTACGGGCCGGTTGAGCAACTCCTTCTCGATGATCTTGGGCCGATTCCCTCCCATCGACATTCCGCTTCCGCCCTCGGGTGTGAAAGTCGTGGAAATGCCGCCGCCCGAGCCGCTGTTAACCTTGTACTTGTGTCTCGTCGACACGGCGTCGATCAAAGGGCCGATCGCCGAGGGATGATTCATCTCTTTCAGGGCCACGGCCGCGCGGTTCACCTCGACATTGTCTTTGCCTCGCAGCCTGCCGATGAAATGATCCACCGCCGCCGGATTGTCCTGCTGCTTGAGGTAATCGAGGCTGGTCAACCGCACTTCTTCAATCGGGTCCTCCATCGCACAAACGGCCAGGGCTTGAATCGCCTTTACCGTGCCGATCTTCGCCAGCACTTCGATAATTAGAATCCTGGCCGGATCGCGCGGATCGCGAGAAGCGGCGCGGCCCTCGCCGATCAAGGCCCGGCTGAGCGCCCTGACGGCAAACGGATCGCGGATCCCCGCAATCGCCTGGTAAGCATTTCGCTCTTCGGACGGATCCTTGGCCGAAAGCCACCGCTCGACCTTCTGCATCCACTCCTTTTCCGCAAGCTCCATCTTGCGGTTCTCTTCCAGGAGCTGGATCTCCTGCGGCAACATCCAGCGGTTTTGATGCCGGACGTATCCCCGCGCGATCATCACCTCCTCTTGCGTCATCCACCGGCCGTCGAATTGGCTGTAGCCCATGGCGCGACGGGCATTCTCGTGATCGGGCGCCAGTTCCAGAATCCGCCGAAGATGTTTCTCCCGCTGCTCGAGGAGGTTGTTTTCCCGGCACCACTCGGCCAGCTCCCACTGGCCCTCAACCGTATCCGGATAGCGGGGCTGGAGCTTCTCGTATTGCAGCTCCTCGGGACGCGGGTGCAGAATCTTCTGCACCTGATCGCGATGCAGGGTGATCGTGGCGCCCTCGGACGTGCGAACCGTGTACTGCTCGCGGGGAGTCTGCTCCGGATTGAGCAACTCGCCGACCACGCGGCCGCCATTGGCCATCACGAAGACGTCGGCGTGTACGGCCGCAGAGCAGACCACTCCCAGCAGGGTTGCCGCTAGCGCGATTCGACAAATCCGGCTCACTGCGTCTCCCTTTCTCGGTTTCAAATGCTCCCTTTCTGGCCTGTGGAGTGCATATCTCTTAGTATAGGTAAGCACGACGGGCCCTGACAACGAACAACCACCCGGAAGACTGGTTATGACGGAAGTTCCGGATCAGCACCGCAGCGAAGCCCCCCGTACGATCCGGTGTGCCCTGATTACGGTGAGCGACACCCGCACCCTGGAGACGGACCTTGGCGGAGCCACCGTGCTCGAGATGCTCCAGGCGGCCGGGCACCAGGTGGTCCGCCGTCATATCATTCCCGACGAACCCGAGCCCATGCACGCGCTGCTCGTCGAATTGCGGGACGAGGCTGAAGTCGACGCCGTCTTGATGACGGGCGGAACCGGCATCGGCAGCCGCGACCAGACGTTCGAAACCGTCACCCGGCTTCTCGACAAGCCGCTGCCGGGCTATGGCGAACTGTTCCGCATGCTCAGCTACCAGGAAATCGGGCCCGCCGCCATGCTGAGCCGCGCCACCGGGGGTCTCATGCAACGTACCGTCCTGATCACCATGCCCGGATCGCGCGCGGCCGTCCGGCTGGCGATGGAGAAGCTGGTCCTGCCCGAACTGGGGCACATCGTTCGCGAGGCCCGGCGCTAGCCCGGATTAACTCGAACGCACTAACCGTCCAGCTTTCCGCCCAAAGCCAAGGGCTTGATGCCGGCTTCGCTCGACTTGATCTGCCAGTACGCTTTTTCGGCCTTCTCGTCGATCGAACGTTCCATCTTCAAGCGGACGAAGAACGAAGTCTTCCGGCCGTCGTTGTCGTACGTGACCGCATAGACCTGCTGGACTTCATCGGCCTTTGCCTTCTCCTCCTGCCATTCCGTCTGGTAATATCGGGCACGGGCGCGGTCGGCAACGGCCAGGATTGCCCGGATATCGGGTCGCTTCGCATAGCTTTCCGCCGACGGTGCCTCCGGCGCCCCGGGCGGCGTCTGCAGGGAATCGTCCACCATCACCGGTTCCGG
This sequence comes from Thermoguttaceae bacterium, assembly GCA_040768665.1. GTDB lineage: Bacteria > Planctomycetota > Planctomycetia > Pirellulales > Thermoguttaceae > JABWBD01. The sequence continues at coordinate 40,256 of JAXGMN010000050.1, forward strand.
CTGGGAACCGGCATCGCTCGTCATCTCAAGCGCCTTGCCCGTCTGCTTGTTCAGGAGCAAATCGAACCACCGCTGGGCGAAATGCGTCGCCTCCTTGCGGACCAGCATCCGGTGCGTGTACCACTGCGAACCGGCTCCGACCAGGGCGAAGACCGACAGAAACAGCCCGGCCAGCGCGGCCTTGCGACCGACCATTTCCGGCGCGCTCCGCGCGATCTGCCACATCGCCGCCAGCCCCACAAAAAAGCCGATGATCCCGAGGATCACCAGAAAAGGCTCGATCCATGCGCCGAGCGACAAAAGTCCGACGATCAGTGCAGCGACGGCCAGGCCGCTTACCGGCCGGTATTGCTCGACTTCTTCTTCAGGTTGCTCGCTCAGGTGCGCGTGGGAATGATCGGTCTGGGCCATGGATCCTTTCACCTTTTCGGCGTGCTGCCGGACTGGACGCGGAAGGTTCCGTTCACTTCAGCCTGCTTCTGGAGGTTCGAGCGACGGATCGCATAATTGGCGATGAACTGGCCGTTGGGATCGAACGCCACCGGGATCGACCGGCTGAACGATCCCTTGGAAACCTGCTGCACGAACCCCAGCCACTGCTGGTCGGGGGCCATTCCCAGGAACATCTTCTCCCCCGGCCGAAATGCCCCGAACAGGAAGTTGCGGGCCAGCGGCGCGGTGTGGAACGTCGTGAGCGTGAAGCTCACCAGCACCCAGCCGACCCAAAGAGCCAGCACCGGGCTGCCGATCTGGTCGGCAACCTTCAAGAACCGGACCTTGATCCGCGAAGCAAAGCCGGTCAGATACCGGAACGCGACCATGCTGACACCGAAAATCACCCACAGGGAAATGAAGTCCCAGAAATAGGTGAAGGTGCTGTCCACGCCGTCCAGGAACCTCGCCATCGGTTCGAAAAAATTCATCGCCAACAGACCGGCCGTTACCACGTTGATCAATCGGATCGCGTTGCTCCATATCCCTTCGCCGTACAGCAGGGCCATACTTGCGAAGAGAATCACCAGCAGCAGCAGCGGAAGAAGAAAGCTCATGATGGAGACTTCCGGGCTCGAGTTTCCCCAGTTAACCTAACGACCAACAATCAACGACGATACCTACTGCTTCAGCACCCGCATCAACTCCGGAAGCGACGTGACGCCCTTGGCGACCAGAACGATCCCTTCCTCCTGGAAAGACCGGAAACCCGACTTCCGCGCCGCCTGGCGGAGCAGGTCCAACTTCGGGGTGCTCGCCAGGACCTGCCGGATCGAATCCTGCACCATCAGCAACTCGAACAGCCCCGTACGACCTACGTACCCGATCCCCTTGCAGTTCGGGCAGACGTCCTCGGGCTGCTGCGGCGGACGGTAAAGCGACTGGACGCGATCCGGCGGCAGCCCCAGTTGCTGCAACACTTCCGGCGCCGGTTGATACGCCTCCTTGCACTGCTCGCAAAGCTTCCGGATCAGGCGCACGTTGAGCACGGCCGTCACGCAGCGGGCAAACTCCGCCTGCGACGCCTTCATCGCCAACACCCGCAGCAGGGCTTCCGGTGCGTCCTTCGCGCGGATCGTCGCCAGGATCAACCGGTTGTTTGCGGTCTCCCTGCTCAACAAGTCGACCGTCTGGCCGTTGACCAAATCGCGGACGACCACCACGTTCGGCTCCATCAGGAACAGGTCCGGCAGGACGTCCAGCGGCGCCTGCCCCGCCGCCGCGTTGTACGTCTGAACCATCACGTTCTCGATCGCTTCGTAACGGTTCGCTTCATCCTCGACGGCCATGAACTCGCGCATGAACCGATCGGAGCTTCGCAGCACGAGATTGGTCAGCGTTCGCAGACCGTTGGCCGGCATGGCCGACAGAAGCACGAAGCCTTTCTTCAGGACCATCAGCTCCGCGAGTTGCTCCTGCATCTTCTGGCGCATGCCCAGTTCTTCGAGCGTGTTGAAGTGGATCTTGGTCTTCTCGAACTGCATCATCACCCGCTCGCCGGTCTTGGTGCCCTGGCTGGCGAACGTGGCGGCGTAGGTGCCGCCCTCGTACTTCGCGGTAAACTTCCCTTCCTGCCGGCTCTGGCGGTCCTCCGGCTTCAATCCGCAGAGCGTCTTCAGCGAGACCAGAAGCGGATCGCCGATCTCGCGCGGTTTCGTCTCCCCCTCGTGCCAGACGCCGTCCACGAGATGTTTACTGGTCATGGCCTCTTGGCTGTATTCCAGCAGGATCGCATCGGCGCGGACGACCATCCCGTCCGCGATGGCCTTCCGGGCATCGCGAAAACCGGGCGTCTGCCTGGCCAAAATCTGGTTGGCGTTGTCGTCGCGCTCCGTGGCCCCGCCCCGCGCGGTAAGCACCACCGGAGGGCCCGATTCGTGCGGATCGCCCCGTTCCGCCTTGACCTTCACGCCGACCATCGACAGGTAGCTGGCCATCAGGTACCGCATGTGCTCTTTCGTGAGCACCTTCTGGTGCTGCATGACCTTGCCGTTGCGGTAAATGATGTACGCCGTCAGCGGCACCACGTACGCGAGAAACAGAAGCGGAAACCCCACCCAGAAGATCGGGATCAACCACAACAGCACGAACGCCCCGAAGAAGACGCCGAAAACAATCGGGTTCCACCGCAGGTAGTTGAGCTTGTATTCCTGGGCGTCGGTGCTCACCCAGTCGGTCGTCCGCACCCACAAGAGAAACAGAATCCAGCAGCCGAGGAGCTTCGGCCAACTCAAGTAGGAGCCCGGCCCGCTCCAGCCGTCCGGAAGCGTCCCTCCGGCATCGGTCGCCGGCGCGCTCTCGGCGGCGCCGGCAGCCTCGCCCATCTCGGCGGACATCGCCGGGTCTGCGCTCATCGCGGCAGGATCGCCCCCCGGCTCCTGAGCGGAAACGAAAGCCAGACTCGCCGCCCACACGGCGGCCGACGCAACGACAATGGTGGACCAACGAGGCATTAGAGTATCCCGGGTTCGCTGACTTCGATGCCTTTCAATGCCATTTTGAGTGATTCGGGGTTCGGTGCAACCTCAAACGCCGTCGCCCGGTCGATCATCCGCCCCTGCACCAGGTCCTTGAGGCTCTTGGTAAAACTCTGCATCCCTTCGCGTTCCCCGATGCGGATCGCGTCGGCGAGTTTCTCGTCCTGCTTCTCCATGATCAGCTTGCGGACCGTCGGATTGAACGTCATGATCTCCACCGTCGGCACCCGCGGCACCCCCGGCTTGATCGACGGCAACAGCTTCTGCGCCACGATTCCCTTCATGTTGAAGACCAGCGCGCTGCGAATGGCGCTGTGCATTCCTTCGGGAAACAGGTCGAGAATACGGCCGATGGTGCTCGGCGCCGTCGAGGCATGGATCGTTCCGAAGACGAGGTGGCCGGTCTCGGCGGCCTGAATCGCCGTTTCGAACGTCTCCCGGTCGCGCATTTCGCCCACCAGCATCACGTCGGGGTCTTCGCGGACGGCGTGCTTCATGCCGATCATGAAGTCGCGCACGTCCTGGCCGATCTCGCGCTGGTTGATCAGCGACTTGTCGTCATGGAAGACATACTCGATCGGATCTTCCAGCGTGAGGATGTGATCGCGCTCGTTCTCGTTGATCCAATTGAGCATCGAGGCGATCGTGGTGCTCTTCCCCGAACCGGTGACGCCGGCCAGAAGAACCATTCCCTGGTCGAACTTGCAGAGGTCCTCCAGGACCGGCGGCAGGTGGAGCCCCTTGAAGTCCGGGATCTTGTTGTTCACCCGGCGTGCCACCAGCCCCATGTGCCCCATCTGCTGCAGGATATTCACCCGGAAACGCCACGTCGTATCGTCCACCAGCATGCTGTGCGCAAAGTCGACTCCGCCGTCCTCGTCGAAGATCTTGCGCCGCCGGTCCTTCAGCCGGTGGTCGCAGTCGATCAACTCAAACAGCATCCGCTCCATTTCTTCGTCGCTGATCGGCGGCCGGTTCAGCGGTCGCAGACTTCCGCGCACCCGGACGTGCGGCGGCATGTTCACCTTCAGGTGCAGGTCGCTCCCTTCCAGCTTGACCAACGCCCGGAAAAGCTTGTCGACCTCCAGTTCCTGGTGCCGGATCTCCACCGCGATGTGTTGCTCTTGTACGCCTTCTGCCGTGCTGGACATGTTTGTGCTCCGTCGATCACAACCGTACCGGGATTCCGCGGCGGCGCATCGCCTCTTTGGTTTCCCGGATCGTAAACTGCCCGTAATGAAAGATGCTTGCGGCCAGCGCCGCCTCGGCGCCCCCCTTCTCGATCGCGTCCGCCAGGTGCTCGGGACAACCGGCTCCACCGCTGGCAACCACCGGAATCGTCACCGCCGCGGTTACCGCCGCGGTGATCTCCAAATCATAACCATCTTTGGTTCCGTCCGCATCCATCGAAGTGAGAACAATCTCTCCGGCGCCCAGACGCTCCACCTCGCGAGCCCACGCCACCGCCTCCAAGCCCGTCCCGACCCTCCCTCCGTTGATGTGCACCTCCCAAAATTGGTGCCCATCCCGGTGAACCCGCTTCGGGTCGATATTGACCACGATGCACTGGCTGCCGAACCGACGGGCGGCACACCGAACGAAATCCGGCTCGCGGCAAGCCGCCGAGTTGATCGAGACCTTGTCGCAACCTGCATTGAGCAAAACCCGAATGTCCTCGATCGTCCGGACACCACCGCCCACGGTGAGGGGCATAAACACCACCTCGGCCGTCCGGCGGACAACGTCGACAAGGATATCGCGTTGCTCGTGGCTGGCTGTGATGTCGAGAAACACCAACTCGTCGGCTCCGTCTCGCTCGTAGCGCGCAGCAACTTCCACGGGATCCCCGGCATCCCGGAGGTTGACGAAATTCGTACCTTTCACAACCCGGCCCCGATTGACGTCGAGGCATGGTATCACCCGTTTGGCGAGCATCGATATCTCGAAAGACAGGAATTCCGCGTAAGCGCGACCCTGACCGACGCAGGTAACTGTTCACGGGCGGCAGGGGACCGGGTCCGTTTTTCGGCCGAATTCGGCATCTTGCCGGCAAAGACGCTGGCCGAAAACACGGACCTGTCCCCCTCGCTCCCGCGGGCGTGAACGGTTACCGACGCAGTGCCCGCCCAGGAACCCAAGCTTTTACTGTAAGTCGGATGCGCACCAGGGTCAACGGGCTGTGTGAGACTGCGGTGTTGAAAAAGGGGACTGGCTCCGCAACACCTTGTATCTGCTGCCAAGACAAACCACTATTGGTTGTGGTGCCCGTCCCTTTTTTCATCCTCACCCCTGCGTGAGACTACTTTCTCCCCCTCCTCTACTTCCTCTCCAGAACCCGCCGCAACACCGGTTCCAGCGCATCCGCCATCCGCACCATACCCAGGTCCGACGGGTGCGAGCCGTCCACCGTCGCCTCGCAGTCGTCGCCCAAAAGTCCCTCGCCCTCGACGTAAGAAAGCCCCCCGACCCCCGCGGCCACGAGTTGGTCGTAAGCAGCTTTCAAGGCGGCCCGGCTCGTCGCATGCCGTTGCTGACTCGACGGTTTGAACTCCGCATTCGCATACGTGCGGTCCTCGACCAGTACGATCGGCGCCTCGGGTCGCACCGCCCGCAGTTGCCGCACCAGCGGCTCCGCCCGCTCGGCCACTTCCTCCGCATTCATGTTCGGCAGGCAGTCGATCACGTACGCCGACGCATCGATCTCCGAAATCCACTCGCCCACCTCCCGGTCCATCTTTCCGTTGCCGGAAAAACCCAGGTTGACGGTCGGGCGATTCAGCCGCCGTCCCAGGATCGCGGGAAATGCCATTCCCGGACGCGACGCACAGCCCCCGTGCAGGATCGACGTCCCATAAAACACGATCGGCTTTTCCGGTCTCGGCGGCAACGGCTCGAACGCCGCCTCCTTCGGCACACCGATCTCGAGCGACTCCACCCCGTTGTAAAGCGGCAGATAGGCCATGTACTGCCGCATCTCCGGCGCGATATCGTTGGCCAGGTCCGCCTGGACGTGCTTGGAGGTGGGCCGGGTGATCCCCAGCCACCGCCACTGTCCCTCTGCGTTTTCGGCATACAGGTCGACCCCGCTGACCCCGGTGGCCGGCATGTGCGGCATCGCCACGCTGTCCAACAGCAGCGTGTACCGGGCGGAAATCCGCGGCGCGTCGGTCTTGAACCGCACCGCCATGCCCGCCGAGTGGCGGCTCAGGCTCCACACCGGCCCGCGTGCCACCCCCTCCGCCTTGGCCGGCAACCGGTCGAAATACCGTTTCGTATCCGACCACGCCTTTCCCTCCACGCCCCATGCCGAGACATCGTACCAGGCGGTCGCATCCTCGACCTTTGGCTCGACCCGGGTCTTCTCCTCGCCCCGGCCGGCGGCAACCTGAAGGACAACCACCGTTCCAACGATTCCTGCCAGCAACCGCACGCGGCCGTCACACCATTGAGCTTGCATGCTATCTCCTTTTTCTTTGATTCTTGAATCACTGCCCGGCAAAACGATCCCACCTTAATCCCCCCTCATCCCGACCGCAACCGCCGCCATCTAGTTGCACACTCGGCGCCTCCGGTGTATGGTGGCGGCAGCCGTGATCGAGCAAGAACCTTAATTCTCAGGAGTCTCGCCAATGGCCCCGAACCACGAGCATTCCCAGGATCATGCGACGCGTCCCCACTGCTGCCCGTGCAGTCACCCGCAGTCCGGCGGCTCCGGGATCAGCCGCCGCAGCTTTCTCGGCGGTGCCGCCTTGGGCGGAATGGCGCTCACCGGCCTGAGTTGGTCGTCCCTGGTTGCCGCGCAGCCGGATATCCCCCTCGCGCCGCCGCGGAAACCGCTGATCGTAAAACCGATCTTCCTCTACCGTACGTACAAACGCCGCGAACAGTGGAGCTGGCGCCCCTGGGGCGGCACCGGCACGCAAGAGGAAGCCGACCAGGAGCTCGCGCGGATCCAGGGCGAACTGGCCAAACTCCAGCAGGAAGCCGACTTCCCGCTGGAATTCCTCCCCGTCGCTCCCGTCACCGCCGCGGCCCAGTTGGCCGGCCTCGGCGATCTCGACTCCGCCGACGCCCTGCTGGTCTACGCCGCCGATGGCGACCTGAACGCCATCGCCAAGCTGGGCAAGAACACCATCTTCTTCGTCCGCCACAAATCCGGGCCGGTCTATCTCTACTACGAAATCATCAGCCCGCGATTTCTCCGCCAGCACACCGACGACCTGGCGGTCGAAAAGATCGATTTCGACGACGTCGTGGTCGATAGCCAGGAGGAGATCCTCTGGCGGCTCCGTTCGCTCTGCGGCCTCGAGAACACCGTCGGAGCGAAAATCCTCGCCGTCGGCGGCCCCGGCGCGTGGGCCCAGCCCAAAGACGTCGTCCCCAATCTCGTCCGCGACTTCTGGAAAATGGATATCCAGACCATCACCTATGAAGAGTTGGGCAAACTGATTGAGGCCGCACGCCAGGACAAGAAGGAAACGGCCCTCGCCGCGCGCCGCGCCGACGACTATCTCAAGATCCCCGGCACCACGCTCGAAACCGAGCGTGCCTTCCTCGACAAGGCATTCCTCCTCGAGCAGGTTTTCCGCAAGCTGATGGCCGTGGCCGACTGCCGCGCCATCACCATCAACTCCTGCATGGGCACCATCATGCCCATGTCGGAAACGACCGCCTGTATGCCCTTGAGCACGCTGAACGACGACGGCTACCAGGCGTTCTGCGAATCCGACTTCGTCGTGATCCCCTCCGGCATGCTGCTCGGCGCGATCTCGGGCCGCCCGGCGTTCCTCAATGACCCGACCTATCCGCACGACAACCTGATTACCCTCGCCCACTGCACCGCCCCGCGCAAAATGGACGGCAAGAACCTCGAACCGGTGCGGCTCCTCACCCACTACGAGTCCGACTACGGCGCGGCTCCCAAGGTCGAAATGCACAAAGGCCAGAAAGTCACCAACGTCCTGCCCGACTTCGCATCCAAGCGATGGGTCGGCTTCCTCGGCGAGATCGTCGACCACCCGTTCATGCCGATCTGCCGCTCCCAAATCGATATCCGCTTCGACTGCGATACCCGCCAGGTCGCCCAGCGGATGCCCGGCTTCCACTGGATGATGGTCTACGGCGACTACATGCGTGAAACCGGCTATGCACTCAAAAGAATCCCGATTGCCTGGGAATGCCTCACGTGAGCAGAGGTCGATCACTCAACCAGGAGAACCTGACATGTCCTCAGAACAGCCCGTTGAACAACCCAACGACAATGACGAGGAACTGCAGTCGCTTGGGCAATCGGCAACGGCCGAGTCGCCCGACCAGCCCCTCGAAGATCTCGTCGCTCCCGACCAACTCGGCGACTCGCCCGCCGCCCCGTCGGACCCCGGGTCCGAGTTGGCCCTCGAGGCGGCGCCCGCGGGCTTGGCCATTGGCCCGTTCGCCGGAGCGGCCTTTGCCGTCCTCGCCGTCCTGATCGGATGGGCCCTGCTGGAAGCTTTCCATCCCGTCTTCGCCGTTTCTCCGGAGTTCATCTCCGACAATCCCTCGGCCGAGCAGTCCCTCGCGCTCGCCGAGGCCGAGGTCCAGGTCAGCCTTTACAACTCCGTCCTGGTCCTCGCTTGTGCCGGAGCCCTCCTCGCCGGTCTGCTGGCGGTCGGCGAAGGTCTGGCTCGCCGCTCGATGACCATGATGATTGCCGGATTCATCGGCTGTGCCTTGGCCGGCGCGGCGCTGGGCGGATTGGCCGGTTGGGTCGGCCACAGCGTCTACCAATCGGCCAAGCTCCCCGGTCAGGCCACGATCGATCTGGCCGGCACCATGGTCGTCCAAATGACCATGTTGGCAGCCCTGGGCGCGGGCGTCGGGCTCACACTCGGAAGCCTGGCCGGAGAGGCCGGTTCGCTCTGTACTCGCATCATTGCCGGCGCCCTGGCCGGTGTGTTGGCCGGCCTGGTCGGCCCCTTCGCCACCGCAAACTTGCTGCCGGCCGCCCAAACCGAGCAAGTCGTCCCCCGCGGCGACTTTGCCGCCCTTTTGTGGCTCGGCACCACCGGTCTCCTCCTCGGCCTCATTGTCCCGGGAATGAAGCTCCGCAGGAAAAAGAGTTAGTGGTTAGTGGTTAGTGGTTAGTGGTTAGTGGTTAGTGGTTAGTGGTTAGTGGTTAGTGGTTAGTGGTTAGTGGTTAGTGGTTAGTGGTCAGTGGTTAGTGGTCAGTGGTCAGTGGTTAGTGGTCAGTGGTCAGTGGTCGCCCGCCGCAACTCGGTCGTCGGTACTCAGTACTTGGTACTCAGTACTCGGCACTCGTAGTACGGTACTCAGTACTTGGCACCCCCCACCCTAGACGGGGCCTCAGCGTCGGGCCCCATCCCAATGCCGACCGCTGACCGCCGACCGCTGACCGCCGACAACTGACAACTGACAACTGACAACTGACCACTAACTTCATTGACAACGGAAAACTGTACCATTAGGCTAAGAATATCCAGATTTATCGGCAGATTTTCCGGCATGTTCAGTAGCGGGGCTTGGCTCCAAGCTAAATTCCCTGAGGGGCCGCTGAAATACCGTCGGCGAGGTGCCTGTCCCCCTTTTTCTGAACTGTGCCGATTTTCCCTGGTCTGGGCGAGTTCTTGAAAGCGTCATTGCTCTTCTGCTGCTTTCTGCTCGGCCGTGCCGCGGCCCTTCGTCGTCTTTTTGCCCCCGGAGTGGCTCATGGTTAGCAAGAGGAAACTCAAGTACACCGATATTCTTGTTCGCGACGGCGCCATCGGCGCCGAACAGCTCGCCGAGGCCGATACGATGGCCCAGCAGGCGGGCATGAGGCTCCCCGAGGCACTTGTCCGTCTCGGCTATGCCACGGGGGAACAGATCGCCCGCGCCATGGCGACCGAGCATGGCCTCGAATACATCGACTTGGCCGAGGCCGTTGTTGCCCCTTCGGTCGTCGAGCTTGTCCCGGAATCGGTCGCACGCGAAAACGTCATCTTCCCCCTTGCGGAGGACGACGGCGAATTGCGGGTCGTGGTCAGCGATCCCGATGATTTCGAAACCTTTGAAAAGCTCCGCTTCATTCTCAATCGCCGGATCGAAGTCGCGCTGGCCCCCCGAGAGAATATCCTGGATGCCATCAACCGCCACTATGGCCAGAGCGTCGGCGAAAGCGCCGACTCGATGCTCCAGGAGTTCACCGACACCGCCATCGATTTCACCGAAACCGTCGACGAGGGGGCTGCCGTCGAAGAGATCGACGAAACCAGCGCACCCATCGTTCGCCTGGTCCACCTGATCATCACCGAGGCAGTCCAACTTCGCGCTTCCGATATCCACGTCGAACCGTTCGAAGACCGGGTCCGGGTCCGCTACCGCATCGATGGGATCCTTACCGAGCGCGATAGCCCCCCACGCCGCCTGCTCGGGGCGATCCTCTCCCGCATTAAGATTCTCTCCCGGCTCGACATCGCCGAGCGCCGCCGAACTCAAGACGGCCGCATCAAGATCACGGTCGGCGACAAAGACCTGGACCTTCGGGTGAGCGTCATCCCCTCCTCCCACGGGCAGAGCGTGGTGATGCGAATCCTCGACAAGGAGAGCATTAAGGTCGGACTTCAGCAACTCGGATTCGCCGAGGACGACTACCACCGTTTCAAGAATCTCATCCGTCGCCCCAACGGGATCATCCTTGTGACCGGGCCGACCGGGTCCGGAAAGACGACCTCCCTCTACGCCGCCCTGAACGAACTCAACACCCCCGACCGCAAGATCATCACCGCGGAAGATCCCGTCGAGTACTACCTCCCGGGGATCAACCAAGTCGAGATCAAGCACGACATCGGGCTCGACTTCGCCCGCGTCATTCGTGCCATGCTCCGCCAGGCCCCGAACGTGATCCTCGTCGGAGAAATGCGCGATCTCGAGACCGCTCAGATGGGAATTCAGGCGTCACTAACTGGACACTTGGTTTTCAGTACACTACATACGAACGATGCGCCAAGTGCTGTTACACGTCTGATTGACATGGGGGTGCCCGCCTATCTGGTGGCTAGTAGCGTCGTCGCCATCATGGCTCAGCGACTCGTTCGCGTCATCTGTCCCAAATGCAAGCAGCCATTCACCCCTAGCAAGGCCATCCTCGAGTCCGCCGGTATCACCGCCGAGCAAGCCGCCACAGCGACCTTCTCCAAGGGAAAAGGATGCCGACACTGCGGGGGATCAGGATACCGAGGGCGGCAGGGGCTGTTCGAACTGATGATGATGTCGTCAAAAGTCCGCGAGCTGGCCTTCAACGAGGCCCCCACCGCAAATATTCGCCGCCAAGCCATCGGCGAGGGCATGCGGACCATTTACATGGACGGCATTAACAAGGTCTGTAGTGGCGTCACGACCCTGGAGGAAGTCTTCCGCGTCGCCAAAGTCGAAGAGCAGGTTTAGGGGTTAGTGATTAGTGGTTAGTGGTTAGTGGCTAGAAGAGGGTAGTAGCTGGAAGACTGGAAGGTCGCGTCCCCGGGAAGATGGTAATCACCAACCACTAGCCACTAGCCACTAATCACTAACCACTAACCACTAACCCCTAACCACTAACCCCTATTTTCCTTGTACCGTGTCCAGCCGTTTCGAATAATCAACTGCGACCAGGGTACGAAGCCCACCCTCGCGGCCCCGGCCGGGCTGGGGACCGCCGCCACGAGGGAAACGCCGCCACCGGAACTCGTCCGCCATGGACGCGGACGGGACTATTTCGCGCGTCCGAGCTTAGTCTTTTCACCGCAGGCTTCTCCGACTTTCCAGTGAGACCTGCTCGGACCACTGAAGGGACTGTTTATGGCAACGATCCTGATTGACAAGCTCCTCCACACGGTCGTCAACCGAAAGGCCAGCGACCTGCACATTGCCGTCGGCCAGCCACCCGTCCTACGCCTCGACGGCCACCTGGTTCGCCTCGACACGAAATCGCTCGAGGCCGAAGACACGGTCGCTCTCATGAAGAGCGTTACTCCTGAACGGTGCCAGCAGGAACTCCAGGAGGTAGGCACCACCGACTTCGGTTTCGCTTTCGGCGACATGGCCCGCTTCCGCGTGTCGGTCTTCAAACAGAAGGGCTTTGTCGGGATGGTCCTTCGACAGATCCCCAACAAGCTGCTCGACTTCAAGGCCCTGGGCACTCCGCCCGTCGTTGCCGACCTGATCCTCCGGCCCCGCGGCCTTTTCCTGGTCACCGGTCCCACGGGGTCCGGAAAGACCACCACCCTGGCCGCCATGATCGACTTCCTCAACGCCACGGTCGACCACCACATCATCACGATCGAAGACCCGATCGAGTTCTACCACTACCATAAGAAGTCCACCGTCAACCAGCGCGAGCTCCACGTCGACGTGCCCAGCTTCGCCGAGGCCATCCGCCGCGCATTGCGTCAAGATCCCGACGTCATCCTTGTCGGCGAAATGCGCGACCTGGAGACGATCGAGGCGGCGATCACCGCGGCCGAAACCGGCCACGTCGTCTTCGGCACCCTCCACACCACCGGCGCCCAGGGCACCGTCAACCGCGTTATCGACGTCTTCCCGACCAACCAGCAAGAGCAGATCCGGACCCAGTTGTCGACCGCCATCATCGGCATCCTTTCGCAGCAGCTTTTGCCCAAGATCGGCGGAGGCCGCGTGGCCGCCTACGAAATGCTCGTGGTCACACCCGCCATCGCCAACCTGATCCGTGAAAACAAGACCTATCGTATCAACTCCGCCATCCAGACCGGCCACAAGCTCGGCATGCAGCTCCTCGACGACCACCTCTTCCGCCTCTGGCGCGACGGCGTCATCGAGAAGCGCGACGCGATGGTCAAGTGCAACCAGCCCGACGAGCTCGCCGCCCGCATCGCGCGCGCCGAGCGCGGACTCCTGGAAGACGAAGACGAAGCCCGCGCCCGCATGGCCAAGGGCGAAGAGCCCGTCGGCAAGAAAGGCAACGACGGCGCCGCCCAGAAGAGGTGAGGAGTGAAAGTGGATAGTGGATAGTGAACGCCCCCGCCAACCACCAAACCGCTCCACTGACAACTGACAACTGACCACTGACAACTAAGGTCCCCCAATGGCTCTCCGCCGTCTCGGCCAAATCCTGATCGACCTCGGCTTCATCAACGAGGAGCAGCGCGACATCCTCCTCGAGGAGCAGCAGCAGCGCCACGGCGAGATGATCGGCCAGATCGCCGTCGGCATGGGCATGATCAACGAAGACCAGCTCGCCAATGCCCTGGCCGAGCAGATGGGCATGCAGGTGATCAACCTCGCCGACGTCGCCATCCCGCCCGAGGTCCTCGCCTACGTCACCGAGCCGATGGCCCAACTCTACCGCATCGTGCCGGTCAGCTTCAAGGACGATACCCTCACCGTCGCCATGTGCGATCCCCAAAAGCTCTCGGTGTTGGACGAGCTCCGCAACTTCCTCGGCTACAACATCCGCTCAGTGGTCACCACCGAGCGCGACATCGTCACCGCGCTGGAGCGCTACTACGCCGCCGGCAGCGAAAGCGTCGAGAGCCTGCTGGCCGGCATCGAGGACGACCCCGAACTGACCGCCGCCGCCCAGGCCGCCGGCGGCGACGGCCCGCTGGACCTGACCAGCGTCGAGGCCCTGGCCGACAGCGCCCCGGTCCGCAAGCTCCTGAACATGGTCCTGCTGCTGGGCATCAAGGACCACGCCAGCGACCTGCACTTCGAGCCGTTCGAGAGCGAGTTCAAGATCCGCATCCGCGCCGACGGGGTGTTGTACGAAATGGTGCCCCCGCCGCGCCACCTTGCCTTCGCCATCACCACCCGCATCAAGGTCATGGCCAACCTCGACATCGCCGAGCGCCGCCTCCCCCAGGACGGCCGCATTCGGCTCACCGTCGGCGGCCACCCCGTGGACCTTCGCGTCAGCGTGCTGCCCACCATGTTCGGCGAAAGCGTCGTCATGCGGATCCTCGACCGCTCGGTGGTCATGCTCGATCTGGACGCCATCGGCATCCCTCACGACGTCCTCCACGACTTCCGCAAGGTGATCCGCCGCCCCAACGGCATAGTCCTGGTCACCGGCCCCACCGGTTCCGGCAAGACGACCACGCTGTACGGCGCACTGAACGAGCTCAACACGATCGAAGACAAGATCATCACCACCGAAGACCCGGTCGAGTACGATATCGACGGCATCATCCAGATCCCGGTCGACGCGACGATCGGCAACACCTTCGCCCAGTGTCTCCGCTCGATCCTCCGCCAAGATCCCGACAAAATCCTCGTCGGCGAGATCCGCGACCTGGAAACCGCCGAGATCGCCGTCCAGGCCTCGCTCACCGGCCACATGGTCTTCAGCACCCTGCACACCAACGACGCCCCCAGCACCGTCACCCGGCTCCGCGACATGGGCGTGCCTCCCTTCCTCCTCACCGCCACCATGGAGGCGGTCCTCGCGCAGCGGCTGGTCCGCAAGATCTGCCCCAACTGCCGCGAGATCGAGATGCCCGACGTCGAAACCCTCGCCGAGCTCGAGCTTACCCCCGAAGATTGCATCGGCAAGAACTTCTACCGCGGCCGGGGCTGTGCCAACTGCAACAACACCGGCTTCAAGGGCCGCACCGGCCTGTTTGAATACATGCCCATGAACGACGAAATCCGCGAACTGATCAACACGGGAGCTTCCACCGAGCAGATCCGCCACACCGCCTTGCGATCCGGCATGGTGTCCCTTCGCCACTCCGGTCTCGAGAAGGTCTTCAGCGGCGTCACCACCATCGAGGAAGCCATCCGCGAAACCGTACTGGACGCGTAAATGTCGAATGACGAATGACGAATGTCGAATGTCGAATGTCGAAGCCCCCTGACCCCTGACCCCTGACCCCTGACCGCTGACCCCTGACCGCTGACCACTGACCGCTGACAACTGACAACTGACCACTATCAACTCTCCTCCCCCCGAGGCCCCGTCATGCCGACCTATCAATTCGAAGCGATGGACCCCACCGGAAATGAAATCCGGGACATCATCGACGCGGCGAACGAGGACGAAGCGCAAGCGACCATTCGGCAGATGGGCTACTTCGTGACGCGGCTCACCGTCAAGAAGACCCGTCAGTCCGCTGCCGACAAGAAAAAAGGCGGCAAGAAAAAGACCTTCGCCCTCGGTGGGGTCAAGTCCAAGGTCCTCTGCACCTTCACCCGCCAGCTCTCCATCCTCCAGGACGCCGGCCTGCCGATCCTTCGCAGCCTCCGCATCCTCGAAAGCCAGGCCAAGCCCGGCGCCCTGAAAAACGCCCTGATCGACGTCTGCGACGAAATCGAAGGCGGGGCCACCCTCTCCGAGGCCATGGCCAAGTCGCCCAAAGCCTTCGACCGCCTCTACGTCAACATGATCAAGGCCGGCGAGGCGGGCGGTGCCCTCGAGGTCATCCTCCAGCGACTCGCCGAGTTCAAGGAGCGGTCCGAGTCGCTCAAACGCAAGGTCAAGGGCGCGTTGATCTACCCGGTCTGCGTCGTGATCTTCGCCACCCTCATCCTCGTGTTCATCATGCTCAAGATCGTCCCCGCCTTCCAGAAGATTTTTGAGGACTTCGGGGCCGAGCTGCCGGCGATGACCCAGACCCTCATCACCGCCTCCTACCTGGTGGCCAACTACTGGTACCTGCTGCCCGGCATTCCGACGGCGATCTGGCTGATGGTCAAGTTGATCCGCAAGTTCCACCATGGCCGCTTCGGTTGGGACCTCTTCATGCTCAAGCTTCCCATCTTCGGCCAGCTTGTGGAAAAGAACATCGTCGCCCGTACCACCCGAACCCTCGGCACCCTGGTGGCCAGCGGCGTGCCGATCCTCGAGGCCCTGCAGATCACCCGCGAAACCTCCGGCAACGCCGTCTTCGAGCAGATCTACGGCAGGGTCCACGAAGCGATCCGCGAGGGCGAATCGATCGCCGTCCCCTTGCGCGAAAACGCCCGCACCAGCTTCCACCCCGTCGCCGCATTTTTCTGGTTCTTTTTCATCGCCGGCCCCGTCGGCCTGCTGCTCTACGTCACCCGCATGAACACCAAGATCATGGACGACATGGTCGTCAACATGGTCGACGTCGGCGAGGAGACGGGCGAGCTCGACACGATGCTCTACAAGGTGGCCGACACCTACGACGAGGAAGTGGCCGTCCTCACCGAAAGCCTCATGAGCCTCATGGAGCCCCTACTGATCATCGTCCTGGGCGGCATGGTCGGCTTCATCGTCATCGCCCTCTTCCTCCCGCTGGTCAGCCTCATCCAGAATCTGACCTAGAAATGACGAATGTCGAATGACGAATGTCGAATGACTAACGCCAACCAAGCACTGACCGCTGACCGCTGACCCCTGACAACTGACCCCTGACAACTGACCCCTGACCACTGACCCCTGACCACTGACAACTGACCACTGACAACTGACCACTGACAACTGACCACTGACCACTGACAACTGACCACTGACAACTGACCACTGACAACTGACCACTGACAACTGACCACTGACAACTGACCACTGACAACTGACCACTGACAACTGACCACTGACAACTGACCACTGACAACTGACCACTAACCACCTCCCATGCTCCATGTCCCCCTCCCAACCCTACGATCGCAGCAGCAAGTGGTTGATCCAACACCACGGCGGGTCGATCTTGCGGTTGGCCAACATCGACAACGTCGAGTCCTGGCGCCGGCCCAGGCCGAGGTGGTCCAGCCGCGACAGTTGCCCGATGGGCTGCTGGAGGTCCGGTTGGCGGGGGAGAGCGAGGACGATTTATTTCTGTTGGAAGTGGCAACGCGCCCGGAGCGCCGCGTCGCGGAGCAATTGACGCGCGACCTGATGCTGGTCTACCTGGACCGCGGCGAGTTGGCCGGAGCGGTGACGTTGGTGCTTCGTCCCGAAGGAAAGTACCGCATCCCGGGCGGCCGGAATCTCCGCGACCGTCGCGGTCTGTCGGCCTGCCGATTGCAGTGGCGGGTAGTGGAGTTGTGGACGGTGCCGGCGGAAGAGCTTCTCAGCGCCGGCGACGTCGGCCTGATTCCCTGGGTGCCTTTGACCGATTACCGCGATCCGCCGGAAACGATCATTCGACGCTGCCGCGACACGATCGAGCAACGGGCTCCGCCCGACGAGATGGCCAACCTTATGGCCGTCACGCAGGTTTTTACCGAATTGCGTTACCGGAAGCACGGACTGCTCGGCGCGTTGCTCAGCATTTTAGGGGGTAGAAAGATCATGCTCGAATCACCGCTCATTCAGGAAATCGTCAAAGACGCAATGGTCGACTCGCCATTGATTGAAGAAATCGTCGTCGGCAGGGTTTGCGCGAGGGCTCAGAACGACGTCTTGGCGGCTCTTGAAAGCCGCTTCGGGGAGCTGCCGCCGGCTTTGGCCGAAGAAATTCGATCCGTGACCGATGACGGCCGCCTCACGGACCTCATCCGAAAAGCCGCCTCCGCCCCCGACCTCGACACCTTCCGCAAAGAACTAAGCAATCAGCCGCCAGCAAAATGACCAGTGACCGGCAAAATGACCAATGACCGGCAAAATGACCAATGACCGGCAAAATGACCAATGACCGGCAAAATGACCAATGACCGGCAAAATGACCAATGACCGGCAAAATGACCAATGACCAATGACGGAATGACCAACGCCAACCAGGCACTGACCACTGACCACTGACCACTGACCACCTCCCATGCTCCATGTCCCCCTCCCAACCCTACGATCGGCGAGCAAGTGGTTGATCCAGCACCACGGCGGGTCGATCTTGCGGTTGGCCAGCATCAACAACGTCGAGTCGTGGCGCCCGGCGCAGGCCGAGGTGGTCCAGCCGCGACAGTTGCCCGACGGGCTGCTGGAGGTCCGGTTGGCGGGGGAGAGCGAGGACGATTTATTTCTGTTGGAAGTGGCGACCTTTCCGGAGCGCCGCATCGGCGACCAGCTCGCCCGCGACCTGATGCTGGTCTACCTCGATCGCGGCCGGTGGCCCGAGGCGCTCACGCTGGTCCTGCACCCCAAGGGCAAGGTCCGCGCGCCGGCGCGTCGCTCGCTCCGCAGCCGCCGCGGGCTGGCCGGCTGCACGTTGAAGTGGCGCGTTGTCGAACTCTGGACCATCCCGGCCGAGCAACTCCTCCAAACCGGCGACGTCGGCCTGATCCCCTGGATACCTTTGTCCGATTATACCGACCCGCCGGAAACGATCATTCGGAGATGTCGCGAAGAGATCGACGAGCGGGCCCCGCCCGAAGAGAAAGCCAACTTCCTGGCGGTTACCCAGGTGCTGACGGCGTTGCGGTACAAGAAAGACCCATTATTCCGAATTCTGTTGAGAATTCTGGGAGGTAAGCAAGTGATGATCGAATCGCCGCTCATTCAAGAGATTGTCGCCGAGAATACTCTCGCGACGGTCCAGCAGGATGTTTTGGAAGTTCTCGAATCGCGTTTCGGCAAGGTTCCTGCCGATCTTGCGGAGCAGACCCGATCTCTCGCCGACGAGCGCCACCTGCGCGCCCTCATCCGAAAAGCCGTTTCCACCCCCACGCTCGAGACCTTCCGCAAAGAACTCGAACGATAATGGAGTACGTCCCGCAGATAGCTGCAGATAACATATTACGAAGGAAGAGGCCATGAGCAAGAAATGGCCGACACTGGACGAGGTGCTTGGTGAAATCGTGGAACGAGTGGCTCATGAGAAGCTCCTTATTGCGAAAAGGGGAGAGGCCCTTCTCGTTCTCATCGAGGCGCGCTTTGGCCGAGGGCCGCAGGATCTTGCCGAACAGATCCGATCGATACTCGATAGCGACCACCTCATGGACCTCATCCGCAAAGCCGCCTCCGCCCCCGACCTCGACACCTTCCGTAAAGAACTAAGCCATCAGCCGTCAGCAAAATGACCAATGACCGGCAAAATGACCAATGACCAATGACGGAATGACCAACGACAACCAGGCACGAAGCACCAGGCACGAAGCACCAGGCACTGACACCTGACACCTGACACCTGACACCTGACACCTGACACCTGACACCTGACACCTGACACCTGACCACTGACACCTGACTCCTGACTTCCCCGGGCCAGCACCCAGGGCAGCGGTTCCCCTAACTTTTCGAGTACAACCTTGTCCACCCGAATCGATTTCCCGCTCAGGTTGCGCGCCGACAAAGTCATCACCCGCCCGCGCCTGCTGATGACTGACAACTGATAACTGACAACTTACTAAGGATCCACCCCATGCACGTCCAAAACCCAACTCCCCGACGCGACCGTGCAGGCTTCACCCTCGTCGAGATGCTCACGGTCATCGTGATCCTTGGACTCCTGGCCGGGCTGATTACCGCAGCGGTCGGAGCCGCTCGCACTCGCGCCAGGCGAGCCATCGACAAGATCGATCTCGCGCAGCTCCAGATGGCCCTGGAGAAGTACAAGCAGGAGTTTGGTGAATATCCGCCCGATTTCACCTTCATCAACTACAACATGAGCGACGACGCCGATCCGATTCGTCGCCAGGCGCGCAACGATCTCGTTCGGCATATCCGGAAACGATGGCCACGATACGATGGGGTGGGGTTATTTGCGGGAAACGTGCATCTGTCGTTCATTGCCTCGCTGTCTACCTTCGGGCTCGCTGAGGCCCCCACCGGCCCGACCGACGATCCCATGAAGCGCAGAATCTACCTCGACCCTGCATCGGCCCTTGCGTTCTGGTTGGGGGGCCTGCCGGAAGAAATGACCGAACTGAAACCCAACGGATTTCATGAAGATCCCGCCAATCCCTTCCGCACGGGCAGACCGCGGACGGCGCCCCTGTTCGACTTCGATACCAGGCGATTCGTTTGGACGGAGGAGGATCCCTTTAGCACGACTGGCGGCGTCCGCGGCATGCGTTATTACCCCGCAAGCGCGGAAGTTCCTGACGGGACTCCCGCTTCACCAACTGACTACGCGCCCTATGTCTATTTCAAGGCGCGCCGCTTGCCGGTATGCGAAAGCCGCTATGAATACGGCTATGCGACGACGACCGATCCCTCCAATGCCGTGCTGCATTTCGCGAGCTATACGCACGGCCCTGCGGATACGGCGGGCACCACGTTGTTCAACGCGGCGGTTCCGTACCTCGATGAGTATCCCGGCAATGCCCCTTATTGGGACGCCGATGTCGACGATCCGACCGATGCCACGATCGTAGATCCGCCTGCTTCCGACGACGTCAGCACGAGCGGGCTGCGTTCGTTAGACTATGTCCGCCGGTGGCGCAGTCCCGAAAAATTCCAGGTGCTCTGCGCAGGACTTGATGGCCAATTCGGCGATATTACGGCCGGTCGCCATGCGTTCCGGTTCACTCGCACCCGCGAGAACTTCACGGAGAACGACCCCGACAACATGGCTGACTTTTCCGAAAACACCCTTGAAGACGAGCAACAACCATGACCCAGCAAGTTTCCCCCCGGTACCCGGTTCGCGGCCGGCCAGGCGGTTTCACTCTGGTGGAAGTCCTGGTTGCCATCACCATCATCGCCATGCTTGCCGGCGCGGCTTTGGGCGCTCTGATCTCGGCACGCCAGGCCGCACGCGAAGCAAAAACCAAGACGACGGTCGTCAAACTTCACAGGATCCTCCTGGGCAAGTACGAGTCGTACCGCACTCGACGGGTCCCGATCGATGTCACCGGTCTGGATCCTCGCCAGGCCGCGGCGATTCGGCTCAACGCCCTGCGCGAGCTCATGCGGCGAGAACTCCCCGAGCGCCCCAACGACATACTCGTTCCCAACAGCGAAACGGCCCCGCTTCCAGTTACCGCAACCGTTACCTATGCAAATGGCAGCACCAGCACCGTGACGGTCCCGATGCAGCGTCCAAGCCTTTCGCGATCCTACTGGCGCCGATACACCCGCAATCCGCCTAATCCCGCCAACACGGATTACGCTTCGGCCGAATACCTCTACATGATCGTTGCCACCTCGCGCGACGACGAACTGTCCCAGTTTTCCGATAGCGAGATCGGAGATGTCGATGGGGATGGCTGGCGCGAGTTTATCGACGCATGGGGCAACCCGATCGCCTTCCTGCGTTGGGCCCCCGGACTCGTCGGCTCCCCCCTCCAGGCGACCGTGATGGAAGAAATGACCTCCACGTCGCCGTCGACTTTCCAGTTGAATACGGTCGCGGCAGCAGATGCGGCCGATAGCGACCACGATCCCTTCGACACCCGGCGCGTTCACCCCGAAGCATGGCGTCTCCTGCCGCTCGTCTATTCAGCCGGTCCGGATGGCATCTATGACATAAATCGGGAAGTCGATTACGTTTTCGGTGGAGATCCCTTTTTCTACCTCGCCGGCTCAAACACTGTGTTCAACAACTCCGGAAGCCCGGTCGACAGCAGCAACACTTCCGCGACGGCGAGTGGCCCGGCCAACGGCACGCTCGACCACTACGACAATATCCTTAGCCACGACCTGGGGGTGAAGCCATGAAGACTCTGAGCGGCTCCAAACCAGTCCGTGGCGGAATGACGCTGATTGAGCTGCTTGTCGTCATCTCGATCATGATGTTGCTCGCGCTGGTGGGAATTCCCGCCCTGCGCCCCGCAATGGAGTCGCGCCAGATTCGCGAATCCACCCGGGCAATCAACTCCTATATCCACGGGGCGCAAATCCGCGCTCTCGAGACCGGTCGGCCGGCCGGCGTAATGCTCACCCGCGACGACATCCTCCCCCAGGCCGCAACGGTTCTCCAGCGCGTCGAAGTGCCTCCCGACTACGCGGGCGACTTGACCGGAACACGCGCGCGCGCCCAAGAATGGACCGAATCGTCGGTGGGTTACGCAGGAACGTACCATTGGCGCGACAGATCGATCGTTCTCAAGGTTCAGATTCGAGAGAACGAACTGAGTCCCGGCGTCGTCCGGCGTGGCGACCTCATGCAACTCGGCGGACAGGGGCCTTGGTATACGATCGCCGTGGATGGAAGACTTGGCAGTGTTCTGCCGGCAGCAGATCAGGACGTCTACAAAGACTTCCCGGTCGATAGCAAGGGATTCATCGACTTCATGCCCTCGGATAGGACCGTGCTTGCCCCGAGTCCGGACAACTGGATCACCAACTACGTACTCACCCTCGTGCTCCCCAGCCAGCAACTCATGGAATCGCCGTGGACGGACGCGGACCCCGGAAACAGTCCCAGCACGGCCGCGTGGGACCGCCCCGTTTCCTTTCGCATCCGACGCGCCCCCTCCGTCGCCATCCTGTCCGCTTCGGCGCCCCTTCAGTTGCCCGGCGACATGGTCGTCGACCTTTCGTGTTCCGGCACGGAACTGGATCCCCAGCGGTTCAACGCGATGTTCTCGGGGACTCTCGACACATCGCCCATCCTGATCATGTTTTCGCCCACCGGCTCCGTCGACCGGCTGTACATCAACGGCATGGAAGAGCACGTCATTACGCCCATCTATCTCATGATCGGGCGGCGCGACCGGCTTGCGCCGCCCGGACCGGAAGACAATCTCGCGAACTGGCAGGATCTCAAGAACCTCTGGCTTTCCATCAATCCCCGCACGGGCAGCGTCAAAGCGGCGGAAGTCTTTGCCGACTCGACGAATCCTTTGCACATCGACCCCAATACGAATACACTCCGCCCCGCTGGAGTCGACACAGACGGCGGAATTGAGGCATCGCGCACCTTCGCTCAGCAAATGCAAACCGCCATGGGAGGACGGTGACGTGTTCACGCTCATAATTTCGCGCCGATCCAGTTCGTCCGCCTCCTGTTTGCAGGATCGCAGGAGAAGGGGCTTCCCCGCACGTTGTCCCGAGTCGGAAGCGGGTGTCCTTTCCGCCGCGCCAAGCAAGCGGCATAAACGCGCTCCGCGCGCCGGCTTCAGCCTCCTCGAGCTCCTCATCGCGATCTTCGTCATCCTCGTCGGCCTGTTGGGTGTCGTGGCCCTGATTCCCGTCGGCCATCGAGCAATGGTCGAGGCCGCCAAGTCCGACCGCTCCCGCACCCTCGGACGAAGCGCAATTCAGGACTTGGCAGTCCGTCAGTGGCTCGATCCTCGAAGTTGGTGCTTCGCGGGTGGGGGCGATTTTCTTGAAGAAACGACCGGTGGCACGCTCGCCTGTGCCGTCGACCCTCTTTTCAAGCGACCAATGCAGGTGCCCCGGGAATTGGGACACTTCCGGCGGGCGCCACAACTCCGCCGACGGTCATTCCGAGGCTAAGTCTTTATGCCGTCACGCCGCCGGTGGGAACGACGGCTCCATTCCCTGCCCCGCATTTTCGAATGCCGCTAGAACTGGCAAACCGGCTGTTCCGCACTCAGGATGATTTGATCTTCAATATCGAGGACGATCAACGCGCCAAAGCCGTGGCGGGAACGACAACAGCCGTGGCATCGATGGGAGACTACTCTTGGTTCTTCACGGTCTCACCCAATGTCAACGAGGCGGCCACGGTCTTTGCAGAAAAAGAAGTATATGACGTTTCAGTCGCCGTGCTCTACAAGCGCGCCCTTCACTACGATGCAACCGCGCCCGACGCGACGTCCGCCTCCGTCACTTGGCTAAGCGGCGGCATCGGCGGCGGCGATGTGGCCTTGACGTTCCCCAACCTGGGCGATGATGCCGTGTTCGACGACACCGATTGGCTCATGCTCTGCCGCCGGCCCGGAGATGTTTCTACTGCCGACATTGAGGCGATTGTCTGGTATCGCATCATTAACGTCGATGAGCCCGATATGGCCAATCCAACCACGCGTACGGTCAGCCTCGAGGGCCCCGATTGGGCACTCAACACAAGTGGCGTTCCACGCGCGGCCACTGCGGTGATCGTCCCGAACGTACTCACGGTCTACAACGCCCGGATCGAACGCTAAGAGATCAATAGCAATGATTAACTTCGCGAAACGTAAAGTCGACTTCCACAATCGCGGCCGGATCTTTCCGGCGGCGTGGTGAAAGTATTCAGATCTGCCTGGCTAACTCGCGGCAGAAGAATAGTGAAATGCACGGAACGGGCTAGGGCAAGCAGGCACTTTCCAAAAGGACAAAACAATGGCTAGGGCTATACCAAAAACCGTTCGGCGCGGCGTGCTCCTCCTGATCGTTCTCGGCATGTTGGCCATGTTCGGCCTCATTGCTGTCACGTTCGTGCTGATCACCGGCCACCACGAACGCGCCGCGGAGATCACCGAACGCATCGGCCAGGACCAGTCGCGGCCCGAGGTCGTTCTCGACCAGGCGCTCGGCCAACTCCTCGTCGGGTCCACCCGAGAAAACTCCGTCCTGCAAACCCACAGTCTGCTGGAGGATCTCTACGGGAACCGCTCCGTATTCGGCAGAGTGGATGATAGCAATGGCGACGGCCAGTTCATGTGGGCCCGGGGCCGTGGCCAAATCGTTGAGATCGAGATTGTGTTCCTGGATGCGGCTGGCAATATCGTCGACGTAGACCCGGCCAACTGCGTCGGCCGCGTCATCACGTTCACCTCAGGAAATGCAGCGGGAGATAGTACCCGCATTGTCGGTTTCCGAAGGTTTACTGGTCCGCTGCAATATCGTCTTCAAATTCTGGCCCCGGGGTGGGTGCCGCCCGTCGGCCCGGACGGGCAGCCGGGCATTGCGAACCAGGACGACGACGCAAACGGCGTCTTGGACGACGACAGCGAGATGTGGAGGACGGCCACCAGCGACGACGTGGCGGTTCTCGCCCGCGGCAACCAATTCGTAATCAACGGCCGTGAGTTCGGCGGCACCGGTTTCGGCTTCTTCAACGGCAATGCCGATTCCGGCGGCCTCCTTGGGGCTGCCTATTTTCGCTATCCGCCGGTTACCGGAACTCAATATCAGTTTGCGCTCCTGCCCAATCCCGCGCCGTTTCGTGATACCGATCTAGCTCTTGCTGACAGGGACACCGATGGGGCGAACGGGGTTGATTACACTTATGACGATCCGGCCGGCCCCGGCGGCGCCAACGAGGACTACGATGCGGTCGATCATCAGAACATGCTCCTGGCCATGGTACTGCCTCAGGCAGCGGACCTGAATAACGATGGCGTTGCGGATACGAACGTTCCGATACCCTCCCTGCACCGCCCTGCCTTGATCAACTACTGGTTCAATCGCCTTCTCAACGATCCGGCCCTCGGAAGCGTCAGCGACGTGGACGATAAATGGAGAGTTCTTCTTCGCCCGTGGGGCCTCGACGGCATACGGAACAATGCGGATGACGGCTCCTCGCCCTGGTCGTTGGTCAACCTTGCAGATCGCGATCGGTTTGTCGACTTGAAGCGCCGATTCATTCTCCGGCCGATCTACGAGGATCATCCTAACTTCGATGGCAGCAATCCCGTATCGTCGGTCGTTTCCCCGACTCCCTCCACGGCCGGATTCTGGGAAAGGTTCGGTCCTTGGGACGTCGACAACGACGGCGACGGCTATCGTGACAGTATCTGGGTCGATCTCGGCCTGACCGCCCGAGCCACGCCCAGCGGTAAGCTCTACAAGCCGCTGTTCGCGTTCCTGTGCGCTGACCTCGACGGGCGGTTGAATCTGAATGCCGCCGGTTCGCTCGCCCAGACCGACGCCAGCTACACGGGCAGTGCCACCGTCTCCGGCTGGGTCTTCGCTGGGGGAGCCTCGACGGCCTCCCTGCCGCGCGGGCTTGGCTTCGGGCCGGCAGAAATCAACCTGAGCCCCTTGTTGAACAATGACTTGACAGTCTACCAGCGCCTCCTCCAGGGCATCCCAGGCAACGACATTCTGCTTGGCCGCTATGGATCGAACCGCGTGCCGGGCGCAGCCGGTTTTGATCCCCTCAGCGTGAACCAGCACTACCAATATGGCGGAGACTACTGGAGCCTGTCCGTCAACGGCCCCGGCTCCTACGGGAGCCCTCCCGACCGCGATGGGGATGGCGCCATAGGGCTCGATCCTGCCGGTCGGCCGCTCTATCCGTTAATGGCCGATACAGACGGCGACAACAAAGACCATCCCTATGAAACCAATCTCTTCAATCCACAGAAGGATGATCTAACCTTCACCATCGCCGAACTGGAACGTCTTCTCCGCTGGTACGACCTCGATGTCGCTCGGCTGCCCGACCGGCTCCGCCAACTCGCCCCCAATCTGGCAAGCCGCCGCAACGAGATCACGACACACTCTTTCGATGTGCCGACGCCCTCCGTCGCGATACCTGAGGAATTGGAGACAACCCTCAAGGCAGCCAACAATTGGCAATGGTTGTACCGTTTCCGCGACCAGGAAAGCCCTGCGGTTGACGACGGCGCCACCTACCCGCCGAAAAGCTTCCGTGATGTGCTGGCGTTTCGGCTCTTCATTGAGATGAGGGCGAATGGAGTCTTGGGCGACAATCCCGTGAACGCAGCTCCGCCTCCGAACGGCGCCCTCACCAACAGGCAGTTGTTCATCAACACCGTCAACCGCGCACTCGGCACGCAGGTGCATCACTACGGAGCCCTTGTGCCGCCCGCCATGCTTAGCGGTCTCCGCATGGACCTGAACGCTCCCTTCGGCAATGGCCGTGACAGTACGCTATCGCCGGCCGTTCCCGGATACGGCGTGGTCGACGAAATTGAAGAGTCCTGCCCGCTCATCAACCGCCTCGATGACGATGCCGATTCCAGTTGGGACGAGACCGATGAGGCCAGTCTGGTTAACTCCTTCTACCAGGTCAACGCAGCTACCGCCCCGATTGCGGGCATTCCTTTCACTGTGACCAACGACGCGTTTGTCGATCTCGACGGCAACGGACGCGCAACCTTCATCGACGCCAACGGCGATGGCCTCGCTGCCGAACCGGGCCCGGAAATCCAGCTTGCCCGCAAGCTGCTGCGCCAGACCTACGCGCGGCATCTCTACGTGCTCATGATGTTGGCCCTTGATAGGGGGTACGCGGACGGCGGCTGGGGCACTCCGGAAGATCGGGCTCGCATGGTTGCACAGTGGGCCGTGAATGTCGTCGACTTCCGTGATCGCGACTCAATCATGACGCCCTTCGAGTACGACATTTATCCGTTCCAAGACAATAACGGGGATGGCAACACCTGGGACGTTAACGGGCTGATTGGGCCGGAAGACGACGACTACGCCACGGGCTATACCAACAACCTGCCTGCGGACGATGGCCAGCCGTATCGCGGCCTCGTATGGGGTACCGAACGGCCCGAACTGCTGATCACCGAGACCCTTGCCCTTCACGACCGCCGAGTGGAGAACCTCGCAGACTATCAGAGTTGGTACGAAGTTCCTACCACCGATCCCCTCCCCGATCCCTCGGTATGGGACAATGATTTTGATCAGCGCAAGAAGCCGCAGGGTTCCTTGTTCATTGAACTTTACAACCCGAATTCGAGTCTCGAGCCGCGTCCTGCGGAATTGTGCGATAGTACAACGGGCGGTGTGCAGTTGAATAAGACCATTACGGCTTCGCCCAATCTCGATGGCGTCACATACACATGGCCCGTGTGGCGGCTGGCCATCGTGCCCGGAACCGATTTCGACGATGATCCCGATGCCGATCCGGGAGATCCCTTGCCGACAATCGAACGAAGCGTTTATTTCGTCGATCCCGCCTCGGGCGCCGGTGCCCCCGGAGACTATGCCCTCGCCGGCGACGGCGATCGCTTCCATACGACCGCTGCCATGGCAGCCATTGCTCCCGGCCGTTACTCGATCATCGGCTCTGCCGAAAACGACACAACCCAGCCCGAGTGGAGCACTACGTACATTGGAAGACGCACGGGCACCGATGCCATTGCCGATCCGGATGATGTGCCCAACAATCTCGATCTCGCCGACAACCCCAACGATACCGCGGTAACGCGTCAGATTCGCCTTCGGGAGGATCCCACCGGCGCCCCCGGCGATTCTGAGATTCGCACAACGGCGGTCTATGCCAACGGTGCCGGGGAGCCGTCGGCCGGACAAATCAATCCGGTGGTGGCAATCCCCATCAACGAACCGCGGCGACTTAGCATCACCGAACCGTATGCTGGATATCCGGATTACACAAGCGGAACCAGCCCTTCCTATGACCCACCGCTAGACGAGCCACTGGACAATAGTCGGCCTGATCTGAGCACGGAGATGCAAACGGCCGTTCGGACCAGCGGCACAACCGCCCGCGCAGCCGTCGTCCACCTCCAGCGCCTGGCGAATCCTCTGCAACCCTACCACAGTACGGCCAATCCTTATCGTACGGTTGATTCCGCCACGATCGATCTCGTCGCTTTCAACGGATGGTCTGACGACGACGTTATTGGCGCCGGCTATCATGGCGACGGCGCAACGGACGGCACGATGATGGTCGAGTGCAATGAGCGCGGCGAAGGGAACCTGCCGGTCGACGGCCCGAGGAACCTCTGGATCCAGCGCCTGGCTTTGAAAGGCCTGTCCGATACTCCTCCGGACGGCGATCCGGAAACGCCTACCCACTACTTGGAGCACATCCTTAATCATACGCTGGGCTATCTGAACGAACCGTTCGGTGCCTACCGTACGTCTGCTCCCAACCTCGGCGATCCGGCCACGACGCCTGCTTTCCCATGGCTCACCTGGTTGAACCGTCCGTTCGTCACTCCGCTCGAGCTGACCTTGGTTCCGGCGGCCAAGTCCTCTCGCCTGTTGAATACGGCCTTTACGGCCTCCCCGGCTCATCCGTACGTGTTCGGCCTCGCTCCCGCAACGCCGAACCCGTTCGACGTGGAGGCGGAACCGTTCACGCATCTGGCCAACTTCTTCAATTCCAATGGTTCCCCAACCGCCGCGCCGGAGCGCCACCGGCTGTTCAACTTTGTCGGTGTCCCCTCGCCCTTCGCGGCCGCCGACATGCAGTTGGATCCGCTGCGATTCGCCGAATTGCAGAGGAACATGGTCAGCATGCAGGCGTGGATGACGCACAGCTTCTATCCGCCGTTCAATCGCATCGCGCGCTATCGTGAGCCCGGGAAGATCAATATCAACACCATCTTCAGCGACACCGTTTTTGAAGCGTTGATGAACGACTCTCCGCCGGGTATGACGGCTCCCCAGAAAGCCGCCTTTTGGCAGGCCTTCGTTTGGAGCCGCCGCGGATACCCCTCCGCATTCAACCAGATTTACGAGATCGATGCCAATTACCCGACGGAATTCGTCAAACCGTTCCGGTCACAGGGAGGGCGCAACCTGATCCCCCTGGCGGCAATGCAGACCGCGATCGGAGACCCTGTGGAGTCCACGCTCCTGCGATCCGATCCTGTCAATCCAGGTCGCCCGCTCTTCCAATTTGATGACACCATCGCCCCCGGCGGTGTTGCCGCCTACAACAATCCCGACCGAAATCCCACGTTCCGCTATCAATCGCTCGACCGTCTCGGAAACCTCGTGACCACGCGGTCGAACGTCTACGCCTGCTGGGTGACGGTCGGTTTCTTCGAGGTGCAGCAGGGTCCGCAAACTCTCGTGTCGCACCCCGACGGGATGTACCTGGGGCCGGAACTCGGATTCGATACCGGCGAGATTACCCGCCACCGCGCCTTTTACGTGATCGATCGGTCCATCCCGGTCGGATTTGTCCGTGGGCAAGCCCTGAACGCGGGTAATACGATCCTGGTGAAACGCATCATCGAATAGAACCGGACCCTCGCAGAGGCAAAGCCTGCCTGTGCATACAGTAAGGAGCATTGGCATGACGTCCTTCGTCACTCGGCAAAAGGTCTCGCGGATCGACCGCGCCGGTCCACCCGGCTATACGCTCGTCGAAATCCTCGTGGCCACCACCCTGACGCTCGTCATGATGACCGGCGTCGCCAGCCTTTTTGGCACGATGGCCAAGAGCATTACCGATTCACGCTCGACGCTGGAAATGTCGGATCGGCTGCGCACGGCGCAACTGCGTCTCCAGGAGGACCTTGCCGGCCTCACCGTGGTTCTGGATCCGCCTCGCGGCCCGTCGAGCAGCGAAGGGTATCTCCAGATCACCGAAGGTCCCATCGGTCCTATCGTTTCTCCCGCAGACGTTGCCGTAAACCTCGACAACGGCGGTAAGGATACCAGCTTCGGCGATACCGACGATCTCTTGTTATTTACCACACGAACGACGAGCGATCCCTTCGTTGGCCGCATCTTGATCAAGCGGTGGCCGCAACCCGGCGAAACGCCCGACGGAATGGACGACGTCGACAACGACGGTTCCGTCGACGATCCCTACGTGCTTGTCCGAGCGGCGACGTCGGCCGACGCCGAGGTGGCATGGTTCGTTCGCGGAAACATGCTGTGTCGCCGGGTGCTTCTCGTCCTCCCTCAGTTCGATGCGGATGCGCGCACGATCACCAACCCCGGGGCAGCCCCGGAAATGCAGCTCGATTCCCGGCCGCAATCCGCCGGCAACACGAATCCGACATACGCCGTCTTTGGTCCGACTGCGGTCTTTGGTCCGGCCGCACTGAACATTCCCCCCGGCCCCGGATTCTACAACGACTACGACGTATCGGTTCGCTTTGAGATGCCCGACCAGTTGCTGCCGAACAGTTTTGCAGACCTCACAAAACCCGAAAACAGGTTTGCGCATAGCATTCAACACGGTTTCCCGTATCACCCGCGTGCCGTGGTGGGCTGGGGAGCGTACTTGCCGCCCCTGGGGCTGCCCACACTCGCAGAGTGCTCCTACAGATTCCCTCGGTTTTCGGACGACGGAATGGATCCCATCAATTCCTGGAATGCCGGCCGACAACTCCCCGTCATTCCGGAGCCAAGCACTCCCGGTCTGACTGCCACCCGAGCAGCCTTCGATCCCTGGCGCAATCCTTTTCATTGGGACCAGCTCCATCCCGTTATCGGGAAGCTTTCGTTGCCGCCACTGCCGACCGCCGTCTCCGGAACACCCGAGCGATACCATGGCGAGCGTGCCTCCGAGGACGTCATCCTCACGAACGTTCTTGCGTTCGACGTGAAGGTCTGGGATCCCGGAGCTCCTGTCATGATGGATGTCGCTCCCGGCGGAGCCCAACTAATATATGCCCCGGGCGACCCCGATTACTTGACCAAGGTAAACGCGTATACGGCGGCGGCTCCGCAAAACGCCTCAACGTTGCCCCGTCCCATTAGTTACGGGGCGTACGTAGACCTCAACTACATGTGCCTTCTCGGACCTGCTCCGGCTCCGAACCAGGCCATGCCTCGATACCAAGATGATCTGAAACCCACCAACATTCCCGACCCGCAGTTCAATGGGGCTGGCAATGCGAGTTCAGGTCTTCGTGGCACTGATCCTTCGACGTCGCCTTCTAACATCCGTTCCGCGGTATACGACACATGGTCGACACATTACGAACATGACGGCATTGGAAACGACTGGTACGGCAACGGCTTGGACGATAATGGTGACGGAATTGTCGACGACGTGCTCGAGATGGACGCCTTGCCTCCCTATCCGACCAGGCTGCAGGGCATACAAGTCAAGATTCGCGTATTTGACCCGGACAGCCGGCAAGTGCGCGAGCTGACAGTCACTCATTAGTGCCCTCGACCAGCAATTCACCACGCGATAATCGTTGCCTGTTGATTCGTCATTCGTCATTCACCCATCGGGGTTCTGGGGGGAAGCCGCCGGCCACGTGCCGGCGGCTTTCATTTTCCCCCGCCCTCCCCGCACTTGATTCGCCCCCATCTCAGATTTCCCGCCACCTCACTCGTCCCCCGTTCTTCATCTCCCAACCGGTAGGTCCCGCTTGCCGAGCGGGACCTGGACGCCCGCTGCCGCTCGCCCTCCGCCCACTGCGAATCCTTGCCCCACCTCCCACTCTCCTCTTCCCTCCTCTTGCGCGTTTTGCACCTTTTCGCGGCCTCTTTCGATCCTTCCATTTTTCAACCCCCATTTTTTAACTCTCCCCCTGCCGCCATTCGCCCGCCCCACGGCGAGGCCCCACCGCCCTTGCCGCATCACAGGTTATCCCCACCCGGCCCCGAGCCGGTGGAAGAAGGGTTTGGAAACTACAGGCCCACCGCGTTGATTGCCGCGGTGTAGTCCCCAAACCCTCTCTCCACCGGCACGGGCCGAGTGGGGTCGCCGAAGCGGCGATTTCCGGCAAAAAAAACGATTGACAAGTTGCGGCGCATCTGTTCTAATGTTCACATTGGTCGCTCGCCGCCGGCAATCCCCCCGTGGTTCCCAGCCTCAAGCCGCGGCGCAACGCTACCGGCCGACACCTGCTCGGCGGCCTCGCCACCCAAAAGCGCGTGGCCACCAAACACCCTCGAATTTGAGAAATCGAAACTTTGGTGGCCACACACGTAACTCGCCGGCGAAGTCTCGTGCCTTCCACCCCTGCTCACTTTGCCGGGTCAGGTCGTCGAGGCGGTGTATCACGTCCGTTCCGGGCGACTCCGACTGGACAAGGCTCGGGCGGAAGCGGTAGAACAAACGTTGAGGAAACTGGGCGCGGGCAGCAGCAGGCATAGGTGGCAACCATGAAAATCGGACTCGCCGGTTACCGGGGTCGGGCAAGAGCACCCTCTTCGAGTGGCTCACCGGCATCGCTCCCGATCCATCCCAGGCGCACAAGGAACAAGCGGCGATGGCCACCGTGCCGGAGCCTCGCGTGGAAGCCCTGGCCAACATCTACCACCCGAAAAAGATCACGCTGGCGTCCCTGGAGATCGTCGACACCCCGGGGCTGAGTCGCACGCACGAGGGGAACGCCGCCCGGCTTGCGCTCATCCGGGAGGCCGGCTGCCTGGTGCTGGTCGTGGCGGGATTCGGCGGGGCCGATCCGGTGGCCGATCTACGATCGTTCGAAGAGGACCTGACACTGGCCGACATGGAAATCCTCTCCGGACGCATCCAACGCATCGAAGAAGCGGTGAAGAAACCGATCCCGCGGCAGGAACGGGAGCAGTTCGCCCACGAAGAGCAGACCCTCAAGCTTGTCCTGGACGGCCTGGAAAAGGGAGACCCTCTGCGAGAGTCGGACATGAACGACGAGCAGAGGAAGGTCACGCGTGCGTTCCGGCTCCTGACGGAAAAGCCCCGGATCGTTGTCGTAAACACGGCGGACGACGAGGACGATCCCCAGCGGTTCGTCGAAGCGATGCCGAAGGATCTCATGGTTCTGACGATCCCCGTCGGGCTGGAAGTGGAGCTCTCGCGGATGAGCCCCGAGGATCGCCAAGAATTCGAGGCGGAAATGGGGCTGACGGGAACCGACCGCGACCAGGTGATCCGGCAGCTTATGGACGTCTCCGGGCAGAAGATCTTTTTCACGGCGGGCGACAAGGAAGTCCGCACCTGGATGCTCCCGAAAGGCGGCACGGCGCTGGATGCCGCCGCCGGCATTCACACCGACCTGGCTCGCGGGTTTATCCGCGCCGAGGTGATGACCTGCGCCGACCTGGTGCGGCTCGGGAGCGAACGCGAGGTTAAGGCCCAGCACCTCGTTCGCCAGGAACCCAAGGACTACGTGGTCCAGGATGATGATATTCTGCTGATTCGCTTCAGCGTTTGACGCCGCGGGCGCCATTTGCTCTGACAGTGGCCGAAACCATGAACGTAACCGTTCACGGGGCGGAAGAGAGGGGGACAGGTCCATGTTTGCGGCCAACGTTCTTGGCACCAAAATACAGCAATTGGCCGAAAAATGGACCAGTCCCCGGCCGCCCCGTGAACGGTTACACCATGGACCCGCCCCCCTCCCTTCCGCCCCGTGAACGGTTACCGGGCTAACGTCCTGCCTTCATCGAACTCCTTCAGATCGCGCGGTGGGGTTGTGATCTCATGATCTCAGTGAGGATTTCTGCAGTGGGTCTTGCCGGAAAGGCGGGATCTGATGTGGGGAATAAGCAAGTCGTGGTTCCAGGTCCCGCTCGGCAAGCGGGACCTACCGTATGCCGCACCGGAAGCAGAGTCGCCAATCGCTATTTCGGGCCGAAGAAGTACCAAAGGAGAAGACCGATCAGGATCACTCCACCGGCGATCACTCCGATCTCGGTGGCGTCCAGCGCGGCGAAACAGCAGGTGTTCAGCGACATGAGTCAGGCTCCCTGGCTCGCCGCAGGCCGGAAACGGCGGAGGCGGAGGCTGTTGGTGACGACCGATACGCTGGAGAAGCTCATCGCCGCGCTGGCGAAGATCGGAGAGAGAAGCCAACCGAACAGCGGATAGAACAGGCCGGCTGCCAGCGGGATGCCGATCACGTTGTAGAAGAAAGCCCAGAAGAGGTTCTGGCGGATCGTGCGGATCGTCGCACGCGAAAGGGCAATGGCCGTGACCACTCCGGCCAGATCGCCGCGAATGAGCGTGATGTCCGAGGCTTCCATGGCCACGTCCGTTCCCGTGCCGATCGCGATCCCGACATCAGCCCGGGCCAGAGCCGGAGCGTCGTTGATCCCGTCGCCGACCATCCCGACGAGCTTTCCCTCCTGCTGGAGCTGTTTGATCTCGTCGACCTTGCCCTCCGGCAAGACTTCGGCATGGAACCGGTCGACGCCGACCTCTTGGGCGATCGCCTCGGCGGTGCGGCGGTTGTCGCCGGTGATCATCACGATCTCGAGTCCCATGGCGTGCATCGCGGCAATCGCCTCCCTGGACCCCGGTTTGATCGGATCGGCGACGGCGACCACGCCCGCCAGTCGCCCGTCGGCCGCGACGAACATGGGGGTCTTCCCTGCTTTGGCAAGATCCTCCGCGACTTTGAGTGCCGAATCGCTGAGGGCCACGCTGCGCTGTTGCATCAGGCGGGCGTTGCCGAGCAAGAGCGGCCTTCCGTCGACGCTCCCTTCGATGCCGTGGCCGGCAAGCGCTTTGAACCCGGTTGGCTCCGCAAGGGCAATGCCGCGATCGCGGGCTGCGCGGACGATCGCCTCGCCCAGCGGGTGTTCGCTACCGCGTTCGGCCGAAGCGGCCAGCCGCAGCAGTTCCTGCTCGGCCATGCCGTCCAGCGCAGCCAGATCGGTCAGCGCCGGCTCGCCGCGGGTGATCGTCCCGGTCTTGTCGAGCACGACGGCCTGAAGCTTGTAAGCGGTTTCCAGGGCCTCGCCGCCCTTGATGAGCACCCCGTTCTCGGCGCCTCGTCCGGTTCCCACCATGATCGCCGTCGGGGTGGCCAGGCCCAACGCACAAGGACAGGCGATGATCAGGACCGATACGAAGTTGACCAACGCCGTGGTGAATCTCACCTCGGGCGCGGTCGCGACAAACCAGATCACGAACGTGGCCACGGCGATGCACAGAACGACCGGCGTGAAGATCCCGCTGATCACGTCGGCCAGCCGCGCGATCGGGGCCTTGGACCCCTGGGCCTCCTGAACGAGCCGCACGATCTGCTGAAGGGCCGTGTCGCGGCCGACCTTCGTGGCCCGGAAGCGAAAGGACCCCGTGCGGTTAATCGTGGCCCCAAAGACCTCCTGGCCGGGCTGTTTTTCGACCGGCAGGCTCTCGCCGGTGAGCATCGACTCGTCCACGGCCGAAGCTCCCTCCTCGACCACGCCGTCGACCGGGATTTTTTCGCCGGGGCGGACCACGACCCGATCGCCCGGAACGACTTCCTCCACCGGAATGTCGACCTCGCTCCCTTCGCGGACGACCCTCGCCGTTCGCGCCTGCAAGCCGATCAGGCGGCGGATCGCCTCGCCGGTGCGGCCTTTCGCGCGCGACTCGAGCATTCGGCCCAGCAGGATCAAGGCGATGATCACGCTGGCGGCCTCGAAGTAGACCGGCACCATGACCGTGCCGCCGTGGACGGCGCCCCCGACCGCTTCGGCAAAGAAATCGGGGGCGATCGTCGCCGCGACCGAGTAGACGTAGGCTGCGCCGGTGCCGACGGCAATGAGCGTATTCATATCCGCCGCGCGGTGGCGAAAGG
Organism: Thermoguttaceae bacterium; assembly: GCA_040768665.1. Lineage (GTDB taxonomy): Bacteria > Planctomycetota > Planctomycetia > Pirellulales > Thermoguttaceae > JABWBD01. The sequence goes on from JAXGMN010000050.1 coordinate 76,090, forward strand.
CGGCCCATGCCCCGCGGTAAAACTGCGAGCCGCAATACAGCACCACCGGTGTGGTGAGGACAAGCTGCAGCCAGTTCACGCCCGGGAAATTCAGCCAGGCGACCCGCCCGTGCGACATGGCGATCACGAGCACCGGCAGTGAAAGAACCGCGGCGATCCAGAACTTGCGCCGGAGTTCGCGGTACTCGGCCGAGCGGGCGGCCTGTTCCATGTCCTCGGCGGCGGAATCGGCGGATGGAGCCGGCGTTTCCGCGATGCGGTAGCCGAACGATTCGATCGCTCGGCGGAGTTGCTGCGCGTCGGTCGAGCCGGGAACATACTCGACACGTACGTCCATCGCGGCGAGATTGAACGTTACGTCGACGACTCCCTGCACGGATCGCAGATAAGTTTCCAGCGGCACCGACGATCCTGAAGGCCGGGCGGAATCGTCCACAATGAAGTCGGCCTGGACGGTGGGCGCCGTGTCGTAGCCGACCTCTCTGACGCGCTTAATGAGTTGACGGATCCCGGCCGATTTCGGATCGTACTCGACCGTGGCTCTGGCGGTGGCGAAGTTGACGCTCGCCTTCCGCACTCCGGGGGTTTTGGCCAGACCTTGCTCGATCCGGTTGGCACACGCGGCGCAGCTCATCCCGCGGATCGGCAGATCGATCCGCCGGCGGCCTTTGCCGGAGGTGGCAGGTTTGGAGTCGGTCTTGGGGTGAGTCGCCGAATCGGACTTTGTAGTCATCGGATTTTGGGATCGGCTCTTGCTGTAGTGTCAGGCGACATTGCCGGTCAGCGACCGGCCTGCTTCGTGTTGCGACAAACCCATGTTTCATTGTATCCGTTGCTGAACAATAACGCCTCCGAAGCATGTAAGACTCCCCGCACCGTGGCGGCGCCGGCACGGCAAAATGACGACACTGGCAGTCGGGCGCCTACAATGCAGAGACTGCGGGCGAAGTTGACCGGATAGACCCCTGAGACGATTCGCGTGGCCCAGCCTCTACCAACATCCCTGAGAATATCGGACGCCCTCGCGAATCCTGTGCGGGCGAGGGGCGACTCGTTGGCAGGACGGCCGCCGCGATTTCAATACTGCGCGGCTTGGATGGCCGTGTTCGTGTTTGTGGGCGGTTACGCGTACGGCCAGACTCGACAGCCGGCTCTAGAAGAAGAGCCGAGCCGTACTCTCGAGGGAAAGCCCCAGGCGCCGAGCCGGGTGGAGGTACAGCCCGCGGCTGGGGACGAGGAGATTGCGGATCGGCTGGAGAGAATCTTAAGCGCGACCGGCTGGTTCGAAAGTCCGTCGGTTCGAGTCGACGAGGGCGTTGCTTTTCTCAGCGGGCGGACGAATGACGAGCAGTACAAGCAGTGGGCGGCCGATCTTGCCCAGAACACCCGCGACGTCGTCGCTGTCGTCAATCGCGTCGAAGTTTCCGAGCCTTCGCCATGGGACCTGCAGCCTGCCTTGATCGGCCTCGAGGCCCTTTGGCGCGACGTGCTGTATTCCCTGCCGTTCGTGTTTTTCGGGCTGCTGATCCTGGCAGCGGCTTACGCGGTGGCGCGGTTCTCCACCAGCGCCCTGCGGCCGGTGCTCGGCCGAAAGGTGAAGGCGTCGCTGCTGCAAGAGGTCGTCGCCCGTGGGCTTGGCATCCTGGTGTTTGTTCTCGGCCTGTACATCGTCTTGAAGGTGGCCGGACTGACGCGCCTGGCGGTCACCGTGCTCGGCGGCACCGGGTTGTTCGGCCTGGTGGTCGGTATCGCGTTTCGCGACATTACCGAAAACTTTCTGGCGAGCATTCTCCTGAGCGTGCAGCAGCCGTTTCGCAGCGGCGAACTGGTCGAAATCGGCGGCACCATGGGCCTCGTCCAGCAACTGAACGTTCGGACCACGATCCTGATGACACTCACGGGCAACCATGTGCAGATTCCCAACGCGACCGTCTATAAGAGCACGATCGTCAACTACAGCAGCAATCCGAACCGGCGCGAGGATTTTGTCGTGGGGATCGGTTACGACATGCAGATCTCGGAGGCCCAAAAGATCGCGATGGAGGTTCTGGCCGATCACCCCGCGGTACTCAAGCAGCCGGAGCCCTGGGTCCTGGTCGATAATCTCGGGGCCGGCACCGTCAACCTGCGGGTCTATTTCTGGCTGGACGGCAGCCGGCACAGTTGGCTGAAGGTCAAGTCGTCGGTCATTCGGCTCGTGAAGCGGGAGTTCCAGGCGCGCGGGGTCAGCATGCCGGACGAGGCCCGCGAGGTGCTTTTCCCGCAGGGAGTGCCGGTGCAGCTTATCGATGAGCGAACGGGCGGCGAGCCTGCCGTCCAGCCCGAGGCCAGGCCGAAGGCCGCGGAACCAGAGCCGGAACAAGTCGAGGTGGGAGCGGAAGGTGGGCTCGGTTCCGAGGCAGAACAGATCGAAGAGCAGGCGCGGCGGTCCCGATCTCCCGAGGAGGCCGAAAACCTGTTGCGCTGAGAGCGAGCGAGTGCGCACGGCACGTTCGGAGAACCAGGAACCGGACCACTCCGCCAGGAGTTGCCGCGCCGGCTATGGGTGTGTGGCAAAAGCGGCAGAACAGCCCGGCTGCTTCCGAGCAGCCGGGCTGATACCGCCGATCTCCGCTGCCATAGAATCTTGCCGCACCGGCCATGGTAGAAGCCCTCCGCGTGACGTAAAATGGGGTCCATGACTCAATTCTTCCAGGACATGGGACACAATCCCTTTCTGCTCACGGGGCTTCTGGCCGGACTGCTGGCCAGTCTGGCGTGCGGAGTCGTCGGTCCCTACGTGATCACACGGCGGATCGTTTTCCTCAGCGGAGCCATCGCCCACATCGCGGTGGGCGGCGTGGGGGCTTCGCTCTGGCTGAGCACGGTTTACCCGGAGGGGATAGGCTGGTTCCGTCCGCTGTATGGAGCGATCGTGGTATCGCTCGGCGCGGCGGTGCTGATCGGCATCGTCCACCAGCGGGTCGTCGAGCGGATGGACACCCTGATTGGCGCGCTCTGGGCCGTCGGCATGGCTACGGGGCTGTTGCTGATCAAGTTCACACCCGGCTACCAGACTGAGCTGATGAGCTACCTTTTCGGCAACATCGCCTTTGTGGCCTGGCACCAGGTCTGGATGATCCTGGCGCTGGACGTGATCATCCTGGCCACCGTGCTGGTCACGCACAAACGGTTGCTGGCGATCTGTCTCGACGAGCAACAGGCGGAGATCCAGGGCGTTCCGGTCCTGGCGACCAACATTTTACTTCTGTGCCTGGTTGCGCTGACGGTGATCGCGTTGACCCAGATCGTGGGGCTGATCCTCGTCATCGCGCTGTTGAGCCTGCCGGCGGCTACGGCTTCGCACCACGTCGGCCGCGTCCCATCGATGATGTTTGCCGGGGTGCTGATATCCGCCCTGGTGACGACGCTTCCCCGAATCGGCGTTTACGGCACGTCGATCAGCGCCGAACCGGCCATCGTCCTGGCCGCCGCGTTCGTCTACCTGGTCTCGGTCCTCATTCGTCAGGTCCGCCATCGTTTTGCCTGACCAACTCGACTCTCGCGCTGCCGTGTCTTACAATCGTGCAGATAGGGGAGCGGACCTTGGTACCAGCTCCCTTCGTCGCAGACCTCTCCCTGTTTCACCGCCAGGAGGTCTTCGAGCGCCGGACTGGTGCGGCGGGTACCGTTTTCGTCGAACATTCCGGTTTGGAACGTTGCGATAAGCCCGCCGCCGTTTTGGACGTAGTCGGATAGAGCGGCGGCCTGCGCGTCGCTCAGGCAGGCACTGTTCGGCAGAAGGACGGAGGCGTATCGGCTGAGCACCTCGGCATTCTCGATGTCGTCGTCCGTGACGATGGCCACGGGGAGATGTGTTTCAAGCAGGCCCTGGAAGACTCCGAAGAGGTTCATGAGATAGGCGTTGCGGGTGTCCTCGCCGCGGGCGTTTGCGTACCAGTGGAGCGTGTTTTCGCTGAAGTGAAGCGCTGCGTACGGAACGAGGGAGGCGCCGGACAGGTACGGCTCGCAGGCCTTCACGTGGTCCCATACCTGCTTCATGAACTGCCAGTTGCCGCCGGTGACCACGGCCGGGGCGACGCCGTTGGCAAACATGCTGTAGGAAAGCGCCTCGTGGTTGACCTGCGTGTAGAATCCATTGAGGTGCCACATCTGGCCGTAGCCGGGCGCGGTGCGGCAATGCAGGAACAGGCTCTGCCAGGCGCTCTGCAACGGCCAGGCGGAGGGGCGGTGTTGGAAGGCTCCGTGCGAGACCTCCCAGCCCATCTCCTCCAGAAGCCCGTCGGCGCACTGCCCGGCGCGGCTGCTGAGATACTCCCGGCCGTCGAAGATCCAGCCGACGGTCTGATTCCAGATGCCGCCACTCGGGGTGGTCGACGAGCAGCGGATCCAGGGTGCGAAACGCTCCGTCGTAGATGACGACCTTCAGGCCTTCGGCGCGGCCCGCGTCGACGAATTCCTTGACCCACGAGTAGTCGTCTTTCTTGTAACCGGCGGGGTACTTGAACGCCGTGTCGTAGTTATTGCGGAACGCGAACGCTTTCAGCTTGCCATCGAGGGTGCCGGCAGGCATCTCGCCGACGCCGACAAGGCAATTCGCGCCCGTCGCGGCGGCCGTCTTCGCCCAGGACTGCGGTGTGTTGGACTTGTCCCACTCGAAATGGGCGTACGCGGGCCGCAAAGCGCCGTCGGTGAGCCACTTGGGACGCTGAGTAATGCGGCGGTCGTGCCGCAGTTCGGGCAGGAGAACTCCCTTGGGGGCCTCTTTGACCTGGCGAACCCGGGCCAGGAAGTCGTCGCCGGGAGTGAAGTCGTTTTGCCGCGTAAGCAGAAAGCAGTCCGGCCGCAGGGCGCCGCGGCCGAGAACCAACGCGTTTTCGCCCTGCTTCAAGTCGACCGTGCCGAGATTCCGCCACTGATAACCGCCCTTGTCGGTCAAACCTTCCATGGTAGTCGTCGCAGGCACCGGAGCGGTTGCAAGGTCGGATTCCGAGCGTGCGTCGACGCCGAATTGCAGGTTGACATTGCCCGGCGCCGCGCACCGCATCCAGACGTGGTACGGACCCGACTGCGGGACCTCGAGCCGATAGCTGAGCGCCCCCGGCTTGTACATGCCGATGAGCACGGCGCCGCCGCTGGCCGCGGTTTCCTTGAGCCTGGTGCCGAATCCGTCGTCGCCGTACCAGGGGCGTCCGTCGTAATCTTCGGCCTCGAAGAAGATGCCGTCCGCCAGTTCGATTTGGGACGCGGCGTGTGCGACGGCAAGGCAGAGCAGGAGGAGCACCGATGCGGCGAGCAGACAGGGCGTTCTACGGTGCGCACGGGCGTATCGCCGGTGGTCCGGTGTGTTCACGGTTTGCGATTTCCTTGTCGGCGAATGGTGGAGGTAACCGTTCACGGGGCGGCCGGGGACTGGTCCATTTTTCGGCCAGTTGATGTATTTTGGTGCCAAGAACGTTGGCCGAAAACATGGACCTGTCCCCCTCTCTTCCGCCCCGTGAACGATTACATGGTGGAGGGATAAGCGGCCGTCGGTGGTCCGCAGGCGTATGGGTTACAAATCGAATCGGATCAGTCCCTGGTAACCGGCCGGGACCAGAACGAAGCCGTCACCAAGATATGGCACATCGGGGTTGCCGCCGACCTGGAACGTTCGGATCAGCTTGGGGGCTTCCAGGTTGGTGATGTCGACCAGCGTCACCTCCCCTCCAATCCGGTTGCAGGCGGCAAGGACGTTTCCTCGCACCGCCGGCTTGCCGCGAAAGTTGGGGCCGCCCGCGATTCGATAGACGGGCAAGTCGGCCGGATAGTCGCCGCTGGCTAGCGGCTTGTAATACGAATATCCGCCGTCCCGGGTTACGAGTGCGTACGGCCCGCAGGCGCAGTAGCCGCCCGATTCCATGTCGGGCATGACGCCGGTGGGGTCCGGCAGGTCTTTCGGCTCGGCGCCGCCGAAGTCCATCATAAAGGTGCGGCCGGCGCACCACGTGCCACAAATATAACGGCCGTCGATATACCCGTTGCAGAGCTGCCGATAGTAGGCCAGCCCGCCCCAGCCTCGCACGAGTTTCACCCGCTTGAGGCTGTCTCCGCCGGAAACGTCGACGACCTCGTAGGTGCTGCCGCCCACGTGGGCCACCGCGAACTGGCCGTTCGGCGCAACGCGAACCTGCTTGACCACGCGGCCGGCATCGTACGCGGCCACTCTTTCCAAATGCGCACCGTCCACTTTGTAGCAGACCAGTCCGTCCCGGCCTTGGGCCGCATAGAGATTCGGACCGCACACCTGCACGTCCATGGCGAATCCGGCGGTCGGCACCTTCTCCAACAAGTTCAGATCCTCGTCGAGCATGTGGAGGCCCGCCGCTCCACATGCCGCGTAAATCAATCCGTCCTGCTCCACGGCCGCGTAGACCTGCCCGCCCGGCCGATAGGTCTTCAGACCCTTCAGACCGTATTTGTCCAGCGACTTGAAGTCGTGAAAGTCGCCGCTGGCCGACAGCTTGACCTCGCTACCGTCCCGATGCGAGGTTGCCCTGACCAACGTGTCGTTCTTGTAGATATGCAGGTCCGTGAACAGTCCGGTGAAATAGAGATAGCCGTCCAACGTCTCCAGGCCGCACACCGGGCTGTAGCACACTTCGGTCGGGTCGAAGGGCAGGACGACGGGCCGCAGTCCCGATTTGTCCACCGTGGAGAGGGACCGAAAGCCCGGTTGGCCCGGATAGCGCGGGATTCGAATCTGGGCCAGTTCCTTCGGGGCCTTCGGGTCGGAGACGTCGAGGATGAAGACGCCGTTGTGCGTGTGATACAGATAGGCGTACGGCAGCGACAGCTTCACGCGCCAGGAGTCCGGCCATCCATAATAGTAGCGCCACGCGAACTGGACGCGGGAGAGCTGTTTTGGGTTTGCGGGATCGGACACGTCGAAGAGATCCATCCCGTTGCCGCTGCCATACCGCGGATCGTCCAGCGTCCGCGCAGCGCCCGGTTGATGATGGCCAAACGCGGCGTAGAGGACGCCGTTTTCCACGCACAAGCCATCGCCGCGGCCGTGGAGCCGGATCGTGGCCACCTGCTTCGGAGCGGCCGGATTGCGGACGTCACAAACGGCGACCCGCTTCTCATCCCAGGCGCCGACATAAAGGTAGCCGTCGGAGACCACGCACGACTGCGATTCGCCGACCCGGACAACCGACACGTGCCGCAGGCGGGCGGGATCGCGGATGTCCACGATCTCCACGCCGAACCACCGCTGTGCGACAAATGCATAATGACCTTCAATGGCGATCCCGGTTGCGAATTCGATGGTATCGTAGTGCGACAACAGTCTCGGAGCCGTCCGGTCGCCGATGTCGACGACGAACAGGCCGTCTTCGCGAGCCGTGATGTAGGCGACGTTCTCACGAACGGCAATCTGTCGAAGATTGCCGACGTCTTCAAGTTTGCCAACGACAACCGGGCAAGCCGGATCCTTCACGGACAGAATCACCAGGTTCCTGTCCTGCAGCATATACAAGTGGTTGCCTTGACGGACGACGTCCATGCCGGGACCAATGCCGGCGTCGGCGGTGGGGTGTTGCTCGTTTTCGAACTTGATGGACACCGTGGGGAACGCCTCGCCCCCGGCGGCACGGATCGCCAGCAGAGACAGGATTAACAAAACGAGTGGTTTCATGGCGTAGAAGGGAGTTTTGGGGAGGTTTTGCATCGTGACTTCACCGTGAGTGAGTTTCGAGGACATTGAGGAAGTAGTACCGCCCATCCTTGCTGTACCCGTAGGCGCCCTGTTCGACCGGCCAGACCTCTTTGGCCGCCGTGTCGAGCTTCGCGACATGGAAGTACTCCTCGCGATAGTCGACAAACAACTCGGCCCGCCGGGTGCCCGGCTTCACCTCGCCGAAATCCTTGATGCCGGCGGATTGCAGATCGATCTGACGAACGTGCGGCCGTGCTTCGGGGGCCAGGCGATCCCGGATCGCGGCGTCGCTGACCGGCTGCCAATCCGTGAGTTTCACGCCGCCGACCAGCCGAACGTTCTCTCCGGGCGATGCTTGCCAAATGACCGGCGACTGCTCCGTGCCCGAGTCTTCCTCGCCCAGGGTGAACGTCTCCGTGATGCGGTACACGCCACCTGCGATGTGGAGCCGGGTGGGGCCGTCGCCGAGTTTGCCGGCTTTCCGCTGGACACGAACGAGGTCGCGAGCCCGCGGCAAGGTTGCCAACGGAGCTTCTTTGGTCCCCGGGTTTGTGTCGTCTCCTCGAGGCGAAACGTAGAAGTCGGCCGCGGTGGCCAGTGGAGCAAGGCAAAGCAGCAGGGCGAGCGGGGCAATTCGTTTCATTTCAGAAATCAATCGATTCAACTCCAAGCAGTGATGGTGTGTGGCACTGCTTGGGATGGAATGGACGTTCCACTGGCACGGACGTACCACCATCCCAAGCAGTGTCGCGCTTGCCGAACGATCGGCCGCGGTCCCACTGCTTGGAGTTGTGGAGGACGTGTTTGAAATGGCCAATCGATTCAACTCCAAGCAGGGATGGTGTGTGGCACTGCTTGGGATGGAATGGACGTTCCACTGGCACGGACGTACCACCATCCCAAGCAGTGTCGCGCTGCCGAACGATCGGCCGCGGTCCCACTGCTTGGAGTTGTGGAGGACGTGTTTGAAATGGCCAATCGATTCAACTCCAAGCAGGGATGGTGTGGGCACCGTTGGATGGTGGACGTTCCACTGGCACGGACGCCATCCCAAGCAGTGTCGCGCTGCCGAACGATCGGCCGCGGTCCCACTGCTTGGAGTTGTGGAGGACGGTTTGAAATGGCCAATCGATTCAACTCCAAGCAGGGATGGTGTGTGGCACTGCTTGGGATGGAATGGACGTTCCACTGGCACGGACGTACCACCATCCCAAGCAGTGTCGCGCTGCCGAACGATCGGCCGCGGTCCCACTGCTTGGAGTTGTGGAGGACGTGTTTGAAATGGCCAATCGATTCAACTCCAAGCAGTGGCACACAACGGCGGGTCGGGTCGTGGCGGTTTTTCATCCAAGCATCGCTCCGCCGTCGGGATAGATCGCCTGCCCGGTGATGAAGCTCGCTTCGTCGGAGGCGAGAAACGCGCAGAGCTCGCCGATCTCGTCGATCGTGCCCATGCGTCCCAGGGGGATCTCGTTGCAGGCCTCCTGCAAGAACCGCTCGGGATCGCTGGACTGCGTGGCGGCCCACTGGTCCATCAAGGGCGTTCTCACGGCGCCGGGGCAGACGGCGTTGACGCGGATCCCGTCCGCGGCGAGGTCCAGCGCAAGCGCTCGGACCAGGCCCAACTGCCCCGCCTTGCTGGCCACGTAGCCGGCCGACTTGCGCTGGCCGACGGTGGCCACGGAGCTGGACATCACGAGGATCGTTCCGCGGGTCTTGCGGAGATGAGGGACAGCCAACTTGCAGCCCAGAAAGGTGCTGGTCAGGTTCAGTCGGAGCAAGTGTTCGAAGTCCTCGACGCGGATCTCCTCGAGCGCCATGTCCGGAGGATGCCAGCCGGCGTTGTTCACCATGCAGTCGAGCCGGCCGAACCGCTCGACCGCCGTGTCGACCAGCCGCCGCACGTCGTCCTCGCGTGTGACATCGGTGGGAACGAACAGCGCAGCAAACCCCTGGTCGGTCAACTCCTTCTCGGCGGCCCGGCCGTCGTCGAGGCCGCGAGCGCCCAGAACGACCTTGCCGCCGTGCCTGGCAAATGCCCGGGCACAACCCAGCCCGATTCCCTTCGATCCGCCGGTAATGACGGCCACCTTGTCGCGGAGGTTCATATCGTTTGCATCAGTTGAACAGGATGTAAATTCCCAGCATGATCACGGCCAGGACCGCCCAAAGCCCCCACACCAGCCGCGGCGCCGACGGTTGTTTCGCGTAGGTTTCTTTGAGTGTGGCAAGCGGCTGCTCCTGGGACGAGTGGCGAGTCAGGAGCGACACGGCGATCATGAACGCGCAGATGCTCGCGAACAGGTAGAACGATAGCAGCAAATAGTGCGGCCAGAATTCTTTGCTCGGCCACTCCTTGAAGTGGCAGACGCCGCATCCAAGCGAAACGATCGAACCGAGCACGAGCGTGGAAAACGCCGCCGCGGCCGTCGCCCGCTTCCAGAGCACGCCAATGAGGAAGACCGCCCCCATCGGCGGCGCCACGAAGGCGATCACCCCTTGCAGCAGGTTGAACAGATCGCGGCCGACGCTGTCCAGGGCCAGCGCGATCGCCACGGCCAGCACGCCGACGAAGACCGTGATCACGCGGCCCAGCCATTTGATCTCCTTCGGCGTAGCGTCGGGACGGAATTTCTTGACGTAGATGTCGAGCGTGAAAACGGTGGTGAACGAATTGAGGCCGGAGTCGAGCGTGCTCACCAATGCGGCGATCAGCACGGCGACGATCAGCCCGGTCATGCCCGCCGGCAGATAGTTGACGACCATCACCGTGAAGGCTTCGTCGGGGTTTGGCAGGTCGGGATGGAGGATGTAGCAGAAGATCCCCGGCAGCATGAAGATGAACGGCGGCAGGATCTTCAGATAGCCGGTAAACACGCATCCAAGCTGGCCCTGGCGAACGTCGCGGGCACCGAGCACCCGCTGGACGATCGTCTGGTCGGTGCACCAGAACCAGATTCCGAGCACGGGATAGCCGAGAAACATGGCGTGCCAGGGGAAATCAGCGTCGCCCGGCGGGCGGATCAACTTCCAGTAGTCGTCGGGCACGCCGGCGATCACCGCGTCGACGCTGCCGATCTGAAGGTAGGCGATCACGGTCAGGGCCAGCGCGCCGCCGATCATGAGCACCGACTGGAAGACGTCGGTCACCACCACGGCGGCCAAGCCGCCGGCCACCGTGAAGCTCGTCGCGATCACCGTCAGCACCAGGGCGGCGACCCAGAGCGGCCAGTCCATGATCTGGCTCATCAGCAGCGCGCCGGTATAAAGCGCGCCGCCCAGCCAGAGGATCATCGTCGTGAAGAGGGCGTACCACGAGAGGAATCGGTACGTGGCCTCGCCGAATCGCCGCTGCATGAACTCGGGCATCGTGCTCACGCCGGTGGTCAGGTAGTGAGGCACGAACAGCATCGCCAACAGCACCAGGAACCACCACGCGAGCCAGTCGAAGTTGGCGGCCACGATGCCGCTGGCGTAGGCCACCCCGCACGAGGCGATCATGAACGAGGGATTCACGTTGGTGGCAAAGATCGAAAGCCCCACGCTGGGCCAGCCAAAACTTCGGCCGGCGAGGAAGAGATCGTCCGACGCCCGCCGCCGGTAGCTGACCCACATGCCAAGGCCGATCACCGAAACCGCATACACGGCGATGACCACGAAGTCGACGGTCTGAAGCTGGCTGTGAACGTCCATCTACTCGATCCCGAATTAATCGCTTGCGGCAGTTTGGCACGCAGAGATGTGGCGGTCAAGCGAACCGGTTTGACATCGAGGTAAGTTGACTTCCCGGTAGCATTCTGCTACCATAACAGTATGAGTCATCCGGTTAAGCTTTCAGATGAACTCGTTCTTGACGCTCGCACGACGTCGGAGATCGCCGAGCGGTCGATCGCGGGCCAGATCGAGTTTTGGGCCCAACTGGGCAGGGCAATTGAACCCCTTTTGGAAGGGGCGCAGGTGCTGGCGCTACGCCGCTCGGGCGCCGCCCAGCCGCTTTCCGCTTGTCTGGCGTCGGTAGATTCTCCGGAAGGCCGGCGGCGAGTGGCCGAGTATCTCGGGCACCAGCCATTCCCGCATTACGAAGTGGTGCCGAATGCGCCGGGGATGCTCGTCCGCATCGAAGCGGATGGAACGCGAACACCGGGACGGTTCGTCAACCGCCGATTCGAGGCAGCCGATTGAACGATTTCGTGGATTTCGACCGGCGGCCCATTCTCGTGGCGATCGCGGGACCCAACGGCGCGGGCAAGACCACGTTTTACCATGCCCATTTGAAACCTGCGGCCTTGCGGTTCGTCAACACCGACGTGCTGGCCCGCGAACTGAACATCGGGCCGTACGCCGCGATGCGTATGGCAGACGCGCTGCGTCGGAAGTTGGTTGAGCAAAGGGAGAGTTTTGTTTTCGAGACCGTGTTCTCCGACACGCTTGGCGACAAGCTGCAGTTCCTCCGAGAGGCAGCAGCGTCGGGTTATACGGTAGTTTTATGCTTCATCGGCATTGCCGGCCCGGAAGTCTCGGAAGAACGCGTCGCGATGCGGGTGTCCCAGGGTGGTCACGACGTGCCCAGGGAGAAGCTTCGATCGCGTTTTTCCCGCACGCTGGCGAATCTCCAGGTCGCCGTCCGCGAACTCCAGCACGTCCTGGTCTTTGACAATGACGACTTAAGGAGGCCTTTCCGACAAGTCGCAGTATTCGAACATGGCCGTCTGGCGTACGCCAGCGAACCGCTGCCCGCGTGGCTTCGACCTTTCATTGGATAACTGGATCGTTGCACCGGGGCTGTGAACATCCATCTACTCGATCCCGTATTCTCGCAATTTGCCGCGGAGAAGCGGCCCTTCTTCGGCCGCTGCCCGGATCAGAAACTGGTGAACCCCGCGTGAGGTGCCGATCTGGTGGATCACCGCGTCGAGCCCTGCCAGGTCGCCGTCGACGACCTGGATCTTCTTGCCGGCGGCGCGGATCCTGCGGTAGACCTCCGGCCAGTAGGCGCAGCCCGGCCGCCCCGCACCAGGGACCCACTGTACGCCGTCGAGGTCGTCGATGGCAAGGACCGATCGCAGGTGCACCAGTGCGTCGACGCCGTCGAGGTGATAGAAGCTGTACGGCAGTTTCGCGCAGGTGGCCTTAAGCTCGGGTGCGGCGAACTCGTCGAACATGTCCGGGCCGACCTGGCCCGACGTATTCTCCAGCCGGGCGCCGAGCATGGCGGCGATGACCACCGGCCCGAAGGCGTCGAAATTGACCCGCGGATAGGCGTCGCCCAGGTAGTGCCAGGACGACAGCTCGTAGTCCATGCGGTCGATGAGGGCCTCGGCCGGAATGTCGAGCCGATGGCAGGTGGCCTGGGTCAACAGCGGCACGTGGGGCCGGGGCCGTCCGGGGTCGCGGCCGGCGAGTTCAATCGGGACGACAGGCCGGTCCAGCTCGCCGGCCCACCAGAGGCGATACGTCTCGCGGAGCCGGTCCCATCGCTCGGGCGAAAAGTCGATGCTCATCGATTGCGGATATCCTCCAGCGTCTCCAGCACGACAGGCACCGACTCCTGCCAGTTGGCGGGCAGGTCTTCGGAGATCTCCAGCGCCACCGCCCGCCGGCCGGCCCGTCGGCAGATCCCCTTGACCGCCTCGCGGAGCTCATCCGGCGGGCGGTAGTAGAGATCGACATTGATGTTGGCCCAGAAGACCTTGTCGGGCCAGGCGGCGCGGCACTGGTCATAGGTCATGTCGCCCTCGGGCGGCTCGGTGAGCGAGTCGATGATGGGAAATGGTGCGCCGGCGATGCGGTCGGCGATTGCCCGCAGCGCTCCGTCGTAGTGGACCATTACCCGCTTGCCGGCTGCCTCGTGGATCGGCACGGCCTCGCGATAAATCGGCATGAGAAGCTCGTCGTAGCGCCGCGGACCGAGCATGTTGACCGTGAGATTCTCGAACCAGCCGACGTACCGGCCCGGGCCGGCGGCGATCAGCCGCTGCTCCTCCAAGAAGAGCTCCCTCTCGGCGGCATAGAGATCCAGCAGCTCGGGTACCTCGATCCCGAGGTCGAGGCAGAA
>JAXGMN010000051.1:0-89653 GCA_040768665.1 Thermoguttaceae bacterium
CCCGAGATGCAGGAGGCCCTTTCCGATATCGCACGCGATGCCCTCCAGCAGGCCCAAGCCGCGCTGGAGGACTCGGCCGAGCGGGAGGCGGAGATGCGGCGCAACATGGAGCGGTCGGACCGGGACTTCCAAGCCCAGAAGAAAGCGCTCGTCGAGGCCATGCGCGAACTCGCCCAGGAAGCCTCGGACCTCAGCCGCTCGCTGGTCGCTCAGGCCGATTCCGCGGCCAATAGCGGAAAGGCTGAGCAGGCCCACCAGCGGTTGCAGGAGGCCCAGCAGCGTTTGAACGAAGCCGCCACCCAGGCGCGAAGCACTTCCGACGATCGGGTCTTGAAAGACCTCATGGAGGCTGCCCGGCAAGTGGCCGAAAACCTCGCTGAGACTTCAAAGCAGTTGGCGGAATCCGAGGAGCTTACGGCCAAAGCCCAAGAGGAGAAGATCCATCCGGACGAGCAACAGCGTGCAGCCCGCCAGCGAGACTTCGAGGCCGCCGAGCGGAGATTCCACGAGCAACGGGTTCGCGAGGCGAAGGAGCAGGTTCGCAATCATTCGAAGATGGAGGCCCGCGCAGCCCAGCAGGCCAGCTCGGCCCAAGACAAGCTGCAGAAGGCAGAACAGCAGCTCAACGAGGCCCGCAGGGCGACCGAGCAGAATCCCGATCGCGAGCGAAGTCGCCGTTCGCTGGAGCAAGCCCTCGCAAAGCAGGAGGAGGCCCGCTCCGCAAACCAACGTGCCGGGGCGGAGCTCGAACAGGCCCGCCGAAAAGCCCAGCAGGCGGAGCAACGGTCAAAGCAGCTCGAGACCAAGAAGCTCGAACCACTCAGCGCTCCGAACCCTGCGGCGCAGTTGGCCCACCGATTCGCCGAGGAGGCTGCCGACGTCGCCGAGCAACTTGCGGCGAGGGCGAACCAGTTGGCTCAAGAGCCGACGTGGTCCGGCGAACTCGACCCCGCGCCGGAGCGACTGGCCCAGGCGGTCGAACAGCAGGACACGGTCCGCAAGGATGTCGCGCAAGCGGCCGAGGATGTCGCGCGGGCCGCCCGTCACGAAGAGCGGCTCGGCAAACAATTGCCGTCGGCGAAGCTGGAAGAAACCGCCGACAGCATCGAGAAGGTGGCCCAAGGGGAAGTTTCCGCGGCGCGAGAAAAGCTCGAGAACGCCTCGAGTCAAGCATCGCCGCAGCAGTCCAGCCAATCCGAGAGCCAGAGAGCGCTGGCAGCTCGCGACGCGGTCGAACAGGCCCAGGACGCAATCTCCGCGCAGGCGGAGGCATTGGACGAGGTTCTCACTCCCCGGGAAGAAACCGCCGCGGCTGCCGACACGCCCGGGCCGGAGACGCCGACAGCGGCGAAGTCGGAGACTCCGTCGTCCTCGCCGCCCAGTCCGTCCAAGCCGGCGGACGGTCGACTGTTGGCCCGCACGCTCGACGAATTGGACCGCGCGCTGTCGGCTGCCCCGCCTCCTGCCAGTCCGCAAGCGGCTCCGCAACTGCCCAGCCTTGCCCAGGCCGCTCAGGCCGAGTCTGCCGCGATGAATCAGGCTCGAATGGCGGCCGAGAACCAGCCGCCGGAAGGCTCGTTGGAATCGAACCAGGGCGCCTCGCTGGTCGACATGTCGGCAGCCGACTTGTCTCTGCCCGCAGTCCAGCGCGACGAGAACGGTGATTGGGGAAAGCTCCGCGAGCAGTCGGCCGACGATCTCACCGAGGGCCGCCGCGAATCGCTTTCCGCCGAGTATCGCAAACGGGTCGAAATGTATTTCCGCGTCATCGGCGAACGCGCACGGAGGAAGCCATGAAGTCCAAGAGCCGAACACTTCGCCAACACGTTCCGCGGAAAAATGAGAGTGTGGCACTGCTTGGAGTTGAACGGGTTCTCCATACAAGTTGCGCGTTCCACAACTCCAAGCAGTGGACCCCGGGACCGACGCTGCTTCGCACTGCTTGTGATTGTGGCAAGCCCCTGACACATGGAAAACCCGTCCAATCACAAGCAGTGGCACTGCTTGGAGTTGAACGGGTTCTCCATACAAGTTGCGCGTTCCACAACTCCAAGCAGTGGACCCCGGGACCGACACTGCTTCGCACTGCTTGTGATTGTGGCAAGCCCTCGACACCTGGAAAACCCGTCCAATCACAAGCAGTGGCACACCGATGCCGGCTGCACTCCGCAATGCTTCTGGCCGCCTTGCTTGCCATCGCCCTTTTCTCCTCGGCTGCAGGGGCTGAGTCGACCGCGTCTGACCCCACACCCATCTTTGGCAAAGACCACATCGATCTGGCCGTCGACAAGGCGATCGCGTATCTGATCGGTCAGCAACGCGATGACGGAGCGATCTGCGACCGCCAGCACGACACGACGATGACATCGCTGGCGATCATGGCCATGGCCTCCGTCGGCATCCAACCCTCGGCACCCACGCGCGAGGGCGCCAGCATGCAGAAAGCCCTTGCCTTCATTCTCCGCGACGACCGCCAGGACTCCCAGGGCTACTTCGGCGGCAAAGACGGCTCGCGGATGTACGGCCACGGCATCACGACGCTCATGCTCACCGAGATGCTCGGCATGGGCGTTGATGAGGACCATGACCGACTGGTGCACGAACGCTGCCAGAAAGCGATCGACCTGATCCTGAGTTCGCAGAAGCTGAACAAGTCGCACAAGTTCCAGGGCGGCTGGCGCTACACGCCCACCTCGAACGACGCCGATCTGTCGGTGACGATCTGGCAGCTCATGGCCCTGCGGTCGGCCAAGAACGACGGACTGAAGGTCCCGGCCAGTGCGATTCGCGACGCGGTCGAGTATCTCCAGCGATCCTATGCCGCCCGGCTGGATCCCAACGGCATGCCCGACAAGAAGGCGAGCGGTTTCTGCTATACACCGGGAGGGAGGAGTCCCAGCTTCGCGATGACCGCGGCCGGCCTGTTGGCCATGCAGGTCTGCGGCGAGTACGAGTCGCCGTTGGTCGCCGGGGCGGCCGACTGGCTCCTGGAGCATCCGCCCAAGTGGAAGGACCGGTTCTTCTTCTACGGCACCTACTACTACGCCCAAGGCATGTACCAGCGGGGCGGCGACCATGCGAAGACCGCCCAGAGGCTCATGCAAGAAATCCTCCTGGAAAAACAGGCCGGCGACGGCTCATGGCAGGCCGAGAACGGTTCCGAGGCGAATGTCGGCCGCGTCTACGCCACGGCGATGGCGGTGCTCAGCCTCTCGGTGAAGTATCACTACCTGCCGATCTACCAGAGATGAAAACCGGCGAATGAAGGCATCGCGTTTCGAGATTGAGAACATGCGAAGCTTCGCCCCGTCACGGCCCACTTCCTACGCATCGTTTCCAAATCGCAGGAATTTGGGGCCAGAATCGGCCGATACTGTCAGAAAGACGGGTTATTTCGCGCGTAGGGATGCGCGAAGAGTGGAGGCCGCCGGCACACTTTCGGTGGGGTGGGGGGGATGCGGATTACAGGAATCGTCGCTCTTGTCGCAGCGACGCTTGGCTGCGGCAAGATGTGTGTTCGCACGGATAGCCAGATGTCGCTTCGTGGGCCTGTAGTTACCACGACGACGAGCGACATCCAATCGCTCGGCCGACTAAGCCCCATGGGGGAGTGGCAAATAGAACGCCATGGGGAAGTATGCGGTGGATCAAAGGTTGCCGTCATCGATGTCGACGGTCTGATGGTCAACCGGAACCTTATGGGGCCCTATTCGGCTGGCGATAATCCCGTCGCCTTGTTCTGCGAGAAGCTCCAGGCGGCGGAGGCCGACCCGGCGGTCTGTGCCGTTGTCGTTCGCATCAGCTCTCCGGGTGGGGGAGTTACCGCGTCCGACTTGATGTGGAAGCAACTGTTGGACTTCCGCAGGCGGTCGGGCCGGCCTGTGATTGCGTGTTTGATGGAAGTTGGCACGGGAGGGGCCTACTATCTGGCGACCGCTGCCGACGAGATCTACGCGCTGCCCAACACCGTGACCGGCGGAATCGGCGCGATCTACAATCAATACAACCTCCAGGTGATGATGGAGAACTTCAACATCTTCGCCGAACCGATCAAGGCCGGCAAGAACATCGATATGGGCACGGCACTCGCGCCCATGTCGGAGGAGACGAGGCAGTGGCTCCAGGGTATGGTGGACCAGTACTACCGCCGCTTCGTACAAGTCGTCATAAGCCGCCGACCGGCGACCGAGCATGGCGATCCGAGCACGTTCGATGGCCGCGTGTTTACCGCCGAACAGGCATTGTCACGCGGATTGATCGATCGCGTGGGATACCTGGAGGACGCCATCGAAGCGGCCCGGACTCGCGCGGGCAAAGCGGGGGCCAAGGTGGTGATGTATCACCGTTCAAACGACCCAGCTCGAACGCTTTATGCCATCACGCCCAACGATCCGAGCGCCAACAGGGTCATTCCGATGAGCGTCCCCGGCGCTGAGCGCAGCAGACTGCCGGCGTTTCTTTACCTGTGGCAGGTCGAGCCGACGCTGGAAGCGATGGGGCGGTAAGGGTTGCCCCGTTGAATCAGGCTTGGTGCACCGCTAAAATACGCAAACGGTCGCGAGTTGAGTCGTAGCCCCTGTGGTTTGTGGCGATTGGTTGAGGGAGGATGGGAAATGACCGCTACAGCCCGTTGCCTGGGGCGGTTTGTGTGGCACGACCTGATGACGAAAGACGTTTCGGCTGCGGTGAAGTTCTACACCGTCCTGTTTCCGGAGTGGGCGATCCACGATCTGGATGCCACGTTCGGCATGCCCTATAGGATCATCGTGGCCGCAGGGGAGGAGATTGGGGGGATCGCTCCTCAAGACCCTTCTGTCGATGCACCTTGCTTCTGGCTGGGATCCGTGGCGGTCGAGGACTGTGACGCGACAGTCACTCGTTTCGAGCAGGGCGGCGGCAAGTGCTGGGTGCCCGCTCAAGAGATTCCGGGCGTGGGGCGCTACGCCGTGGTGGCCGATGCTCAGGGAGCGGTCCTCAAGCCTATTCAGTTGACCTATCCAAGAACGCCGCCCCGGAGACCAGCGGCGGGACAGTTCTGTTGGGACACATTGATGACGTCCGACCTTGAGGCCGCCCGGCAGACTTATGCCGGGGCCTTCGGTTGGCAGGCCGCAGAACTGAGCTTGGGCGGAACGGGGGGCTATACGACGTTTCGTATCGGCGAAGAGGACGTGGCGGCGGGACTGGCCCTGCCGCCAGGCAGCGATTCTCGACCCGGATGGCTTGCCTATCTTCGCGCAGAAAACGTTGAGACCCGCACAAACAAAGCCGCGAAACTCGGGGCAACCATCCTGGTCAAGCCGCAGGACCTGCCGGGCATCGGGCGGTTCAGCATCCTGGCCGATCCCATGGCGGCTGTCTTCGCCCTGTTTCAACCGGCCGGCGCGTGACGAGCGGCGGGGGCGGGTGCTTGGAGCCTATTCCAGAATCTCGGAGCAAATCGTCGGGGACTGGCTCATTTTGCAGAGTCCTCGGAGCAAAATGTGCCTGTCCCCTTCTCCCAAAACCACCGGGGACTGGCTCATTTTGCGGAGTCCTCGGAGCAAAATGTGCCTGTCCCCTTCTCCTCCGAGATTTTGGAATAGCCTCTTACGAATCGACGCCGGCCCCAGTCGCGTTCAAGGCCGGAAGTCTTGTCAAAAATACGGGGGCTGTCGTGTTCCCATCCAGCGATTATAATGCGTGTGTCGCTTAACGACCGGACACCGGGGACTGCGAAACATGTTGTTCATCACCTTTGTCTGGAAGAACCTCTTTCGCCGGAAGACGCGGTCCTTGGCCACAGTGATCGGTGTCGCCATTGCCGTGGGCGCGATGGTGGCGTTGGTGGGAATGTCGGAAGGCTTCGAGAAATCGTTCGCTCAGATCTTCGAGGACCAGGGGGCCGACCTGCTGGTGCTCAGGGCCGGCGTCACGCAACGGCTGACCAGCATCCTCGACGAGTCGATCGGCGAACGGCTCGCGAAGCTACCGGGAGTGGCCCGGGTTGTCGGGGGCATGATGGATGTGGCTTCATTCGAGGAAGGGAGCTTGATCGGGGTCAGCGTCAACGGCGTGCCATTCGACAGCCCGATGGTGCGGAACCTGACCGTGCTTGAGGGCCGGAAGCTCCGCCAGCGAGATGCGGGGGCTGTCATGCTGGGCAAGATCCTTGCCAGGCGGCTTGGAAAGAAGCCCGGTGACAGGGTCGAGATGGAAACGGAAGACTTCCAGGTGGTTGGAGTCTACGAGAGCAACAACGTCTATGAGAACGGGGCCGTCGTGATGTTGCTCAGCGAGATGCAGCGGCTGATGGACCGTCCGGGCAAGGTCAGCGGCTTCATGGTTATCATGGAGGATTCAGAAGATCAGGAAGCCGCCGTGCGGGCGCTTTGTGAAGAGATCAAGCAGTTGCGCGACGAGAACGGCCGCCATTTGAATCTCGACGCCTTGCCGACCAGCGACTACGCTTCGACTACCATCGAGATCCGGACCGTTAAGGCCATGGCCTGGGGGACTTCGACCATTGCGCTGGTAATCGGCGCCGTCGCCATGTTCAACACCATGATGATGTCGGTCTTTGAACGGACCACCGAGATCGGGATCCTGCGGGCAATCGGCTGGAGCCGCACGCAGATCGTCTCGCTGATCTTCTGCGAGTCGTTGTTGCTGAGCACGGTGGGCGCGATCGTGGGCGCGGTCGGCGCGATGGTCGTGGTGGCCCTGCTCGGCGAGCATCCCAGGACGAGCGGGTTCATCGCCGGCAATATCGCAGGGGCAGTTGTGGCTCAGGGAATGTGCCTTGGGCTGTTCGTCGGCGCGGTGGCCGGGCTTTTCCCTGCGATCCGCGCCGCAGGACTCCTGCCGACGGAAGCCATTCGCCATGAGTGAGCCAACAAACGATCTGCCCGTGATCCGGACCGAACGGGTGTGCAAACTGTATCCGGACGGCCAGGTTCAAGCCCTGCGCGACGTGAGCGTGTCGATCGAGCGCGGCGAGTACGTGGCCATCATGGGACCCAGCGGGAGCGGTAAGTCGACCTTGCTGAACGTGATTGGGGCCCTGGATCGGCCGACCAGCGGGGAGGTGTTTTTCGAAGGGCAGGCGCTGTCGAAGATTCGCGATCCGGCCCGGCTCCGGGCCCGCAAGATCGGGTTCATCTTCCAGTCGTTTCTGTTGATCCCTACGCTGACCGCGGCAGAGAACGTTCAGGTTCCGATGTTCTGCGGATCGCTTCGGCCGTCGGAGCGGGCACGCCGGGCAAGCGAGTTGCTCGATCTGGTGCACTTGGGCCACCGGGTCCACCACCTGTCGACGCGGCTCTCGGTGGGAGAGCGCCAGCGCGTGGCGATCGCGCGGTCACTGGCCAACGATCCCGCGGTGGTGTTAGCCGATGAGCCGACCGGCAACCTGGATTCACATACCGCCGGGGAAGTGCTCGAGCTGTTCGATCGAATGCACCGGGAGCGCGGCGTGACTTTGGTGGCGATCACCCACAGCCAGGAAGTCGCCGCGCGCGCGCAGCGGGTCGTCGTGATCCGCGACGGCCGGGTCGCCAGCGAGCCGTCTGGTGCTATTTTGCCGTAGACGACCTTCGCGTTCTGTCACCGGTTAGCCCCTTTCAGCTTTCGGCGAAAGTTGCGGATTTCCGACTGGACCGCCATCGGCAACTTCGAGCGAATCAGGTCGCGGCCGCCGAACCATTCTGCAGGTTGGTCGAATACCGTGTGGTACTCAAGCAGTATCGCGCCGGACGGCTCTTTCAGCCTGGTGGCCTTCATGTAGGAGGCGCTGGCGCTGTAGGGCTTCGCGGAACCCAGGGTCTGTGTGCCGTCGCGCTGACTCGTGATCGGTCGCCACTGATTGGGGTACTCCGCATCCTCGAGAAACCGGGAATCGACGAGCCCTGCCGCCAGGGTTGATTCGGGTGTATTGCTCCAGACCGTGTAGGTGGTCGCGGAGAGCTCGACCCGTTCGAGCAATTGGGAAACGGTGTGAGTCCAACCGGCGCGGCCTTCCGTCGAGGCTTCCGTGGGAGGGACGTTGCGGCTTTTCAGTTCCTCCTCGGTGAGCACGTGAACGTCCTGGTCCGACCGGCGCAGAAAGCTCTCGAGCCATTGCCTGTTTTCGCGGAGGGCGTCGAAGTTGCCGTAGGCCACAAACCAGACCTCGACAGTTCGCAGGCGGAGCCCCGCATCGGTCTCGGTCAAGTCGCCGACCGAAATCGCGAACGGGGCGGTGACCGAATCCCGAAGAAAGACATCCGGAGAGACTCGCAGTCGCGGAATGGCGGCGACCGCCGCTTGCTGCGCAGCGCTGTCCATGCCGTCGGCGATCGTCGGCGCCGGCACGACTGCCAGGGTCTTCTCCCCGACTGAGATCCCCGTGGTCCGCAACTGCTGGTAGACCGGGTTCTGATCCGCGTGGCTTTCGCCGGCCGAGAGTAGCAAACTCAACAAGACGGGGGCGCAAATGGACATGGTCGTCGGACCTCCTACTGGTTTAGTATTCTTCGCCGATCAGTGTTGAACACCCTAATTTCCCCATCACGAGATCGTAGAGCCAATGGGGCCACTGGCGCATAGAACGTATGTGCCAGGCCGAGAACCAGGGAAAGAAGATCTCCTTGCGCCGCCGCGCCACGGCTCGCAAGATAATCTCGGCTGCGCTGGGCGAGCTCAGCGCCATCACCGCATAGCGAAACGGTATTCTCGTGACCATCCGGGAAAGCACGAGGCCGGGATGGCACGTGGTTACCGCCACGCCCCGCTTGCGAAGCGACGGGCGAAGACTCTCCATGAACGTGGAAAGAGCCGCCTTGCTGGCGCAGTAGCCGGCCATGAAAGGCAGACCCCGCAAGGCGGCCAGGCTGCTGATGGCCACCAGGTGCCCGCTGCCCCGCTTGAGCATCGAAGGCAAGACGCCCTCGATGGCGTACACCGCGCCCAGATAGTTCACCTCAAGCATATCTTCCACGGGTTTGGGGGCAGGGGCATGGGCTCGCGTGATGTCGAAGACCCCGGCGCTGTGGATCAGCAGGTCGACCGGCCCCGAATCCCGCTCCACCGCGGCGAACGCGTCATGGACCGCGCTGCGAATGCGAATGTCCGGGGTGTGGCAGGTCGTTGTCGTTCCTTTGCGGCGGAATTCTTCCGCCATCGCTTCAAGGGGTCCCGAGGCCAAGTCGAACAGCGCCAGCCGAAACCCTCGGTCGGCTAAGCCGCGGCACAGCCATTGGCCGATCCCGCCCGACGCACCAGTGACCACTGCCAATCGGTCGTCTGTATTGTTGTGCACAACCGGTTCTCTCATTGATTAGTATCTCAGGAGGGGGACTTTTCTCGCTCGGCGGGCCATTTGCCAATCGAACAGGCAAGTCGGCATCAGGCGGAGGTAACGAGTCGTCAGGCCCGCCAGCCACGGAAAACAGTAGAAACGCCGGCGTCGGAGCACCGCTCGCAGGATATGGCGCGCCGCCTGGTCGGGCGAAACCGTTGGCTTGGCAAACTGCAGCGGGCAGTTCCCGTTCAGACCTGCAACGTCAAGCCCCGGGCATACGGTGGTAACTCGAATTCCCCGCCGGGACAAAGCCGGGCGGAGGCTCTCCAAGTAGCTCGACAGCGCCGCCTTGCTGGCGCTATAGCCCGCCAGAAACGGCAACCCTCGCACGGCCGCGACACCGGAAACCGCCACGATCTGGCCCTGCTGCCTCTCGATCATCTGCGGCACCACCGCATCGACGGCATAGACCACGCTGAGGTAGTTCATTCTGGCTTGGGTCACCAACTCCTCGACGCGAAGGTCGTCGACCAGAGTAATCCCGGCGGCGCCGTTGCAGGCAACCAGCAGGTCGACGGCACCCATGTTGGCGGCATGAGCGTGGATGGCCCCCTGCAACGATTCCCGATCGCAAAGATCGACGGGCGCTACGCGCGGGAAAACGCCCTGCGCCTGCAACTCCGTGGCCAGCAATTCCAGGCCCTCGTGGTCGCGGTCGAGCAGGATCAGCTTGGCGCCCTCCCCTCCCAGCACGAAACTTAAGGCCCTGCCGACACCGCCCGCCGCACCGAGCACGACAGTCACGCGGTCCTTGAGCTTCATGGTCGTCTTCCTTGTTCCAATAACTGGTTATTACTCCTACGAAAATAGCCCGGAGCTACTTTCATGCGCGGGGGTGAAGCCCCATCATGACGCCTCAAACTGTAAACGCCACCACTGACCCCGCGTCGGTGGGGCGATGTTTGGCAACTACAAACGCCGGAAAGACCGTCGTTCTGTGATCTCGCTTCCGCCGCTCGGCCCGTACGGGCCGAGCGGCGGAAGCGAGATCACAGAACGGCCTACAGGATCGCGGTTTGTAGTTGCCAAACATCGCCCCACCGGGATAAACCGCGGTGGTGGCGTTTACAGTTTGAGTAAGTTCTCCTCGCATCTTTGTGGGCTGACTCTCCGAGTCGGGAAGTATCGATAGACTCGATCGACCCGACTCAGAGAGTCAGGCTACGTTCGGTTGCGGGGCCAGCCCGCGTTAAGGTATTTCTAGCACGCGCGACGTTGCCAGACTGCTGCACGCAACGACCCTCGATTCATCGCGGCTTGTCATGACGACCAGCTCCTGTGCGCTGGGGCGGTGGCGGATTCGCAGCCCGCCGTCCGCGTCGGCGGAGAGCAGTTGGTAGTCATGGATCTGGCCGCCCAGTCCCGTGCCGAGGGTCTTGCTGGCCGATTCCTTCGCGCACCACAGTCGCGTGGGCCAGCATTCCTCCGGCTGCCGGGCGGACAAATCGTCGATCATTTCGATCTCTTCGGGCTGAGCAAACTCACCAAGGATCCGCTCCGTCTCGCGCTCGACCGGTTCTATATCGACTCCCATCGGCGCCGCCGAGGCCACGGCCACAGCACGGCCGTCTGAATGGGAAATGCTAATATTCGGCAGCACGTCCACGCCGGCGATCGGCTTCACGAAGGGCTGACCCGATTCATAATTGCCGATCTCGATGCTCGCCGGGTGGATCATCTCGCCGCCAGCCTGCCAGGCGAGGTAGGCTCGCGCAGCGTCCTTGGCGGCGATGCGCCCCAGCAGGTACTGGCTGCGACGCCGCCCCAGCGTGCTCTGAAGCGTTTCGAGTTCCTCTGCCGCCAAGTGCAGCCTGCAGACCCACGTCAGCGAGCCGCTGTGGATGTCGTCTTGGGTGATTTCGGCACACACCGCGTCATCGGAGAGACCCGGGAGCGATTTCAGATCCGACAAGCAGAGCTGGCCCGGCAGCCGCTGAACGTCCATGAACTTGTTGCTCTTGACGAAGATACGGTCGCGCCACCCGCGGATTCGCATCCAGACAAAGCCTTCCCCGTCGAGGATCTCCATGTCGGCCGCCGCGAGGTTGTTGTCTCGTTCGAAGCGGGTCACTTCCAGGCGAATGGTCACCTCCGTGCCCGCGGGCGGTGTGGGGCCGTAGATCTCGATCTTGTCGACCCCCACGGGCAGCATGTAGGCGCCTCGCGTCTGGCTCCAACTGCCGAACAACTGACCGGCCCCGTCGATCACGGCGGGATCGGTCAGTAGCGCCGGGCTCGGCTGCGAGGCGAACAGATCATCCTTCGGGAGCACGCGCAGCCGGGCGATCAGCCCGTTGTCGGCGAGTACGTCGAGGCCGGACACGGTCTGAAACCGCGGGCCGTGAAACGTGTGGCCGTCGCGGTACAACTGCTCCGCTGTGATCGGCCAGGAGTCCGGCGAACCCAACTCGGCAAACACCATCTCGACGTCCTGGCGGTAGTCGGCCGATAAGAGCACGGTGGCGCTGGCGGCCGTCTGCCCTTCGCAGATCACACGGGCTTCGACGGCGTGGACTCCGGTCTCATCGTCGGCTGCCGCGAGCTTCGCTTCGATTTGGATTTCCGTGCGAGGGGCGTCGTTCAGGCTGATCCAGCGGCTCGCGTGAATGTTCTCGAACCCGATCAGTCCGAGGCCTGGAGTGAGATGGGCGGCCGTTTCGGCCATCGCCTCCATCATCATCACCATGGGAAACACCGGCAGGCACTCCTCCATCGGCTTGACCGTCGAAGCATTGATGAAGTGATGGTCATGCAAGTACAGGTCTTCGGCCAAATCGAGCGTCCGGCTTACGGCAATTTCCTCTTGGGGAACCAAGCGAAGCAGGGTGCCCACAAACGGCATCTGCGGCCCGGTGGCTTCCGGCTCAGCATACTCAGCCGGCTCTGAGTATTCAACAGGCCCCTGCGCCGGCGGATCGGATTTCGACGTCGCTTGCGGCTTAGAGCCTATCCCAAAACCGTCGAGGACTGGCTCATTTTGCGGAGTCTTCGGAGCAAAATGTGCCTGTCCCCTTCTCCCGGCGCGGTTTTGGGATAGGCTCTGAGCTTCCGGCCCAGGTTGAAAAGCAATTTCCGGTCGCTCCACCGGCTCGTCGACTTTGGGCGAGTAGAAGCACCAGCGAAGCCGCAAAGGCGCCCCGTCCTGCCGTTCTTCCATCGCGGTTTGCGGGGCGTCGAGGTTGATCAGTCGCGGGCCTCGGTGCTCGAAGACGAACGATGGGTCAAACGAGACCCCGGCGGTGAACACCGTGCTGATCAAGTGGGCCAACTGGGTAACCGGGTCGCGCGACTCCACGTCGACAGCCACCGACGCGATGTCGTCGGCATCCAGCAGGGTCTCGATGTTCGAGGCAAGCGTGCCGCAGCCGGCCTGGATGAAGATCCGGGCCCCGTCGTCGTACAGCCGGCGGTTGATCTGCCAGAAATGGACCGGATGATCGAGGTTGGCCATCAGCAGTTCGCGGATGCCGGCCGGATCGGACGGGAACAGGTCCACGGTTAGCGCTGAGTAGACGGGAAGCTTCGGCGGACCGAGCATTTTCTCGACGTCGTAAACGATCTCTTCTCTCAAGTAGGTCATTCGGGGCGTGTGGCCGGGCAAGTAGGGAAGGCCGATGCCCATGATCCCGTCCTTGCGCAGCTCGGTGCAGATGCGATCGATCTCGTCGAACGCCCCGCCGACGAGCACGGCGTCGGGCGAGATGTCGATGCCGACGTAGGTGTTCGGCTTGTCGGCCAGGTACGGTTGGACCTTGTCTTTGCCGGCGCCGACGAATGCCATGCACCCCCGGCTCAGATACATCGAGGGCGCGTTGAGTCCGTCCCAAAGCTTGGGGAAAATGTCCTTTTCGAAATCGACCACGCCGGCCACGGACAGGGCCGTCAAATCGCCGGCGCTTTGGCCGCAAACCAGGTCCTTGGGGATTTTCAGGCCGTCGAGCAGCTTGTATCCGAGCCAGTTGCTGAGTGTCATGCCGACGCCGGACAGGTTGCGCTCGTGAGGCTTGATGTTCAGCGCGGCCTGTTCGTCTCGTACCGACTTGGGCGGGGCAAGGCGCTCTTTGAGCAGGTCACGCTCCTCGGCGGAGAACGAGCGCGGTGGGCTGAGGATGCAGGAAAAGGGGATGGGGTCGTCTTCGCAGCCGTCCTTGCCCTCGAACATGTCCAGCACCGACCGAAGCTCCGGGAAGTGCAGGCATAGTTCGAGCATGTGCCTGGGAAAGTTCCCGATCAGCCCCGGGAACGCCATGCCGGGGAAGCAAAACGCCACTCTGCCGATCGGTGTGGCGGCGTTGACGGAGAAGTAGACGTCCTCGGCGCTGGAATCGAACGCCTCCGAGTCGCGGAGCTGCGCGGTGCAGTCCGCCAGTTTCTGCTTGAGCTCGTCGACGTCGCGACAAACCAGAGCCAACTTGCACGGCTTTGCGAAATCGATCTGCTTCATCAACGAATAGGACACATCTTCCAGCCGGCACTCGGAGGCATCCTGCTCCAAAAAGGCGGTGAGCCGCTGGCACTGCTCAGCGAGGTCCGCCCGCGAGTCCGCCGCGAACAGAATCGGCTCGGCAGCTCGATGGGAGACCACCTGGATCGGCCTAGCGCACGGGACGCTCACCAAGACCGGGTTCGTCTCCGGGGCTTCTTCCAGGACGATGTGGGCGTTGATGCCGCCGAAGCCGAAGGCATTGACGCCGGCCCGCCGCAACGTGCTCATGGGGCTGACCCACGGCCGGGCTTCGTCAAGCACGTAAAACGGCGCATCCCTGAGCTCCTCGCGCGGCTCGTCGCAGTGCAGCGTCGGGGGCAAAACCTTGTTCGACAACGCCATGATGGTGCGGATCATCGAGGCCATGCCGGCGGCCGGCATGGCATGGCCGATCATCGACTTGACTGAGCCCATGGCCTTCGTGGGCGCAGAGGAAGTGCCGAAAAACCGCTTGATCGTTTCGATCTCTGCAGGATCGCCGGCCAGTGTGGCTGTGCCGTGGGCCTCCAGGAAAGACACGCTCTGCTGGTCCACCCCGGCATCGGCATACGCCCGCTGAAGTGCCCGCAGTTGGCCTTCCGGCGACGGCGCCAGCAGACCGGTCTGCCGGCCGTCGCTGGCGCTGCCGGCGCCTTTGATCACGGCGTAGATGCGGTTGCCGTCGCGATAGGCGTCTTCCAGCCGCTTGAGTACGAGGGAGCCGGCCCCTTCGCCGAGCAGGAGGCCGTCGGCCCGCCGGTCGAACGGACGGCAGACCCCCGACGCGGACAAGGCCCGCAGGTGGGTGAACACGAACCAGAAGGGAGGATTCTGGCACAAGTGGATCCCCGAGGCGACGGCCAGATCACACTGGCGGCCGCGGAGTCGTTCGACCGCCTGTTCGACTGCAATGAGCGACGAGGCGCAGGCCGCGTCGACCACATAGGCCGTGCCGCCCAGATTCAAGCGGTTGCACACGCGGCTGGCCACCAGGTTCGGAATACACGTCACGTAGCTCTCCGGCTCGCACGGCGGCAGTGTGGCGTGCAACTGCTGCTCGAGTTCGGCCAACTCACGGCGGCTCATCTGCGGGAGCTTCTGGCGCAGGACCGGCATGACGCGGCTGACCAGGTCGACCCGCAAAAACGTGTCGGCCATCTTCACGCTCATATACCCGCCGCGGCCAATGATCACGTCGGTCCGCTCGCGGACCGAGTCGTCGGGCGCGATGCCGGCGTCACTCAGCGCCTGGGCGCAGACGTGGATCATCAGGAACTGGTCGGGGTCCCCGTTATGCAGGATGTTCGGCATGATGCCGTGGCGGCGCGCGTCGACGCACATGCTCCCGGTGAGGAACCCGCCGCGCGTGCAGGTCATACGCGTGTCGTGGTCCTCCGGCAACCTGGAGAAGTCGACGTTGGGCCAACGTTCCTTGGGAATCTCGGTAATGGCGTCTACGGCGTTGACGTTGTTCGACCAGTACTGGCCGAGGTCCACGGCGCCTGGGAAAACACATCCCATGCCGATGACTGCGATATCCCTGTTCATCGGAAATCCCCTCGAGCGTAGGACTGCATCTCGCGTACGTTGCAGCCAATGAGGATTTCTGCGGCGGCGGTGTCTTGTGCCTCGATCTCTCGCAGGAAACACTCCACGCCCTGCTCGGCCGGCATCACGTGGATGTTGTGCCGGCTGAACAGCTCAGCCAGATGGGGGCCGACAAATCCGCGGTCCCACGGTCCCCAATTGATCGCCACAACCCTGGCGGACCATTGGGCCTGCAACTGGTCGGCCAGCTTGTTCAGGTACTCGTTGGCCGCGCCATAGTCGGTTTGGCCTCGGTTGCCGAACCGGCCGGCCACGGACGAAAACAGGTAGAAGAACTTCAGCGAGCGGCCATCGAGTTTGCGGGCCAGCACATTGGCGCCGTCGATCTTGGTTCTCATTACTCGGGCCAGTGCTTCGGGCGACTTGTCGGCAATCCGCTTGTCCTCGATCACCCCGGCGCCGTGGATGACGCCGTCGATTCGCCCGTAATGCCGGTAGATCTCGTCGATCAGGCTCGCCAGGGCGTCGCTGTCGCAGATGTCGAGCGGACGATAGTCGATTGTCGCCCCCGACCCGCGAAGCACGTCGAGGTTCCGACGCAACTCACGCTCTCGGAGGATGCGGCGGATCTGCCGGCTGATCTCCGCCGGCTTGGCGGGCTGCTGGGACTGTCCGGCCTGTTCGATCAGGTAACGCTTCAGTGCCACTTCGTCGCCACACGCCCTGGTGTCCGCAGGCTCGTCGTGCGGTTCGGGCGAACGCCCCACCAGGACGAATCGGCAGCGGTACTTCCCCGCCAGGGCCTTGGTGATCTCGGCGGTGATCCCACGGGCGCCTCCGGTTACGACGATTACGGAATCGCCGCTCAAGTCGAGCGGCCGCAGGCGATCCGGCGTCAGGTCGTCGGCCACGATTTCGACCGTCCGCCGCCCCTTCTCGCCCAGCCCGACTTCGATTTCGTCGTCGGCCGCGAACATCTCGGCAGCCAGGCTCGAGAGCAGGTACTGCGGTTCCAGGTGCAAAGCGAGATCGATGTTCTTGACACGGACCTCCGGCCATTCATGCTTAAGCGACTTGCAGAAGCCCACGGTGGCGGCCTGGGCCAGCGGGATGGGTCCCTGCGCCCCCAGTCCGAATTGCCCCCCCATGGAGGTAACGTTGATCAGACGTCCCCCGCCATGCTTGGCGCTCTCGAGAATCTCCGTCTCGAACTCTTTGGCGATGTTCAGTAGCCACGTCGTAAGTTCCAGGGCCGTGTCCTGTCCACTCGGGCCCGGCTCGACGAACGGCTCGATCAATCCCAGCAAGTTGACGATCCCGCCGATGCGGATTCCGTCCGACCGGAGTTGCTCGTGCAGTTTCTTGAGCGAGGCGGGTGATGCGAAGTCTACCTGATAACGGTCCTTGTCCAAACGGGCCGCCTTGCGACCGGGCGTTACGTGGCAGATCGGCTGCTCGAAATGGCTGAGCATAGCCTCGCTGCCGGTCAGCCCGCCAAGCACGAGCATCGCCTGACCGGCCGGCAGCACACTTTTCGCCTCGGTGTGGCCGTCCTCAAGGGGCGAATCCTTTACGCGGACCAGGAATCGACCCACGGCCTCCGGCTCGGAGGAAATGTGGGGGTGGGCGACGCTCGCCGACCGGACCGCTGCGGTCGGGGCGTCGCCTTGCTTAGGGTTTACCTGCTGGATCTCCTCTCCCGTCTCCGCCAGGTTCTCCTCGGTGGTGTCTACCAGAGGGCCTGGACTGTCACCCTCCGGCGCCTCGCCCTTGCCCAAGAAGGTAAGGTACTCCGTCCGTTCCCTTTCGTAGGCCTGAACGATGTCGTCAAGCGTCTTCAGGCTTGTGAATGCGTTGAGGATTTCCTCTTCGGTCCGTTTCTTGTACTGGAAGAAAACGAAGTGACCTTTTAGTTCGCTGAAGATCTCGATCCGCTTGATCGAATCGATTCCAAGGTCGGCCTCCATCAGCAGGTTTTCGTCGAGCATCTCCACCGGATAACCGGTCCGCTCACTGGCGGCTTTCAGCAGCTCCTCGCGGAACTGCTCTTTGGAAGCGACTTCGTGGGTCGAGGGAATCTCATCGGCGGTCGGCTCCCGGCGGTTGGCGACTGCCGTGACCGTGGGTCTTCCCAGAGCCGGCTGAGACGTCTTTTCTTCTTTCGGCACCGCACGCTGCGGATCGAATTGCTGCGCCGGCGCATGGCCATTCCGTACAGACCGCTCCGCTGTGCCGGACGGAGTGCCGGCCATCGGGGCGATATCCCGAAGCACTGGAGTCGGCACGACTCGGGGCCGCGGTGCTGCGGTTTGCGGCGCGGCCTCTTGTTCGGCAGGACGGCACGCAGCCGGAAGAACCACTGGTGCTGGGTTTGCTCGACGCGATCCCGGCGCCGACGGCCGGCTGCCGGGCAGTTGCAGCATTTGCTCCTGAACGGACAGGAACCGCTCCATCACACGGAGTTGGTGTCGCTGCAGCTTCAGCCACTCGCTCATGTGTCCCTGGAACGTCGTCACCGTGTCGGTAGACACCGGGGCCGGGGCGGCTTCCGCTGTGACCGCGAATTCCGGCGCGGCGGCACCGGCCTCGATGACCGCCTCGCCGCTGCCGCCCGGCTTGCTACCGCTGCTTGGCACCGCGCCCCCGGAGAAGGCGTTTTTGCCGTCTGCGGGTTGGAAGAGGGTGCTCGCTGCAATGCGAGAGGTGGTGCCATTGGACGCTTGCGGCTTCGATGGCGCCGCAGAGTCGTTCGAACGATGGCTGTGTGTGGCAGTCATGGCATGATGTCCCTGAGCAAGGGGTGGGTTGGTTGAACCGTTGAAGGCTATCGGTGCATCGGCCTGGCGGGCACATTGTGGGTTGACGATCCAGTGGGTCGGCATCGGTTTGGTCTTTTCGTGGCAGGCCGCCAGGTATTCGGCCGTCGACTGCGCCACGAGGCCTCGTCCGGCGAACCACGCGTCCAGTG
This sequence comes from Thermoguttaceae bacterium, assembly GCA_040768665.1. GTDB lineage: Bacteria > Planctomycetota > Planctomycetia > Pirellulales > Thermoguttaceae > JABWBD01. The sequence continues at coordinate 18,301 of JAXGMN010000051.1, forward strand.
CCACAGGCAGCCCCAGCTTCGCGCACCGCGCCAGCAAGTGGGCCAGTTGGGCATCGGCTCCGCGCCCCGGCATGTCCAGAGGAATGGTCTCGTGCGGCTTGCCTTCGAGGATCCGGCCGACGTAGTTCGTAGCGATATTTCCCGCTCCCATCTCGATGAAAATCCGCGCTCCCGCCTCGTACAGGCCCTCGATCTGCTCGACGAACCGCACCGGGGTGGTGCACTGGCGGACCATCAAGTCGCGGATCGAGGCGGCATCGTCCGAAAACGCTTTTCCGGTCGCGCAACTGTAGACCGGGATGTGAGGCGCGTGGATGTCCACCTGCTCCAGGTATTCCGCCGCACGGTCGGCCATCGGTTGGACCGCGGAAGTATGGAACGCCGCAGCGACGGGCAATCGGCGGGTTCGCAGCTTCCGCTTGGGTAGCTCCTCGATAGCCCGATCCACAGCCGCCGCGGGGCCGGCGATCACCGTGTGTTTCGGTGCATTGATGTTGGAAACCTGGACAGGGATCTCCAACTCTTTCAGCGCCGCTTCGGCTGTCTCGCGGTCGGCGAAGACGGCTGCCATGGCGCCGGGGCGCTCTTGGCTCGTCTCCTTGGCGGCCTTACCCCGCAGAGCCGACACCTCGAGTAGTTCCTCCTCCGAAAGACAGCCGGCCACGTGCAAGGCGACGTATTCGCCGTGGCTGTTTCCCGCTGCGAAAGCAGGCTTGAGGTTGTAGCGGCGAAGCACGTCGAGGGCGAAAAGCCCGACGGCACTGAGGGCCGGCTGGGCCACCGATGTGTCCTCGAGCGCCGCTTCCTGTTGTTTGCGATCTGCCTCGTTGAACGCCGGAGGCGGGTAGATGTAGCTCGAAAGCGGCTGCTCGAAGAACCGTTCCAACAGCCAATCTGCCTTCTCGAATATGGAAAGCCCGTCCGGATGCAGCAGTAGGAGTTCCTTCAGCATATTCACGCACTGGGCTCCATGGCCCGGGACCACGAAACAGACCTGATCCTGGCGCTTCCCTTCCGAGGCTTCGAAGTAGACTCCGCTGGGTGATTCGAAATGGTCGGGGCGATCGGGACTGTCGGGAGAAACGGCATCCGTCTGCAATGGCGGCGCGATCTGGGCCGCGGCCGTCTGCAATTTCTTGCGCAAATCGGTGTGGTCCGTGGCGACGATCCCCAGCCGGCATGGACGTGGCGCCGACGATCCGGAGGGAAACTTGTTGTCTTGATACACCGAGTAGGCCAACTGAGCCAAATCGACTCCGGGAGACTGCTCCAACTGTTTGTCGAGCTTTTGAAGCCTTTCCACCAGCTTCGTGCGGTCCGACTCGGCCCAGAAGAAGATCTCGGCCGGTCGGGGCGACAGGTTCAGCCGGGCGTCCGTGTAGTACTCTCCGGTGTACTCTTCAAGGACGGCGTGGAAATTCGTCCCGCCGAAACCGAACGCGCTGACGCCCGCTCGCCGCGGCTGCTCCGCGTCGCGGCGGATCCAGGGGCGGCTTTCGGAATTGACGTAGAACGGGCTCCGGGAGAAATCTACCTGGCTGTTGGGAGTCTCGACGTTGATCGTTGGCGGCAGGACCTTGTGCTTCAATGCCAGGACAGTCTTGATCAGGCCCGCAATCCCCGCGGTCGTCTTCGTGTGCCCGATCATCGACTTGACGGACCCCACGGCGCAGGAGTGGAGGGGGGCGCTCGCCTCCTGCCAGAGCGAGTCCAATGCTTCGATTTCGACCCGGTCTCCCACCGCCGTCCCCGTTCCGTGCGCTTCGATCAGGGAAAGGCTGGCCGGCGAGACACCGGCATCTTCGTAAGCCCGTCGAAGCGTGAGCATTTGACCGGGGGCATGGGGGGCGGTCACGCTGCGGTTGCGGCCGTCGCTGCCGCAGCCGATTCCCCGAAGGATCGCGTAGATCTTATCGCCCTCGCGCTCCGCGTCACGCAGCCGCTTCATCACGATCGCGGCCACCCCCTCGCCGAGCGCAATGCCGTCGGCGCGGTCGTCGAAGGGGCGAGGCTTTCCGGTGGGCGAAAGGGCATGGGTCTTCGAAAAGCTCATGTATCCCATGGGGTTGTTTGTGGCGTCGGCCCCGCCCACCAGAGCCACGTCGCAGGTGTGCATCCGCAACTGCTCGACCGCCGTGTGCACCGCGGCCAGCGAAGCGGCACAAGCGGCGTCGACGACGAAGTTCGGCCCCGTCAGATCCAAATGGTTGGAGATCCTGCCGGCGATGAGATTGTTCAGGAACCCGGCAAAGGAGTCTTCGGTCCAGACCGGCAGCCGGGCCTCCATCGAGCGGAGCACCTGGTCCCGGACTTCCGGCGACAGCTCGTCGGCGGCCTCGGCCAACCGCTGCCGGAGCATGGTGCGGAAACCGTAGGCCATGCCCAACGCGTGAGGGCCGGCGACGCCGAAGATGACCGCGGTCCGGTCGCGCGGGCAATTCCGCTCGAAATAGCCGGCGTCTTCAAGCGCCCGCCAGGCGACTTCCAAGGAGAGCAACTGGATCGGCTCGATGCTTCTCAGGCTGTTGGGCGGAATCCGGTACTTGAACGGATCGAAGACCACCTCGCCCAGGAAAGCGCCCCACTTCGAGTAGATCTGGTCGGGGGCCAGCCGGTCTTCGTTGTAGAATACGCTCGTGTCCCAGCGGTCGTCGGGGACCTCGCGGACGGCGTCGAATTTCTGCAAGATGTTCTGCCAGTATTCTTTGGGGCTCTCGCTCTCCGGCAGTAGGCAACTCATGCCGACGATCGCCAGCGGCTCACCTGGTTCCTTGACTCGCACGTCGGTGGGCTCGCCACGTCTGTCTTCAACAAACTGCTTCAGCATTTCCACACTTCCGCGGCACATATCGCTGTGCAACTCCGCCATCGCCTGAGGTTTGTCTCGCAGCGTAGCCACCTCGCCAATCATGTACATTCCCTCGCGGCGCTGATCCTCGACAGAAACCTCGACCAGGTCGCCCGACCGATCGACCCCGGCGCCCTCCGCGACCCGCTTCAATCCCTTCGAAGCGAGGCGCAACCGGCCGAGATTGAGCAATTCGAGCTGCAAACGGGTCTGGTCGGCATCGACGGTGGTCGCGGCCAGCTCACGCTTCCGTGCCAGAAACTCCTCGGCGAACGGGGTCAGCGAACAGCGCGAAGCGTGGCCCACGCCGGATTCCAGCAGGACGGTCTCCCGGCAGGCAACCGCCTGCCGTAGGAACTCCTCGGTCACCGCGCCCACGGCAACGGCTTCGGGGGTCATCACGTAGGCGGTGCCCACGAGCACGCCGATTTTCATCCCCCGAGCGACCAACCCCGCGGCAATCGCCCCGACCATTGCTGCGGAAAGCCGATCGTGAATTCCTCCTGCGAATAGGACCTGGATCTTCGAGGGCTCCTTGACTTCCGCTCGCAGTAGCACCTCGATGGCCGAACTCCAAAGCGTGAAGCTGCTCCGCGGGCCGACGTGGCCGCCGCATTCCCTGCCTTCGAAGATGAACTTGCAGGCCCCGTCGCGGAGAGAAGCTTCCAACAGCCCGGGCGAAGGCATATGCAGGTACGTGGAGATGCCCAGAGCTTCCAGTTCGGCTGCCTGACTGGGTCGTCCCCCGGCAATCACGGCGAAGCGAGGTCGTACCTGGCGGACCACTTCCATCTGTTCAGCCCGAAGTTGGTCGGGAAGGAAACCCAGCAGGCCCACGCCCCAGGGCCGGTCGGCAAACTGACGCTTGGTCTGCTCGAGAATGCTCTCAACCTCAGGCTTGCGCAGCATGGCCAGCGCAATCGTAGGTAGCCCGCCATTTCGTGCAACCGCGTCGGCGAACGCCGCCGTATCACTTACGCGGGTCATCGGCCCCTGCACCACCGGGTATCGTGTGCCATGTTGCTCCGCCAACGGCGCCCCCTCGTCCAACGCCCTTTGTGACAACGCCAGTCGCACGTTCTCGCCCATTGCCTTGCGAAAAGCGGCGAGAATGCAGCCGGTGGTGACTTGCTTTTTCGCGTAACCCGAGGCGAAAGCAATCTCTTCGCCCAAAGGCACGAGCGTTGTCATCCGGCCGTCTTCCTCGGAGTCTGGCTGCAGCAGCGCCTCGCGCAAGGGCTCGACCCACGGCTCCCCCGCCTGTTGTCGCTTGGCAAGTTGAGCGAGCGTCTGACGGCCCGACCGGCTGAAGAAACGATAGGCATGGTGGCGGTCGCCGATCAGCACGGTCTCGCTGCCGTCGAGTCGCTCCCAGCACTTCCGGTGGGTGCCGGTCAGCGGGGATTCCTTCGCCAGCCACAATTGTTCAGAAATCACCACGCCACGGGCGCCGGCCAACACCGCGGCAGCCGCGGTGTGTTCGCTGATGCCCCCGCGAACCCAGTACGGGATGTTCAGACGCCCATGCAGGCGTTGCAGAAGCACGAAACTCGCTTGTGCGCCGACCCGGCCGCCCGATTCTTGACCCTTCACGACCACCCCGTCAAAGCCCGCCTGCTGGGCAGCCAGCGAGTCGTCCACGCTATAGACTTCCGCGATGACGCGTTCGGCGAGATCTCGAGCCTGTCGAAGCGCTTCCTCCAAGTCGTGTTCCCGAAAATCCAGCCCTGCCAAGAGCAGCACGGGCCAGGGGTCGGGTGATGAAAAAGCGGGCTGGCCCCGCAAGACCTTGCATGTTCGCTCCAGCAACCCGCTATTACTTGCGGGCCCTGTCCCCTTTTTCGTCAGGCCACGCCTGGGGTCGACGCGCAGAGTGTTCAGCGCCCTTGGAAAGCGATCGGCTTGACCCAATACATCCCACGCAACCCCCCAATTGGAACACGCACCCTGGGCATCACGCTTCAGCATCCCGAGGGCCTTAGCCCGGTCTTCCCAAGAGTGAGCGACCCCCAGGTCGAGCAGTCCAGTCGCTCCTGACCGAACCGCGGCCACGGCCAACTGGGCGTTGCAGACATGAGGCGGCGTGATCACCAGGATTGCCCCGAGATCTTCGCCACGGATGGTTGTTGGGATTTCCCGAGACATGGTTTCCACCTTTTTGCAAGGTTAGCTTGCTACTAGTTGTGTATGGCGAAAATGTTGGCCGGCCCGTCACCGACCCACCCCCGGTGGGGTAGATAGTGCAGGTTTGGCGCCTATGCAACACGTACCTCAGGACTACTGGTTCCAGGCTATTTCCGAACTCTCGACCATTAAACAACTTGCGCCGCCTTCCCGTCCGTGCAACACCCCGTGGTGCGTTGCGTGGAACCAAACTCGTTGCGACCGTGGGCGAATTAGGCGAATTATATGGACCCTATGGCATCATCGCCTAATTTCAACTCCTTGCACCCCTTGACCACCCAATCCTTCCGCCCTAGATTCAGCGCGTGTAAGAAATCGGATTTCCTATCGCTTTTCCTGTCAGTCGCGCAAGTGCGTCGTCCTCTTTGCACAACTTTGCCTCGCGGCTCGCGGCCCGACTTATGTTGACCTTCCTGTCGCTCTCCTACCTGGCCCTGCCCTATTTGGCGCTTGCCTGCGGTTGGCTGTGGTGGCCCTACGCGACGGTCGTAGGATTGGTCGTTCTCGCGGGGCTGGCTTCGACGTATTGGATGCTCGACCGTCAGCCTCTTGAGCTGCCACCGTCGAACCGCAACGGGGTCAATCCCGTCTTTATCGCCGCGATCACCGCAGGGCTGCTTTACCTGAGCGGAGTGGGCGGATTGGGCTACCAGCAACCCGGCGATTGGATCAAGCACAACGCCGTGCTGCACGATCTGACCGTCAACGACTGGCCGGTCCAATACGTTGACGTTCCTGGTGTGCCACAAGGCCGTTACCTGACCTACTACATCGCCTACTACCTGCCGGCAGCCGTCGTGGGACGGATTGTCGGCCTGGTCGGGGCCCACTTGGCCTTGGCCGCCTGGACCTACTGCGGGCTGTTGCTGACCGCCGCCTGGATCGGGCGCCTGCTCGGAAGCCGCTCCTGGCTGCTCTGGGCCGGCTGGTTCGCCCTCAGCGGGATGGATGCGCTGGGCGTGGCAGTGCGAGGTGGCGGCGATTGGACGTTCCTGGAATGGTGGGCCGCTTTAGGGCAATATTCCTCGAACGCCAGCTTGTTGGTCTGGGTGCCCCAGCACGCGCTGCCGGGCTGGATTGCGACCGCGGTGATCGTCGATCACGCCGAACGCCGGCGCGATCTCGCTTCGGCCGGGTTTGCCGCGGCACTGACAGGGCTGTGGTCTCCTTTTGTCACGATCGGGCTGGTCCCCCTGGCCGTCGTGATCCTGCTCCGCGGCCGCTTGCGGACCGCACTCAGTCTACAGAACCTGGTGGCCTCGCCCGTAATCCTGCTAATATGCGTGGCGTATCTCGCTTCCGTCGAACGGGGCCAGGTTCCCAACCAATGGAACATTACCTGGTACGACTGGCACTGGTTTCTGAAAATGTTGCCGCTGTTCTGGCTGCTGGAGTTCGGGGTCTACGCAATTCTGCTCTATCCGTCGATTCGATCCGAAGACCAGCGCCCGCCGGGAGCATCCTGGAATCGTGCGTGGTTCTGGATGGCCGTGGCGACGCTCACGGTGCTTCCCCTTTACCGAATCGGAATTCTGAACGACTTGGTGATGCGAGCCTCGATTCCCTCGCTTTTCGTGTTCTGGATTCTCGTGCTCCGGTTGATTTCCTCGGCCGGCATCCGCTCGGACCAGTGGCGAGGGTCGCTGCTGTTGGCTTGCCTGTTTGTCGGTGCGATCCAGCCGTTTTATCAGTTTGCCGTCCAGGCAAGCGGCACGCCGCGACATCCGGGCTTTGCCGGCGGCAGCCCGCAGGTGACCATTGCTCGGGTTCCGGAGAAGTTTCTCCCGCAGTACCTGGCCGGGCCGACTCTTCTTCCGGCATCTCGCGCGCCGTGAGCAGATCGGCAACTCGAACGTAGCAAAACAGAGGGCTGCGGTGGGCTGATAAAGACTTGATAAAAACGGGGACAGTAACCAATAGCGGTTTAGCCAGAGCGACCACACAAGATGTTGCGGAGCCAGTCCCCGTTTTTATCAGCCCAGGGCTGCGGCGACGGTGCCGGCCTCCTTCTCATGCGGACCAAACCCATGACGCAGGAACGATTACGCCGCCCAAGGCCGTCGGCAACTTGTCAGGCCGCGTACGATACATTGACATCCCAGGAGCAGCGGCCGATGCACGTCGCGATTACCGGATCACGGGGCTTGGTGGGCTCGGCACTGGTGGTTGCTCTCGAGGCGGCCGGCCATCGAACGCTGCGCGTAGTTCGCGGAACTGCCGACGCCGGCCAGTCGTCTTGGGACCCGGCGCGAGGAACCGTCGACACCGCGGCGATGGAAGGCATCGACGCGATGGTCCACCTGACCAGGGCGAGAATACCGCGGCACGGTGGACAGAGTCGCGGAAGGAGCAGATCATCGGAGCCGTGTCGAGGGCACCCGGCTGCTCTGCGAGGCATTGACCGGGATGCAACGACCACCCCGGGTCGTCCTGTCCGCCTCGGCAATCGGCTACTACGGCAACCGTGGCAACGAAATCCTGGACGAACAGAGCAGCCCCGGTAGCGGTTTCCTGGCCGAGACGGCCCGCGATTGGGAGGCTGCCACGCAGCCGGCCGTCGACGGCGGGGTCCGGGTCGTCCTGCTACGTTTCGGACTGATTCTCTCTGCCCGCGGCGGGGCGCTTCCGCTCATGCTCACCCCCTTCCGCCTTGGGGCCGGCGGGCGGCTCGGCGACGGACAGCAGTTCTGGAGCTGGATTTCCCTTCCGGATGCCATCGGTGCCATGCTCCATGCATTGGAGATTGACCAACTCCGTGGGCCGGTGAACGTGGTCGCGCCGGAGCCTGTGACAAACCAGCAGTTCACCAAGACGCTGGGCCGCGTATTGTCCCGACCGACGATCCTGCCTGTGCCGCGCTTCGCAGCGAGGATCGCGTTGGGGGAGATGGCCGACGAACTGATGTTCTCCAGCGCCCGCGTCCTACCGGCGCGGCTTGGCCAAACCGGCTACCCCTTTTCCCATCCGACGCTGGAATCGGCGCTGACCGATCTGCTGAAAAAGTAACGTCAAACCGCGGCAGGCCTCCGGTGGCCGTCAAAGATGTTCCGATACCAGCTTCACGATGCTCGCCTCATCGGGAAATGAGCCTGTATCGAGCTTCGAGTAAACGAGGACACCGTCAAACGAGATTTCGAAACAGCCGCCGCTGGACGGAACCAGCGTGAGCCCTTCGAGACGTTGCTTGTGGGTTGTCAAGATTTTGGCCGCCAAACTGACGGCCTTGGGCTCGTAGTTTCAAGCGGCACAGTAGCGAAGTTCGATCTTCATATCGAGCTTTCCCTCAGAGTTTACGGTGGCGCTGAACAAACGCGACAGAACTTCGGACGCCGTTGCCGGGACAAACCGGGGACCGGCTCATTTTGGGGAGTCTTTGGAGCAAAATGTGCCCGTCCCCCTCTCCTCGCGAGGTCTTGGGATAGCCTCTACGCGATTCTTAGACCTGAGGCGACAAATGTCAAGGGTTCGCAGCAGCCGGCGGCGCCGGCGGTTCCGATTCGATCTGCTCCACACGGCTGATGAACTGCCCCCGAGCGAGCCGAGTTCGGATCGCTTCGCCGGGCTTGAGTCCGGAAGCATCCCGCAGAACGAGCCCGTCTTCGACCCGTTGGGTCAGGCTATAGCCGCGGCCGAGCACGGCCAGCGGGCTGAGCGATTCCAGCCGCGCAGCCGTGCCGTCGAGTTGCCGCCGTGCCAGGCGGAGGTTGGTCCAAGCCGCGCGGTGCATGCGAGCATCCAACTCGTCGAGATGGCGCGACAGTTCCTGGACGCGCTCGTGCGGTCGGCGAAATGCCCTGTGGCGTGCCAGGCTCTCGAACTTCGCCCGGGCCGAATTGGCTCGTCCACGGAGTGCGTTGACGAGTCGGCGCGCGTATTGGGCCAGCATGGCAGTCATTTCGGATGCTGCCGGGACGATCCGCTCGGCCGCCTCGCTGGGCGTCAGTGCCCGCACGTCGGCGACCAGATCGGATAGCGTGACGTCGATTTCGTGTCCGACCGCCGACACGACCGGAACCCGCGAGGCGTGGATCGCTCGAACGACCACCTCCTCGTTGAAGGCCCAAAGGTCTTCCAGACTGCCGCCGCCCCGCGTCACGACAATGCAGTCGATTGGAGCCGCAAGCCGATTGACCTGCTCGACGGCGGCCGCAATTTCCTTGGCGGCACCTTCACCCTGGACCCGAACCGGCACGACAAGCACATCGGCGCCGGTCCAGCGGCGGCGAAGGACCTCGAGGAAGTCGCGGATGGCGGCCCCCGTAGGACTAGTGACCACGGCAACACGCCGGACGAAACGAGGCAACGGGCGTTTCCTTGCGGGATCGAAAAGGCCCTCGCGAGCCAGCTTGTCGCGAAGCTGCCGCAGGGCCAACTCCAAGGCGCCAAGACCTTTTGGCTCGATTTGGTGGATGACAAGTTGGTATTTGCCGTGCGGAGGGTACACGCTCACGCAGGCCCGGCACACCACTTCCAGGCCGTCATGCAGGTCGAAGCGCAACTGGCTGGCCGTATTGCGCCAGATGACGGCGGGAATTTGTGCGTTCTCGTCCTTGAGCGTAAGGTAGCAGTGGCCGGATCGGGGGCGCGAGAAATTCGAGATCTCACCGCCGACCCAAATGGCTGGAAAGGCCATTTCCAGCAGGTCTTTGATTTGAGCCGTCAACTCCGAGACGGAAAGCACCGGCTGGCTGCGGGCTTCGGTATTCAGAAAGGCATCCGTGGTCATCCCAGTCATTGTAAGGGTGCTCCCCGCGGAGCGGAAGGACGCGGGTGCGGCCCATCAACCGAATTGTTGCCTTCAGAATTCGCCCGTTACCTCGCCCCCATTGCGAGTCGACATCCCCAGGTAAGTACTGTAGTTCATCTCGTAAGAGAGGAATCGAACGCTCCCGTCGACCAACGCGAAGTGCGCACCGCCCGGATGCCAGCTCCAGAAATGCTGGAGGATGCTGAGATAACTTGGCACATTGGCACCGGGACTGAGCCCTCGGTCGGCAGCGATGTAGTGCTCACACTCGGTTCCGCCACAGATCATCCACCCCCAGCCCAAATCATTCGGAATTCCCCTTTCTCCTACGAGCAGTGTGGATGATGTTCCGTCCACGACGTCTGCGAAACGTGTCTTACTGAGATTGTAGAACACACCGCTGCCATAATAAATTCCACCACAGTTGGGAGTTTCTTCGTCGTCGCCCGCAACGCCCAGATAGCTCCCCGGGTAGACCAACCCGCAGTCGCCGCTTGTCGGCAAGGGACCCGTGGGCCCGGAGAGCAGTGTCTGCATGCCGTGCGGGTCAGTCGGGCAGACGAACACGGGCATGGGTGTGGCAGCAGGATCAGGCTTTCCGGCAGCCTGGAGCTGACGGATAATCGTGCCGCAATCGCCGCCGCGAAAGTCAATCGTCTCGTAAGCGTTCTCCTGTTCAAGGTAAGGCAGAATCAGCATCATCATACCCCAGGAATACGGCCCGCTGGTCACCGGGCCAATGGGCATCGAGTACATGCTTCCTGAAGGAAAACTTCGAAAAGAGTCGTGGTAGTTGTGGAGCGCCAGCGCGATCTGCTTGAGATTGTTCTTGCACTGCGACCGGCGTGCCGCCTCGCGAGCTGCCTGCACTGCGGGAAGCAACAATGCCACCAGAATGCCGATGACTGCGATCACGACGAGGAGCTCGACAAGCGTAAATGCTCTCATAGCAGTGGGCGGACGCATGCGTTCCCTCTCCCTGAGATCGACGACGCCTGCATGGTCAGGGCTCATCCGTCGAGATGAAAATCCTTCTGGACTGGACCATCGAGGGGCACCGTGTACGGGAGCTCCCAGCGGCGCTTCTCAACGGGTTTGGCTTGGGGAGCCTTGCGCGCGGACCGCGAGGCACGCGGATTCACCGCTTTGAAGTCCTGACCGGCTTCGTTTTTTTCCATTGCAGGCCCCGCTGCCGGCAGGGTGTCCACATCGATCAGCACGCGGTGCGGACCGCTGTGCGGCCCCGTTTCATGAGAGAACATGTATTCGCCATCAACGATTGTCGTATTCGCCGCCGGTCCGGAATTGCCTTCCGCCGGTAGGAGGCTCATTGAACCATGTGCGATGGGTGTTCCGTCGACATCGACCCGACCCTGCATTGCCCGCCGATCCGTACCCGACTCACATCCGCAAAGCAACAGCACCGCTACCGTGAGGCTAGCCAAACGGCAACGGCCTCGCACTCCCATACGGGGCACCTGCACCATCTCGAGGAGGTCTAGCATAAGTTGCGGGCGTCGTGCGACGATTCTAGCCATCTGTATAGTATCGTTGACAGGACGCTGGCAGCCAGAAGAATCAAGGGGTTTCCCCCCGCGCCAAGTAAGTCCTGCCGGAGGCTGCTTTTTGTTAGACCGGCAACCTCTATCATACGCTGAAAAACAGCAACGGGAAGCTGGCTTTCCATCGGAGAGGTGAAAGAGTAAGGTGAAAGGTCACACAATGCGCTGATTGCAGGAGGGCAACTGGCCTGAAAAGAAGGAACGGCGGGACCTGGTAAGGTGCCGTGGCTTTCGCGGTCGCGGCTCCTCGGTCGTTAGCCGGATTCAGGTCACGGCGGAAGAATCCCCGTGCCCAGTCAACCACCGTGCAGTCGCCGGTAGCGCCCCCCGGCAGCGATTGGATGCTTCCGCTCCATCCGGTATACTCCTGGCTGTTTCCGGCGTCCTGGCGACCAATATTGGCTCAGATGTCCCGGTGCCGTTGCATTTGTACGGAAAGCGAGCCTTGGATATAGGGATACTCAGCAAGGGTGCAACGCTAATGGTGACGATGAACTTGCGCGTCGGCTGGATTGCCATTCTGATCGGACTGTTCGCCGGCGCAGCGATCGGGATGTTCTTTCAGCGTGAGGATTGGCTGGAGGGCTACGCTTCGTGGCGGCGGCGGATGCTGCGGCTGATGCATGTCTCGCTGGTCGGCACCGGTCTGCTGAACCTCGCCTTCGCCCTGTCGCTTCGGTCCTTCGAGGTCGCCTCGGTTCCACGGATTCCCTCCGCGCTGTTCGTCATCGGCGCCGTTACCATGCCGCTGGTCTGCGGACTGGCGGCGTGGCGAAAACCGATGCGGCACCTCTTCTTCGTCCCCGTCTTGGCGTTGGTGAGTGCCACCGCCATCTTCCTGTACCAGGGGTTCGTGCCATGAGAATCGGTCTGATTGCGATGAGCGGCGTGCGCGCATGCGACGAGGAACTCTTGCGCCTGGGCCTCACCCTACCGGGATTCGTGGAGCGGAGCAAGACAATCGCCTTGCTGCCGAGCCTCGGACTGTTGACGCTGGCAGGCATGACGCCGCCGGAGCACACCTGCGATTACCTGGAGGTCGACGACATCCGCAAGCTGGACGCCCTGCCGGACCACTTCGACCTGGTGGCCATCTCCAGCTTCAGCGCCCAAATAGCCGAGGGCTACGAACTGGCCGACCGCTACCGTGCGCGCGGCATTCCAGTAGTTTTGGGCGGCTTGCATGTCACCGCGCTGCCGGAGGAGGCAGGCCGGCACGCCGACGCGGTCGTGGCCGGAGAAGGAGAGTCGGTATGGCTCGATCTCCTCAACGACGCTGTGACAGGCGAGCTCAAGCCGTGTTACCGGGGCAACGGTGGGTTCGACCTTGCCGACGCCCCCATGCCGGCGTTTCACCTACTGGACCTGGATAAGTACAACCGGCTGACCGTTCAAGCCAGCCGCGGCTGTCCGCTACACTGCGAGTTTTGCGCCAGCTCGATCCTCCTCACCCCGCGATACAAGCAAAAGCCGCCTCAGCGGGTCCTGGCGGAGATCGATCGCATCTGCGAGCTGTGGCGCCGGCCGTTCCTCGAATTTGCCGACGACAACGCCTTTTTCAACAAGGCGTACTGGAAAGAGCTGCTCGGTGAGCTCAGGACGCGCCGCGTTCACTGGTTCGCCGAGACCGACCTGTCCGTCCACGAGGACGATGAGCTGCTCTCGCTCATGCAGGAGAGCGGCTGCGCGGAAGTGCTCATCGGATTGGAGAGCCCGACCGAAGCGCCTTTGGCCGGCCTGGAGCTGAAGACCGATTGGAAACGGAAACGATGGCCGCAGTATCGGGAAGCGGTGCGGCGGATCCAGTCGCACGGCATCCGCGTGAACGGCTGCTTCCTCGTCGGACTGGATGAGCATACGCCGGAGGTTTTCGACCAGGTTTTCGACTTCGCCGCCGACACGGAACTGTTCGACGTGCAGATCACGCTTCCGACGCCGTTTCCCGGCACGCCGTTTTACGAACGTCTGAAGCGCCAGCGCCGGCTCCTCTACGACGGAGCTTGGGAGCGGTGCACACTTTTCGCTCCAGGTGCGGCGGGCACTGACGTATCTTGTGTTACGGTGGTTGCCCATCCCCTTCCGATCCGAAAAAAGACCCTCCGGACCGGAGGATTCCTCCCATGCCTCCAGCAAGCCATCGCGAACCTACTCCAATTCCTGCGTGGAGACTGTGCCGCCTGACCGCCCGAGGCGACATTTCACCGGGATTTCGCTATCATAGGGTTTATCCCGGTCGGGCGATATTTGGCAACTACAAACGCCGCCGCGCAGAGTGCGGTGTCGTTACCAAACATCGCCCCACCGACGCGGGGTCGGTGGTGGCATTTGCCATTTGAGAACGTCGGGGCTCGATATCAAGACTAAGATCTCTAAGATCTGAAGGACTCTCCATGCCTTTCGCTCAGGTGAACACTTCCATCCCCGGCCCCAAATCCCAGGAGCTCATCCAGCGCTGGCTTCGCGTCGAGGCGGATACGACGGGCTACCAAGCCCGGGTGGTGTGGGACCGTGGCCGTGGGGCGCTCGTCACGGACGTCGACGGCAACACGTACATCGACTGGACGAGCGGGGTGCTCGTGGCGAACGTCGGTCACGCCCATCCGCATCTCGTCCGCGCGCTGAGCAAAGCCGGCGAGAAGCTGTTGAACAACTACGAATGCCCGACGGAGTATCGGGTGTTGGCGGCGGAAAAGCTGGTGGCCGCACTGCCGCCGCATATGGACAAGTGCTTCTTTCTTTCGACCGGCAGCGAAACGGTCGAGGCGGCCTTGCGGATCATGAAGCGCAAGACGGGCCGTTTCGAGATCATCGGCTTTCACGGCGCGTTTCACGGTCGGACCTGCGCGGCGGCGTCGGTCGGCGGACTGGCAGGGCCGAAGCGCGGCTACGGGCCGCCGATGCCGGGCGTCGTCCACGCGCCCTTTCCCTATTTCTACCGCTGCCCGTTCGGCTCGAAGACCGAAGAGGAATGTGCCGACAAGCATCTGGAACTGCTCGACGACGCGGTGCGGGCGTCGTCCTGTGGCAGCCTGGCGGGCGTGCTGGTGGAAACGTACCAGGGCGCGGCCGGGTTTATTTTTCCGCCCAAGGGCTACCTGAAACGGCTGCAGGACTGGGCTCGCGAGCGGCAGTTGCTTCTGACGGTTGACGAGGTGCAATCGAGTTACGGTCGCATGGGCGCGATGTGGGGGCACGTGCTGGAAGGGCTCGAGCCCGATCTGATGTGCATCGGAAAAGGGATCGGCAGCGGCTATCCCGTCTCGGCCATCGCAGGCCGCGGCGAGGTGTTCGCCTGTCTCAACAAGGGCGAGATGAGCAGCACCGCGGGCGGCAATCCGGTCGGGAGTGCGGCGGTGATCGCCGTCCTGGAGATCATGGTACGGGAGAACCTTTGCGAGAACGCGCGCAAGATGGGGGCCGTCATTATGGAGCGGCTCCGTCAGACCCAAGAGAAGTCGAAGCATTTGGGCGACGTCCGCGGGCGTGGATTGGTGATGGGCCTTGAAATCGTGAAGGACAAGAAGACGAAGGAGCCCGCCCCGGACCTGATCCGCCCGATTATCGATCGTGCCGCCGCGCACGGCCTGCTAGTTGGTTCGGTTGGGATTTACGGAAATGTGATCCGCGTGGCCCCGCCGCTGGTGATCTCGGAGGCCGAGGCGCATGAAAGCTGCGATATTATGGAGGGGGTGTTGCTCTCCTTAGAGGCTTAGGTGCGGTCCACGATGCGTCGAATAGAATTCTTGTTAACAGACGAACAGGAGAAGTTCTTGAATCGGTTCGGCGAGTTGGACTATTCCGACAGGAGTTCGCTGATTCGCGAAGCTATCGATCGGTATCGCGGCGAGGTAGAGCAGAACCGTCTCAACGAGTCTGCTATCCTTTACGCCGAAGTTTACGCAGAGGACGATTGCCTTCGCCAGTTGACCAGACAATCGCTGGAGGCTTGGCCGGAATGACACCTATGCACAGTGGATGGCAATTACCCTTTTCGCGCAAAATATTGGAGTAGCCCATGCCAGTCGACCGCGAAGCCATCCGCAAGACCGTTACCGAGTTGCTGCCTTCGGCCACGGGTTTTCTCCGCCGGCTGATCGCTTTTCCTTCGACTTCCGGCAAAGAGCACGACCTGCTCTGCTGGGCCGAGGCACAGTTTGAGCAGCTCGGAGTGGAGGTCGAGCGCGTCGCGCTTAGCGAGGCGATCCGCGCGGACGAAGACTACTCCAGCCCGGTGCCCGATATCCGGTACGAGGGGCGCTTCAACCTGCGGCTCCGTCTGCCGGGGAGCGGCGGCGGCAAGCGGCTGCTGTTGAACTCGCACGTCGATGTGGTTCCGCCCTCGCAGGGCCAGGAAAACCCGTGGGAGGCCATCGTGCGGGACGATGTTCTCTACGGCCGCGGCGCCTGCGATGCCAAGGGGCAGGTGGCGACGATCTACCTGGTGTTGGCCGCTTTGAAGAAGCTTGGCGTAGAACTGTCGGGCGACGTCCTCGCGCACGTGGTCAACGAAGAGGAAAACGGCGGCAACGGCACGTTGGCGATGGTCCGCGCCGGCGAGAGTGCCGACGCCTGCATCGTGCTCGAGCCGTCGACGAACAAGATTTTCTCGAGCGTCCGCGGGGCTGTTTGGTTCCGGATTCTCTGCCAGGGGAAGGCCGGCCACTCGGGCCGCGCCGGCGACACGGTCAGCGCACTGTCGCTGGCGCGCAAAGCGATGGACCTATTGGAGAAGTATCACGACGATCTGCTGGCGGCCTCGCGGGGAATCCCGCTATTCGACAAGTATGAGAACCCGATGCCGATCACCTTCGGCCGCTGCGTGGCGGGGGATTGGCCCGCCACGGCGCCGGCGCGGGCGGTCGTCGAAGGGGTGCTCGGACTGCTGCCCAACAAGACCCGTTACGAAGTGATGGACGAGATGCGGGCGGTCCTGGACCAAAGCGGCGACGATCGGCTCCGCGATCGGGTGACCCTCGAATTCATGTACCGGCACGACAGCCACGTGCTCGAACCGAGGCATCCGCTGGTCGACGGGCTCAAACAGCGTTGCCAGGCGTGGGAACTGCCGGTGGAGGTCGACGCCCTGACGGCATCGTGCGATTCCTGGTTCTACAACAACCAGCTTGGGATCCCCACGGTCGTCTACGGACCCGGCACGCTCCGTTACGCGCATAGCAATGAGGAGCAGATTGCGATAAACGAGATTGCCCAGGCCGCTTGCGTCCTTACGGACTTTGCGGCAACCTGGTGTGGATAGCCGCCGCGGTCCTGTCATCCTTACCCCGGCGTTTAGGATTGATCGAGAAATAAGGAGAAATAAGTGTCAGGAACCATTTGCCGGAAACCGGCCCTTCGGGTGCTTCGCACAAATGGTTCCTGACACTTTTTTCTCGAACGTTGCTTAGGACCTTTACAGGAAGTCTCATGAAAGCCCTGGTCAAGACCGCCAAAGGCGTCGGTCATCTTGCTTTGCTGGACATGCCCGAGCCGAAGCCGGGCCCGGGGGAGGTGCTCATCGAGGTCCACGCCAGCGGGATCTGCGGCACCGACGTGCACGTGAAGCACGACCGATTTCCCTATTGGCCGCCCGTGATCCTGGGCCATGAGTTCTCGGGGACGGTCGTCGAATTGGGGCCGGAGTGTCAACACTCCGCCGTCGGGGACCGCGTCGTGGGCGAGCCCCATACGCGACACTGCGGCCACTGCGCGGTTTGCCGCACCGGAAACGTGCAGATCTGTCCGAACAAGCGGAGTCCGGGCTGGGGCATTCACGGGTCGATGGCCCGGTTGCTGGTAATGCCCGAGAAACTCCTGCACCGGATCCCCGACAGCATGGATTTCGACACCGCCGCCGTGGTCGAGCCGACGGCCAACGCCGTGCACGACGTGTTCGAGCGGGCCGGTGTCACTCCGGGCGACTTCGTCGTCGTCCTCGGGCCGGGGCCGATCGGGCTGTTGTCCGGCCTGGCCGCCCGAGCCGGCGGAGCCCGGCACATCGTGATGGTCGGCGCTCGGCAGGACGAGGGCATGCGACTCGACAAGGCGAGGCAGCTCGGCTTCCAAACCGTGCTCAACGTCGGCAAAGACGACGTGCCGCAGGTCGTGATGGACCTCACCGGCGGACTCGGGGCCGACCTGGTGATCGAGTGCTCGGGCTCGCCGGCCGCCATCGCGGGCACGGTAGACCTCGTCCGCAAGAAAGGCCGCGTCTGTGCAATCGGATTGACAGCCGGAAAGAGCGTCGAGTTTCCGTGGGAGAAGGCGGCCTTTAAGGTCCTCGACATCCATTTCTGTCTTTCTACAAGCTACACCAGTTGGGACCGGGCCATCCACCTGATCGCCGGCGGCCAGATCGCGGCCCAAGAGATCATCACCCATCGCTTGCCACTTGGCGATTGGGAACGAGCCTTTGCCGAGATCGAGGCTCAGCGTGCACTGAAAGTGATTCTTCACCCGTAGAACTGTCCTGCAGGGAGACCCGCCATGGCAACCGGTTTCGCGATCGTGGGCGCCGGGATGATTTCCAGCCTCCACGCCGATGCACTGAAGCATTCCGAGAAGGCTCGGCTCGTGGCGGTCTTCGACCTGGCCAAGGAGCGAGCCGAGAAGCTGGCAGGCGATTTCGCCCCGGAAGCGAAGGTTTATAACGACTTGAAGGCCCTCCTTGCCGATCCGAGCGTCGAAGTCGTCAATGTGGTCACCCCCAACGCCCTGCACACAGACGTCGTCATCGCCGCCGCCGAAGCCGGCAAGCACGTGCTCTGTGAGAAGCCGCCGGCGATGTCCCTGGCCGATACGGACCGCATGATCGACGCCTGCCGCCGGGCCGACCGCAGGCTCGGCATTTTCGTGCAGTGCCGTTTGCGGGAGCCGATCCGCCAGATGAAGCGAGCGCTGGACGAGGGGCGTTTCGGCCGCCTGCTTCGCGTCGACGCCGCGATGAAATGGTATCGGAGCACCGACTACTATCGCACGGATGCCTGGCGGTCCGACCGCCGCAGCGGCGCGGGCGTGACCATCCAGCACGCGTTCCACTACATCGACCTGCTGCAATACTTTGCCGGGCCGGCCGAGCGGGTCCAAGCCCGGATGGCCAATCTCGCCCATCCCGACGTCTCGATCGAGGACACGCTCGACGCGACGATCGAGTTTCAAAACGGCGTGATCGGCTCGATCGCGGCCAGTACGGCGCTTTGGCCCGGCACGGACGTCCGCATCGAAGTCTTCGGCAGCGAGGGGACCGCGATCATGCAGGGTACGGCGATGGCGATGTGGAACTTCCGCGACGAGCGGCCGGAAGACGAGGCGATTCGCCGCTGCGGCGACGCGGCCGTGGCGACGGCCGCCGGTTCGGCCACGGCGCTGCCGAGCATCGACCATCGGATGGTGATCGACGACTGCGTCGACGCGATCGAGAGCGGCCGCGAGGTGGCCATTCCCTGCCAAAGCGTCCGCCCGACCCTGGAGATCTCGCTGGCGATGTACCGTTCGGACCGGCTCGGCGAACCGGTCCGGCTGCCGTTGATGGATGAGGAACCGATTAGCGGCTGAGCAGAATCAATCAACCGGTCGTGCGCCGCAACTCCGCGACCATCCGCGTCAGCGCGGCTTGCAGCATCATCATCGGCTCGCCCATGCAGACGAATCGGTAACCTTCGGCCACCAGCGGACCGGGATCGCCGATCATCCAGAACGGTTTGCCGGCGCGCTCGGCCGCGTGCCGCAGCGTGCGGAGAGCTTCCTGGAGCCGAGAATCCTGCGGCTGCCAGCATACGCCGAGGTTGGCCGAGAGATCGAACGGCCCGACGCCCAAGGCCGTCGTCAGCGGATGCACGGCGATCGCGTCGGCATTGCGCAGTCCCTCAAGGCTTTCCACCTGCGGGATGACGATCAGATGGTCTTCGACCTCCGACTTGAAGGTGGCGTAGTCGAACTGGCGGACCCACCGGTTGCCGGGCCCGCCGGGGCGTCGCTTGCCTCGCGGCGGCATGAAGGCGCCCTGTTGAACGCCGTCGAGCTGCGCGGCCGACTCGATCATCGGCAACAGCAGCCCGCAGGGGCCAAGATCCATGGCGACGCGGATGGAATCGGGATCCGTTCGGGCCGGACGCAGAATGACGGGAAGACCGGCACGCCTGCCGAACGCACAGACCTCCGCGACGCACGTCGGCCCGTGGTCGAAGTGCTCGGAGTCGACGATCACGTAGTCCAGCCCCGATTCGATGGCGATCTCGAGCAGTTCCAGCGAGAGCGCCTGGGTGAGCAGCACCCCGAGGGTGAGACGGCTGCCGTCGAGCTTTTCACGAAGAGCGATAGCGGTTTTCATGGAGCGTCGTTTCTGTGATCTGCGTCACGATCGCGGGTCGCGTCCGCCGATCCGCATCTCGTGCACCACGTGATCGCTGATCAGCCAACGGTCGCCTTCTTTGCGAAACTCGACGGTGAATGGTGATGAGTAGTACTCGTGGAGAATTTGCCCCGAGCGGTCGTCGAAATAGAGGACTCCGTTGAAGCGGGCCTCAGCAGTCGGGGGGTTGGTCAGTTCATTGACCGTGATTTCCAGGCTGTGCATCTTCACGTCCCGGACTCGGATGAACCCCAAGGCCCACTGGGCTTGCCGCCGCGTGAACGAGGCCTCGGGCGCGACGTACTGAAACACCCGGTCCACGTCGTTCGCTTCAAGAGCCGCCTCGACGCCGCTGAGCGCGGCTTCCACCTGCTCGCGGTCGGTCAGGATCCAACGCTCCAGAGCCAGTGCTGCCAGGACCAGCACGGCGACCACGCCCATCGGCGCGAGGAGAACTGCCCGCCGGGTGGTGACCAGCGCGGCGCCGAGGATCGCCTCGGCAATCACGCCGAAGAAGAGGATCGCCAGCGGGTTTTCGAAAAGCGTCGTCATGCCATTCGGTTTGCCCCAGCAGCCCGGCTGCTTCCAAGCAGCCGGGCTGCTGGGGCTGCTGGGCGGACTTTACTTCTTCGCAAACAGCGGCCCGCCGTACTGGGCCGAATCGCCAAGCATCTCTTCGATCCGCAGGAGCTGATTGTACTTGGCCATGCGGTCGGTCCGCGACGCCGAGCCCGTCTTGATCTGCCCGGTGCTGAGCGCGACGGCAAGATCCGCGATCGTCGCGTCCTCGGTCTCTCCGCTGCGGTGGCTGGTTACGCTGGTGTAGCCGTTGCGGCGGGCCAGTTCGATCGCCTCGATCGTTTCGGTGAGCGTGCCGATCTGGTTGACCTTGATCAGGATGCTATTGGCTATACCCTCGTCGATCCCGCGCTGCAGACGCTTCGTGTTGGTTACGAAAAGGTCGTCGCCGACCAACTGGATCTTGTCGCCGAGCCGCTGGGTGAGCAGCTTCCAGCCGTCCCAGTCGTCTTCCGAACAACCGTCCTCGATGGAGACGATCGGGTACTTGTCGGCCCAACTCGCCAAGAGATCGACCATTCCAGCGGCGTCGATCTGCTTTCCGTCCATCGAGTAGAGCTTTTTGTCGGCGTCGTAGAACTCGGTCGCAGCCGCGTCCAAGGCGATGTAGACCTGCTTGCCCAACTCGTAACCGGCCTTGCCGACCGCCTCCTGGATCACTTCCAGGGCCTCGGCGTTGCTCTTGAGGTCGGGAGCGAAACCGCCTTCATCTCCGACGTTCGTCGAATACTTCTTGGAAGAGAGCACTTTCTTCAGGTTGTGAAAGACCTCGCAGCCGCAGCGAATGGCGTCGCTGAACCGCTCGAATCCCAAGGGCATGATCATGAACTCCTGCACGTCGACGGCATTGTCGGCGTGGGCACCTCCGTTGATAATGTTCATCATCGGGGCCGGCAGGAGCTTTGCGCTCACTCCGCCGAGGTAGCGGAACAGTGGCAACCCGGCGTGGTCGGCGGCCGCGTGGGCATTGGCGAGCGAGACGCCCAGAATGGCGTTGGCGCCCAGGTTCTTCTTATTGTCTGTGCCGTCCAGTTCGAGCATCCGGCGATCCAGTGCGACCTGGTCCAGCGAGTCCAGCCCGCAAAGCTCGTCGGCCAATTTCTCGTTAACGTTTTCGACGGCCTGCAGAACCCCCTTACCGAGGAACTTGCTCTTGTCGCCATCGCGAAGCTCCAGGGCTTCGTGCACTCCGGTGCTCGCTCCGCTGGGAACGGCTGCCCGGCCGAACGAGCCATCGGCTAGGTTTACATCGACCTCAACAGTGGGGTTGCCGCGGCTGTCCAGGATCTGCCGCGCGCGGATGTCAACAATCGTAGAGCTCATCGTACCTGTCAACTCCTCTGGAAATGGGGTTCACCTAAGTGTATCCAACAACCGGGCCGCGGTTGCCGGTCCGGCCACTCACCTTCCACCTGAGCCTGCTGGTGCGGAACGGTCCGCCTGCGGGCATCTTGACCTACTTGGTCGCCCGCCTTCGCTGCATATTGTCTCCGATCGGGTGACGATTGCCTAGCGGGGAGGGCGACCGATCCCTTCCTTTCCAGAGGGCGTAAGAAAGACTACCATGAAGGATTGGTTTTCAGAGCCGATCAAAGCCCGACGGCGGCCCGGTCTCCGAGCAGTCCGGCTGCATCGGGCAGCGCTTTCAGTAGCTTGGCTGCTTAGGAAAACTCATGAGCACGACCTACGAGCCTCTCCGCGCGGTCCCTGAACCGCTTCCAGCCAATCTGACGAGCGTTCAACCTGGGGGCGGTGTCTGCTATCAGATCGAGTTGGGCTGGGGGCGGCTACGCCGCTGGTACCTCAAGCGTTTCCGGCCCGGGTATGTACGTCATATGGCGGAGCGTCGCCAGGGCGACTGCGACAGTGCGCCGCATGAAATCCTCGACCCTCGGGATCTGAAATACTGCCGCAACCTTTGCGGCTGCGATTGGGAGCCCCGCGACGACCCCTTCCGCTGGCGAGACCGATTGCCCTTTGCCCGCTGGGGGTTGGCGGAGCTGCAACTGATGGGTTGGCCGCTCCTGGCAATGACAATTCTCTTGGCGTGGTTTTTCTGGTATCTTGCTCCGATTCCCGGGGTCCTGCTGGCACTGATCGTCTACTTCTTCCGCGATCCGCCGCGGCGAGTTCCGGCCGAGCCGGGGCTGATGGTCTCGCCTGCCGATGGAAAGATCGCCGAGATCACGCGTTTGGAGCACGACGAATTCATCGGCGGTCCGGCGGTCCGGATCGGGATCTTTCTTTCGATTTTCAACGTCCATCTGAACCGTTCACCGGCCGATGCCCGCGTGATCGCCCTTCGTTACTCCCCCGGCGAGTTTCTCAACGCCCTCGATCCGGCCAGCGCGTTGCGAAACGAGAATACGTGGATCGGTCTGGAGGAAAACGAACCGCCGTACCGCCGGGTCGTGGTGCGGCAGATCGCCGGTGCGATCGCCCGACGGATCGTTTGCACGTTGCGCCCGGGGGAGAATATCGCTCGTGGCGAGAAGGTGGGCATGATCAAGCTGGGGTCGCGGACCGAGTTGATTTTGCCCGATACCGAGGGCCTGAAGATCGAAGTTGAAGTCGGCCGCCGCGTCAAAGCCGGCAGTACGATCATGGCACGTTACGAGATCTGTGGCGCCTAGAGCAGGGCCAACCCCATGCGACTGCTGAAAACCGTCCACGTCCTGCCCACCATGTTCACGCTGGGAAACCTCGTCTGCGGGTTTTTCGCGATCGTGGTGGCGGCGCGGGTGGCCCGGCCGGAGTCGGCCGAGATCGACCCGGCGGTACTGACCGACCTGATGCTCAGCGGATGGCTGATCTTCCTGGCCATGGTTTTCGACGCGCTGGACGGGCACGTGGCTCGCCTGTCGCGGAGCACGAGCGATTTCGGCGCTCAGTTGGACAGCCTCTGCGACCTGGTCACCTTCGGGGTCGCGCCGGCATTCCTTCTGGTGAAGCTCTGCCCGAAATTTGCGTATCTGCATCGGGAGGCGGTCTGGATCATCGCCGCCTCGTTCGTGGTATGTGCCGCTTTGCGGTTGGCCCGATTCAACGTGGAAACGGGCGACGAAGACGACCACCTGTACTTCAGCGGCCTGCCGAGCCCGGCTGCCGCCGCCTCGATCGCCAGCTTCGCGATCATGTTCTACACGCTGCGCAACGGGCAAGACGGCACTCTGCTGTACGCGCAGAAGATCCATTCGGTGCTTCAGACGGTCCTCCCGCTGTTTGCCGTCGCACTGGCCCTGCTGATGGTCTCGCGGATCCCGTATCCCCACGTAGTCAACCAGGTTTTTCGCGGCCAGCGAAGTTTCAGTCACGTCGTGAAGCTGGTGTTCGCCCTGGTGGCGATCATGGTCATCCGCGGCTATTCCGTCCCGCTGGTCTGCACCGCATACGCCCT
Organism: Thermoguttaceae bacterium; assembly: GCA_040768665.1. GTDB lineage: Bacteria > Planctomycetota > Planctomycetia > Pirellulales > Thermoguttaceae > JABWBD01. The sequence goes on from JAXGMN010000051.1 coordinate 41,965, forward strand.
GGGGTCGCCCATCCGCTACCTTTGGGAAAAGGTCGTCGAGCGACGGCACCAGGAAGATCCGCTGTTCTAGGAATCCGAGAGACGAGGTGGTCATGTTTTCAGGAATAGTCGAAGCGCTGGGCACCGTGGTAAAAATCCAGTCCGAGCCGCCGGGCTGCCGGCTGATCATCCGCGAGCCGAAGATCGTCGCCGAGACTTCGGTAGCCGACAGTATCTCCGTCAACGGCTGTTGTCTTACCGTGGTCGAGGTCAAGGGCGATACGATGGCGTTCCAGGCCGGCCCGGAGACCCTCTCTCGCACCAACCTGGGGGACCTCGTCGCCGGTAGTCCGGTCAATCTGGAGCGGTCGCTCAAGGTTGGGGACCGGATCGGCGGGCACTTCGTCTCGGGCCACATCGACGGCGTCGGCTCACTGATCGAGCGCCAAGACATGGGCGACTGGTCGAACTTCTGGTTTCAGATTCCCCGACCGCTCAGTCTGCAAATGGCCTCCAAGGGCTCCATCGCCGTCGACGGCGTGAGCCTGACGATTGTCGACAGCGAACCGGAGCGGTTCAGTGTCGCGCTGATCCCCTACACGCTCGCCGTCACCACCCTCGGCCCGCTCAAGGTCGGTGGCAAGGTGAACCTGGAGACCGACATGCTGGCGAAATATGTCCAGAGGCTCGTTGAGGCGAAGAGTTGGCCGGAGGAATGAATAACGGATGACGAATGTCGAATGACCAATGACCAACGGGCCAGCCAGACTCTTTCCTTCCTCAAGCGGCGATTCGCCGAGGCGGGGATCCGGCCGCAAACCAGGCTGGGGCAGAACTTCCTCATCGACCTGAACCTCTTGCGATTGCTCTTCCGGAGCGCCCAGATCGGCCCGGACGACGTCGTGCTGGAGGTGGGCACCGGCACCGGATCGCTGACGGCCATGATGGCGGACGCCGCGGCTGCGGTCGTCACGGTCGAGCTCGATCCGCAATTATTCCAACTCGCGTCCGAAGAGCTTCACGGGGCGGAAAACGTCCGCATCCTCCAAGTCGATGCCCTGAAGAACAAGAACCGGATCAGTTCCGAAGTTCTGGCGGCGATTGGCCGGGAGCTCGACGCGGTCCCGGGCCGGCGGTTCAAGCTGGTGGCCAATCTGCCTTACAGCTTGGCCACGCCGCTCTTGACCAATCTCCTCGCGCTGGAGAGGCCACCGGAATCGATGACGGTAACGATCCAGAAGGAACTGGCCGATCGCATCGCGGCAGCCCCTGCGACGAGGGACTACAGCGCCCTGAGCGTCTGGATCCAGAGCCAATGCCGGGTGGAGATCGTCCGGGTCCTGCCTCCTTCTGCATTCTGGCCGCGTCCGAAGGTGCACTCGGCCATCGTCCGGATGGTACTCGATCCCGAGTTGCGCGGCCGCATTCCGGACCGCGACTATTTCCACCAGTTTGTGCGCTCGATGTTTTTTCATCGTCGCAAATTTCTCCGTTCCGAGTTGCTCAGCGCGTACAAGAACCGCCTGGACAAACCCACCGTCGACCGCATCCTCGAAGAAATGGGCCTTGACGGCACATCCCAGGCCGAGGAGCTAGACGTCGCCGCCATGCTGGCGCTTTGCGAACGAATGCGCCAAAGCGGCCTCTGAGTAGGTCCCGCTTGCCGGAGACTGCTGAAAAAGGGGACTGGCTCTGCAACCGGTGGTAGCTTGACTTGACGACAGGCACAAGATGTTGCGGTGCCTGTCCCCTTTTTCAGCAGTCCCCTTTTTCAGCAGTCTCTGCCGAGCGGGACCGGGAAGCGAGATCCCGTTCGGCAAGTTCTCGGCAAGCGGGACCTACTTGCAGGCTTGTTGGGCCGAGCGGGACCTGGAACGAAGCGGTGCCACGGTTTTGTTCCGTAAGGCCGGAGCACGTTCATATGCTTTGGCCGAAGGCCTCTTGTCACCGTAGCCTGGATACAAACCCCAGGACGGCGGAGAGGTGAAACCGGTGCTCTTGGCCGAAGGCCATGATCACCGCAATCACCGTAGCCACGACTGTACGGGTGAGTGGGATCGTTGGTCAGTTTTTCACAATGGGCAAGATCGCTCAACCGACGATTAACGACTTACGACGGGGGAGATTACCCAGTTTCTCAAGCAGCCCTGTCCGCGAAAAAAACTGCTTGACACATAGCGCCGCATCGATCACACTGGAATATGAACAAATGATCATATTTGTCCGCAGGGGGCAGCCCCCGCGGCACCGAGTGCCTCCTGTTTCCGATCTTTGGCAATTTGGATTTCACTTCGCCCCGTCGAGCGGCCACGCGCGTTCGGCAGTTTGCCTCTGCGCGCCACGGGCGGTGAGGGTGCTTGGCCACTGCGGGCGCAGTGCTCTCGCCGCTCCATTTCGACGGTCCTCCCCCCCAGAAGCGCGTGGTGCCCAAACTCCCTTGGTTTTGAGAAATCGAGAACTTGGGCACCACAGCCCGCCACATCGGGAAATCCTTGGACCACGCCATCTTTCGCCCGAAAATGGCTCAGGCTTACACCGCCGACTGTTCGCAAGCTCAGTCCGGTAGGTCCCGCTTGCCGAGCGGGACCTGGGGCCCGCAAATGCCGCTCGCCTCGCCAAGACCTCGCCAGGTCCCGCTCGGCAAGCGGGACCATACCTGGCCAATTGACGCCGACCCGGTTTTTGGCCTACCATAGGGCGGTGGGGCACTGGCTAACAAACGATACGGCGCGGCGGACCATGCTATTCATTGAAATGTCGGGAAAAACCCTTTTGCGGATCATCCAGGGCGAGGGCCCCACGGCCGAGGAGTTGTCCGCTGTCGGCGTGGTCGATGAAAGCATCATCCGGGTCAATCGCCAGGGCGACATCGAGCTCCGCCGCTTCGACCGCTGGGATCTCATTGGCGGGTTGCTGGGGGATTTCGAATCGCGCGTGAGACAGGAAACCGGGCTGGACTGGGCATAGGCTACCTTATGCGAGCAATCGTCCTGGGTTTCGGCGGACGGGCCGACGTGGTTCGCGAGGCGGAGCGGCTGCTGCCTCTCATCGGACAGTACATCGAGGTCGCAAAAACCGACTTCACCGGAGAAGCGGACCTTTCAGGCGTCGAGGCGGATTTCACCATTGTCTTCGGCGGCGACGGCTCGATTCTACGAGCAGCCCACCAAATGGGCTACAATCAACTGCCTGTTGTTGCCGTTAATCTGGGAAGATTGGGATTCCTGGCGGATCTTACTCCCGAGGATCTCCTCGGCGTGGTGCAGGCCATATCGCCCGAAATTCTCCGCACACAGGCCATCGAGCACTTGATGCTCGAGTGCCGGGTAATCCGCGCCGGGCAGGAGTTGCACTGCCAGCTCGGGCTGAACGAGGTTGCCGTACAGAATGGCGCACCGTTCGGGGTCCTCGACGTTCATCTTTACATTGACTCAGAACTCGTAACCACTTATAGTTGCGACGGTTTGATCGTCAGCACTCCCGTTGGATCGACCGCGCACAGCCTTTCGGCGGGCGGCCCGATCCTGCGGAAAGACTTGCAGGCGTTTGTGATTTCGCCGATCAGCCCCCATACGCTCACCAACCGTCCCGTCGTCGACTCGGCCGACCGGGTATACGAGCTTGTCGTGGCCAATACGCAGCAGGAAACGTCGGTGGTCGTAGACGGACGGGTGTTGGCCTCCCTGCAGCCGGCCGACCATATCCGGGTGGAGCGAGCGGAGCCGCGTTTCAAGCTGTTTGCCCCGCCGGGTCACAGCTACTATCGCACGCTTCGCGAGAAGCTCGGCTGGAGCGGGCGGCTGAACCTCGGCCATCGTTCGTAGCAGGATGCCGATGGACGGACCTAACTCTTTCACTTCACTCGAAAGGACGCGAGCATGACTGGCCCCTCCCGTAGCCTTGTTGCCGCACTTCTCTTCCTGAGTTCCTCTTGTCTCTCGGCCCTAGCCGATGAAGCAGCGAACTCTCCTGCCGGCGAGAAGGTCCCCCTCCGCTACCAATTCCTTTCCGGCGAGACGCTCCGCTGGGAAGTCGTCCATCGGGCAAAGATCCGCACCACGGTTTCCGGCACGACCCAGACGGCCGAGACGGTAAGCAGTTCGGTCAAGGTCTGGCGCGTGACGGAGGTCGACGACGCGGGCACCGCCACGTTCGAACATCTGGTCGACAGCGTCGACATGAGCCAGAAGCTGACCGGCCGCGCCGAAGTCCGCTACAACAGCCGCACTGACAAGGAGCCGCCGGCCGGGTTTGAAAACGTCGCGGCCTCACTGGGAGTTCCCCTGTCGGTCGTTACGATGGACAATCGCGGCAAGATCCTCAAACGGGAACGGAAGCAGTCGGAGGCCGCCACCGCGGACAACGAGGGCCAGATGACAATCCCGCTGCCCGAGGGGCCGGTTGCCGTCGGCGACACCTGGTCGTTCCCCTACGACCTCGAGGTTCCGATGCCCAACGGCACCGTGAAAAAGGTCAAGACCCAACAGAAATTCACGCTGGCAAAGGTCGCCGCGGGAGTCGCCGACATCGAGGTTGCCACGCAGATACTCACGCCGATCCACGACCCTGCCATTGAAGCCCAACTGATCCAGCGGGAGTCGCACGGCACGGTGAAGTTCGACATCGATGCCGGCCGCGTCGTGGGCCAGCAGATGGACCTCGACCGCCGCGTCGTCGGTTTTCGCGGCGAGGCAAGCAGCCTCCACTATGTTACCCGCTTCACCGAGGACCTGGTCCCCGACGATGCGGCCAAAACCGCTGGCCGCTCGGACGCAAAAGCGGAGACGGAAACGAAATAGGCCCCGCTGCGACCTCAACCAGCCCCGGCGAATAAGAGCCTACCGCTCAAGGCATCGCCCAGGATAAACCACAGCAGCCCGGCTGCTCCGAGCAGCCGGGCTGCTCGACCATTGGGCGGGGCCCTCTTTTTAACTCCCGGCGGAATGAGTAAGATGGAGGGCTGTGCGAGCTTCCGTCAATTGGAAGTTCATCGCGACCGGGAAATATCAGGCCAACCGCAGGGGAGTACATTCGATGGGTCAGAGGATCTCTCGCCGTGAATTGTTTCGGATCATGGGCATTTCGGGCCTGGCGGCCGGCGGGCTCGGCGCCGAGGCGGTCTTCGCGGATCCGCCTCGTCAGACGAGCGGCTTTACAGGGAGCTTGATCAAAGGCGGCGTCGTGCAATCGACCGCCACCTGCCCCACGGTGGTCAATGGCGAGGTGATCCAGCCGGCGCGGAAGTTGTCGCTTCTGGATTCGACCGACGTGCTCGTCGTCGGCGGAGGCTCGGCCGGAGTGGCCGCCGCCATCGCCGCCAAGCGAGCCGGAGCCGAGGTCACTCTTGTCGAACGCTACAACCATTTCGGCGGCCTGTGGACGGGCGGGCTGGTGCTGATCGTGATCGGGCATATGGTGAATGGCCCGAAACAGGTCTGCATGGGAATCGGCGAAGAGATGATGCGCCGCCTCGAGAAGTTCGAGGGCGGCATCATGAACCGCGGCCCCGGACGCAACCCGACCGTCGACGCCGAGGCGCTGAAGTTCGTCATGCTCGACATGATCCAGGAGGCCGGGGTGAAGGTCTTCCTGCACTGCTGGGGCGTCGACGCGATTATGGATGGCGACGCCGTATGCGGTGCGGTCTTCGAGAGCAAGTCCGGCAGGCAGGCGATTCTGGCGAAACAGGTGGTCGACGCCACCGGCGACGGCGACGTCTTCGCCGCGGCGGGAGCCGAGTTCGAGCACCGCAGTTATAATATCGGTTTGGTGTCGCGGATCGGCAATCTCGACGAGGTCGACCCTGCCGTAGTCGGCAAGTCGCCCAAGCCTCGCGGGATCGGCTCGCCCACGCCGTTGCCGGGGATCAATTGGGTGAATATGCTCGGGCCGGAATGCGACGGGCTGGACGTGGCCGAACTCACACGGCTCGAGATGAGCCACCGCCGCTTCATTTGGGAGAGCAACCAGCGGCTCCGCAAGACGCCGGGCCACGAAAAAGTCTCCCTCTTGGAAACCGGTCCGCAGCTCGGAGTCCGCATTACCCGGGCCCTGGCCGGAGTGAAAACGCTCAGCCGCGACGACGTCAACAAGGGGGCCCGTTATCCCGACGTCGTCGCCGTCGGCGGCTTCACCAAGCCCGAACGCGACGAATGGCATATCCCGTACGGGACACTGGTGCCGAAGAAAGTCGACAACGTTCTCGCCTCGGGCCGCTGCATTTCGGCGGTGCTGCAAACCGCCGACAACATCCGCTTGATCCCCGTCTGCTTTGCGACCGGACACGCGGCGGGTGTTGCCGCGGCCGTCGCTGCCAAGGACGGCTGCCGGGCCCGCGACGTCGAGATTCCCAAAGTGCAACAGGTCCTCAGGGAGCAGGAAGCCTACCTGGGATAGAAGCGGGGTAACCGTTCACGGAGCGGAAGAGCGGGTGACAGGTCCATGTTTTCGGCCAATGGTCTCGGCGCCAGAATACATCAACTGGCTGAAAAATGGACCCGTCCCCAGCCGTGGGCGTGAACGGTTACGAAGCGGGATCGCTATGCGAACAGCATCCCGGCGTAGCCAACGACGCGCTCGCGGTCGCCTGAGGCGTCGGCGCTGGTGGCATACCCTACGGACTCGCAGCGGTTCAGCGATCCAAGCCGCTTGAGTGTTTGCATCACCAGCACTGCGGGCGCCATTCCACACATCGAGATCTTTTCGCGGGTCACGGCCTCGTACAGCTTCTCCGAATCGAGCGTCTCCATGGCATCCAGGGCGACCCGATCGATCTGGCGGGTGAAGTCGTCCGGTGCGTAGTGGTTCATGTCGCTGGAGATGACCAACAGCGGCCGTTCGGGCAGATTGGCCAGGACGCCGGCCATTTCCTCCGCAAACCGCTCCAACGCTGCCACGTCGCCACCGTGGATGGCGATCCCGACAACGCGCGTCTTCGGCGCCAACCTCGCGATCAGAGGCAATTGGACTTCGATCGCGTGTTCCAACTGGTGTGCGGCGGCGTCGAGCTCCAGGCCGGTCACAGCATCGGCTAGTTGCCTGGCCAATTCCGGATCGGATTCCACGCTCACACCCGGCAGCGACCAGACGCGGTGCGGTGCGACTGCCCAATCTGCCCCTGCCCGGGTGTGCTTCGGACAGACAACGATTACGCGCTGGGGTATCTCGATCCGCGAAAGCGTTTGCGCGGCCAGCCGGCCCGAATAGACCCAACCGGCATGCGGGACCATCGCCGCCGCCCACGGCTCGGGCTTGCGGCCGTTCGGGATGAACTCGTCGAGCATCCGATCGAGCTCTTCGACCGCTGCCGGATAGAATCGGCCCGCAACGGCAGGCGGCCTCATTTCCGGTCCGGCCTGCGGACGGGCCGCGTTGGTGATTGCCAGTTTCGTCTCCGTCGACGCAATTGCCATGCTGGAGACGGCCGTTTGCGCCAGGTCGCGAAGCCGGGCGTGCTCGATGGCATCGGCCAGCAGTTGCTCGGGTTGCTTTGCCGGGTCGAACACGAGACTCCACCTGCCTCCATGATTTACCAGGACCGCCCGTTGCCGCGGATCGATGCCGTCAAGCAGGGGTTCTGCGGCCGTGCCGTGCATCGCCGAATCCCAGAACACGCTCACGCCGACGCGCGATTCGGCAACCGTCGCGGGCGGCACGCGGGCGTTTCTCAACGCCGCGGAGGTCGACTGCGTCAGCTCGAACAGTGACGACTGCAGCGGCAGGTCCGGGCGCAGATTGATCTTGCTCAGTTCGAGCGTCTCTTCGCGGCCGGGCAGCCGCACGGAGAGAGTCACTCCGGCAACGCTGCCGTCGTATCCCCCGGGTGCGTAGAAGCTCGGCGTTGCGCCTTCGACCAGCGCCGCGAGGTTGCGCCGGCAGAAATCGGCCAACAGGGCCAATTCCGTTTCGGTCGGACCGCCCGGCGGCAGCACACTCACCGCTTCGCCCAACACATCTCCCAACCGGCCATGGATGGCATAGCCCTCGAACGTCATCAAAGTCGTGTCGTCGTTTTTCCAGGCGCCGGCCGGCAGCCCGGCCTTGCGGCATACCTGCTCGAGGAATCCGCGAGCATCCAGGCCGTGCTCCACGGCTACCCCCGGCAGCAACAGCCCGCGGTTGCTGCCGCGAGCGATCTGCAGGCCGTGTTTGCCGATCGTCACCGCGGTGGCGCGATCCTCGCCCCGCGCAGTCACCGGCGCAAGCCCCCAGAGCAGCCACACCTCCATGTCGAGGTGCGCCAGTTCGGAGGGGGAGATCGGCGGGAAACGCGGATCGTCGGTGGCCGTGCGGACCGCGGCGTGGTCGATGGCCTGGGCCATCGGCACCGACTGGCCCAGAAACCCGCAGCATGAGCGGAGCTGGCCGCCGCGCTTCACGCTGACGAAGGCTCCCAGCAGCGGCGTGCCGGCAAGATCGCTCAGCGACAACTCGACGCTTTCCGTGGGCTGCGAACGCACGGCCGCGGCGAGCCGCTCGGCGGCAGTCCGGAAGACCAGCAATTCCTGTTCCTTGGTCAATTGCGGCCGTTGAAGATCGGCCGCCGGCAGCGAGGACGGTTCGGGTATCGGTTGCATGGTTTCTTCTTCCTTCCCTGCTGGCGGTACGAGAGACCTCGGAGCGGCGAACGCCGAAATTCGAATCGGCATTCGACGAGCGCCCCAGTTGCCCGGAGCAACGTCGAACCGGCCTTCGATTTTCCGGCCGCACTGTCGGCAGCGATTCCCGTCCAATGCATAGGCGCCCAGGAAGTACCGGTCGCGTTCGATCACCACGCTGCCGCATCCGGGGCAGAAAGTGCTCTGGTGTTCGCGGTCGCTGACGTTCCCTGTATAAACATACTGCAAACCGGCCGCTCGTGCGATCTGATACGCTCGCTGCAAGGTTGCCACCGGCGTGGGACCGCGGTCTTTGAGCCGGAAATCCGGATGAAACGCGGTGAAGTGAATCGGCACATCCGGGCGCAGGTCGGCGGCGATCCAGTCGCACATCCGCTTCAATTCATCGTCGGAATCGTTCGCTTGGGGGATGATTAGCGTCGTGAGTTCCACCCAAACGTCACTTTCGTGGACGAGCCAACGCAGCGTGTCGAGTACGGGATCGAGATGTCCGCTGGCCAGCTTGAAATAGAACTCCTCGCTGAAACCCTTAAGATCGACATTCGCCGCGTCCATCACCCGGAAAAACGGCTCGCGTGCAACCGGCGTGATGTAGCCGGCCGTGACGGCTACCGTCTTGATGCCGGCGTCATGGCAGGCGTTGGCGGTATCGATGGCATATTCCGCCCAGATCACCGGATCGTTATAGGTGAACGCCACGCTCCGGCAATCGGTCTGACGGGCGGCGATGGCGATTGTCTCGGGATCTGCCGTATCGCTCAGCGATGCAATCTCGCGGGACTTGGAAATCGACCAGTTCTGGCAGAATTTGCAGCCGAGATTGCAGCCGGCCGTCCCGAAGGACAAAACCGCAGTGCCCGGATAGAAATGATTCAGGGGCTTCTTTTCGATCGGATCGATGCAGAAACCGGTGCTGCGGCCATAGGTCGTAGAAACCATCTGCCCATCGAGATTCTGGCGAACGAAGCAGAACCCACGGTCGCCTTCGCCCAGCGTACATCCCCGAGGGCAGAGATCGCAAACGAGTTTCCCGCCGTCTTCGGTTTCGTGCCACCAGCCGCCGGCCTTGATGCCTTCATGGGCCGGGGGGTCTTGCGGTGGGACAGTCACTGTTCTTGGCATAATGGATATACCGTGGATATTCTCTATCACACGAGCGCGGACCTGCCGTGAAGCCGTAGGCGGGCGTGCAGAAAAGGGCGAGCTTTCGTCCCAAACGCCCAAGCATCACGGACAGGAAGCCTGGCCTGATGAAAAAGGGGACAGGCACCGCAAGTCGTAGCGGATTGACAGGAGCGAAGAGACAAGAACTTGCGGAGCCAGTCCCCTTTTCATCACCCCATAGCGAGCCCGTGAAAATCAATGGAAAAGTCGCTCTCATCTAGTCTATCTCATCTCAGAACTAGCGAACACCCCTCTAATGAGTCACGCTTGCTAGGTCCCGCTTGACGTATAAGTACACGCTAGCCTAGGATATGCGGTTCTATCCACACTGCGCGAAGATCGTCTTATGGACACAGCAAAGGTCGCTATTGTCGGTTTCGGAACCATCGGGTCGGGCGTTGCTAGAATGCTGGTCGAGCACCGCGATCGGATCGCTCGTCATGCGGGCCGTCCGGTCGAACTCGTCCGCGTCGTCGACCCCGACACGTCCCGCCTCCGAAACTTCACCCTCCCGGAGGGAGTGCTCACCAGCGATCTGGCCAAGGTTACCGCCGACCCCGAGATCGAGGTTGCCGTGGAGTTGGTCGGCGGCCTGGAGCCGGCGAGAACGATCGTGCTGAATCTGCTCAAGAGCGGCAAGAATATCGTCACCGCCAACAAGGCCCTGCTCGCGGAGCACGGGCAGGAGTTGTTCAACTGTGCCAGGAGCCTGGGGCGATCCATTGCTTTTGAAGCCTCAGTCGGGGGAGGTGTCCCGATCATCGCGGCTATCGGTCAGAGCCTTGCCGCCAACCAGGTTCAGTCGATCCGCGCGATCCTCAACGGCACGAGCAACTTCATCCTGACCCAGATGGAGGAGCACGACCGGGACTATGCCGCCTCCGTGGCCGAAGCGCAGCGGCTCGGTTATGCCGAGGCCAATCCGGCCATGGACGTCAATGGCAGCGATGCCGCCCAGAAGCTCGCCATCCTTGCCCATCTGGCTTTCGGCGCCCACGTCGACTGGAAGAAGATTCCTCGCACGGGGATCGACACCGTCGAGGTCGCCGACCTGCGGTACGCGAAGGAGCTTGGCTACAGCATCAAGCTGTTGGCCGTGGCCCGGCTGGTCCCCGAGGGACTCGAGCTCCACGTCTCGCCCACGCTGGTCCGGCATGGCAGTCCGTTGGCCGAGGTCCGCGGCGCTTACAATGCCGTGCGCGTGATCGGCGACGCGGTCGGTCAGGTCTTCTTCCACGGTCTGGGCGCCGGCCAGATGCCGACCGCTTCGGCCGTGGTCGCGGATATTATCGACACGATCATGGGCCGCACGGCGATCACGTTCCGTGCCCTCGATTTGTGGTCCGACAGCCGGCAGGCGCCGGTCACGGCCCGTGATCCCGACAAGGTGCCGGGCCGCTTTTACCTGCGGTTCAACGTGGACGACACCCCCGGCGTGCTGGCCGACCTGGCCGGCGCTCTGGGGCGGCACAAGATCTCGATCGCCTCAGTCATCCAGCACGAGACCGAGGAAGAGACCGACGGCATCGTCCCGTTGGTGATCATGACCCACACGGCTTCCGAAGGGGCGATGCGGCAGGCGCTGGACGAGATCAACCGTATGGAGTGCGTCCATGAAGGCACCATCCGGATGCGGGTCAGCGATCTGCAGGAGGCGGTCCGATGAAATATGCCATCGTCATCCCGGACGGCTGTGCCGACGAGCCTCAGAAATCGCTTGGCGGGCAGACTCCGCTGGAGGCCGCCAAGATCCCGGCCATGGATGCCGTGGCGGCCGCCGGCGTCGTCGGCCGTTCGGACAACGTGCCTAAGTCGCTGCCGCCGGGGTCCGACGTGGCGAACCTCAGTCTCCTGGGCTACAACCCGAAGGAGCATTTCACCGGCCGCGCGCCCTTGGAGGCCGCCGCCCAGGGGATCGAGTTGGGCAGTCGCGACTGGGCCGTCCGCTGCAACCTGGTGACGATCCAGGACCAGGTCATGCGCGACTTCACGGCCGGCCACATCTTGAGCGAGGAGGCCGCTGTTCTGATCGCCGCGGCACAAGAGCACCTGGGTTCGGAACCGTTGCAGTTCTACCCGGGCGTGAGCTACCGGAACCTGCTTATCTATCGTGCCGGAGAGGATCCCGCCCCGTTCACCCCCGATACCCGTACCACTCCGCCGCACGACCTCACCGACAAGTCGGTGCTCGACGACTATCCCCGCGGTCCCGGCAGCGACCTGCTCAACCAGTTGATGAGCGATAGCGTCGAGCTGTTCGCCGAGCATCCGGTGAACGTCGCCCGCCGCCAGGCTGGCAAGCTGCCGGCCACTAATATCTGGCTGTGGGGCCTGGGCAGCACTCCGCGGCTGAAGCCCTTTTCAGAGCTTTACGGCAAGCAGGGCGCGATGATCACCGCGGTCGATCTTCTGCGCGGCCTGGCGGCGCTGATCGGCTGGCGGCGGATCGAGGTGCCCGGTGCGACCGGCTACACCGACACGGACTACGCCGCCAAGGGCCGCTATGCCGTCGCCGCGTTGGACGAGGTCGATCTGATCTGCGTCCATGTCGAGGCAACCGACGAGGCGTCGCATGAAGGCGACGTCGAAGCCAAGGTCAAGGCTCTGGAAGAGATCGATCGCCACATCGTCGGCCCGCTGTATGAAGCCCTCAGAGCGCGAGGCGACCATCGCATTCTGGTCACCCCCGACCATCCGACACCGCTACGTACCAAGACGCACAGCCACGGCTACGTTCCCTTTGCCCTGGCCGGCACCGGCATTCAGCCCGACGGTTCAGCCACGTACGACGACCCCACGTCCGCCCAATCGCCGCTGGTTTTCGACGAAGGCTGGCGTCTGATGTCCCACTTCCTCGGCGCCCCATCCGGCGCGACAAGCAACTGACCTACTGACAACCAACTGACAACTGACAACTGACAACTGACAACTGACAACTATCCACTAACCACTAACCACTAACCACTAACCACTAACCACTAACCACTTCTCCTCCCCCCATGTCGATCATTGTTCAGAAATTCGGCGGCACGAGTGTTGCAGACAGCGAGAAGATCCTGGCAGCGGCCCGCAAGGCGATCCGCGCCCAGAAAGAAGGCCACCAGATCGTGACGGTCGTCAGCGCGATGGGCAAGAACACGGATTTGCTGGTCGACCTGGCCCGACAGATCCACACGGATCCGCCGGCCCGCGAGATGGACATGTTGCTGTCTACCGGCGAGCAGGTAAGCGTGGCGTTGATGGCGATGGCTATCGACTCGCTGGGCCACCAGGCGATCAGTTTCACCGGGGCTCAGATCGGCATCAAGACGGACAGCACGCACACCAAGGCCCGCATCCGCTCGATTGCCACCGACCGGATGCGCCAGGCGTTGGACGAGGGCAAGATCGTCATTGCCGCCGGGTTCCAGGGGATCGACGAGGCTTTTGATATCACGACGCTCGGCCGGGGAGGCAGCGACACGACGGCCGTGGCCCTGGCGGCCGCGCTGCACGCCGATCTGTGCGAGATCTTCACCGACGTGGACGGGGTCTACACGACCGATCCGCGGCTGGTGCCCGACGCTCGCCGGGTGACGCAGATCAGCTACGACGAGATGCTCGAACTGGCCAGCGCCGGTGCCGGCGTGATGCATAATCGCTCGATCGAGTTCGCCAAGAAGTTCCGTGTTCCGGTGCACGTCCGCAGCAGCTTCAGCGACAATCCCGGCACACTCATCTGCGGCGAGCCGGAATCGACCGAGCAGGCCGTCTGCGGGGCGGCCCTCGTGAGGGACGAAGCCCGCGTGACCATCCTGGGAGTTCCCGACCAGCCTGGGGCGGCGACGGCTGTTTTCTCCCGCGTTGCGGCTCGCAGCGTGGCGATGGACATGATCGTGCAGAACGTCGGCGAAAACGGCCAGGCCGAGATCTCGTTCACGGTGTTTCGCGACGACCTGCCGGCCACGCTTAAGGCCGTGGAGGAAGCCGCTCGCGAGATCGGCGCAACGGGCTACAACTACGATGACAAGGTCTCGAAGGTCTCGGTGGTGGGCCTCGGCATGGCCACTCAGCCCGGGGTGGCGGAAAAGATGTTCCAGGTGCTGGCCGAGAAAGGGGTCAATATCCTCATGATCAGTACCAGCGAGATCAAGATCTCCGTCCTCGTCGACCGGGACGCGGCGGTCGATGCGTTGCGGACGGTGCACGAGGCGTTCCGGCTGGACGTTCCGCCCGCCTTTGCCCCGAGCGAACCCGTCGGTTCCGCGCTTGCCGGTGCACCACCATCTCAGCCGAACAACGCGGCCGAGATTGTCGCCCGGATACAGGGCATGGAAGATTTGATCATCGAGGGTATCACGCTCGATGAATCCCAGGCGCGTGTCACCCTGGTCGGAGTGCCCGACCGACCGGGGCTGGCGGCGCACGTCTTCGAGCAGGTAGCCGCCGGAGGAATCGTGGTCGACATGATCGTGCAGAGCGTCGGCCGCGAGGGTCAGGCCACACTGAGTTTCACCGTGCCGCAGCCGGATCTCAAAAAGAGCCTTGAGATCGCCGGGCGTCTGGCCGAGGAGTTCCGTTGCGGCGAGCCGACAAGCTGTCCGCACGTGGCCAAGCTGGCGGTCATCGGCACCGGAATGAAGAGCCACACCGGCGTTGCCCGGCGGCTGTTCCAGTGCCTGGCCGACGTCGGCATCAACGTCGACATGATCAGCACCAGCGAAATGCAGATCAGCGTGGTCGTCGACGGCAGCAAAGGCAAGGCGGCCCGGGAAGCCTTGCAGAAGAAGTTCGCCGACGTGATGGTCTGATCAGAGCCTACGCCAAAACCGGAGGAAGAGGGGGACAGGCACATTTTGCTCTGAAGACTCCGCAAAATGAGTCAGTCCCCGACGGTTTCGGGATAGGCTCTCATTCTCCCAGCACGTCGTTGAGGACCTCTTCGTTGACGAAGATCGGCAGCGACGGCTGGCAGGTGACGGCTACCGCGATGGCGTCGGACGGACGTGCATCGATTTCGATCAGCTCGCCATCGTGCCGCACGCGGAGCTTGGCAAAGTAGGTATGCTCCTTAAGCTCGCTGATCACCACGTCCTGAAACTCCGCGCCCAGATTTTCCACGACGCTGACGATCAGATCGTGGGTTAACGGCCGCGGCGAAGGGAAGCCCTTGACGCGTCGATCGATGCTGGTGGCCTCGAAGATACCGATGAGGATCGGGAACGTCCGATTCCCATTGATTTCTTTGAGATAGATCACCTGGTTGTCGTTGATTTCGCTGATGATGATCCGCGAGAGTTGCATCGGGACGGGCATGGACGTATCCTTGCACGCAGGCGTTCGGTAGCAGTTCGGGGGCAGACTGGTCTGATGAAAAAGGGGACAGGCACCGCACATAATCGTGGTTGAATGGGGCCGAAGATACAAGGTCTTGCGGAGCCAGTCCCCTTTTCCATCACCCCGGGAGCAGACTCCCTGCCAAGATCCATTATAAACCTCGTGCGCCGGCCGGAACCAGGGGGGCAAGCGGATCGGGTGCCGGCCGGTTCACTGCCCGCTCCCCTTGGCTCCGCGTACGCGCCGCTCGGCCGTCTTCCGGTGCGGACGATAGCCGGCCGCGGCGCCGGCGGACTTCGCCGATTTCGGCCGGTGCCGTTCCGGTCGCCCCGCACCTCGCGGCGGCTCCGCGGGGATGAGCGAGTCGGGCTCCGAACCGATCAGGTCGGTGCGGCCAGCCTTTTCGAGGGCCTCGCGAACCAAATAATAGTTCTCGGGCACGAAGAACTGCAGCAAGGCCCGCTGCAAGCGCCGCTCGCGGGCCCCGCGCGCAACGTAGACCTTCTTGCCAGTCATCGGGTCGATGCCCGTGTAGTACATGCAGGTGGCGATATCGAACGGGCAGGGGATGAAGTCCTGCACCTGCTCGGGCCGATGGCCGGTTTGCTTGAGATACGATGCCAGGTGAATCATCGAGTCCAGATTGCTTCCGGGGTGCCCGGCAATGAAGTAGGGCACGAGGTACTGTTTCTTGCCGGCCCGGCAACTCGCTTGCGTGAACTTCTCCGAGAACTGCTCGAAGTCGTCGATCGACGGCTTCTTCATGAGATGGAGCACGTTCGGATCGGAATGTTCCGGGGCGACCTTGAGATGTCCGCCGACGTGATGCCGGACCAGTTCGTCCAGATACGGCCGGCTCTGCTGCGCCAGGTCCATCCGGACGCCCGAGGCCACGAACACCCGCTTCACGCCTTCCTGCGCGCGGGTCTGGCGCATCAGGTCGATCAGCGGGCCGTGGTCTGTATTGAGCAGCTTGCAGACGGTCGGGTGAACGCAGCTCAGCCGCCGGCACTTTGCGCGCACTTCCGGTCGGCTGCAATTCATCCGGTACATATTGGCAGTCGGGCCGCCGATATCGCTGACCACCCCGGTAAACTTCGGGTCTTCCCGCATCCGCTGGACCTCGGCCAAGACCGACTGCGGGCTGCGGCTTTGGATCACGCGACCCTCATGAGCCGTGATCGAGCAGAACGTGCATCCGCCGAAGCAGCCCCGCATAATCTGGATCGAGTCCTTGACGACTTCGAAGGCCGGGATCCGCTGATTGCCATAGCTCGGGTGCGGACGGCGCGTGTACGGCAGGCCGTAGACGCGGTCCATTTCCGCCTCTTCCAACGGAATCGCTGGCGGATTGACGACGACTGCCTCGCGACCGTGGTATTGGACCAGTCGCCGGGCGTTGTCGGGATTGGTCTCGAGGTGGGCGATCCGGGTCATCTCGGCAAACTTCCGCTTGTCGCTGACGACATCCTCGTAGCTGGGCAGCACGATGGTGTCTTCGGTCGGCGGCGTTTCGCGGGCGCCCATCCGGTAGGCGACCCCACGGATGTCGCGGAGCTCGTCCAGCGGCCGCCCCTGCGACAGTCGGCGAAGAATATCGATCAAGGCCCGCTCGCCCATCCCGAACACGACCAGATCGGCTTTGGAATCCAGCAGGATCGATCGGCGGACCTTGTCGCTCCAGTAGTCGTAATGGGCCAGCCGGCGGAGACTTGCCTCCACTCCGCCTGCAATCACCGGTACCCCCGGGAACGCCTCGCGCGACCGCTGGCAATACGCCAACGTGGCCCGATCCGGCCGCCGCCCGATCTTAGCGCCGGGGCTGTAGGCGTCGTCATTGCGGACCTTCCGCTGGGCCGTGTAGTGGTTGATCATCGAGTCCATGTTTCCCGCACTGATGGCGAAGCACAGCCGCGGACGCCCGAACTGGCGCCACGGCTCGCACGAGTGCCAGTCGGGCTGGCTGAGGACCGCCACTCGATAGCCCTCGTTTTCCATAAGCCGACCGAGCAGGGCCATGGCGAAACTGGGGTGGTCGACGTAGGCATCGCCCGTGACAAAAACGACGTCGACGGCATCCCATCGCCGCTTCGCGACCTCCTCGGGGGTGGTAGGCAGCGGCGGGAGAGCGATTGACAGAATTTGCGTGTTGGAAGAGGGCATGATGAGGAGTATAGTTGCGTCCGGCTGATGCCCGCGTCTTCTCGTGCAGTAGAAACACAGACTTCGGCGGTAGCAGCCGGGCTGATGAGAACTTATTGGAGCTCTGACGTGTAGGGTTACCCTATTCTACGCGGGCTGGCAGCAACCGTCAGCGTTCGACGCGTTCGGGGGGCGGTTTTCTCACCCCGTATCTCGGGTTAAAATGGGAAAAGACCAGACTTGCGGAGGATTCGAGATGCCCGTTCACGATTGGACTCGGGTGGATGCCGGTACCTTTCATGACTTCCATAGCGGATGGATCATTCACTTGAGAGAGACACTCAACGGCGGGCTCCTGCCGCCAGACTACTATGCGATGGCAGAGCAGCATGGAGGGCCTTTCATCCTCGACGTCCTGACGCTGCAGGCACCGCCTGCCCCGCCGCCTACCGCCGCACAAGGCGGATTGGCCGTGGAGGAGGCTCCCCCTCGAGTTCGCCGCAAGCTCTTGCTTTCCGCCGGGGCTCGCGGCACACGGCGAACGTTGACGATTCGCCATGTCAGCGGACATCGCATCATCGCACTGGTGGAGATCGTCTCTCCGGCCAACAAGGACCGGCCAAGGCACGTTGCGGAACTCGCCGCCAAGATCGAGACCGCGCTGCTGGAAGACATCCACGTTCTGTTGGTGGATCTGATTCCGCCGGGGCTTCATGATCCTCAGGGGATTCACGGGGCGATCTGGGAACGGTTCGACAACGATTCCTATCCTCTCCCGCCCGACGAACCGCTGACACTGGCATCCTACGTAGCCGACCGCCGCCCCGAAGCCTACCTGGAGCATCTCGCCATCGGTTTTCCCTTGGCTGAAATGCCACTTTTTCTGGATCCGGAGCACTACGTCAACATTCCCCTCGAACCGACCTACCTGGCGGCATATCGCGGTATGCCCGCCTATTGGCGCGACGTCATTGAAGGCAATCGGCCGCGGAACGCCTGACGACAACTGCTGGGCAATCGGGACAGCCGCGAGTAAGGTCCCCTGGGGGCTTTCTCCGATTGCCTCTATAATGCGTCCTGATAGCCGCCAGACCGAGACGCTCGTCCGCTCGAACATGCGCGGCAGCCAGGAGACCTCGCCGTGCCGACCTTCTGTGTTCCCCTTTCTTCGTCGCCGAGGATCGTGATCGTTCGCCTGAGTTCGATCGGCGACGTCATCCACGGCCTGCCGGTCCTTTGTGCTCTCCGCCAGCATCTCCCGTCGGCTGTCCTGGCCTGGGTGATCGAAGACCGTGCCTCAGCTCTCCTGAAGGGGCATTCTGCCCTGGATGAACTGATCGAGGTGCCCCGCGGATGGCTCAAATCGCCTAAGACGGTTCTGGGCCTTCGCCGGCGTCTGCGTTGCTTCCGCCCGGACGTGTCGATCGACTTGCAGGGTCTGACGAAGAGTGCAGTTGCCGCGCGCCTTTCGGGCGCCCGGCTGCGAATCGGGTTTGGAGATGAGAAGGGCCGGGAGGTGAGCTGGCTGCTGAACAACTGGCTGATGCGGACGAGTTCGCCGCACATGGTCGACGCCAATCTCGAATTGCTTCGGCCGCTAGGGATCGAGTTGCCGGAGGTGCGGTTTGACACTCCCCAGTCGCAGGCCGACCGGGAGGCTGCCCAGCGGATTGTTCAGGAACTCGGGTTGGGATCCCGGTTCGCCGTGATCAATCCGGGGGCTAGTTGGCCGTCGAAACTCTGGCCTACGGATCGGTATGCAGCCGTGGCGCAGCATCTGGGAACCTCGCACCAATTGCCCACTTTGGTGGTCTGGAGCGGCGAGCGGGAGTGCGCTTTGGCGGATGAAATCGTTGCCGGATCGACTGGAAAGGCGATGCGTGCGCCCGGCACAAGCCTTACTGAGCTGGCCGCGCTGGTCCGCCAAGCGGTCCTGTTCATCGGATCCGACACCGGTCCGCTCCATATTGCAGCCGCGGTCGGGACGCCCTGCATCGGCCTCTACGGCCCGATGCCTGCCGAGCGAAACGGTCCCTACGGGTCGGCAAATATCGCCATTCAGCGAATGCGGTTTGAAGGAACCAGCCGCCAACGCCGCACCGCCCCGAGAGCCCTGATGGAAGCGATCGTGGTCGAGGATGTATGCAAAGCTTGTGACGAGATCCTGCAGCGGCCTCAAATGGATGCCGCATGACATCAGCACGGCTGCTCGGAAGCAGCCGGGCTGGTAGGGGCCGCTTGGAAGATCCTGGAGCGGGGCGAAACCGAAGCCGCTTGCTGGGCGATTTTCGTCGCGTCCGCGGGGTCGTCGTACATTTGCAGGGCGCCTGCCCAGACGCTATCATCGCTATTGACATTGACTTCCAGCACCTCGTTTCATGACTCGCCAACAAAGAGGGGACTGCCATGGGGAAGAGACTTCATCGCCGCGAATTCATCCGTTGCGGAACTGCCGCCGGGCTGACTGCCGGCCTGGTCGGCGGTGTTCTGGCCAGCCCCTCTTCGTCGAAGCCGGTTCGGCTGGGTGTGGTCGGAGTGGGCAGCCGCGGGACCCACCTGCTGCGGCTGGCGCTTGCGGCCGGCGTCGAGGTGCCCGCGCTGTGCGACATCGAAGAAGCGCACCTCGCGCGGGCGGTGGAAATGGTTGCCGAGGTTCGCGGCGGCAAGAAGCCGGAGGGCTACGGGCGGGGTCCGAAAGACTACCAACGGATGGTCGAGCGCGAAGACCTCGACGCCGTCCTGATCGGCACCGGAATGCAGATCCATGCGCCGATTGCCGTGGCCGCGATGCGAGCCGGAAAGCACGTGCTCAGCGAGGTCGCTGCTGCGATGACGCTGGACGACTGCTGGCAGTTGGTCGAGGCGACGGAAGAGACCGGCAAGATCTACATGATGGCCGAAAACTGCTGCTACTGGGAGCACCTGCTGGCCGTCCAGGAGATGGTCCGCCAGGGGCTTTTTGGAGACCTTACCTACGCGGAGTGCGGCTACGTCCACGATTGCCGGCACCTGATGCTCAAACCCGACGGAGCGCTCACCTGGCGGGGCGAGATGATCCGCGACAGCGCGGGCGACAACTACCCGACGCACAATCTGGGCCCCGTCGCGCGCTGGTTCGGTATCAACCGCGGCGACCGCTTCGTCTCGCTCGTCAGCCGTTCGACAGGGCAGAAGTCGTGGCAGGATTTCCTTGCCCAGAAGCTCCCGGCCGACCATCCGACGCGCAAGCTCCCCTATCAGGGGTCCGATTCCGTATCGACCTTGATCCGAACCGCCAAAGGGGCCCTGATCGACGTCCGCTACGACATCATCTCGCCCCGGCCCGCCTGGGGACCCTACCATGCGCTGCAAGGAACGAAAGGGAGCTTCGAGTCACGTGTGGAGAAGCAGGTCTGGCTAGCCGACCGATCCAAGCCGAACCAGTGGCAGCCGCTGGCCGACTACGGCGCCGAGTTCGAGCCGCCCGAGTGGAAACAATTCCGCGAGCAGGCGAAGACCAGCGGCCACGGAGGCGCCGATTTCTTCGTGATCCACGAGTTTCTCGAGGCGGTCCGTCGTGGCGGCCCTTCACCGGTCGACGTGTACGACGCGGTCGCCTGGAGTTCGATCATTCCGTTGTCGGCCAAGTCCATCACGGAAGGGGGCAAGGAGCAGGAAGTGCCCGATTTCACGCGAGGGAAGTGGCAGTCGCAAACAAGGAGCGTTGCTTGATTACCAAGATTTCGGGCCAGTTGGTGTCCCTTTCCGAGGACGTTTTGACTCTGCGAGTCAATGCCTTCGAGTACGAAGTGCTCATCCCGGAGTTCACACGACGGCAACTCCAACACGAGATGAATCATCAGGTCAGCCTGCACACGATCGAGTACCTGGAAGGCAATCCGATGCAGGGCCGTCTCACGCCTCGGTTAGTTGGATTTCTGACCGAGGCAGAACGGGAGTTTTTTGAATTGTTTTGTTCGGTCGACGGGGTCGGAGTGAAAAAGGCGCTGCGGGCGATGGTCCGGCCGGTCAAGGAAGTGGCCACTGCCATCGAGGAACAGGACGCGAAGTTTCTGTCGAGCTTGCCGGGTGTGGGCCCGGCCACGGCAGAGCGAATCATCGCGAAGTTGCGACGGAAGGTGCCCAAGTTCGCTCTGATCGTGGTCCGCGAAGAGGCATATCAGGCCGAGGTCCAGCCGGACGTGGTCTCGGAGACGTTCGAGGTTCTCCGCAGCCTGGGGCATGCCGAGAGCGACGCCCGGAAGCTGCTCGATACTGCGTTGGCCACCAAGAAGAAGTTTGCCGACGTACAGAGCCTCCTGCAGGCGGTTTATCAGCACAGCCAGAAATAGCGGAGTCGCGGTCAGGCTGCACTCCGCAAGCACGCCCGGCTGCTGCGGTCGGGTCCGATGCCGGCGTCGTGACCGGCCGGTCGAGATCAGCCAGGCCCCTCAAACGATTCCTCCCCACGCTGAATATGCCAGAACTCACGCACTACGAGCCGACTGTCGCAGACGACGCCCCAGTGGTTCACTCCTACGGCTGCCCGCATTGCGGCGCGCCGGTGGAGCCGCTGGACCGATTCTGCAATGCATGCGGCTCGGAGCAGGCGGCCGTCGCAATTCCGGTCGCCACGGCCGAACCGCAGCGGCATTTTCGTTGCGAGAATTGCGGGGCGGCGGTCGCCGTCGATCTCGATCAGCGGAGTTATGTCTGTGCATTTTGCGACTCGACATACGTCGTCGAGTTGTCGCCGGAACAGACGGGCAGGGACTCGCCCGAATTCGTCATCGGTTTCGCCGTGACGCCCGAGCAGGCCATGGAGAAATTCCGCACCTGGCTTCGGCAAAACGCCTGGTTCCGTCCGTCGGACCTGCGCACGGCGCAGATCGAGGAGAAACTCAAGGGTGTCTATCTTCCTTTCTGGTCGTTCTCGATGCTGGCCGAAAGCCGCTGGGCGGTGTCGATCGGCGAATACTGGTATCGCACGGAAACCTACACGACCCGAGAGAACGGAAAGACGGTTACCAAGACCAGGACCGTCCGCGAGACCGAGTGGTGGCCGCTGGCCGGCCATCATCACTTCTACTACAGCGGATACATGGTCTCCGGCAGCCAAGGTCTTAGCCAGTCGGACGCCGACCGTATCAAGCCCTTCCACTTGGCGGCGTTGCGGCGGTACGAACCGTACTTCCTGGCCGGCTGGCTCTGCGAGGAATACTCGGTCGAGCGCAACCAGGCGGCCGACGTCTGCCAGGCGGAGTTCTCTCGTCGCGAGCACACGGCGATTGCGGCATTCTTGCCGGGCGACACGTATTCCGACCTCCACGTTCAGACGCAGTTCAGCCGGATCAACTCCGATTTGATCCTCTTGCCGATCTACCTTCTGAGCTACCGATACCAGGACAGACTCTACCGGTTCCTGGTTAATGGCCAGACCGGCAAGCTGGTCGGCGACAAGCCGGTATCCTGGCGAAAGATCACGGCGGCGGTCGTTGGCCCCGTGGTGTTGGTATTGCTTATGGTGTGGTTATTTTGGCTCTTTCAATAGCTTTCGGCTGTGGTGGGCGATGGCGGATATTCTGAGTCGATGCGAGGTCTGTCGAAGTCTACTCGACGAGGAAGATCTCTTCTGCTCGAACTGCGGCACGGAGGCACCTCGCAACCAGCCCAATTTGCCGCATTTTCGGGGGTACGGCTCGGAGCCGGTCCCATTTGTTCCCAAGCTCGTCGCGAAGAGCAATTTTCAATGCACCGGTTGCGGTGCCTCGATGAGTTACGACGCCGGTGCCGCGGCTCTGCGGTGTCCGTTCTGCGGTTCGGTCGACATGGTTTCCCGGCCGGACATGACAACGTTGTCTCCGAACCGCGTCGTTCCGTTCCGCGTCGACCGGCAAGAGGCCGACGGAGCGATGCGGCAGTGGCTCGGCCGCGGATTCTGGCGCCCCGGCGATCTGGCGAGCGAAGCGGCCCTGGTGGAAATGACCCCGGTCTACGTTCCCTACTGGGTCTTCCACGCCCATACCCATACCTACTGGACCGCGGATAGCAGCCAGACCCCGGCCGGTGCACGGGCCGACTGGTACCCGATGGCGGGCGAGCATCGGGGGCACTGCGCAGGCCTCTTGATCGGCGCCAGCGGGGCGTTGACGGCATGCGAGACCGCCGAAATCTGCCCGTTCGACCTCGGCGAGGGAGTGAGCCCGCAGGAGGTCGACCTCGACAACGTGACCGTCGAACAGTTCTCCATGCCGCGAAAGTACGCGCGGCCGCTGGCCCGCCAAGGGCTCGAGCAGTCGGAATTGCAGGCGATTGCCAACTCCTCGGTTCCGGGCCGAGCAAGGAATGTCCATGTGAATGTGCGCGTCGAGGCCATGGAGAGCGAACCCGTCCTGCTGCCTATCTGGATCATGGCTTACCGCTACCGCGACCAGGTGTTTCGCTTCCTGGTCAACGGCCAGACCGGCCGGGCGAGCGGGCAAGCACCGACCTCGTGGACCAAGGTAGCCGCGGCCATAGCCATTACGGCAGTGGGGCTCGTGGTGCTTTGGCTGGCATTGATAATGCTCGCCGACTAAATGCCCAGACGCCCAGACGCCCGGATCCGCCCTTCTGTTGGTGCCCTTTCGGCGGTATATTGACTGGTGGCGGACGCCTGGGAGCGGTTGCGAGTGGTTCTTTGTTCTTCGTTCCTCGTTCTTCGTTCCCCAAGCGCGAAACCCCAAGCACGAAGAACAAAGAACTAAGCACGAAGAACCAAGCACGAAGAACGAAGAACGCTTCCTGCTGTCCCTTTATGGCCCGCGAACGAATCCTGCAATCCCCACCGGAACCCCCGGACGACGACCGCGATCTTCGCCCGCAAAGAATGCGGGACATGGTCGGTCAGCGAGAGGTGTATGAACGGCTGGAAATTGCCATCACCTCGGCCGTGAAACGTGGCGAGGCGCTGGGGCACATTCTGTTTGACGGGCCGCCCGGATTGGGTAAGACGACGTTTGCCACCTGCATTCCCCGCGACCTGGGGTCCTCGTGTCAGATTGCCAGCGGTGCAACCCTTAAGGCACCAAAAGACCTGATTCCTTACCTGACCAATGCAGAGGAGCGGTCGATCCTGTTCATTGATGAGATCCACCGCATGCAGAAAGCGGTCGAGGAGTTCCTTTACCCGGCGATGGAGGATTTTCGCATCGACTTGACCCTTGGCGACGGGGTCAACGCGCGAACCATCAACATGCCACTCAAGCCGTTTACGCTAATCGGGGCCACCACACGGACGGGTCTACTTTCCGCCCCACTCCGCGATCGCTTCCAGATGCAGCAGCATCTGGACTTTTACACGGTGGACGAATTGGCGGAGATCGTTAGCCGCAATGCCCGGAAGCTTCAGGTGGGCACCACCGACGAGGCGTCGACCGAGATCGCCGGCCGGAGCCGCGGGACGCCCCGATTGGCGAATAATCGCCTCCGTTGGGTCCGTGATTATGCGATCAGCAAAGCGGATGGGGCCATCACGCTGCCTGTGGCGCGCGACGCACTGGACATGCTCGGTGTCGACCAACTCGGTTTGGACCCGCAAGACCGCAAGTACATGACGACTATAGCTCGTGTCTTCGGCGGGGGTCCCGTGGGCGTTGAGGCGGTCGCGCACACGATGAATGTCGCGCCCGACACACTGGTCGACGAGGTGGAGCCGTTCCTGCTCCGCTCGGAACTGGTGATCCGCACTCCCCGTGGCCGAAAGCTGACGCCCAAAGGTTTCGAGCACCTTGGTCTCACTGCTCCGGACGGCGGCCCCAACTCCGATCAGGGGGTGCTATTCGGCTAGATGAGCTGCAGCCGGGTGGTATTCCTGGGAAACCGACAATATCGAGAATTCTCGCTTTTCTCCCTTTTCGGGGGTATTGCATGGGGAGGTGTATCGATTAGGATGATGCCTAGCGCGTCTCGTCTATCGCAGCGTTCGCTGCTTGTCAGGAAAAAACAAGAGGAGTAAAGGAATGCTAGCAATCGCTCCCGGCTGGGAATTGAGTGTGGAGCGAGGACCGGGCTGCCTACTGGTGAAACTCGGCGATCCGGAGCACGACGTCGCGGGCGCCCCGCCTTTGGCCGACGTACTCCGGTCGCTCATGGAGCAGTACCTCGTCTCCCGCCTCGTGCTTGACCTCAGTGAGGTGAAGTACTTCGACCGCCACCTGCTCGCACATCTTGTACGGCTGAACCGGCGTGTGCATGACCACGGCGGTCTGGTGCGTCTAACCGGCCTCTCCAAAGCCAACCAGGCGCTCGTGCGAATCCACGGGCTGACCGGTCATCTTCCGGTCTACGACGATGTTGAAGACGCGGTGATGGGCGCCTACCCGGGCAAACCCCGGTGATACGTTCAGACAGCCAGTACTTCCAATTCGTTCTGGATCTCGTCGATCCCGTCCACGTGACGCAAGGCCTCTTGGGCCATTTGCTTCTGAAAGTATGATTGGACCACGCCGCGTAGCGTGACGCGTCCGGATTCCGCTTCAAAGCGGAGCGACCGACCGGAGAGATACGGATTGCGTACCAGCGCGGAGTGCACCATGTCGTCCAGGGGGAGTTGGCAGTGAGGCATGAGTGGTACCGTCGATTTGATCAGCAACCTACTGTGCGACGGAAGGCGTCGTCGCAGTGTTGCGCGGAGGGGGGAGTTGCCTTCTAACCCCCAAATCGTCAACGGGCCCGGCAGGAGATAAGCGATATCTATCAGGCGGAATGCGGAATTCTGGCCGGCGGTTGGCTTTTTGTCGAGAGTAGCGATTACAGCGACGCAGGGCGTGGCTCCAATCTCGACATTGGCAGGTGACAGAAGGCAGGTCCCGCTTGCCGAGAGGGATCTGGACGCCGAACTGGCTTTCCGTCGCCCCACTCGCTGGAAACCTGGTTAACCGCTTCAGGTCCCGCTCGGCAAGCGGGACCTACTACCGTGCCCGAACGTGTGGTCACCCGATCAGCAGACGGTATGCTAGCGGGCTGAGCACGCAGGCAATCACCAGTTGGTTGAGCAAGCGAACACGATTTTGAAACCGGTGTTCGCAACTCGGGTCGTCCAACGTCTGGCGGAGGAAATCGACTCGCTCGGCGATGCTCGCGTGCTGCCAACTCCTCTCGCTGCGATCGATCCCGTTTGCCGCGGCCAACTTCTCCAGTGCGGAAATGTAGGCTTCGACGGGACGGGTATCGTTTCGCAAGCAGGCAGGACCGCAACCGAACAGATCGGCCTGCGTCTCCAGAATTCGGGAGTAGGCTCCAAAGACCACAAACACGTAAAGCCCGAGTCCGCAAAGCATCATCAGTTGCGTCGATGTCCGCCATCCGAAGACGCCGCCTGCAAGAGTCTCACCCATTCGGGCAGCGGCCTCCGGGCAGGCCGTCTGCACGAGAAACCACAGGCAAAGCGGCGCTAGAATGGCCAGCACTCGCAGAACGAGGTGACGGTGCTTGATATGTCCCACTTCGTGGCCGAAGACGGTTTCGATCTCATCGTCGTTCAGCTTACGCAGGAGGGCATCGCTGAGAAAGACGTAGCGCAGTCCGGGGAGGAAACCGGCGACCGCGGCATTGACGATCATGCCACCGGTGTGCCAGACGAGGATTTCTCTCGCATGGAATCCGAATCGCGCCGAGGCATCCTGCAGGCGGTCGCGGAGTTTGCCGGGTTCAAGAGGCGAGGTCTGCCAGGTTCGACGCAGAAGAGTCGGAAAGAGGGCAAATACGGCGACCAACAAGGGAAGATACACGATGCCGGCGTAAGGCCCCTCCAGCACGCCCGGCATAGCCAGCCCGGCAAGATCCTGCAGGGCCAGCATGCCCAGGATCGGCAACAGCAGGACGCCGAAATAGTGTCGCAGATGCAGGAGCAGGTATTGCCCTCTCGAGCAGAGGGGCGTGTCTGATACGACTCCGCCGGCGGACGATCCCTGGATTGCCCGCTCCACGTCGTAGAACGCGTACCACGACAGCGCAAGCGGAACCAGAACGGGGGCGAGAATCAACAGATCGTCGACCAGCACGACCCGATCGA
This sequence comes from Thermoguttaceae bacterium, assembly GCA_040768665.1. Lineage (GTDB taxonomy): Bacteria > Planctomycetota > Planctomycetia > Pirellulales > Thermoguttaceae > JABWBD01. The sequence continues at coordinate 69,217 of JAXGMN010000051.1, forward strand.
GGCACCAGTTAAACCGAACTAGCCGCGTCCAGCCGAGGAAATAGAGAATCGCCCCTGCCACGGCGAGCCAAAGGACCGAGTGGACGCAGCGGAGCCTCTTGAATCGTTGCAGGAGTTTGGCTGGGGATTCCAGACCGCACTCGAGTTGCCGAGCGACCAGACCGGAAGAGACGGCCGCAAACAGCGGAACCAGCCCCATGCCGCACAAGGCCGCCGCCAGCCGGATCGGGACATGCGACACCGGTTGCGACGGACTGCTCTCTGCGATGACCAGCGCGGCCAGAACCGCCATCACCAGGACGAAATGCATTGGGGCGGGATTCTCCCTGTCGGTGACCGTTCACGGGGCGGAAGAGAGGGGGGATAGGTCCATGTTTTCGGCCAATGTCTTTGACGCCAAAATACTTGGATGGGCCGAAAAATGGGTCAGTCCCCGGCCGTGGGCGCGAACGGTTACTCCTGTCGTTGTGGGGACGATAACATCGTCGCGTACGGCCATCCGGCAAGGAGCCTGCACACTTGGCGGAACGACCGATCCGGCCGTCGTCTCGGCACTCGCAAACCAACAACCTGTGTTCCTCCATCCTAATTGGGCGCAACAAGCCGCTCAAGATAGACGGGGTCGTTTTGCGGAAATCACTCGACGGGCGATTACCGCCCCATCCAGGTCGGCATCTCGCCGAACGGCGGAAGGTTGACCACCCAAGCACGCGTCACGTTCTCCGTCGCCAGCAATTCGGCGAGGGCTTCCGCCGGCGGCTGGGCGTCCAGGGCCAAGATACCCACCGCGTTTCCGCCGGGTTGGTCGCTGTCGCGGCCGACCGACATCTGGGCGATGTTGATGCGGTGCTTGCCGAAGACGCTGCCGACCTTGCCAATCACGCCCGGCACATCGCGGTGCTCGAAGATCAAGAGGATGCCGTCGAGGTAGCTTTCCAGGCGAAAATCGCCCTTCTGGACCAGACGCGGCATGTTGTTGCCGAACAAAGTTCCCGAGGCGACCGCGGTTCGCTCCTGGCTGACGACCTCTGCCGTGATCAGCGAACTGAAGTCGCCGATATCGGTGTTGCGCTCCTCGACGAGTTCGATCCCGCGTTCGCGGAGGAGGACTTCGGCGTTGACGATGTTGACCTCGGCAGCCATGGCGTGCTCCAAGAAACCGGCGGCGAAGGCCGATGACAGCAGCCGCGTGTCCTTCCGCGCGACCTCACCTTTGTAGCGGAGCTTGCACGAGGTGGGCGGGCCGTGGGTCACCTGGGCCAGCAAGAGCCCCAGACGGTATGCCACGTTGAGGTAACCTCGCAGTGCCGCCAGGGTTTTGGGGTCCAAAGGCGTGATGTTGACCGACTGGCGAATCGCGCCCGTGGTGAAGTAGTCGATCAGCAGTTCGACCGCTTCGATCGCGACGTTCGCCTGCGCCTCTTCGGTACTGGCGCCCAGGTGCGGAGTGCAGACCACTCCCGGCATTCCGAACAGCGGGCTGTCCGTACACGGTTCTTTCTCGAAAACGTCGAGCGCCACGCCGGCCAGATGGCCGCTCCTGAGGCCTTCCAGCAACGATGCCTCGTCGTAGATTCCGCCGCGAGCGCAGTTGACCAACCTTGCTCCCTGCTTCATGCGATTGATCTCTTCCGGCCCGATCAGGCCTTTGGTTTGCTCGTTCAGCGGCGTATGCACCGTCAGATAGTCAACGTCAGGCAACATTTCTTTCGGGGAGGCGACGGTCTTGATGCCGAGCTCTTTGGCGCGCTGCGACGAAAGGAAGGGATCGTAACCGAGCACCTTCATCTCGAGCGCCAGTGCGCGCGTCGCGACGGCCTGGCCGATCCGACCGAGCCCGATAATTCCCAGCGTCTTGCCCGCCAACTGCGTGCCCATGTAGCTCTTGCGATCCCACTTGCCTTGGATCAGGCTCTGGAAAGCGGGGGCGATGGACCGGGACATGGCCATCATCAGGGCGATCGTATGCTCGGCGGTCGAGATCGTGTTGCCGCCGGGGGTGTTCATAACGACAATGCCGCGGCGGGTCGCGGCTTCGCTGTCGATGTTGTCGGTACCGACGCCGGCCCGCGCGATTGCCTTCAGACGCCGGTTCCCTTCGAGCGACTCGGCGGTGATCTTGACGCCGCTGCGGCATATCGCGCCGTCGTATTCCGCCAGTGCCTGCCGGAGTTCCTCGCCTTTCAGGCCGGTGCGGACGTCGTATTCGATATTTCCGGCCGATTCCAACAGATTTAAACCGTCTTGGGAGAGATTGTCCAGGACAATGATTCGTGGCATGGTTTTCGATTCCTCCCTTTTGCCAAAGATTCTATTGCAGCACGGCACCTGACGCGCCAAGCGATCCGGTCTCGCCGGTGCCGCAAAGGTTTGTTTGATGGCCCGATCGGCCGGGATTCCGTGACAGCACGCGACTCGCGGCAGCCACGCCGCAGCCGAGTGCGACCGGAAAGCCCAACTCCACAAGCACGAGCTCCAGTGCCGCGATGGCGGAAAGGATATCGAGTTCGTCGATCGTTCCCATATGTGCGATGCGGAAGATTTTACCTTTCAGCGGCCCTTGTCCGCCGGCCAGCTTCACCCCAAAACGTTCTTCGAGTCGCGCCAGGAAATGCTTTCCATCGACACCGTCGGGGACGTAAGCGGCGGTCAGGGCGTCGGCGGGGTGCGCGGTGGTGAGTTTGAGCCCCATCGCTTGCACTCCGGCGCGAGTTGCCTGAGCCAACATGCAAGTCCGCTGCCAGATCGTCTCGATCCCCTCCCGGCGAAGAATCCGCAAGCTCTCCGCAAGCGCGACGACCAACGGGATCGCCGGCGTATAGGGCGTATCCGGTGATCCGAGGACCTTCCGGTAGGCGACAAGGTCAAAGTAGAACGCCTGCCTTGCGATCGATTCGATCTGTCGCCAGGCGGCCGGACTGATCGCCAGCATCGCGAGACCTGGCGGGCTCATGAGTCCTTTCTGGCCGCCGACCACCAGCACATCGATCCCCCAATCGTCCGTGCGACACTCCATCGCGCCGACGCTACTGATCCCGTCGACCACCAGCAGCGATGCGGTTGAGGCCACGACGCGACCAATGCCCTCGATGTCATGCCCCACCCCTGTGCTCGTTTCTGAGAGCGTCGCGTAGACAGCGACCGTGTCCGGGTGGTGGCGGAGCAGACGGGCAACTTCGGACGGTTCGAACCGCTGCCCCCAAGGTACCTCGTAACGAATAACGTCCACGCCGAATGCCTCGCCGATCTTCCGCCAGCGTTCGGCGAACTTGCCCGATTCGAGGACCAGGGCCTTCCCGCCGCGCGGGACCACATTCGCGACGGCCGCCTCCATTGCGCCGGTCCCGGAACAGGCCAGCAGGACCACGTCATTCTCCGTCTGGCAGACGTACTTCAGCCCCGCAAGGACTTCGGCAAGGAGTTTTCGGAAGTCGTTCGTCCGATGATGCGTGATTTGCCGGGCCAGAGCAAGCAGGGCCTGCTCGGGCACCTGCGTCGGACCGGGGGTCAACAGGCGTGGCTTGGGCATTCGCGCGTGGTCTAGGAGAAAATCGCCGTCGTGGTCTGGGGCTTATCCAGCGCGCATTGCGCGGTTTTCGGCTGCAGAAAGCGAATATTTTACTCGCATTCAAGCGTCTTGGCGATGGGCGGCAGACTGGGTCCGATGAAAAAAGGGGGCAGGCGCCGCAAGTAAGAGTGGGTGAATGGGATCGAAGATGCAAGGTCTTGCGGATCAAGTCCCCGTTTTGATCACCCTACGTCGCACCAGTCCGACCAGAAAAGTCGCTGAGGGAACGACGCGGCAAGCCTACCGGAGGGTTGGGGGGTTGCTGATCACAGTCCGCGTGCCCCCAGGAGGCGTGAATCCCGGCGAACCGGTTCCGCTGCCGTCGGCGGGAACTGACGTCCCGAGGCTCGCCTGGAGTGAGGCGACACGAGCCGCCACGTCCGGCTGGAAGCGATCGTACCAGAGCGCTCGCTGGTACGCCGCCAAAGCTTGGGCGGGCTCGCCGGTCTGCTCGCGCAGCCGGCCCAGGGCGGCCAATGCTCGCGGGTTGGTGTCGTCGATGGCCAGAACGTCGATGAGTTGCTGTTTCGCCCGTTCCGGGTTGCCGAATTCTTCGAGAAGCCGAGCCATTTCGATCTTGGGCTCAGGCACGCCGGGCGACTGCGTCGCCCATCCCTCGATGAGCCGGAATGCTTCCTCGCTTCGATCCTGTTCTGCCAACATGACCGCCAGCCCGCGATAGCAGTCGCGATGGTTGGGGGCTCGATCGAGGCAGAGGTGATAGTACTGCTCCGCACGCGTTAGATCGGCCTGGCTCCGGTTAATCGTGCCCAGGCGATGATAGGTCGCGGCAAGGTTGTAGTAGCCGTCCGGGTTCTTCGGATCCTTGTCGATCGACTGCTGGAAGCGGTGAATGGCGTCCTGGTAGCGGGCTTGGTCGAAGTACCGCACCCCCTGAGAATTCAGTCCGCGGGCGGCGAAACTGCCGCAACCGGCACCCAACCCAAGGCAGCCGCCGAGGATGAGAGCCGCTAGACAGCCTCGTGCACAACGACGGCAGGGCAGCCGGACTTGTACAGGGAGAAGAGACACCTCGAGTTGGCCTCGCTGTTGGGGACGGAAAAAGCGCAAAGCCGGCAGCAGCGCAGAACGGCTCACCTAGAGTGCCGGAGAATAGCCTGCTCGCGGAACCGATGCAAGGCCGACTTTGTGCAAGAAGGCGCGGCAAGACTGGAACCAAGGAAGGTTTTCAAGGCCGTTCCAAGAAGAACCAGCGGGCTGCCGCATCCTCGCGGCAGCCCGCATGAAAGATGCTCGCGGATCCGTGTTCAAACGCAAATCTCCGCGAAGTCCGAATGCCCCTCCAGGCCGGCGTCGCCGACCGGAGACAAAGGCGCACTTTCGGAAGTGTTCGTTTCATTTGTCGTGCCGGCTTCGGGCGACAGCCCCGCTTCTGGCGCCTTCTTGTACCCGAGTTTTATGAGGACTTCCAAAATCTCGCTGCAAGTCGGGAACATGCGACCGCTGGACCGCTTGTACTGATCCAGAGCATTCATGAATTCGATCTCATCCACCGAATAGTCTCGCTCGCATGTGGTTGGGTCGATCTGCCGGCGACGATTTACCTTTTCTCGCCGCTGCAGTTTACGCCGTTCCTCCTTGGCTGGCACGTCTTTCTGGCGGCGATCCGCGCCCGTCCGCCGATCCGAAGCCGCGCGGCGGTTCACCGTGACGGGGGCCTCAACGCGAGGGGTGGACTTCGCCTTTCCACTAGCCCCGGCTTTCGCAGACTTGCTCTTTTTGGTCGTTTTGGCTGAGCTCTTCGGGTTTCCCGAATTCTTCGACTTGGCCACGTAGTCACCCTTCTCTTGAGGGATTGACGAGATGCCACTGCAGCGAACTGCACGATTACTGCTGGGTGAGATCGGCGGCCTAGCACGCGAGAATTGACCGATTAGTTAAAATGCATGTTTTTGGCAGACGCGACGAATTGGGTAAATAATTCTGTTGGAACAAATCTGACGAATTCACCCCCCTGAGCGATGCTAAGTGGCGAGACAGACGCGAAGAGGCCGGGATCGCGCACAACCGGCATCGCAGACCGGGCGGCCTGGCCTGACGGAATGGGGGCAGGGACTGAAAGTAATCGTGGATAGACTCTCAGTTCGACTGGCGATCGGAAGGAGAATCGATCGAGTCCACAACCTTGTGACAGATATCGCGGAGTTCGTTCATCGAAACGTCTTCCAGGCGTTTGCTGCGACGGTCGAGATGCTCGTTGATCTTGATCGCCGTCTCCTGCATGACGGAGTGCGTTTCCTGACTGCCGCCGAGCAGGAGGAAGTTCTTTCCGCGGGTGATCCGCGTATGGCCGTCTTCGTTATCCAATCCGAGCCCGAGCAGGGCGGCCGATTTTGATTTCCGGTCGGCTGGTCTCACGGTTGCCTCGACTGATCGGCTGGTCATTGTCGGCAGCCCTGATTCAGAGCCAACGACTAGAGGATGAAATTCTCTCAACAACTTCCTCGTCGACCGATCCTATCGGCCGCGGAAGAAGTTTCGCAATGCATCCCCGGCCGCATCTCGGGTGCTTGCGGAGGTCGGTTTCCGGCTCCAGGAACCGGGCACTTTGATTTCTTCCTTTTCTTCTCCCAATAGCTTTTTCATGGCTTCCGGGTCAATAGGCTTCCCGTCCGGTTGGCCTTCGCCGGTTGCTGAGAGTGGGGACTTGGCAGCGGCCCGAGTATTGCCGATGGTCGCGGTTTCCGCAACGGGGCTGGCCGCCTCATCGCCGAACCAATCGTCAAGGTTTACATCGTCGTCACTGATCGCCCGCCCCGTTCCCGCGGTTCTTGCAGCCGCTTCCTGCACGCTTTCGACTTTGGGCTTTTTCTTGCCGCCCACGTCAGTGGCGAGTTGAATCTCAAATTCCAGCTTACCGACGCGAAGTCGATCGCCGTTTTTCAATTCGGCCTCGGTTCGGATTCGCTCGTTATTAACGAAAGTACCGTTCTTGCTACCAAAATCCCGGATCGCTACAAATCCCTCTTCGACCAGGACGGCACAGTGATGCCGGCTCACGGTATCGCTGCGGGGCCTCAAGTGGCAGTCTTCCGCACGCCCAATCAGGAACTTCGGACCGGCAACCTTTACCACCTGGCCGGCATTCTTGCCGTTGGCCACCACCAGTTTGACTTCCATCGCCTTCAAGCACTCCACGGAGGATTCAAGAAACAAACCACGAGACCAGCAAAAAAACCGCCTCTGTGAAAACCAGTATCCAGCGAACTGCGGCGATCGCTGGCCCAGTGTTTTCCCTGTTTTCCACAAGAGAGATGAGCGTCGGGGATCTTCCGCGAAAGCACCCGGATAGCTGACCACCGCGACGGACACCGGGGATTGCGATTGCACCTCCTCCTGCACTCACTGGTCATGGTAACAGGCGTTGGGATGCAAGTCAAAGCGTCCTCGATTGCTGCGTGCGTCGGCGGTGCCGCACCCATTCCTCCGAGCCGTACCTGCACCTGACCAGTGCGGCGGCTTGGAAGGACTCTTCTTCCGTCAAAGGCTGCAATCGCCAGGAGAGGTTAAGCCGTTCGGCTAGTTTTTCCATCCAAAGACGTAGCAAATCCCCCTCGACCAAGCCTTGGGAAGTGAACTGCTCAAGGGAGGCCAACTCCGGCGCCCAAGGAGACGCGCTCAGCAGCACGCTACCGTGCTGCAGGACTGCGGCTTCTCTGCGGCGCTGAGCGCTGCCTGCAATCTTCACGTCTCCGACAAGCACATCGCCTTCTGCTCGTCGTTGAAAGCAGAGAAAAGGCTGCCTGCCGGAAATTTCGCGATCCACCGCGCCGCAGATCGACGCCCGAACCCTCCATGTTTCCAGGGTTTCGATCAGGGTGACATGGACGGCACGGTACAGCGCTGTGCGTCGTCTGCCGAGCGGATGGCTGAGCGGCACGACCATACTATAGGTCAACTCCGCATCGTGAAGGATCGCGCCCCCGCCAGTCGCCCGGCGGACAACCGCGCACTGCCGGCTCGCGGAGTGGTTCTCCCGCTCGCGGTAATCCTGAAAGTACCCCAGCGACAGCGTCGGCTCCGACCAGCGGTAGAACCGCCAGCCGCAGCGGCCCGTGGCGGCCGACCAGTTCAAGAGGACCTCGTCCACGGCCATGTTCCAGGCCCCGGGCGCGGGCGGGTCGATCAAGAGACGGCACTCCGTGGTCAAGCGGCAGCCTCGGCTTTCCACGAAAGGATCGGTTTGCGGGCGGCCAAAACCTCGTCGGGGCGGCTGATCGAAGTCGTGTGCGGGGCTTCGTGGAGCAGGTCCGCCGGTTCCTCGGTGATGCGGAACAAGGCTTCGGCGAAGGCGTCGAGCGTTGCCTTGCTCTCCGTTTCGGTCGGCTCGATCATGAGGGCTTCACGAACCGTCAGCGGGAAATATACCGTCGGGGCGTGGAACCCGAAATCGAGTAATCGCTTCGCGATATCCATCGCGGTAATGCCGCGATCAGCCTTGATCCCCGAAGCCGACGCGACGAATTCGTGCGTGCAGCGTTTTCCATGCGGAACCTGCAGGAAATGCTGCACCCGGCTGAGCAGGTAGTTGGCGTTGAGCACCGCGTTTTCGGAAACCCTTCGGAGGCCGTCGGCGCCCTGGGTTCGCAAGTAGCAGTAGGTGCGGACCAGCACGCCCGTGTTTCCGAAAAAGCTCCGCACCCGGCCGATCGACTTGGGGCGATCGTAGTCCAGCCGGAAGCGCTCGCCGTCGCGGACCACGACGGGCGCCGGCAAGTAGGGCTCCAGCGTGCGGCAGACGGCGATCGGTCCGGCGCCCGGTCCGCCGCCGCCGTGCGGCCCGCTGAACGTCTTGTGCGGATTGAAGTGCATCATGTCCGCCCCGAAGTCGCCAGGACGGGTGATGCCGAGAATGGCATTCATGTTGGCACCGTCGAGATAGACCAGTCCGCCGGCGGCGTGTACCATCTCGGCTATTCTGGCGATCTGCCCGTCGAACAGTCCCAGGGTGTTGGGATTGGTGATCATGAAGACGGCGGTCTGCTCGTCGAGCTTCGCGGCCAGATCCTCGAGATCGACCAGTCCCTGCGGATCGCTCTTGACCTCGACCGTTTTGAATCCCGCCATCGACGCGCTGGCCGGATTCGTGCCGTGCGCCACATCCGGGACGAGCACGACGCTACGGCTCTGCCCGATGTCGCGAAAGTACTCCGCGGCCACGAACAGGGCCGTCATCTCGCCATGCGCGCCGGCGGCCGGCTGCAGCGATACAGCCGCCAGTCCGCTGATCTCGGCCAGCATTTCCTGGAGCGCGTGGAGCAGTTCGAGCAGTCCTTGAAGCGTCTCTTGCGGTTGATAGGGATGCAGATCGCCAATGCCTGCCAGTCCGGCGAGCCGCTCGTTGCGCTTCGGATTGTACTTCATGGTACACGAGCCGAGCGGATAGAAATGCGTATCGACCGACATGTTTTGCGTGGAGAGGTTCACGTAGTGCCGCACCAGGTCGGGCTCGGTCAATTCCGGCAGCGGCGGCGGGGAGTCGGCCAGGGCTTCGCGAGGCACGAGATCCTCGATCGGCCGTTCGGGCACGTCGGCATCGGGCAGCAGCACTGCGGCGCTGCCCGGCCGGGAAAGTTCGAACAGGAGTTGCGTAGCGAGCTTGTTGCGCATCAGGGGATGGTGCTCCTGCCTCAGGCGACGGCCGCCGCCAGTTGGTCAATCTGTGCTTTCGTCCGCTTTTCCGTCACGGCGACGAGGAGGCAGTCGGCCAACTCCGGATACCATTGCTTGAGCGGCACGCCCGGGAAAAAGCCCTTGGCGCGGGCCGTTTCCAGAACGGTTTCGATCCGGCGATCACCGAGGCGGACGATGAACTCTTTGAACACCGGTCGAGAAAACGCCCGCTCGATCGAGGGGATCTCGGTGAGCCGGTCCAAGGCGTAATGAGCCTTCTGCAGGCAGAGACGGGCGACATCGCGCATACCCTGCGGCCCCATGGAGGCCAGGTAGACCGACGCCCGTAGTGCAAGCAGCCCCTGGTTCGTGCAGATGTTGCTGGTGGCCTTCTCACGGCGGATATGTTGCTCTCGGGTCTGCAGGGTGAGAACCCAGCAGCGGCGTCCGCGGCGATCGGTCGTCTGGCCTACGAGGCGTCCGGGCAAACGCCGGACAAACTGCTCGCGACAAGCGAGGATTCCCAGGTACGGCCCCCCGAAAGCCATCGGGCAACCGAGCGACTGGCCTTCTGCCACCGCGATATCCGCTCCGTAATCCCCGGGGCGTTTGAGCAGCCCCAGGCTGATTGGGTCGAAAGAGACGACAAACAGCGCCCCGCGGCGATGAGCGATCTCGGCGAGCGCCTCGACGTCTTCCAGGCACCCGAAAAAGTTCGGATGCTGGACGACGACGCAAGCCGTTTGATCATCCAGCGCCCGCTCCAGCTCCTCGGGAGCCAGGTAGCCTTGTGAAGTTCCAACTGTCACAAGCTCGGTATGCAGGTTTGCCAGGTAGGTGCCGAGGTTGCGGCGATATTCGGGATGAACGCTTGCCGTAGTAACGACTCGATTCCAACGCCTCGTCGACTGCATGGCCATGATCACCGCCTCGGCCACGGCGCTGCCGCCGTCGTACAGACTGGCATTGGATACGTCCATTGCGGTCAACTGCGTGATAAGTGTCTGGTATTCGAACATTGCCTGGAGCGTGCCCTGGCTGGCCTCGGCCTGATAGGGAGTGTAGGCCGTGTAGAACTCGCTCCGCGACGCGACGAAATCGACGACCGCGGGGATGAAATGATCGTAGCTGCCGCCGCCGAGAAAACAGACCGCCTCTTCCGGCGAGGTGTTCCTGCGGGCCAGTTCCGCAATATGGGCGGTCAGCTCCAGTTCGCCCATCGCCGGCGGAACGTCCAGCGGTCTTTGGAAACGAAGCTCGGGCGGGACGATCTGGAAAAGGTCTTCGATCGACTCGACGCCGATCGCTTCCAGCATGGACTGCCGGTCTTCCGGCGTATTGACAATATATGCCATCCGCTCAGGTTCCGTAGGGGTTGCTCGAGAAATTTCTCGAACGTTGCTAAGTCGGTGAGTGTCGCCTTCCGCCACTCCGCTCTATTCGTGGCCCGCCGCTTCCTCTTCGCACTGTTTCTTATAGCTTGCGTAGTCCAGCAGGTTGGAGAGGCCCGATTCGTCCGACAGCCTGATCTTTATGAACCAGCCGAAGCCGTAGGGGTCGCCGGGCAGTTTTTCCAAGTTGTCGGGCAGAGCTTTGTTCACATCGACGACCTCGCCGTCGACCGGACTGTAAAGATCGCTGACCGCTTTGACGGATTCGATTTCTCCAAAGGGTTTCTTTGCCTCGACCTGCCTGCCGACCTCCGGCAGGTCGACGAAGACCAGATCCGTGAGGGCCTCCAGGGCAAAGCCGGATATGCCGACCGTGGCGATTTTTTCGCCGGACGGCCCGGTTTCGACATGCACCCACTCATGCGTCTTCGAGTAGAGCAGTTGTTCAGGATTCACGACGATTTCCCTTTCCAGTTGCGGCGATAGAAGGGCAACTCCACGACGCGCGCCGGCTCGACCCGGCCGCGAATATCCACGGTCAACTCGGTCCCCGGTTTCGCTTGATCCGGGCGTACGTAGCCCATGGCGATCGATTTCTCCAGCGTGGGCGAAAAAGAGCCGCTGGTGACGGCACCAACCGGTTTTCCATCGAGAAGAATCGGGGCGTCTTGGCGCGCGGCACGGCGGCCCGCCAACTCCAGCCCGACCCGGACGCGTTGCGGGGCCTGCTGCTCGATGGCTTTCAGGGCATCGCGCCCGGGAAAGTCGTAGCCGACGAGATAACACGCAAACCCGAGTCCGGCCTCCAACGGATTGGTCTGTTCGGTGAGTTCATGGCCGTACAGCGGCATTCCGGCCTCGAGCCGGAGCGTGTCGCGTGCGCCGAGTCCGGTTGGCACAATGCCGAACGGCTTGCCCATCTCCAGCAGCGCCTCCCAGACCGCCGGGGCAATGGTGGTACCCATGCTGAACTCGAAGCCATCCTCGCCGGTATAGCCGGTGCGGCTGACGATGCCACCCTGGCGCTGGGCAGCGGGATGGAGGATCCGGACCTGGGCTCCCCGGTAATACTTCATCGTGGCCAGATCGACATCCACCAGCGGTTGCAACAATTCCACCGAGCGCGGCCCCTGGATGGCGAACATCGCCCAGAGCCGGGTGACATCGGTCCAGATCACCTCGCGGCCCGGTTCCTCGGCCCTTTCGGGCGGCAGGTGCTCGTCGACCCACCGGACGATCTTCTCGCGATTCGATGCGTTAACGACTACGAGATAGAAAGGTTGTCCGTGGGAGTTATGGTAGTAGCCGACCAGCACATCATCGAGGATTCCACCAGCATCATTGGTGACTAACGAATATCGCACCTGCCCCAGGGCCATGTCGGCTACCCGCCGCGTGAGGAGACAAGCAAGGAACTCAGCGGCGCCGGGTCCCTCGAACCGCAAGCGGCCCATGTGAGAAATATCGGTGATCGCACATCGCGTTCGAGTGGCGCGATGCTCCTCGATAATCGAGGTGTACTGCAGCGGCATCTTCCAGCCGGCAAAGTCGACCATCCGCGCCCCGTGGGCGAGATGCCAGGAGTAAAGAGGTGTGTGGCGAATCTTCGTCTCGGAGTCGGTCATCTTGCTCACCGTACGGCAGCATTTCCAGGCAGTCGCGAGGTTGAACAGTAGAGCTCTCTTGTTTCCGGCCCGCAGTCCTAAAACCCGACTGGCCGAAACCCATATTGTAGCGGCCGTTCTCGGTGTGGCCAGGGGGGCAAAGTGCCGACGCAGAGAGCAGGTTGGCCCAACTCGATCCTTGCGCACTCAGCCTATCCGAATGCGGAACGTCTTGGTATCCAACTGCGGAACGGATGTAAAGCGGTCGATCTGGGACGCCGCATCGATGTCCTCCTCGCGACCGATCGCTACCACGTTCTGACCGGCAACGCTCTTTCGGAGTTCGGCGGCCAGGAGGTCGGAGCTCAACGGTTCGGCGCCGGTTGCATACGGCACGGCGAACGACGAAACCCAGTTCTCCCGTGCGGTTAGGGCCTGGACGTTCGACTGGTAAGGCAAGCCGGAAAGGCGCTGGATCCGCTCGACCACCAATCCTGCAAACAACACGTCGTCGCGGCTGTACTGCCCGGCCGTGCCGGCGCACACCAAATGGATCTGCTCTTGCCCAATCAGCCGTTCGACCAGAGCCGTGGCGTTGACGAAGGCGCCGATGTAGACCGCTGCGGCACTTCGGCACTGGGCCAACGCACGGGTGCCGTTGGTGGTCGTAAAGACCACTGTCCGTCCGCCGACACTCGACGGCGTGTACTCGGCCGGTGAATTCGCCAGGTCGAAACCGTCGATCAGAACGCCTTTTCTCTCGCCCCCCAGTACGGCCTCGCCCGGCGGCAAGCTCGAAGCGATTTCGCGGGCGTCTTCGACCTCCAGGCACGGAACGACATGCCGGGCACCGGCCTCGAGAGCGTAGATCATGGTGGTCGATGCACGCAGGATGTCGATCACGACCGCGGCCGAGCCGGCCAACTCCTCAGGGGTCACGAGCGTGGGCAGAGCATAGACATTCAGGAGGTACCTCATAGGAAAACCTCTCTACCGCATCAGGCCGCGGAAGGCGAAATGAATTGTACAACGCGCGATCCGGAGCCCGCCTTTCAGACGGGGTGGCACCCCGTCCTCGCATGCGGACTGCCGACCTCTTACAATATCGCCATGTCACCCCACGGTCTGGCCGATTTTCTGGAAGAACTTGGGCAAGCGGGCCAACTGGTTCGTATCGCCCCGGTAGTGGACTCCGCCCTGGAAATCGCCGAGATTGTCCGACGAGTCGGTCTCGAAAGCGGTCCGGCGCTGCTATTCGGGGCTGTCCAAGGCCACGGTCTCCCGGTGCTCGCTAACCTGCTCGGCACGGACGAACGCATTTGTCGAGCCCTGGGCGTCAATTCCCTGGATGACCTGACACTGAGGGTCGCCGAACTGGTCCGACCGGCGGATCCGGAGAGCTGGTTTGAGAAACTGCGGGCGGTTCCAGCGCGGGCCGAGTTGAAAAGGCTGGCTCCGCGCTTGGTCAAATCGGCCGCGTGCCAGCAGGTCGTTCGGCTGGGCGGCGACGTCGATCTCGATCAGCTTCCTGCACTTACGATTCGCCCGCTCGAACTCGGGCGAACGATAACGGCCGCCCAGGTCGTCAGTTCTGACGCCGGTTCGGGTCAGCGCGTGGTGGGCCGACACGATGTCTGTCTGGTCTCGCGTGACCGCGTGGCGATCGCCTGGCTGCCACACGATGCCCATGCCCAGTTGCTGGTGGAATATCGGCGGCGGAGGGAGTCGATGCCGGTGGCAATCGTGCTGGGAGGCCATCCGGCTGCGCTGCTGGCGGCCATGGCTCCGCTGCCGCCGGAAAGCGACCAAGCGGCATTTGCCGGCCTGCTCCGAGGGAAGCCGTTGGAGATGGTTCGCTGCCGTACGCTGGATCTGGAAGTTTGTGCCGATGCGGAAATCATTGTCGAAGGCACCATTGAACCGGACGAGCCTTTCCACGACACTGGTCCTCTGGCCCTGCCCGGAGGTTTCTACCGGGCATCCCAGCCGGCGCCGGTCGCGCGGGTCACGGGCGTCACCCACCGGGCGAATCCGATTTTCCCGGCCATGGTTCCCGGCTACGCGGGCGATGAGGCGAGCGTTATCACGGGCGTCTTGCACCGTTGGCTGCTCCCGTTGGTCCGAAGCCGGATTCCGGAACTGGTCGATTATCACTTCCCGCTGGCCGCGGGATCCCGATGCTGCGGAGTGGTCGCGATTCGCAAGAGCTACGCGGGACAGGCCTGGCGGGTGGCGAGCGCCGTGTGGGGCATGCCGACGCTCATGCACGTGAAGTTTTGGGTCATTGTGGACGACGACGTCGACGTGGCGGATCCGGACGGGGTCTGGTCGGCGATCTCGGCTCACTTCGACCCGGGCCGAGACGTAGTCGTGCAGCAGGGGCCTCCGGATCTGCTCGATCCGGCAACGGATCCGCCGGGGATGACAAGCCGAATGGCGCTGGATGCCACGACCAAGGTCCCCGGTGAAAGCCGGCGGGAAACGCCGGGACGCGCCGAGATGTCGGAGGAGATTCGACGGCTGGTCAACAGCCGGTGGTCGGAGTACGGGTTTCACCTACGCCGTGAAGTATGATGGACAACGTCGACAAGTCCGATGCCCGCGTCCGCCGCATGTTCGGCGAGATCGCCGCGCGCTACGACCTGCTGAACCATCTCCTGTCCGGCGGCATCGACCTTTACTGGCGGCGTCGCACAACGCGTCTCGTGCCGCCGGGAGAAGACGGCCCCATCCTGGATGTGTGCACGGGGACCGCGGATCTGGCACTCGCCTATTGGCGGGCGAGTCGCGGGCAGGTCCCTATCGTCGGCGCGGATTTCTGCCGCCCGATGCTTGCGGTGGGACAACAGAAGATCCGGCGGCTCGCGGCCGACCGGCAGGTCATGCTGATTGAGGGCGACGCGCAGCGGCTCCCCTACGGCGATGAGCGATTTCAGATCGTTAGCGTGGCTTTCGGGCTGCGGAACGTGGGCGATACCGATCAAGGGCTTCGGGAGATGGTCCGCGTGTGCCGTCGTGGCGGCCGCGTGGCGGTCCTCGAGTTCGGCATTCCCACCGCCTGGCCGATTGGGCCGCTTTACGGGTGGTATTTTCACCGGGTGTTGCCGCGCGTCGGCCAGGCATTGGCTCGCAATCGTTTGAGGGCTTACAATTATCTTCCTGCCAGTGTAGGGGAGTTTCCGCAGAGAGAGGCGTTGGCCGAACGGATGCGGGAGGCCGGTCTGAGGGATGTCCGGTATTTTCCTCTCACTTTTGGAGTGGCCATCTTGTACGCGGGGATAAAATGAAACGAAAGATCGTCGTCGCCGTCACGGGGGCCAGCGGCGCAACCTACGCGACCCGTTTGTTGGACGTCTTGCTTGCTGCCGGTTGCGACGTCCACCTGACGATCAGCTCGGCCGCCCAGACCGTGATCAAGCAGGAACTCGGCATCTCCGTCGACCTCGACGAATTCGACGCATCGGCACTGATGCTCGACAGCCTGCAGGGAGCCGGCGACCGCAAGCTTGCGGAGGTCCGCAGTCTGGCCGGCATTTCCAGCGAATCGAGCAATGTCCTTTCGGTTGCCTCCGGTGAGCAGGGCCGCATCCATTACCACCACTATCGCGACTACATGGCCCCGATCGCCAGCGGTTCGTTTCTGACCGACGGCATGGTGGTCTGCCCGTGTTCCAGCGGAACACTCAGTGCGATCGTCTACGGCACCAGCGCCAACCTGATCCACCGCGCGGCCGAAGTGCACCTCAAGGAACACCGCAGGCTCATCCTGGTGCCCCGCGAGACCCCGGTGTCGATCGTTCAGATGAAGAACATGCTCCAGGCGGCGGAGGCGGGCGCGGTGATCCTGCCCGCGAGCCCGGGTTTCTATCACGGCGTGACTTCGATCCAGGACCTCATCGACTTCGTCGTGGGGCGGATCTGCGACCAGTTGAAGATCGGAAACACGATGATCCGGCGCTGGGGGGAATGATCGGGTGCTGACGGCCGTCCGCCACATTCTGGAAATGATCCGCTTCAGCCACACGCTGTTTGCGCTTCCTTTCGCGATGCTTTCGGCGGCGATGGCGTGGACGGCGAACCTGGGCAGCTCGCCGCCGGTGCCGTTCCGCTGGCAGGAGTTGGCGGGCATTCTCTTGTGCATGGTCTTTGCCCGGAGTGCCGCGATGGCCTTCAACCGGCTGGCCGACCGCCGGCTCGACGCTCTGAACCCGCGGACACAAAGCCGCCATCTTCCCACCGGAGTGTTGAGTAGGGCAAGCGTCGTCCGGTTTACACTTCTTTGCTCCGTCGGATTCGTGCTGTCGACCCTCCTGTTTTTGCCCAACCGGCTGCCGCTCGTGGCCAGCGGGCCGGTGCTGCTGTTTTTGTTCGGTTACAGCTATGCCAAGCGGTTTACGCTTCTGGCGCATTTCTGGCTCGGGGCGGCGTTGATGCTCGGGCCGCTGGCCGCCTGGGTGGCGATCCGCGGAGAGCTCGGCTGGCCGCCCGCGCTGCTCGGGGCAGCGGTCCTGCTTTGGGTGGCGGGCTTCGACATCATCTACGCGTGCCAGGACGTCGATTTCGATCTACTCGCCGGGCTTTACAGCGTTCCTGTACGGCTTGGGGTGGCCGGAGCGCTGCGGTTGGCGGCGCTATGTCATCTCGGGATGGTAGCGGTGCTCGCCTCGATACCCCTGGTCTACGGGAGTTTCGGAACGATCTACTACGGCGGCCTGGCGGCCATCGCCGTGCTCTTGGCCTACGAGCACTGGCTTGTTCGCCCCGACGATCTCACGCGGGTCAACCGCGCGTTCTATCATGTCAATGCCGTCGTGAGCCTGGGCCTTTTCGCGATCGGATCGGTGGATCTACTCGTCTGAATCTTCTGCAATAGAAAGCTGCCTATGCCGGCAACGAGTTCGGCCGTGAGTCTCGAACGCATCCGCGACAAGGTGCTCGCCGGCGAGCGACTTATGCGAGCCGACGGGGAATTTCTCTTCGAGCCGGACGTCGACGTGCACGCGATCGGCGAGTTGGCCAACCTCGTCCGTGAGCGCAAGAACCGGAACATTGCCTACTACAACATCAACGCGCACCTCAACCCCACGAACGTGTGCGCCTATCGCTGCCCGCTGTGCGCGTACAGTTGCAATCCGGGCGACGCCAAAGCGTACGTCCTGAGCCGCGAGGAGCTGTTGGCGCAAGCGGCCGAAGGGGCCGATGGCGGCGCAACCGAGCTGCACATCGTCGGCGGCATTCATCCCGACAAGCTGTTTGCCTGGTATCGGGACATCCTCCATGACCTGAAGACCGCCTTTCCGCGGCTTCACCTCAAGGCATGGACTGCCGCGGAGATCGCCTGGCTGGCGTCGTTGGACGGCCGTTCGCACGAAGCCGTGCTGGCCGAGTTGATCGAAGCCGGATTGGGGAGCCTTCCCGGCGGGGGCGCGGAGATCTTCCATCGGGATGTTCGCCTTCAGATCGCCCCGCGCAAGGCAAGCGCGGAGACCTGGCTGGCCGTTCACCGCGCCGCCCACCGCATGGGACTGCGGTCGAACGCCACGATGCTCTTTGGACATGTGGAGTCGGCGGACCACCGCGTGGACCACTTGCTTCGGCTCCGGGAACTTCAGGACGAGACCGGCGGTTTCCAGGCATTCATCCCGCTGGCCTTTCATCCGGACGGGACCCAGTTCGCCGATCTCGAGAAACCTACCGGACTCCTGGCGCTGCGGGTTGTGGCGATCAGCCGCCTGGTGCTAGACAACTTCGACCACATCAAGGCCTACTGGATTTCGCTGGGTGTCGGCACGGCCCAGGTGGCGTTGGCCTACGGAGCGGATGATCTGGACGGCACAGTCCGCCAGGAACGGATCCATCACGACGCCGGCGCGACCTCGCCCGAGGTCCTGCCGGTCGAGCAGCTCTGCCGGCTCATCTGGGAAGCCGGCCGCGAGCCCGTCGAACGCGACACTCTCTATCGCCGCGTGCGGAGAGACTCCGGCTATTGGTCGGTGGAGTAATCGAAAAGGGAGGGATAAGCGATGAGCGAACCCGTTGTGTTCTGTCTGATTCGCGACGGGCACAAGAGATTCTACGCCGACCGCTGGGCGTCGGTCTTCCTGCACCGGGAACTCCTCTTCGGCCCACAAGATTTCGAAGCGTGGGTCACACAACTTGAAGACATGGAAGAAGACGATGAGTGGTCGGACGAATTCTCCGCGGGAGCCGTCGCCGACTACGACCGCAAGAAGCTCATCTGGCGCGGCGACGTGGACGCCCTGCAGATTCCGCGGGTCGCAGCGATCTACCAACGCCTGCTAGAGGCCGCCTGGCCCGGGTTCGAGGTCGCCTTTGCTTTCGGGAACCTTGGCCCCTGGGCGGAAGCCATCGGTATCGACAGACCCGGTGAACCGCACGACGAGTATCGTCCGGAAACGGTTTTGGAAGCCGCTCGCAGCGATAACGACGAAGAAGAGGACGAAACCCTCGACGACGAAGAAGCGGCAACGACGTTCGACGACGAAGAGAACCGCGCGTGGGTGACGATCGTCGATGCCGACGGCGCGGTCCGTCATCGCCACCTTGAGCATCTGCCGGCAGACCTGCTCAACGACAGCGAAGCACCGCGTCAGGCGCTCGCCGGTTTGCCTCCCGCAGAAGTCCCGCCGGAAGCTGTTGTGGTGGAGGGGATGTGGATCGACGAGCGGAACCGGTCGGTCGGCCTGTGGGGCTCTCGCCGGCTGCATGACAAGCTGCCCGAGATTCGCCGGGCGTGGGAAGGCTGGTCGGTCGAGTGGGCCCAGCGCGGGTACGACGCGCAGTGTGAGGTCGCCGGGCCGGCGGGCGTGCCGATGACGGAAGCCGAGGCCCTGGCAAAGATTCTCCCCGCCATCCTGTCCACCAAGCGTTTCGATATGTCGACCGTCCTGGGAGCCCTCGGGGGCGGTCTGAAGAAGACGGCCATGAAGGCGACCGGCTGCTTGCTCGTGTTGATCTGCCTCCCGTTGGTGGTTTTCGGTCTGGTGTCCGGAACTTGGAAGCCGGTCTTGATCTCCATCGCGATCACTTGCGGCGTGGTGATTGTGGTGTTCAAGGTGATCGAGCGCCGCGTGAAGCGATCGTTTATGAACAAAATGCCGAGGGCAGTAGACGACCGCCGGGCGCCGCCGGCGGCTGGTCCGCTGGAGCCGTCGGCGCGTCGCGATCGCATCGACCAACTCCTTGCCGCGGCAGGTTTGCCCACGCTTGCCGCGGTAGAACCTTTGTTTCCTGAAAAGAGCGAACTCAACCTGCTTGATTGACAAAAGGCAGGTGGATATGGCAGAAGCATACTACACTGAGGAAATCACAGCGGTCCCGTATCGCACGATGAAGAAGTGTCTGTCGGCAACGGTGCCGTCCACCGTCGCGTCTGTGTTGGCAGCCTTCTTTCGCGTCCGCGGCATCTTGCGTTGGCCTTTGCAACCAAAGTACGCATCCGGAGGGCCGGGAAGCGGGCGAGACGCTCCGCGTGAAGACCTGCCGTCCCGCGCGCTTTCTCGCTGGGCGCCCATTCTGGAACAACTCGGGGATCTCGGCTTCTCGCCTCTGAAATACTCGATCGGCGATGTGATCGGGGAGAAGCAGCAGGGGATGGTGCTGCTGCTGGACAGCCCCGGCAGCACGATCGCAACGCTGGAATGGATCCGCATGCGCGGCGGACAAGGCATCGAGGAAAAAGCACCGTTGGAGTTCAATTCGTACGCCGCCGACGATCCGGAGATCATGACGGCGTCGATGGCGAAGGAAGACCTGGTGCTCTCCGAACTGCTGAAACTCGACTTCGTCGACACCCTGCTGCTGCCCAATCACATCCGCCTGAAAGAGGTCTATCATCGCCACCTGGTTCGCACCGAGGGCCGGATGTTCTATCGAATGACCCCCCAAGCCGCGCTGAAGGAGCACCAAACGCGGAGCGAGCGCCGCTTCCGCTGGGCCCTCGAACAGCGGCTCTTGCGGCGTTTGACTTCCTCGGAAGTTGATCGCGTCCGCATGCTACGATTGGATTTCCAGCACAGTTGAGCCAGCAGATTGCTGTTACCGGCGTTCGGATGTGGTGCCCAAGTTGCGGATTTCTCAGAACTGAAGCACTTTGGGCTCCACGCCGTTCTGGGTGGAACGGTTCAGGTTTTTGCGTGGTCGTGATGGTTGTTCTCAGCAGGCGTGAAGGAGATGGTCGGCCAGTCGGAGTCGGCGTCGGCGGACGGATTGGCGAGCGT
>JAXGMN010000052.1:0-87758 GCA_040768665.1 Thermoguttaceae bacterium
GTGAACCTTTGGCTCCTGCCAGGCGAGCTGGCAGGGGGCCTGTGTCGTGTTGGTGGCGCGGGCTAGCTGGCGAACCTTTGGCTCCTGCCAGACGAGCTGGCAGGGGGCCTGTGTTGTGTTGGCGGCGCGGGCTAGCCGGTGAACCTTTGGCTCCTGCCAGGCGAGCTGGCAGGGGGCCTGTGTTTCGTTGGTGGCGCGGGCTAGCTGATGAACCTTTGGCTCCTGCCAGACGAGCTGGCAGGGGGCCAGATACGCGAGGAGTGCAAGGGCCGGATGCGCGAGGTGGGATGCTCAAGCCGGGGAGGCTTCCGCTTGCGCCTCGGGGTCCGACTCGTCGCGGCGCTTGGTCAAAAGGCGGCGGATCGTGCGAGCGTGGTCGCCGGCCTCCCCGGCGCGGTCCTCGTAGCCGGCGACCGAACGCGTGTGGCCGCGGCGACGCGAATCGGTCGCCAATTTCTTCAATAGGGCTACCCGCTCATCAAGGATCCGCACCGCCGCCCATAACGCCCGCTCCACCGCCTCCGACTGGTCGGCCAAGAGCGAGACGGCCGTGAACGCGTGGCCGACCTGGCAGCGGTAGCGGTCGATCGAGTCCTCCCCGACGCTGCTCAACGGGCCGCCGCATTCCGGACAACTCAAGGCGACCAGGTTCTCCGGGTGGTCTTTCGGAGGAGGCGTTTCCGAGGCGTTGGGCGAGCCGGTCATCAGACGGACCTCCGCAAGAATGTCTTCGGGGATCTCCGGCGGCGGCGGAGCCGGCTCGCGGACCAGCCGCGCCAAGAGAGAGCCCATCTCGGCCATCGGCACGACGTGGTCCACTTCAACCCGCTCGATCACGTTGCGGGGCATGTCGGGATAGGACGCATCGCCGGGATCTTGCACGACAGCGAGCCCGCCGCACCGCTTCACCGCCATCATGCCCGCCGTCCCGTCGTCGAGCATGCCGGTGAGCACCACGCCGATCACCCGCGTGGCATAGGCGGCCGCTGCGGAGCGGAACAACGGATCGATCGCCGGCCGCCAGCGGTTCTCCCGCGGGCCGCGGACCACGCGGACCTCGCCCCGCACCAGCAGCGTGTGACGGTCGGGCGGGGCGACGTAGATCCGGCCGGGCTCGATCGGCTGGCCGTCCCGGGCCTGGTCGGCCGGCAAGGGGCCTATGCGGTTCAGAATTCCGCTCAGCTCGTCCGACGATTCCGCTGCGATGTGGCGAATTATGAACACCGACGCTCGCAAATCGGCCGGCAAATTCCTTGCCAGCGTTTTCAGCGCCGCCAACCCGTCCATCGAGGCGCCGACGACGACAATGTCGTGATGCGGAGTGTCGGGCATTCAACGCCTACCAAGGATGGAGCAACCGCCGGCCGAGCAGCCATGGTCGAGGCGGTTCTTCCTGCCGAAGGGCTCTGGTCAGCGGAAACGTAGCCCAGCCAGGCCGGCATTCACAGCGGTCCCAAGCCGCCGACCTGCAATTCTATACCCGCCAGTCCCCCCGTTATCAGGAAAATGCCTAGGCAGTCAGGGGAAATCGAGGGATTCGCGCCGGAGGAGCCCGCCTTTACAATACCGGCAGGGGAATGTCGTGGTTACTGGTTACTGCGTGACGCGCGCCCGACCGACTCTCCCAAGCCGCCGTTCGCCCGCCGCGAGCTACTGGAAGTGAAGGAAAGCGCCATGGCGGCGAAGAAAAGGGCAAAGCAACCTGAGAAGCAACGCACCCGCGGCGGCGCCTCCGCGCCCGCAGCCAAAAGCCCCAGGCGAAAAACGGCCGCCCGAAAGAAAGATTCCCCCGAGCACCGGCCCGCCGAGCCGGACACCATCGAAAGTGCGACCGTCGAATCCTCCGAGCCCGAAGCCGGCGACGGCGCCCGGCAATTTCCCGTCGTCGGCATCGGGGCATCCGCCGGCGGCCTGGAGGCGCTCCGCGAGCTTCTGGAGCATCTGCCGACCGATACCGGCATGGCCTTCGTCTTCTGCCAGCACCTCTCGCCGCAGCATAAAAGCGACCTGCCGGACATCCTCGGCCGTTCGACGAAGATGCCGGTGCTTCACATCAGCGACGGCACCAGGCTCAAGCCCGATCATCTGTTCGTCCTGCCGCCCAACCACAATCTGGAAGTGATGCAGGGCACGCTCCACTTGATGTGCTTCGAGGAGGAGGACTCGCATCGCCATTTGCCGGTCGACCACTTCTTCCGCTCGCTCGCCGCCGACATGGGGCCGAGCGCCATCGGTGTGATCCTTTCGGGGACCGGCTCCGATGGAACGCTGGGCTTGCGCGAGATCAAGTCGGCCGGTGGGCTGACGCTGGTGCAGTCGACGGAGACGGCCCGCTACGGCGGCATGCCCGCCAGCGCCGCCGACGACGTGGTCGACTTTCGCCTCTCGCCCCGGCAGATCGCGGAGGAGCTGGCCCATATCGGCAATCTCAGCCGCGGCGGCCGTCTGCCGATCATCGAGAGGCCCCCCGCCGAGCCGCCCGACGACATGCAGAAAATCTTTCTGGTGCTCCGCCGGGCCACGGGCGTCGACTTCAGCCTGTACAAGCAGACGACCGTCTCGCGGCGGATCGCCCGCCGCATGCTCTTGCAGAAACGACCGTCTCGCGGCGGATCGCCCGCCGCATGCTCTTGCACAAGCTCGATTCGCTGAAGCGCTACGCCAAGTACCTGCAGCAGGCCCCCGGCGAGGTCAGCGCCCTGTTCGAGGAACTGTTGATCAACGTCACCGGGTTCTTCCGCGATCCCGAAACGTTCGAGGCGCTCAAACAGGTGGTCTTCCCTCGCATCCTCAAAGACCGCGACAACGACTACCCGCTGCGGATCTGGGTGCCGGCCTGCTCGACCGGCGAAGAGGCCTACTCGATCGCCATGATCCTGCTGGAATACCTGGGCCAGCAGGACGGGCGGCCCCCGATCCAGATCTTCGCCACCGACGTCAGCGAGTCGGCCGTGCACAAGGCCCGCGCGGCCCGCTATCCGGAGAACATCGCGGCCGACGTCTCGCCGGAGCGGCTCAAGCGGTTCTTCTACAAGACCGAGGGCGGCTACCAGATCTCCAAGGCAATCCGCGACATGTGCATCGTGGCCCGGCAGAACCTGGTCCGCGATCCGCCGTTTTCGGGGCTGGACCTGATCAGTTGCCGGAATCTCCTGATCTACATGGGGCCGCAGCTTCAGAGGCCGACCGCGTCGTGCTGGAAAATTACGGCCCCTGCGGCGTGCTCGTCGACCAGCAGATGAACATCCACCAGTTTCGCGGCCAGACCGGCCGCTTCCTGGAGCCCTCGCCGGGCTAGGCCAGCCTGAATCTCTTGAAGATGGCCCGCCAGGGGCTCGGGCTCGACGTCCGCTCGGCCATCCACGCCGCCAGGCAGGGCAACGGCCCCGTCCGCAAGGAAGGCGTGCGGCTGAAACACAACGGCAATACGCTCGAAATCAATTTGCACGTCATCCCGTTGAACTTCGAAGGCGAGGAAGAGGGCTATTTCCTGGTCCTCTTCGAAGAGCAGCGCCCGCCGGAAGAGCCCCCGCCGAAGAAGAAGCCGCCCACGCCCGGCAAGGCGGAGACCAACCGCGAACTGGAAGACGCGCTGAACGAGTTGGCCGAGACCAAGGACTCGCTCCGCACGATCATCGAGCAGCACGAGGCCACCAACGAAGAACTCCGCGCGGCCAACGAGGAGATCCAGTCGAGCAACGAGGAGCTGCAGAGCACCAACGAGGAGTTGGAAACCGCCAAGGAGGAGCTGCAAAGCACCAATGAGGAGCTGACCACCGTCAACGAGGAGCTGGAGAACCGCAACACCGAGCTGAGCCAGATCATCGACGACTACAACAACCTGCTGGCCAGCATCGAGCTGCCGGTGGTGATCCTCGATGCTGGGCGGCGAATCCGCATGTTCACGCCCGCGGCAGCCGAGCAGTTCCACCTCATCCCCGCCGACGAAGGCCGCTCGGTGACGGCGCTGAAGATCGGTAGCGAACTCGACGGACTCGAGGAGCGGGTAAAGCGGGTGCTCGATCAAGGCCGCGGCCAGGACTACGAAGTGCGGCTGCCGTGCGGCCGCTGGCATGCCGTTCGCCTGCGGCCCTACCGCACCGTGGAGCGGAAGATCGACGGGGCCGTGATCGTGGTCTTGGACATCCACGAGCGGAAACTGGCGCGCGACCACGAAGAAGAGCTGGTCTCCGCCGCACTGACCTTCGCCGAGAGCATCGTCGCTACCGTCCGCGAGCCGCTGGTGGTGCTCGACGGCGATCTCCGGGTCGTGTCGGCCAACCCGGCGTTCTATAAGACCTTTCACGTCAAGTCCGGGGAAACGGAAAACGTGCCGATCTATGCCCTCGGCAACAACCAGTGGGACATCCCCAAGTTGCGAAAGCTCCTGGAGGAGATCATCCCCGAGAATGCGTCGTTCGAAGACTACGAGGTGGAGCACAACTTTCCGGAAATCGGCCGCAAGCGGATCCGGCTCAACGCCCGGCGAGTCGACCAGCCGGACGGGCGCCCGCGCCTGATCCTGCTTGCGATGGAGGATATCGGCGATGGGTAACGGGCAGGAGGCAGGCGATCGTTCCGCAGCCGCGCTGCGGGAAGCGGCCGAGCGGCGGGTCCAGGCCCGGACCGCCGGGCCGCCGGGGCGGTCGGCCGAGGAGTTGCTGCACGAGCTGGCCGTGCACCAGGTCGAGCTGGAGATGCAGAACGAGGAGCTCCGCATCGCGCAGCAGGAGCTGGAGCTATCGCGCGACCGCTACGCGGACCTTTACGACTTCGCCCCGGTCGGCTACCTGACGCTCTCTCCGCGCGGCGAGATCCGCGAGCTCAACCTCACCGCCGCCCGGATGCTCGGGGCCGAGCGGGATCGGCTGCTGGGCCGAAAGATGAGCTTGCGGGTGTTGACCTCCGAACGGCTGGTCCTGCGGCAGCACATCGCCGATTGCCTGGCGGATGGGAAGAACGAGTATACGTGCGAATTGAGGGTGCAGCCGCTGAGTGGCCAGCCGGTGGTGGTGCAGCTTCGCAGCCGCTGTTGGCACGACCACCACGATGGTTCGCTCTGCCGCACGGCGATGACCGACATCACTCGCCGCAAGGAGGCCGAAGACCAACTTTGCGAGTTGAACGATACGCTGGCCCAACAGGTGGCCGAGCGGACGGCCGAGCTCGAGCACCGCACCGCCCAGCTTCAGGCCCTCGCCCGCCAGCTCACCCAGGTCGAACACCGCGAGCGCCGCCGCCTGGCCAAGATGCTGCACGACCACTTGCAGCAGATGCTCGTCGCGGCGCGGATCAGCGCGGGCGTGGCAAAGCGCAAGAATCCCAGCGAGGAGATGCGCGTGTCGTTGGAGAAGATCGACAACCTGCTCAACGAGTCGATCAACGTCTCGCGCACGCTGACCCTGGAGCTCTGCCCGCCGGTGCTCTACGACGTCGGCCTGATCGCCGGCCTGCAGTGGGTGGCTCGCCATATGGAGGAGCGGCAGGATTTCCAGGTCCGGCTTGAAATCGACCAGCCGGTCGAGCCGCAGGCGACGGAGATCAAGGTCCTTTTGTTCGAGGCGGTCCGCGAGCTGTTGTTCAACGCGGTGAAGCACGCCGGCGTCGCCGAGGCCGCGGTGACGGTCGAGCGCCGCGGTGACGGCCTGCTTTCGGCGACGGTGACGGACCGCGGCGAAGGCTTCGATCCGGCGAAGCTCGATGCCGACGCGACCGAGCGCGGCTTCGGGCTGTTCCATATCCGGCAGCGCCTGGATTCGCTGGGCGGACAGTTCGAGATCGTTTCCACGCCCGGCCAGGGCACCACCGCTACGGTAATCGTCCCGGACCTCCCGGCCGAACCGCCGGAGGAGGTTGAGGAGAGTTTGCCACCTTCCGCGCGCGGGCGCAGGACGGCGGCCCGGCAGCGCGTGGCCGATGAGCCGGCGAAGCGGACGATCCGAATCCTGCTGGCCGACGACCACGAGATCGTCCGCCACGGCCTGGCCGGCATGCTCGGCGAAGAGCCGGACATCGAGGTGGTGGCCGAGGCGGGCGACGGCCTGGAGGCGATCGACCTGGCCCGCCAGACCCGTCCCGACGTCATCCTGATGGACGTGACGATGCCGCGTCTCGACGGCATTGAAGCCACGCGCCGCATCAAGGCCGAGCTGCCCGACGTGACGATCATCGGCCTATCGATGCACTCCCGCACCGACCTGGCCGACGCCATGCGCACCGCCGGCGCCTATCTCTGCAAAGGCGACTGCGCCGACGAACTCGTCCGCGCCATCCGCGCCGCAACGGACACGGCCGCGGGGGAGTGAGGCAGTGCGGGAGCGATGAATGGATTGAGCCACTGCTCCCGGCCCCCTGCCAGTTTCCTCGCCTGGCAGGAGCCACAGGTTTCTTCAGCTAGCCGCACGCCCCGCCCCGCACGATCCCGGCCCCCGCCGTTTCCCCACCTGGCAGGGGCCAAAGGTCCCTTCAGCTAGCCGGCGCGCCCCGCCCCGCAGATCCCGGCCCCCTGCCGCTCGCCCGGCGGAGCCAGAGGTTTCTTCAGCTGCCAGCCGCCCACGGTCGACGTTCTGCACTACCGGAAGGAGGACGGCGGCTGCGCCTCACCGCTAGCCGACAACCCCGTGCTTCTGCCAGGCGAGCCCGCAGGGGGCGTTAGTGAGGTGGGCGTGGAGCGCGCGGGCTAGCCGACGAACCCGCGCTCCTGCCAGGCGAGCCTGGCAGGGGCGTTATGCGGTGGGCGGGGCGCGCGGGCTAGCCGACGAATGCGCTCCTGCCAGGCGAGCCCGGCAGGGGGCGTTATGCGGTGGGCGGGGCGCGCGGGCTAGCCGACGAACCGCCGCGCTCCCGCTAGGCGAGCCTGGCAGGGGGCGTTATGCGGTGGGCGGGGCGCGCGGGCTAGCCGACGAACCTGTGCCCCTGCCAGGCGAGCTGGCAGGGGGCGTTATGCGGTGGGCGGAGCGCGGGCTAGCCGACGAACCTCGCGCTCTGCCAGGCGAGCCTGGCAGGGGGCGTTATGAGGTGGGCGTGGCGCCGCGGGCTGGCCGACGAATCCCGCTCGCCAGGCGAGCCTGGCAGGGGGCGTTATGAGGTGGGCGTGGGTGCGAGCTAGCCGACGAACCCGTGCCCTGCCAGGCGAGCCGGCAGGGGCGTTATGAGGTGGGCGTGAGCGCGGGCTAGCCGACGAACCTCGCCCCTGCCAGGCGAGCCTGGCAGGGGGCGTTATGAGGTGGGCGGAGCCGCGGGCTAGCCGACGAACCTGCGCTCCCTGCCAGGCGAATGGCAGGGGTGGGCAGGAGGTGGGCGGGAGCGCGGGCTAGCCGACGAACCTGCGCTCCTGCCAGGCGAGCTGGCAGGCGGGGCGTTATGAGGTGGGCGTGAGCCGCGGGCTAGCCGACGAACCCAGGCCCTGCCAGGCGAGCCTGGCAGGGGGCGTTGGCGGAGGTGGGCGTGAGCCGCGGGCTAGCCGACGAACCTGCGCTCCCGCCAGGCGAGCCTGGCAGGGGGCGCGCGAGGTGGGCGTGAGCGCGGGCTAGCCGACGAATCGCCGCGCTCCCTGCCAGGCGAGCTGGCAGGGGGGCGTTGCGAGGTGGGGCGGCGCCGCGGGCTAGCCGACGAACCTGTGCGCTCCCGCCGCGCGAGCCTGGCAGGGGGCGTTGCGAGGTGGGCGGAGCCGCGGGCTAGCCGACGAACCTGCGCTCCTGCCAGGCGAGCTGGCAGGGGGCATGAACGCATTCGGACGCGCTCTCGCCCTCATCCCTCATCCCTTCACCTTACTCCCAGGTTCTCCGCCAAGAACGCCCACTGGTCCGCCGTCTCTTCGATCATCTTGGTGACCGGCGTGCCGGCGCCGTGCCCGGCTCGCGTCTCGATGCGGATCAGCACCGGGGCATCGCCCGCCTGGGCGTGCTGCAGCGCCGCGGCGAACTTGAAACTGTGCGCCGGCACCACGCGGTCGTCGGTATCCGCCGTGGTCACCAGCGTCGCCGGATAGTGCGTGCCGACCTTCAGATTCTGATACGGCGAATACTTCACCAGCGCCCGAAACTCCTCCGCATCGTCCGACGACCCGTAGTCGTCGACCCAGTACCGCCCCGCCGTGAACTTGTCGAACCGCAGCATGTCCATCACGCCGACCGCCGGCAGGCACGCGCCAAAGAGCTCCGGCCGCTGGGTCATCGCCGCGCCGACCAACAGCCCGCCGTTGCTGCGGCCCTGGATCGCCAGCCGCTCCGGCCGCGTATAGCGTTGGTCGATCAGCCATTCGGCGGCCGCGATGAAGTCGTCAAAGACGTTCTGCTTGTGGAGCTTCGTACCGGCCCTGTGCCATGCCTCGCCATACTCGCCGCCTCCGCGAAGGTTCGGCACCGCCAGCACACCGCCCATCTCCATCCACACCAGCCAGCTCGCCGAGAAATGCGGCGTCAGCGAGATGTTGAAACCTCCATACCCGTAAAGCAGCGTCGGGTTCGTGCCGTCCAGCGAAATCCCTCTCTTGTGCGCGAGAAACATCGGCACGCGGGTGCCGTCGCGGCTGGTGTGGAAGACCTGCTTCACTTCGTACCGCTCGGCGTCGAACTTCACCTCCGCGCGGCGGAAGAGCGTGCTCTCGCCGGTGAGCAGGTCGTAGCGGTAGATCACCGGAGGCGTGGTGAAACTGGTGAAAACGTAAAACGTCTCCGTATCGGTCTGCCGCCCGTCGAACCCGCCGACGCTGCCGATCCCCGGAAACTCGACCTCGCGGAGAAACCGCCCGTCCATCGCGTGGATCTTCACCTGCGGCTTCACGTCCTGGAGATACTCGGCGATGAACTGGTTCCCGACCAGGCTGACGCCCTGGAGCGTCTCTTCCGCCTGCGGCAGGATTTCCTTGTAGTGTTTCGGCTCCGGGCGGCGCAGGTCGATCCCGATCAGCCGCCGGCGCGGCGCGTCAAGGTCGGTCTGGAAGAAAAGCAGCGGCCCGTCGTTGCCGACCAGCGAATACTCATGCTCGAAGTTGTCGACGAGCTCCGTCGGCATCGCGTACGGCTCGGCCAGGTCCTTCACCGTGATGCGGTACTTGTCGTCGGTGCCGACCGAGGTGGTGATCACCAGGTAGCGGCCGTCTTCGGTGACCTTCGCGTGGTACTTCCACTCGGGATGCTCCGGGCGATGGTAAACCACAACGTCGTCCGACTGCGGCGAGCCGAGCCGGTGATAGCAGACCTTGTTGTTGAGGTTGAGCGACTGAAACTCCTCGCCGGCCGCGGGCTCCTCGAACCGGCTGTAGAAGAACCCCTTGCCGTCCTTCGTCCAGGAGATGCTCGCCCACTTGAGCCACCGGAGCTCGTCGGAGAGGATCGTGCCCGTGGCGGTTTCCATCACCTGGGCCGTATTCCAGTCGGAGCCCGCTTCGGCGCGGGCGTAGGCCAGGTACTTGCCGTCGTCGCTGAACGACAGCCCGGCCAGCGACACCGTGCCGTCGGCCGACCACGTGTTGGGATCGATCAACACTCTCGGCTCGCCGTCCAGCGAGTCCATCGCGTAGAGGACCGACTGGTTCTGCAGCCCCTCGTTCTTGAAGTAGTAGTAGCGTCCGCCGCGTTTCATGGGCGCGGAGAAGCGGGGATAGTCCCACAGCTCCTTGAGCCGGCGGAAGATCTTTTCACGCGCCGGGAGCGATTCGAGATAGCCGAACGTCACCTTGTTCTGCCGCTTGACCCACTCGGCCACCTCGGGGCTGTTGCGGACATCCTCTTCGAGCCACCGATACGGATCGGGCACCTCGACGCCGTGGTAGGTATCGACGTGGTCGGTCCGGCGCGTGTTCGGATACCGGAGCCCCTCGCCGTGGGCGACCGCCGAAGCGAGAAGCAGCCCGCTCAGAGACAGACAGAGAAGGTTGCAGTCGAACGTCATGAATGGGGTTTCCTTATTGGATTCAATTCGGCCAAACGATTAGATGGCTGCTTCTCCTTCCACGAGCCCGTATAATAGCCTGCATCATTTTCCGCCGTGCCCGGCCCGCCTTCAACCCTATCCGGAGGGAAACGCCATGTTTCGTCCCATCCTCGCCTTCGCCGCCCTGCTCCTGCCCGCTGCCGCTTTCTCCGCCGCCCCCCCGAACCCTCAACCGCTCGAGATCGGCCAAAAGGCTCCCGGCTTCGAGCTGCCCGGCGCCGACGGCAAGACCTACCGCCTGGCCGACTTCGACGATGCCAAAATCCTGGTCGTGGTCTTCACCTGCAACCACTGCCCGACCGCGCAGGCCTACGAGGACCGGCTCATCCAATTGCAGAACGACTACGCGGGCCGCGGCGTGGCCGTGGTGGCCATCTCGCCCAACGACCCGCTCGCGGTCCGGCTCGACGAGCTCGGCTACACCGATGTGAGCGACTCGCTGGAGGAAATGAAGATCCGCGCCAAAGACAAAGACTTCCCCTTCCCCTACCTTTACGATGGCGAGAAACAGGACGTTTCCGCCGCCTACGGCGCTTTGGCCACTCCCCATGTCTTCATCTTCGACCGCGACCGCAAGCTGCGGTACATCGGACGGGTCGACGATTCCGACGTCCGCGAGGTCCGCTCGCACGATGCCCGCAATGCCATCGACGCCCTCCTGGCCGGCAAGCCGGTGCCGGTGGAAAAGACCCGTGTGTTCGGCTGCTCGACCAAGTGGTCCGACAAGCGGCCGACAGTGATCGAATCGCTCAAGAAATGGAACGCCGAGCCGGTCGAGCTCGAGCGGATCGACGCCGAGGGCGTCAAGAAGCTGGCCGCCAACGACACCGGCAAGCTGCGGCTGGTGAACGTCTGGGCCACCTGGTGCGGGCCGTGCGTCGAGGAGCTGGACGAACTGGTCACCATCCACCGCATGTACCGCAAGCGCGACTTCGAGGTGATCACGATCAGCCTCGATGAAGCCGAGCAGAAGGACCGGGCTCTGAAAACGCTCGAGGAGAAACACGCCTCGACCAAGAACTACCTGTTCAGCTCGCCCGACCGCGACAAGCTGGCCGAGGCCCTCGATCCCGACTGGCCCGGCCCGCTGCCCTACACCGTGCTCATCGCCCCCGGCGGCAAGGTCCTCTACCGCCACTACCGCCCGATCGATCCGCTGGAAGTGAAGCACACGATCGTGGAATACCTGGGGCGGACCTACGCATCGAAAAAGAGGTAGACGCGAGGCAAGCACGCGGGTTGGTGGCCGAAGAGAGTAGAAAAGAAAATGGTGGAAAAGAAAATGGTGGAAAAGAAGATGAATTTGTGACGCGCCGCTTGGTCCGACTACTCTCACTTTTCTGGAGAAGGCGGTCATGCCAATACATGTTGGGGCTGAGATACGACGATTGGATGAGGAGGAGTTCAAGGCCCGCGCGTATGAGGTTATGAGCCACGTATTCGACGTACAAAAGGAGCTCGGGCGGCTGTTCTACGAGCCGATTTACCAGCGAGAAGTGGCTTTTCGTATCCCGGATGCCGGGCGTGAAGTGCCTGTTGATGTACGTTTTGAAGAGTTCTGCAAGACTTACTACCTCGATCTGCTGGTCGGGGGAGGTGCTGTCTTTGAGCTGAAGGCCGTGCAAGCGCTGACGGAACGCCACCAGCGGCAATTGCTCCATTACTTGTTCCTTACCGACTTGCCCCATGGCAAGCTGATCAACCTGCGGCCGGAACGCGTGCAGCACGAATTCGTCAACAACACTCTGACTCGGTCGGATCGCACTTCGTTTGACGTCGATGGTTCCGACTGGCAGGAGTTGGGGACGAGTCGACTGAAGGACCGAATGATCGCAGTGCTTCGTGACTGGGGCGGCGGCTTGGATATCGAGCTCTACGAAGAAGTCGCGTTGTACATTTGTGGGCAACCACCGGACGCGGAAGCGAAGGTGGAAATCCGGCTGGCGGGGAGATCCCTCGGTATGCAGACTGTCCGGTTGGCCGCGCCACGCATCGCTCTACGAATCACCGCCCTGCCTCCGGACAGGCGGCTTGAATACCACGCAAACTTGTGCCGCTTCCTTGACCACGCCGACCTCGACGCCGTCCAATGGATCAACATAACGCGGCATCTGGTTCAATTCAAGACGATCGAGAGAAAACGCTGAGCAAGACCTTCCTCTCTCCTCCCCATATTCTTTTCCACCATATTCTTTTCTATCATCTTCTTCTCTATCAGACCGAGCACTTGAGGCCTGGCACCTACTCCCGACCCCTTCGCACTACTTCTCCGCCGGATCGCCTCGCTGTTCTCCGCGCAACTGCTCCATCCCACGCCGCAACTGATCGAGTTGCCGGTTCATCGCCTCCAGGCGCTGTTCGATCATTGCGTCCTGCGTCGCTCCGCCTGCCGCCCAGTCCGGAAAGAAATCGAACAGCTCAACGGGATCCGCCGGCCCGATCGTGGTTCGGCCGAGCATCTGTTCCGCGTAGCGCCGGATCTCGTCGGGCAGCGTGTGCAGTTCGTCCTCGTTGACTTCCCACTTCCGATCCTTCTTCGTGACCGTGATCCGCAACGGCTTATCCCCGGTCTTCTCGATCGAGACCGTCACGTCATCGGGCAGCGGCGGATGGCAGGGAGCATCGTGCGGAAGGATCATGCCCGGCCGAATGAAACGAAACCGCATCGACTTGCCGGGCTCCGTCTTCAACTCCTCGAACAGTTCGCCAATGGCCTCCGGCCCCTCGATCCCGCCGTGGCCGGCGAGATCTTTCGGGCGCCGCGAGGGTGTGACCGCGATCTTCTTCACCTCGCCGCGGCGGAACACCTCCAGCGAAAGCGGCTTCTCGCCAGTCGATTCGACCGCCTGGACCAGGTCGCCAGGGGTCGCAAGCGGACTGCCGGCCGCGGTCAAAATCACATCGTGCCGCTTGATTCCCGCCTTGGACGCCGGGCTGCCGGGAACGACCTCCCCGACCAAGAGCCCGTGCGTCTCGGGCAACTCCAGGTGAGCATGCATCGCTTCGTCCACCGGGCGGCACTGCACGCCGAGCCAGTACTTCGGCCGTTCTACCGCATCGGTCCGCAGCGGCTCGTCCTTGCCCGCATGGCTCCGTTCGGGTTCGGCGGAGACGGAATCACCGCAGACAAGGAGACTCAACAGAACGGGGAAGACAAAACTGACGCTGCGGAGAAAGCCGGGCTTCAATAAACGATTTTGCACGAGACGGTTCCTTTCTCAAACCGTAAACGCCACCACCGGGTCTATCCCGGTGGGGCGATGTTTGGCAACTAACCGTAAACGCCACCACCGGGTCTATTCCGGTGGGGCGATGTTTGGCAACTAACCGTAAACGCCACCACCGGGTCTATCCCGGTGGGGCGATGTTTGGCAACTAACCGTTTGAGGCATCATGATGGGGCTTCACCCCCGCCCATGAAAGTAGCTCCGGGCTATTTTCGTAGGAGTTACGTCATTGATAGTCGGGATAGTGGACATCGAATTGATCGATGGGGACGACGACCCGGCGACCGTCTTCCAACGGCATCGGAACGAACTGCCATGAGTGGCGGACCTTTCCACCTTGACGACGGATGGCCTCAAGCATGTCGTCGGGAATCGCCGGCCGAGTGGAGTCCATCCAGTCTTCGTTCCACCGATCGCCTTGTCGGGCCGGCAGGCGAACCTCGCGGCCGGGCGACCCGGTGCCCGCAAGCGTGACCATTTCCCACGGACCGCTGCCTTTCGGTTTCGGCCTCGCCGGAATCGGCGCCAGGCTCGTTTGCCCGCCTCCAGCGACCTGCTCGTCGCCCGGCTTCGGCGTCGACCCGAGGCGAATTTGGGTGCCGATCACGAGGGCAAAGAGAAGCGAGGCCGCCACGGCCAGCGGGGTTCCCAGACGACGAAAATCGAATCGGCGGCCGCTCGGCCTCCCGGCAGCGGCGGGCTCCACGCTCCGAGCTTGTGAGGAAATAGGACTGGCTCCGAGCCGTTCCCCCGAAGATGCGGCGATTTCGGCGGGTTGCGAGGCGCCTGTCCCCGTTTTCAGCAGTCTCTGTTGGGAACTGCGGAGCATGCCGCCAAGCTCCTTTTCCCAACACTGTGCCTGCAGGAACGCGAGGGCGCATCGCCGCCAGCCATCGGGACGCGAGTCGAGCGAAGCGAGCAATTCTCGCCGCTGGGATTCGCCCAACTCCCCGTCCACCAACCGATCCAAGACTTCCTCGTCCAACTGCGGCAGGTGCTTTTCTGAAGAACTCATGGACAAACCATTCACGTTTCTGTTTCAATGACTTCCAGCGCGGCCAGCTCGCTTCGCAGCCGCTGCCTGGCCCGGTGCAGCCTCGCCTGCACGGCGCTCGGGCTGATTCCCAGGTGCTCGGCGATCTCCTGGTAGCTCCAGTCTTCCGTATATTTCAACAGCAGGATCTCCGCATCGCGCTCGGGGATCCGCGACATCGCGGTGCGGATCAGTTGACGGCGTTCGTCGGCCAGTAGCCATCCCAGGGGATCCTCTTCGCGGCTTGCTTCGGTGGGTTGTGTTCTCTCCGCGAACCGGTCGGTCAGTTTTCGCTGCCGGCCCCGTTTCCGCCGGTATAGCAGCGACTGGGTAACGGCCAGCCGGTACAACCAGGGCGAAACCTTGCTCGGATCGGCGATCGGCGACTTCTGCCGCACGGCGGCCACGGCCACTTCCTGCATGACCTCGTCGACTGCCTGCGGCTCCCCGACGCGGGCGTGCACAACCGTTCGCAGCCAGCGATCGTGCTCGGCCAGCACTGCCTGCCAGTCGATCTTCGCCGGGCTTTGCGGCCCATCAGGCTGCTGTGGGTTGTGTGGTTGCGTCATGGCCAACCAAAAAGAAGGTTTCCGCCGACTCGATGATCTTGCGGCAAAAGTAGGTCCGGCCCCAGTAGGTCCCGCTTGCCGAGCGGGACCTGGAACCCCCGTTCAACGCCCGGCTGTCTGGGGTCTCCCGAGTTCGTCGGCAATTCCAGGTCCCGCTCGGCAAGCGGGACCTACCACGATTATACTACCGGGTGGGACCGGCAGGAGGCAGGCTGTAGGGCATCCTACCGCCAGGGGCAAGATCGCTGGGAGCTGTTGGCGGCACGGCCGGGATTGCCGTTGCGGGCGGGGCGTTCTGAGGCAGCGGCATCGGCGGAGGAAGGACTTCTCTTACACCCTCCTGCTGGGGTGTCGGTCCCGCCGGAAAACTCCCTGCCGGCGCCGTCAACGTGGCGCCTGCGGCCGTCGCCCGGCCCCGCAACTCCTGGGCACGGCCGAGAAGCTCTTGGCCGGGGACCATTCGCTGGGGAACCAGCCGGTAGAGGAATGTCCGCCGATCGCGGATATCGCCCGGAACCACGTTTTCGCTGAAGAAGTCCAGCGGCGGGATCTGGTACCACGGCGCCGGCACCGGCTGAAGGACGGTCATCGTTTCGTAACCGTCCTTGACCAACCGGATTTCGCGAGTTCCATAGTAGAGGAAGTTCGTCGAAATCGGGGTAACCCCGATCTCGACGTTGTCCACGTAGACCAGCGCCCCGGGCGGTTCGCTGCGGATCGTCATCCTCCGCTGCACACAACCGGCGGCGGTCAGGCTGAGGGCCACCGCGGCCAGGATCCACCCCTGTCGGGTACAGAGGCAATGCGGCGATTTGGATACCATACGGGGCAAGACGAGGGTCCCTCTTGCGATGGAAAAACGGCCGGAGTATACCCGCCGCCGCCCAACAGCTCCAGCCCGGATCCGCAGATCCCGCTTGCCGACAGTAGGTCCCGCTTGCCGAGCGGGACCTGGAGCTCGGCAGGAGCTCGACAAGCGGCTCGCGGTGAGGCGGAAGGGAGGTCCGGGTTTTGCCCTGGTTCCAGGTCCCGCTCGGCAAGCGGGACCTACCGCGACGATACTCTGGTTCCCCGGTATCCTCGAAGCTACAATGGGGTTCATGAACTCTCAGACTGCCAACTGGGAACACTGCCTCCAACAGGCCGCCCTGAGCGACGTCGGCCTGCGGCGCGCCAACAACCAGGATTCGATGGCGGTCGTGCTCGCCAGCAGCGCCGAGAAGCTCGAGCGGCGGGGCCATCTATTCATCGTCGCCGACGGCATGGGCGCGCACGCAGCCGGCGAGCTCGCCAGCAAGCTTGCCACCGATGTTATCGCGCAGACCTACCACAAGCTCGTCGAACCGCCCCCGCCCGATGCCCTGCGAGCCGCCATTCGCGACGCAAACGATCGCATTCACCAGCGCGGAATGGCCAACGAAGAATTCAAGGGAATGGGCACCACCGTCACCGCGTTGGTCGTTGTGCCCGACGGAGCCATCCTCGCCCAGGTCGGCGACAGCCGCGGCTACCGGCTTCGCGGCAACCGGATCGAGCAGCTCACGTTCGACCACAGCCTCGTCTGGGAGATGCGTGCGGCGGGCCAGATCCCCGAAGACGACGTTCCCAGCTACATTCCGCGGAATATCATCACCCGCTCGCTCGGCCCCAACGCCGAAGTGGAAATCGACCTCGAGGGGCCGTTCCCCTTGCAGGTCGGCGACACATTCCTGCTCTGCAGCGACGGGCTCTCCGGTCAGGTGCGGGATGACGAGATCGGCAAGATCCTGGCGTGCATGTCTCCGGACCAGGCCGTTCGAGCCCTGGTCGACCTAGCGAATCTTCGCGGCGGGCCGGACAACATCACCGTCGTCGTCGTGAGGATCATCGGCCCGCAAACCGCCGACGGCGCCAAGGAGCCCGCCCCCGCGGTCCCGCGGCCCCAACCCAAGCCGATCCCCACGGCCGCCTGGACGCTGCTGGGCTTGTTCGCCATCGCAGCGGCCTTTCTGCTGGCGGTCGGCCAGGTCATTCCCGCGGTGATCAGTGCCGTGGCCGCGGCCGTCGTGGCGGGTGTCTCGTACTTCGGCCGGTACGGCAGCGTCCCCGAGTTCCGTTACGACGGAAAGCCGCTGGGCACAGGGCCCCACAGTTCGTTCGACGCGACTCCCGACTCCCTATTTGTCGATCGGCTGGCCAAGCTTATCCAGCAGCTCCGCGACGCCGCGACGGACGAAGACTGGCAGATCGACTGGAGCCGCTTCAACGCCCACGGCGAAAAAGCCCTCGCGGCCGCGCGCGCCTCCGACTACGCCGAAGCAACCCGCCAGTATTGCGAGGCGATCAGCTTCATGATGGATGAGCTGCGGGTCCAACGCGGCCGCGAACGCAACGCGCTGGACAGAAGCGTCGATCTGTTCTGAAGGCTTGAGGGGTGAGAGCCAGACGGTGCAGAATCGAGAGTGCTTCCGGCTCTCGATTCTTTTCTGTCCTCTGGCTCTGGACCCTCACCCCTCAAGCCTCAAGCCTCACCCCTCAAGCCTCATCCCGCCCCTTTCACTCGCGTCCGCACGGCGTACAAACCGGTGCTGGCCGTGATGAAGAGCGTCTGCCGGTCGCGGCCGCCGAAACAGACATTGGCCGTCCACCGCTCGGGCACGGGGATCTCGGCGATCTTGCGGCCTTCAGCGTCGAACACCGTCACGCCTTTGCCGGTCAGGTAGACGTTCCCTTCCACGTCGATCGTCATCCCGTCGGAGCCCATCTCGCAAAAGAGTCGCTTGGCTTGCAGACTGCCGTCGGCCTGGATGTCGTAGGCGTAGGTCTTCTTCGCCCGGATGTCGGCCACGTAGAGCGTCGCTCCGTCCGGTGTGCCGATCACACCGTTGGGCTGCTCAAGGTCGTCGGCCACACGGACCAGGCTCTTGCGATCGGCAGAGAGAAAGTAGACGCACTGGCCGTCCTGCTCGCTCGGGCCGCGATTCCAGTAAGGCCGCTTGTAGAACGGGTCGGTAAAATAGACTCCGCCATCCGGCCGGATCCAGAGATCGTTCGGGCCGTTGAGCAGCTTTCCCTGGTAGTCTTTCACCACCACGCGGATCTTCTTCGCCGGGTCGATGCACCACAGCTCGTTCTTCGCATCCGCACAGGCCCAGAGGTTCCCCGCCCGGTCGAACGAGAGGCCGTTCGACCGGCCGCAGGGCTCCAGCCACGTCGACAGCTTGCCGTCGACGCTCCATTTCAGGATCCGGTCGTTCGGCTGATCGGTGAAGAAGACGTTTCCTTCCGCGTCCGAAGCCGGGCCCTCGGTGAACTTCAGCCCATCGGCCAACCGCTCCACCTGGGCCCCCGGCGCGAGAACGCCGGGCTGGGTGGCCGACACAAGCCCCGCAGACAGAACGACCGCTGCTGCAAACAACACGACTTGGAGATTCTTCATCATGGCACTCTCGCTCCCATCCCCAAAAATGCCACGGGCTCGCCCCGTGGATGGTTACGCTCCCCGCTACATCCGACACGCGCTCCCATCCGCAAAAATGCCACGGGCTCGCCCCGTGGATGGTTACGCTCCCCGCTACATTGGGCCTGCGGCTTATCGATTTGATATCCGACGGCATCTGGCTCGTCAAGTCGTGTGCCCCCGCTGCCACAAATCCTCCCTCAGCCATTGAACCGACAGCCCGAGCCGACGCACGGTCTCGGCGATCTCGCCGCCCCGCTGCGCATAGTAGCCGTCCATCGCCGCCTTGAACACCTCGTCCCGCCGCCAGTTCTCGTCGACGAACAGCGTGTGCCGGCGGTCCTGGTACTTGTTGCTCCGCCCGGAGTCGCGATGGATCTCCGCTTCGAAAATCTCCGAGTCCGCCTCGATCCGGCGGTTCTTCTGGCTCATCACCGCCGTGTTGCCGCCGATGACGTGCGTGTCCGTCTCCCACCACTCTGCCCGGCGAAACGAGGGGCGGTGCCCCAGGATCCGCTCGACTTGCCCGGCGGGCGCCCGGGCGAGATCCCGGTACCAGACCACGACGTCGGCCTTGCCGGCCTCGGCCCGATGAAAGTCGCCCCAGAGTTTCCAGACCTCGTCCGTATGCTTGCCCTTCGGCATGTGTCCGGTCCAGGAATGGATATAGGCATGGGGAGTCTTGTACAGCAGAACCGTCCGATAGTCGAGGTGCGGTTCGCCGGCCTGACGGGCGTCGTAAAACTCCGGCCGCTTCGACGAGTCGACCAGTGCCCCAACCTCCGGATAAACCGCGGCGCAGTCGGCATAGAAACGCTCGCGCCGTACGTCCGCATAGGCCGCGCACGAACCCGGCCAGCAGAGAATGCAAGGCCGCACGGGATCGTTGTGAAACATCCGATCGATCTCGCCCAGCCCGCGAAAGCCGTCGACGGAGTCCAACAGCAAATTCAGAACACTCGAGCCACTGTAGCCGAGACAACGGATCTGATAAACAACAGGCAGCGTCACGCGAAGCTCCTGCACCACAGAGAATGGATAAATGGATGAGTGGATGAGTGGATGAATGGATGAATGGATGAATGGATAAATGGATAAATGCGAAAGCCCGTCCACCGCCCCACCAATCCATTAATCCACCAATCCACCAATCCACCAATCCACTAATCCGCCTTCCCGCTTCCCCGCTAGCCCGCTTCCCCGCTAGCCCGCGCTCGCACCGCGTTTGCCCGCGGGCTTTCTTCCGGTGGTAAAGCCGGCAGTTGCGTTTCCAGCCCGCCGTGATCCCCGAAACCCGCGCGTGCCACTGGTGCTCGGCGACGATCTCTTCGCGAAGTTCGATCGGCAGTCCGGCCGCGTGCCAGCGGCGGCCGAAGTCGTTGTCCTCGAAACAGTACCCGCCCATGAAATCCTCGTCCCAGCCGTTGATCGCCTCGAGATCGGCCCGGCGAAACTGCGCCAGGAAGTAGGCGCCCGCCGTGTACTCGATGAAGTCCGGCACCGCCAGCCTCCGTTGACGGACGCCGGTGGGACCGAGATCCCAGACCTGCGCAACGTAGTTGCCATCGGGCAGCGCCGCGAACTGCGCAAGCACGTCGCTCACCGGCATCACCTCCGGCGACTGCACCACGATCACATCATGCCGCGCATGGCGCACACCCAGATTGAGCGCCATCGCCGGATTGAACGACTCGCCGTCGTACGCGTACCGCACCGTCCGGTGCCGGACTCCGAGATCGTCCAGAACGCTCGGCCGCTCGAGGCTCCGCGTGGGAACCACGACCTCGTAGTCGTATCGCTCCCAACCCAGCTCGCGGTAGCGCCGCAGCGTGCTCATAAAAAGCCCCAGGCGGTTTTTTTCGCAGGGAACTACCAGGCTGAATGCTCGCATAGCTCGCGGACCTTTCGATAGACGAGGTTGTCGTGGGCCGAGGTCTCGTGCGTCAGCCCACGTTCGAGGCGGCCGCCGATCCGGCTCCCGCCGAACCAATGGATCCCCGCGCAGTCCGGCGGCAAGGACGTGTCGGTGTACAACCGGTCGAGTTCGATCCACTTGATCGGATAGACGGCGTTCATCGGCAGGTTGTACATCGAAAGCGACGGAAACATCGCGCCGTATTCGGCGGGCCGGCGCCGGTAGAGCCGCGTACCGTAGCCCTGGTAATCGCCGTTGCGTCTCGCCCGCAGCGACTCCTGGAAGATGTGCCGGTAAAACTCGCTGCCCGGCGAACCGCCGATCAGGCCGATGTAGTAGAAGTCGCCGTCGTGGCAATAGACCGTGTCGGCCTCCGCGGGAATGCTCAATCGCCCCACGTAGAACACGTCCATGTCGGACCAGTAACCGCCCTCATTCACCAGGAGCCAGTTCCGCAGGATATCCGACTTGTGGACCTCCGGCAGATCGTTGGAAAGGCCGAGCGACGCCATGTCGATCCGAACGATCTCTACCGGCAGCCTCGCGAGCCAATCCGTGTAGTCGGGACCGCAATAGGGCCGCGCGTGCTCGCCGGTCGTCCAGGTCTGCTCCGTGCACAGCTTCTCCGGCATCATCACCCGTACGTCGAACTCCGGATGATGGCGCTGGAAGCTCGAGACGGACAGGAACCGCAAAAACGACAGCGACCGGAAGCCGTGGTAGAAAAAGACGCGTTTGGGAATCGGGGAGTCGAGAGTCCGGATTCGAGAGTCCCGAGAAGCCGGCTTCCCACTCCCGTCTCGCTCCAGACTCTCTCCCCTCGACACTTCCCTTCCTTCCGGCTCTCGACTCTCTCCCCAGGCTCCTCTCGCCGCGCGGTACGGAATCTCGCCCCGCCGCGCTGCTTGGGATTTCCGCTGGTACAGTCGCCGCGAGGGCTCGATCACCCGGCGCAGGTCGTGCGGGCGCGGATGGGGCTGGTGCCAGCCGAGAATGCCGGGATGGTAACGTGGCTTGAGCCCCAGGCCGTGGATCAGGCAATCGGCAAACCAGTTGTCTTCGTAGCCGGGCTCGGTAAACTCCTCGTCGTTGCCGCCGGCGGCGTAAAGATCCCACCGCCTGAG
Organism: Thermoguttaceae bacterium; assembly: GCA_040768665.1. Taxonomy (GTDB): domain Bacteria; phylum Planctomycetota; class Planctomycetia; order Pirellulales; family Thermoguttaceae; genus JABWBD01. The sequence goes on from JAXGMN010000052.1 coordinate 21,244, forward strand.
CGAACCGAGGAAGAACAACGGCCGCGGGTTTTCCGCACCCGTGTATTGAACCGGTTTTCGCCCGCCCTTGCCGCCGGGGTCTCCGTCGAACACCGTCCCGATCAGGAATTCGCCCGAGCGCGCCAGATCGCGGACCAGCCGCTCGATATTCCGCGGCGAGCCGTGGATCACTTCGTCCGACTGCATGATGACCACTTCGCCGCGGGCGAGGCGGCAGCCGGCATTCCTGGCGGCCGACGGGTTCCGGTAGCGGTCGTTCTCCAGCCGCTGGTACTTCACGGCGTGCCGGCGGCAGACCAGCGGCGTGTCGTCGGTCGACCCGTCGTCCACGACGATCAGTTCATAGGCGAACGGCACCGCCTGCCGCCGGATGCTCGCCAGCGTGCGATGCAGCAGTTGCGCATGGTTGCGCGACGCAATAACGATGGAACACTGCACGGCGTGTCTCTCCTTTGGAGTGCATGTGACTTGTAACCGCTTTCTTTCCGTTCTTCCTTACTTTCCGCTCGGCCTTTCCCTCCTTTGGAGTGCGTGTGACCTGTCACCGCTTTCTTTCTGTTCTTCCTTCCCACTCGCGGTCGCGCTGCCGACCGAGAAAGCGACGACGAGTCGTGCGCACTCCAAAACTACACAAAGCCCACGTCCACCGGCTCCCGGTCAATTGCGTACAGGATCATCCGATTCTTGCGGTGGAACTGGCATCGCCGGCACTCTCTCGCGTCGAATGCGGCAAAGTCGGCCTCCTTCTCCGCCGACCGCCACAGGTCGCGAAAACGGCCGTTGCGGATCGACCCGATCAGGCCGCGCGTGCTGTACGCGGTATTGCAGCAGCGATACACGTTCAGATCCGCCCCGATGTAGGTGGTGAAATGCTGGTAGCCGCACAGCGAGTAGTCGGGCCGCTGCTGCCGCAGGTCTTCCAGCCGCTCGCCGAAAAGGTTGAATACGCGGAAGTGTCCGTCGGCCAGCGATTTGGCCTGTCGGCAAAGTGTCTGGGCCTCTGCGTACCACCCGGCAAAATAGCGCTCGTCGTCGGGCTGAAAAACCGCACTGATGCGAAAGTTGTCCACCCCAAGCTCGCGCGCGATCTCGGCCGCCTCTACCACCTCGCTCCAGTTCTCCCGCGTAACGACAAATCCAATACCGATGGAAAGTTGAGAGTTGAGCCTTGAGAGCCCAGAGCCAGAGAAGGCGGCTCCAGACTCCCTTCCGGCTCCGGGCTCTCGACTCTGGACTCTCCTCTCCACCAGCCGTCGGATATTCCCCAGCGTTCTCTCGTAGGCGGCCCGGCTGGTCCGTCGCGTTGCCGCATAGGTCGCGGCATTGCCGGCGTCGAGAGAGAAGCGAACCCAGCGGGCCCGCAGCAGAACCTCGTCCACTTCCGCGCGCAGGGCCATCCCGTTGGTCACCACCGCGAGCTCCAGGCCGCGGTCGACGACGGCGCGGAAGATCTCGGCATGCTGCGGATGGACCGTCGGTTCGCCGCCCCCGGTGATCTGCACCGCCCGCACCCCGAGCTCCACGCAATCGTCGAGGATCTCCAGGCACTTTTCCAGCGAAATGAACCGTCGGGGGTTGCGAATGAATCGGCCGGTCCGGCGATCCACCTCCGAAAACAACTCGTTGGTCGTGTAGCCCGACATCCGGTACGCACAGAACCGGCAGTCCTGATTGCACAGATCGCTTACCACCAGTTGCACGTGGACCGGAGCCGGCTGGCGGCCATCGCGAAGCGCCGCGATCCGGTCAGGGTGATGAAAAACCTTGAAGGGGGAATAGGCTCCGTCGAAGGTGGACATGGCAGGATTCCTCAGCTTTACCGGCCGGGCTGCTCTCCAGCAGCCTCGCCTGGTCAGGTTGGGGTGGCTCGTCGGACCGGCTGCTCCGACGCCGCCCGGGGTGGTTCGGCACCAATACAAAAAAAGCCCGCCGCCGGAATCCGATCCGGCGGCGGGCTCCTGAAATACCGTCTAGGCTCTCGGGGGATACCCGCGTCGCGTTTCACTCGGTAGTGTCTGTACAAAAGATTAGCAGATGGCCTGGCCGAATTTCAACAAAAATCCGCCCCGCCAAGCGCGGATTTGGAAAAAAACTTGTCAAGGTGGAATTCGCAACCTATTTACACCTTTATAAGGCCAGCTCCGCAGGGTTCGCGCATCGCCTCGGCGCTCCGCGTGGGGCCGAGTCTGAACAGCCGACCGGGGATTTCCCGATACCTGGGAATCCCGCTTTCTCGTAAAGTCTAAGGACAGAAACAAACGACAATTGAAAAGGGCCGGCAAGCCCCCCCAGCCCCTGGAACTCGCCTGCCGCAGGAGAGGTGGAAAGCCGATGACTGCACAATCTCGCCGCCAGATCGGACCGGGCGACCGCCTCGAGCTGGAAAGCGCGCCGGGCAAGCGGACGCTCGCGAACCTCGGCGTGCCGACCTCACTCACCCGCGGCGGCGCCGCTTTCGACGAACCGAGTCGAGACCACCGGGAGGCGATGCGCACGGAGCCTCTCGAGCACGATGGCGGCAACGGGTACCGAACGATCCGCGTCCTCCTGGCCGACGACCACAGAATCGTCCGCGAAGGGCTGGCGACGATGCTGATGGAAGAAGACGACATCCAGGTCGTCGGACAGGCCGCCGACGGTCAGGAAGCGATCGAGCTCGCCGTGAAGACCCGGCCCGACGTGGTCCTGATGGATGTCACGATGCCGCGGGTTAACGGCATCGAAGCCACCAGGCAGATCACGCGCGAAATGCCCCGGGTCCGCGTGATCGGTCTGTCGATGCACGACAAGAAAGACCTGGCCCAAGCCATGCACGATGCCGGCGCTGCCGCCTATCTCACGAAAACCGGCTGCTGCGAAATCCTGATCGACACGATCCGCAGCCAGGCGACCTGACCGCCCGCTCTGCCAGCGCCGTTGAAACGGGGAGTGGCTCATTTTGCGGAGTCTTCGGAGCAAAATGTGCCTGTCCCCATTTCAACGGCCCTTTGACGGGTGTAGCCGAACTCGTGAGAGTTCGTAGCCGGAAGTCTCACGACCTCCGCTACCCGTCACTCCAACTTTGACGGAGCACTAGCACCAAACGGTTTTTCCGGCTGTTGGCATTTACTTTCGCTCTGTCGCGAATGCCCGCGGCTTGTCCGCGGGATGGTTACGTTCTCTGCTACATACGCCACGATCGCCCCTATCCCTGGTCGCCCGCGGCGGCATAGCCGCCGCGGGCGAAACCAAGGGGTGCCACCTGTAGCGGCAAGCGTGAGCCTCCCGCGGACAAGCCGCGGGCATCCTTTCTAAAACCGTGCCGTGTCAAAACGGACACTTCCAGTCGAAAATACCGTTTGGTGCCAGCCCCGATCCGCCAACCCCGGCAGCCCGGGGCCTCGCCGATCCGCCGAACAGGCCGCCGTGCTTCTTCACGCACAGGGCTTCGACAAACGCCTTCACCTTCGTGTACGTGCTGCACGGATCGGTCGTTTCGTCCAGGCAATCGCCGTCGAGCACCAACAGCGGTATGTTTACCTCCTGCAACTCGTCGCGAAGATGCTTCGTGAAACAGCTATCGGCCATCGAGCAGCGGCCGAACATGTGGTTGTACAGCAGGAAGCCGTCGATCTTCGCCTGCGGAGCGTATTTCCGCATCCGCTCGACGCGGAGCTGCGGATCCAGGAATCCGACCGTCAGCAGCTTCCTCGCCAGGCTGCGGTACGGCTCCTTCGGATCGAGCGCTTCCCAGCCCACGAAGTTCACTTCCTCGAATACGATCGGCGCGTTGCAGGTCACTTCGATGAAATCCATCAGCCGGCTGCTGTAGAACGGCGGGAGATGGAGCCACACCAGCCGGTGCGTATCGTCGATCGAAACCTCCCGCTCCACCTCCTCCTTTGCCTCGAGTAATTCCTCGAGAAAAATCTGCTCGAGTTCGACCAGCTCCTTCTTTCCCCAGAGCTGGGAGAATATCGTGCCGAACAACACCGCCTCGCTTCCCCGCAGCAACGGCGGACTGGTAAAACGCAGCTCTCCGGCACGAATCGCCAGCTCGCGGGCCTGGTTCGACAGCTCGCACGCCTCGGCAAGCCGCCCCGGGTCCATGCGGACTGCCAGCGACCGCTCCAGCTCGGCCACCGCCGCTTCCAGCCCCGCGGCGATGCTCTCCACCGACTTCTCATCGTACCGGATCGGGGTGTGGACGACGTGGTACCGGTCCGAGCAGTTCTGATCGCGGACCAGATCGGCGAGAATCCGCTCCGCCTGCTGGCAAGGCTCGCTGGTGCTCACCACGAACTGCGGCTTCGGCAAGCGGTCGTCGCCCTCCAGCACGCGAAGGAAGGAGCACGTCTCCGCCGAAAAACCCTTTCGCGCGGCCTTGTCGAACATCTCCTGCAACCATCGTCCGTTGCGGGCCCGCAACGCGGCGTACGTCTCCATCGTCAGCATGCGGACGCCCAGCGCGTTGAGAATCTCGGGCGGAAAAAACAGATTCCGCCACACCATCGGAGCGTCGCTCCGCGACAGGAATTCCTGCCGGGTCAGCCGCGTTCGCATTGCCGACGATCTCCGCACCCGCGGCAGCCCGCTGCCGGCCCCCTTCCCGTCCGTCCTATTCGTCCCATTGGCCCCACGGGTCCCATTCACCCGTTTCTTGTTGACCTGAACGTCCTTCCCCTCAAACACCTCGGCAATCACCTGTCTGCTCTGGTCGGCGCTGCACCGCCCCTCGAACACCGGCGCCGACCGCTCGCCGCTCTCGCTCGCCACCGATCGCGCGGGCTCTAGCGCGCCGAGGCGCATCCGGCCGTACCGGGCTTCATCGCCGAGCGCATCCTCCTCCGCCAGGCTCGGATCCAGCTCGTCCGCATCGCGAGCGATCCGCGCCGCGCCCAGTGCCCCCATCACCTGGTTCAGCTCCGGCACGAGGATCGGGTTGCCGGTGATCTCCTGGAGGTAATGCGCCACCGCGCGGTTCGACGCCACGCCTCCCTGAAACACGATCTCTCCGCTGTATCCCCTCAGCAGATCGCCCACGCCGGAGATGATCGTCCTCGCCTGGGCCCGGCAGGCAGCCGCGATCACGTCGCCGAGCGGGTACCGATTCTTGAACTTGTTCACCGACGTCGCGCTGAGCACTGCGCACACCGAGGAGAGCTGCAGCGTCGACTCGTAATTCACGTAGCCGGCCATCTCTTCCACCGGCACGTTGAGCTTCGTAGCCACGGCGTCGAGAAACGCCCCGGTCCCTGCCGCGCAGATGCCGCTCATCTTCGACATCCAGATGCGCATCCGGCCGTTGAACCGCATCGCCTTGCTGTCCTGCCCTCCCACGTCGAGGACGGCCCGGCAATCGGGATAGAAGTGGTTCGCTCCGGCCACGTGCGCCGAAACCTCACTGATGAACACATCGTACTCGACGAACCTGCGAAGCCCGTCGACCACCTGGCTTCCGGTCACCGCGGTGCGGACCAGGTTCTTCCGATCGATGCCGGCCTTCGCCAGCCACCTGTTCAGAACCCGAGAGACCGCTCCGAGATTGCATTTCCCACAGATCTGGCAAGCCCCCAGGCACTCCGCTCCGGCCGGCGGCTGCGACTGCGTGCGGCGGTAAAGTGTGTGGACCACCGCCCCTTGCGCGGTGAGAACCGCCGCTTTGAGTGTCGTCGAACCGATATCGATGCCAAGAAAAAGTCGTGGGTTCATGAAAAGCCTTGTTTGGGAACGTGATACGCGCCGGTCGCCGCTTTCGCAGGGCACGAGCCTCATACAAACCGCCCTGAATTCCGGCCGCGCGGAAAAGTCGAAACCATTATAAGCGGCAACACCTTCGGCTGTCATCTTGGGCCTGGCCGAAAAAAATCGCTTGTCAGATTGCGCCGCATCGTCTAACGTGGAGACCGTCGGAACGATTCCGACGACGAACACAATTCCAGACTGGGTGCCTCAGGCCGGTCCGCCGCCCCCAAGCACTCGCAGAAGGTCGGGTATCCGAAAAGCCTGCCTCGCGCAGGTATTAAGAAGAGCCCGCCAGCGACCCTCCGGGGTCCCTGGCGGGCTTTTTTTTTGCCACCAGCCCGGCTGCTCCCATCACGCAGCCCGGCAGCCGGGCTGGTTGAACAACCAAACACCTATTTTCCCTGACCCTCAAGGAGAACCACCATGCAACAACTCCAGGAATTCGTCGACTCGCGAGGCATCGAGGTGCGGGTCCAGCGGGAACCCGCGATCCTCCAGGGGGTGAAAATCCTCGGCCTCCGATCGCGGAACGGCCGTACCTACACTCCCGAGGCCCTGGCCAAGGCGGTCGGCCTCTACGAAGGGGCCAAGGTCAACGTCAACCATCCCAAGGGCGACCCATCCGGACCGCGCGACTACCAGGACCGCATCGGCGTCATCCGCAACGTGGCGGTCCGGCCCGGCGAAGGCCTCTTCGCCGACTTCCACTTCAATCCCAAACACACCCTGGCCGAGCAGCTCCTCTGGGACGCCGAGCACGCCCCGGAAAATGTCGGCTTTTCCCACAGCGTCCAGGCCCGCCTCGTCCGCCGCGGCGACGAAACGGTCGTGGAAGACATCCTACGGGTGCAGAGCGTCGATCTTGTCGCCGACCCGGCCACCACCAGCGGTCTGTTCGAGGCATCTTCCGCCTCCGCGCCCGAAGCCGCCGCGGACGACCTCTTCTCGACCCTCACCGCCGAGCGGCTCAAGCAACGGCGCCCCGATCTCGTCGAGCAATTCGTTCTCGAATCCACGGCCCGACTCCAGGCCGAGCTCGAAGATCTCCGCGCCGCCGAGGTCCGCCGTCAGCGGCGCGACCGAGTCCGGCAGCTTCTCCGCGAGTTCGACCTGCCCGATCCCGACACCGACGACCCGTGGGCGAAGACCGTCGTCAGCGACCGCTTCCTCGAGCAGCTCCTTTCCGCCCCCGACGACGAGTCGATCCGCGACCTTCTCGAAGAGCGTGCCCGACTCATCGCCCCCACCCGCCCACCACCCCAATCCCGCGACCAGCACCAACTCCACGCCACCACGCTCGACGCCAAAACCTTCACCGACGCAATCACATGAGAATGACAAATGACGAATGACCAATGACGAATGACCAATGACCAACAACTGACCACTGACCACTAACCACTAACCACTAACCACTTCTCCCAAGGACCCCACCCATGTCCGACAAAATGCGATGGCGTTATGGCGACACCAACCCGGTCGTTGCCGCGGTCGATGCCGAGACGGTCATCGAGATCGGCGACCTGGTCTACCAGGACGCCGACGATGCCAAGCCCGCCGCCCTGCTGCCCGACCAGGGCAACCAGGCGGCCAACCAGGATCTCTTCACCTTCGATTTCCTCGGCGTCGCCATGCAGCGGAGCCGGGCCGGCGTGGCCGATTCGATCCGCGTGGCCACTACCGGCGTCTTCGAGCTCGACTGTCCCGGCGGCACCTTCGAGCTCGGCGATCTGGTCGGCGCCAACGAGAATTCCGCCGGCACCGCGCTGGTCAACCAGCAGGTCACGAAGGTCGATGCCGCCCGCTATGCCATCGGCCGGGTCGCCAAGCGCGTCCCCCACGCCGCCACGACCGTGCTGGTCGATATCCGATCGACCGTCATGACCGGCGGAGTCCAGACCGCCAGCCTCAGCGGCGCCTGAACCCAGTTCCCAACGCAACAACCAATGAAAGGACCTCTTCCATGAAAACCATCAAGTATCGCGAACTTCGCCGCCGCTACGAGCTCGACGGGCCGGACAAGACGGTGAAGCATCTCTCCGAAGCCCTTGCCGAAGGCCACCTGCGGCCCGAGGACTTCAGTCTCCGCGACCTCGCCGAAAGCCTCGTGCCCGACGGCCACCAGTGGGTCCGCATGCTCGACCCGCGCTCTTCCGGCGGCGTCAGCGTGCTGGAGGCCGGCGAGGGCGTCGACGTCACCGCCTTCCTCAACGTGGCCGGCCAGATCGTCTACTCGAAGATCCTGGAAGCCTACAACCAGGAGGCGTTCGTCGTCTCCCGGCTCGTCGACGTGATCCCCACGCGGCTCGACGGCGAGCGGATCCCGGGCATCGGCCGGATCAAGGACGAAGTGACCGAGGTCCATCCCGGCATGCCCTACCCGAACGTCGGCTTCGGCGAAGACTACATCGAGACTCCCTTGACCAGCAAGCACGGCCTGATCGTGCCGGTCACCAAGGAGGCGATCTTCTTCGACCGCACCAACCTCGTCCTCAGCCGCGCGGCCGAGGTCGGCGAGGTGCTCGGCTTGAACCGCGAAAAGCGGCTCATCGACCTCATCCTCGGCGTCGCCAACAACTACAAGTGGAAGGGCGCCTCGTACGACACCTACTACGCCGCCGGCGACGGCGGCCCCTGGGTGAACGTGCTCGAGGACAACGAGTTGGTCGACTGGACCGACGTCGACGCCGCCGAGCAGCTCTTTGCCGACATCCTCGATCCGAACACGGGCGAGCCGGTCCTCATTCGGCCGACAACGGCGCTGGTCATGCCCGCCTATCGCCACGCGGCCAACCGCGTCTTCCGCGCCACGGAGATCGCCTACGCCGCGGCCGGTTCACCCACCACGACGACCGCGGCCAATCCGCTTACCGGCTATCGCCTCGTCGACAGCCGGCTCGTCTACCGCCGCGTGATCGCCTCCGGCGTCGCCGCCGACGAAGCCCGGCAGTGGTGGTTCCTCGGCGACTTCCGCCGCGCGTTCGCCTACATGGAGAACTGGCCGCTCACCGTCACCCAGTCTCCGCCGGGCAGCGAAGCCGACTTCAACCAGGACGTCCTGGTCCGCTTCAAAGCCAGCGAGCGCGGCGCTGCCGCCGTTCTCAACCCCCGTTACGTCGTCAAGTGCACCGGCGCCACAAGCGCCTGATTCCCAACCGTCCAGCCCGGCTGCTACCATCCGCCCCCTTCCGGCCCACCCACGGCCCCATGGCGAGCAGCCGGGCTCCTATCGCCACAGATCCCTGCCAGCTCGTCCCAGACCCCTGCCAGCTCGTCTGGCAGGTGAACAAGGTTTCCCCAGCTAGTCCGACAGCCCCCGAACTCCAACAAGACCCCTGCCAGCTCCCATGCCCACCGACGCCCAACAAATCGCCGCCATCAAATCCCAAACCCTGGCAGTCCTTGCGCAACTCACCGCCAGTCCCAAGCCCACCTACTACATCGACGGCCAGACCGTCGCCTGGAACGAGTATCTCGTTCGTTTGCGTGCGACGGTCGACTGGTGCGACCGCAAGCTTGCCGGTGAAGAGCCCTTTGAAATCCACTCGCGAGCAGTCACCTGATGACCATCCCCTTCGACCCCGCCGGCGACTTCGCCCGCGTCACCGACGGTCTTATGCCCGTAATCGTCCAGCGCCCCGGCGCCGCGGCCGCCCTCTGCGTCGACCACGCCCTCTGCCGCGCGATCCGCACGCGCGAGGCCGAGCCCTCCGGCGGTCATTACACCGCGGCCAACGTCATCTGGTACTTGCCCGCCGCAGAGTTGCCCGGAGGCATAACGCCCGCCGACATCCTGATCGACCAGTCCGCTCGGCGCTGGACCGTCCTCGACGTCCAATCCACTGCGCTGAGAACCTGCTGGCGTTGCGTCTGCCGCGTGCTCTCGATCACCGAAGAGCTCGACCAACAGATCGCGATCGAAAAGGCCGAATACCACAAATCGCCCGGCGGCGCCGAACAGCCCGTCTGGCACACGTGGCGCGCCGCCGTCCGCGCACACATCCAGCCGATCGCCGCCGCCTCGACGCACGAAGCCGACCGCGACGCGACCGCCGCCCGTTTCATCATCTACTGCCGGGAGAACCTTTCTCTGGACCACACCCACCGCATCCGCGGCCCCGACGGTGCACTCTACCGCATCCTCGCCTGCCGCAAATCAGATCGGATTGACGCCCTCACGGAAATCGACGTGACACGACTCTAGCAATCCCAACGGCGCCGGGAGTCTGCCCCATCAGCCCGGCTGCTCGGAAGCAGCCGGGCTGATCAGGCTGGCACTCAACCCTCATCCCTCCAACCTCCAACCCTCACGCCTCACCCCTCCCATGACCCTCGAACAATCCATTCACCACCGCTGGGCCGCCTCATCCGAGCTCAACGCCCTCCTCTCCTCCGACCGTTTCTTCACCGGCCGCAGTCTCTCGACCGCCGCCCCCTACGCGACGCTCGCCCGCGAGCGCACTCGCCCGCTCAGCCACACCAACTCCGGCCGCTTCGAAGAAACCCTCCTTCGCATCCACCTCTGGCACCCCGACCACGACCTGGGCCAAACGATCGCCGACCATATCGAAGCCGTCTTCGACGGCTGTGCGCTCGACCTCGGCCCCCAAGTCCGCCTCACGAGCATCCGCTGCACCGAGCGATCCAATCGCCGGCACGACGACGGCCTCTGGCAATTCACGCTCCGCTTCACCGCCCGTCTCTTCCAGAGCAAGGACCATCTCCTATGACCACCCATCTGGATGAAAAAGGGGACTGGCTCCGCAAGACCTGCAAGTTCGCTCCGGCAACCCGCGACTACTTGCGGTGCCTGTCCCCTTTTTCATCCAGGCCAACGAGGAACCCCACCCATGACCACCCATCTGCAAAGCACGATCGAGGCCCATCTCGGCTGGACTTGGCGCGACGCCCTCGGCGACGCCGTCGTTGTCGACAGCAACCGCCTCGCCTACCGGCGTGACCTCCCCGATGGCGACGTGCTCGGCAAGGCCGATGCCATCTGGCACTCCCACGGCAACGTCCTCGCTGCCGGCGAAAATCTCCTCCTCCAGCTCGATGCCCTCGAGCAATCACTCTTCGGCGCCACATTCCCGATCGCTCTCGACCGAGTGAAAGCCATCCTGATCACCAACCGCAACTCGGCCGGCGCCGCTTGCCTCTCCGTGGGCGGCGCAGTCGCCGACGAGTGGAGCGAGCCGTTCGGCATGTTCGGCGACACGGTCAAAGTGATGCCCGGCAGCCCCTTGCTGCTAGCCAACGTCCTGGACGGCTGGCCCGTCCTTCCCTCCGCCGCCACCCTTCAAATCACGGCAACGGACGGCGAAGTCGCATTCGACATCGCCATTCTCGGAACGCTCCAGAAAACCCCGCCGACCTCCGGCGTCGGATAGCTGAGAGCGGAGGGTCGAGAGCCAAAGTCGACGGCTCCACACTCCCTTTGCGCGAACTTTCGACCCTTCCTTTTCCTCTGTCCCTCACCCCTCACCCCTCAACCCTCCCATGTCCACTCCCTTCCAAGAACTCGCCGGCTCCCCGATCGAACACTACGACCTCGACGGCTTCCGTGCCGAGCGCCAATTCATCATCGCCTGGACCGACCGCGACGCCTTCGCCGCCGACGTGCTCGGCCTGGCCCTTGAGCACGGCGGGCGGACCTGGGCGACCTACCCGGGCAAGTCCTCGGTCTTCGCCGTCCGTCTCCGCTTCGAGCCGTTCGATCCGGGCAGCCTCGACCTGCAGCAGTTCTCCGATTTCACCGGCGATCTCAACGGCTACACGTCCGGCTTCGCCAAGGCGACGATCGAGTACCGCACAATCCCTCCCCGCGATCGGCCCGACGGTCCGGAAAACGAAACGGGCACGCAGCTCACCTACCGCATGGCGTATTCCGCAATGGAGGAGCCGATCACGCCCCGCGGCTGGTTCTGGTCCGACAACCTCGCCGCCGCGCCCGACGACCTCCAGCTCGTCAAAGTCATTCCCGCGACGGAGCATCGCCTCACGTGGCACCAGGTGATCAACCCGCCCTGGGACGCAATCCGTCAGCTCCAGGGCACGGTGAACGCCGTGGAGATGCTCGGCTGCCCGCCGGGCACGCTTCTCTTCGTCGGCGCCGAGGCAAATAAGCTCTTTCGCGCCACGTTCGACGCCGGCGCATCGGAGTTCTGCTGGCAGATCGCCTATCTCTTCCGCGAGAAGGCGATCAAGCAGGGCTCGCAAGTCTTCGGATGGAACCATGCCTATCGCGACGATCCGCCCGGTTGGACTCAGCTCACCAACGGCACCGGTCCGCTCTACGACGCATCCGACTTTACCTCTTTGTTCCAATCGGCAACCCCATGACCGTGCCCCTCTTCCTCCTCGGCTTTCCCAACGACCTCGGCGGGGCCAATACCGAGTCCTGGCACACGCTCCGCCTCTGGCGGCAATACGGTCTCGACGTCACCGTGATCCCAACCTGGCAGCCCGATCCTTTCTGGACCCTCCGACTTCAATCCGCCGGCTGCCGCGTCGCCTCGCCGACTCCCGGCCGACTCGCCGAAGTCCCCGACCTTCCCGGCGCTACAGTCGTCTCCTTCTGCAACTCGCGATTCCTCCGCCATGCCGACAAGTTCCGAAAGCTCGGCTGCCGAATCGTTTGGGTGAACTGCATGACCTGGCTCTCCGCCGAGGAAAGGCTATTCTCCCGCCGCCACGGACCTTTCGACGCCTATGTCTTCCAGAGCCGCTACCAACGCTCACAGCTCCTGCCTCAGCTCCGCCGCTACGGCGTCCAGGACCGCCAGTGCCATCTGATCCACGGCGCATTCTGGCCCGACGATTATCCCTTCCGCCCTCGCCCCCATTTGCCAGGTACTCATCTTGTGATCGGCCGCATCAGTCGCCCCTCGCCCGACAAATTCGCTGCCGACACCTGGTCGGTCTACGGCAGCGTCCGCCATCCGATCCGGGCGCGAGTGCTCGGCTGGGACCCGGCGGTCGAAGACAAGCTCGGCCGCCCTCCTCGCTGGGCCGAATGCCTTCTGCCCGGTTCCGAGCCGCCCGCCAACTTCTATGCCTCACTTCACGTGATGGTCCAGCTCAGCGGAGGCGCCGAAGAGAACTGGCCCCGCTCCGCACTCGAAGCCATGTCTGCCGGCGTGCCCATCATCGCCGAGAACCGCTGGGGCTGGCGCGAGATGATCCGCCACGGCGAAACCGGCTTCCTCTGCGACACCCGCGACGAGATCGTCCGCACCATCGAACGCCTTGCCTCAGACGAACGGCTCCGCCTCGCCATCGCCCACTCCGCTCGCAACCGCCTCCTCCAACAGCTCGCCGCCCCCCAGACAATCGCAACCGCCTGGCGCCACATCCTTCGCCCCGTTCACCAGCTAGCCAAGCCGCAAACCATCCCAAGCAGTGTCTCGCCGCCATACTCGACGCTCCCCCACCGAACCACCCATCCAACTCCCTCAACCCTTCCCTCCCCTCTGGCTCTCAACTCTCAACCCTCGGCTCTCAACTCAAAAATCGCTGCCGTCTGCTGCACCTATCGCCGCCCAAGACAACTCGGCCATCTCATCCAGTGTTTCCTCAAACAAGACTACCCGCGGTCCCGGCGCGAGCTGGTCATCCTCGACGACGCCGGCCAGTACGACGATCAACAAGGCGATGGCTGGCGGCTCGTCTCGGTCCCCGAGCGCTACCCGACTCTCGGCGAAAAGCGCAACGCCGCCGCGGCTCTCGTCTCTGCCGACGTCGATGCCCTGGCCGTCTGGGACGACGACGATCTCTACCTGCCCTGGGCGCTCCGCGCCTCGGTGGCCGCTCTCTCGCAAGCCCCCTGGTCGCGTCCCGGCCTCGTGCTTCACCAGCAACCCGGCGGCGCCCTGCGCCGGCACAAAACCGGCGGACTCTTCCACGGCGGTTGGGCTTACTCGCGCGACGTGTTCAATCGCCTCGGCGGCTACGCCCCGATGAACAATGGCGAAGACCAGCAGTTCGCCCGCCGCATGATCGAAGCCGGCGTCCGATGGGCCGACCCGGTCGAACTCGGCTTCCAGCCGTTCTACATCTACCGCCTCAACGAATCCGCCGGCTATCACCTCTCCAACCTCGGCCCGCAGGGCTACGAAAAGCTTGCCGCCACGCCGCACGAGCGCAGCCAATTGGTCATCGCCTGGCCTCGCGACTACACCCGTCCCCGCATCTTGCCCGGCATCCACGAAAGGGTCTTCTGATGCGCGTTCGACTTCTCCGCCCCGTCGACGCCCCCGGCCCCACGGGCATTCTCCTCGGCCGTCTCGCCCCCCACTCCTGCGTCGACGCCGTCCAGCAGTGCCTCAACTGGGACCACCCCACTGTTGCCTCCCACGCCTCCGTACAGTTCGACACCCACCGCATCGTCGACACCATCCTCCTCGCCCTCGACGCTGCGCGCCGCCGACCCACTTGCCTTCGGCCGTCAACTCAGGCATAAACGAGGGGTTGCCGCGCGTGTGCCACTGCTTGGAGTCGAATCGGTCTTCCATTGCCAAACGGCCTACCACGACTCCAAGCAGTGCGGACGTTACCAACCGGCCGGCACTGCGCGGGTGCCACTTCGGAGTCGAATCGGTCTTCCATTGCCAAACGGCCCACCACGACTCCAAGCAGTGCGGGCGCCACCAACCGGCCGGCTGCACTGCTTGGGATGGTGGCGAGTCCGCTCGCATGGTAAACCGGTTCCATCCCAAGCTGGCACACCGGCACAAGGCCTGACTTCACAAGGAGCATCCCACTCATGCAAGAACCCACCGCCGGCTTCACCACTCTCGACGGTGTTGTCCTGATCGGCTATCTCGTCGGCGTCACCGCCTTCGGCCTCTGGATGGCTCGCAAGGTCCACACCAGCGGCGGCTATTTCCTCGGCGAGCGCCGCCTGCCCTGGTGGGTGATGGTCGGCCAGGCGTTCAGCACCGGCACCAACGCCGAAAATCCCGTCGCCCAGACGGGCGCCTCGTTCCAGGCCGGCTTCGCCACCATCTGGTATCAGTGGAAGAACATGCTCATCACGCCGTTCTACTGGCTGATGGCCCCGTGGTACCGCCGCAGCGAACGGACCACGGTCGGCGAGATCATCGAAGACCGCTACGGCCGCGGACTGGGCCTCGTCTACACGCTCTTCGCCATTTCGTTCTTCGTCTTCAACCAGGGCGCGATGCTCAAGGGAGCCGGCAAGATCATCGCCGTGGCAACCGGCGGAGAGATCATCTCGCCCAACGGCGTCGTCCTGGCCATGACCGTCGCCTTCGTCCTCTACAGCTTCTTCGGCGGGCTGATCGCCGCCGCCTACAACGACTTCATCCAGGGCTTCCTCATCATTCTCCTCTCCTTCATCCTCATCCCTTCCGGCTTGATCGCGATCGGCGGCTTCACCGGCTTGCGCGCGAGCGTGCCGGAAAACTTCTTCGATCTCTACAGCGAGGTCAGCGGGCTCGACGCCTTCACGATCGCCATGCTCACGCTCAACGGCCTGGTCGGCATTACCGCCCAGCCCCACATCCTCACGATGAACGCTACCGGACGCACCGAACGCGCCGGCCGCATCGGCCAGACCTACGGTTCGCTCGTCAAACGCTTCTGCACGATCGGCTGGGCGCTGACCGGCCTGATCGTTGCCGCCCTGGTACTCCAGCACGGGGCGGTCCTTGAGGACAAGGAACACGCCTTCGGCTATGCCAGCCTCCAC
Organism: Thermoguttaceae bacterium; assembly: GCA_040768665.1. Lineage (GTDB taxonomy): Bacteria > Planctomycetota > Planctomycetia > Pirellulales > Thermoguttaceae > JABWBD01. The sequence continues at coordinate 36,680 of JAXGMN010000052.1, forward strand.
CTGCTCCGCCCGGGCTTCACCGGCCTGATGGTCGCCTGCGTGCTGGCGGCCAACATGTCGACCTGCTCCACCTTCATGGTCAACACCGGCGCCCTGTTCACCCAGAACATCTACCGCGACTACTTCAACCATTCGGCCAGCGACCGGCGACTCCTCTGGATCGGCCGGTTCTCCGGCCTCTCGCTGACGATCTTCGGCGTCCTCTTCGCTCTCATCGTCGACCAGGTCCTCCAGGCCTTCCTCTTCACCGAGACGATCGCCGCCCTGATGGGCATCATGTTTCTCGGCGGCGTCCTCTGGAAGCGCGCGAACCGCTACGGCGCCTGGGCCGGCACGATCGGCTCTTTCGCCGCCTACTACGCCGCCAACTTCCTCATGACCTGCCGTTTCGACGGCCAACTCCCCTCCACCCTCCGCGAAGCCTTCCACCACCTGTCCACGGCCATCCAGACCGACTCGCTCCCCGCTCTGCTCGGCACGGGCCAGTGGCAGTTGGTCTACAAGTGGACCCCCGGCTCGTTCGGCTTCGCCATGCTCCTCGGCTTTGGCGCATTCATCCTGTTCAGCCTCCTGACGCCCCGCGAAGACCCCCAGCGGATCGCCGAATTCTTCGACAAGCTGCGGCGATCCTCCGACCACGAGGCGATGCCCGGAACCGGTCCCAAACCCTTGGCGGCCGAGCGGGGACAAGACCTCCTACTGGTCGATCTCCCCGGCTGGTTCACGGCCGAACGATGGCACAACTTCTTCCATCGCTACCGCGAAGACCTCATCGGCTTCGCGCTGGCCTGGGCAACCGTCGCCCTGCTCGTCTTCTCCGCCTGGCTGCTGATGCAAGTCGGCAGGTAACAAGAATTGCCGCAAGAGCAACAGAAGACTTTGAACAGGAGGAAACGGAGACAACCGAGAACACTCAACCACCCGCCAAGATTTCAAGAGGCTCAGCAGCCCGGCTGCTGGCGGGTCATTGAGGATATGCTCTCCGTTGCCTCGGTTTCCTCCTGTTCGCTTTTATTCCTTTTCCTTTTCTTTCTCTTCCTTCTCTTGTTCCTTCTCCTCGACCTTCTCCTCTTCGTGTCCTCCCCTCCTGGCCTTCTTCTCAACCTTCCCCAGCGGCTCCGCGAGCGTGAGGTTCATTTCATACACCTGCAACACCTGCGGCGTAATCAATCCGCCGGTTGCTTCCACCTTGTCGCCTTTCTTCGCCAGCCGATACAGCGCAGCCCCCGCGATATCGACCTCCACCACCGCGTCCTCCGCCACCTCCACCTTGAGCGTCGCCTTGAAATAGTTGTTCGGCACAGCGACGATCAGCTTTCCGTTCTTCGCACTGGTGATCTGGCCGGCGATCTGAAAAGGCTCGAATCCGGCGCCGCTCGCCGCGCGCTGGCCGCCCTCGGCCTTTTCCGCCGGCGCCTGAAGGCCCTCGCCGGCCGCGAACGCGCCGGCCCCCTCGGGAAATGCGCCGACCGTGTGGGCTTCGTCCGGCGTGAAAATCTTCAGCTTCGTGATCTTTCCCTCCACCCGGTTCTGGTGCTTGTTCACCTGGGCGGTAAACGACACGAACTGGCGCGGCGACAGGAATTCCGGCGTTGCCGTGGCAAGCACTCTCACCTCGCTGGTGGGCAGGATCTGCAACAACCACTTCTGGCCGCTGTCGCTGGTAACCTGCATCCTCCCCAGAGCAACCCCGTCGACGGTCCCGAACGCCGCGCCCGACGGAAGGTTCGGCTGCTCCGCCCGCCATCCGCGGCGATCCCGCTGCTGCCGATTGCCGTACGGCGCCCGCCCCGGAAATTGCGCGCGGGCAATCTCAACGCCCAAAACGAACAGTCCGCCCGCCAACAGTGCCAGACCCAAGGCTCTTCTTTTCCGACCCAACATGACAAACCTCCCTCAAAAGACCCGTACCGCCGGACGCCTCTCTCTCCAGCCTAACCGCTTAACGGCTACGTGAACAGCAAGCGGGGTCGGCTGGCCCGATCCTTTCCCGGTCCCCCCTTGTCTCTTACAATGATGGTTTCCGCACGATGCCCCAGACTGCCACTTCGACAATCTTCGACTTCGCGAGCCGCCCTTATGTCCTCCCCTTCAGGTCCCATCACCGTACCGAAATTCGTCGGCATGAAAGCGGCCGGCCAGAAGATCACGATGCTCACCGCCTACGATTTTCCCACGGCCGCCCTGGTCGACAGCGCGGGCGTGGAGGGAATCCTCGTCGGCGACACTCTCGGGATGATCGTGCAGGGGCATCCGACCACGCTGCCGGTCACACTCGACCAGATGATCTACCACGCCGAAATCGTCGGTCGCGCAACTCGCCACGCCCTGGTCGTCGTCGACATGCCGTTTCCTGCCTGCAACCTGGGTATTCATCGCGCCGTCGAAGCGGCCGCTCGCATTCTCAAGGAAACTCGCTGCCGGGCAGTCAAGTTGGAAGGCGGGGCGGATCAAGCGGAAGTGATCGCCGCGATGGTCTCGGCGGGAATTCCCGTGATGGCCCACTGCGGGCTGCGGCCGCAAAGCATCCACCAGATGGGCGGCTACAGCGTCCAGCGCGATCGCGAGCGGCTCCTGCACGACGCAGCCGCCGTCCAGCAGGCCGGCGCCTTCGCCGTCGTCCTTGAATGCATCCCCGCAGACGTCGCTCGCGACATCACCGCCTCGCTCACGATCCCGACAATCGGGATCGGCGCCGGCACCGACTGCGACGGCCAGGTCCTCGTGTTGCACGATATGCTCGGCCTGACGACCGGACGCGTACCCCGCCACGTCAAGCCCTATGCCGATCTCAAGCAGCCGTTCGTTGCCGCCGTCGCCCAATACCGCGACGAAGTCCGCAACGGCACATTCCCCGGCCCCGACCAGACCTTCCGCTAAGCAACAGCCCGGCTGCTTCCGAGCAGCCGGGCTGTTGAAGCTCAAAATGTGCCTGTTCCCTCCCCGTGTAAACGGCTCGTCAGAGCGGCCTCCGGCGAAATTGCCGCCAGATCAACAGCACGATCACCCCCCCGATGATCGCGCCGAGAAAACCGGCCGGCCGGAACTCTCCCTGAAATCCGCCAAAAAAGAGGCTTCCCAGAAATCCGCCCATCACAGAACCCGCGATCCCCAGGAGAATCGTTCCCAGGCATCCCATCGGATCGCGCCCCGGGACAATGAGCCGCGCAATGGCTCCGACGAACAGCCCGAAGATGATCCAGACCAGCAGGTTTACCATCCGTCGGCTCCTTTCACTTCAGCGGCGTAACTGGGAAGCGGTTTGTCCATCACTTCATGCGACGCGGAACGTCCTCGCCGCTCGCGGCCTCCTTCGCATGGAGATAATCGGCAATCGGCCGCCCGATTTCGCGGAGTTGCTCATGCGTGATCTCGATGTCGCGGGCCATGGCCTTCTCTTCCGCGGAAAGTTCCACGTCCCCGCTCTCCGACATGAGCACGATTCGTTGCCGAATCTCCGGCAATCGGCGCTCGACCCTCGCAGGCGCACCGAACCCGTACGCTACGTGCCCCGCCCCGCAGATCACCACGGCCGTCCGTCCTTGCCCCGCCGGCGACTTCAAGTAGTCGGCCAAGGCAGCCGCCATGGCCTCGTCGCGCGCAATCTGTGCCTCGACCATCGACCGGAGCATCCCCTCGTTCACCGACGCGTGGACCATCATCTGCATCCGCAACGTCTTCGCGTATTCCGGATCCTCGAGATCCACGTCTGCCGGTAGCTCGCGTCGCATCTCGGCCGGCAGCTTCGCGATCCCACCGCTCCGGAACACCTGCCGGATCGTCTCCGCACGCGCGTTCAGCGCGATGACCGGAATGTCCCAGCGGCGGGCGGTCTCCAGGATTGGGCGGTACTCCGCGTAATTCCGCCACCGCCGCGTCAATCCGTCGCCTTCGCCAACTGCTCAAAGTCGATCTCCCTCCGGTTGAACCGGTCCAGCTCCGGCTGCCGGTTCGCTTCCATCTGCTCGAGTCCGACCACGAGCGGGACGCCCCGATCGGCGAGGTCCCCAAGGATTTTTGCCTGGATCTGGTGGTGACGCTCGAGCGTGTGACGTTCGCCCAGGTAGACAACCCGCACATCGGCCAGGTCTTGCAGCATCTCCGCGTAGCCGATCGGCTCGCCTCGATAAAGATCGATCCACATCGAACAGCGGCCGTCGCTCTCGGCAAACGCCGGCGCCGACGTGCCGACCAGCAAAAAGAAAGCCATCAGCATCAGAACCGTTCCCACTCGTCGCAGCATTCTTACCGACGATCCTGCCGCTCAGCCTTTTTCTTCAACTCATCCACCTCTTCCCTAAGCTGGTTGAGCTCTTCCCGAAGATCGTCCAGAAGTCGCTCGACCCGCTGATGCCGCTCGGCGAAGTTCCACTGGTGCTCGAACATTCTCGGCAAGTCCTTCAGATCCTCGATCCCACCGAATCCCTCGAAAGGCGGTCTGCCCATGTTCCAGCGCCCTCCGCGGCCTTCCTGGCCGGCAAGCGTGGCGGTAAACGTTCTCTCGCGCTCGTCCCGCAGAACCGTGATCTTCACTTTCGCGCCGGGCCTCTTGCTCTGGACCGCCTGGCCCGCATCCTCGGGCGACTCGATCGGTTGGCCGGCAATCTCTTTAATCACATCGCCGTCCTCGAGCCCGGCCTTCTCAGCCGGACTGCCCGGAAACACTCGCTCGATTCTTACACCTTCGTCGTCGCTCCCCAACAGAACCCCCAGCCAGGCTGGTTGCTGAGCTGTCTCTCTATCAGCTCTTTCGGGAGATTCCCTTCTCTCCTCTCTTTGCTTTCCGCGAGCCATGCCTTCCTTGTCTTTCTGCGTGTCGCGTTGGTTCTCCGCAATCGCCTTTTGCCCGGTCTTCTTATCCTGTTTTTGCTGCTTCTCGGCTTTCCCCTGCTCATTGGCGGCGTAGATGCTTGCCTGGCCCATCGTCAGGCAAAGCCCCAGGGCAGCCATGGCGACCGCGAGATAGGTATGGTCCGTGATTTGTCTCAACATCTTCAGCACCTCCTTTTGTCCTTGCCCTCCCGGGATGCCCCCGGTCGGAACAGTTTCCAGGGAGTATCGTCCACACTTGTCTAGCATAAGAGATGGAGTGATGATAGCCAATCAGGCCATGCCGCGCCGCTTTGTGCGTGCTTCTCCTACCGGTGGTAGGGAAATCGCTGAGGCGGTATGATGCAGCCGGGCCGCTTCTGTCTAGAATGGTTTAGCCGCAGTCTGCAGGCGGGCCGCGCGCTGCCAACCCTTCGACGTTCCATTCCCTACCACCCTGCGCCAAACAACCTACCCATCAAACCTCGAAAAGGAGCAGCCAATGGCAATCAACATTCGACTGGCGATCCTCGCAGCGGTCATCCTGGGAGCAACTCCCTTCGTTTCGGCACAACAGACCGACGCCCTCCTCGCCCCGTCCGTCACCGTCGTCGGCTCTGCCGAGGTCCGCGGCGAACCGGACATGGCCGAGATCAGCATCGGCGTAGTGACCGAAGCGGAGTCGGCGGCCGAAGCCGTCAAGCAGAACAACCAGGCCATGGAGCAGCTCTTTGACGCACTCGACCGGCACGACATCGCCAAGAAGGACATCCAGACCGGCAGCTTCAACATCAGCCCGCAGCGGCAGAACGAGCCCGAGCGCCGCCAGATTACCGGATACCTGGTTACCAACCAGGTCCGCATCCGCATCCGGCAAATCTCGGCCCTCGGCGACATCCTTGACGCCGTCGTCCAACAGGGCGCGAACCAGATCCATGGGGTCAACTTTTCCATCCAGGACCCCACGAAGCTTCTCGACGAAGCCTGCCGCAAAGCAATGGCCGACGCCCGCAGAAAGGCCACCCTGTACGCCTCCGAGGCAGACGCGAAGCTCGGCAAGGTCCTCCTGATCGAAGCCGGAGACCGTGCTCCGAGGCCGGTCATGCGGCGAGGCGTCCAAATGTTCGGCGAGGCCGCAGTCCCGATCTCACCCGGGGAGCAAACTCTCTCCGCCCGGGTCACCGTCACCTACGCCCTTGCCGGCCAAACCCAAGCAGATCGCTGACAACGACCCCCTCGCCTTGCCTCCTGGTCCTCTCCCCGGCTTTCCTTGCCTTCTGCGGACCGGCCGACCGGCTCTCGATACCGCGTCAGACCTTCCCTCATGACGCCTGATCTGGTACCCTGGATGGTCTCTCGGTGCCTCGCGCGTATTCATCCGTCGGTCAGAAGATGTAAGTATCCGTATGAGAACCGGACACCGTCGCACGGTCGCTCATGTCGTCGTCGGCATCCTCTGGATCGCGACCTCCTGGAAACCGGCTTCGGCCGACGAAACTCCAAAATACCTCGGCCCCTGCGACCTTGCCGCCGCCCGCGACGGCAACCTCCTTTACGCAGCACTTGCCGATGCCCGCGAAGTGGCGTGGATCGAGCTTTCCAGCGGCAAGATCCTCCGCCGAATCGACGTCCCAAGCGAGCCGACCGGCCTGGCTCTTACCCCCGATGGAAAACAACTGATCGTTGCCTGCGCAGCGCCGAAGAGCACGCTCGTGGTGCTCGATGCCGCCTCGGGCGGGCCGATCCGTTCCATCGCAGTCGGCCACACCGCCATGAGCCCCGTGATTAGCGCCGATGGCAACCGAGTCTACGTCTGCAACCGTTTCGATAACGACGTATCGGTGATCGACCTGACCCAAGGCAAGGAGCTGACAAGGATCCCCGCCGTCCGCGAACCGGTCGCCGCCGCTCTCACTCCCGACGGCCGGACGCTCGTGGTCGCCAACCACCTGCCGAACACGCCGACCGACAAGACGTTCCGCGGCGACGTCTCGCCCGTCGTCACGCTCATCGATACGCAAACCCACCAGACCGGCGCGATCGAACTCGTCCACGGCGCCACCGGGCTCCGCGGAGTATGCGTGCTCCCGGATGGCAAGCATGTCCTGGTGACCCACCTTCTTTCGAATTTCGAGATGATCCCCTTCCGCGTCGACATGGGCTGGATCAACGTCAACGTGGTCAGTGTCATCGACCTCAAGCAGCGGGAAGTTCTCCACACCGTCGGGATCGACGAACAACATATCGGGGCCGGAAATCCCTGGGACGTGGCGTGCTCGGCAGACGGGGAGCAGATCGGCGTCAGTGCCGCCGGCACCCACGAAGTCTGCGTCATCGACCGGTCGCAATTGCTCGATGAATCGGCCCGAAACATGCAGCCGATGATGGGCGTCTGGCCGATCTATCTCAGCCTGGGAGCCAGTTCCTGGCGACGGGTCAGTCTCTCCGGCAAAGGCCCTCGCGCGATCGCCGTCGCCGGCTCGACGGCTTACGTGGCCCAGTACTTCAGCGACTCGGTGGAAGTGGTCGATCTGAAAAGCCAGAGCGACGCCTCCATCGGCACCATTCCCCTGGGGCCTCCGCCGCAACTGGCCGAACTCCGGCGGGGAGAGTTGCTCTTTCACGACGCCACCATCTGCTACCAGAACTGGCAAAGCTGTGCAAGCTGCCATCCCGACGGCCGCATGGACGCCCTGAACTGGGACCTCATGAACGACGGCACCGAAAACTCAAAAAACACCAAGAGCATGCTGTTCGCCCACGACACGCCGCCTTCCATGGCGGAAGGCGTCCGCATGTCCGCTGAGCATGCGGTGCGGTCGGGCATTGCCCACATCCTCTTTGCGACGCGCCCGGAAGAAGAAGCCGCAGCCATCGATACCTACCTCAAATCGCTCCGGCCGGTGCCGAGCCCGCACCTGGTCGACGGCCGGTTAAGTGCAGCCGCCCAGCGCGGGCAGAAGCTGTTCGAAAGCGACCGCGTTGGATGTGCCATGTGCCACCCGGAGCCGCTGTATACCGACGGCCTGGCCCACAACGTCGGCACCCGCAGCCCTAAGGAGCAGACCGAGCGGTTCGATACCCCGACGCTCATCGAAATCTGGCGGACTGCCCCGTTCCTGCATGACGGCCGCTACACGACAATCGAGCAGTTGCTCACCGAAGGAGGCCACGGCCTCGGCAAAACGAAATTGACCGAGCAGGAACTCGCGGACTTGATCGCCTTCGTCCTTTCTCTTTAGCAGCCGGTAACCTTCCTTCACTTTCGACAGCATAAACCCTCCCGCGTTACACCGCCTGTTCCAAGGGCTTCCGCTGGACCGTGTCGCGAACCCGGTCCTGATGGATGTCCGCCAGGGCCGCCCCCGGGATCAGACCGTGGTCGGCCGCATGCTGGGCCGCCTGGAGCGTATCGGTCACCAGCAGCATGTCCACGCCCCCCTCCTTCAACTCGGACGTGATCCGGCGGATCCGCGGGTAACGACTCTCGCGCCCGATGTCGCGAATGTAGATCGCTCGGATCCGGCCGGGAAAGTCCATCACGGCCTGCTGGTAGAGCACCGGATCATCCTGGCCGCTGTCGCCGATCAGGACGAAAGGCATCTCGGGATAGGTCTTGAGAATCTGGGAGATCTTCCTCAACTTATGCCAATGGCCCGAGTTGATCAGCTTGTTGTTCGCCAGACCGAGACTCTGCAGCAGTATCGGGCCCAGCGGGATCTCGTTCAAATCGAGGAAGTCCTCCATCAGGTCGTAGAGATTCCACGCGCTGCTTGACACGTAGAAGAGCGGGTTCTGCATCTCGCCGGTTGGGCCTCCCTGCAGGGCCTGGTAGAACGCCGCCACGCCCGGCAGCGGCAACCGCGTCCGCGCGTTATTCAGCATCGTGATCCGGATCGTCTTGATCAGATCCGTGGCGTAGGTCTCGAGGATCGTGTCGTCGACGTCGCTGATCACGCCAAACGCGCTCGTCGACGGCGGAACCATCACGTGCCCCACCACGGTCGGCTTCGACTGAGTCCGTGCGATTCGGCGGTCGAGTTCGGCTTCCAACTGTACGTCGTGCCACAGCCGATCACTGTCGAGAGGCCCGTCCGGCTGCCACTGGAATTCAAAATAGCCTTCCCAGTCGGTCTGTGTGGTCAGGACCAGGCTGCCGTGGCGTGCCCGGACCGTCACGTAAGGAACCTCGTCGGTCACGAAGCGGCGATACATCGCCTGAAAATTGCTCCACGCGGTCGCCTTTTCCTTGGGCCCACCCACGTGTTTGTCTTCCAGCACACGCCCGCGGAGAAAGAACTGCTCCCGCGTCCCATATCCCCGGTAGGGCAAAATGTGGATCGGGCCGACCCGTCGCAGTGCCTGCTTGATCGATCGCTTGAGAGTCCCTACGCTGATCTCGATGCCATGTGCAGCATGCCGGGCAAGATTACTCGTTATCCTCCGCCAGTGGAAAGCCACACAATCACCCCCTCCGAATTCCTCACAAAGAACTCCGTCCCAGCGAATGCAACTGCCGTGCCGCCTCGGCGTGCCCTCCAGTACGCGACCGTGCGGTATTCGCTTTGCTCGACGAATTAGGGGGACGTAAGAAAGTCATACACTTGGACGTAGGGTGGATTTCAATCCACCTGGAAAACAAGGGTGGATTGAACCATCCTACGACGATTGCCCATCTGATTCTCTTGCGGCTCCTTACCGGCCCTGTTGCGGTAGCGAGTCCGTCCAAGCGCCAACCGGCCAGACTGTCGCAGGTCGCGTCAATCCGTCGTGGAGAGGTCCGATGAGTGCCGAACAATTTGCCGCGGAGAGTGCGGAGGACGATGCGAGCTACCAACCGCTATTGCCACTCATAGGGATTCCAGGCATCAACCGCTCGGCATGGATGAAGTGGCTCTCACGCCCGGACAGCATTGGCCAAGACGTGGTACGCTCAGATGGTAGTGTTCGCGGGAGCGCCAACAATCTGGTTGACGCTTTCATGGTCGAACCAAATGGGGACGCCGCCAGGCGCGATGAACACGGCCACGCCGTCTCGAACCACCAAGGCACGAGGATGATCGACCTCGAACCGCTGCCCCCCGTGCAATTCGACCGTGAACACCTGAAATGGCTGCCGCTGGACTAGTCCTTCCAAAACTTGTTCGAAGTTCTCCCGCATCATTTTCAGACTCCACTCATCCCAACGACGCGAACTCGAGGCAATAGCCCCAGCTTACCCCCTTTATTGTATCAGTTTACCGAGTAGCTACAAGAGGGGATTGTGGAAGGAGAAGTGCGGGCACTGTCGCAGGTCGCGTCAACCTGTCGTAGAAAGGGCGATATGAGTGTACTCTATGCCGTTTTGCTCATCCTCTTGTTGTTTTCCGGCCTTCTCATGACCATATTCGGCCTGCCGGGAAACTGGTTCATGGTCGCCGCAGCCGCTCTTTACGCTTGGTTCATCCCCCTTGAACCTCCGGCGGATTTCGGCTGGCGGGTGGTCATAGGACTTCTGGTGCTGGCGGCCATCGGCGAGCTGATCGAGTTCCTGGCCGGGGCTCTGGGGGTGGCCAAAGGCGGCGGCAGCCGGCGCGGTGCGCTCATGGCCCTGCTGGGCTCGATCGTGGGCGCCGTGCTCGGCGCCGGCATTGGCATCCCGATCCCGGTCATCGGCCCGATCGTCGCGGCAGTCCTCTTCGCCGCCATCGGAGCGATGGTCGGCGCCATGCTCGGCGAACACTCGACCGGCCGCCCGCTCGAAGAAACCTGGCAAGTTGGAAGGGCCGCCTTCTGGGGCCGGTTTTTCGGCACCTTGGCAAAAACGAGCGTCGGTGCTGTTATGATCGGCGTCGCTGTCGTCGCCGTGCTCGTCTGAGGCGGAGCTTACAGCGCCCATCCGTCCGGGATCGTAGCCGCCTTCGGCACGACGACGATGCCATCGCAAATCATCGCGTGTTCGGTTTCGTCGGTCGTTTCCAGGCCCTCCGGATTGACGATCTGCACATTGCGGCCGATCGCGCAGTTCTTGTCGATGATCGCCCGCTGGATGCGCGCGCCCGGACCGATTCCCAGAGCCGGCAGGCCGTTGCGCCGCCCCGGTCCGTGCCGGGCGTCGTCGTCATAGAAATCGTTGCCCATCACCACCGAATCGCGAATGACGACATCCGGCCCGATCACGCATCGCAGGCCGATGATGCTGTTCTCAATCACCGTCCCCTCGCCGATGACGCACCCGTCGGCCACAAGGCTTCCCCGCACCGTCACGCCGTCCAGCCGCGACGGCGGCAAGAAGCGGGCCCGCGAATACACCGGAGCGTCCGCAGCGAGCAGCGGAAACGGGGGCGACTTGCCGGCCAGGCTCAAGTTCGCCTCGTAAAAAGCCTTGATCGTCCCGATGTCTTCCCAGTAGCCGTCGAACAGATGCATCTCGACGCGCCGGCTGCGGATCGACGCCGGAAACACCTCCTTCCCAAAGTCCTGATAATCGGTCTTCTCCAGCACGTCGATCAGCGTCTTCCGGTTGAACAGGTAGATGCCCATGTTCGCCAGGCAGTCGCGTCCGCGGCTTGCGACGCCCCGCGAATCGATCCACTCCGGATCGGTCCGCACCAGGTCAACTTCCTCTTCCGTCTGCGGCTTCTCCAGAAAACCCTCGACCCGCCCATCGCGATCGACCCGCATGATCCCCAGCCCGGCGGCATCGCGGCTGTATACCGGCACCGCCGCGATCGTCACATCCGCGCCCGAATGCCGATGGGCCTCGACCATTCCCTGATAATTCATCCGGTAGAGTTGGTCGCCGGAGAGAATGAGCACCTCCGTCACGTCGCGCTGCTGAATGTACCGGAGGTTCTGGCGGACTGCGTCGGCGGTGCCCTGGTACCAGTGGCCGTTGCCGAGCGTCTGCTGGGCGGCGAGGATCTCCACGAAACCCCGCCCGAAAACGTCGAAGTTGTACGTGCTGCGGATGTGGTGGTGCAGGCTGACGGAGTTGAACTGCGTGACGACGTAGATGTGGTTCAATCCGCTGTGGATGCAATTCGACAGGGGAATGTCGATCAGCCGGTACTTCCCTCCCACCGGCACCGCCGGTTTCGACCGATACTTCGTCAGCGGATACAGCCGCGTTCCTCGCCCGCCGCCCAGCACCAGGGTAAGCACGTCTTTCATGGTGGTCCCCCAGGGGTCTGCGAATTCATCGTTTAGCCGCAGTGCCCAACGGGCCGCGCGCCGGGCAGAGCGCGGCTATCCGTCACCGGCGCGCGGCCCGTTGGGCACTGCGGTTAAACGAGCTTTACGGGGTGGGGCCAGTTCCCCATCCGCCGATTCGTTTTCCGTGGCACCAATGTAACGAAAACCGGCGTCCAAGGGAATCCACTGGACGCCTTCGCTGCAACGCTTCCTGCACCGAACGTTGCCCGTGCAGCGCAAGTTGCTCAGCCCGACAAGTCTCGCCGCGCCCCGCCTGCCCCGGAGATTCGCGGCGACTGTTCCGGTCGCGCAATCTCGACCGCCGGGCGGTCGTCGGGTTGTAGCGGTTGCTCTCAAGCTGCCGGTCTTAGGTGTTGTCTGGACTGGCGCCAAACGATGAAGTCGCACGGCCGTGCTGACGATACTGCCAGTAAGGGATCCTCCGAGAACAAGCGGCGACCGGTCTGTTACGGATGGACCCGTTCTAGTCGTTGCATCGGATGCGGGGCGTACTCACAGATGGACTGCGGGGGACGGTGATGACAAGGCAAGGACTGCCGATTCTGTTGACGCTGACGGCGTTGTGCGCCGGAGCTTTTGCGGGAAATGACGACCTCAGCGACGCGGCCATTGCCAACCGCCTTCGTCAGCTCGAGGCGGAGACCCAGGCCCTCCGGGCCGAACTGCAGGCCCTGCGTCCGGTTCACCTTCCCCAAGTGACACCCGCCGCCCCGTCGACGTCCTTGCCTTCCGCCGCCGCCACGCTGACCTCTCAGCCTTCACTGCCCCCGCCGCCTCCGCCGCCTCCGCCGCCCTCCGGCGAACCCTCCGAAGAGGAAAAGGAGGAGTTCTTCACCCTGGAAGAACTCAAGAAGGAGATGAAGTCGTTCGTCTGGCAAAAGGGCGACTTCAAGATCACCCCCTACGGCTTCTTCTGGGCCGATATGCTCTACCAGACCTCGCGAACGAACCCCGGCGCGTTCACCCTTTGGGTGCCGTCCGACGCGGTCGAAGGCGAACCGGCCTTTATCATCGACGCCCGCCGTTCACGATTCGGCCTCGACGTGGAAGGCCCCAGGATCCCGCTGCTCTGCAACGCCAAAAGCAGCGGGCGCGTGGAGATCGACTTCTTCGGCAACTTTGTCAACGAGAACCAGCCGGGCATTCAACTTCGGCATGCCTACTGGCAGGCAAAGGACGACTACGGCGCCGCTCTCGTAGGCCAGACCTGGGACGTCATCTCACCGCTGTTTCCCGGCACACTGAACTACTCGGTCGGCTGGGATGCCGGCAACATCGGCTTCCGGCGCACACAGTTCCGCCTCGAGCGCTACTTGCACTTCTCGCCGGTTTTCCTCGTTACCCTGCAGGGATCGCTCAACCAGGACATCACGACCGATTTCCCCACGTCGCCTGGCATCGAACGCGAACCGGCCGACTGGCCGCTCATCGAAGGCCGCATCGCGGCAACGCTGGGCCGGAGGGGGAAAGACTGCCGGCCGATCGAGGTCGGCATTTCCGGACACATCGGCGAAACCGGCTTCGATTTTATCACTGCCGGACCGCCGCCGCTATCTCTGCCCCCTGAAGATGACGCCCGATTCCGCACATGGTCCTTCAACGTCGACCTCGACGTTCCGATCACCTACCGCCTGCGCTTCCAAGGCGAGTTCTTCACCGGCGAAAACCTCAGTCCGTTCTTGGGAGGCATCGGCCAAGGCGTCTGCCCGTGCTTGCGGGTGCCCGTCGGCTCGACCGGCGGTTGGGCCAACCTCCGCTACGACTGGACTTCCAGGCTTCGCACCTATGCCGGATTCACCATCGACGATCCCCATAACGAAGACCTTCTCATCGGCCGCTCGTACAACCGCACGGTGTTCGCCAACATCATCTTCGATGTGACACCCAAGCTTACGACCGGTTTCGAGGTCGCCTTCTGGAAAACGCTCTACCGGGAAACCCGCGCCGGCCAGGTCGATCCCAGCCTCCTTGGTCCCACCGAGCCCGGCGATTCGACCGTCTTCCAGTGGATGGTCCAGTACGGGTTCTAAGACTCTCACGAGTTCGGCTACACCCGTCAAAGGAAGATTGCTGGAGCACCTAGTGCGTCGTCCAGACTAAATTTTCGGTCGGGCACGCGATTTCGTGCGGACAATGATCAATCGCCTAGCAAGGCGCGACCCGAACTTTTAGCGTGGACAAGGCACTAGGTGTCTATCCCAAAACCGTTCGCGACTGGCTTCATTTTTGCGGAGTTCTACGAGCAAATGCGTCCGTCCCCTCCTCTCCGCCAACGCACCCCTGAGTTACGGAGGGGGGCTGGGTAGGCCAGCCGGGTTGCTGCTGCCTGAGGCGGCCGCGATTACGAGAGCCCCCCGACCTTGATAAAACGTGCGTCGGCCCTGTCCTGGCCTGGGCTGATAAAAACGGGGACTGGCTCCGCAACATCTTGTGTGGTCGCTCTGGCTAAACCGCTATTAGTTGCGGTGCCTGTCCCCGTTTTTATCAAGTTTTTATCAGCCCAGTCCTGGCCTCCAACCGGTCGCGGACCCGTCGCCCGGCTCAGTCGGACAATTGAAAGTCGAACGTGTTCTCGCCACCTTCCTTGACCTCCGCTGTCAGTTCGGAAGTCTCCGGCGATTTGTATTTCTCGGGCAGAAGATCTTTCGGTGCGGCAGCGGCGTCGAGGGCAACACCGCCCTCCGCCATTACGGGTGCTTCGGAAATCTCGCCGCCTCCCAACGATTCAACTTTGGAGACGGTCACCCTGTAAATTCCCGGGATGGCGCCGTCGCCCGGGGCGAATGTCAGCAGACTATATTTTCCAGCTTCGTCGGTTACGCCGATGGCTCCCCTGCCCTGCGGCGAGTCTGTCACGAAAGCCACGTTCGCGCCTGCAACGGGGCTGCCGTTATAGGTCACGGTGCCGGTCACGGGAACTGTCTTGGGTCGGTTGGGATCTACCGAAGCTCCCGTGCAACCAACCAACAGCAAGGCACATGCGGCAGAAGACAGGCAAAAGACACTCAGAGGACGCATCAAAAAGCTCCCAACAAGACAATCATTACCTGGTACGGTTGGATTTTCTGCGATACCAACGATCGAATCGAATCCCATCATTCACGCTATCGGGAGATTATAACTTGTCAAGTTTTCTCTTCAGACGAGAGCACGGGCCTTTGGCGCCCGCTCGCTGGCCATTAGGGTGGACGCGCCTTGCGGTCCCGGCACGATGCGAGGGTCTCGCCCCGCCCCCTGTGGCGGCTGGCCCCAGCATGCCGAAACGCGGGCTGCAAACATTGCATGGGGCGCACTTGCCTCGGCCGTGCTTTCGCCGAATACTGATTAAGAGCCTATCCCAAAACCGTCGGGGACTGGCTCATTTTGCGGAGTCTTCGGAGCAAAATGTGACTGTTTCCTTCTCCTTGCGAGGTTTTGGAATAGGTTCTAAGTCAATGTTTCTGCTCCGTAATGGCGCGCCCGCTGCTAAGCGATGCGCTCCTCCGAGTGTCTTTATTTGTCTTTCTGTTCCGCTCAATCCCTGAGGAGGTGTTTTATGGACCGGTGGCGTGGTACGAGGGGTTTTACCCTTGTCGAACTTCTGGTTGTCATCGCGATTATTGGCATCTTGATTGCGCTGCTGCTGCCGGCGGTGCAGGCGGCTCGCGAGGCGGCAAGGCGGAGCCAATGCTCCAACAATCTGAAGCAGTTCGGATTGGCGGTCCACAACTACGTGGATACCTACGGCGTCTTTCCGAACAAGAAGCAAGGCACGCAGCAAGGTGGCTGTGACAACATGAACGGTCAGTATGGTTCGGTATGGATGCGGTTGTTGCCTTATTACGAACAGCAGGCCCTCTACGACCAGTGGAGCTCGGCCAACACGTTTAACGGCACGTCATTCGCCGCCTTCGGTCCCTGCCCGTGGGGCACACACGACGACAACTATACCCCGTACTACCAGCAAGTGTCGACGCTGCTCTGCCCCTCCGATGGCAATGCCGCCAACAAGAATCCCGGAGACTACGGCAGAAACAACTACGTCGTCAGCGTGGGTGACTCGATCCATTCCAACAACAGCACCGCCCCATACACTCGGTACGGGAACAACGACTCGACCGAATCACGAGGGGTTTTCGGCAATCTGGGCGGCAAGATCACGTTCGCTCTGATCACCGATGGCACCAGCAATACCGTCATGCTGTCGGAACACTTGGTCTCCACGGGCGACGGTTCGGTTACCCGTGACGTCAAGTACTCCGTGACCGGCGTCCTGACCAACCCCGCGCTCTGCCTGGCCCAATTGGATCCGACCGATTCGAGGCGATTCACAACCGGAAACATTACCACCTGGCGGGGACGGTACTGGAATCACGGCGCGACATCGCATGTCGGATTCAACACCGTTCTTCCGCCGAACGGCCCGAGCTGTTCGGAAGTCGGCAACGGCACCAGCACAAACGACAACGGGGACCACGGCGTTTTTCCGCCGTCGAGCAATCACCCGGGCGGCGTGAATGTCGCCATGGCGGATGCCTCGGTCCGCTTCATCAGCGAGACGATCAATTCCGGCAACACCGCCGCAGCTCCCACGATCAGCGGAGCCAGCAGGTATGGCGTCTGGGGTGCATTGGGTACCAGGGATGGCGGCGAACCGGTCTCTGAGTTCTGAAAAGCCAGGCTTACCAGCGCCAAGCTGCCGCAAGTCGACGTAATGATCGCCGGGTGTTTCGCAGATGCGAGACACCCGGTTTCTCGCTGCCAGCGCGGACTATTCACGTCCTCATATTATCTCGCAGTCTGCGGCTAGTTCGTCGAGGGTCGTGAATAATCCGGGCTTGGTGCGGCGTCAAGTGGAACGTGCCGATCCGGCAGAACTGCAAGTCGCTCCGCGGCAGGGCCGCGGGGCGACTGACAGACTCACCGGACGTTTCAATACCCGTCCTGCTAAAAGTCGCTCAACTGCTCGCCACCCGAGCGCGTTCCCAGCGCACCCCAAACTCCAAAGGGGCTGCGTAGGGTGAGGCTCGTCGGATGGGGCTGCCCGAGATTCCCCGTATCGATCGTCTCGCTGATGAAACGGACCGAAGCATCGGCCAGGGCCGCATTCACGCCGCCGGGATGGGAACTCGTGGGCGGGTACAGACCGTGCGAGCCGTCGTCGTTCGTTGCCGACGCGCAACTGGGCCCGTTGGGCGGCAACACCGTGTTAAAGCCAATGTGTGACGCAGAGCCGTGGTCCCATCGACCTCCCCATCCTGTGTATGTACCGGACCCAAATCGCCGGCCATCGTTTGGATCGACATACGTGTAACACGTGTTGGGAGTCGTGGTGATCGTGTCACCGGCGTTCGTGATCGTCCCCTGGCCCACTCGGCTGGCGTCGAACGCAAACAGCCGCTCCGAGAGCATCACGGTATTGCTCGTCCCGTCGTTGATCGAAGAAAACGTGACCTTGTAGCCGAGATTGGCAAACACGCCCCGTGTGCCCCCGGGCGAGTCATTCACATTGTGCCCCATCGCACCGTTCTGGCGGATCGAGTCGCCAACGGAGAACATGTAGTTGGTCCTGCCTCGGTCGCCCGGATTCTTGTTGGCGGCGTTACCGTCCGAGGGGCATAGCAGCGTCTGGACCTGCGTAATGTACGGCTGATACGCTCCCGCAGTAGCGTCCCACGGAGCTGGCCCGAAAGGCGGGTAGTTGGTCGCACCAAAGGTCTGTGCCGAACTCCATTGGTCGTACAGGGCTTGCTGCTCGTAGAACGGCAACAACCGCATCCAGCCCGTGCCAAACTGCTGGTTGCACCCGGCAGTCCCTCCTTGAGCCGTCCCTTGCTTTTTGTTCGGGAACACCTTGTAGGTGTCGACGTAATTGTGAACCGCCAGTGCCAACTGCTTGAGGTTGTTGGTGCACTGACTGCGGCGAGCCGCTTCCCTCGCCGCTTGCACTGCCGGCAGCAGAAGGGCAATCAAAATGCCAATGATGGCTATCACCACCAATAACTCAACCAGGGTAAACCCTCGTACCCTCTGACGCATTAGAAATCTCCTGTTCCGAAAAAAACCGTTTGATCGCGCAACAGACTCACTACTGATCGGAACGCCCGATTCACCTTGTAACCCCCACCAGAGCATTTAGTTTCGCACGGGATCTTTTCGGACGCAACGATTATTTGGGAAAAGGCGACCCCCTGGTTGATTGATGCACCCCAGAAAGGTGGGCATGCTCACTGCACGAGAAGACTCTTTGCTCGGATGATTCACGTCCCGATATCAACCCAAAGCACAAGCGAGGGCACACAGCGATTTCCCCTCGCTTGCGCTTCGGGTTAAGACCCGTCCAGGAACGACTCCCTCATTTTGTCGGCTCTCGCTCGGCGAAAAGCAACATTGTTTATTGGGCTCTTCGTGTTAGGGGGCGGCCATGAGCGCCAAAAAAAACGAGCGTCCCGCAATCCAACTGCGAGACGCTCGAAAACAACGCGTATCCGCGTCTGGACGCCGGACCCCCGCCTCCTAAAAATTGCTAACCGGTTCGCCGCCCGAACGAGTGCCGAGCGCGCCCCATACGCCATAGGGACTCGGTTGCGTGGCGTTCGTCGGATGCGGAGCGCTGAGAGTGCCCGTGTCGATGGTCTCGCTGATAAAGCGGACCGAAGCGTCTGCCATGGCCAAATTCACCCCGCCCGGATGATTGCTCGTTGGCGGATAAACTCCATGATTTGTATTATCGTTGCTCAGTTCCGCACAACTAGGACCGTTCGGAGGCAGCACGGTATTGAAACCGATGTGCGAAGTGGACCCGTGATCCCACTGCCCCGACCATCCTGCGACGCTGGCACTTGTGAGAAACTGCCTCGGGTTATTCGGGTCGACTTGAGTGTAGCACGACTGCGGATTATCGGGGAGGCCCGCGAAATTGTGGACGGTTCCCTGCCCGACGGCTCGGGAATCGAAGCCGAACAGGCGTTCCGAGAGCATGGCCGTATTGCTCGTGCCATCGTTGATCGACGAAAACGTGGCCTTGTAGCCCTGATTGGCAAAAACTCCTCGCGTCGCTCCACTATCATTGTTCCCCATCGCACCGCTGCACCGGATGGAATCGCCTACCGAGAACATGTAGTTCGTCCGTCCCTTACCGCCGGCATTGGCAATATTTCCGTCGGAGGGGCACTTCAACACGCCGATATGCTGAAGGTACGGCCGGTAGGCCCCGGCTGTGCCGTCCCACGGGCACGGACCGAACGCCGCATAGTTGGTGCCGCCGAAAGTCTGGGGCGAACTCCATTGGTCATAGAGGGCTTGCTGCTCATAGAAGGGCAACAATCGCATCCAACCCGACCCGTACCCTCCGTTGCAATTCGGGCACCCACCCTGCGCGGTTCCTTGCTTCTTATTCGGGAAAGCTTGATAGGTATCCACGTAATTGTGCACGGCCAACGCAAACTGCTTGAGATTGTTCGTGCACTGGCTGCGGCGGGCCGCTTCCCTTGCCGCTTGCACTGCCGGTAACAAAAGAGCAATCAAGATTCCGATGATCGCGATCACCACCAATAACTCGACAAGAGTAAACCCTCGGATCCGTTGCCGTTGCATCATTTCACTCCTCCCTTTCTTGAAACATCGAGTAGTGACAGACAATTCTGAACGATCATGAAGCCTACCGGATCTCGATTTTCGCATAGAGTTACCATCGTAGCAAGGACTTGTGCGAACCTGGTCCGAAACCGTCAATCCCGAGCCATGAACACCGGCACTTCCGAGGTAGAATAGAACCCCTTGCCTGTTTTCAAACGCTCCCCATACCTAGCCAATTGCGAGCCCTTGGGGCAGACCCGGGGCGCGGCATCTGGATATAGGTGCGAGTCTCTGCCGTCCGTGCTGCGTCTCGACGGTCTCGTGGATGGTCGATTCCCTCGAAGTTGGCTTCGATCTGCTCGTCGATATAGGCGACGGTCGCCTTGTACAGGCTTTCCTGGTTCCCTTGGCCCCAAGATGAAATCGCGCCGCCGTCGATGATCGTCTCGGCAATGGCGGTCTGCGTACCCATGGCGTCAATGGTGATGATCGCCCCGCGGATGTCCACCAGCGACAAAAGCTGCGGAATGGCCGTGATTTCGTTCGATTTCTCCGCCGTGGCCACCTGCCCCAAGCTCAGGCCGAACTCACTGGCCCAGACGCTCACCGAGTGCAAGGCCTGTTTCGCTTTGCGGTTATGACTGCGTCGCAACGTCTTGCCGTCGACGGCGAAGGTAGGCCGCTGGTCGCCCAACGCAGCCGAGGCGGCGTTTCGCAGGACTGAAGCGAGAGTGAAGCAGGCTTGAAATGCGTCGGGCTCAAGGCCATCAGCACCCGCCGAAAGACGTCCTTGCTCGAATGCCGTGCGGAAGGTTGAGCCGTTGCAGCAAAAGTCTGCCTGAACTTAGCCCACCGGGCGATGGCGGTCGGCCGTCGCGCCGGCCAGCACCGCCATGATGGCGATCACCAACACGCTGTCAATGGATGCCGCCGGTTGATGGCGGAGCGGGGATCCTCCAGATCCTGAAAATGCCGGACCACCTCCGCAGTCACTCGCACGACCTCTGCCATCGTTCGTCCTCCCAAAGTGCCTTGATTGCAAATGCCATCCACGGGAGGTATACTACATGACCGCGGCGCACTCTTCCTATATTACCAAGGCTACGCAGAATGCCAGCCCTGCCCGTACCCTCCGTTGCAATTGGCACCCACCCTGCGCGGTTCCTTGCTTCTTATTCGGGAAAGCTTGATGGTATCCACGTAATTGTGCACGCCAACGCAAACTGCTTGAATTGTTCGTGCACTGGCTGCGGCGGGCCGCTTCCTTGCCGCTTGCACTGCCGGTAACAAAAGAGCAATCAAGATTCCGATGATCGCGATCCCACCAATAACTCGACAAGGTAACCCCGGATCCGTGCCGTTGCATCATTTCACCTCCCTTTTTGAAACATCGAGTAGTGACAGACAATTCTGAACGATCATGAAGCCTACCGGATCTCGATTTTCGCATAGAGTTACCATCGTAGCAAGGACTTGTGCGAACCTGGTCCGAAACCGTCAATCCCGAGCCATGAACACCGGCACTTCCGAGGTAGAATAGAACCTTGCCTGTTTTCAAACGCTCCCCATACCTAGCCAATTGCGAGCCCTTGGGGTGGGCTGATAAAAACTTGATAAAAACGGGGACAGGCACCGCAACTAATAGCGGTTTAGCCAGAGCGACCACACAAGATGTTGCGGAGCCAGTCCCCGTTTTTGTCAGCCCACCCTTGGGGACTGGCTCATTTTGCGGACTCCTCGGAGCAGAATGTGCCTGTCCCCTTCTGCCGGTGAGGTTTCGGGGTAGGCTTTTAGCTCGGAGTGACTATTCCTTTCGTCGCTTCTGAAGCATGTAAACTCTGCCGATCAGAGTTGACAATTATTCAGTGGCTTGACAATTCAAGTGGTAAGGGATTAACGTCAGGCGAGGTGGCGACTTTTGGAAGCGCCGGGATGCGTATCACTGCGTCCGATTCGGTGCTGCATGGCCATTTTGAGTCGTATGTTAAAGCTCGAACGAGGGAGGAGAGATGTTTCACTCTGCAGGAAGATGGCTGATTTGTGCGAGTTGTATGCTGGTATGGGCCGGCTGCGGCGGCGCCGCCGTGGACCCCAACCGCCCCGCCACGGCGCCGGTGTCCGGTACCGTGACCTATCAGGGCAGCCCGGTGGAAAACGCCACGGTGACTTTCTTGGCGTCGGCCCCCGACGGGAAAAGTGCCGTGGGAAGAACCGATGCGTCAGGCAAGTTTGCTCTCATGACTTTCGCGCCCGGCGATGGGGCCGTTCCGGGGCAGTATAAGGTGATGATTTCCAAGCAGGTTACCGAGGGCGGCGTTTCCGAAGAGGAGGCCTATAAGTACATCGAACGGGGTGAGAACCCTCCTGAGCCGACGGTGAAGAACCTCCTGCCGGAAAAATATACTGCGGCGGACACTTCCGGCCTCTCCGCCGATGTCACGGAAAGTGGCGAAAACACGTTCACGTTCGAATTGACGGACTAGTCACCGGGCCTCGGCCATTCGACCTCGCAATTTCGTGATCTGTTCGGAGATCATCGCGGCGAGTTGCCGATTGTCGCCCGCAGTTGCCAGTTCGCGCGCGGCCTCCGCGGCCCGCAGCGCGTCTGCAAACCTCCCGGCCGCCTCGCAGGCCGCAGCCATCGTGAGCAGCGCCGTCGGATCACGTTGTCCTGATACCTTGCAGGCCTCCGTGGCAAGTCGAACCGCTTCGTCCGGATTGCCCGGAGTGCCGCCGGCGGAGCTCAGAAGCGACGCTAACTTCACCAGTGCGTGGTAACAGCCGGGATCGGCCTTCAGCGCAGCCCGCAACTCCGCGGCAGCCTGCTCCGGCCGACCCTGGCGGAGCGAAGCGGTTGCCAGCGCCACTTGGATCTCCGCGTTCTCCGGAGACATCTTCGCTGCCTCCTCCAGGTACCGCCGCCCCTGGTCGAACCGGCC
Organism: Thermoguttaceae bacterium; assembly: GCA_040768665.1. Lineage (GTDB taxonomy): Bacteria > Planctomycetota > Planctomycetia > Pirellulales > Thermoguttaceae > JABWBD01. Next base: position 59,179 of record JAXGMN010000052.1, read on the forward strand.
GGCGTCGCAAAGCAAGCCGCCCAGGTGGACCCGCGGCAGAGGATCGCCCGGCAGCATGCGGATCGCTTTGCGGTAATGCTCGGCGGCTTGCTCGAACTCGCCCAGTTGCCCCAGGGCCATGGCGAGGTGGAACTCGCACCGGCCTCGGTTCGGCTCCAGTTCGAGCGCGCTGACGAACTTCGTGCACGCCTCGCGCAGCTTCCCTTCGCGTCCCAGCGCTACGCCCCACCGTTCATAGGCCTCGGCGCTGCGGGGATTCAACTCAAGCGCCTTTCGGAACGCCTCTTCGGCAAGGTCGTAGTCGCCGTAAAACACGTTGTGCGCGCCGGCGTCCAAATAGGAGTCTTCGTTAATGAATCGCTCCCGGATCCGCCGGATCGCGTCCGGCGAAGCATTGACGAATTCCGGAATGTTCGCGGCCCGGTCCGGGGCCGTGAACTGGGACAGCAGCACCCCAGGCGTGCTGTTGCCGTTCTCATCGATGTGCGTGAGAAAGAGCTGCGTGTACGCCGTGTTCGCCTTGGAAGAGAAAACCAGCCACTTGCCGTTGGGCGACCAGCTATGCCAGGAATTCATCCGCGCCGTGTTGCACTCCAGCCGCCGAGCTTCGCCCCCTTCCGCAGCAACGATGTGCAACTCGCTGTCGGGCTGCAAAAGCATGAAGTTCTTGGCGCGGCAGAAGACGATCCACTTTCCGTCCGGCGAATAGCGCGCGAAATAGTTGCTCATGCCGTTGTGCGATGCCCCGGGCACCGGTTCGGCCGTCCCTCCTTTCCCGTCGTTGAACCCGACGCGATACAGGTCGTACCGTATGGTCGCCTTGCCGTCGATGAACTCCCGGCAGTCCTCCTCCGACAGCAGCACCCTCCCAGGCTGAGGCGGACGGCGCAACTGGTGCTTCCTGGCTCGCGCAAAGACGATGAACTTGCCGTCGGGACTCCAGCTCGCGTTGCTCTGGACGAACTCCGGATCGTCGGCGCCCGGCAACGCCGCGAACTGCTTCGTCCGGCAATCGTGGTAGGCCAGGATTCCCTGGATCGGAAAAAACAACTGGCTGAAGGCCGGATCGGGGCGAGGAACGAAGACCGAGAGGTCCTTCACGGTGCTCACGACGTAGCGCCCGTCCGGCGAAATCTGCGACAGCAGGCCGAACGTCCGCTGCTTGTCCTCCCGCCGAAAGTCGCTCCACGTAAAGACCGACTCGCGGTCGAGCGTGATCTCCTCCGCCACGGGGCGAACGATATACGCGCCCTTGTCATTGGCATAGTCGACGTCCATTCCCATCGCCGCCCCATCCCGGGAGAAGCTGTGGCAGTTGGCACACACCGGCAGCTTCTCCAGGACGACCGGCGGCGGCTCGCGCGACGAAATCGGGCCGAACCGCCAGCGGATATGCCTGGCCGGATCGCGAACCGCCGCCTCGAACGGCAACCCGACTTCCCGATAGAAAATCGGGGCGCCGACCTCATCCTTGGAAGTGAGAAACGAGAGCCTCGCTGCCGACAGGATTCGATCCTGCCGCGCCCGGTCCACGCCCACGATCGTCACCGTGGCGGGGCTCTCCACCGTGCGGCGTTTCATCGCTTCCCAGACCGGCTCCTCGGGCGTCCATCGCTCGGCCAGGCAGGCACTGCTGATCGGTTGCGATCCGTCGGCAAACGCGACCGTCACGGCCCAGAGATTGCTCCCACGCGAAGGATCTGCCCAGCAGAACGTCGGCGGGATGATCTCCGGCGGAAATACGGTACCGTCCGCGGGGTAGTCCACGCGGAGCTGTCCATACCCGCGGGCTTCCCCGTAGGCCGCCAGGATCTGCTCCACGTGGATCGCCGGCTCACGGCGAACGATCCACACCACCGTGGCGGCGATCAACGACAAAACCATTGCGCCCACGGCCACCGCCCTCCAACGGCGGCGAGGTATTCGCCGCTTCTCGCGACGAGCTTTCGAGGTCTTTCGCGAAGCTTTCATGAAATGCCCGGGAACAGTTACCATTGCTTGAGAAAACGCCCGGGCCGCCGGCAGGGCTTCGCCGCCTGGTAGAGCGCCAGTTCTTCGTCGATCCGCTGGATGAGTTTCCCGTCGCCTCCCGCCGCGGCCAACTGCTTTGCTCGCTGGGCCATGTACACCGCGTCGCCGAACTGCCCCGCTTCGGCGTACGCCGCCGCCAGCACGGCCAGCGCGTAGGGGTCCTGGAAACCTGTAAGCCTGGCGGCCTTGCCGGCCAGCTCCGTCGCTTCCCCGCCGTTGCGCACTTCGTCGCTTTCGCTCATCGCAAGCACCGCCGCCAGGCGCACCAGCGCAGGCACGTAGTCGGGCGAAGCCTCCACCGCCTGCCGATAGGCGTCCAGCGCCTCTTGAACTCGACCTGCCTCGAGTGACGAATCGCCCCGCTCGACGTGCCGCCGGGCCTCGGCATACAAAGGATTGAATCGGGCCGCCTCGGCCAGGTGGGCTCGGCCTTCCTGCGCCCGCCCCAACCCCTCCAGAACCCGTCCCAGAACGACGTGCGCCGAGGCGTTGTCCGGCTTGAGCTTGAGCGAAGTCCGCAGCGGATCGATCGCCTCCTGGAACTTTCCCTGCCGGGCCAGCACGTTGCCCAGGTTCGAATGGGCCTCGGCGAAATCGGGCGCAAGCTCGATCACCTTGCGAAACTGGGGCTCCGCTCCGGCGGGGTCGTCGAGCGACATCAGCGCTACCCCCAGCCCCTGATAGGCCTCGACGTACTTCGGGTTCGCCTCGATCGCCTTGCGATAGTTGCGAGCCGCCGACTCGTAAGCGCCCTCCTGGTACGCTTGATAGCCGGCACGATAGTAGTTGTAGTCGTCGACAAAGGTCTGCCGGATCTGCCGGATCGCCCCGGCACGGTTGTTGCAGAACTCGGGGATATTCGCCGCCTTGTCCGAAGCCGTGAAATGCTCAAGCAACACCGGCGGACTGCTGCGACCCTCTTCGTCGATATGCGTCAGCATCAGTTGCGTGTAAGGCGAGAATGCCTTGGAAGAAAACACCAGCCAGCGGGAGTTGGGTGACCAACTGTGCCAAGAGTTCATCCGGCCGGTATTGCACTCAAGCCGCCTGGCTTCGCCGCCTGCCGCCGGGATGATCCATAGCCGGCTGTCCGGTTGAAGCAGCATGAAACTCCTTGCCTGGCAGAAGACGATCCACTTGCCGTCCGGAGAGTATTTGGGGAAGTAATTGCTCATGCCGTTTCGCGACGCGCCTTCCAGCGGCTCCAGCTCTCCGCCACGGCCGCCGTTGAACTCGATGCGATACAGGTCGTACTGAAAGGTCTTCCCCTCTTCCAAAAACTCCTTCGCCTCGTCCGCATCCAGCAGGCTCGACTCCGTCTTGCGAAGGTGTTTCAGGTCGTAAGCCTTCTGCCTGGCGAACACGATGTGTCTTCCGTCGGGACTCCATACCGGATTGGCCTGAACATATCGCGGGTCGTCGGCGCCGGGCAGCGAGTGAAACGTCCTCTTTTCGATGTCGTAATAGACCAGAATTCCGCGAATCGGAAAGAACAACTGGGAAAAGGCCAAATCCGGCCGGTCGACGAAGACCGATCGATCCTTGACCATGCAAATGCAGTACTTTCCGTCGGGCGAGATCTGCGGCAGCAGGCCGAACGTCTTCTGCTTGTCTTCCGGACGGTAGCCGTTCCAGGTGATCGTCTTGGCTCCATCCAGGACCATCTCCTCTGCAACCGGCGCGATGACGTACGACGCCTTGTCGTTGGCATAATCGACGTCCATGCCCATCGTCGAGCCGTCGGCGGAAAACGAGTGGCAGTTCGCGCAGCTAGGAAGGCCCTCCAGAACCACGGGCGGCTTCGGCGAATCGACCGTGCCGAACCGCCACCGGATATGCCGCGCCGGATCGGTCACGGCCTCGATGAACGGCAGATGCACCTCCCGGTAGAACAGCGGCGCCCCGACCTCGTCCCCTGAAGTGCGGATCGCCACCCGCGACGCACTGAGGACAATTCCGGCGCGTCGGTCGTTCACCCCCAGAACCGTGATCTCTGCCGGATGCTGCCGGCTGTGCTTCTTGATCGTCCGCCAGGCGGTCTCCGAGGGTTTCCACTCGCGCAAATCCGACCAGAAGCTCAACCGCTGCGTCCGACCGTTGAGCTGCACTCCGATCGCCCAACGGTTTGCTTCCGGGCACGAATCTTCCCAACGAAACGTCGGAGCGACGATTTCCGGCGGAAACGTGGCGCCATCGATCGGGTACCGGATCTCAAGACCGCGATGCCCTTCCGCGGAATCAAATCCCGCGAGCACGCTTTCCGCGGAAACCTCCGTCCTGCGAAGAACGAGCAATCCCACGCTACCGACCGCGACCAAACCGGCGGCGAAGAGCACGCAATAGATGACCCGTTTTCTCACAATTCCCTCTCGCCGCCGTCAACCTGACGAAGAGCCTATGCCAAGACCTCGTGCTCTAAATCCACCCTAATCCCAGACCCCCGGACGGTCAAACGCGACCTGCTCGGCATGTGCGGCAAAGGGTCTGGCGTCTCTTTCCGTATCGGCCGCGATACCGTTCTGCCGCACCGTAGCGGCTGGTGGCCGATACGGAAAAAGATTCCAGACCTGGAGAGGTGAAAACATGGGGATTTCATCCGCCTGTTTGGCTTCGGGTTTCATTCTGCAAGGTAGGGCGTTTTCTTGTTGGCCAAAGGCCTCTCATCACCGTAGCCTGGGGTCGTTCCCCAGGGACAAGGAAGCAAAACAAGTTTTTTTGGCCAAAGGCCATATTCACCGTAGTCGGAACGACACCTGTCCGGGTGAACATAGCCGTTGGCCAAAAACCACGCGTAATGCTGCCCGCCCCCTCGACAGCCACCCGAAACACAGACTATCCGTCAATCGTCTGCCGAGCTTTCGCCGCCCCTCACCGCCGGACCACTCGCCGCCCGGTACGCATCCGGCTCCGCGACGGCCCACCGCTCATGGTTGGTCAGCGCAAGCTCCTGACCTTTCCCAAGCGACTGCACGTAAAACGCGAGCACGGCCAATTCATCCGGCGAGAGTCCGACGACCGCCGGGTGAGCCGTACCCGGCATCCCGGCCGCAAGCCGAAGATAGATCGATTCGGGCTCCTGCCCGCCCTTCATCGGCTCGCGCGCCAGATCCCGAGGACGCACCGGATAGCCCCACCGGTCGAACCCGGCCGGCTCGGTCCCACCGCGACCGTCGTCGCCGTGACACTTATTGCAGCCAAGCTGCTGATACTTCTCCGCTCCCGCCCCGCGTAACCGTTCACGGGGCGGCCGGGGACTGGTCCATTTTTCGGCCAATTCGGGTGTTTTGACATCAAAGACGTTGGCCGAAAACATGGACCTGTCCCCCTCTGTTCCGCCACCGGTCGGAAAAATGCCGGGAACCTCGATCCTCTCACCCGGCGATGTGCACTGCTCGACCGCTGCTTCGACATCCTCCTCGTCGACGTCGTCTCCTGCCATCCGCATCGATCGCACCAGTTGCTCGCGAACTCCCTCGCGCCGGAATTCCACGATTTGCCCCAGCAGAAGGTTCCGGTCCGACTCCCTGAGCTCGTCGAATGCCGGCATGGAAGTGCCGGGCATTCCGCGACGGAGGACCGCATCCCAATCACCCGGCGTCGGCACTCCGTTCCGCGTGCTTACCAATCGCGACTCGTCGTTGCGGAGATCGCGCGGCCTCGGGAAGAGATGACGCCCGGCACGCCCTCGCCCGTCGCCCGTCGAACCGTGGCACGCGCCGCAGTGCCGAGCGTATAGTTCCGCCGCGCGCGAGTCCGCCGTTGCGGAACCGTCGGCCGTCACCGGTGTCAGAACCTCCAGATCGGTAGGCGGCAAAGGCGTCCCGTACAGGGTCTGCAACTGCCGAGCGGCCGAGCGGTCGCCGGGATGCTCCGACAGATGCTGCTGCAAGTCCATGGCAACCAGCGCCCGGTCGCTCAGGGCAGCCACACGATCGAACAGTCGCTCCGCCTCGAGGGTCTTGCCCTCAAGCGAGCAGATGCGGGCCGCAAGCGTGATGAGGACCGAATCCATCGACTCCTGCGGGCGAAGCCTCTCGAGCCAGTCCCCCGCTTCCTGGTAGTTGCCCAGATCACATTCGATCTCTGCAATCTGCATGGCAGCCCGGTTCGACGGCGAATCCTGCGATGCGACGGACGCCAGTACACGGCGGGCGTCGGCAAAACGTCCGAGCTGTCGCAAGGCCCTTGCCAGCTCCAGCACGACCGACTCTCGCCCGCCGGATCGAGCCACGAGCTCTGAGTACTCCTCGACCGCCCGTAAACGGTGCCCCTGCTGCGCCATCAGGGCCGCCAGTTCGGCGCGGGCCGGTTCGTGTGCCGGCGCTGCCGCCAGGGCACGAGTGAGCCGCGACTCGGCCTCGTCGAAGCCGCCCTGGTGCCGCCAGTAAACGCCCCACAGATAAGCGAACTGTGCCTCGGTCGGCTTCGGATCGAGTCCCGCGTTGAGAAAGTTCCCGGCCGCCTGCAAGTCGCCCCGTGCCAGCAGCCCCAGCACGATCGCGGCGGCGAGATCGTCCGATGTCGCCCCGAGCAAGACCAGGTCCGCGATTTCGCGCTCAACGCCACCCTCCAGCTTGCCGCTCTGCACGCTCCCCAGCCGCTGTTCAAGCTCCAGGGCACCGGCCGGCGCCCCCTGGGCGCGCGCCCGTTCCAACGCCTCGCTCCATGCGTCCATTTCACCGAGGCGCCGAGAGCACGCCGCCAGCAGCAGCGCCGGTCGATAGCTATCCGGATCGAGCCGCGCCGCCCGCAACAAACGAGATTCTGCCCGGGACAAGTCTCCGGCAGTCATGGCGTGCGAAGCCGTCCAGCAGAGCAGCCTTGCCGCGGCTCCCCGGCCGAGCAGCGCCGCGCCCGCAGCCAGCGACAACAAGCCTGCCGTCAGCAGAATCCATTTGCGTCGTCCTGCCATGTTCGTCAGAATCCATCGCGGCAAGTCTTGACAACCGACATTTGGCTGAAGGCCTCTTCTCACCGCCCGCCACCAATGCGGCTGCCGCCAGTATAACATAGAAAGCAAAGAAAGGACGTGGTCTCCCTTGATTTCCCCACTCTCTCGTAAACGGCCTCCCTCGGTGCGATCCACGCTGGGGTGGATTGCCTGCCTGGGTTCTCTGGCAATCGCCGTCCTCTTCTGGCGGTACTTTGTCGACCGGCCAGCTCGACAATCGCTCAGCCAGGTGACAACGGCGACCGACACGGCAATCGACGACGCGACCGAATCCCGAATCCTCGCATTTTGCGGCGACTGCCACGCCGTCCCCCGTCCGGAGAGCTTTCATCGCGATGCCTGGGTCGACGAGGTCGAACTCGGCTACATCTTCCACGCCCGCTCAGGTCGCACCGACCTCGATGCGCCCCCGCTCGACGTGACTGCGAATTATTTCCGCTCACGTGCGCCGGAACGGATTGAGTATCCGCAGCCCCGCAATGCCGATGCACCCTTGGGCACCTCGTTCAAGGTCGAAAAGCTGTCTGTACGGCAGAGCCGGATCGTCCCGGCCCTGGCGAGCCTGCGGTGGGTGCGTATCGACCGTAGAGGACATCCGGTGCTGGTCGTATGCGACATGCGCGGAGGATACGTGCTTGCAGTCGATCTCCACCAACGTCCCCGCGACATTCGACCGCTGGCGCGGCTGCGAAATCCCTGCCATGCCGAACCGTGCGACCTGGACGCGGACGGCGACTTAGACCTTGTGATTGCGGACCTAGGTAGCTTTGTGGCGACGGATCACGATCGGGGCAAAGTCGTGTGGCTGCGAAGTGAGAAGCAGGGACAGTTTGACGAGGTCGTGCTAGCTTCGGGGCTTGGCCGAGTGGATGACGTTCGAGCGGCGGATTTCGATTCGGACGGCGACCTTGACCTTCTGGTTGCCGACTTCGGCTGGCATCGCACGGGAAGAATCCTGCTTCTGAGAAACATCGCCTCGTCGGGTGAAATGCCTCGCTTCGAACTTGAGGAAATCGATTCCCGCCCCGGCACGACGACGGTTCCCGTCTGGGATATCAATGGGGACGGACGACTGGACTTCCTGGCGTTGGTGAGCCAGGAGTACGAGTGCGTCGAGGCTTTTTTCGGGCAGGAGAACGGCGGGTTTCATTGCCGCACGCTCTGGAGGGCGCCGGATCTTACCTTCGGGTCCAGCACGATCAGTCTGGCCGACTTGGATCTCGACGGCGATAGGGACGTCCTCTTTGCCAATGGCGATGCATTCGACAACCACTACGTGCCGCCGTGGCACGGCGTTCAGTGGCTGGAAAACCGCGGACGCGGCGAGTTCAAGTACCACCGACTCACCGATCTCTCCGGAGCGTGCCGGATCCGCTTAAGCGACTTCGACTTGGATGGTGACCAGGACCTCGTCGTGGCCGCATTCCTGCCGCTGGAGGTGAAGCCTGAAACGGCAACTCCGAACAAATGGCCGTCGGTTCTGCTGCTGGAACAGACTTCGCCGGGCCGGTTCGCTCGGCACGTGCTCGAAACCGGCTTTCCCTACCATGCCGGGCTTGAGGTCGCGGATTTCGATGGTGATGGCGATACAGACTTTGCGGTGGGAACGCATGGCGGCCCCCGCGACCAGACTTACTGGATCGCGGTATGGTGGAATCAGAAGATTCGCAGCAGCCGCTGAGGCTGCACGCTTGCTACAGCAAAGCCCGAAAGCAACCGGGGGGTTGACGTGGCTGGTTTCTTCGGCCTACGGTAGCGGTCATGCGGAGGCCATCAGAGTTACGCCGCATTGAGCTATGGCTTATGGAAGAGACGAACATTTGTCCTTTAGAAGAATGGGGGGTCAGTCATGCTACGATTGATGCAAACGGTGGCACTCGGGTTGGTCGTGCTGGTGGCTTTGGGTTGTGGGAGCAGCAATAGTGGATTGGATACGGTGCCGGTATCTGGCACCGTCACGCTCGATGGATCGCCTGTGGAAGGTGCGAGGGTCGTGTTTGCTCCGGCTGGTGGTGGTAAGGCTGCTTCAGGTGTAACCGACGCCAGCGGCCGCTATAAGTTGACGACGCTGGATCCTGGCGATGGTGCTCTGCCGGGGAACTATCTGGTTATGATCTCCAAGACAGAGGCGACAGGGCAATCCCCCGCATCCGAGGCCGTTAAGCCAGGCATGAGCGCAGAAGAGGCCACACAAGCGGCAATGGAGGCCCTCGACAAGGGGGAGCAGGCCGAGCCGCAGTTCGAGGATAGACTCCCAGCCAAATATAAGGATCCGTCGAAATCCGGCCTCAAGGTAGATGTGGCCAAAGGAGGTCAGACGGAATTTGATTTCCAATTGACTTCCGACGGGGCGGAATCGCCTGAGAACCCCCAGGCGACGGAGAACCCGGGTGCAGCAGCGGAGACGTCGGAGTAAGCCAATAGCGAATACCTTGGCTGTCGGCACCGCTGTCCGTAGCCAGCCGGCAACGGTTGCGCAGTCTAAAAACTCTGAAATACTTGTTGCCTTTCCGGAAAGCCGGTGTTAAAAAGAAGCTGGTACGTAAGGCTCAACGGCGACGTGCGGAACGGGCGCAGAGAAGTGGCAGTCGAACAACGCCCGAACGTGGGCGCGTTTTACCGCATCTTAACTTGTTTCTTTTACGGAGGCTGCCATGGTCCTTTCCAAAATTCGGCGCCGCTTGGGGCGCGCTTTCACACTCGTCGAGCTACTGGTGGTGATCGCCATCATCGGCATTCTGATCGCGCTGCTCCTACCTGCCGTTCAGGCGGCCCGCGAGGCCGCCCGGCGTTCGCAGTGTACCAACAATCTCAAGCAGCTTGCGCTGGCTGCGCTGAATTACGAGAGCACGTACAAGACTCTGCCTCCCGGTCAGATGGGAACTTCCCCGCCGGGTTGTGCCTGGAATACGAATACAGGGACGTGCAACGCCGCCGGTCCGATTTACCACATGCTGCCGTTTATCGAGCAGCAGCCGTTGTGGGACCAGATGGGGTCTTCGATCACAGCGGGCGGAACCACTTATCCTCCCGGCGGCCCGTGGGTGCATTGGGGTGCCTATCCGCCGTATCAAGCGAGGATCCAGTCGGTAAATTGCCCGTCGGACGGCAACGCGGCGAACCCGCATCCCAACAACGGTAGTATCGCGACTGTGAACTACGTTTTCAGCCGGGGCGACTACATCAACAATTTGGCAAGTTCGCCGCGCGGTGTTTTTAGGAACTCTCGCTGTATTAAGCTTGCGCAGATTCAAGATGGCACCAGCAATACCATCGCGATCAGCGAACGCGTGGTGTATCCCGGAAGCCCCCTAAACGCCCTCGGCGGCCTGTGTGCAAATGTCTCCGGCTTGGACACAAGCCCGGTGATTGCCATGTCGTTTCAGGCTATTAATGGCCAGTTGAACTGTACGGCCGCGCCCAGCCACTGGCGAATCGGCGAGGGTTGGTCATCCGGCTACCCGATTACCTCGGGGTTCAACACGGTCACTCCGCCCAACAGCCCAATGGCCTCCAACGCTTATGGCGAGTGGGGCTGGGGGACATTTCCGCCGCAAAGCTACCACCCCGGCGGCGCCAACGGCGCCATGTGCGATGGCTCCGTCCGCTTCATCAGCGAAACGATCGACACGGGCAATCTTGCGGCGCCGCAACCTACTACCGGCACCGTGAGGAGCCCGTATGGTGTTTGGGGAGCCATGGGCAGCATGGAAGGCGGCGAAACGGTTTCGCAGTAAGCCGCGAGGCGCCTCAGGCGACCGTTTTTTCCGCCGTCGCTTTGGCGCGCTGCCGACCTGACTTTCGGCTCCAGCACCATCAGCCTCGCCGACGTCGATCAGGATGGCGATCAGGACATCCTCTACACCAACGGCGACGCGTTCGACAATCGTTACGTACCGCCCTGGCACGGCGCCCAGTGGCTCGAGAACGGCGGCGACGGCCAGTTCCATTACCATCGTCTTATCGACCTCTCCGGGGCCTGCCGGATCCGGGCCGCCGATTTCGACCTCGACGGCGACCAGGACCTCCTTGTCGCGGCCTTTCTGCCGCCGGAGGTCAAGCCCACAACGGCCACGCCCCAGCAGTGGCCGTCCATCGTCCTTCTGGAGCAGACCCGACCGGGCCGGTTCGCCCGACACGTACTCGAGTCCGGCTCTCCTTACTATGCCGGTCTGGAAGTGGCTGATTTCGATGGCGATGGAGACAGCGACTTCGCTGTCGGGTGGCACGGCGATCCAGGCAAGCAAACCTGCGGGATCGCCATCTGGTGGAATCAGAAGGTCGCCGGTCGCCAACCTGGACGGTACACTCGGTGACCGGATCCTCACCTTCTAAAGAGCCAATAACGCGTAAGGGCCGATTCTTCCAAGATCGCCGCGAGGCGATTGCCAAGGAAGAACCGGCCCCGAACTCTCGGCCGACGGTTTCGGCGGCTTATGTGCTCATTGGTTAGAAGTTACTGACGGACTCGCCACCCTGAATGGTCCCCAGCGCGCCCCAGACTCCGTACGGGCTGGCTACCGTGCCGGTGGCAGGCTGCGCGGACGCCAGATTCCCCGTGTCGATCGTTTCGCTGATGAATCGCACCGAGGCATCCGTCATGCCGACGTTAACGCCACCAGGATGATAGCTGTCCGGCGGAAACACCCCCGAAGCCCACTCGCCGGTGCTGGAAGCGCAGTGCGGCTGGTTGGGGCCAAGTACCGTCGTGAAGCCGGTATAGATCGGCCAACCGGCCGCCCAAGCGCGGCCGATCTGTTCCAGATGATCCGCCCCCGGGGATCCACACGTCAACTGGTTGTTCGTCCCCTTGTACTGGAGGCAGACCACCGGCCCGGTGTGCAAGTTGGCCACGCTGCAGAAGCCCCCGTGCAGATAAAGAACGTTGCCGGTCCAGACTCCGTGCTCGCTCACCGCAACGGTATTGCTCGTGCCGTCCTTGATGTCCGCGAAACTCCGGCAGCGGCCTCGCATAAAAACGCCTCGTGCCGTCGACAGACCCGGGCTGACGATGTCGCTGATCCGATCACCCCGGCTGAAGCAATAATTCGCGGCGCCGGTCTGGTTCGCCGGATTCCTGTTGGGACCGTTGCCGTCGGAAGGGCAGAAGAAACTGCTGATGTGCTGGCGGAAAGGCGCATACGACTCCTCCATTCCCCAGCAGCCTTGCGGCGGATAGGTTCCAAGGGGTCCGGTTATTTGGTCATACAGCGGCTGTTGCTCCATGTAAGGCAGAATGTGAAACAACGTGCTGAGGTTGTTGTCATTGTGAATCGTGTGGGTATTCCATCCACCCGGATCCCACGTGCCCATCTGCCCCGGCGGAAGCAACTTATAAACATCCGCATAGTTATGGATCGCCAGACCGATCTGCTTGATGTTGTTCGAGCACTGCGACCGCCTGGCCGCTTCCCGAGCGGCCTGGACTGCCGGTAACAACAGAGCGATCAAGATGCCGATGATGGCAATAACCACCAACAGTTCGACTAAAGTGAATGCTCGCCAGAAGCGACGCCGAAACCATGAAGCAGCCATAAAGATCCCTCCCGATTAGAGCAATAAGGAACCGTCCGACACGAAACCGCCCTCTTGCCGACTCTTCCGCCCAAAGGCAGCGCCTGTGGCACAATCTGCACCTGAGCGTTCGCCCTTTTATAACGCGCGGCTTCCATCACATCAATAAAATATTCGGCAGAAACCTCCCCTCCCGCGCAACCTTGCCTCCAATGAACATCGAGAAACAGCAACGAGCGTGTGCGGTTCCGGGACAGGAGTCGCATAAAAAGGGAGATCTCATCCCACCTGAATATACTAGCGTTCCGGCAGCCGTCCAATGACACATCGCTGAAGTTGTAAGACCTTGGCGACGGACTCTCAGAGGTTCGGCTATTCCCATCACGGGAACGTTGGCGGAACACTACGACTGCTTGACCAAGACGAGCCGGCCGCCGAGAACGCTCTCCAGGACGCCAATGCCATCCCCAATCCAGCGGATCTCGATTCGGTCGACCCTTTTTTTCCTCCCCAGGCCAAAATGGAGCCGCGTGCCGTAATGGCTCTGGGATCCCCGGCCGCTATGGACTTCATCAGCCAGGACCAGATCTCCGGCGACCACCTTCACGTGCGCTCCAACACCGTCACGATTGCTACGCGTGCCGCGAAGCTGAATCTGGATCCAGTTTCCACGCGCAGGCGAATCGTTCCGGAGAATCGTCGGGCCCTCCCGTGAGTTCAAGATAACCACATCGACGTCTCCGTCGTTGTCCAGGTCGTCAAATCCGGCACCGCGGCTGCTTCGCTTCACACGCATTCCGTCGCCGCTTTCCGCGGAGACGTCGACGAATCGATCATCGCCCGAGTTCATCAGCAGCAGGTTGGTCGCGCGGTAGGATGTTGCCGGGTCGATCTGCTCGATATTGTCGTGGAGGTGTCCGCGTGCGACGAAGAGGTCGCGATCTCCGTCGTTGTCAAAATCGACCAGATCGGCTCCCCACGTGACATGCTCGTACGTGCCGGCTCCCGCCTGGGTCGTTTGGCTGACGTCTTCAAACATCCGGCCGCCGAGATTCCGATAGAGCACCGCGAGCTGGCGCTGATAAGAAGTCACGTAGAGATCGAGCCAGCCGTCGTTGTTGTAGTCTCCGCAGCCGACGCCCATGCTCCCGTGCGCCTGCCCGCTTACGTCATACGCGGCACCGCTGAACATGCCGATTTCCTGGAACTTGCCGGTCCCGTCATTCTGGAAGACGAAATTGCGCATCACGTCGTTCCCGACGAAGATGTCGGTATCCCCGTCGTTGTCATAGTCGGCGGCGACCATTCCCATTCCCCAACCCCGGTGTCCGGCAACGCCGGATTGCCGACTCACGTCGGTGAACGTCCCATCACCGTTGTTGCGGTACAGAGCATCGGGCGCCGGAGGGAACAGTTCCGGAGCCGCGTACAGCGGCACACCCCGCCGCGTTGCGGTCGGGGCCGTTTCCGGAGAGAATTCCAGGTAGTGCGATACGTACAGATCCAGATCGCCGTCGCCTTCCATGTCGAGAAAACAGGTGCCTGCTCCCACCTGATTTCCATCGGCTGTGCCGCTGGATTCGGCCACGTCCGAAAAAGTGCCGTCGCCGTTATTGCGGTACAGGACGTTGCGGCCGTAGTTGTTCAAATAGATATCCGGATCTCCGTCGTTGTCGTAATCGCCCACGGCGACCCCCAAACCGTATCCGCGATCCCCGACGCCCGCCTGCTCCGTAACGTCTGTGAAATGAAAGTCGCCGTCATTACGGTAAAGTCTGTTGGTGGGCGGACTGTCCACCTCGGTTCCGGGCAGGGGAGAGCCGTTGAGGAAGTAGATGTCGATATCGCCATCCATGTCGTAATCGAAAAGAGCCAGCCCGGCGCTGACCGTTTCCACGATATACCGCCGCCCGGAACCGCCATCCGTATGAACGAACGTGATGCCGCTCTGCGCCGTCACGTCGCGGAGTTGAATCGGACTGCCCCCGAGCGCGGAGGAAATCACCGTTGCCAGCCATACCAGGCTGCCGGCCCCCCCTCGGCCGCTCACATCGCAGACTCGCCGGCCGGCCGAACCCACGCTATTTCCCCCGAGCGATCACTTCATGGACTTCGCGGTATTTGGCGTTGTCTGGATCGATCTCCAGGGCTCGCTCCGTTGCCGTCGCGGCGCCCTCGAAATCCCCAAGCCTCGCCCGAAGCAATCCCAGATTCAGCCAATGGTCGCCGTTGTCCGGCTGAAGCCGGCTGAGCTGCCGGCAAATCTCCAGGGCCTCGGCGTCTCGACCGCCCTCCTCGTACAGCGCAAGCAGTTCTTTCCTCGCCTCGATATGATCCGAGTCCAGGACCACGACCTTGCGCAGCAGTTCGCTCGCCTTGCCCGGCCGTTTCTGCCCCCGGTAGAAGCGTCCGGCGTCGAGAAAAGCCCTCGCAGCAATCTGCCGCGTCGAGGCGACATCGTCGTTGATTTGTTGGTAAGCTTCGATCCCTTTTTCGAGACCGATCGCATCCAGCTTGGCGAATTCTTCCTGATAGCGCCGGGCAGCCGCTTGATCCCCCAGCCGTGCACAAACGGTCGCAAGCCCATAGACCGCGGACTTCTTGTCCGGCGCAATTTGCGCTGCCAATTCCAGGGTCCGCCTCGCTTTTTCATTCTGCTGGAGCTGAAGATACGCCTGGCCGAGTGAAACGAGGGCGGCTGCCGACGCCAGGGGGCCGGACACGTGACTCTCAAGCATGGTCACGGCCTCCTCGATCCGGTTCAGCTTCATCAACTCTTCGGCAAGCAGGACCGGCACCCGGACATCCGACGCGGAGAGGGCTGCCGCCTTGCGCAGCTTGTCAACGGCCCTCTCATGGTCGCCTTCGGTATGAGCAATGAATCCAAGCCCATACCACGCCTCGATCAACCTCGGATCCAACGCAACACATTTCTCCCATGCCTCCGTGGCAGAATCGAAGCCGGAGAGATTGAAGTGGGTACGAGCCAGGATGTCCCAGGCCTCGGCGGACTCCGGATAATCCGCGACCAATCCTTTCGCCACCCGCAGCGCCGCGCTCTTCAAATCGGCCGCGCTGGCTCCAGCGGAAAACGCCGGATCGGAAAAATCGGCCTCCCTCTCCCCGACCGACTGAGGCTTCGCCCTGCCGCCGGATCGATCTTCAGGCCAAGACCAAACGGAAAGCCAAAAGCCGGCAGTCGCGCCGATGAAGATGGCATACACCAGCGATCGTCGCCGTACGGCCGTCACTTGTCACCTTGGTCCCCGCCGGATGCGCCCGCCGGCATCCCATCCTCCGAGAGCGCGAAATCAAAACGGTTTTCCTGCCCCGCTTGAACTTCTGCCTTGAGCCCGGACGTGTCGGCACTCTTGTACTTCGCCGGCAACAGATCCTTTGGCCCCTCTGCGTCGCCGCCCGCAGCTTGATTGTAATGCGCTGCTCGCGACTCTTCTTCGCTCATCCCCGTCGTCCCTGGCTGTGTGGCTCCTTCGACCTTCGTGATCGCCACCCGGTACGAGCCCGGCACGGCACCGTCGCCAGCAGCACCGGTGGTCAACGAATACTTCCCCGTCGCATCCGTCGTGCCGGCGGCTGCGTTCCCTTCGCCACCCGTGGGGGAGAAAACGACCTGGGCGCCCTCGACCGGCTGACCGCCGAGGGTAACGGTGCCCGAAACCGGAACCGCAGCCGGATTCTCACCACTGCCCCCGCCGCAGCCGAGAATGATAACTACCAACGCCGCCATCACCACTGAACCAATCACACGCAGCATGTTCCACCCTCCTGCAAGTTCGTTCGTGCGAAACAGAAGTCCAGCCCCGACAAGCGACTCGCCCGGTAACCGTTCACGCCCGCGGACGGGGACTGGTCCATTTTTCGGCCAATTCGAGTACTTTGGCGTCAAACACGTTGGCCGAAAACATGGACGTGTCCCCCTCTCTTCCGCGGGCGTGAACGGTTACCTCACCCGTTCCCCTGCGATCCACGCCTCTACCCTACGCGGAAGCCGGGCGACATGTCAATTCCCTTGCAGAAAGACCTGCGTAGTTGTCGCTTGCTTTCGGCGAGGCTATGGTGAAAAAATCGTCGCGATTCGCAAATGGGAGCACGTGCACATGCCGCCAGAGAAAAACTCCCGCCACGCCCCCGCTGTAAGGTTAGGTGCCGATGCCCAATCGCGGCGACCTGCACGCCTCGAACGCAAACTACCGTGGATCGTCGGTGTTCAGCTTCTTGCGGTAGCTGCCCTGGCAGCATTGTTAGGTTTCTTTGCGCCCCGGCTGGCTGTTCGCCTGCTTCCGTTCGACAGATTCCACGTCGACCAGGCTTCGGAGCCGATGCAGTCATCACACGCCGCCCCGGCGGCTGCTACAGTCCAGCCCGAAGCGCCCGCTCCCTCAACCGCTGCAAACGGCTCGACGACCGCGCCCAAAATCGACCCGGAAGCCCTGGCACACCTGCCCGACCCCGACTCGCCTTTGCCCGGCTCGCAAGCGGCCATGGCGGAAGAAGCACGAAATGTGGCTCGTTACATGGTCGAGTGCTTCCCCTCCGACCCGGACGCCGTGGAGGTCATCGCCCGCTGCGAAAAATGGCTGGGCAATACCGCGGCTGCGGTCGGCCACTGGGACCGATGCCTGGAGCTCAACCCCGACTATGCTTACGCGCATTTCGGAAAAGCCACCGTCTTGGCCGAGAAAGGCGATTATCAAAAGGCCGCCGACCTGTTCCGCGAAGCGCTCGAGCGCAACCCCGACTGGCCCAAGGCCGAACTCGAGCTCGCCAGGGCGTGGATCAACGCCGGATCCGCGGAAAAATCGATCCCCGTGCTCGAGAAGCACGTCCAGCGCCGGCCGTTTCTTTCCGAAGCCTATGTGCTCCTCGGCCAGGCTTACCTCCAGCGCGACGAATTTGAGAAAGCGAAATCCGCCTACGAGACAGCCGTCCGGATCCTGCCGGATCACACCGAGGCCTACTACGGCCTCGCCAACGCCTTCGCCCGGCTAGGCCAGCGCGAGCGGGCTAAAGAGACCATGGAACAGTTTCAGAAGCGAAAGGCCGCCGATCTCCAGGTACGCAAGACCCAGAAATCCGAGTACGACGATCTCGAGGCCATGCGGA
Organism: Thermoguttaceae bacterium; assembly: GCA_040768665.1. GTDB lineage: Bacteria > Planctomycetota > Planctomycetia > Pirellulales > Thermoguttaceae > JABWBD01. Next base: position 76,799 of record JAXGMN010000052.1, read on the forward strand.
TCGACTCCTCCACGATCTACCTCGACGCCGGCCAGGTCTACTACGCGCGAAAGCGGCTGGCCGAAGCAGAGCGACTCTGGCGTCGTGCGGCGGCGTTGAACGACGGCTACGTCGAGTGCCGCCAGGCGCTTGCCTGGCTCTACCGCTCCACCAACCGCCTCCCGCAGGCGATCGAAATGCTCGAACAGTTGGCCGCGATCGAGCCCAAGCAACGGGCCTATCTCGAAGAAGTCGTTCGGCTTCACAACGATCTCGGCGCCCCCGAGAGAGCCGAAGCCGCTCGGCGCCGCCTCGAACGACTCAAGGAAGCGGATTAAATGAATCCTCTGGTAACCGGAATTGATCGCTGCCATAATGCCACCGAACGTTCCATATGCGCACGAAGAGGGTTTCGAGGTCCGTATCGCGCGCTACAACGGCGGCCTGTTCTGGATCTTCAGGCAACGGGTGGTCAGCCTTGTCGTCCTCGCCGATTTGGACAAGCAGTGGCGGCCGAGCGAAGACGTGTTCCAGTTGGGGGATTTCTCAAGCAACGTCAACCAGTTCGTCTCCGATCCTCTGGACAATCGTTGTCACCTCGACACCCAGGGCATCGAGTACGCGCTGCGCACGCTCGATCGTTATACCGTGATATTCGTTTCGCTCGTCGCGCGAGATCTGCGATTCGTGCACCCGGAGGCGTTCGGCTAACTCTCGCTGTGTAATCCCGCGCGCAATGCGAAGCCCCACAAGAAGTTGGCCGACTGCTTCGAAATTGTGCAGTTCGGCAAATTCGCCTCGGAGCAGCCGTTCATAGCTTGCCACCTCCTCCTTCAACTGCTCATGAAACGACCGCATCGGGTCCATCGCGCGCTTGATCTCCTCGCGACTCAGCCCCATCTCCGCGAGCTTGACTTCCTGCTCCGCCAGACGCGCGGCTTCCTCGCCGATTCGTCTCACCGCTTCGCGATATTCAATTTCGCTTCGAATCATGTTCCACCTCCAATCCTTACGATTCCACGTGGGCTCCCATCGCGCCGCGACCGGCGAAAAGCGGATGGAAAGTCGAGCTCGTAGCCCCGCTCGTCTCGAATCCCGCAGAGCTGCCCAAAATGCGGATAGAGTTCCACACGATACAATGGGGATAAAGAGAACAGTCCGCAGGCCCATGCACAAGCAAGGACTCGCTGAGGTCGAGGACCGTCGCTACGTGGTCGCCTGGCGGCAAAACCCCCTCGGCGGTAAATTCGTGTGGAATCATTGGCTGCTGCCTTGCTTGACAAATATGTCATACTTGAATATTATATCACACACTCACCCCTGCGTCCATCGCATGGGAGCGAACGCTGCGATTCAGACGTAACAACAGTGCCATGCGGCGGACGTGGAAGAGCGGGCTATAGATGGGGGGTTGGCCGAGGGAGCGAAGGCGGTGGCCCGTTATCTGGTCGAATGCTTCCCCTCGAATCCAGATTCGCTCGAGATCCTGGCCCGCTGCCAGCAATGGCTAGGCAACACCCAAGAGGCCGTTAAACTCGTGATGGCTGGAGCGGAAAACATGCCCGGAACTGTTAATCGAAATCTGCTCCGGGGCCGTCTTGAAGGTTGGGCAACTCTGATTCCGCTGGTCGTCGCCCTGGGCGTGCCTCAGGCCGCGCTGTTGGATACAGCCTTTGGCGGAAGTCCGATCCAATTGAAAGATGTAACCGGTCAGACCGGCATCACGTTCACCCATGCCCACGGCGGTTCCGGCAAGCGCTACATCGTCGAGTATGTCAGCGCGGGCCTGGTGCTGTTCGACTACGACGGCGATGGCGACGACGACATTTACTTCCTCAACGGCGCACCGCTTAAGGGCACAAAGACCGCCTCGCCGCTCACCAACGCCCTCTATCGAAACGACGGCAACTTCCGCTTCACCGATGTTACCGCCGAAGCCGGCGTGGGCGACACCGGACACGGTCTCGGTGCGACCGCCGGCGACTACGACAACGACGGCGACCTCGACCTCTACCTCAACAATTTCGGCCCGAACGTCCTTTATCGCAATCAAGGCAATGGCAAGTTCGTCGACGCCACGCACCAGGCCGGCGTCGCCCGCGGCAACAAGGTCGGCGCGGGCGTCTGTTTCCTCGATGTGGATGCCGACGGCGACCTCGACCTCTACGTCGCCAACTACGTGAAGTTCACTTACGAGAACCACGTTCCCCACGTCTTCATGGGCGTGCCAAGCTATGCCAGCCCGTTGGACTACGAGCCCGAGCCCGATAATCTCTATCGAAACAACGGCGACGGCACCTTCACCGACGTCAGCGAATCCTCCGGCATCGCCCGCTCCGCCGGCACCGGCATGGGCATGGTCTGTGCCGACTACGACTCCGACGGAGACACGGATATCCTGGTCGGCAACGACGTCATGCCCAACTTCCTCTTCCAGAACGACGGCAGCGGCAAGTTCGACGAGGTCGGCACGATCAGCGGCGTTGCCTACGATATCGCCGGTGTGCCCCACGGCAGCATGGGAACCGATTTCGGCGACTACGACAACGACGGCCTGCTTGACCTGTTCATCACCTCCTACGGGAGCGAGCTTTCCACCCTTTACCGCAATCTCGGCGGCGGCTTCTTCGAAGACGTCACACACAAAACCGGCGCGGGTGCGTCGACCCTGCCGCACGTCACCTGGGGCCACGGCTTCGTCGACTTCGACAACGACGGCCACCGCGATCTGTTCATCGCCTGCGGCGACCTGGACGACAACGTCGCCCTGCGCAAAGACACCACCGCCTACGAACTGCCCAACATCCTCATGATGAACACCGGCAATGGCAAGTTTGTCGATGTCTCGGCCCAAAGCGGCGAGGGAATGCAGGTTAAGCGTAGCAGCCGCGGCGCGGCCTTCGGCGACCTGAACAACGACGGCCGGGTGGACGTCGTCGTTCTCAACTCGTGCGCCGGTCCGACGGTGCTGCGAAACGAATCTCCCGGCGCCGGCCACTGGCTCCAGGTCGACCTCAAGGGCAAGCGGTGCAATCGCTACGGCGTCGGCTCCCAGGTGAAAGTCGTCGCCGGCGACCTGACGCTCATCGACGAAGTGCACAGCGGCCGCAGCTATCAGAGCCACTTCGGGATGCGGCTCCACTTCGGCCTCGGCAATCACCGCCGCGTCGACCGCCTCGAAGTCCGCTGGCTCGGCGGAGGGACCGACGTGCTGACCGATGTCGCCGTCGATCAGACGATCTCCGTGACGGAAAGTGGCGAGTGAAGGGACCTCTGTGCAATAGCCGATAGAGCCATTCTGCGCCTGGTCCGAACCTGTCCAGCGCTCGCGGGCGACAAGGCTATCGCGTATCCCGTCGATCCAACTCCTCGCGGAGCCGCGCCACCTCGGCTTCCGCGGCCCGCCGCGCTTCGGCTTCGGCCTGCCGATCTCTTTCCGCGGCCTGCCGCGCTTCGGCTTCGATCTGCCAGGCTTCGTCGGCAGTCAACAACCGTTCGCCGGTATCCAGGCGATACAGCATCAGTTGCTCCCCTTCCGGCTGCAGCCGCAGCCCAAGCTGCTCGCTCACCAGCGCCCCTGGGCGTCGGCCGCAACCGGCTCGTACTGCTCGCCCACCGCCCGATAGCCTTGCAGTGGCGGGTCGAGGTAGTCCTGCGTCGGATCGAACAAGAAGTACTCCGGCACCCGCAGTCGCCGGTAAAGATCCGGCTTCTTGGTTGTATCCGTCTTCTTCGTTTTCCCCGAAGTCACTTCAAGAATGGCATCCGGCACCTTCCGCTCCACCCACACCTTGTAAGTCCGTCGGGGATGAGGATCGATGCCCTTGACCACGAACACGTCGGGCACCACGAACTTCTTGGGGTTGCCCTGCTCGTAGTACAAGAGCAGGGCTGCCGAAACATAGACCCGCCGGCCCGCGAAGAACCGGCCCAGCAACTGAATCAGGCGGACCATCTCGTTGCGGTGGAGATCCGATTCCGCCATGGGTTTTCCATCGGATTCAGGATAGTAAACCGACGTAAAGGGGATAACCGACATGTGGTGACGTTTCCGTACTTTGACTGTAGCCGCTATTTCCGTTGACTGAACCTTCGAGGAGCCAAGCGATTACGTGATTTCCAGTGGTATGCGTAGGCACATTCGTTCCGCTGCATCACCCGGGTATTGTGCCGCTTGATATAGTCCGGCGAACCGCAGTCGAGGGCGCGAGTGAGCAATGAGGCCAGGATGGTGCGAACACGTGGAACAGTGAGTGCTGGGGTGTATTTTTTTCCCCCGCATGTCTTCTTGCGTCAGGAACCATGCGGCCAACAACGAGAGTGTTTGATGGTGGTGCCACCCACGCCAATTGCGGACCTGATATTGGGCAAGCCCCGCTTCGCCTTTCGCACGCTCGAGGCACTCCTCGATCCGATGCTCGGCCTTGACGACACGGGTGAATTCGGCCAGCGGCGTTTCGGGCGCCGCGTTCGCGAGGTGGTAATCGTGCTTCATCGTACCATCGCTCTGCTCCTCGCGCACCACCACCAACAGCTCTTCGGGACCGTTGCGACGTCGATCGCTCTTCGCCTGGACGCGTGTCTTCACGGCCTGCACCGCCAGCGGGCCGCGAGCGCCGTCACGCACCTCGATCGTCATCCAGGCGTTCTCCGGCAACGCCGCACACCACCGATCCACGCGGACATAGGGAATCTGCGGCCGCCGTCCGCGACCACAGTATTCCGGCGACGGCGCATCCAGATCGCGCACCAACGTGTTCGATGGCACGGCGAGCAGATACCGTTCTCCCAACGACCGCAAATCTCGCCGAAATGCCGAGCTACGCCCCATTTCGTCGTCTCCGGCAATCCAGCCGTGAGGCAAGGCTTTCCCGTGCTCCGCAAGCATCTCCAGGGCCAGCGCGTGCCGCGTGCGAAAGCGAATCGCGGCGGGAACACCGCACTTCTTCCGCCGCTTCTTGTCTTTCGCCCACTCTTTGTTCAAGTACAGCCGCGTGTCCACCAGGGCATGCTCCTTTCGAGAAACATACCCCAAGTATATACCCACCTGGCAGTTGTCGATTTTTCCCAGACGCCCGCACCATTGTCGCGCCACCCCGACCGAGCTTTTTCCTTGTTTCTTGAACCCCGACGGGTCGAAAACGAGCACGCCATCGGGCTCGCCCAACTCCGCACCGACTTGTCGCGCCAGTTCTCCGATCAGCGGACGATCGTCCCACGGCGACTGGCCGATGAACTTCTGCAGCGCATGCCGCTCCTGGTCGTGGAGGTAAGCGATCATCTCGGAATTCTTCCGTTTGACATCCGAACACAGACCAGACACATACTCCCGCACGTGTCCTTGTTGCTCGCTGCTCGTCAAACGTGCTGCGTAGGGTTCGACGAATTGCTCCAAACGGTCCAGCATCCCTTTCGGTATCCGGGGATCCAAAACCGCATCTTCCAACAGTTCCTCCAATCGCACATCAAATCGCCGTTCCATCGGCTCCTCCTTTCCTGCACTCGAAATGTGAGGAAAGGCTGAATACCAAAAGAGTTACAGTCAGTCAATGTCAAGCTACAGTCAAAGTACAGTTGGCGCAATAAATCGAGCTGACCGATGGCGGCAAGATTCATGATCGGCGACGTGTTGCAGACAACGATCACAGCCGTCCCATCGCCTCGAGTGTCGCCAAGTCCTGCTCGAAATCCGAGACGTCATAGTGAATCGGGATGCCCTGGCTGGCGAGCAGATGCTGAAACTCACACTGCGCCAGCCCACTCAGACGCGCCGCCTGACTCAATGTCAGCTTTTCTTTCACAAACAGCGCGACAGCCAAAGCCTGAGCGACTTCCTGCTCAGTCATTCGCGCCGCCTGGATGATCTCGTCAGGAATCACGAGTGGCATAGCTATAGACCTCCACCCCCTAATTGTATGGAATCGCCTTCCCTGTCAATACGCGAGTGGCTTGGGAGCGCACCGCCGCGTCGACCGACTGGAAGTCCGCTGGCTGGGCGGACGCACGGACGTGCTGACGGACATCGCCGCCGATCAAGCGATCACCGTCACTGAAGGCGATTCGCCCTCCGGAACCGACGAGACCCAGCGCTGAGGCGAGCCGTGCGCATCTCTGAGGAAGCCAGAGGGACAAGGAATCCTGCCGGACTGCAGGTCACGTTCCCGGGCGGCCCGGGCGAGGCGGGCTTTGACCCGCACCCGCCGACCCACTAAAATCAGGGATTGGAGGTTCCGCATATGCCATCGCCTTTTCCCGGAATGGATCCCTATATCGAGCACCCGGAAGTGTGGAGCGATTTCCACGCGGATTTGGCCGCGGAGATCCGGGCTACGTTGAATCGGATCGTGCAGCCGCGGTACGTTGCCCGGTTGGTGCCTCGCGTGACCTATGATGTTGTCGAGATCGGCGAGTCGCACAACGTCCGGCCCGATGTCGGGATCTGGCATCCGGCTACGGCCCGGGAGTCGGCTCACGGCGGAGTCGCAGTCATCCCCTCTGCCCCGGTCGAGAGCCTGGTGGCCATGGAACTGCCGCTGCGCTTGTTCACCGTAGAGGTTCGCGAGACCGGTACACTCCGCCTCATCGCAGCGATTGAAATCCTGTCGCCGGTCAACAAGCGACCCGGCCACGAGGCGCACGACGAATATCTTCGCAAGCGGCGCGAGCTGCTGCGCAGCGGAGCGCACCTTATCGAAATCGACCTGCTGCGCGGAGGGCGCCGGCCACCCCTGGAACGTCCCGTGCCGTCCGCTCCCTACTACGTGACGCTCAGCCGCGTCGGTCGACGCCCTTATGTCGACGTGTGGCCCATCCAACTCCCGGAAAAACTGCCGACGATTCCCGTGCCGCTTCTTGATCCGGATCCCGACGTGCCATTGGACTTGGGGGCGGTGGTGGCGGCCGTCTACGAGCGAGGTGCCTACGCGCGGCTGATCGACTACTGTCCCTCGCCGCCGCCACCACTGTCCGACGCGGAAGCCGCTTGGTTGGATGAGCATCTGCGATCCTGCAAAGCACGATAACGCCGCGTGCTGCACTCGCCTCGCCGGATCGACAAAGGAGATGCTCCATGGCGTGCGAAACCATCGCAAGCTGCACAACCCGGCGACGTTCCACGTCGACTACCCTGAGCTGGGGCAGTTTATTGTGGAAGTCAACGGCGTCTCCGGCCACGGTGGAGCGAAGCTCAAGGTTTACCTCGACGGAAGTCTGAAACTCGACAAAGATCTTGCCGACAGCGATTCGTCCACCAAGACCCTGACCCAGTACGACGGCGGCTACGCGATCGACATCCCCGCAGGTCGGCACGAGGTCCGCGTGGTCAACGACGGCAACGACTGGCTCTTCGTCGGCTATCGTCTGCCTGGGTATCGCTTCCGGGAGGACCCCGGCGTGCAGGCCTGGGGGCTTGTGGCTGACCGCGCCGCCTCCGGCCAACCAACGGTCCTCCTTTGGATCAAGAACGAGCGTTATACCTGGTACAATCATAACCACGGGGAAACCCTTCGTACCATTCTGGCGACCCGCATGACACTTGTCGGCGTGCCCGACGGCCGCTACAGGATCGAATGTTGGAACACCTGTACCGGCCAGGTGACCGCTTGTGACGAGGCCGTCGCGAAGACGGGAAAGCTCGTCCTGCCCGTTGCGCCGTTGGCCAAAGACGCAGCGTTCAAAGTAATTCGGCAGTGAGGCCTGTGTCGTTCGGTTCCGAGAGCAGTTCGATTCGAGAAGCTACCTCGCCGCGCAGCATCCGCACATTCTCCGGCGCATCAATGCCGATCTGCACCGACCGGCCCCGGACCCGCAATACCGTGATTGTGATGTTGGGCCCAATCTGAATCTGATCCTCGAGCTTCTGTTGTCAGAACCAACATGGCGTATTCCTTTTTGCCGAAACTCCGCTGCGGTCACGAGATGTTTGTGGCCTATTCGTGCGCTTCAGCGATGCACGTGGCCGAGTTTACCTGGCCGAGGGGAAGCGGCTTCGCGTCCGGCCCCCTGCCGCCTCTGGACCGGACTACGCGGTCGGCAATTCTGCCGCGCGCCGCTTCCGCTATCCTGGGCGATTGCCACCGTACGGGGGTGCAACAGGGCGAAGGCGGCCGCGGCCGCCTTCGCCTCCTCTTGCACCCCGTGAGCGCCCAATTATTCGGGACTAGACTCAGCGGCTGTGGGAAGTGAAGTTTCCTGTCGGTATCAGTAAATTTCCTATCAGCAAGCGCTTGACTCACATGTGATGACCTGCTAGGCTCGCCAATGGAGCGGGAAGGGTTTTTTTGACAATTGATGGTCGGTTCGTCGACTAATCTTCCGGGGAGTAGTCTGTCCGTGTCGGTTTGCCGGGCAGATTTGGGTGACTCGACCTTTTCTCTCTTCCTCGATCGGGGGTCTGTCATGCGAATGACACAGCGGAAATTGGGATTTACTCTGGTGGAATTGCTGGTGGTAATTGCGATCATCGGCATCTTGATTGCGCTGCTGCTGCCGGCAGTGCAAGCGGCGCGCGAGGCGGCTCGGCGGAGCCAATGCACGAACAACCTCAAACAGATCGGCTTGGCGCTGCACAACTATCACGACACGCACAAAGTCTTTCCGCCCGGAACCGTTGATGGTAAAGGCTGGCTGGTCACCACTTTTATACTCCCCTACGTGGAACAGGCGAGCCTCTATGACCAGTTGAATACGCGCCACGCCATGAATCTGGCCGACCCGGCGCAGCTAGCTCTGGCACGCACTGTCATACCCGGTTACCTCTGCCCGTCCAGTCAAGATACAGACCCCACCCAGAACACCAGGCTCCCCGTCCTAAACAACGGGGCAAACTATTATATCGCTGTGTCGAACTATTTGCCCATCACGGGAAGTGGGGATATTCGCTGCAACACCAAAGCGAATGGTCTTTTCTACGACAACAGTAACATCAAGATGGCCCACATCACCGATGGCACTTCCAACACGTTCGCTTTTACGGAGCGGGCAACCGACCCGAAATACACCTATTGGATCGGAGGTGTTTGGGCGGGAACCCGAATCCAACAATGGACCAATTCGGCGCCTGCGGCCCCACCCACTTGGTACTGCGGAGCCTACGGTTACGAAGCCGTTCGGTTTTTTATGGTGGCCACTCGCTACAGTTGGTCCCTCATTAACCTCACGACGTGGGGGTACTCACCCACCAGCATGCATCCGGGAGGCTGCAATTTCGTGATGGCCGATGGGTCTGTGCATTTCATCAGCGAGACCATTGATGCAGCGAACAACGGTGATACGACGACAGCGCTTCCCAAGAGCACCTACCAGAGGCTCGGTTGCCGCAACGATGGCTTGCCCGTCAGCGAGTTCTAACTCGGAATCCGCTTGGCTTGGCGTCTGATGTTCAGAGTGCCTCTGTTGGACTATGAGTGTTTCTCCATGCCCGCGACGGCCAAACCAGCCTCGCGGGCGATATTCTTCCCAGGAGTCTGCCCGATGCCCCGTTTCGTTTCCTCGCCTGTCCGCGCCTACGGTATCACGCCCTTTCCCGTGATCGTCGCGTTGTCCGTGATCCTGATCGGTATGGTTTTGCTTCCGGGCTGCGGAGGCAGCGGCGATACGCCTGAACTCGGTACGGTTGAGGGCGTGGTGACGCTCGACGGAAAACCCCTGCCCGAAGCGCAGGTGGACTTCATCCCGGCGTCGGGCCGGCCTTCCATGGCGGAGACGGACGCAAACGGCAATTACCGCTTGCAGTACACGGCAGATAACGCGGGCGCCATCGTCGGGCCGCACACCGTGAAGATCCACACGGCGGTGGACGGCCGCGTCGATCGGCAGGAAGAACTTGTACCACCACGGTATCATGCCGATACCGAATTGAAGGCCGACGTCAAGGCGGGCAGCAACGAGATCAATTTCGATCTGACTTCGAATTAGGCGAGCTGCAGAAAGAAATCTACCCGCTGGGACGTAGCCTGACTCTCCGAGTCGGGGCTTTGCAGCCAGACCCGACTCGGAGAGTCAGGCTACGGATTTCTGCCGGTCGCCTCAAGCCAGTCGCCAATCGTCAGATATGGACCCGTAGCCACGGTCGGAAGCATAGCGCGGCGACCAGGGATGCAGCGAACCAATAGATCACCCACCGGTCGGTGCCGCTTATCCACGAGTCGCGCCGGGGATACTCGATCCGGATCGATTGCACGGGCGACTCGGGGCTGAAAGGCCGTTCGGCGGGGTGGATGAGGACGTCCGTCCAACACCAGGGCGGTCGGACTGCGCTGACCCGCATGTAACCGTCGCCCACCGCCAGTTCCTTCTCGTAGGGCCGTCCGTCGACGTCAACGACAAGGCGGTGATAGCCGCTTTCCCGTGCCCGGATGCTCCAGCAAACCTCCCGCCGGCTGAACATACGGACTGGTTCGGCCGTCACGTCTGCGGCGTCGGTCGGTCGCAAACGAATTTCGGGCCCGGCGTCGCCGATACCGCCGTTGAGTTCTAAGGATACGACGGCCTCTTCTCCGACGCGCAGCGGCCGCGATTGATACCAGAGGCCCATTTGCCCCCACAGCAACAACACCGGCACGACCATCACGAGCGTCGGCGGCACGGCGAGAGCGAGCAGCCGGAAGGCCGCCGCGATGATTCGTCCCTGCGTGCGGAAGGCGGCCGACGCGCTCTGCCTGAAGAGCTTTCGGGCCAGCCGATGCGCGCGGATCTCGTCTCTGACTCGCTTAATCGCCCGCTGGTTCGAGGTGTATTTGAAAACCACCAGCAGCATCAAGCCGGTTACGGCGGCAATGGCCGTGGCGGAGAGCCAGCCGGGCAGCACCGCGACGGGAGCCAATAAAGCGCTTCCCATCGCGTCGGACAAGGCGTTGAGCCACACGGCGATGTGCGTCAGTATGTCCATCATTCGCTGCACCCAATCTGGTTGCTCATCGTCATCCGTGCTCCGGCCTTGCCATCCGTGCTATTCGAACAACTGGCAGACCAAGTAGCACGG
>JAXGMN010000053.1:0-86785 GCA_040768665.1 Thermoguttaceae bacterium
CGAGCTCACGCGTACCGCCCGCGCGGCAAATCCTCTCTGGCCCAATCCTTCCAATCAAGAGCTTCGCCGACCTCCAAACGCAGAAAAGTCGCCTTGGCGAAAGATACCGGGTCGTAAGGATCGCCCGGTTTTAGAATCGCGAAGCTGCCGGCCAACACCCGTCGAGAAAGGAAGTGGCCTCGCGCTGCCGCTGTATTCGAAACCGACAGTTTAGATCGGCTGGCGGAGTTTAGATCGGCTGGCGGAGTTTAGATCGGCTGGCGGAGTTGCGAGAAATTGCGTATCGCTTGATCTTTCGGTACACGGTCGCCTGGCCCAGTCCAAGCAGCCTTGCCGCTTCCACCACATGGCCGCCGGTTTGCTGCAGTGCCTGCAGGATCATGGCTCTCTCTTGGCGCTGATAACGGGTCATGTCACGGAGGTCGGCGGCCGAAGGAACTGCACCGCCGCCGAGGCCGTCGCTCTGGTGCTCTCGGCCCCCGCCGGAACTAACTGAATCTTCCGGCGATTGGAACTCCGCGGGAATGTCCGAGGCCTCGATTACTTCACCTTGCGCAAGGATCACGACTCGTTCCACGGCATTCTCCAGTTGTCGGATATTGCCGGGCCACTCGAACGATCGAAGCACTTCCAGCGCATCGGCGGAAAACACGCGCGCGAGCCGTTGATGCCTTGCCGAAGCGCGCCGAAGGAAGACGGCGGCAAGTTCCGCGATGTCCTCCCGGCGTTCGCGAAGTGGCGGAATCGAGATGGGGATCACGTGGAGCCGGAAGAAAAGGTCCTCGCGCAACGCGCCTTCGGCCACGGCGCTGCGGGGGTCACGGTTGGTGGCGGTCACAATGCGGACGTCGAGCCGGTCGAACGACGGCGCCCCGACAGCCTGGATCGTCCCTTCCTGAAGGAATCGCAGCAGCTTCGGCTGCATCTGCAACTCTATCTCGGCGATCTCATCCAAGAACAGGGTACCTCCGTCGGCGGCTCGGCACCAGCCGGGGTGTGCCTGGTGAGCACCGGTGAAAGAACCCATGTCGTGGCCGAACAAAAGGCTCTCCGCAAGGCCCGGAGGGATCGCCGCCATGTTGACCGGGACGAACGGGCCTTGCGACCGGTTGCTTAGCAGATGGATCGCTCGAGCGACCACCTCTTTGCCCGTGCCGCTTTCGCCGTGAATCATCACGTTGGCTTCGGTCCCGGCGACGTGGAGAACCAGCCGCCGGATTGCCGCGATCGCGGAACTGCTTCCGATCAGCATCGATTCCAATAGCGCGGCGCCGGCCGGCGGTCCTTCGCGGCGCGAGGACACTTCGAGCAGACCGTTGCCTTCCCGAATCAGGCCCTTCTTTTCGGGCGGCGTTCCGCCCGGGCAACAAGGACACATCTCGCTTCCGTTCTGAAGCCGGCCATTCCGCGCCTGGGGATGATACGGCGGCTCAAATCCGCAATGGCGGAAGTCGGCAGCCGTCGTGAGAATTGCATGGAGTTGCTCGGAGTCTACGGGGAATTCAATAACATCGGCGGCACCGGCTCGAACCGCGGCTACCGTCCTGTTGATCGTCACTTTTCCCGATGATCCGCAGAAGACGACGGGAATTTCCATCAGCAGAGGAGGATACCGTCGGCAGAACTCGATTCCGCATCCGCCGCGGTACTCAAGATCGACGAGTGCGACGGTTCGGCCGACGCCTGATACGTCGGCCGCCAGGCGGGGGCGATCTTCTCCTTGGCCGATTCGGCGGCAACCCAGCCCGATGCGGCGTAGCTGGTTCTCCAACCTATCGGCGGCGGCGCCTGGGTTCAAAGCTAAAAGTACGAACATGTCGTATGGCCTGTGATCCTTCCTCGGCGAACGATGGGCGCCCCCGGTTCAGGCAAAATACTTCGCTGTGGTAGCCGGTTCTCCGTACCAGCCTTCCAGATGACCTTGCTGAACGGGTCATTATTTACGCTATCCACGGCCGATGTTTCTTCAAGCGGGAAGTTCCCTACGACCGAGAGCGGGTGAGGTCAAAAGGAGTCATTATGGCAGCGAGCGACGAACAAGTCGCGACAGCCAGTCACAGCTTGAAGCAAAGCCGGCAATTCGCATGCAAGGGTGCTGGTCAGGATGTCGGCAGGGCGCCTCGGCTGTCGCACCACCGCAGATCCGCGGTCAACCGCGGCCGCCGTACGACAGGGCGGCTATGTCGTTGGACCGTTACACCTTCAAAGGAAGTTCCCATCTTGATAAAATCATCCGGCCCCGACGTTTTGGCGCCTTTTGCCGCGCCGGGCGACGGAACGTCGGTCTCCGGGTGAGCCGTCTCAACTGCCGCATTGGTGCCCCATAGCGCGTCCGCTCTCGAACCGAAAGCTTGCGTCCGATGCCGTCGTGCTGTCCAATAACCCCCGATGTGCCCGGAGCGGGATCCCAGCAGGTCTCCCTGCCCCGGACCGGGAGGAAAAGCGGCACGGCGAACCGTGCCCGGGCAACCACGCTCAGGAGAATCAACTCATGTGTTCCCATCACAACTGCAGCCACTGCGGCATGAACCGCCGCCAGTGCATCGGGCTTCTGTCCACGTCGGCCTTCGGTTTGGGAATGATAACTACCGCGACGCAAGCTGCGGCCGACGATAAGGCAGAGGCGCCGGCCGGCGACTTCATCGACCCGAAGACGTTGCGACCGCAGCCGGAAGTCCGAATCGCCGCGGCGTTTCTCGAACAGCCCCGGCCATATTGGCTCGGCTGGCCGGGCACCACGTACAATCTCGACGGGCATCAAAAGCAGTACCAAACGCTCCTGGCTCAATCGGCTCAGACGCTCGGGATTCAAACCAACCTCGAGCCGAAACCGGTGAGCGACGAGGCGGCGCTGACTGCGTGGATCAAGAAGATTCAGTCCGAGAAGCCGCATGGGCTGTTGGTGATGCTCCAGCACATGCAGTGTTGGAAATGGATCGAGCAGATCGCCAAAGAGGGGATCCCGACGGTCGTCTTCGCGCCGATCGGGACGGCGTTTACCGGGCACGTCGGACGTGCGGCAAGGCTGCCGGGGGTGCACATCATTTCTTCGCTCGAGTGGCCGGCGGTCGAAGATGGTCTGCGGATGATCCGGGCCAAGCGGAGGTTTGAGGAAACCCGCGTTCTCTGGATTCGCAAGGACGAGCGGAATGAAACCGTCATGGACCGCCTGGGAATCAAGGTACGAGCGATCCCGCGCGACACGTTCAACCAGGAGTTCGACAAGCAGCCGGTAACCGACGAGGTCAATGACGTGGCTGCCGATCTCCGAAAACGGGCCCACAAAATCGTCGAGCCGGACGAAACCGACATCGTCAACGCCGCCCGCGCGTACGTCACGGCCAAGCGGATCCTCGTAGCGGAAAAGGCCAATGCCCTGTCGATGGATTGCCTGGGCATGGTCGGGGCGAAACTGGTTCCGACGCCTCCCTGCGGAGCATGGACGCTGCTGCAAGACCAGGGGATCACCGCCGGCTGCGAAGCTGATCTCTTCGGAGCGGTCTCGCTGATGATGACGAGCTATCTCGTCGACCGCCCGGGCTATATGAACGATCCAGTCCCCGAGACTGCTAAGAACCTTCTCATCGCCGCACACTGTACCGCTGGAACGCGGCTGAACGGCTTCGAGAAGCCGCCGGCACCGTACATCCTGCGCGACCACTCGGAATCCAGTCTGGGCGTTGCCATGCAGGTGCTCTGGCCCGAGGGGCAGCCGGTTACGCTGGTCCGCTTCAACAACAACCCGGGCGAGATGATCATTGATACCGGCAAGGTCGTCAGCAACGTCGACACACCGCCTGCCGGCGGCTGCCGCACGTCGGTCGAGATCGCCATGGACAATGTCGAAGACTGCCGCGACGTGAAAGGCTTCCACCAGGTCGTATTCCTCGGCAATCACCGTCGCATCCTGCAGGGGTTCTGCGAACTGTATGGGATCAAGTATCTCCGCTCGCCGATTCTCTCCACGTTTGGCGAAGGAGGTGTCGCATGAGGACAGCGGTTTTCCTCGGCGGGCTGTTGCTGGTCGCCGGAGCGACGGCGATCCTCGGCGCAGATGCCGTTTCGATCCTTTCGCCCGGCTTCCCGCCCTCGCGGCTGGAAGCCGATGGACGGCTCGTTGAAGACTGGGGAACGGTCGGCTTACGGGTAAGCGGAAAAGGAGTGGCCGAGGGTCCGAGTACCCTCGAAGCAATCAAACTCGACGAGGTCATCCCCGCCGCCCGCCTGTCGTCAGACCACGGCGCGGTGACGACGGTTGCCACGGCATTCCGCGCCCCGGCCTACCCCGGGGGCGTGGACGTGTTGAGCGTCCGCGTGCAGGAGGCAACAGGGCAACCGGCGGAGGTATTGCTCTCACTCGATATCGAGCCGAGCGCGCAACTCGGAATGCGAACGGTCCGGATCGGCGGACGTACGATCCTCACGCTCCCAAGCGAAGCTGTCCAGAAACAGGAACTCCTCGAGTGGGGTTATTGCGACGAGGCCGTCAGCCTGCCGGGATGGGCGAAGCCGCAAGGGACGTGCGACCCGGCGTTCAAGAACATCCGAGCCGGCATGGGCGGGGTGCCGATCAGCTACCGGTTGCCAATCGCCGTCGGCGGCGAGGCCAACGTGGTACTCGGGTTGTGCGAGAGCCACTGGGCTGAACCGGGCCGACGCCCGCTCGTCTGTCGCGTGGAAGGTGCACCGCAGCAACAGGTCGATCCGGTTGCCAAGTGGGGACAGCACAAACCGGGTGTCCTGCTGTTTGCCGCGAAGGATGCAAACCGCGACGGAAAGCTGGAACTCTCCGTCCAGGCTCCGCCGGGCGCGCAGGACCGCAATCCGATCCTCAACGCAATCTGGATCTTCCCGCGCGGCGAGTCGCCGAATCTCGAGAAGACGCTTGCCGGCGAATTGAGTTCGACGGCGGTCCGCTATGTCGACGTGGGCGGAACGAACGATCAGTCGATCTTCCCGCCGGGCAAGCTGGATTACCGACTGAAGCTTCCGGCCGGCGGTGCGGAGGAACTGACATTCTTCGTAGCCAGCCCGGGCGGCTCCGCGCCGGTGCCCGAAACCAGCGTCTGGACCGCCGAGGCCCTGCGACGCGCGGCGCGCGAGGTGTGGCGAGATTGGCCGCAGAAGTAATCTCGCGTGAGGCGAGCGGCAAATGATCGCATCCCATCAGCCCGGCTGCTTCGGAGCAACCGGGCTGATAGACGGGGTAATCTCACGTAGGGTGGACTTAAGTCCACCCTACAAACTCCAGCCGTCGCGATACGGCTCGCGGATAAACCGCTCGGCCTCCGGGCAGTTGGTGGCCTTGAGATTCACCGGATCCCATTGGATCTTCGTGCCGGTGCGGAACGCGACATTACCCAAAAGCACCGTTTCGGTCAGCGCGCCGGAATAGTCGAAATTGCAGGTCGTCGGGCCGCCGGTCTTGCACGCCTCGATCCACTCCTTGTGATGACCGATCGAGTCGGGGATCGTCGGCTCCGGCGGCTGGAAATCGGCAAACTGCGATTCCGGCAGCAGCTTGCGCCGCGAGTAGTCGGCCAGCAGCATCCCTTTGTCGCCGATGAAGAGGATGCCGGAATTCCAGCCCGTCGGCACACCCTTCTCTCTTGCAGCCGGCGGGCAGCCGTGATCCTGATACCAGGTCAGATTCACGGGCGGTTGATCGCCGCGCGCGGGAAATTGCCAGCGGACGACCAGCGGCTTGGGCGTGTTCTCCGGGTGTAACGGCGGTCCTTGGGCTTCGACCGTCAACGGGTAGCGGAGGTCCAGGGCCCAGAACGGCAAGTCGATGTAATGGCAGCCGAAATTGCCCGCCTCGCCGGTTCCAAAATCCCACCAGAACCGCCACTTGTATGGGACGTAGTCGGGACTGTAGGGCCGCTCGCGCGCAGGACCGAGCCAGAGGTCCCATTTCAGATGATCCGGGACCGGCGGATTGCCGGCCGTCCGTTCGGTAGCCGTCCTCGCGCCGCCGATCCATACGATACACTCCCGCACCGGGCCGATCGCCCCCGATTGCACCAGCTCCACGCATCGGCGGTAGTTCTTGCCGGCGTGAATCTGGGTGCCCATCTGGGTAACGGCCTTCTGCTTCGCCGCCTCCCGGGCAACCAGCCGGGCCTCGGCAACATTATGCGTGAGCGGCTTCTCGCAGTACACGTGCTTGCCCATCTTCAGGGCTTTCATCGTCATGACGGCATGGGTATGGTCCGGCGTGCTCACCAGAACGGCATCGATCTGCCGGTCCATCTCGTCGAGCATCTTGCGATAGTCGTAGAATTTCCTCGCCTGCGGGAACTGCTCGTAAGCCTTTCCGGCGCGCTGGTCGTCCACGTCGCAGATCGCCACGATATTCTCATTTTCGTGGGCGATTGCCGCCAGGTTCTCGGCGCCCCGGCCGCCGGGACCGACCATGGCGATGTTCAGTTTCTCGTTCGCGGATGCCCGTGTCCGGTCGCCCCCGGCGATCCAGAGACCCACGCCGGCGAAAGCGGCATTGCGCAGCAGGTCACGGCGATGGAGTCGGTTAGCCATGCTGTCTCTCCCAGTCAGAAGGATGTGCTTGTTCGAACCGTTCCTAGCTTCGCAGACGGACCGTGGGTGAATCGCCGTACTCGATTACGGTCGGTGCGCCCTCGGCGGCGATCGAGAGCCTTGCGGCCTCGGTAACCAGTTCATTGATGTAGCTGTTGGCCGGGGTGGCCAGGATGCCTCGTTCGTCGATTTCGCGGAGAACTTGCTGCCGGCGAGCCAGAGCCTCAGCCTCGGGTAGCCCGGCGGCCGCGGCGTTGACGCGCCTGGCCGACTGGATAATGGCTTCGATCGAATCGTAGCCGTAGCCCACCGGCTTCAGCCCCTCGCCTTCCCACACGACCAGGCGGAAGTAATCCGGGCTCACGTAGCGATAGGCGGCACCGGCCAACTTGTCCACGTACCCGTGGGCGACGCCGCGGAACTGATCGTCGTGGGCGATGATCGCTCCGCAGTCGCTTCCCTCGCAATACATGACAAGATTCTGGTCGTTGGTGCCGGCGCCTTCGTCAGGATAGCCGAGGCCGTCAGTGATGCTCATCACGGCCCCGTTCTCCCAAACCACGCGCCCCGCGGACCACATGTACCCGACATTGCCGTTGGGAAACTTGCCTTCGACGCCACGGACCGAGACCTCCACCGGCCGCAGGCCCGTGATGAAGTAGACGAGGTCCACGTAGTGGCAGCCGACATAGGTGAACGGGTCGCTGTTTTCCTTGGTGAACCAGTTCTGGAAATTCGAGTGGCGGTAGTAGTACGGCTCGATCATCTTGGCCTCGCCGCAGCGGAACTCGCCGAAGCGACCGCGGCGGTACAGGTTTCGCGAATCGAGCGACCTCCGGTCGAATCGCTTGTGGTACTCGACTCCGACAAGCAATCCCCTCTCTCGCGCCACCTTTTCGATGACAACCGATTGTGCATAGGTCGGCACGAGCGGCTTGACCGACAAAACGTGCTGGTCGTGCTCCAACGCAATGCGGATCACCGGATCGTGGAAGTGATCGGGGACGGCGACCACCACGACGTTGCGCTTGGGCATGGCGGCGATGACCTCCCGATACAGATCAGGGTGCATCGCCTCGGGCCCCTCGTTCAACGACGGGGATGCCTCGAACGACTGGCCGGGAAAGCCTTCTTTCAGACGGATCGACTCGGCCAGTGCTCGCAAAGGAGCGGAATTCAGCGCGCAGACCTTAATCGTCCCGATCTGTCCGGTCCGCTGAAGGTGGTAGAGCGAAGGAAGGATCTGGTCGTGCGTGATCATTCCTCCGCCGACGAGCACCACTTCGGGCTTGTCGATGCTCGAATTCATGCAATCGCCTCCTCAATCGCTTCTTCGACGACGGCAATGCTCTCGCGGAGCGGCTCTTCGGTGATACACAGCGGCGGAGAGACCTTGACACTCGCCCCGCCGTAGCCGACCGGGGCAAACATCATCAGGCCCTTTTCCACGCTACGGCGGATGATGTCGGTAGCCAGCGGCTTGTTGGGCTCGATACCGCCGGGCTGCACGATGTGGAGCGAGGCCACCAGGCCCTTGCCGTGGACGGCGCCGATGTGCTCCGGGAACCGGGCCCCGATGCGGCGGAGCTCCGGCTGGAGGATTTCGCCCATCCGGCGGGCGTTTTCCACCATGCCTTCTTCCTCGATCGCCTCGAGATTGGCCAACGCGCTGACGGCGCAGATCGGGTTACCGGTGTGAGTCGAGGTCATCGATCCCGGCGGATAGAGGTCCATGATCTCCCCGCGGCCGATGACTGCGGAGATCGGCAGTCCGCTGGAAATACCCTTGCCGCAACAGATCAGGTCGGGGGTAATCCCGTAGTGCTCGAAGCCCCAGTACTTGCCGGTGCGGCCAAAGCCGGCCTGCACCTCATCCATGATCAACAGGACCTTGTGCTCGCCGCACCAGGCCCGCAGCTTCTGCATATATTCGGGAGGAGCAAAGCTGGCATTGCCGCCCTGGTAGGTCTCCGTCATCACGCCGGCGACGCGGTCGGGAGTGAAGCCCTGCTGGTCGAGCGCCTTCAAGAATCCATCGAAGCTGGTGTCCGGGCCGCGGAAACCATCGGGGAACGGCACCTGGACGAAGTCCTTGTCGAGATTCACGATCCAGTCCTTCAGCGCCGGAATGCCGCCGGCCATCTGGGCTCCGAGCGTGCGGCCGTGGAACGCGTTGTGGAAGGTGACAAAGGCGATCTTCTTGTCGCCGCCGACCTTGCGGCCGTGAGTACGGGCGAGCTTGATCGCACACTCGCACGTTTCGGCCCCCGTGGTGAGCAGGAAGACCTTCTTGAGACCCTCGGGAGCAACCCGCGCCAACGCCGCGGTAAGTTTCGCCCGGATTTCCGACGGGAAGCAGTAGTTGTGCAACAAGCCGTGCTCGACTTGCTGCTGAATGGCCTGACGGATCTTGGGATGGCTGTGACCGGCGTTGGTCACCAGGACGCCGGAGGACCAGTCCAACCACATGTTGCCCCAGCGGTCGTAGACCTGAATGCCTTCGGCTCGATCCCAGAGGACCGGCGGCTGGCCGCTCATCGAGACCGGCTCGAATTTGCGGAGTTCCTGAAGCAGGGGGATCGACTCGGGCACCGGGATCTCGGTAACGATTCGCCGGTACCTGGTCTGGACTTGCGGGACTTTGCGGGAGACTAATTCGTTGGCAGTTGCAGTAGACATAGCTGAAACACCCAAAGGGATAAACGGCCTATCCGGTGGGTCAGAAAGGCCCGAACTAGTCGTTCAAACCGCCCGTCAACCGCTGCAGTGCCGCCACGGATTGCAGCGCGAGCCCAATAAAAAAACTCCATCCCCGGCCGGCCCGGTATTTCGGGGATCGGTCCAGGTTGGAGTGCTCGACTTGTGCTGACAGTGCCGCTACGGATGCCAGCGAGCGTCGGATTGTCCGGGAGCAGCCTCGAGGCTTCGAACGCTTACTCCACTCGGGCGATTATATCCGCCTCACGGCGGATCGCAAGTCGCGGATGCGTCGTTTTGCAGCAAGTTCTTGCAGGAAATCATCCGGCAGACCACGCATTATGAGGGGTGGGAGGTGGCCGCCCGACCTCATTCACCTGCCGGCAGGTGGCCTGTTGATTTCTTAAAACGACATGCCGGTCGCCTGATCATGCGGCAGCCCGGCTGCTTTTCGTCAGCCGGGCTGCGCGCGGTCACCATGCATGTCGGCTTCCCTCTGCAGAAGCCGAAAAACAGGCGGCGGGCTGCGTCAGAAGGTGTACTTCAGACCTGCAAACGCGCCGTGCAGGATGAGCGTACCGTTGTCGTCGATGTCGGCCAGTTCAGGTATGTCGACCACGTAGTGCGTAAACTGGTGGTCCGACAGACCGATGCCCGTGGCCACCATCACGCGGTAGCCGAGGAACGCTGCCCACTGAGGATGGAACTTCCAGTCCAAGCCGACGTCGATCTCGGTGAGGAAGGAAAGCGTATTGGTGTCCGACTCGACGGGGTAAGTGCCCTCGACGCCGGACCCTTCGCGGGGAACGAAGAGCTCTCCATCGCCACGGTAGGCGTTGAACCGGTGGCGGATATGGTTGTTGTAGATGCCGATTTTCGGCCGCGCGAACAGTCCCAGGCGATAGCCCAGATCGCAGGCGATCTCAGCGCCGACTTGAGCCCCAACGAGATCGTTTTCAATCTTATCGTCGAGATAGCCCACGTCCGACGGCTCCGACCAGTCGCCGTCCTGGTTGAGCGATGCGAAGGTCAAGTGCTCGCGGAAGTGGAACCAACGAACGCCGGCCAGTAGATCCACGTCCCACGGTCCGCCGCAGGTCATCGCGCTGCGGAGCAGATTGACCTCGAGATTGTAGACCTCATTGACCCGACGAAGACTGTGCGCGTCGGCGGTGTCGAACAGATAGGCGGGGCGATCCGGGTCGATCAGCCCCGTGGGATCGCTGGCATACATCACGTCGATGAAGTCCAGCGGCGTGCTCAGTCCGCCGCCCGGTGCCGCCAGACCGGCGTAGCCGTGCATGTTGTCGACGAACCAGAACGTGGCCTCGACGGCCCAGAGTCCGCAGCAGAACCTCCGCCCCAAACGGATCTCGGCGCCGCCGCGCCAGTCGGCCTCGGCATCGTCGGTGTTAAGGAGCTGGTTGGCGTTGTTGCCGGTCTCGTACGTGGTCCAGATGTGGTTGGCGTCGTTGCGTTCCAGGATCAGGCCGGCCGCCGAAGCGTACCAGGGAAACGCGAAGCACTCTTGGGTCGGCAGACAATCGTAAGAACCGCAGCCCGCAGGCTCACAGGTCATCGTGCCGCAGCCAGCAGGACCGCACGCGGGCGCCTGCATTCCCGGCTGCTGCAGGAGTTGATCCAAAACACTGGGGGCCGGCGCCATTTCGCCCGGGGTTTCCAGCGGTGCCCCTTGCGAAGGCACCGGGGCAGGCGGAATTCCCGACTCGGCATTGGCCCGCGCAATCTGGTCGGAATACCGTTGGGCGGGCTGCATACTGTGATAGCCCACCGGAATTGCCGCATAGCCGCAATCGGCGGCCGGAAGCGGCCACGGCGTCGACGACATCTCAAGCGGCGCGGGTTGCACTGACGCGACGGGGCTGGACGGCGGAACGACTGCCCCGCTTCCCGTCGCAGGCAGCCAAAGCATTTCCGGCGAGCCGTAGAGGCCCCATTGAGCACTCGCGCCGGATGCCGTCCCCAAGACGGCGGCTGCGAGAATTGCCACACGGACGTACTTCATGGTACACTCTCCTTTCCTTGGATACCCACTTCGTCCCACTAATCCATCGTCCGTGTCGGGGACGGGATTTTGCGCATTCAGCCCCGGACGGCGCGTTTTTTCGACCCGGTGCCACGCCAATTCGTGCCACCTGCACCAAGCTTAAAAGGCACGCTGAGACCGGATTGCTGCCATTCGAGAGAATCGGCAAACCCTCGCCGCACGCCCCGCACAACCCCCACAGTCCCGCCGAGCAATCGCGCAAAACGGCACCCTCCTTCGGTTGTGCCGCTCGCGGCGAATCCGCGGAAAGCGTCGTGCGTGTGGCGACCAACGGTGCCGTACCGCCCGGCGGCGCAGTAGATCAAGCGTCGATGGGCCCCGTTTGGCACACAACGTCCCTGTGCCCACTCGTGAGCGGGCAAAATCAGAACGTCGCCCATAACGTGGTTTTAGAGCGAGCTCAGTTTGGCGAAATTCAGCGAACCAACCAGCGGAAACACGCCGTAGATCCCGCGTGTGAACGTCATCTCGATCACGTCGTCCGCCACTTGAAGCGGATGCTTCGGAACGATCACGATGTCGGAGTCCGAGAGCCAGATTTCGCCGGGCGGGCACGGCTTCCTGCCTAATAGCGCGCCGTTCACGTCGACCATGGTGGCCATCAATCGCCAGTCGTCTCCGCGGCGGAAGACGACGACCTGCCTCAAGTTTGCCCCGATCTTCCAACTGCCCGCCATGCTGATCGCCTGGATCAGCGTCGTTGGGCCGGTCAACTCGTACCGGCCGGGAACGTACACCTCGCCCACGACGTAGACAAACCGCGGCGCTCGCGCCAGCAGCACCGGAATCACTTCGATCCCCTCAATCCCCGCCTGCCGGTAGCGCTCGTTCAGTTCGTATTGGAGCTCGGGGAGGGTTAGCCCCTGGGCACAGACCGAGCCGATCGCCGGGGCCGATATGGTTCCCTCGGGAGTGACGCGAGCAAGCCGATTCTGTCCGCCTTCGCCGTAACGGCGATCGACTGCTGCGCGGAGGTCTTCCAGCCTCGTATTGACCCGCAGCGGCGTGACGGTGATCGCGGGCACTTTGTAGTACTTGCTGTAAAGCCGATCGAGCTCTTCTCGGAGTTGGGGAACGGTGCGGCCGACGGCTTCCACCTGGCCGAGCAGGCGGAGTGTGATGGTGCCGTCGGGCTGGATCGTCAGCGTGCGGTTCAGTTCCGGATCCGTGAACGACTCGACTTGGATTTCGTCGCCCACCTGCAATCGGTAGGGCGTCGATGTCTGTTCCCGAGTGAGACGATAGACGAGGTCCAATTCGTCGTCGACCCGCAACCGGTATTCGCCAACGTGCGGAGTCCGGTAGTGCCCCGCGTATTCCCCTTGGGCGTAGGCCTGCCAATCGATGATCCGCGCCCGCTCCCAGCCGCCGCACCAACCCGGCCGACACGTTGAACAGTCCACCGCGCAGATCGGGCAAGGCGCGGCAGGCCCGAGGGCCTGACAGAGTTGCACGGACGGATCTTCTTGACCTTCAAACGCCCGCACATCGGGAATCGGCGGCTCGCATCTCGCAGAGACCACCGGCGCCGCAGGCCGTGCGGCCGGCGGTGATTCGCGGCCGGCCAGGCTGAGGTCGTTTCCCCCGCCAAGTCCCGGCAGCAGCAGGCATCCAACCGCCGGCAGCAAGAGCCGGAATGTGTGGCGCACGATCGATGGGGAAAAGTGATTTCTTGGGGATGCTGGCACGGCGATTACCTCTTCTCTGACCCCCGGCCGAACAAAGTCCGGCTGACCTTCTGGCCAGGTGCGGTTGTCGGTGCGGCGGCCCCGGCGACCGGCGCCTGAACGGGTAGTGCAGCCGTTGGTTCTCCGCCGATTTGAGAGAACGCGGCCGGATCGAGCCACACGACTTGCGGCGCAGCGACCGATTGGCCCGCCCCTTTTTGGGTCGACGCTTGCTGGAGCGCACTGGCTCGCTGCTCGGCTTGCCGTGCCCGCTGGGCATCGCCCAGTTGCGAGTAGACCGCAGCCAGGTTGTGCCAGCCGGTCGGCTGCTGCGCGAGCGATAGACTGTGCTCCAGTGCAAGGCGGGCTTCATCGAAACGGCCGTTGCGGGCCAGCATTACGCCCAGATCGTTCGAGGCCAGGTGGTTTTCCGGGCAGGCCAGCAGCGCCGCTTGGAAAAAAGTCACTGCCTTGGGACGGGGAGCCTTAATCCCCAGGACGTTTCTCTCGCCCAACGTCTCATGAAGTTTCCCCAGCCCTCGCAAGGCCATGGAACCGGCCACTTCCTTCCCCGTAGCGGCGGCCAACTGTTCCTGCGCGTAACTGAGATAGCACTGCAGGGCAGCCATCGGCGTCATATCCGACAGATCGGCGTCTTTCAGCACGGGGGTGCGATGACAGCTTACGATTCCTTTCAGATCCAAGTCGGCTTCGAGCTGCGAACCGCGTGGCACGAAGTCGTCGCATTCGGCCAGAGCAGTCAACCCTTCCGCCAGGCTGCGGCTGTAAATGTGTGTGCGGCGCTGGGTGTCGAGCCCCTGCGTCAACAGCCGCAGAGCCCCGATGAACTCGGCTCGGGACGAGAAGTAGGCGTGACGGCCCGCCAGTTCAAAGGCTCGCCGCGTTCGCACGTCGGCGTCTCTCGCGACAAACTCCAGGTCTTCCGAACGCGGCGGGGGATTGAGCGGCAGGGCATCCAGTTCGTCCCATCTGCTCACGACTGCGGGCGGGCCCTGAGGGCCGGCGCCCGAGTCGCCCGCGGCGTCTGGCGCGGGGCTGGTGTGGGGAACCCAGAGCTGACTCTCGCCCTTTTCGGCGAAGGAAGGCGTAGGTATGGTTCCTGCCGGGCCGGCTTGGCGGAAGAGACCGGGGAGCCGGGGGGGAATTGGCTCCCCGCTCTCCGCCTTGCCGCTCGGCAGATTCTTGGTCGCGAAGGGAACGGGTTGGAGTTCCGGAGGAGCGGCGACGGGGTCGAGCCCCGCGCCGTTGCGTGTTCCATCCGAAAGGACCGGGGTACTGGAAACTAGCGCCGGCCCGGCTTCCAAAGGCAGCTCCCCGGACTCGTCGTGAGGCTGGGTAAACGCAGTCAACTTTGCTCTCGCAGCTTCGCCCAGAGGCGGCAACCATCCGTCGCGGTCCAGCCGGGACACAGACTCCGAAGGCAGCAAAGCCGGGATGGGGGCAATCTCCTGCGCTGAGGAGGATAGACTACTGACCGGCGCTTCTATAGGGGATGAAGGTGGCGACGCTCGCCGAACAACTCCCCAAAGGGCTGCGGCGAGCAGAATCCCCGCCACGGGTGCCGTCCAAGCCGAATAAAGATAGCGATCCATCCTGATCCGCAACCGTCCAATGCGAGCCTGCGCGATCCATCCAGTTCCGTCACGGGTCGAATCGGCCTCCACTGCCGAGCCAATTCAGCCAAAGCCCGTTCCGGCAGTCGGCACAGCGGGGGGGCCGCCGGAATAGTCGTCAGAAGCCGCGCATGTGTATCGGTGCTGTCCGCGCAATCGCCACCGCCGGTCGCCGGCTGGGAAAACAGTCCACACAGCCTGACCCGCACAATCTTTCGCGCCAAACCCTGCCGCGTGACTGCAAAGCCGGCACCGCGACTGGCGATCGTTCGTGCGGCAGTGAGGACTAGAACCGCAGGATTATCGAATAGCACCTGGGCAACCGATTCAGGGTCGCTCGCGACCGACTGGACGATGAACAGCAGAATCATGCCGCCGACAATAGTCTACTCTCGGCTGGCAGCGCGACGGTTCGTGGCAGAGGTGGGCGACCTGCATCCTGGCCGTGGTGGTGCCGGCCGGTATAATTCCGGCGCAAAGTCGCACCCGCATGGTCAATTTCGCACGCCGCATCACTTTACCCTCCTTAAAGTTAAACCATGGTCCATCTCGTGTCGCTGGAACTGAAGCCGTCCGAACGCTTGGAGACGCCGGAAGCCCGCAAAGACTCTTCTGGCAGTTCCAAAGGTGGCGCTTTCCATATCCGCTTACCGATTGCCTGGCAGAGCGGCCAACTCGTGGAGGTGCGGAATCTCGAGGAGATTCGTGCTACGCTGGACGAAGAGGGCAAGCTTGAAGGTATTCCCTTCATGCCGGAGATGGCACGGTACTGCGGACAACAGTTCATGATTTTTCGCCGCGCGGATAAGACATGCGTCGAAGGGCACGGCATCGGCCGGCTGAGCGGTACCGTGTTTCTCGAAGGGCTTCGGTGCGATGGAGCGATGCACGACGGGTGCCAACGGGGCTGCCTGTTCTATTGGAAAACCGCCTGGCTGAAACGGGTCGAGGCGAAGGCCCCCGTGCAAACGGCGCCAGTGCAAGAAGCCCCTATACAGCCGGTGGAGTCCGCGGTGGATGCCGTGGCGCCGGAGCCGAGCACCACCCGGGACGGCCGTTACTACTGCCAGTCGACCGAATTGGCGGCCGCGGTGAGCCCGCTGTCGCGGTGGAACCCCTGGGGCTACTTTCACGACCTGTTCGTGCGCGAGACCACCCCCACAAAGCTCGTCCGTCTGTTATGGGGCATTGTCGCCGGTCAAGTCCTCAAGCGGTTGGGCCGGAGCAACGAGCCGGCCGGCCGACAGCGAAGCTCGCCGGTAGCGACGCTCGGGCTGAAACCCGGCGAGTGGGTAGAAGTGAAGAGCCGCGAGGAAATCGAGGCCACTCTGACTCCGGACGGAAGGAACCGCGGCCTCACTTTCGAAATGGAAATGGTCCAGCACTGCGGCCGGCGATACCGCGTGCAGGATCGTGTCCGCAAGATCATCTCCGAGCGAACCGGAGAGATGATCACTCTCGCAAACACCGTTACCTTGCAGGGCGTTTTTTGCACGGGAAGCTGTGCGAGGAATTGCCCTCGGAGCAACCCTCTTTTCTGGCGTGAGATCTGGCTCCGGAGGGTTGCTAGCGAAGATAGCGGTACATGAGCCTGGTCGCCCACGGGGGCGACATCCGCACGGCGAAGACGGCGGCCGGGAAGAAAAGCGTGTGCAGGGGCTGGCGCATGCGAATCGCGTAACGCCAGCGGAGTTGTCCTTCACGGAGGGCGCGCCGAACGCCGCCGCGGCGTTGAAACATGGCGTTGCTGACCCGAAAGAGATAAAGCACCTTGGGGATGTTCGCAAAGCGATAGCCCCGTTCGAGGCTCCGCGCCCAGAGCTCGGTGTCTTCAATGAGATGATCGTCGCGCCGAATGCTGTAGAGGCCCACTTCGAATAAGTAGTCGCGGCGAAACATCATCGTGGGGTGGATGAACGGATCCCGCTTGGTCATGAAGGGCACGATGTCGTCGTGGGCGCTGGGCAGCGTCTTCCGGAACGACACCTTCCCCACGACGTCGATCTCGTCCGCGAAGCATCCTACCCCAACGACGTCCCGGTGATTTCGCAGGTATTCAACCTGCTCTTTGAACCGCTCTGGAAGCGAGATGTCATCGGCATCCATGCGAGCGATATACCGGCCTTGGCTTTGCGAGATAAGAGAGTTCAGGCTTTCGGCGAGCGTGCCGTTCTTGGGACAATCCAGGACGCGAATCCGGCGGTCCTCGTCCTGCGCCCTCAAGACAAGCTCGCGGATCGGCTCCTTCGTGACGCCGTCCAGATAAACCAGGAGCTCGAAGTCGGTGAAGGTTTGCTGCAGGATGGAACGGATGGCTGCTTCAAGCAGGGAAGTCTCGACGCCGTCGTAGCAGGGAAGGATGGCGGACACTTCGGGATGTGCGAGCTGGCGAGTCATGTTCGGCTACCTATAACAAGATGTCCTGGTGTCCTCTAGTATCCGGCCGAGTTCGTCCCGCATCCGAGACACCGCTTGATGAGCCCAATGCCCCGCCGTTTCAGCGGGTACCACGGCGAAAGGGTTGCCAGGCTGGTGTCTCCCAATCGCCGAGGGAACCGCCAAGGGTTATCCGGCGCGTAATGCGGCGACGCCGCGAAGGCGAACCGGTAATGCTGCGACGCCAACCGAACCACTCGATCGTCAAAGCGGCCATCGGGGTAGCTGATCAAAGTCACCGGCCGGTCCAGGATATCGCCAAGCTTCTTGCGACTTTCCACGACTTCATAGTGGAGCTCCTCGTCGGTGGCTTGGGCCAGATTGATGTGCGTCGCGGAATGGGCGCCGATCTCCATTCCCATGGCGACCATCTCGCGCAGGTCGTCCGGGCGGAAGAAGGCGTAGTCCTCGTCGTTCGGATCGATCGGCGTCGCGTCCAGTTCTTCCGCCAGGCGGTCGATCATTTCTTCGGCCTCCGGCGGTGGGACGGACAGGATGCGTTCCTTGAAGCGATAGAGCCAGCGCCTGCGCTGCAGGTCGATCCGCAAATCATAGGTCCGGCCATCCAACGTGCAGCGATGGCGGCGCCGCATCGTCCGAATATGGGCGAACCGCAGGTACCAGGGAATGAAATCCCTATCCAGCGGCTCGCTGAGAACGAAAAAAATGCCGCTGAGCCCCTCTTCGCGTAGAATGCGAGCCGCGTACAGGTTGTTGCGAAACCCATCGTCGAAGGTCAACAAGACCGAGCGCGGCGGCCAGCGCCGGCCGTCTTGCCACCCGCGGTAGAAGTCGTCCATGGTCAACGGCCGGTAGCGCTGCTTGAGCTGCCGGACAAACAGGTGAAAGGACTCCGGTGTGGGAGAGAAACGAAAGAAGTCGTGCCCCGGACGCGGGTTCGCCACGATCTGATGAAAATAGACGACGGCAGGAATCGCCACAGCACACCTCCTCATTGCGATTCTGAAAGTGCTTTGGATGCATGCGGCTCGGCCGGCGGATGCCGCTCGGCCGCCAAAGTGTCCCACCGCCGCGAAATCTGGATCCGCTTGCGAACTTTGTGGCGAGCGCAAAGATCGCGAACCGTGTCGATGACCAGGTCTTGCTCCTCATCCAGCATGCCGGGAAACAGCGGCAGCGTGACCAGCCGCTCCCACTCGGCAGTCGCGATGGGCAGGTCGCTCGGTTTCCAGCCAAACGACTCGTAGTAGGGGTGCAGGTGCAACGGCCGCCAGTGGACCGAGCACCCCACACCCCGCTCGCGCAACAGCGAGATAAAGGTGTTGCGGTCGATCGAGAGCTGCTCCAGTCGCAGGCGGATCGGAAAGAGGTGCCAGGCGTGAATCCGGTTGGGCGGGTCGGGGGGAAGTTCAATCGTCTCCAAGCTCGCGAACGACTCGATATAGCGATAGGCGAGCATCTCGCGGTCCAGCCGCATCGCCTCGACCCGTTCCAACTGATGGATACCGATCGCGGCGGCAATGTCGGTCAGGTTGTATTTGTAGCCGGGCGCCACGATCCGGTAGTCCCAACTGCCGCTGCCCGCATAGCGATTCCAGGCATCATGAGAAAGTCCGTGAAGCGACATCTGCCGCATCCGGCCGGCCAGATCCGCATCGTCGGTGACGGCCATTCCGCCTTCGCCGGTGGTCATGGTCTTGTTCGCGTAAAACGAAAAGCAGGTGACGGCCGCAGTGTCCTCGCCGCAGCGGCGCCAGTGATTGGCGGGCTTGTCGCGATACGCGGCGGGCAGCGCATGCGCGGCGTCCTCGATCACCCAGAGTCCGTGGTCCGCGGCAAAGGAACCGGCCGCGGTCATGTCCAGCATCAGACCGCCCACGTGAACAGGAATGATGCCGGCCGGCTCCAGCCCCGGATCCAGCGGGGTCCGGCCCGCTCGAAGATCCTGGAGTTTTCGTTCGGCATCCGCGATATCGATATTCAAACTGACGGGATCGCAGTCGACCAGCAGCGGGACAGCCCCCTGGTAGCGGACGATTTCCGCCGTGGCAGCAAAAGTCATAGTCGGCACAAGCACGGCCTGGCGCGGTCTCAATTGCAGGGCCTCCACCGCCAGGTGCAGCGCCGCGGTACAGGAGTTGACCGCGACCGCGTGCTTCGCCCCGACATGTTCGGCGAAAGCCGCCTCAAACCGCCGGGCGCGGGGACCGGTCGTCAGCCAGCCGGTGCGGAGGCAGGACACGACCTCTTCGATCTCCGCTTCCGTCAGAGAAGGACGGAAGAAAGGAACTTGCCTTTGTGCGCAAGAATTGCTCTCGATCATGCGTCTGCTCCCGTGTAAGACGTTGCGTGTTTGGAAGAGCTCGATGACTTCGCCCGGTCGTGCGCCGACGCGAGTCGGCAGTCCGTGCAGCTCTCCCCGAACCGTGTCAGGTAATCTCGGGCGCCCGGGGCGATCAGCACCCAAAGCGTCTGAACGATCAAGTACAAGTCGAGCCAAAGCGACGTGCGCCGAGCATACTCCTTGGCCAGACGGATCTTTTCCGGCAGAATCCATTCCACATACTGTCTTTCGGAATCGTCCGCCTGCCCGAGAATTGCCGCCTCGTCGCGATAGCGGATCGATGCAAGGTCCGTGATTCCGGGACGGACCTGCAGGATCTCCTCGTAATCGTCGCGGAACAACTTCACGTATTTCGGCACTTCGGGACGAGGACCGACGAAGCTCATCTCGCCTTTCAGCACGTTGAACAGTTGAGGGAGTTCATCGAGTTTCGTTTTCCGCAGGACGCGCCCCACCTTGGTGATTCTGCAATCGTCTCCGGCGGTGATCGGCGGCCCCTGAACAGGAGCGTCTACCACCATCGAGCGAAACTTATAGATCGGAAACGGCCGGCCCTTGAGGCCGATCCGCTCCTGCTTGAAGAGAACCGGACCCGGCGATCCCAGCCTCACGGCGACCGCTGCCGCGGCGAAGACCGGGCAAAGCACGAGAAGGCCCAGGGCGGCCGCCAGGATATCGAAGGAGCGCTTCAGCATGGGGTCAGTCTCCTGGCTCCACCGGCGGGGCTATCTTGACATTCCCTTCTTGCGCGGTCGGCGGATCTGCGCATTCTGTCCACAAGAAGACCGATGAAGTCGCGGCATGTGTGCCTTCTCGCGACGGCATAGGCGTTTCGCAAGCACCGGCGCCGTAGCTCGGGCTCGTCCGAAAATCTCGCGATCGCCCCGGCCATGCTCGAGGGATCGTTGGGAGGCACGATCAGTGCACTCTGGCCGTCTTGAAACAAATCCCGCGCGCTTCCGACGTCGGTCGTCACACAGGGGAGGGAATTCGCTGCAGCCTCAAGCAGCGACCTCGGTGAACCTTCCGTCATCGACGGCAAGACGTAAATGTCCGCCGATCGGTACTCGGCGTTGAGTGCTTCGCCAAGCGGAACGTATCCTGCGAATTCGACGCATTTCTCCAGGCCGGCCGCGCGGACTCGCTGCTGCAAGGCGACGGCATGCGCCGGGGGATCCCCGGCGCCGACGATCCGCAGCGTCACCCTCCGGCCGGTTTCGACCAGCGAACCAACGGCGTCGATCAAGGTTTCCACTCGCTTGGCGGGCCGCAGCATACCGACGTAGAGAACGGTGGTGCGGTCGTCGAGGCACGTGTCCTCGCGCTCGAAGAAATCGGCATCTTCGAGCGTCGAAGAGATGACGGTCTCGCCGTGGCTGTGCCATCGCCGGAATCGGCGGGCGAGATCGCTGCCGTTGATCAACAGCATGTGCCGCCGGGCCGCTCGGAACACGAGAGCCTCCTCCGGAACAAGGGCGAGCCGTCGCATCCAGCGCCCCAACCTCGACCAATCGCGGCGCTGGCAGATCGCCTCGGCTCCGTCGCTGACGAGGTGGAATACAAGCCCCACTGCCCGCGATTCGCACAGCGGCGCAAGCAGCCACGGGCAGGGGTCGTAAACCCGGGCATAGACGGCATCGAGACCGTCGACGCTTCGCGCCAGAACGGCATGAACTTGGCGCTGCCTCAGCCATGTCGACGCAAAAGAGGTGCCGGGCAGCGGCACAACCTCAAGCCGCGGATCGCGGATCGTTTCGTCGTCCTCCGGCCGGCTGGCGGGCAGGACGGTCGTAAACAGCCGGATGCCGTCCGTCAAGTCGAGGTAATGCCTCAGGTAGCGGGCATTGCACGCCATGGTGCGCAGAGCCGTTCCGTCCCACCTTACGTTCCAGTGGGCGTAGATGCCGATCTTCACGCGAATATCCTTTCCAGGCGACCTTTGCCCAACCGGATGGAGTGAAACAACCGGTTGCGTCGCACGCGGTACTGCAGCCGGCAGCCGGCACCTTCAGCGATCAAGACCGATGAGCTTTCGTCCACGTAGTACACCCGCCGCGGAACCGTCGCGTCTTCATCGCGCTCGCCGCCGACCGGCAATTCGCTCGGGCAGAGACTCTCTCCGTGCATGGCGGCCGGCACCCATTGGTCGTAGAGGACCAGGGCCGGGCCCTCCAGATCGATCCGGAACGAATCGTTTACGCCGGACGTCGATATCTCGGTGCGCGTCCCACTCCAGATCACCATGGCGAGTTGGCCCGCTTTCCAGACCGTGTGCGCTTTGTCGCCTTGCCGGAGACGGTTCCTCGCCAGCCCAAGCTTCGCGGGCGAAAGAAACCCCGGATGGACATCCGCAAGGCCCGCCAGGTCGCTGAGTTGTGCCTCCTTGACCTCGAGGCCGTCTTCCGCGGCCCGCCTGCCGCTTTCTTCCACGGCAAACACTCGCAGTGTCTCGCGGCGGAAGATCCACCCGCGCCAGGCGGCGGCCCCGATTTGTTCCATGAGGCCCCGGAACCCGCGGCGTTTTACGATCGAGCGCCCTGTTTGGACCAGGTTGTCGAGGGCCGCTGTCGCGGCATTCAGCCGGTTCAGAAGGGCAGGGCGCCGTTTAATAGCGTGGACTGCCCGAACACCGAGGCTGCCGGCCAGACCGCCGGGGCAGGGGCGAAACAGATAGAGGGTATAATTGGTGGCGGTGCTGTTGGCGAAGCGCCTCTTATATTCCTCGTCACCCACCGTGAAGTCGAACTTGCGCACCGGACGGTTTTCGACATATTCAAAGAGCCTCTTGAACAAGACGTCACCCGTGGAGTAATGCCAGTAGTCCACGTTGAACGTAGGTTTGTAGGCAACGAACACGCCACCGGCTTCAAATCCAAAATGGTAGCACAGAGGTTTGTCATCGAGCTCGACCACCGAGAATCGAAGCTCGCATGCCGGATCCAACTCTTCGACCAGGGCCTCGAAGAACAAGCGACAGTCGCTGTCGAAATAGAGGCTCTTTTCCCCGACCATCGCGCGGCGGGCGATGTGCTGGCGAAACAGGTTCGACAGGTGGGCCTTGGCTTCCTCCCGGCTTTCCAGATGGCGAAAGCTGAGACGGCCAACCCGGTTGAGAGCGTTTTCGCGACGCCTCAGGTGCTTCTTTCCCGTGATCTCCTTGAGAGTTTGGGCTCGCTGGACACTCAGGTCGACGCTCATGCAGACCGATTCGACTTCCAGGCGAGTGAACCAGCCCGTTTCGCGTTCGATCCGTGGGAGCGCCGCCAGGATATTGGAATCTCCCGGCAGGTGCCGCAGGATACACCGGTTCCAGGAGACCGGCGTCGTGCCCAGTTCGCGAAAGACCGACACGACCGTGTCGGCGTCTGCTTCGGGGTCGCACAGCATGTCGCAGTAGTCGCTGCGGGGATCGCCCAGGAAGCGCAAAGTGGTTTTCTCGACGCAGAGCGGCAGGATGCCCGCGATCTGTTCGCCTTCACGGACAACCGCCGCGCACAGTTTCCGTTGCCCGCCGAAGGCCCTCCACCAGGCGCGCGCCCAGGGGAGGGAACCGAAGATCGTCGACTTGCGATCGCTCCGCCACAACCGGTCCCAATCCGGCGCAATCCTCTCCAGATCGGAAAAGCTCGTGACGAACACGGTCCGGATCGCCCCGCCCCGCCGCGACTCGGTACGAAGCGTTGAAATCTCAGCCCTGTCCCGGCTGGTCACCTCGACGCTCATCACATCTCTCCTACAAATGGCTTCGCGGCCGGTGCGTCGCGATCAGAATACGTTGTTGACGAAACGGTCCGGAGGAGACCGGCTGGAAGAAGTCCCCAAGAGGTTCCGCCGGCTCAGTCATTCCTACAGAAACCACCAGCCCGCTGAAGACCCAGAACGCCGGTGTCGTCCAGGCATTGATAAAGAGCAGGGAGATCCCCATCGCAACAAAGGAGCCGCGAATCCCCGAGAGGGCCCACGGTTCCATCGTCGGCTGGCCGCCTTCCGCTCGTTTCGGGTGCACAAACTGCCACACGGCGGCCCCAACACTCAGAAACAGCGCCAGCCCGACAACCCCGGTCTCCGACAGCAGGGCGACATAATCGTTGTGGGTCACGTAGCCCTGCTTGCGCACATTGGTCAGCCCGACGCCGGTAACCGGGGAGGCTTCGAACGCGTCGAAGGCGTTTCGCAGCAATTCCACGCGCAGCGCGGTGCTCTCGCCGAACTGTTCGCTCGCCGGGTCAATCGAACCGAGCCGGCTTGCCAGGTAGTCCGGCGCCACGTCGAGAACCTGAACCAGCACCCAGCCGCCCAGCAGGCCGAGCACCGCGATTCCCGTAAACATCGCCGCCAGCCTCGCCATCGCTTTTTGGTCGCGACTGGCGAGAATTGCGGCCGCCACGAAAATTCCGACCGTCGCCGACAGCCATCCTCCGCGGGAACCAACGTAGATCCACGCAACGATCAGCGTGCACACGGGCGGCGCGGCCAGAGCCTTTTTCTTGGACAATGAGATCTGAGCGATTGCCAGGGGCATCAGGAACGCCAGGTTCCACGCCAGTTGGTTCTTGTCCTGCTCGCTCGCCTCATCCATGCCTGACCCGAGATAGGGCGACCCGAATACCACGGCGTACTGATAGATGAGCACGGCCATGAGGCCCGCGGCAGCCCAGATCATCACGCCGAAGAACTTCGCGAGAAACCGTTCGTCGCGGGGAAAGGCGGCCACAAGGAGTAAAAAACAAACCATGCCGACGGCGATCTTTTGGACCTCCGTCAGGGCATAGGAGGTTTCCTTTGCCTTGCCCGCCGAGTAGAGCTGCCACACGAAAAGCACAAAGCACAAAACCCCCACAAGGATCAAAAGGAACGTGGTTCGGCTCGGATGGTCGCGCTGCGGCTCGGCGCCCCCGCGCCGCGCCAGGCGCGTGGTGATGTGGATCGCCGCAATCAGGCCGAGAACCAGCAACGGCAGAGGCACGGGCAGAAAAAAACCGGCGTCGAGCCGAAGCAAACTGACCGCAAACAGCGGGCAGGTGGCGGCGAAGAGCAGCCACAAGCTCCGCACGAGCGGCAAATCCAGTTGTCGACTGTTCATGGGCACGGAAACCACGCTAGTTCAGACGCTCGCTCATACGGGGTTGGATTCAGCAAACTCAACCGCAAGGTCCGACCGGCTGGGGGACGCCGTCAGGGCACTCTCGCCGGCGAGGGGTGCTTCACGCCTCCTGGCGGCTTGCACAACGGCATACGTACAGACAAGAAGTCCGCCGAGGGCCTGCACCGCCTTGGAGAGCATGACCGCGCCCACGGCGCCGTGAAGGCCATACTGCGGTACCAGCAACGAGCAACCCAGCGTCGTGGCGGCCACCGCGAAAAGCTGAAGAGGCAATTGAATCGCGAAGTAACGCGCGGCGTAGACGCCGATCCCAAGAAATTCGGCCGCGTAACCGATGCCGAACGCGATTGCCACCCACGTGAACACGTCGGCATGCTCCGCGAAATCCGCGGTGTAGAAGAACAGCAAAATCTCGTAGCCGAACAGATCCACCGCCAAAGCCGCGACGGCGCCGATCGCCAGCCCCATACCGACCAGCTTCGCAAGGAGCAGGCTGTAACTGCGGAGCCTGCTGGCAGCGTAGTAGCGTGCCAGCAGCGGGCTTGCCGAGTACGATACGGAAATGACGAACATCACCCCGATCTGCATGACGTACAACATCGCGCAATAGACGCCCAGGTCCGCCTTGCCGAGACTGTGCGATATGAAGTAACGCGGGATGTTCATGTTCAGCGACAACAGGAGCATGCTGAATCCGAGGGGCAGGGCGAGGAAAACCAGCGCGCGCAACTCCCGGAAATCCCAGATCGGCCGCACCGCGCTGGCCGCGGTTCGGCCCGGGGCGGTGGCGGCCGCGCTTCTGGAAATCGCAAACACCGAAGGGATGTCGTAGCCCAGCAGGATGACGGCCCTTGCGACCGCGACCAACAGAAATCCGTGCACGACGCTCCCCGTGAGCAGTAGCGCCAGAATCATGGCGCCCGTGCCGAGGGGTGCTTTGAGGATCATGGAAATCGCAATGCGATCGAGGCGCTCCCGCTGCTGGAAGAACCCGAAGATCACGTCGCTCAACGCCTCGACGGCGGCCGCAATCCCCGCCGCGATGATTACGCTGGCATCGCCCGTGCGGTAGAGGGAAGTCTGTGCCAGGCCGACGATCACCGCGAAAGCGGCGGCCGTCATGGCCAGACGCAGCGCCAGATAGATTCCGAAAGGGAACCCCTTTGCGGCGTCTGTGGCCTGGATGGTTCGTAGATCCAGGTTGAACAGCGCGATCACAGGCCCTACCGCGGCCAGACCGATCGCGTAGATACCCACCTGCTCGGCGGAACCGAGCTTGGCAATCGCCATCAGCATACCCCAGCCGAATGCCGCGTAGACGATGTTCCCGGCCAACGCCCAACACACGTTCAGATGGAGGGGCAGGCGCTGGTGATTCTCTGGCGACGTGCCCGCGCAGACGCCCTGCTGCACGTGCGCGCGTGCAGCGCTGCCGTGCGCGAGGCGTCGTCGTCCTAGCAGTCGTTTCACAGGATGCATAGCAGAGCAGTTCTTGGGCAATCCGGAAAGAAGATGCATGCGGCAAGGCCGCAGCCTGTCTCTTGGCTGGCTCGATCAGTGGTGACGCTCGTTCAATACCGCTCCCAGCACATTCACGTGTGCGCGGGCTGCGAGATCCTTGAGTCGACGGGCCGTGTCCATCCGGGTGCTTTCCGCCTCGACGACCAACAAGACACCGTCGAGAAGGCTCGCCAGCCGCAACGCGGAGAAATCGATCAGGCCCGCGGGAAGGTCGAAGACGATCAGGTCGAATTCGCACCGCAGCGTCTCCAGGAAAACCGAGATCCAATGGTCGTCCCACACCGGCCCGCCCGCCGAAGAGGCCGCGCCGGCCGGCAGAAAAGCCAGATTTGAAATGCCCGACTCCTGGACCCACCCACTCACCTTGTCCGGCTGGCTGACCGCTTCCCGGACTCCCGGACTGCGCTCCGCGTGCAGGAGCAAGTGGAGCGAAGGGGCCGTCATATCGCAATCGACCAGCAGCACACGGCGGTGGCTCGTGGCGGCTGCGGTGATCGCCAGATGTGCGGCAACGGTGCTTGCTCCATCTCCCCGCCGGCACCCGGTGACACCCAGCGTGCGGACGAGCGTGGAACCGTTGGTCCCGTATCCCAACGCCTGGCACACAAGCGTCCGGTAGTGCTCCAGGACCTCCTCGTTCAGAACGCGACCTGTCTGGCGGCGGGGAACGGGGACAGGGCGAACGGTTTGCGTAGCCATTGTTTCAGTTCCTTCCGTTAGGCACGAGTTGTCGTGCTTTCCACCGCGGGACCGAGAGCAAAACGGGTACTTCCAATGCGCGTTCGACGTCGTCGGCCGTCCTCAAGCTACAATGGAAATAGTCGAGAATCAGGGGGACGCCGACGGCGCCGGCCAGTCCGATGAGCAACCCGAGCAGAAGATTGATCATTACCACCGGGCGTACCGGCTTGACCTCCAACGTGGCCGGCTGCGCGATGCTGATGTTCGAGATCTGCTGGTCTTTCAGGGCCTGGTCGATGCGGGTCTGCTCCAAGCTCTGGGAATACTCCTGGTAGGAGGCGAGTTGAAGGTCCACGTCTCGCTGCAGTTCGGCCACGCGAGGCTCGTCGCTGTTGAATGCCTGCAACTCGTTCCGGACGCCGGCCAGTTGGTCTTCGAGCGACGACGCCTCGGCCCGCAACGCCGCCAGCACCGGCTCTTCCGATGCGATGGCCGATCGCGCCTGCTCGAAGACCTTCCCCATGGCAGTGGTGACGTGCTCGCGAAGCGGCTCTTCGCGGTCCAGTATCTCCCGGGTCTTTGCGACCTGTTCATGGATTTGCTCATAGAGCGGATGCGCTTCGGTGTAGTTGGCCGCTGCCTTCTCTTTCGCAATCTGCAGGGCGTAGAGCTGAGCCCGCATCGCGTCGGTTCCTTCGTTGCTCAATCCCGTCGTCCGTGAAACGACCTCCGTGGCAGGCTCGCTGCTGAGGATTTGCCGCCATTGGGACATCCGAGCGTCGGCCGCGGCGATGGCGGCCGCCTTGGAAGCCAACTCGTCCTTGAGCCGGTCGACGTCTTCCACAAGCATCTGCAACTGCACCGCCGGAGCGGCAATTCCGGTCCGGCTCTTGAGGTCACGCAATTCTTGTTGATCCCGATCCAGATTCTCTCGGAGTTCGGCCATCTGCCCCGCCAGAAACTCGTGGGCGCCGCTCGTACGGTTGATCCTCGCGTGCTCGACCAGGTAGATTTCCGTCAGTTGGTCTACGATCGTCTGCGCAAGCTCGGGGCTCTTGGCGAAGTACGAGATGGAAATGAGGTCCGTCTTTCCGATTCGACGAACGCCCAAATGTTCGCGCAGCTCGACAATTGCCTGTTCGCGTTCGGGAAGCGGTGTTCGGAGCTTGCATTTCACGAGCCACTCGGAGACGGCCTGTCGTGCCTGCTTCGTGGCTTGCGAGACCCTGGAAGCGACCGAAGGCCGTGCATCGGCGGACGCTGGCTCCGGGACTGGCGCGAGAACGACCGTGGGACCCAGGACGTCCACCACCTTCTCGGCCAGCGCACGGCCACCGAGCAGTTCCACCACCGAGCTGATCTCGCCTTCGCGCGAATAGGGCATTGCCACCACGGCATCCTTTCCCAGCGTTGCCGTGGGATCCATCGTGCTGTTCTCGCGTCCCAGACGCAGGAAGAGACGGGCTTCGGACCGGTATTCCCGCGAAGCGAGAATCGTCAGAGCGACCGCCGTGCCCATCGCTGCCATCAAGAACAGGACGGCCTTGCCCTTGTGCCGACGCAGGGAGCGGACAATCTCGTAGACAAGCGGGTCGGGTTGGGGAGACGCTCGCATAGGTCACCTCGGTACCAGGGACGCAGGTACTAGCCGGGGATTTGCTTCAGACGCTGTGTCGCTCAAGGCTCGTGCCACGTCAGGACCTGCCGCAACCACTTCCCCTTGCCGGTCGGACGAGCCGATCTCCGCAACGGGGCGACCGCGGTCTCCATGCGCGTAGTCCGATACGGCTTGGCGAAGTGCCTCTCGCACGATTTCGCTGGATTCGTCGACCACCGTCGCCAAATCCGCCAACGACTCGCGCACGTCGTCCAAGTCACAAAGCGCGTGATCCGCAAGTTGCACCTTGGGATGACAGGTCGGCAAGAGCCGTTCCCCGTCGCTGGACAGCTCCTCAAAGAGTTTTTCTCCCGGACGAGGTCCGGTAAAGACGA
Source organism: Thermoguttaceae bacterium (assembly GCA_040768665.1). Classification (GTDB taxonomy): domain Bacteria; phylum Planctomycetota; class Planctomycetia; order Pirellulales; family Thermoguttaceae; genus JABWBD01. The sequence goes on from JAXGMN010000053.1 coordinate 28,643, forward strand.
TCTCGATCGCGTCGGCCGAAACGCCGGAAAGCCGGATGAGATCGCGTGCGAGGTCCGCGATCTTGACCGGCTCGCCCATGTCCAGCACGAAAATCTCTCCCCCCTTCCCCATCGCAGCCGCCTGGAGCACTAGTTGCGAAGCTTCGGGAATGGTCATGAAATACCGGGTCATTTGGGGATGGGTCACCGTGACCGGTCCGCCGGCTCGGATTTGCTCCTGGAAAATAGGGACGACGCTTCCCGCCGACGCAAGCACGTTTCCAAACCGAACGGCGATGAACCGGGTTTCAGACGTCTCGGTAAGCGAACGAATGTACCGCTCGGCGATCTGTTTCGTTGCCCCCATCACGCTGGTCGGGTTGACCGCTTTATCCGTGGAGACCAGGACAAACCGCTCCACCCCATACCTGTCGGCGAGATCGGCGAGATTTTTCGTGCCGAAGACGTTGTTCTTGATCGCCTCGCCCGGAGCCGTTTCCATCAGCGGGACGTGCTTGTGGGCGGCCGCGTGGAACACGATGTGCGGCCGGCCGCGGCGAAAGATCCGGCGCATCCGTTCGAGATCGCCGATGTCGGCGATACATGGGGTCAACTGCCCGTCCCGCGAGCTCTTTTTCAGTTCCCGCTCGATATGGAACAAGCTGTTCTCCGCCCGTTCCACCAGGATCAGTTCCTCGGGGTCGCAGGCCATGACTTGCCGGCAGATTTCCGAGCCAATACTGCCGCCCCCGCCGGTGACCATGACTCGTTTTCCGCGAAGCATCTCGCCAATGGCCGCAAGATCCAGCCGCACCGGAGCTCGCCGCAGCAGATCGTCGATTTTGACGTCGCGGACCTGAAACCGGTAAGGTCCGTTGAGCAAGCGGTCAACCGGCGGGATGACTTTCAACTCGATTCCCGCCTGCCGGCATTCCTGGACCAAGGCCCGCATCGTTTCGCCCGAGAGGCTGCCGTCGATCACCAACAGGTGCCGGACGCTCAATTTCTCGGCAAGCCTCGCCGCGTCCAGCGGGCCGCCCAAAAACGGAATCCTCCCCAGTCTCGATCCATGGTAAGCGCGGTTCTCGTCGAGAAAGCCGACAATCCGGTAGTCCAGTCGAGGGTGACCCTCGATCTGTCGCGCGAGTGCCTCGCCGCCCGACTCAGCTCCGATGATCAGCGCAGGGCGACGCCTGCTCTTCGTAATGGCCGCCCAGAACTCTTCCCGCAATAGCCGCGAGCTGCTCCGCAATCCGCCCAACAACAGGACGGTCAGGCCCCAATCCAGAAGCAACACGGCCCGCGGAATTTGGTACGAGGCGATGAAAAAGTAGTCGACCGCCGCCACGGCAACACCCGAAAGCGTCGACGCACGGAGCAGGATCGACAAGTCGGCAAGCGTCACGTAGCGCCACCACGACTGGAAACTCCCCAGACGGCAAAAAACGGCCAGTTTCAGCAACAACACCCATGGAGCGGTTCGCAAAAAGAGGTCGTAGTCGTCCGCCGGGATGTCAAAGTCGAACCGCAACTGAAAGGCCGACGCGTAGCAGGCGGCAAGAGCGGCCAGATGCACGGCTGCAAAGAACAATAAGCGTCTTGCGGTAGTGCCTGGCACTCGACCGCGGTCTGCCCCAGGATCCATTCGATCGGTCTCCTTCCGTGCTACCTCTTCAATCTCGACAACTACCGGCGCGACGCCGACCGGGAGTAACCGTTCACGGGGCGGTCGGGGACTGGTCCATTTTTCGGCCAGTGGACGCATTTTCACGACAAAGACATCGGCCGAAAACACGGACCTGCCCCCCTCTCCTCCGTCCCGTGAACGGTTACTCCCGGGATTCGCCGATTCTCGCCCGGTCCCAATCGCATGGGAAAGCCTAGAAGCCCTGCCCGTGGATTATTCCTTTGGTGTCCAACACCGAACCGGCTCAGTAGTAAACAGAAGAATGTTTCTTGTGGATGCATTGGGTGCGAGAGCGATCGCCGACTTCGTGTGCCTACGCTTATGGTCCGTCGACGCCGGATGGTTGCTGTGCCGACCCGCGTACGTTGGGATAATTATAAGAACCGTCAGAAAAGGCAAATCAGGACAACTTTGGTTACCCCGTCAGCCTTTATCCGGCTGACATTTGTCCGGCGAACAGATCAGCGAATTCACGATGTCCCGGCGTTATTTCGTCGGCACTACCACCAAGAAAGCCGTGGAAGAATTTTTTCTTGAAAATCGGCCGCTCTGGCCGAAAGACGCGCAGTTGTTCAAGTCCCGCAAGCAGTTACGGCGCATCGCCGATAGCAGGATTGCTCGGCGCCGCAATTGCCTCGCAGTGACAGAATGGCCCGCAGAGCGCGCGAGCCACGACGGGCCGACGCCGTGTCGCGTTCGAAAGACCCTCAAAGGTTTTTCACCTCCGGAGTTGCGCGACAATTTCGCCGGCGCCTGCGGTCGACAACCGGCGGATTGCCTTGGCGCAATGCTCATTTGCGGGGCGAGGGCCGCTCCGATCCGGGCTGCGACTCTCATAAACGTGAGTCCTACCATAGTCCGGGCCCGCTGCCCGGTGACCATTCACGCTCACGGCCGGAGACCGGCCCATTTTTCGGCGAGTCCGAGTGTTTTGGCGTCAAAAATGTTGGCCGAAAACATGGACCTGTCCCCCTCTTCCGCCCCGTGAACGTTTACGGACCATGTTTCTACTTGACCACACCCAAATCGCAACCTAGATATGCTCAGACGACATGAGCTTCGTGCGCGATCCTCATGGTTTTCGTTGAGGTGGGCACACAAGGCCGCGGGAGAATCGCCGGGCCGTTGTGCTGTCCATACCGCCTCTCGGTGGGGGCGGCATGCATAACTGCCCACGCACCGTCGCTGTACAGCAGGAAGCCTGTTCCGGGTAACTGGGCTCCCACAAATAAAGGAACGCCTCGTTATGAAGACCGTCCGTTGCCGCAGGGCCTTTACGCTGATTGAGGTGCTGATTGTTGTCGTGATCATGGCCGTACTGGCCGCCGTGATCATCCCGCAGTTTTCCTCCTCGACGAAGGATGCTCAGGAAAACACGGCCAGGTTTAATGCCCACACCATGCGCAGCCAGATCGAACTGTACCGGGCCCACCACTTCGGCAAGCTGCCGGCGCTAGCCACGTTCGCCGACCAGCTCACGAAGCCGACCAACGCTCAGGGTCAGACCGGCGAGCCTGGACCGAGTTTCCCGTTTGGCCCCTACATGGGGGAAGTCCCCATGAATCCCTTCAACAACTTGAACACGGTCGAGGCCGGCACGGGTGGCAACGGCACCGGAAGCAGCGGCTGGCAATATGACGAAGCAACGGGCGGTATCTGGCCGAATCATTCCGGATACGTCTCGACGAGCACAACGACGACCCCGTAGTCCCATTGCCGCCTCGGTCGGATCCCTCTTCAGCGGAAAACGATCATGTCGGCCGTGTCTCACGAGCAAGAGTTCTTCGAAACTCTTGCTCGTTTTTCATTGCGCCGGCTGGTGCGTGCGTGTGGTTCCGAAACCTAGAAATCCGTGTCGATGTCGGCTCGCGTCAGGTACCAGTTTTCGGCATCCAGGAGGTTGGACGGGGGCCCCGACGCAATGCCGCCGCCTAAGATCATCAGTTTCCAATCACACGGACGGCTCCAGAAACCGCACCGTCGCAGGATCCGGACAAATTTCGAGTTGCCCAGGAATGTCGTGACCACCGCGTGCGCACCGTCCCGTTTCACGCGTACGAGTAATTCCGTCAACGCGGCATGGAGATATCTTGGATCGCGGCCGAAAAAGTCGCTGATGTACACGTAATGGTCACGCGTGGAAAAGACGACATAGGCAAGCAGCTCGTCTGTTCGGCCGGACAGACAGAACACCTGGTGTTTCATGATCGGACAGCGTCCGAACCGCCAGTTCAGGTAGGTCGACGTTCGCTCCCCAATCACCCCGAGATCTCTCGAAGCCGACTGCCAGAGACGGTCGAACCGGTCGTCAAACTGCTCCTGGATCGTCGACCGAAGCCGCGACCGCCGATCCCACGACCCGGGCGAGGCGAGGCGGAGAAACCAATCCGCACATTTCAGTGCAGCCGTCCCGGCCAACGAACCGGCGCCGCAGTGATTCGCCATGGATTTCCAGCAAAGCGGCTTGGCCCATCGCCCCAGTTTTCCCACCGTTTGGTAGCCCGCATGCCGGAAGATCGGCTCTGACAGATCGTTGGGAAGCGCATAGAGCAACCGCAGTCCGCACTGTTCCGCCGCCCCGGTTACTTCTCGCTCCAGGGCTCTTGCCGGGCCGAACGCACGGTGGCGCCGGTCGACATTCATATCGATCGCCTGCCCTGCGGTGACCGCCTCGTCGAATAGTCTCAGCCGCCGCCGCATCAGACCTGCCCCGCCGACTATGTCTTCCGAGCAAGATCTCGCGATCCATCCGATCGCTGGACCGCCCTCATACAGCCACTGGTACCGCTCGCGACCGGTCCCCGGCAAGTTCCGGCTCCAGAGGTCGAGAACGGCCGACCGCTGCACGTGAGGATCGAGGGCAGAAATGGTGTAGTTCATCGAATCACGGGGACTTCCAGGACAGGTTCACACTCGGCAATGCAGAGGGAGTCCGGCTGGTTTCGCAAAAGTCCCAACCGATCGATTTTGCCATTGCCCGATCGGGGCAGAACATCCCGAAACTCGATCACTTGCGGCACCATGAAGTTCTCGAGCCGACACGCGCAATGCCGCAGCAGCTCTTGCTCGCCGAGCCAGCTACCTCGGCGGCGAGACACCACCGCCTTGATCGCCTGGCCGAGGATCGCATCCGGAATGCCCACGACAGCCGCCTCGGCGACCTCGGGATGGCTGCACAGGGCGTTTTCCACCTCTCTGGGGCTGACTTTCTCGCCGCGGCTTTTGATGATGTCGTCTTTGCGGCCGGTGAAGTACAGGTAGCCTTCTTCGTCCATTCGGAACAGATCGCCCGTGTGGAGCACTTTTTCGTCCGGCAGCGGCCCCGGCTTCAGCGCCCGGTCGGTCTCTTCGGGAAGCTCCCAGTAGCCCTTCATTACGTGAGAGCCGCGGATGACCAGCTCACCCGATGAACCCCGGCCGAGTCGCCGGCCTCGCGCATCCACGAGATAGACTTCCTCATTCGGCATCCCCCGGCCAACCGACCCCGGGCGAATGTCGATCTGGTCCGGCGGCAAGTAGGTTACTCGCGTGCACTCCGTCTGGCCGTACATCGAGTAGATCTTCGTGGTCGGCAGCAATTCGTGAAGGCGCAGGAGGTGGTCCGTTGGCAACGCCGCTCCGGCACTGGTAATGTAACGCAGTCCAGACAAGTCGTAATGCGTAAGGTCCAGTTGAAGCAAGATCGCGGCGATCGTAGGGACGAGAGGGAGCCCGGTTGCCCGCTCCTCCACGAGCTTGCGCAGAATCGCGTGCGGATACGCAAACGAGGGTTCCAGAACGACGGTCCCGCCGAACTTCGCTGCCATCAACACCTGATAAAGGCCGTAGCCGAAGGATAGGGGGAGCACGTTAAGGATCACATCGTCCTGCGTGTTTCCCAGGTATGTTGTGATCGAATCGATCGCCGCAACCATGTTCCGATGGGTGAGCATCACGCCCTTGGGTTGGCCTGTCGAACCCGACGTATAGAGCAACGCCGCAAGGTCCAGATCGATCGTAGACTTGTGCGGGGGGGTGACGTCGGGGGCGTGCCTTTCCATTGCCTCGCCCCAGCCCACGCACTTCCCGCCGGCAAAGGGCGGTTCATCCGCTGGTCCGGTCGTGATCACCGTGTGCAGATTCGCCGGCGGCCGTCTCATTTCCCTCGCCAGGCTCGCCAGCTTCCGCCCGGACGCGATCATGGCTACGGCCCGCGAGTTGTCGAGCACGAATGCCAGCTTTTCGGCCTTGGTGGTGGAATTGACCATCATGAAGACGCCGCCGGCTTTCAGAATGCCGAATACCGCCACCACGGCTTCGCAACAATTGTCCAGGCAGACAGCGACTCGATCACCGCGCTTCACGCCAAGCGCCAGTAGTGCATGCGCGAGACGGTTGCAGTCGCTTTCCAGTTGGGCATAACTCCAGCGGCGACCTCCACAGACGAGGGCTGCCTTGTCCGGGTACCGGCCGGCGGTGTGCTCAAGGAAGGTCTCGACTTGCACCTTCGTACTCCCCGCGCTGGGCGTTGGAGACTGCTGAAAGAGAGGACGGGCAGTCAAGCCACCACCCGTTGCAGAGCCAGTCTTTTACAGCAGTCTTGCTTAAGAGGGCGCCGCTTCATCGGCCGCGTATCCCCGTAGAGGATCGGTCATGCCGTCGACCACCGGCAGCCCTAACGAACTGCCGAGCTTGCTCTCGACGAATCGCACCAGATTGCTGATGGAATCGAGGTTCTCCGGCACCAGTTCCTCGTCGGTCACGGCAATCGAAAAGCGTTCGCCCAAGAAGGCGATCAGCTCGAGCACTCCGGTCGAGTCGATCAGGCCCTGCTCGAGAAAGGATTCTTCGTCGGAAAACGTGATCTCTTGTCCGAAAAGGAAATTGTCTTGGACGAACTGCCGGATAGCTTCTACGGTTTGGTTCATACGTGACCCCTGATCTTCCGTGTTTGAAACGCGACAATCGGGTGATGAAGAAGGGAACGGGCTCCGCAAGACTCGGTATCTTCGCCCGCGTCAACCCGCTATGGATTGCCGGGCCTGTCCCCTTCTTTGTCAGGCCAACCTCGACACTCGGGAATCGCAACCAAGGATAGCATGCCGGTATGGGGCGGGGCGGGTTCCAGGGCTGGCCGATTGTGCCGTGCGCAGCCGACCGATCGTTCGATTCGGCATGCTCGCCTCAACCGTCACAACCCGCTTGATTCTCACCCCGACGCTCGCCATGAAAGCAACCCTCAAGTGGTGAAGACATGGGGATTTCGTCCGCCTGCTTGGTTTCGAGTTTTATCGGAAGAAAACAGCCCGGCTGCTCGGAAGCAGCCGGGCTGTTGAGGTGCGGCTTGGGTGCATCCGGCGGCGCGGGGCCGACGAGGAAAACAGCTCCGTTCCCCTCGCGCCGCAACTCCTCCGTTCTCCCAATACTTCTCAGACGTCTTCCGGCTTGGGTACCACGAACGGTGCGCGATATTCCCGCGAAAGCATCGCGTTGGCCTGGTCGTTGCCGATAAACGTTTCCGATTGCGGATCGAATTGCAGAAGCGGCCCGATGGAGAACGGAGTCCGCTTGAGGTCCACGCCGTACTTCTCCGTCTTTTCCACGATCCGCTCGAGCGTTGCGACGTTGTCGTCCATGCTCTTGATGTCCCGGACCATCGCCTTGAGCTCATCGACGGAGACTTTGTGGTCTTCGCCAAGATAGTAGGAAATGTTGCCGATGTGGCTCAGACCGGCCGAGAGATGCCCGCAAAGCGCGTCGGACTTCAGCAGCGAAGGATCGTTGGCCTGCACGGCATCGAGGAAGTTGCCGAAATGGTTGCCGCTTCCCTTGAACTCCTGGATCTTCTTGCCCTCCAGGTCGAACGCCGCGGATTGATCGTAGCTCGACTGGACGAGATATCCCGTCGTGCCGTACGAAATCACCCCGACTTTCGCGCCAAGCACGTCCGGGGTATCCAGGCCGTAGGTTTCGAAGACGATGCACTTGTCGCCGTAATCGTAGATCGTCGTCTCGATGTTGCCCGTGTCGCCCGCGTCGATGAAATCGGGATCCTTCATCTCGACGTCATACCCGAGCCGGCCGCCCCAGGTAATCACCGAGTTGGGGAAACGGTCGATCCCGAGGTGCCAGCGGGCGATGTCGGTCTGGTGCGGGCCCTGGTTGCCGAGGTCGCCGTTGCCCCACATCCGCTGCCAGTGCCAGTCGTAGTGGAACTTCGGCCGGGTCAAAGCGGCCATCGGCGCCGGACCGCTCCACAGATTGTAGTCGACTTCCTTCGGCACCTCGTACTCGCCGCGAGGACCAATCGACTTGCGGCGGCGGTAGCAGAGGCCGCGGGCAAACTTCACCTCGCCGATCCCGCCGTCGTGGATGAACCGAACGGCGTCGATGTTCGACGGATTGGAGCGGCACTGCGTTCCCACCTGGCAGCACATCTTATACTTCTTCGCCGCCGCGACCAGCGCGCGACCTTCATGAACGTTGTGCGAGATCGGCTTCTCGAGGTAGCAGTGCTTCTTGGCCTGCATCGCCCAGACGCCGCATAGCGCATGCCAGTGGTTGGAGGAGGCGTTGCTGACGACGTCTACCGCGGTGTCGTCGAAAGCCTTTCGCATGTCGGTGATGAATTTCGGCCGGACTCCGCCCTGCCGCTTGGCGATTTCATCGCACTTCTTCTCCTTGGTGGAGTCCGGGTCGCAAAGGTAACGGATTTCGGTTCGCGGGTCCTTCACCCACTCCATGCAATGGGAGCCCCAGCCCCTTCCCCCCACTCCAACCACGCACACGCCGATTTTCTCGTTGGCGCCGACCTGGCCGCGTGCCTGGCCAGCAAAGAGATTGGCCATGCCGGCTGACGTGGCGCCGGCCGCGGCCATGGCAAACAGGGAGTCTTCCAGAAAACGCCTTCTCGAGAGTTTGGTCATCGATTTCTCCTGTAGGATTGACGGGAAATGGGCCGGAGGAATGTCGATGCGGCATGGCCGCGGCGGGACACCTTAAACCCTAATTATCGCATCTCACGGGCCGCGCCGCCATAGGGGCTCGTGTGCGACGAAGAGGCCTCGACAAAACGGGGACCGGCTCCGAGCCAAGCACAGGCAAATCACGCAGAATGTGGGTCCTGGCGAGGTGCCTGTCCCCGTTTTGCCAGGACCACGAATTTCCCGGCCCGATTGCTCCGCCGACCCCGCGGAGGTACGATGGCGGCGCGTGCCAACGGTTCACACACTCGCAGGAAAGGGAATGGCGATGAACGTACTTCGAGTCTTCATCCTCTGGCTCCTGTCGACCGCTTTCGTTTCCGCAGAGCCGCTGACCCTCTCTCGTGACGAGCGGCCCCAGTGGCTTCGGCGGGATGGCATCGTGATGGCCGGAAGCTGGGAGCCGCTGTTGTTTCGGGTCCGGCGCGACGGCAGCGAAGGTTACGCGCCCTCGGCCGAGCAGCTCGCCGGCTACCGCCGCGAGCACAGCCCTGAAATGGTGGCCCGGCTCAAGGAGTTGGGAGTGAATTTCGTGATGATGCACTGCTACAAGGGCGGCGGTCTGCAGGCCGAACGCGAGAGCATGCAAGACGCCGTGAAGTTCGCCCGACTCTGCCACGACGCCGGGCTGCGGGTGGGAGTCTACAACTACAGCGGCGCCTTCATCTGGGAACTCTTCTTCAAAGAAAAGCCGGAGGCGGACGCCTGGGTCGTGCATAAGCCCGATGGCTCTCCAATGACCTATGGCCAGGCCAAATATCGATACTACTGGAACCGCAACCATCCCGACGCCCTGGAGTTCTACAAGGGCCTCGTCCGATTCGCCGTCGAAGAAATCCAGACCGACCTGGTCCACTTCGACAACTACGTGATCGGTCCCGGCTGGGACACCAATTCAGTCGAGCGGTTTCGCCGGTATCTCGGCGACACCTTCTCGGCGCAAGAGCGCCGTGAAGCCGGGATCGGCGACCTGGCTTCCGTGGCGCCGCCGAAAGCGCTCTCGGCGGATCTGTTGAGCTATTCCTGGGCCGACTTCACCTCGCGCTCGCTGGCCGAATCGTACTGCACCATGGGCCGTTACGCCCGCTCCCTGCGTCCGGATGTGCTTGTCGAATGCAACCCGGGGCCGGTGCAGCCCACGCTGTCGGTGCCCGTCGATCATGGCCGATTGCTTCCGTGCGGAGAGGCTTATTGGGACGAAAGCCGGGTTCCGACCTACGAAGATGGAAAGCTGCGCAGCCGAATCCGGACCTGCAAGGTCGGCCGGTGTATGAACAACACCGTTTTCAGCTACATTACAACGCCGCTGGAAGCGGCCGAATCGATGGCGTTCAACCTCGACTGCCTGGGGGCAATCTGCTGGTTCGAGTACGGTAAGCTTGTCGAGCGGCCCGGCGTCGACAAGCCGATGTCCGAAGCGCTTGGCCCCTATGTCCGATTCTTCCATAACCACCGCGACCTGCTTCGCGATGCCGACGTGGTGGCGGACGTCGCCGTGCTCCGCAGCTTTCCGTCCCAGATCTTCGGCGGATCGAAGTATGCCCGGCAGACCTCCGCGGTGGAAGACGCCCTGATCCTCAGCCGCGTGCCGTTTCAGATCCTCTACGATCATCAGCTTGCCGACGCGGGCCGTTATCGCACCCTGGTCCTCGCCGGCTGCGCGGCAATGTCGGACCAACAGTTGGAGCAGGTCCGTGCCTACGTCGACAAGGGCGGGCGGCTATGCGTGGTTGGCCCTCTGGCAACGCACGACCACTGGATGCGACCGCGAACGAAGCCCGGTCTGGACGACTTGCCCGACAGCCGCACCCTGCGGGTGAGCGAAAATGGCGATTCCCTCGCGGCAATTCGAAAGGCGTGCGGCACGTTCTCTGCGACAGTGGATGCGCAGCCGGGGCTCTGCGCCGAGTATACCGCTCAGGAGAAGCGGCGGTTGGTGCACCTGGTGAACTACCGTCCGGACGAACTGCTAAGAGACGTCGCCGTTGCGGTCCGGATCCCACAGGGGCGGAAGGTCCGATCGGTGCGGTTGGTCAGCCCGGATCACAGCGATTTCCCAGCGATTGTGCCCAAAATCGCAGGCCAGAGCGTGTCGTTTACGGTGCCGGAAGTTGCGGTGTATACGATCGCGGTGATCGAACTGCAATAGCACACCCGGCAATGCACGTGAATCGGCAAAGGAAAGACCGTGCGCGGCATTCACCGTCAGCAGCGGTCGAACTGTCTTCTTGTGCGTCCGTCGTGCGTCCGTCGCGGAGGTTCGAAACGTGGGCGAGGAAGGGAGTTGCGAGGAATCCCGCCGGGTTTGAATGTGGCGGACAAGAACCTCGATTTTCCAAAATTCTCTGTCCCGGACCACCCGGCGACTGCAGGGGGGAGGGACGAGCGATGAGTGATGGACGAGGGCGCAGGAAGTGTGGCCACCAAGTCTGCGATTTCTCAGAACGGAGGGCATTGGGTGGCCACGCGCTTCCGGGTGGTTGGATCGGATGATTTGCAGCCGATGCGAGGCTTTGCCAGCGGCGTTCGAAGGGAGTCCGGCTGCGAACATCGGGCAAGCGCGAACTGCCGCAAGCAGAGCGCTCCGAGAGGCTGGAAGAGGGCCTGCGAGAGCACAGCCGTGGGCAAAGAGACCGCTCAGTCGCGTGGCTGTTGGTCAGCGGCGGGGAGTCGGCGCGCGGTCGGAGCCGGTTACCAAGTTGTCAAAGAACTCCGGAGCGGCGAGGCGCAAAGTCGGCTGGCGCCGGTCAGTGGGGGCATGTGTTCACATGTCCATTCACCTGCGTCATTGTGGTCGATGCGGCGCCGCTGGTCAAGCAATTTTTTGAAAGAAGAGCGGTAAGTGGAGGCGGGGATTGGAGTTATTACGCCGTGGCATGGCGCCGGAAGTGCGTCACGCAGCGTGCCCGAGGATCGCGCCTCCTTCGCCGCAAGTCAGCGACTTGCCCGTCTGGAAGCTGAAGCAGCCGAGATCGCCGAGCGTGCCGACCTTCTTCGACCACCACGCGTTGCGATTGGCTGATGCTGATCATCGGCCACTGACCTCCGGGCTGGCGGTTGTGGCGGAATTCCAGCCCGCGGATCACCACGTCATGAATGTTCTCGGCCGTCAGGACGAAGCCGCGAACCGCGGCTTCAATGCTGAACCAGGCCGGTTCGCCGGACATCTTCACATACAATGTCTGGTCGGCCGCATCGAAATAGAACGAGTCCTGGACCATGTCCTCCAGCCCTCGCCCGACGGTTGCCAGTTGCTGGTAGTGCTCGCTGGGATAGATGGGGTCTTCTCCGATCCGCTGCAGCGGCCGGTTCGTTAAGAAAAACCTGGGATACCCGGCGGCGGGACCTGTCCTGGTACGCTGCCTGGAATCTCGCGTCGGCGAAGAACTCCTCACAATGGCCATGCCCTTCAGGATAGACTCGTGGTGTCCGCCATGTACACGTTGTGGGTTTCGCCGATCATGGAGTTGTAAAGCACCCACTGGTCATCGAGGCTGAAGACCGGGTGCCCGTGACTGTGCTGCGTCTTGCCCGGCACGCGGCGGCAGAGGCGACGGACATGGGCTCGGCCGTTCTCGTGGGTCATCAACGACATGAAGTCGCCGCCTTCGCGATCGCCGGGCTCGAGATATCCGCAGTCGCCGACGACCAGCGTGTTGTCGGTGTTCGACTGGATATGGCCCGGACGGCGGCCCGGCAGCAGGAATTGGCGAATCCACGTGCCGTCGACTCGGATAAAAGCGTTGTAGTACTCCGTCTGGCCTTCGCGATCGACCTCGTATTGGAACCCCACCTCGCCGCGGCGGGTGAAATACTCATGAACGCAGAACTCGCCGGGCCGCTGCCGATAGAGCGGCATGGCCGTGCGTCCGCGCACTCGCGAGAGGTCAACGGTCCACATCCGCTGCGCGACGTGGCTGCCCCCCTCGTGGCAGAAAAGGATTAAATCCGCGTTCTGGGGATGGATCAGCACGTGGCTGATCCATGCCCGCTCACCCCAGGCCGCCAATGCCTCGCCGCTGGAAGTGTCGATCCGCATGACCACGCAACTCGGCCGACGGTAGTAGGTCTCCGCCATGGTCGCGTAGATCCGGCCTGTTTCCGTGCTCACCGCCAATTCCTCGCGGTAGGCGAAGGCCACGTACTTGCCGTCGGCCGTGCACGTGGGCACGGCAGGCCGCGTTCCCTGCGGCACACGATACAGCTCGCGGTCTTCCAGGCTGTCGAGCTTCACGCACCGCAGCACCGGCCCGTCGAAGTAGAACAAGCGCCCGCCCGGATCGAGACACGCCATGTTCGGTGAAACGTCCGCACCCTCAGTGACCTGAACGAGCCGGCCGGCGGGAATGTCAAGCAGGTGGTACTGGAACTTGCCCGAGCGGTTCGACGCAAAGACCACGCGGTTCGAGCCGTCGCCGACGAACGATTCCGACGTGAAGTAGATGTGGACGTTGTCGGAGCCGTCGGCCGTCAGCCGGCGAACGAGGGCACCGGTCTGCTCGTCCTTCGTTTCCTGGATCTCCGAGCGAGCATCCAAAATACTCCCGCGGAAGCCGGCATTCTTATCCGAAGTGTGGACCGCGGGAACTCCCTGCGGCAATCCCTTTCCGCCGGCTGGCTCATCGGCCGCCGCGGCGCCCCACCGGAACACCACTTCCGCAGCGATCCCCGCGCCGCCGATGCGCGCCATTCGGTTCAAGAAGGTCCGTCGGGCGATTGCTCCATCCGCCGGCCGTCGCGCTGCGCGGGTCGAGCTCTCGGGCATGATCGTTCTCCTGTTTCTTGAGTCTCCAGGCTGCACCGCGACTCGCGCTGCGAATGCCACGGGACGGGGCTGGCATGACACCGGTCGATTATAGGGGACGAGGGAGCTCAACCACAAGAAACGGAATTCTGATCGAGTTGGCCAGCCCCGCGGGCTACGCCGGCTACGTGCCCACGGCGCGTGCGGTCCAGGCCGGCGGCTACAGCGCGGAGGTCCTGGCCAACATGATCGGCCCGGAAGGCGGCCAGGTCTTGGTCGACCGGACCGTCGAGGCCATCGGCGAGTTGTTCAAATAGTGACCCTCGATTCGAACATCCGGGGCCTGGGAAAGATAGACGAAGGAACGAAAGCGGTGACAAGTCACACGCACTCCAAAGCGACGAGCGGTGGACGGAACGGATGGTGAGGCAACTTGGCCTGGAGAGGACCATGCGGCCCCGCGAGAGGCCACGGAAAGCAACGAGGTTCCTGACTCCTCCCCATTTTTCGAATGGCTTGGCAGAGGAATCGAAGATTCTCGGCCGACGAGCGGAATGGGCGAGAATGTTGACTTGACGACGGTTGTCGCTAGGATTGCACTGTGCAAATCGGGCCGGTCTGTCCCCCCGGATTTTTCGGCGGCGACGTGACCAGTTTCCGGGGCAGGGCATGTTCGTGTTCGTCGTGATCATCGAGGGTCGTCTCATGTTCGTGCGACAGCGCCGTATCGGGTTTACACTCGTCGAATTGCTCGTCGTGATCGCCATCATCGGGGTCTTGGTAGCTTTATTGCTGCCGGCGGTACAGGCCGCGCGCGAGGCGGCGCGGCGGTGCCAGTGCACAAACAACCTCAAGCAACTCGGTCTGGGGCTGCAAACCTACCATGACGCGCACATGGTCTTTCCGCTGGCATCGGTGCGGCTTTATCCACCGTTGGCACCGGACTACACCCTATCGAACAACATCACCTGGAGAGCCAGGATCCTACCTTTCGTGGAGCAGGGGCCCCTTTACGACAAGATCGACTGCTGGACGATCAACCATTGGTGGGCCGCCAGCGCTCCGGCCAACAAGGGGCGCGATGAAGTGCGCAATACGGAAGTCCCGACATTCCGGTGCCCCAGCGCCGAGTCGGGCAATCCCAGGGCAGACTGGTCTCCCACGAATTACGTGGCCTGTACCGGCAGCGACGCAACCCTGTCTCCGACAACGGACGATACGACTTGCGGCATGTTCCGAATCGTGACCACCGAAACGGCCTTCAACAGTCGGTTCGTCATCAGGATCGCCAAGATCACCGACGGCACGTCCAACACCATGGCTCTCTCGGAATGCCGCACCGGAGAACCGAAGTCGCTGCACCGCAGCGACTGGACCGCTTGCATCGCGGGAACGGCCGATCCTGCCGGCGCGGAAGAAGGGGGACCTCGGGGACATGCCTGGATGTGGGAAAACTACGGTACGACCTGGGCCTACAACGGGGTCTTCCCGCCAAACGCCCCACGCCACCCGGAGTACGATTGCACCTCCAGCACCGGTCGGGGTGCGTACGCTGCACGCAGCGAGCACCCCGGCGGAGTCAACGTGGCCATGGCCGACGGCTCCACCCGCTTCATTTCCGAGACCATCAACCTGGTTACCTGGCAGGGCCTTTCCACCATTGGAGCCGGCGAAGTGCTGGGAGAATTCTAGGGAGTCCGATCGAAGGTGAATGGGTTCGCCGGATCATGCGTCACCGTCACCCGGACCGACGGCACGCCCTGGTCGACAACCACACGCGTCACGTTGGGCGCGTCGCTATAGGGATTATCCAGCGTCCAGTCGTGTTCGTCGCCCATCATGTAGAGGATCGGTTTGCCGAAGGCCTGTGCCGCTTCCACGAAGTCCTGGCCGAATTGCTGCCTGTCGTCACCTGTCGGATCGGGAAACGCATGGCCGAACATCACCATGCTGGTCACCTGGCTGCCGAAGTTGTTCAGGTTCTCGTTGACCCAATTCGCATCATCCGTCATCCGCTGCGACCATTCATCCTCGTCGTGCACGCTGCCACCGACCAGATTGATGCCGATGAACAGTACACCCGAGTGTACGAAAGCGAAGTTCTCTTCTCGGACCGACTGCCGGTACACGGTGAATGAATACGACCAGTGCTCGTCCAATCGCAACAGATGGTCTTCCCAATAGCTCCAAGCCCGGTCGGGGTCGGGAGAGTCGTTCCACTCGTTGTCGCCCGGCAAGATGAACACCGGTATTGACGACGTTTCCAAGGTGCTCGCCATACTCGTGTACACCGACTCATCCCACGGGCCACTACCGGATGTGATGTCGCCCACGTGCACGAAGAACTCGTCTGCGGCACCGATGTTGGCCAGATCCGCCTCCACGTCGTCCAGTTCCCCGTCTTCGTAGGGCACGTCTCCCATGACCCGGAAGACGATGGGAGACGGAGCCGTGCCGTCCGTGACCGTGACGGTAACGATTGCCGCGCTCGTATCCCCATCGGAATCGGTAATGGTGTACGTATACGTGTCGGTGCCGAGAAAGGTGTTGTTTGGTGTGTACGTGGTCGTCCCTGCGGCGGCGTCGAAAGCCACCGTGCCGTTGTTGCCCTGGGTTACGGAGGTAATCAACGTGGGCGGATCTCCCAGACCGTCATTCAGCATCACGTACGTCGTAACGGGCGTGGCGTGGTGCGTGGTTGCCGTGTCGTTCACGGCTGCTGGTGTCCTGTTCGCCGGGGGGCCGGAATTGCCCGGCACATATTCGACGTGCAAGAGCGGCGCCGCACTCGCAGCGCCGTTGAACGACTCGGCCGTCCGGGCGCCCGTTCCCGTCACGATGATTGCCAGCGAGTTGCCGCTCGACCAGCCGGGCCGGTTGACAATCTCCTGAATCACCGCCGCCAGGTTCGGGGTCCGCTGGTCCAAGCCGGCCTCTCCCCGGACGTTCCAAGGCGCGGGCGACCACGGTACGGAAGCAAGCGTTTTGACTCGATTGGAGACGTTTCCGTCGGCCGATGCAAAGGTCGTGGCATTGTCGCTCGCCTGCCCATTGATCACGAGGGAAGTGGGAGTCGACCCGGTCTCGTCCGCCTGAAACTGAATATACGCATTCTGAATCGACGCGCCCGGCGGCAGGTTCACGCCGTTGAACCGCATGCCGACGATCTGCTGGTCTGACTTGTCCAGCGTCAGTTCCAGGTCGCTGCTGTTCAGATCCACGCTTCCAGAAGGTTGCTCCTCCGCATCATCCGAACCTGCGGCAAGCCGAACTTCGATCGTGACGGGGGCCGGGACGAATTCGGTGACACGGATCTCGATCGTCTGGCTCAAGGTCTGGAAGTCGTTCAGTCCGACAGTCGTGCCGTTGTCGGTAACGGTGAAACCAAACGTCTCGGGGCCCCCGAAGACATCGGCAGCAGCCTTGAACTGCATTCCCCGGATCTGCCCGAGCGTATAAGGGCCGGGAGTCACCACGGTCGTTCCGTCTGCCAGCACGATGTCGCCCAAAGTGGACGAGGGAACCGTGGTGACCCGGTAGCTCAGCGTCTGGCCGTTCTCGTCACTGCCGCCGCCCGGGCCGTAAGCCAGGTTCGTCAGGCCCAACGACGCGGCGGGAGAGTTCTGAACCACGGTTAAACTGCTGAGGGTGCCGCTGGTGCGAGCCGGAATGTCATTGACCTCGGCGACGGTAACGGTGAAGGTCGTTTCCACGAAAAGCACGGGAAAGCCGGTATCGGCAGCGCGCACCGTGATGTCGGCCGTTCCGCTGGCGTTGGGGGCATAGTCGAGGGTCAACGTGCCCAGCGCACTATTGATCGACGTTGCGGCAAAGAGGGCCGGGTTGGTGTTCGCCTGGATCGAGTACGTCAGGGAAGTGTCGGGATCTTCGGGATCGCTGAATGCCGCAAAGAGATCGACGACGCTGTTGGCGGCGTCCTCGGCGACGGAGACGTCCGCGATTCCCGTCGTGACCGGCCGTTGATTCGGCGCCGCATTTCCCAGTGTGTACTCGACGTGCAAGAGCGGCGCCGCGCTCGCAGCGCCGTCGAACGACTCAGCCGTCCGAGAACCAGTTCCCGTCACAATGATGGCCAGCGAATTGCCGCTCGACCAGCCGGGCCGGTTGACAATTTCCTGAATCACTGCGGCCAGATTCGGAGTCCGCTGGTCCGGGCCGGCCTCTCCGCGGACGTTCCAGGGCGCGGGTGACCATGGTGCCGACGCGGCCGTTGTGGCTCGGCTTGAAATACTTCCGCTCGTTGAAGCAAAAGTCGGAGCGCTGTCGATGGCCTGGCCACGGAAGGTGAGAGACGTGGGATCCGAACCTGTCTCGTCAGCCTGGAACTGAAGGTACGCGTTCTGAATATGCGCCGCCTGCGGAATGCTCACTCCGCCAAACCGCATGCCAATCGTCTGCTGGTTCGGACTGTCCAGAGTCAGCTCCAGGTCACTACTCGTCAGAGTCACTTTGCCAGAAGGCCGTTCCTCCGCATCATCAGAACTCGCCGCGATCCGGATCTGGACGGCGATCGTATCTGCCAACATCCGTCGTGTCTCGAGCTGTTCGAATACCAGACGCCTCTCTAGCGGATTCATGGTGGGCTCCATTCGTGTTCCGGTTAGAGCCTATCCCACAACCTTGCGAGGAGAAGGGGACAGGCACCTCGCGAAGACGCCTATTCTCCCCGTTTTGCGAGTACTTGGCTCGGAGCCAGTCCCCGTTTTGTCAGGGCCTCTAAGCGAAGTGGCCAACACAACCGAATGCCGTTACTGCGGTCAAAAGAAAGCTACGGGTTGGAGGGACGAAGTCAAGCCTATTGCCTGGAAACAGGCGTTTAGGCGTGTGGGAGATGATCGCACCCCTCACGATTGTCATCAGCCCGGCTGCTGGGAAGCAGCCGGGCTGATATGCGCGTAAATTCTCATCTGCCGCTTGCCTCAGATGTCCTCACAAGACGAGGACTGGTTCCGAGCCAAACAATTGAGCTACTGGTAGAATACCAACACTGAAGGACATTTTGACGCGTTTGATCGGCACCAGATCGACACCAAAGCTCGACCAGAGGTCCGCTTGCACGATTGCCGGGTAAACAAAGAATGAATTCGGTGCGCGTCGACGTCTCCAACCGGCCGTGTCGAGCAAGGAGGAGGCAGGTTGAGTCGTCGGGTACTCTCGATACGTAACTACCTTGTCCAGGCGGGTTGGCGGTTTAAGCCGTATGGAAGTCGACGGCAACGCTTCTAAGAACATCAATCAACCCCCACACCCGTGTGCAACTCATGCACTCCTGTCCGACGATCGTGGTTGGCCCACCATCAAGGACAGGGAGTTCTACGCATCTACCAACGGAGTCGGAACATGTTTCCTCAATGGTTACCATCGCAGGCGGGCGATGCTGTTCGTCGAGTACGAAGCGGTCGAACCGAAGAAGGCCCCGATCGCCGCAAGCGACACATCATCCGTCGCTTAAGTGTGGAGTCGCTTGAGGCACGCCTGGTGCTGGCAACCGCTGTCGCACTTCATGATCCTCCCGCAATCGCGGTGGCTGACGGTGAACCGCGGAGCGTGTCCTCTGTCGAGGCAGCAACCACCATGGAGGCAGACGACGCGTGTCTTGACTATCTGATTACGGATCGAAGCCTTGAATTACCCGTGCCCGCGATTCCTTTGCCGGGTTATCTCGAGCCCTTCCTTGACCCGGTTTTCGGTACGCGCGTCATCCGTGTGACTGATCCTGGAAACCCCATACCGTTAGACAACGTCGATAAAACATGGGGGCCCGTTGCGCGACACCACTATTCGACCGATCAGGCTTGGAATGCCGACCAGTCATTGCTGATGCTCGACCGGGGCACTCCGGGAGCAAGCCTGTTTCTCGATGGCAACACCTACGAGCCATTATTCCTCAAGGACCCACCGGGCCGCTTCCGTTGGCATCCTACGGACCCCGATCTCCTGATCTTTGTGGACGGCAACCAGATCGGTACCTGGAACGTCCTCACGGAAACAAAGAACGTCCTTGCCTCGTTGCAGGGCTATTCCGATTTTGACAAGGGCCCCAACCAGGGAATGTCGTCCAACGACGGTAGTAAGATCGCCGTTGCCGGCTATAACGCCGCCGGGGAAGAGATTGTCTTTGTCTATGACCTGGCAAACAAGCAAAAGTATCCTGACTTTCTCTTGCCAGCCGGCACCAGTTCCGTGACGATTTCGCCATTAGGCAATTATGTGGTCATTTCCGGCGATCTGGATGGCGTGGATCAGACCCAGGTCTATGATCTCGAGGGCAATAAAGTTGGGCCGTTCTGGTCGGAGTTTCATCGCCCTGGCCATTTTGATTTGGCCGTGGATGAAAATGGCGACGAAGTCGCCGTGGGCCGCAGCAAGTCGGACCCCGACAAATATCTGGTCATCAAACGCCGCCTGAGCGACGGTGTGGTCACGGTCATCGCCGATGCCGGAGCCTCGCACACGTCGAGCCGAAATCTGGGACGGCCGGGGTGGGCTTATCTCTCGTATAACGACCCGTCGCTTGGGCCGTATTTCGCCGAGGTTGTGGCCGCCAGGCTTGACGGGAGTTTGGATGTCCAACGGCTCGTACATACCCACGCGGTAATCAATGAGTACGTGACCGAGCCGCATGCATCCCCTTCGCCGGACGGAACGAAGGTGATCTTCGCAAGTAATTGGGACGATCCCAATGGGAATGTCGCGGCCTATGTCGTGGAGCTTTGCCGGGACCCGTCGATGATTCTGCCGACGGTGAACCTTACCGTCACCGACGCGACGGCAACGGAAACAGGCAACGATACAGCCGTCATTGAGATTACCCGCACGGGCGATACGAGCGAGGATTTGACTCTTCACGCGTTATACACGGCAAGTGGGACAGCTGGCAACGGCACGGACTACCAACAGCTCAACGGCGTCGTGACCATCCCGGCCGGGGCCACGACCGCCATTCTCGAAATCGTTGCCATCGACGACCTGTTCGCCGAGCAATCGGAAACGGTAACGATCGAGCTGTCGCCAGGCGCTTCTTACAACCTCGGTCCTTCTGGAAGCGGCACGGTTACGATCACCGACGGCGACGTCACCGACCATCTCTTCGTCTTGGAATCTCGGGTATCGGCCAGTTCGGACGATGCCGAGGAGTCGTCATCAGGGAGAATAGAAAGGGCCAGCAGCGATCTGGAGCTGGTTCTTGAAGACACCCTACAAACGGTCGGCATCCGGTTCGCCGGGGTGAATATTCCTCAAGGGGCGATCATTACCAACGCGTATGTCCAGTTCCAGGTGGACGAGGCGAACAGCGAGACCACCGCACTGACCATCCAGGGTCAGGCTGCGGACAACGCGCCGACCTTCACGTCGACAGATTTCGACATTTCGTCCAGATCGCGTACGACGAATCGGGTATCCTGGTCCCCAGCAGCGTGGCCGGAGAGGGGAGCCGCAGGTCCCGACCAGCAGACGCCGAACCTCGCCTCGGTGATTCAAGAGATCGTGGATCGAAGTGGTTGGAGGAGCGCCAACTCCCTGGCGTTGATCGTTACAGGAAGCGGAAAGCGGGTCGCCGAGTCGTTCGACGGAGACCAGGCGGCAGCTCCCTTGCTCCATGTCGAGTACACCACGGATCCGGGTGTCAACCGGGCTCCGCTTGCCGAGGCGCAATCGGTGACGACCCAGGAAAACACCGCCGTGGCCATTACGCTTTCGGCCCAAGACCCCGATGGAGATCCACTGACATTCGACGTGGTCGACCCTCCGACCAGCGGCGTCCTTTCCGGGACAGGCTCCAACCGGACGTACACACCCAACAGCGGTTACATCGGCCAGGACAGCTTCACGTTTTGGGCCCGTGACGGCCAAGCCTACTCGAACGTGGCCACCGTGACCATCGAGGTCACCGAGGTGATTGGGCCCGAAACCCACTACAGTACGGATACGCAGTTGCCACTCGCCGACGCACATCCGAGGAACGGGAAGGCGAAGAGACTTCTTCCACGCTGGCGATTTCGTCGCAAGATACGTCGATCACCAGCATCGGCACATTGGAACTGGCGATCTCGATCGACAACGGCGGCACGTCTATGACGGATCTCTCGGCCGTTCTGATCAGCCCCAGTCGAACGAAGCAGGAGATCGCGGTTTTGACTTCGGGGGTCTTCCCGATGCCCGCTGTTGAAGGACAATCGCTGGCCGGAAACTGGACTCTGGAGATTACCGACTCGGTCAGCAACAGCCGTCATGTGCTGACGAGTTGGTCGCTTACGGCCACGCCATTCGAAGCGGTTGACGCCTTTGCCGCAGTCGGTGACCAGACGATTCTCACGGACCAGGCAATCGATCGGAACGTTTCCGTGCCTTCGAGAGGTATCCCGCCGGACCAGTTGGCCGCAATTCTCTGGCTGGAGAGCGTCGAAAAGCTCGAACAGCGGAACACCAACTCCGGGAGGAGGGCAGAAGATCCCGACGGCGTTGATGAAGTCTTCACCATGTGGGAGTAATCAGCCTTGGGTTAGCGGATGAATGCTGTACCCGGGAGGGGGTCGCGGTCATTCTTCGGTGAGCGGCATACTCCTTCCCGCCAAAGACGCTGGCCGAACGAATGGACTGTCCCCGGGCGCCCTGGGAACGGTTAGGTAAACCCCGTCTTTCCTATTGAGCTGGCAGTTCTTGACCCGCAGAGGCTCAAGCATACAATAATTCTACACCTATTGGTAAATAATTTTCCAGGGGGCGTTGGCGGCTCGACTTGCGGGGGGGAGGGTCGGCGCCATTTCGCCAGCTCAGCCGGGCGTGGTCCCGGATTGTTTGCGGTAGTCAGCGATTTTTGAAAGGAAGATCATGCGATACGGGAAACTATGGCTGGGCCTCTGGGTCGTGATCATCGGTTCATTCGCGGTGTTGGGATACTACGGCAGGGAGATCTATCGGCACGCCCCTCCGATTCCCGAACGCGTGGTGACTGCGGCGGGCGAGGTCCTGTTTACCGGCCGGGACATTCGCGACGGGCAGAACGTTTGGCAGTCGTTGGGCGGCCAGGAGTTGGGGAGTATTTGGGGCCACGGAGCGTACGTCGCGCCCGACTGGTCGGCAGACTGGCTGCACCGAGAATGTCTGTGGCTACTCGACCACTGGAGCCGGAAAGAACACGGAGAGCCTTACCATACTTTGGCGGGGGCGCAGCAAGCCGCGCTGCGCTCGATGTTGCGCGACGAGATCCGCACGAACACCTACGATTCGGCACGCGAGGAAATCGTGGTGTCCTCCGAGCGGGCATCTGCCATCGACGCGGTCGGCCGTTACTACGCCGCCATCTTCGGCGATGCCGAACAATTCCCGGCCGACGTTGCCGGCCTCGCCGATGGAAGGATGACTCCTGACGAATTGCGTAACGCCTACGCCGTGGCGAAGTCGACCGTGCGCGATCCGGAACGTCAACGACAACTCAATGCGTTCTTCTTCTGGGCCGCCTGGTCATGCGGGACCGAGCGTCCCGTCGACGATGACGCGATCGCCACAGCCGGCGTGAGTTCGGCCGCTCCGCCGATCACCTACACGAACAACTGGCCCGCTGAACCGCTGATCGACAATCGGCCCAGTGGGGCCATCGTCGTATGGTCGGTAATCAGTTTTGTCCTCCTGCTGGCGGGAATTGGAGCATTGGCGTGGTACTATGCCGTGCTGAAACATCGCGAGGAAGAGCCCGCCGCGTTATCGCAGTCGGATCCTTTGCTGGCGTTGAAACCGACGCCGTCGATGAAGGCAACCTTAAAGTACTTCTGGGTCGTCGCGGCTTTGATCGTCGTTCAGGTTGGACTGGGCGCCGTCACTGCGCACTACGGCGTCGAGGGCGAGGGGTTTTACGGAATCCCTTTGGCGGAATGGCTGCCTTACTCCGTAACGCGGACGTGGCACGTACAGTTGGCGATCTTCTGGATCGCAACTGCCTGGTTGGCGACCGGGTTGTTCATTGCGCCCGCGGTCTCCGGCCACGAACCGAAGTATCAGCGGGCCGGCGTCAACTTCCTCTTTATCTGTTTACTGATCATTGTTGGCGGAACACTTTTTGGAACGTGGTTCGCCACGAGGCAACGGATGAGCCTGGAAATGAACTACTGGTTCGGACACCAGGGATACGAATACGTCGATCTGGGGCGATTCTGGCAACTCTTCCTGCTGGTCGGGCTGTTTTTGTGGCTGGCGCTCATGGTAAGAGGATTGGCTCCGGCGTTCCGTAAGAAAGAAGAGAACAAAAACCTCTTAGGGATGTTCGTCGTGGCGTCGGCTGCAATCGCGCTGTTTTACGGCGCGGGCATCATGTGGGGCCGGCAGACGAACCTCGCCATTGCCGAGTATTGGCGGTGGTGGGTCGTGCATCTCTGGGTAGAAGGGTTTTTCGAGGTTTTCGCCACGGTCGTGATCGCGTTTCTGTTTACGCGCATGGGACTGCTGCGTACGGCGACCGCGACAGCCGCCGTCATTTTCTCCAGCACGATTTTCCTCTCCGGCGGCATCATCGGCACCTTCCACCATCTCTACTTCACGGGCACGCCCACCGCCATCCTGGCCCTGGGGGCGACCTTCAGTGCGCTGGAAGTTGTTCCCCTCGTGCTCATCGGTTTTGAAGCGTACGAAAACCTGACTCTCAGCCGGGCGCGACCTTGGGTAAGGGCCTACAAATGGCCGATTTACTTCTTCGTCGGCGTCGCGTTCTGGAACCTTGTAGGAGCCGGGTTGTTCGGCTTTCTGATCAACCCGCCGATCGCGCTTTATTACATGCAGGGTTTGAACACGACGCCCGTCCACGGCCACACGGCGCTATTCGGCGTTTATGGACTGCTGGGCATGGGGCTGATGCTGTTCTGCTTGAAAGGCCTGGCGACGCACAATGTCTGGCGGACCGGGGTGCTGAGCTTCTCGTTCTGGGCCATCAACATCGGCCTGGCCCTGATGGTGCTCTTGTCCGTGCTTCCGGTCGGCCTGGCGCAGACATGGGCCAGCGTGGAGCATGGTCTCTGGTATGCCCGTTCGGCCGAGTTTCTTCAGAACGACACGCTGCACGCCATCCGCTGGTTGCGAGTCATCGGGGACACCGTCTTTGCCCTCGGCGCTTTCGGCTTCGGCTGGTTTGTGGTCGGGCTGAAAACGGGTTGGTCGATCAAGGACGAGCCCGAAGATCTCGTGGAACTGGCCGAGGAGCCGGAAGAAGCGGTTGCTACGGCGGCACCCTGATTCATACCCCGAACCGAGTGTGCGTGGGCGCATCCTCAATCCGTCGCTCGGGTGCGCCCGGTTTTTGGCAAAATGCGAAGCCACGCAACCTCAGGGAGGTTCTTTCCATGCTGCAAAAAACCGCCGAGTATGCCCTCCGCGCCGTTGTCTGTTTGGCCCAGAATCCGGAAGCACCTCAGCCAGCGGGCCGGGTGGCCGAGGTGACACGCATTCCACGCCGGTATCTGCACCGGGTCTTGCAGCGGATGGTGCAAGAGGGGCTGGTCTATTCCCAGTCAGGTCCCAATGGCGGCTACTCACTGGCGCGGCCGCCGGAGAACATCAAGCTGATCGACGTGATCAACGTTTTCGGCCCGCCGGAGCGAATTCGCAAGTGTCCTTTGGGATTGAAGTCGCACACGGGGCTTTGCGCGCTTCATCAGGAATTGGACGAAGCCTACGCTTTGATCGAGGCGGCGTTTTCCCGGGTCACGGTAGCCCAGGTCCTCAACAAGCCAAGCGCCTTCATCCCATTGTGCGAACAGGGACTGTTACCCGAAACATCGAGCCCAGCCGGCTCGCGGAAGCTCAAATCGGGCGTTTCCGAGAAACGGAATCTTGCCCGAAAATCGTCCGGCCCCCGTCGACGGGAAGGCAGACGCCCGTCACGAATTCGTTCTCGAGAAAAAACTCCACGGCCTGGCAGACGCTCTCGGGGCGATTCGCCAGCTTGACGAGCGTGGATTCGACCATCTCCTGCCGCTCCTGGTCGGATGCGTCCGGAGGAAACATCACGGGCCCCGGATGGATGCAGTTGACGCGGACCCTCGGGTTGCGATGGGCCAGTTCGACGGCAAGAGCTCGAGTCAGCGTGGGAATCGCTCCCTTGGAAACAAAATACGCCGTGTGGTCGAGATAGGGGCGCTCGATCGCCCAATCGCCGATCGTCACGATGGCTCCGCCCTCGGGCTGCTCGGCCATGATCAGCCCGGCCCGGCGCGCACAGAG
This sequence comes from Thermoguttaceae bacterium, assembly GCA_040768665.1. Taxonomy (GTDB): domain Bacteria; phylum Planctomycetota; class Planctomycetia; order Pirellulales; family Thermoguttaceae; genus JABWBD01. The sequence goes on from JAXGMN010000053.1 coordinate 54,246, forward strand.
AAACGTCCCCAAGGTATTGACGTCGAAATGCCGCCGGAGATCGTCCGCGGTGACCGTTTCCAGCGGAGTGGTTTCCCAGATCGAAGCGGTCGTGACGAGCGCGTCGAGCCTGCCGAAGCGTTGGATCACGGCGTCGAACAGGCGATCGACTTCCTCGTCCACGGCAACATCGGCCTGCATTACCTCGCAGGATACGCCCCCGGAGGTCATCTCTTCGGCGCACTGCATTGCCGCCTCGCGAGAGCGGTGGTAGTGCAGGGCGATCGAGTAGCCACGGCCGGCCAGCGACCGCGCGATGAGATTGCCGAGGCGCCGCCGCCCGCTGCCGGTGATCATCGCCACCCGGTTCATGTGCTGAAAGTAGTCAGGCATCCTGCGGACCTGCAAACGGATCGGAGTCGGGGCATGAGGGAACCGCCGGAAACGCTTTCGGCAGGGCGACGGCAAAGGTCGTCCCTTCCGTTTCGCTGGTGCGGAAATAGACCCGCCCGTGGAGATAACGCTCGCCAAGGAGTTTCATACTATGGGTGCCGATGCCACGCCCCGGCTGCCCCTTCGTGCTGAACGATCGCTGGAAGACCTGGATCTGCACGTCCGGTGGTATGTAGGAGGCATTGTGCACGCTGAACTCCACCTCGTCGCCGCGATCGGTGCACCCGATCACGGCGGTGCCGCCGGAGTCGGTGGCCTCCAAAGCGTTCTTCACCATGTTGACCAGGATACGCATGAGGAGGCGGGCGTCGGTGATGAGGCTCCCGTGCCACGTGTTCGCCAACTTAAGATGCCGATCGGCGGCGCAAGGATGCTGCGCGACCGATTCCACGAGCCGGCCAAGCAGCGCCGCGGGCACCACCGGCCCGACGTCCACGGCGAGGTCTCCCGATTCTGCATAGAGGAGATCGCGGTGCGATTGAATTTCTTCCATCAGCTCCCTCGAAAGCATCGCCAATCGCTCGACAAGGCTCTCCGCGAGCTTCGGATCCGACCGCTTCCGGCTGATCAGGTTCGCATAGCCTTGAATGGCGCCGACCGTATTGAGCACATCGTGAAAGAAGGCGCGGCTGAGCACCGCGAGTCGCTTGCGATCGCTGATGTCTTCCAGCACGCAAACCGTGAACTGTTCCCCGTGCACCTCGATGGGCGTTGCGGTGACCATCAAGTCCAAGGCCTCGCAACTCGGCGGGCCCAGTCTCAGACGCGTCTCCTGCGTTGACTGCTCGCCGGTGAGCACGCTGTCGAGCACCGCCCTCAACGCGCCGCATCTCGAACAATGCACGCTGGTTCCACACCCATCCTCCCCCGCGTCGGCGTGCTCGCAGCCGATGATCTCGCCGGGCCGCTTGCCGGCCGCCGCGGCCATGTCGGCCCAGCCCAGCGCCACCATGGCGCGGTTGGCGGCCACCACCTGCCGGCGCGAGTTTACGATGGCAATCGCATTGGGCAGCGCATTGATCAAGCGCTGCACGAAAGGCACCTGCGCGATCAAGCCCATTTGCCGGGCGATCGTCTCGTCCGACTCCCTGCCTTCGGCCGCGAGCGAACTCGGGAGATCGTCGTCGCGCGTTGAGGGCTCGGAGCTTGACAAAGTCGATGGCCGCTGGGCGGGTGGTGTATCCACGAACTACCTTCCTTGAACTGAACTCGGCAATCGGGCCACTGCACGGCAAACGAGTGAGGCAGCATCCGAACGGGTCAATTCTAACCGCGGACCCGCGGAGCGTCACTTCCGGAACACCCCGAGAAATGGGCCTTGCATCAGCCTGCCCCCCCGAACGCAGGAAGCGTGACGGTACGGCACCGCATCCCGGCCTTTGTCGCAGACCAACGCGACCGTGCGGTACGCGAGTTCCCCCCGAGCCTGCTGAAAACAGGGGCCAGGCACCGCAATGTCGTGCGCCTGACGTGAAGTCAGCCTGCCACCGTTTGCGGAACCCGTCCCTTTTTCCACAGCCTCCCTACTCCCTCGCGCTACTGACCGGCGACCTCGAAGGGAGCCTTCTCCATGACCTCCGTTCCATCGGGCCATCGCACTCGAACCCCAACATGGTGCGGTCCGGCGGTGAGGCGGGTGGAGTCGATCATCAGGCGGAAATGGTGAGGCATCTTCAAGCCGATCGAGTGGTTCATCGCGGCGAACTCCGGCATCGGCTGCCAGGGACCGTCGTCGATGCAGGCTTCGGCGGTGGAACCGTTCGGGGCATCGTAGCAATTGAAGGCAATGGCAGCAGCCGGACTCTTTGGCAGCGGCTTGTCGAGTCCACAGAATTCTCCCCGGCGGTCGACGCGGGATTCGCAGCTCGACTGATAGCGGTGCGAGATTCGGGTGCCATCGACGGACACCACCCGGTATCCCCGCGGAGACCCGTCCACGCCGCGCTCGATGCCTCCGCCGCTTCGCCACCAGGTCCCGGAAATCGAGATCGACTCCACGTATTCGACGCCCTTCACCGTGGCGCGTTCGTTCTCGTGCATATGTCCTTGCAGCACGAGGCGCACACCGTGCCTGGCAAACAAGTCGGTGAGCACCTCCGAGTTAGTCACCTCCCAATACGGAGCGTTGGGGGGATTCTCCTTGCGACGATCGGGATAGGTGGTGACGATCGGGATATGGATGCCGACGATGATCGGTTTGCCATCGGGCTGCGCGGCAAGATCGGCCTGGAGCCAGGCGAGTTCGCTCCCTTCAACGGCGCCATGCACCGCCTTGTAGTCGGCGCCGTTGGGGATCGGCTTGTTTCCGTCGAGCACGACGACGTGCACCCCTGCCCAATCGAACGAATAGTAGGTCGGACCGAAGAGCCGCTGGTAGTCGTCGCGAGGATTGGGGTGCGAGAGAATCATCTCGTGGTTGCCGGGACCATTGCGCACCGGGATCGTCGCCTCCTTGAGGCACTGCACGTAAACGTCACCGACGCCGCCTTGCAGGGAGATATCGCCTTGCACGAGGATCAAGGCGGGTTTGGGCTTAAGGGCGCAAATCTCCCGCAGGCTTGCACGGAACTTCTCGGCGCTTGCGCCGCGGTTTTCCAGGTGGACGTCGGCCAGGAAGACAAAGTCGAAGCGGTCCGGCTGCTCGACGCGATTCAACGAGAAGTCGGCGCGGCCCGACGCGGCGGCCTCTTCGAGGGGAAGATAGAACCGATCCGTCCAGAAGCCCGCCGGGATGGTGACGAAGACGAATGGGCCGCTGTCGGGGCCGGTCTCGAGAGAATACCTGCCGTCGCTGCCGGTCCGTGCCACGCGGCATCCGTCGGAGACGAGCACGCCGGCGAGAGGTTTGCCTTCGCCTTGCACCGATCCCTCCAGCCGGCGGAGATCGACATTGTCTTCAATAATGTTGTCGGTCTCGACGCTCTTGATCTCTCCTTCTACGCGGTTATTCTGAACGCGATTGCGGAAGCAGCGTTTGCCGAGAGAAATCGCCGGCCCGTGCGAACCCAGGATGATGTTGTCGCGAATGACGTTCTCCACGTCGATATCGGTCTGCGGGCACATATGCCACCACCAGACGGTGACGCCGACGCCGCAATCCTCGATGCGGTTTCGAGCGACGGTGCAGTAGGAAGCGTCGTTGATGGTCACGCCGGTGACGCTGCGGCGAATGACGTTGTCGGTCATCTCGCCGTGATAACAGAAGTGGTCCAGATCGACGGCTTCGTCGGCAATGTCTTCGACGGTGCAATGGGACAGCTTGCTGCGGACGACGGAATACAGGGCCACGCCGCGGCCGTAGCAGTTGCGGATGCGGCAATCGCGAATTTCAAGATTGGTGATCGGCGGCGCGGTGGGTCCCTTTTCGTAGGAATAGACGCCGTGGGCAAGCACGGCGCAGCGTTCGACATGGCCGGGCATGGCGAGTTCGGCCGTGCGCCCGCCGTCGAGCGTAAACCGGCGGATGCGGATATCCTTGTTCGACCCGCGGATATCAAACAGATTGTGGAAATAACCGACGCCGCTGCCGGCGGGCACGTCGGCGGCGATGGGTTTGGTGAAGACCAGCCTGCCGGCCCGCACCTCCTTGAGGGTGAGCTTCGGGCATTGGTCGGGCTTTGGCGGCTTCTCCCCTTTTCCCGTTGCGGGAACAATTTGGATTTGGGTCTCGGCGACAAAGGAGGAACTGTCTTCGACGAGCAGAAAGTCTTGACCTTGTCGGGCCGGTTCGGCGGTCCGCGTCGGCGACGGCAAATGCAGGACCGTGTCGCGCGAGCCTTGCAGGGTGATGCCACTGGCGAGGACGATCGGCCGGCGGACGGCGAACTCGCCCGGGCCGATCTCGACGGTCCCGCCCCGGCCGCCAAGCTGCTTGATGGCTTGAAGGATAGGCGTTTCGTCGGTGCCCTGAAAATCGCCGGAGCCGGACTGCACGACGCGAAGGGTTTGATCGGATGCAAAAGCGGCGTCACCGTGGAGTGCAAAAAACGTGAAGAAGCCGATGGCTATGAAGAACGCCTTGCGATTCATGGGTGGACTCCTTGAGGAAGAAGTGAGGACCTTGTTCGTGCGTCGCCCGATCTGCGATTCATTGTGCCCGGTTTGGACACGTAGCGTCAACCGACGGAATGGTGCGACCGACTCCTTGCAGATCTCCGCGTCCGGGTCACGTACTGAAGACGATGCTCTGAATTCGGGCCACGTCCACGTCGCGGGGTTCGGCTGCCTGGCGGGCCGCCTCGGCACCCGCTACGCCCGCGGCGACGCCGGTGGCCATTGCAATGACCTGCACCCGATACGACGCCATCGCCTCGTGGCTGCCGCTGATGCATCGGCCCGCCACGAGCAGCCCGCCCACACCGCGCGGAACCAGGCAACCATAGGGGATCTCGTAGGGTCGGACCGCGGGGTCTTTTCCCAGCGGATGCGCGGAGGAAACGCCCTGGGCTTGGCCGATGCCGTCGGGGTTGTGGATGTCGATGGGAAACGACGCGCCGCGGACGACGGCGCCGGGCCATGTCCGGCCGGTGAAGAGGTCGTCTACCGCCAGCGACTCGAGGCCGCGGATCCGCCGTGTCTCGCGGACGCCGATGACGGCGGGCATCCCGCTGACGTAAGCGTTCTGAAACCCCGGGGCATTCTTCCGGAGGAATTCGAGAATCGGTTCGACCTGACGGCGGCCTTCCAGTTCCGCCCGGGTCAGGTCGCGCACATTCGTGCCGTCCATATGATTGACCTGGGTCGCATTGATGACGCGTTCTTCGTCGCGTCGCGACAAGTAGGTTCGCACCATGCCGACTGTCGCCGGAAGTTCGCCGCGAGCATGGGCATCCTTGGTGAGTTGGTTCCAGGTACGGCCGTCGGGAAAGCGATAGGCGCCGCGGCCGCGATTGGCCTCCATCGTTTCTTGGTGTTTTACACCGGCGACACGGAACATGATGGTCATGGGTTGCACCAGTCCGTCGGCGGGCCAGTTCGGCCCCGCGCCGCGGCCCTGCTCGAATTCCGCCCCTGCGCCGACAGCCACGTCGCCGTCGCCGGTGGCGTCGATCGTGACCCGCGCCTTCAGATCGATCACCCCCTGCTTCGTAAGCAACCGTGCGCCCAGCACGCGATTGCCATCCAGGATCGGTGCGGAGGTCCAGGCGTGCAGCAGGATTTCGCAGCCGGCCGTTTGGAGCAGGTCGGCGTACTTCAGATCGATGAATTCGTAATCCACACGGCGTCCGCCGACGTGCTCGACGATCTCGTCTACCCATTTGCTGCGAACGTTGCCCATGAGCGGGCCGACCATCGCTTGCACGGCCATGCCGCCGAGACGGCCGTAGCGTTCTACGAGCAGCGTCTTCGCGCCGCCGCGAGCGGCCATCAGCGCGGCGGCAACGCCCGCCGGCCCGCCGCCGCACACCAGCACGTCCACCCCCGGCCACGGTTCGCTCTGCTTGACGTCTGCGGGGCTTTTTTCCGCCGCAAGGCTCGATCGCGTGCCTAGACCGGCAACCGACCCCAGGGCGAGTCCTTTGATCGCGTCTCTTCGACTGAGTTGGTTCATGGCAGCTTCCTTCAATGCGCGACGACAGGTGGCGTCCAGAGCGTTGCCTGGATCGTGCGGTCGTCATCCTTGGGGCCGTTGAAGTAGTAGATCGTTACGATTTTGCCGTCCGGCTGCACCACGGTCCGCGGGTAGCCCAGGTCGCCCGTGAGTCCGTCGTCGCGCAGGACGATTTCCGGGCCCCAGGTGCGGCCTTCGTCGCTGCTGATCCTCGCCCGCGCACCACAGGGCTTTCGGCGATACCCGTACGTCAGGCAAACGCGGCCGTCGTGCAACAACACCAGCGACGGCGGATTGCCGCCGATATCCCCAGTCGCATTGCCCAGTGGAGACCACCGGTGGCCGAGATCGTCGCTGCGCCAAACGCTGATGTTGTAATCGGGCCTTCCGTGCCGGATGGCCGTCAGCAGCGAGTCGCCGGCAAGGCGGACGGTCGACGGCATGATCGAGAAGCCTTCCGGCTCCGGGCCGATGCGCGAGACCAGTTTCCACTGCAGCCCGCCATCGGTGGTACGGGCGCAGAAGACGCGTCCTTCCTTGCCATCGCTCTTCGCCGCGCTTCCGAACATCAGGGCGTCGTGCTTGCCGAGCACGACCAGGTCGGTCCGCGTGGAAATTCTGTCGATTCCCTCGACGGAGAATGCGAACGGCCCGCGCCACGTGCGGCATCGGTCGCCGGAAACATAGAACCGCGACGGTCCGACGTGGATGCTGCCAAAACGGAACATGAGGGCGAAACCCGGCGCGGTGAAATCGAGCGGTTCGGCGAGCGGGATCGGCTCGTTGGCCTTTTCCGCCGGCGGGAAGGGCCTCTCCGTCGTCCAGGTCAGGCCGCCGTCGACACTGCGGGCCTGCCAATCCTCGAACGGTTTGTCTCGATCGACGGCGTGGCCACTCTTCGTGGGCTTGTACCAGGCCGCGGTGAAGCCGACGACCAGTTCGTCGCCCCAGTGCCAGAGCCCGTGGTTGGCCGGCCAGCCGCCGTAGCGGCCCGGTTCGCTGAAGACGGTGACGTTGCGCCTGTCAGCCGGCCGGATGGTCGGTGCGGGTTTGTCCGGCTCTGCCGCGTTGGAAGAGGAAACGGCTGAAGCGAGCCCGAAAAGAATTCCCAGGCAACGGAACAATGGAGACTCTGAACGCAACGAGATGTGTGTCATGACAGGAACTTTCTCCGAGGCGGGACCACAGGTTCTGGAGATTTCAGCGCGGCTCGTTCAGGGTGGACCACATCATCTCGGCGGCCTGCTGCCGCGTGAAGATACCTTCGGGCGAGTCTGATGCAGAGGGGAGCATGGCCGCGAACTCGGCAGCCGTGGCCGGTTGGTCTTCGATGCGTTCCGCTTCCGCCACGGCGAGCCCAGCGCGCCCGGGGTCAGGCTTGCCGGCGAGGAGCTTCGTCAAGCCGTCGCCCCAGACACGTGCTGTGGCTCGCTTCAGGGGTGAGGCAAGGCGGGCGTCGTAGTCGGCAAAGAAACCTTTCGTGCCGAAGTATTGTACGGCGGCAACCCAAGGCTCCTTGCAAGCAACGCTGACGTCATTGAAGAACGAGACCATCTGGCCACGTTGGACGAGCGTGCGGACCACGAGATCGCTGTCGAGTTGCGCGGGAGTCGTATCCTGCTGCCTGGCCAGGGCAGCAGCGAATCCAGCGGCCTCGCCGGTCTGCATCCAGACCGGCTCCAGCCGCACGGCGCCCCAGGCGATGTGCGTTGCCGAGAGGCAGGCGGGCACGAGCAGATTGTCGACGCCTTGCGGCAGCAGCGAGCGATAGGGGATCTGGCCCGGTCGCGACTCCTCGGTGAGGATCAGCTTGCCGTCATAGTGGTATTCGGGACGGGAATCGGTCGTGCAGGCGTGGGAGTCCATGTACCAGTCGGTGATGGCGATGCTGTCGGACTGGATCGGCGTACGGCCGAGGCCCGGCGCGAGCGAATTGTCATGTTCGGTGTAGACGTGGCGGCCGACGATGCGGCGGGCCTCGCGGACGTACATTTCGTAAGGCACGTGGCTGTTGTCGGCGAACTCGTCCTTCGGCAGGCCCCACTGGCGGAATCTCTCCCGCTGTGCCGGCGAAACCGACTCGTCGTTCTGAAGGAAGTACATCAAGCCGAGCGCAAAATTGAGGTGGCGGCGGATGATTTTCTCGCGGGTCGGCCAGTCGGCCTCGGGATACTCGTGGTTCTCTCCCGGCAGGATGGGCGAATTCATGTGCGATTTCTGGTTGGGGCCGGCATTGGTGGCAATGCTCCTGCGGTTGTAGTCAAGGTACTCGTCGCGGTTGTAGTCGGGCGGTGGCTCGGTGAGCAGAATGCGGTTGTCCGGGTCCTTGGTCACGCAAAATCGGTAGTTGTAAGCTTGCACGGCGCCGTCGCCGGTAAAAGGGCTCGTCGGATCGATGCTGCCCTGATGGGCACCGTAGGGGCGGATATTCAAGCGGCCTTCGACCGCGTCGCGGGGAGCGGCGCCGCCGGCGATGTTGCAGAAGAGCTTGCCGGCGTGGGGCTCGCCGTACTCGTCGCGGGCCTCGCGTCCACAGCGATACGGCACGCCGGCCAGGGCAAACAGATCGCCTTCATAGGTTGCGTCGGCGAAGATGGATCCGCGGACGCGAATTTCTGCCGTGCCGCCGTACTCGCGGAGCGTGACGGTCCGCAGGAGTGCACCATCGTGCTGAACCGCGATGGGATAGTGCTCGAGAAGCAGGGTGATTTTGTTCTCGCCCGCGACCAGGCGGTTGAACTCGCGCTCCGCGACGTGCGGCTCGGCCCAGCCGATCGGATAGTGTTCGTGGGTGTAGCGAATGATTTGGTGGTCGCGAGAGTTCTCGCCGTAGGTGGCGATGTAATGGCGTTCGATATTCCGCAGGATTTCGCTGAACAATGGCGAGCGGTGGCCGCCATAGAGGGCATCCCACTGCATGAGACCATTGGTCATCATTCCGCCGACGTGGCGATTGTACTGGACGAGGAGCACCGAGCAGCCCTCCCTTGCCGCGCGGACGGCACACACCACGCCGCTGCCGGTCGCGCCGACGACGACGAGATCGTAGTGTTTCCCGTCGACGTCCCCCGGGGCGGTGTCCTCGGCGATTTGCACCGGCTCGGCCGGCCGCGGAGAGGGCGGCGAGGGTTCCGCTGCTTGGGCCGCCAATGGCGAGACCGCCACAGCCGCCGCGAGCCGGGCGCGACGCTGATTGACGGCGTCCCATTGAACGCGCGGGTCCGCGAATCCGGAGTCGCGCTTGCCCGTCCGCTCCAGGTTGGCGATCTCGACGGGCACGAACTGCGCGGCATCGACGACGACGAAACCGTCGGTATTCTCATTGGAAATGGTGACGGAGCCTGCCTTGCCGGCGGCGAACTTGAAGACGCCAAGCGCCCGAGGAATACCGTCGACGAGGACTTCTTCACGCTGGTTGACGGTGATGGTCTTCTCGCCATCGTCGGAAATGACGGTCACCGGCACGTTGGTGGCACGGTTGCCGGTTGCGACGTAGATCAGCCGCACCTCGTACTCGCCGGCCTTGGGAATCTCCGGGGTGAAGCGGGCCGTCCTTTGTCCCTGGTCTTCGTTGTTGTCGTGGCGGTAGCTGGCGCCAACGATCGGAGGCTGCTTGGAGCTCTCGACCCAATGGCCGGTGAACTCGGCGTCACGATCATCCATGAGAATGCCGGCGGGCTGTGCTGCGGACGCTCTTCGCGGAGTTGCTGCTTGCTCCACCAGCTTATCGGTCTCATCGAGCTTGAACCGCACCGACACGACGCTGTGTTTTTGCTTACCCTCGCGGTACTTGATATAGGTCGTGGCGGCGAAGGTGCCGTCGGGCAGGAGTTCCAGCCCGGGATAGCCGCAATCGCTGCCCGCGTAGCTGTGGAGGAGCTTGATCCGGTACTGTCCATCGCGGCCGGCGAGGACATCGTCGTAGCGGCCCACCCACGCCACGAAATGGCCGTAGGTTCCGAAGGCTTTGGCCCTGTCGCGCATGCAGACGACCAGCCGTCCGTCGGGAGCGTAGCGGGCCATGTGGCGGTCGCCGACGAGACCGGGGGGCAGGCGTTTTGCGGTGGACCAGGTGGTCCCCTCGTCGTCGCTGGTCATGTAGGACGATTCCGCCTTGTTGTTCTCGCGCATCAGGCAGAGGAGCTGTCTGCCGTCGGGCGAGCGAACCAGTGCGGGTTCACACAGCGCCAGTCCGGCGACGTCGCAGACGATCCGCCAGGGGCTCCAGGTGAAGCCGCCGTCGGTGGAGAGGCTTTGCGCGACGACGTTGGAGCGTTTTTCGCGAGTCTCGCCGGGCCGGCGGAGATTGGTCATGCCGAGCAACTTGCTCCCGCCTTCGACCGGCACGATGGTGCAGAACGGCATGACGCACGCGAGGCCGGTCGTCTTCATGTCGCTCCACGTTCGGCCGTCGTCTTCGGAAACCGAGCCGTGCATGCTGCCGTCGGGCCCTGCCGAAGCGAAGACGAAAAGCCGCATGCGGCCCTGCGGATCGGGCAACCGGTAGATGGCCGGGCAGTTCTTCACGCAGGTCCAGTTCTCCGGCACGTCGAGGAGAGGGCCCCAGGTGAGCCCACCGTCGTCGCTGCGCTTCATCGGGCCGCAGACGCCACCGTGTCCGTAGGTCCAGACGCAGAACATTGTCTTGCCATCGGGCAACAGTACGGTGGTGGGATGGCCTTGGTACACCGTCTCGGTGCCTTGGGCAATCGTGACATGGCGAGCCATGTCGGCCGAAAGATCCACGGTCGGTAGAACAGAACCCGCGGCCGTGGTGGTCAGGGTGACGAGGACGGCAACGATGATTTTCATGGCGGACCTGTTAAAATGTCTGGAATAACGGAATCGGTCGTCATGCTTCGCGAACAGGGTTCGCACCTCGCTCCAACAGGTCTCCGATTACGAACACCTGGCTGGGAGCCCGTCCCCGTTGTTGAAACACGTCAAATCCAGTCGGGTACACCTTTTGGTGCTGTACTGACGATGATCGATTGTGGTCGGACGCGAGGCGCTAATGCAAGTAGGGGAGCCCACCGAGACACCGCTTGAGCGGCTGACCTGCCCTGCCAGCGGCAGTATTCTCCAGTCTGCCGCGAACGCGTGGGGCCATCAAGAACCGATGGCAGGCGGCGGCGCCGGGCGGCAATCGAGGTGCGAGCGCTGCTAGCAGCACAAGATATGGTAGTGGATTGAGCACCATATTCAAAATATGGGATTTTGCTTGACACGAATCGGGGCTCGGGTAGACTCGCTCGCTGACTTGCATTTCTCCCGGCGGTGACACGCCAACCTTGTAGGAGTTACAGGACGTAACGATAAGGACATCATGTCGGAGGCGGGCTGAGTCGGACGCCCGTACCCTCGGCAAGAGAGACCAAGGACTGGTTGCCAGGGCAGAAATGGTCGGTACCTGCTTCTGGGTGTAGCTCCCTACCGTCGCATTCCAGCGATGTTCGCCAGGCTTGGCTCTTCTCCTTCCCGCTGCGATTGCCCTTATCGCCATTCCCGTCTCACCCCGAGAAGGACACAGGACGTGTCCAAGGAGAAGAATCGATGGCAGCGAAACCCCTCATTGGATTGAATGCCGACTTTCGTTCGGCCCGCAAGGATGCGCCCGCGTTCACGTACGTCGCGGCTGGGTACTACGATTGCCTGACGAAAGTGGGTGCGGTGCCGATCATCATCCCACCGATGACCGACAAGGATGATCTGGATCGAATTCTGAATCTGCTGGACGGGGTTGTGCTCGTCGGCGGCGCCGACCTGGACCCGCGGCGCGACGGCTTCATGCTCCACCCCTCGGTCCGCCCGCTCGAATCACGACGAGAGGATTTCGACCGCTTGCTGATGAACAAAATCGCTTGCCGCCGGATGCCGGTGTACGGAATCGGGACGGGCATGCAACTGCTCAACGTTTCCCAGGGAGGCAATCTTTTCCTCCACATCCCCGAGGACTCGCCCAGAGCCATTCCGCATCAGGACGCGATGGACCCGGCCCACCGCCACGCCCTGGAAGTCATGCCCGGATCGCTCATGGAGCGGGTGTACGGCGACGGTGAAATCCGCGTCAACAGCATGCACCACATGGCAGTTGACGACGTGGCGCCCGGCTTCGCCGTGACAGCGCGCTGTCCGGATGGGATAACCGAAGCGATTGAAAGCACATTGGGCGATTGGTTCGCTTTGGGCACCCAGTTCCACCCGGAAGCCACCTCGGCTTCAGCCCTGGACCTGAGGATCTTTGAAGAGTTCGTCTTGGGCGTCACCGGCGCCGTCTGCGAAATGCGGATGGTGGCCTAGCGGCCCCGGCGTCCACTCGATAGGATTTCCGGCCGCGACAGACCACGGCTTGAGGCCCAGCAAGATGGGGGCCAGGCTCCCGCACGCGTGCCGGTTTTCGAGTTTTTTTTCAACAAGCGGGAGCCGATCCCCGTTTTGCCGGGGCCTTTACTGGGAAAGGGATTTCATGGCAACCATCCTACGGTTCGACCCCGGCCATGCGGCCGAGGATCGCCGATGGGTCGTGGGAGTCCACGTCTCGTCTCGCTGCCGGCGCGTTTCTGCCGCCGCGGTCGCCGCAGTGGGACGAGGCCTGGACGTGAGTCTGCATATCGCAGGCGGGGTCACCAACGACGTTCCGGCAGAGATCGCCGACCTGTTTGACCCGATTGCTCATTCCGCTACCGCTTTGACCGGTCTGCCCCAACGCATTGCTTTGATCAAGACGGCATTGGCCGAACTCCAGGCGGCAGCCGTGTTGGATCTGATGGAGAAGGTTCAGCTTGCCCCCGGACGGATCCTGGCCGCAGGGGTGCTCGAACCGGGACTGTGGCACGCCGAGGGTACCGGGCAGCGGACCTATTGGGAACTTTCCGATGCCGCGTGCCTGGCCGAATTGACCGGACTGAATGTTATCGACGCTTTTCCTGCTCGGGACACCGCGCGAGGAGGGCTTGGAGGCCGCTTGACGGCCCTTCCCCAGTGGCTTTTTCTCCGTTCCTCGCATCGAACGCAGCTTCTGTTGGATCTCGGCCGGACGGCGCGCCTGACATGGCTGCCGCCCGGCTTGGGGGCCGGTTCGGCCGGCCGCATCGCTGCGATCGATATTGGTCCGGGCACCGAACTGCTCGACCTGCTCACCCGGCGGCTCAGCGGTGGCAAATACCCATTTGATCACGGAGGGCGACTTGGGGTTCAGGGACGGCAAGTCCCCGAACTGGTCGACCAGTGGCTTTCCAATCCCTATTTTCAGATGCCGGCGCCCCGATGGAGCCCGTACGGCGTCGACGCGATGCCGTTCTTCCAAACCGCCATGGAACAGGCGGTCGATGCCGGCTGGTCTGTCAGAGAAATGCTCTGCAGCGCCGCACATTTCATCGCCGAGGCGACGGTTCAAACGATACGACAGTTCCTGCCGGAGAACTGCCTGTCCGGGCAGGTTCTCGTTGCCGGTGGCGGACAACACAACGGCATGCTGCTCCGGGAAATCGGCATTCGCATGCCGAAAGCAGAACTGCTGCGGCTAAGCGAGGTGGGCATCGCCAGCGAGACGTTCGATGCGGCGGCGGCCGGGGTGCTGGCGCTTTTGCACCTGGATCAAGTCCCGGCGAATCCGCCGTTGGTAACCGGCGCGGAGTTGTGCCGCGTTCTTGGACGACTTACACCAGGCTCGCCTCAGAATTGGCAACGCCTCCTGAACGAACTCACCGGCACAACCCCGTCAGTGCGACCACTCCGAAGTGCCCTGTAGGTGCCGCTTGCCGAGCAGGGCTTGGAAATGCGCGTCGCGTTTGAATTCCGCGGCCCTCTTCGTCGCGACCCACGTGCTTCACTGCTCGTTGCCGTGCGGAGGTGAATAATCCGGACCTTGGACGCCAGGTCCCGCTCGGCACGCGGGACCTACTTGCGGATGCTGGTTGTTGCGGGGGCTGGGTGAGTCTAGCGTCAGGGACGACTCGGAGCGGGTCGGGATTTGCCAAGGTGACCGGCATTCCCAGGTCCCGCTCGGCAAGCGGGACCTACCAGGCTGCAAAAAGAAGATAAGCTGGGGATTATGGGTCGCGGCTGCCGATGAGTAACACTGCCTGGGCCGGACTGCCCGGGTCACGGGCTGTCAATGGAGTGCTCCCGACATCAGTTGCAGGAAGCAATCGTTTGCGAGTGGCTCTCTGAGCTTGCCGACCTTAGCGACCTGAATGTTGGAGAGCACGGTTGATGAATGCTTCGACTCCCCGGTACATCCTCTATTCCGATGCGGTCGATGGCCCCGAGAGCGGCCGTTGGCGGTTTCTGCTGCATGCTGCCGATTCCACCGAGCAAGTCGAGGCCGACGAACTCGAGCCGGGCGTGTATGGCGAACGGCTCGAACTGCTGGCAGTGGTTCGCGGTCTGGAAGCCCTTGACCAGCCCTCTCTGGTCAGCCTGGTGACCTCCAGTGCATACGTTCGGGAGGGGATCCGCCACGGGCTGGCCGAATGGCGGCGCCGCGGTTGGTGCTGGGAATTCTTCGGCCAGATGGTCCCGGTCAAGAACCGGGATCTCTGGCGGCGGGTTGACCGGGCCCTGAAATTCCACCAAGTGGAATGCCGGGGCCGGAACTGGCGGTTCGATCCTCCCCACCTCTCCGAGCAGCCCCCGGAAGAGTTTCAGGAAGACTGCATCTTCCAGACGCATTCGGACCCGCCGATAGCGCTCGAAGCAGCGCCGCCGTCGATCCGGGCCGCGGCCCGTCGCCGATCGGGGGGCGCATGGTGGAGGAGGTGGACACGACAGATCCGTAGCGGCCTGTCGGCCCTAGTCCCGTCCCCGCACTTTGGGTAAATTATTCTGTTTGTATGGTCACGACGGACTGCTGAACGCATGGAGGTAAACGTGCGTACGACTGTGGAGTTGGATAAGGTTTGGCAACTGGTTGAAGGACGGCACGAAAACCCTTTTGAGCTGCTCGGCCCGCATGAGGTCGTTGACGGAGACCGGCGGGCCCTGGCCGTTCGGGCATTCCTTCCTCACTCCGTCCAGGCCTGGGTCGTCGATCCGGCACACGAACAGGTGATGCGGCCGATGCGCAGGATTCATCCAGCAGGCCTTTTCGAGGCGATCTGTCCGTCGGATGGCATCGATTCCAAGAAGCGTTACTTGTTGCAGGTGTCCCAAGAGGGGGGCAAGAGGGAGATCATGCACGATCCCTATTCATTCCCGCATCTCCTGACCGATTACGACCTGCACCTGCTGAACGAAGGACGCCACTGGCAGTGCTACGATAAGCTGGGCGCTCAGGTCCGAACGATCGACGGTGTCGAGGGAGTCAACTTTGCCGTATGGGCGCCGAATGCCACGAGTGTGAGCATCGTCGGTGACTTCAATGCGTGGGACGGCCGTCGGCATCCGATGCGTAAACATATACCGAGCGGTTTCTGGGAGCTGTTCATTCCGGGACTGGGCGACGGAGTGCTCTACAAGTACCAGATCCGTCATTTCGACCACGTTGGCGAGAAGTCCGATCCCTTCGGGTTTGCAGCCGAGGTGCCGCCCCGGACAGCGTCGAAAGTGGCCAACCTCAGCCGTTATGTGTGGCACGATCGGGAGTGGATGAACCGGCGGCGCGACACCGACTGGCTCCATCAGCCGCTCTCCTTCTACGAAGTTCACCTGGGGAGTTGGTGCCGGCCCGGCGATGATCCCGGCCGTTGGCTCACCTACCGTGAAACGGCCCACCAGTTGGTCGAGTACGTCAAGGAGATGGGCTACACGCACATCGAGTTGCTTCCGGTGGCCGAGCATCCGTTTTCGGCAAGCTGGGGGTACCAGATCGTGGGCTATTACGCGGTCACTTCCCGCTACGGTTCGCCCGAAGATTTCATGTATTTCGTCGATCTCTGCCACCAGAACGACATCGGCGTGGTTCTCGACTGGGTGCCCGCTCACTTTCCCCGCGACGGCCATGGCCTGCGCCGCTTCGACGGGACGGCGCTTTACGAGCATGCCGACCCGCGGCAGGGCGAACACCGCGACTGGGGCACCCACATCTTCAACTACGGCCGCCACGAGGTTCGCAACTTCCTGATCTCCAACGCGCTGTTCTGGATGGACAAGTACCATATCGACGGCATCCGTGTCGATGCGGTTGCGTCGATGCTTTATCTCGATTACAGCCGCCACGACGGCGACTGGATCCCCAACGAATACGGCGGGCGCGAAAACCTGGCAGCCATCGGCTTTCTGAAGCAGCTCAACGAACAGGCACACTTGCAGTATCCCGGCGTGCTCACGATCGCCGAGGAATCGACCGCCTGGCCCGGAGTATCGCGCCCGACCTATCTCGGCGGGTTGGGTTTCAGTCTCAAGTGGAATATGGGCTGGATGAACGACACCCTCCGTTACATGCGCAAAGGCGCCATCCACCGGAAATACCATCACGACGAGCTGACGTTCAGCCTGATCTATGCCTTTCATGAAAACTTCGTGCTGCCTCTCTCGCACGATGAGGTCGTCCACGGCAAAGGCTCGCTCCTGGACCAGGTGCCCGGCGATCTCTGGCAGAAATTTGCGAACCTGCGGACGCTGTTCAGCTACATGTGGACCCATCCCGGCAAAAAGCTCCTGTTTATGGGAAGCGAATGGGGCCAATGGAACGAATGGGACTTCGACCGCAGCCTGCAATGGGATCTGCTGCAGTGGGATTCCCACATCGGGCTGCGGAAATGCGTCGCCGATCTCAACCGGCTCTACCGCAAAGAGAAGGCCCTGCACGAACTCGACTTCGAAGGCGCGGGCTTCCAGTGGCTGGACTGCCACAACCACGAAGAGAGCACGCTGAGCTACATTCGATATGCGAAAGACCCGAAAGACTATCTCGTGGTCTGTGCGAACTTCACCCCCGTGCCGAG
Source organism: Thermoguttaceae bacterium (assembly GCA_040768665.1). Classification (GTDB taxonomy): domain Bacteria; phylum Planctomycetota; class Planctomycetia; order Pirellulales; family Thermoguttaceae; genus JABWBD01. Next base: position 71,115 of record JAXGMN010000053.1, read on the forward strand.
GCTGGAGCACCGCCTCGGGGTTCCGGATGCCTGCTGGTACGAAGAAATCTTCAACAGCGACTCGAGCTACTATGGCGGCAGCAACGTCGGCAACGGTCCCGGCGTGACGGCCGACGAACTGCCCAGCCACGGGCGGCCCGCGTCGGTCGTTCTCAAGTTGCCGCCGCTGGCAACCGTGGTGCTCAAACCGCGGCACTGAGTCCTGCTTCGACCAGGCGAACAACTCGCCCCGACTTCGGCCGGCTTTCAGTTCGGGTTGAACTGGTAATTCGGGTTGCGGATGTCAAAATCGGCGTCGGTGAAGCCGTTGTTCACTTTGAGATTGAGGTAGGTATACTCCTCGATCAAAGGCGGCTCCTCGCCCGGCTTGGTCGGCCAGTCTCGCGATTCGTAACGCAGCGGCAGGTTCAACTCGTCGTCGACAAAGATTCTCGCGATGTGGAAGAGAAAGTTGCGTCGCGGCACAGGATGCATCACCTGGATACAGGTGCACGTGCGGTCGTTGATCTTCGCCCCCTGGAAGAATTTCACTTCGCACTCGCCGTACTGCGAATCGCGCTGGCCGACCTCGATCAGCCGCTTCACCAGATTGGCAATGCCGATTTCGGTGATCGGATAGCGCTGTCCGCGCATGGCAATGACACCCGTCGGCTCCAGCTCGACGGTTCCAATAAGCTTGTTTTTCAGTCCCGGGGGATGGGCCCACATCTTGCCGTTGTTCTGGCCCTCGATCCAGATTACTTCTTGGCCCTTAATACTTGGGGGATCCAGGAAGTAAACGTAAACGCTGAACGGCTTCTGGCGAACCTTGAGGAACATGTACTCGTAGTCGCCGAGCGTCCCATCAAGCCGCTCGCGTTTCGCAACCGTGGCGGAGTAGTCGTGCAAGTTTTTGTCGACGTTTTCCAGACCCTGGTAAGCCCAACGCAGCGCCGGGGCCAGAGGATGCTCGTCGGCCTTGGCCGCGTCCGCCCCGAGACCCGTCGAGTTCGGCACGGGCATGGTCCGCTCAGCCACCCGCATCGGTGAAGAAGACTGGGGAACCTCTGCGATTGTCCCCGATGCTTGCTTTGCGGGAGCTGGCGACTGCCCCTCCGCAGAAGTCGACCAGGCAGCCATGCTGACCAGAACGGGCAGCCATCCGTGGCGGATCCATGAAAAATCCATAAAAACACTCCTTGCCCCACTCTTTAGATCGGTTCCTTCCTGGCTGGACGGAGGGATCTGTAGTCGAAACTTCGTCAAACTCCCGACTTCCGTCAGGGTCGTTATCGCCGTTTTCCGCTGGCAAAATTAGAATGACTGTCTTTGACCGACGGCTTTTTCCAGACGCCGGCATTGTCGACATCCGATCCCACGCACAGCCAACCATTTTACCCGGATACGCCTTCTTGAGGAGATCAGTTCGTGACGCAGCCCGAGGCCAAGCTGGCCACTATCGTTTCGATGCCGTTTCAGGAGAACACGCATATTGCCTATTTTGCGGGGAGGAAAGACTGTCTGATCGTCGATCCCGGGCTGGAGCCAAACCTCATTCTGGAGTATCTCGATAAGCACCAACTCAAGCCGGCTGCAATCCTGATCACGCACGGTCACAGCGACCACATCGGCGGCAATGGAGTCGTTAAGAGGCGGTGGCCTGACTGCCCAATTGTCATTGGAGCCGAGGATGCGTCGAAACTGACCGATCCGCGTCTGAATTTGTCGGCGGCGTTCGGTACCGCTGTCACGAGTCCCGCCGCCGATGTAACCGTGGTTGACGGCCAGACCTACTCTGCCGCTGGTTTCGACCTTCAGGTGCTTGCGCTGCCCGGCCATTCCGCCGGGCACGTCGTTTATCTTTGGCGTGAGCACAAGCCGGCCATCGCCTTTGTCGGAGACGTTATCTTTGCGGGGAGTATCGGCCGGACCGATTTCCCGGACGGCGACTTCGAGGCACTGGCAGGAGGCATACGCCGAAAGATCTTCCGGCTGCCGGATGACACGCGACTCTACTCCGGTCACGGTCCGGTCACGACGGTCGGTGAAGAACGCCGTTACAATCCGTTCGTTGGAGAGCAGGGAGAATCGCTATAAGGATTACAGCAGCCAGAGAAGCACAAGGATCGGCAACAGCGCCAATCCCGCGAGAAGCCAAGCCGTGCGCTGAGGGCTGAGGAACTGTCCCTGCGGGACTTCTGAGAGTTTCACCAGCCGATCCTCCGTTTCCGCTAGCGCGGATTGCAGGGCTTCGATCCGTCCCACGAGGTGCTCCGGCCCGCTCGCCTCCCGATGCGTCGAATAGGCCAACCGGCCAATCCCTCGAAGCACCGCGCGGCGCCGGTAGTGGTACGCGACGGTGCCAAACCAGAGACGAATTGTACGTGCGACATCGCCCAGCCATGGTGGCCGCCACGAGCCGATCCCGCGTTTCGACGCGGCCTCGGCACTATTCTGAAGGGGGATCGGCCGAAGGGCCTGGTATCGGTGCAAGATCTCGTCGAGCCGGCAATACTGCTCGCAGAGTTCGTCGCGAAATCGCCCTTCGTTGACAACGTCGCTTCCCAGAGAGAGGTAGGCGCCCGGCAGTCGGAAGAACGTCAGCCACTGTCGCTCGGCTTCGAGTGTCGCATAGCGCACCGCCCCGCGAAGGCTTTGCGCAAAGGCGTCATCAGGTTCGCGTGAGCGCAGCCGCTCGGATTGTGTCGCGCGAAGCTCGTAGTTGTACGTGGTACGCGAAATCGGATCGAGCAGGCAAAGACGCGCCGCAGCCAGTTTGTTGAGGATCTGCTGCGACGCGTCTGCATTCGGGCCCGACTGATAAGTGCGCACATGCGCCATCTGTCGGTCTGCGGCCGCAGAAATCACATCCGGATCGATCTCATACAGGTTCAGCCCCAGCAGCCGGTAATGGTTCGGTGGTTGCTCTTGGGGCGGAATGCCGAGCCACTTGTAATAGGGGTCAAAGGGTTCGTCCATCACAACCTGTCGTCCGCGGCCGGCTCTAGTCGACCCGGAAGCCGACGCGAATCGTGACCTGATACTGGTGCACCTTTCCGTCCACGATGCTGCCGCGCTGCTCGACGACCTCGAACCAACTCATATTCCGGACCGTTTCACCAGCCTTCGCGACCGCATTGGCAATCGCTTCGCTCAGGGAAGTCGTGGAGACGCCGACCAAATCGATCTTCTTGTAAACGGGATCTGCCATGGAGAGTCCTCATGTCAAGTGAAGCAAGAAACTGGGCGATTTGCAGCATTTCTGGTTTACGGCAAGTCTCCGCGACGAGGCGTTTGCCGCGTGCCAGACTTTGCCACTAATGTAGATGCCCGCCGGCAAATGGCAATGGGGTACACAACGGCAGGTCTCGTTTGCCGGCGACCGCTGAAAAAGGCGAGGCAGCAATTGGCATACGGTCCCATGCAGTTGCGGGCCTCGTCCCCTTTTGCGACCCACCCAACGCACCGCCATGGCGGCATCTTCACCCGTGGAGCGTGTGCTGTCCGGTGCCGGGAGAAACGGCGGGCAGTTCCAGCACGAAGCGGCTCCCCTGTCCCGGTTCGCTTTCCACGAGGATTCGCCCTCCATGTTCGTTCAAAATCTTTTGGCTCACCGGCAACCCCAGCCCGGTGCCTCGCCCCTTTTTGTGGGAAATGAAAGGGCTGAACAGGGTGCTCATCTGCTCCGGCGTGATGCCGGAACCGTTGTCGGTCACGGCGATCCACGCCTTGGCCTCTTCGGCCGAATACGACGAAACGACCTCAACGCGGCGGTTGCCGGCATCGTTCTCGGCCGTTGCGTCGATCGCATTGGTCACAACGTTGAGCACGGCCCGGTGAAGCCCTTCGGGATCGAAGACCAACAGAGGTACGGCCTCGGCTGGCCGCCATTCGAGGCAGACTTCTTGTTCCTCCGCGCGCGAATGCATCAGTTCCATCACGTCGCCGACCACCTCGTTCAGGTTCGCGGGCCGCACGTCCGGCTCCCGCTCCTTGCTGAACGTCAACATATCCATCACCAGAGCGGAGATCTTGTTCTGGTTTTTCTCGACGATCTTCCAGCCCTTCGAGACGATCGATTCGTCGTGCTGCGCCAACCCCATCTCGATCAAGTAGCTGCCGCCTCGGATTCCCTGGAGGATGTTCTTGATGTGATGCGACAACGTGGCGATCGTCTGGCCGACGGCGGCCAACCGTTCGGCCTGGACCATCGCGGAATAGTAGCGGGTGTCCTCCACCGCCAGAGCCGCCTGGTGCGCAATGGCGACCATCAGCTTGAGGTGGTCTTCGTTGAACTTGTTCACGGTGCCGTGCTCGAGCATCTCGCGAGGCGTAACCGACGTATCGATGTAGATCACGCCGACCATGTCGTAACGGCCTTGCATCGGCACACAGATCGCTTCGCGGACCCCCGCCTTCAAGATACTCGCAGCCGGATTCCAGCGGTCATCTTCGCGAGCATCGCTCGTGAGCACTCCTTCGGCGCGCTCCGTAACGTAATCCAGGATCGTCTTGCTGATCGTGATTCGATCGTCAGAGCGCGCGCCGCCGCGCGTGTGGCGGACCTGAGGGACCAGCTTTTTCGTGTCCGGGTCGATCAGCATGACACATCCTCGGTCGGCCTCCACCCAGCCGAAAATCAACTCCATGATCCGGTGGAGCAACTGGTCGATATCCAGAGTGTGGCTGACGGCCAGGGCCGTGCGGTACATCACCTGGAGATTGCTTCTTGCCCGCGCAAGCCAAGAATTCTGCGGCAGGTCCGTTTCGAGGGCGAAGATCCGGCTCCCCTCCTCCTGGGTGACCGAGTGGATGATTTGAGACTTATCGCCCGTCTGCTGCGGGGAAGCGATGTCGATCTGATCCAGGTCCTCGGCCGAGTCATCCGGGGGGCCGGTATACAACATCAGCGTGCTACCCGCCTGCACGTGGTCGCCGCTGGAAAGGCGATAGTGGTGGATGCGTCGGCTGTTAACATAGGTGCCGTTTGAGCTGTTCAGGTCGATCAGCTCGTAGCCCCCGTCAACGCGACGAAACTCGGCATGCTGGCGGGAGACCTCCGTATCGTGAATCTGGATCGCATTGGCCGCATCGCGACCCAGGCCGATCGATTCGCCTTCCAGTTCGAATCGAGACCCCTGATCGTTGCCGCGGATTACGAATAGCGAGGACACCGCGAAGACTCTGGGCCGAAAAACACCCTACTCGGACAGCGATCTTGCCGACCGCGGCAGCGCACTGCGAGGCCGCGGGAAACTACCTTACCCCTCATGTTCAGCAGTCCTTCGATTCTACGGAGCAAAAGCGCCGAGTGATAGGGCTCCGGGACAAATTCCCCCGCAGGTTGGCGGTGGTCTGAAGAGAAAAGGGACAAGTTTTGCACAACGACCGGGCAGGAAGGCAGGGCGTTATAGCCTGAATGGGTGAAGGTCTATGGGACGTTGGCAGCGGGAGAGCGGCAAGGTCCCGCTCGGCAAGCGGGACCGACGGGACGGAAAAGTCGACGAGACCCGCGCAATCGATCAAGTTGCGCCACTTGGCCGCCGATCGAATATCTGGTCTTTACCGATTTTGCCTTTGTGGGCAGAATACCGCCTCGTGGGTGAGCCATTCTATTCTGCCGATCGATCCCGTCGGCACGGCACCCTCCGAAGAGCGGCTCATCTGGTCAAGGAAGACCGGTATTAGCAAGGAGCGCTAAAAGTGACGAAGTCCCGTTTCGCCGCGGTCATCGCCGCAACTCTTGTCGCAAGTTCCCTCGCCGTTGATTCGGGCTTCGGGCAGCAGCGAACGACGGTTCCCATGGGAGCTGCCCAGCCTCGCCCGACAGGCAACGGCATCGCCCTGCTGGACGTGAGCGCCATTTTCAAGAATCACGGCCGCTTCAAGGCCATGATGTCGGAAATGGAGACGGACGTGAAGCGGGCTGAGGAAACGATGAAGGCGGACCGCGATACGATCCGTTCGCTGTCCGAACGCCTGAAGGAATTCAATGCGGGCTCGCCGGAGTACAAGCAACTCGAGGCCGACATTGCCCAGCGTCAATCAAACCTGAATGTGCAGGTGGCCCTGCAGCGGAAAGAGTTTCTGCAGCGGGAATCGAAGATCTACCACATGATCTACCAGGAAATCGAGCAGGAAGTCGCCTACTACGCACAACAGATGGGCATTGCGGTCGTCCTTCGCTACAGCTCGGAATCGAGCGATCCGAACAAGCCGGACGACGTTCTCCGCGACATCAACAAGCAGGTTGTCTGGTCGGCCCAGGGATTGGACATCACCGGCACGATTCTCCAGCGGCTCAACAGCCGTTCGCTGAATCCGGTGAACCCTGGTCCCGCGTCCCGGCAGGGCGTTCCCTACCGGCAGTAAGGCAGCGTCCCGCCGCGGGCGCCGCCGGCACACTCGCCTCGGTGCCCGTTGCGCCGGTCTTTTCCAGTCATGCATGCCCCGCAGCACTTGATGTTTACCGCACGTAAGCAAAACACGCTTTCCGGATCCGTCGCGGTCGAAGGGTTCGGCTATTGGAGCGGGCGAGACGTCCACGTCGAATTTCGCCCGGCAGAGCCCTACACCGGCATCGTTTTTGTCCGGCGCGATCTTCCGGGACGTCCCCGGATTGCCGCAAAGGTCGAAAACTCGGTGGAAACACCCCGGCGGACCTCGCTCCGCCAGGGCGGCGTCACCGTCGAGATGGTCGAGCATATCATGGCGGCCCTGGCCGGGCTTCGCGTTGACAATTGCGAGGTGTGGGTCGACGCGCCGGAAATGCCCGGTTGCGACGGCTCGTCGCTGCCGTTCGTCGAAGCCTTCGATGCCGCCGGAATCATCCAACAGGACGCTCTCCGCCCCCAGCGGATCGTGGCCTCGCCGATTTGCTTCCGCGACGGCGAGAGCTGGATGGAAGCGTACCCCCCTGCCGGCGACCGGTCGGTGTTTCGCTATCACCTGGATTACGGTCTGGGCAACGCAATCGGACGGCAGGTCTTCGAGTTGGCTCTCACGCCCGAATCGTTTCGCGACGAGCTGGCGCCCTGTCGCACGTTCGTGCTGGAAGCCGAAGCGGAGTTGGCGAGGTCGCAAGGCGCGGGCCGGCGAGCGACCTATCAGAACCTTCTGGTATTCGGCGAGAACGGACCGATCGATAACGAATTGCGGTTTGCCAGCGAATGCGTCCGCCACAAGGTGCTCGACATGATCGGGGACCTGGCGCTGGCCGGCTGCGATCTGATTGGCCGTTTTCGAGCCTCGCGAAGCGGTCATCGGCTGAACTGCAGACTGGCCGCCGCATTGGTCCGTCAGGCCGAGCTTTCCCGAGGCTGGAAGCGATGCGCCTGAATCGATAAAGAAAAGATCTGCGTTGATCGTAAACTCGGCGATCCGCCAGGTTGGCCGGCGATCGCCGAAGTTGTTGGACCGAGGAGCCGCCGCCATGGCCAGGTACATTTCCAATCTCGCAGCCATTGACCCAAAGGCCGAGATCGACGATGAGGTTGTCATCGGGCCGTTCTGCGTCGTCGGCCCGCACGTTCGGATCGGCCGGGGTACGAGGCTCGAGAACGGCGTCACCCTCATGGGCCACACCATGATCGGCGAACAGAACCACCTGTATCCCGGCGTGGTGATCGGAGGCGAACCGCAGGACATCAGCTACCGCGGCACGGACACCAAAGTGGTCGTCGGCAATCACAACATCATCCGCGAGTCGGTGACGATCAACCGCGCCAGCGAAAAGGAAGACGGGATCACCGCGGTTGGCGACCGCAACTTTCTCATGGCGGGATCGCACGTTGCCCACGACTGCCGTCTGGGCAGCCACATCATCATCGCCAACGCGACCCTCCTGGGCGGGCACGTCCACGTTCACGACCACGCCTCGCTCTCCGGCGGCGTGGCCGTACACCACTATGCGACGATCGGCGGCTACAGCTTTGTCGCCGGGCTATCGTGCGTCCGCCACGACGTGCCGCCGTTTATGCTCGTGGAGGGCTACCCGGCCCGCCCGCGCTGCGTCAACGTGGTGGCCCTGAAGCGAAACAACTTCTCCTCCGAGGCGATCAATGCCTTGGCGGAAGCTCACCGGCTCCTCTACCGGGCGAAGGTGGGCCTAGTCCACGCGCGCGAAATCCTTCGTGCCAACGGAAAGTGCGGGCCCGATGTCGAATACCTGCTGAACTTCATCGAGGGCCAGCAGGAAGGGCACCATGGGCGAGGTCGGGAAGCAAGGAGGGCAGCGTGAGAAGAGTGCGCACGGCCGTGATCGGGGCAGGGCGATTGGGCGGATTCCATGCCCAGAAACTCGCCGCCATGGAACAAGTCGAACTCGTCGCCGTGGCCGACCCGGTCCCGGCCCAGCGCAACCGCGTTGCGGCGGAATGCGGCACGCGGGCACTGGCCGACTACCGGCTGTTGGCCGCGGAGAAGGTCGATGCCGTCGTGGTCGCGGCCCCCACGCTCGTCCATCATCCGATCGGCATGGAATTTTTGTCGCGCGGCATCCACGTGCTCATGGAAAAACCGTTGGCGCCGAACCTTGCGGAGGCCGACGAGCTTGTCCGGACCGCACGCGCACACGGCGCCATCCTTCAGGTAGGACACGTCGAGCGGTTCAACCCCGCCATGACCGCCGCCGCCCCGCACGTCGATTCCCCCAAGTACATCGAGGCGGTCCGCGCCAGCAATTTCACGTTCCGGTCGACCGACATTGGAGTGGTGCTCGACCTGATGATCCACGACATCGATCTCGTCCTCTCCATGACCCGCAGCGAAGTCGTGCGGGTGCAGGCGCTCGGGCTGTCGATCCTCGGCGGCCACGAGGACGTCGCCCACGCGCGGCTCGAGTTCGAGTGCGGTTGCGTGGCCAGCCTCAGCGCGTCGCGCGTGAGCTACCACGCCTCGCGGCGGATGCAGGTCTGGTCGTCCATCGCGTACGTCGACCTCGATTTCGCAAGCCGCGAGGCGGTTGTCGTCTCCCCAAGCGAAACGCTCCGCCGGCGGCAGTTCGACGTCGCGTCGCTCTCGCCCGACGAGATGGAACATTACCGCGATCACCTGATGGAGGAGCACCTGCCGCGGCAAGTGATTCAGTCGCCCGCGGTCGATGCCCTTGCCCTGGAAGCAACAGACTTCATCGAAAGCATCCAGACTGCCCGCCACCCGCGGGTCAGTGGCGAGCAGGGGCGCAACGCGGTTGCGGTGGCCGAGCAGATCCTCGACCGCATTCACGCCCATGCCTGGGACGACACGGCCAACGGGCCGGTCGGTCCACTCGCCACTCCCGTCCCCCGTGTCATCCCGTCGCCACACTGGCATCTGGCGCCCTCCGAACGTACGGCCCAGCGAAGGGAAGCGGGCTGACGCTAACGGTCGTCGGGCCGCCGGTCCGTCAGTGAGAGGCTCTCAATCTCCCGGCCTGGCAGCTCTTGGTCGTTGCGCGAGGCGGAAGCCCCAGGAATCGGTCACAGCGACAGGACATATTCGACGAGATCCGCAAGCTGCTCCGCGCGAAGCTCGTTCGCGCCGCCGTGTCTGCCCTCGGTCAGCAACTGCTCGATCGTCGCAAAACGCCCGTCGTGCAGGTACGGCGCGGTCCGCCAGACTTCCACGAGCGTCGGCGTGTCGAAAGTCGCCTGGTCATCCGCCTCATTCCGAGACCCGACGTCGTACGCTTTCCGATCGGTGTAGAGCGGGGCCGGATGGCACTTCGCGCAGCCGACTCGCTCGCTCTCAAAGAGCTGCCGGCCCCGCTCGGCCGCCGGGCTGAGCTGCCCACGGACCAGCAAGGGGCTTGGCAGGGGCGCCAGCGATTGGAGCCAGGCGTCAATCGCCGCGGCCTCGGCCTCGGGCCGCTGGGACATCAGGATGTGCCGGATGCCGGTGCGGACCGCTGCCTCCGCTGTCGCACGAACGCCGGAAGCCATGGCCGGCGGAGTCCGGTGAGCCAAGAGCATGGATTTTGTATTCTTGGGGTTGCCCTCCCCGTCGTTCAGCAGATCCCAATTCAGCGCGTCGACGCGCCCGTCGGGGTGACAGCTTGCGCAGCTCTGCCAGCCGTGAAGACACAGGCGGCCGTCGTGAAACCGCATTTCCCCGAGACGGATTTCATCGCATCGCGGCTCTTTTCCCAGGGGAAGGCTGCGCACCGTGGCGTCTTCTTCGCCTCCAAGGGTAAGGGCGGCCACCGTGTCGCTGAAGTACTCGGCGACGTAGGCTCGCGAGCCGTATACCGCCAGGCCGCGAGGCCCCGCCCCGGGCAACTTCACGCGCTGCCGTATGCCCGCGAGAAAGCCCGGCGTATTGACGACGTCCTCGCCGGTCGAAGTAACGTAACCACCGTACGAGGTGCCGTCAAAAAAAGCGGCATTGGAGAAGGCCGTCACGGGCAGATGTTCGAGGGTCGAGAAGAGCGCCGAGGCGTCGATCACGCTCAACTCGTGCGTCCCCGCATGGGCGACGCAGATCCAGCGGCCGTCCGCCGTGCAGGCCACCGCCGACGGATTGGCCGCTCCCTCCCAGAAATCATCGAGGAGAACGGAGTTGAGCACCTCGCGCCGATGAACGTCGATCACCGTCAACGCGTTGCCGTTCATCCAGCTCCCCTCGACCCGGATGGTCGGCAAATGGTATCGGGCGAGGATGTGGACGAGCAGCGCATACTTGCCGTCGGGACTGATCGCGATTCCTCTCGCGCCGGTGGTTCCGGTGATCAGCCGGACCTCGGCCGGCTGCAACGTGCGGGTATCGACCACGGTGACGGCGGCGGCAGCGGCAAGCACCCCATACCGGTCGGCGGGACCTGCCGGCAGGAGATTGGCCACCCACAACTCGCTGCCGTCGGGCGAAATCGCGGCGGCGACCGGCTCGCGCACCGCCGCCACGCGGGTGAGTTCCTTGCGGTGCGCCAGGTCGATCACCGAGACATTGTGGTCGAAACGATTGCACACGTACAGTCGCTTGCCGTCGGGCGAGAGCGTCGGGGCCATGGCCGTGTGGCCGACGGGCAAGCTGGCAAGGACTTCACCGGAAGCCGAGTCGATCTCCAGCACCGAGCTGGACGCCGCGGCGCAGGCCACGTAGACTCGCCGCCCGTCACGGCTGACTGCCACCCCCGCCGGGTCCGCCGGCATCGGGACGAGTCTGATGCCACGCGCATCCGGCAAGTCGACGATGGCCAACTGCCTCGCATCGGACAAGCACGCGAACAGCACTCGCCCATCGGCCGACACCGCGGTTGCCGCAGGACCGAGATACGCGGCCGCATGAAGCCGGGCAGCATCTTCAGCCCGAGTTGCAGCGTGTCCCGCGAGCACGGGCAATGCACAACACAGGGTTCCAATGAATCCGGTGGTTTTCATCAGCAAACAGGGCTTGACGCACACTTTGGCGACGGATACGTGGATTGAACACGTGGACCGGCCCCCTCGCTCCCGCCCTGGGAACGGTAACACGATACGCAGCGTCTGCGGCACGTGTTGAGACCTTCATTACAGTCTGGCGGGGATATCGGACTGTGTCAACACCATGCGCGCGTACTCGGCCAGATGCCCATGCACGTCCTCGGCATACTGACGGAGGATCGCCTCGGCCCTGCCTTGCCAGTCGCCGGAGCGGAAGAGCATGGCTGCCACAATCAACTCCTTCATCGCCCGGTTCAGGTTGGCGTTACCCGCTCGCTGTTCCTCCATCTCGGTCAACAGTCGATCGGCGGGACGTACGAGCCGGCCGCCGGGCCTTTTCTCTTTCACCACCGGTTCGACGGTCGCATGGCCCGTGAAACCGGGCTGATCGAGCAGTCGCCCAAGAGATACAGCGGCCGCGTGGGGCCGATCGTCCCAAAGGGCCAGCGAGATCGCCTTGTAGTGCGACATGTCGTCGGCGGGCTGCAACTGTCCGAGCTTTCGTAGAAGGCAATCCAACCGCTGTGGCGAGCGGCTCAGGCCCAAGGCGATCACCAGACGATCCAGGTCGCTGAAGGTGTTGCCCGTATTGCGCTGGGCCGTGAGGGCCGAGCCCCGGTCCCAGTGTTCCCGGGCATCGACCGCGGCCGCCAAGGCCGGCCCGCCCGTCGGATCGCCCAACATCCCCAACACGCGCGCGTAATTCAACCGCGCTGCGTCTTTTGAACGTTCATACCCGGCCTGCAGCAAGGGTATTGCTTCGCCGGGGTGCGCCAGCACGATCGCCAGCGCCCGGAAACGGTCCTCGCCGTTCAGTCGGCCTACAGCCTGCACGGCCTGGCCGACTTGCTCGGGGCTCAGCGGATACGAATCGGTATCGGTGGAGACGCGCTTTTCGAGCACCCCCTCGGCAATCAGTCTTTTCTGCAATGCCTTCACGTCGATTGCTCGCGTGTGTCCGCCGGCCAGGGCGGCCTCGGCCGCGGCAAAGCCGGCAGCATAGCCCTGGTTCTGCAGATCCGGCTGCATTCGAATGAGCGTCATCGCATCGCGATGGGCGCTGGCGCCCAGGCCGACGACCAGAATTCCCTCAAGGCCCGCCGGCAGCAGGCAGCGCAGGGGAAGGTCGGCTCGGAAACACGGCCCCTTGGCGTCTTCAAGAAGCAGCAGCGGCGAGTCGGGAAAGGCGGCCGCGTCGAAATTGCTGTAGTGATGGCTGATCGTATCGGCGAATGTGCGGCCCATGAGGATGTCCTCGACCGAGAGCGTGTAATCGCCCACCACGCGCCGCCGCTCGCGCGAGTCGATCAACTGGCCCACGTCGAAGTGCCCGGCGCGTCGGGCCGCGGCCCGCTTCCAGAGCATCAGGTGCCAGACGTCGCGGACATCGGTGTCGTCGACCATCGTGTAACACGTATTCACATAGGACGGCTCCAGCGGCCGATGCGGGAAGCCGGCGATCTGGACGTTGAGCGACCCTTTGTCCGAAAGGGCGTATTGGGTTTTCGCTCCCGCCCAGGCAGCCACGTCGGCGTTGCCGGTGGCATCGATCACGGTCGATGCCAGGACGACGCCGCGTCCTTGGGGTGTGGCGACGACCACGCCGCGGACTTGCCCTTCGTCCAGGAGCGCCCCGCAGGCAAGTGAGCCGAACCAGACGTCCGCCCCGCAGCGGACCAGTTCCCGGCGCAGCCATTCGGCCTTCTCGGCGGCATTCCAGCGGTCCTTTCCCGGATTGACCTGGCGATCGACCTCGGCCGTGTACCCCGTGCGCAGCCCATACCAGTAGGCCGTAATCAGCCCGGCCGTTCCGACGCCTCCCAACTCCTTGAGATACTCAACAACAAGCGTCTTGGCACCGCTTCGCGCAGCGCCAAGTCCGGCCGGCGCGCCCGCCGTGCCGCCGCCGACCACGACCACGTCGTATCGCCCCAGGATCGGCAACTCGCGGCAACCGGCGTGAACGGCGCCTCGCTTCGTGCCTCGAATTGCCTCAAGAATTTCGAACACCGCTGGTGCATTCTTCTCTCGGGGCGTGGTTTCCGGGAGGGTGGCCGTGGTGGGGAACGGCCGTGCCAACGCCTCTTCAGCCGCCGCGCGGCCGATCCCGGTGCCGAGTTCCATCAGTCGCACCGGCCGCAGCAACCGCGCCGCGGCCGCCGGCGCCAGATCCGCCGCCGCGCCCAGGACATAGAGTCTGGCGATCCCTTTCGGTCGAAACGGGCCCAGGTCGAACGGGCCGGCGCCGGGCCATGAGTTCAGGTGCTTCTCGCCTACGATCGTTTCGAAAGGCAGGTAGCCAAGATCCTCTGCACCCATCTCCGCCCCTTCGAACCAGGTCGCGTCCCGTGCCAAGCGCTCGGCGCGGGCGAGTGCAGACAGGCTATTGTCCGGCATCTCGATCTCGAGCGAGAACTCATGGACCTGGCGGGGTTCCTTGCCCTGCTTCACCGCGGGCCAGACAAACGTCCGCGTCTTGACCGGGAGATCCTTGCCGCTTGGGATCGTTCCGCCGATCACAACGCGAGTGAACGTCTTCTTTGCCGGGCGCATCGAGTGGAACGTTGCCTCAGCCAGGCGGGCGACCATCGCCTCGCTCGTGGCGTCGACAATCACCTTTGCCCGGACCGCCTGCCGACCGCTGCGGTTGACCATAACGACGCCCGCCACGCCGCCCTCGGCATCGCGCAGTACGTCGGTCGCGTAGCAGCCGGTCAGGTAATCCACGCCTGCGGACAGCAGGGCGTTGTCCATCTCGGCCTTGACGGTACACGGCGTGGCCAGTCGCTGTTGGCCGAAGCACGCCGTGGCGAGCGGCGACTTGGGCTGTTCCCCCTCCTCGAGCCAGAGCCGCAACGGCGCGCAGATGTCGGTCCCCAGATAAGGCCGCGACTCGAGCAAGAAAACTTTCGCCCCACGCCGGGCCGCCTCGCAGGCCGCTTCAACGGCCCCGCCCGAGCCGCCCACAACCACCACGTCCACGTCGCGGGCCACTGGAATCTGTTTGGGCGATTCCAGCACGGAATCCGCTCGGAGCAAGGCAGTCGCCGGCAGGAAGACCGCCGTTGCCAGGCTCAGCGAGACCAAGGATCGAACCATATTTCAGTCCTCTCATGCCGTGTGATCGAAGCGCACTGAGCGTACCAGTGCGCCGGCCCGGCGTAAACAGAAACCCAACCGTTTGCGCATCCGGTGTGCGCGCGTCGCGACGGCCCGAAATGGCGGCGAGGAAGAGAGTTGCGTGGGCCTTGCGCGGGGTGGATTCGGCGGACAAGGACCCCGATTTTCCAAAATTCTCTGCCCCGGACCACCCGGCGTCTGCAGAGGGGAAGTCGGAAGGGGGAGGGATGAGGGGTGAGGGGGTGAGGCGTGAGGGGTGAGGGGACGAGGGGCGGCGAGTGTGTGGCCACCAAAGCCGCGATTTCTCAGAAGTGAGGGCGTTTGGTGGCCACGCGCTTCTGGGTGGAAAGGTCGCCGGTAGTGCCGGCAGACCATGGGCGATCGGGGCGGGAGGGGACTGCTGTTCGCCACGGAGTTGCACTTGGAACCAGGTTGTCGGAGAACTCCGGAGCGGCGAGTCGCAAAGTCGGCTGCCGGCGGTCCGGGGAATGTGTTCACATGTCCATTAACTTGCGTCATTGTGGCCGATGCGGCGCGATAGGTCAAGCAAATTCTTGAAACAAGAGCGGTAAGTGGAGGCGGGGATTGGAGTTATTGCGCAGTAGCATGGCGTCGGAAGTGCGTCACCCAGTACGGCGCAGTCGGTGATTCGACGGCTCATCTTTGGAGTGCGCGTGACTTGTCACCGCTTTCATAATGGTGTCAATGACCCCCGTCCCCTCTCTCCCCAAAAAACGCACCTTGGCGCCTCCAACCAGCCCGTCTTCACCCACAGATTCTGCGGAAGACCCTCTTTTCCCTCTTTTCGCCTCAACTCAATCGAGCCGAGCCGCCTCCGCGGCGACATGCCCCGCCAGCGCCGACACGAACGCTTTCAGGCCCGTCATCGGCGACATTTCGACAAACCGGCCTGTCTCAATTCCGCTTCGGGGCGACGCAATGATCGCAGCGGTGGTGTAAAGCTGCTCCTGCACCAATTTTTGACATAAGAGGTCGTACCGCTTCAGGTAGGATGCGCCGTCGAATTCCGCAAAGACGGGGAAATGAGGCGAGTGGGCCTTCACAGGGCACCGCGACCTCGGCGTATCCTCGACCAGGACAAACCACCCGGCAAACGGGCGCGGTTGCTTGCCAAGAGCGCCTTCTCGGTAAGCGGTCCAGACAAGGTTCAGGGCC
>JAXGMN010000054.1:0-83842 GCA_040768665.1 Thermoguttaceae bacterium
CCGGCGGCAAGAGCGGTTGGCTCGAGTGGCTCGCTTCTCGGCCGACTTGAACGTGGCATTGATGGGCGGCGCGAGGCGGGTGGGAAGAGAATGGACAAGGCTCGCTTCCGACTTCGTCCGCCTGGGGCCCCTCGGATGGCACGCCTTCTTCCGCGACTCGCGAGTGGTGGATCGCGTGGTGAGCCGGTTCCGTGCCGGCCTGGCATGGGAGTAAACTGAAGAGTCTATCCCAAGACCGGCGCGGAGAACGGGGCAGGCACGGTCGCCGCAGTGGTCTATACCAGGGCAAAACGCTCATGCGCGACGAAGCCGGTCTTTTCCGGGCTGGCGTGTTTACCGTTTGAGTAGAGGAAGAGAATGAGCAGATCCGACGAAGCGGCGGTGATTTTCGACATGGATGGGGTGCTGATCGATAGCTACCAAGCCCACTTCCAGAGTTGGCAGGCACTAAGTGTTGATATCGGTCGCGCGATGACCGAAGAAGAGTTTGCCCGGACTTTTGGGCGGACCAGCCGGGAGGCCATTCGCCAGGTGTGGCCGGAGAAAGGTTTTACCGATGAACAAATCGCGGCGCTGGATGGGAAAAAAGAGGAGACCTTTCGGAAGATTATCGGCGATGACTTTCCCGCAATGCCCGGCGCCCGGGAGCTGATCCTTGCACTGGATGAACGCGGTTTCCGCGTGGCCATCGGATCCTCCGGCCCGCCGGAGAACGTTGAGATGATCATCGACCTCCTTGGAGTGCGCTCACGCATCAGGGTGGTGGTCACGGGCGCCGACGTGCACCGCGGGAAGCCAGATCCCCAGGTGTTCCAATTGGCCGCCGACCGCTTCGGGGTGGCCGCGGGGCGGTGCGTGGTCGTCGAAGACGCCCCGGACGGCATCAAGGCGGCCCGCGCGGCTGGCATGGCCGTCGTCGCCCTGGTCAGCACGGGCCGCGACCGGCGACTCCTTTCCGAAGCCGATCTTATTGTCGATTCGCTGGAGGAGCTATCGCCTGAGCGATTCCGGGATCTCCTTGCCGAAGACAACGAGACGTAAGTAGGACAACCCGCTCGCCCCAGATTATTCACCACCGCATGCTAAGTGCGAAGCGCTAGCGAGTGCTGCACAACGAGTTGCCCTCGCTTGCGCATCGGGTTAGTCAGCTAGCTGGGGAACCTTTGGCTCCTGCCGCACGAGGCGGCAGGGGGCCGAGACGGTGATGGGATGCGTCAGCTAGCTGGGAAACCTTTGGCTCCTGCCGCACGAGGCGGCAGGGGGCCGAGACGGTGATGGGATGCGTCTGCTAGCTGGGGAACCTCGTTCATCCGTGGCACGAGGCCACGGGGGTCCTGGAGATGTATAGGACGACGAGCTTGCCGAGCGGGACCTACTCTGCCACGACAAGCACCGGGCTTGGACACACCCGAATCCGGTCGAGAATCGCCGGGTGCGACGGCGTGTAGGAGCGGTCCATCGGCAGGACCAGCAGCGGGCGTTCGTGTTCGCCAACCAGTGGAACCGTGGTCGCGATATCCTCCAGCCGGAGGTCGAACTCGTACCGGAAGACACCGCTGGACGCCGTTTTCTGCAGGCTGCGATGCAGCAGGACGTGGTCGTCCACCATTGCCTCGGCAAGCGCTTCCGGATCGAGACTCACGTCCCGAGTGCCCGAGTGAAGAAGGCCCTGGATGCGGTGGCGAACCTCGCGCTCCAACAGCAGCACGAGGCGCAGCGTTCCGCGTGGAACGACCAGACCGCCGGCCCACGCTGCGGCCAACGGCGCCGCCCCGCTCTCGGTGGAAATCAGCATCTGCACCTGCTCGAACATCACTCCGACGGAATCGAAGGGCATCCGCAGTGCAAGAATCGGGACTCCGCAGTGCGACAGAAGTGCGTCAATTACCGGACCGACACTGTTGGCGCCGAGAGACTCGAGCGTCTGGCCGTAGGGACAAGGCAAAACGACCAGGTCGCAGCCCGACTGTTCGACGGCTGCCAAGATCTGGTCGGCACTGTTGCCGGAACTCCGTGGCATGACGACCCCGCCTACCGCCGAAGCGGCTCCGGTCGCAAGTTCACCGGAAACTGCGCCCTCTCGGGCGTCGACTACCGAAAACTTGCACGCGAAGCGCCCACGAAGCTCCTGGGCAACGGCAATTCCCAAGGCATCCTGGCTGGAACGATCGACCGTCAACAGGACGTGTCGCGGGCGCCGCACGTGGATCGGGGCAATGCCTTTGACGCGAGCTCGCTCAAAGATCGCCCGAAAAGCCTGCACCTCGGGGTCCCATCCCTGCCGGATAAGGCCGCCCATCGATCTCCCTCCTTGCGCTCCCATGCCATGCTTGGCCCGATCAATCGAGCCCTGCCAATATTGTATCCCGGCCCGGTCCACCGTCTACCCGCGGCGATTCCCGCAGTGCGCGAAGATGCGGACCAGGCTCGACGACGGAGTCTTTTGCTCAGCATGTCACATGCAGAAGAGCCGCCTTACGGCGATTCGACTTGTTGTATGCGTCGACCGCTTTCGGCGTGGGAATCGCCTCCCACTGGATCGAACGTTGTCGGAGGAACCGCTCGGCATCCTCGTTCAATGCGAGGTGATTCGACTCGCCCGTGCCGACGAAGACAATCTCCGGACCTCCCCTGCAGACCTTTTCCAACTCCTCGGGGCCCACGGTGTGCGAGTCGCCGTAGGATTGCTTGATCAGCGACTTCTTTCGCTTCTTCACGGTCCCATCGACAAGAACGTAGATGTCGCGGGCGTAAGTCTTTTCTCCGACGGTTACCTCGCCGAACCGCTCCCAAGAGACCGCCGGGTACTTGCGCCGGACCGTGTGCTCCTTGTGGAACGGGTTGCGGCCGACTTCAATCCGCGCGAGGGCCACGGCACCGAGCACAACCGCGTCGTCACCAAGGGCCGAGAGGAGAACGTGCCCCCCGCCCCTCGCACCGGGAAGCCGGTCGTTTTCGATGATCCGCTCGACAATCGGCATCACGAAGCTGCTGCATGCCCCGATCACGCCGCCGCCGAGGACGATCACCTCCGGGTCGATGAGGTGGCGCACGGTGAGGCAAGCATGCCCGAGGACCTCCGCGGCCCGCTGCATCACCTCCGTGACCAGATCGTCGCCGGCAACCAAGGCGTCGCGAAGGGCCCCGGATCGGATCACGGAAAGGTCGCCTTTGAGAATGTCGGTCAGCATCGTCCGGCGCCCCGCGGCCACTCCGGCTCGCAAGTCCCGTTCAATGGCCGACCGGCTGGCCAGCGCCTCGAAGCAGCCGAAGTTGCCGCACCCGCACTGCGGCCCGCCGACCTCCATGATGATATGGCCGATCTCTCCGGCGGCCTCGCGGGCCCCCCGCCATAATTTGCCGTTGCGTACGACCCCGCCGCCGATCCCGGTGCCAACCAGGATGCTCATCATGCTCTTCGCGTTGCGAGCGGATCCGAGCCATGCTTCGCCGAGAGCCCCGAGATTGCAGTCGTTGCCGAGCGCGACCGGCACCTTGAGTCGCTCGTGCAGCCGCGCCGCGATCGGCAGCCCGTCGAGGTTCATATTGGGAGTGACGATTACGCCGCCCGACTTGGGATCGACCACACCGGGGATGGCCAGTCCGATCGCGGTGAGGTCTTTGAACTGAATGCCTCCGGCCGTTACGACCGACTGCATCGCCCGTTCGACCTCGGAGACGACCTGCTCGGGATCCACATTGCGAGGGGTCGCGACCTTTTGCCTGCCGATAACGGTGCCCGAGCCCTCTACGAGGGATGCCTGGATCTTTGTTCCTCCGACATCGACGCCCAGATATAAACGCACGTAACCTGCCTCTTTCTTGAGCATTAACTTCTCGCCTGGCAATGGTTTCAGAACCCGTCCAGAATACCCCGCCTACAAGCTGCGCGTCAATGCAACCGGCCACGGTCCTCGACGTCGGTCGATGGACTGCCGGTCAAAGCAGCCAGGATCTGGCTGGCGACCGGCGGACAGCCTGGAACGAAAATCCCACCGCACTGCCGCTGCGCGGTGCAGTTGCCGATGCAGAGCGTGCCGGGAGGCAATTCCGCCCGGCCCTTGCCGATTGCCACGTGAACGGGTCGTGACGAAACGCAGTCCAACAGCCGATCCTGGTAGCGAGTCAGAAACAACAGCAGCGTCGATTGGCACGCGCTGCACGAGCGGTCGTCCCAAACGGTGACATTCGGAAAGTCGATGGCGAGGTTCGCCGGAGGAGGATCAAACGGAGAAGCAAGGTCTTGCCAGTTGTCGGGCGTCACCGCCATTCGGTCAAGGTCGATCACTCCGTAGCCGCGCTGGGCGGCGATGCGAAGATGCGGAACGGCCCCTGCGCACGTTCCCATCAAGCGGCAGGCTACCGCGTCGGCCGCGAACGGGTCAGGGCTGACCACAACCACGTCCAGCGGTTTCGGCCGACCGGCACTGGGGCCGAGCCCCTCCATGCCTACGGTACCGTCGACAATTGCCAGGTGGGGACGGAGCACGGACGCCATGTCGGCGATGGCAACGTCGATCGGCTTCTGCTCGCTTCCTTCGACGGGAGGGAGCATGTGAAGTTCGACCTTGCTCCGCCGCCAAAGACAGCCCTTCATGTTCTTCACCGATAGAGAAACGCCCGTGTGCATGTGCATCTTCATGACCGGAAGCGACACGAGAATGTCGCACTCGGTCACGTCGGCACAGACTTTGAGCCGGCGGATCGCACGGCCTTCCGGCACGGGAACTGTCGACGCACGGGCGGCGAGCCATATCCAGCAGCGGACAATCGCGTTTTGCCGCGGCCGCGGCAATTCCGGTCGCCTCGAATGCCTCGTAGACGTTGACACCGACGATGGGGCTTTCTCCAACGGCCACCTCGGCGCCGCAGTCGCGGAACACGTCCATTGCGGCGGCAACGACCTGCGGATCGGTGACAATGCCTGTGCCGGCGGGCGCGAGTCGGCCCGCGTTCGGCTTCAAGAGCACGTGTTTGCCGCGAAGGCAGGTCAGATCGAAAGCCTCAAGGGCCTTGCGTGTATTCGCATACGGCCCGGCTCCCGCGGCGCAATGGACCGTCGGGGGCGTTGAGGAGGCGAGCAGCGGATTGTCTGCAATCATGGTCGTTCGCCGTGGATACCGTGCAGGCCCGACCGCCGTGCCTTGCCGACCATCGTTGTATCCCGTGGCTGTTCGGATTTCAACTTCTTCCGGGTACCTGCCGCGGCAAGACTAGCCCGGCTGCTTCCGAGCAGCCGGACTGGTGTGCCGTGTCAGGAAGTCCCGCCACACAGCGGGATTTCCGGTGCGATGCTTGCCGGGCGGGGACTTTTCGGCGATCATGAAGATTGGTCGGCGGGGTCTCAAGGGCAGCCCCGCCGGCCCTAGTCCTATGGACGGTTCGAACAGCTTGTCTTGTACGACTATGCAGAACCCTCCGGCCACCTGCCCGCCGAGTTGCCACGCGGAAGTGGTGAGAGACTCAAACCGGTTGGCCCGCTTCAACTTACGAAGATCTGCCAATTGATCGTCTCTGCTCCCATGCCGGGGGGTTTTTTCGTTGACAGCCCCCTTTACCCTGTTTAGAATCGACCTAGGTCCTTAAAGCCTATCCCAAAATGGGTCCGGCGAGCAATTGACGCTTCCCCCACGATGATGATCGGCTGCGAGGCGCCTGTCCCCGTTTTGGGATAGGCTGTTAGTTCAAAAGTCTTATCCGTAGTTCAACACGTCTCGCCTTTTGAGGCCGACCAGAGGTCGCCGAGAAGAGGCTTACCGCTATTGCCGTCGCGGAATCCGCCGTTTGCGCGACAGAGGAGTTGTCCAATATGGCACGCGAAAACCAGGGGCTGCAGATCGCCTTGATCATTTTCGTCATGCTCACCATTCTGCTGGGTGTGATGACCTTCATGTTCTTCCGGCAGTATCAGGAGGCGACGGCGAAATTCATGGCGGCCGACCAGAAGGGCACGGAGCAGGAAGCCACGGCCAGGAACGTCCTGACGGAAAACAACCAGCTCAAGGAGATGATCGGTCTGGCGGCAACCGACAAGATGGACACGGTCACCACCGAGTTCAACAAGGACATGGAGACCTACGGCGCCAACTACGACCAGGCAAGCCGCAATTACAAGAAGATCCTGGCGTACCTCTTCGATGTCGTCCAGAAAAAGAATGAAGCGTTGGCCGCGGAGCAGGAGAAAGTGAAGAACCTGACCAACTCGCTGGCTTCCTTCGAGGATGCGAAGCAACCTCAGATCAAGCAGCATGCCGACGCTGCCCAGAAGGCCGCAGCCGACTTGCTGGCGATGCGTCAGCAATTCACGGCCGACCTCGATGCCGTACGCAACGAGAAGGGCGGTATGTTGAAGAGAATCGAAACCGCCGAGACGGAAAAGAAGGACGTGCAGGAGAAAGCGATCGAGGAGAAGAAGAAATTCGATATCGAGTACAACAAGACGCGGCAGCTTCTCGGGGATACACGCAGACAGCTTGAAGACGTCATTTCGCCGACGTTCGAGTCCGCCGATGGAGAAATCCGTTGGGTGAACCAGCGTCAGGGGACCGTTTGGATTAACCTCGGCCGAGCCGACGGATTGGAGCGGCAGACCTCTTTCAGCGTCTACTCTTCGGCCACGAACGACGTAACCAATGAGGGCCGCAAAGCGAGCATCGAGGTGACCCAGATTCTCGGAGACCACCTGGCCGAGGCCCGCGTCGTGGAAGACAACGTTTCCGATCCGATCATGCCGGGCGACGTAATCCATACGCCGATCTGGGCCCCGGGTCAGCGAGAGCAGTTTGCCCTCGCCGGGCTGCTGGATATGGACGGCGACGACCGGAGCGATCTGGCCACAGTGCGAAACCTGATCGTGATGAACGGGGGAGTGGTCGACGCCGTGCAAGATGGGGAGGAAACTACCGGGCAGATCACCACGAAGACGCGCTACCTGGTCGTCGGCAAGGAGCCGAGCCCCGACGCGCCCAAGGCGGTGATGGACGCCTACCAGAAGATGATCACGGACGCTCGCAAGATCGGGATCAAGGAAATCCCCTTGGACGAACTCCTCCGCCGCATGGGCTGGGTTGATGAAAATCAGGTGATCGGATACGGCAGCGCAGCCAACGGGGCCGACTTCCGTGCGAAGCAGCCGAAAAACTCGGTTCCTCGAGTTTCGGACGGCACCGTCAGCGGTTTGTTCAAGTCGCGCAATCCGCCCCGGGCGACGCGCGGCAGCGCCTATTGATCGGCGGCATGCCCTGGAAGGCCACTCGTGAGCCTCGCTCGTCGGCTGCACCGCTTGCAGTCCGATGCGCGGGGCTCTTCGGATTCAATCATCGTCGTCTTCCAGGCCGGCAAACAGACGTGCCCGTATCGGCTCGAGCAATTCCACGCCACCCAATCGTTCCGCGTGTTCCGCGTTCAGCCGTTCGGGGTCCAGGAATAGAAGTGCGGGATCGGTCAGTTGCTGATATCGCGCCAAACGCCAGAGGAACCAGATCTCCGGCAATCGCAAGCCGTGCGCGCGAGAGAGACTCCACAGGAGCAACCATGGACGGCTTGCCGCACAGGAGCGGTCGCGGAACTCCATGAAAGAGACGATCGCCCAGGCGACGAGGACAACGGCCGCCACCAGCGTCAGCAGCAGGACTGCCGTGCCGGGGTCCACCGGGTTTCCCCGCTCCCGGAACTGCCTGGTAAGGTCTTCGAGCCGGGCGGTACGGCCGGCGAAGAGCAGCAGATGAGCGAGATCGGTCATGGGGCGTCGGATGGGTCAAAGGATCGGATCGGCGTCGGTTCGAGCCATGGCGAGGCGGTTTGCCTCTGGAAAGTCTCCTCGGCCGCCTCGCGGACCAAAGGGCTTCGATCATCAAGCAGTTCGCAAAGAGCGGCGTGGCATGCGGCTGACCGACAGGATGCAAGAATCGCCGCCGTTTCGGCACGGACAACCGACTCCTCGTCCTTCGCAAGTCCGAGCAGTGCCGTTTCCAGCGATTCGGCGGCATCAATCGCCCGCACAATGGCCAGCCCTCGGAGACGCCGCGTACGGACCGGCGACTGCAACTCGGTTTGGAGCAGAGGAATTGTCAGAGGATCGACTTTCTTGACCAGCATGCCGGTGCTCCGTCGCACCTCGTCGTCGAGCATGTCGAAGGCGGCGAGGAATCGCTGAAAGGTGAATTCGGCAAGGGTCTTGCGAGCGGCCGATCGAATCACTGCGTGCGGGCTGTCGAGCATGCCCACCAGTCGAGGAAGCGCACCGGGGACGCCGCGGCGGCGGAGTTGCAGGAGGATGTGGGCTTGAACCCGGGGGTCTGGATCCTGGAGAGCTTTCAGCGCCAATGCGTTGGCGTCCGCACCATGGAACTCATCGAGCGCCTCCGCGGCCGCTCTCCGCCCGCCGGTCTTCCCGTACAACAGCAGATATTCAATCGTCGCGAACGCGTCGGCCCGCCCCATGCCAGAGGCCATGACGGTCTGCACCGCGGCGTGCTGGGCCATGTCGTCGAGCTGGGCAAACACAGCGGAACCGCATCGTACCCAGGCCAGCGATTCCATCCTCCTCAAGTTTGCCGCAACGGCAGCCGACGGCTTTCGGCCGACCTTTCGAAGCAGCGATTGCACGAACTCAAGATCCGTCCGTTTGCCTGCCACGGAAATCGCTCCCGAAGGTGCTTTCCCGTCGTCGAGAAAGCTCAGCAACAGGCCGATGACTGCCGGATGCGGGCTTTTTGAAAGGATGTCGATCAGCACGAGGAAGGCGGGGTGGTAGGGCGACCGCAGAATGTTCCGCAGGGCAGCGCTCTCGCGCCCCGCGAGCAGGATGAGCGATTCGACGACCTCCCGTCGCTTGTGGTTGGCGAACCGTTCGGCGGCCTGCTCGAGAGCATGGACGACATACCTCACGATCAGTTGGGGATCGCGGCGCGACTCGGACACTGCGGGCGTGCAGCGCTCCTCGTCGAGCAGGTGGACCAATTGCGTCAACGTTCCGGCCGCCAGCGCCGCTGCCGAGTCGCTCGACTCCTCCAGCACCTTCAGGAGCACCGGGATCAGATCGTACTCCCGGAACCAAACCATTGCCTGGCAGGCGTTTGTGCGCAGCGGCCGCTCCTCCGAAAGCAGGGCGTCGCGAATGGCGGGCCCCAGTCGGGCGTGGTGCTCTTGGACAATCTGGCGATCTCGGGGTTCCAGCGAGTCCAGCCGCCGCAATACCTCGCGGTGGCCCACCAACGCGCGGCGGGTAAGCACCGCCTGCAGAGCCTCCTGACGAATCCTCCTGTGCGGCGAGTCCAGGGCCGGCAAGAGGACGCGAGTGGCTGCTTCGTTGCTAGTCGTCTTTAGGACTTCAAACGTGTTCTGCAGGCCGGTAGACACGTTGCACAACTCAACCCAAAATTCGCAATTTACCCTTTTTAAGGATCGGTCACCAAGAGAGGCCGACTTTGGCGAATTCCGACCGGTGAACGGTATTCACGGAGCTGATGACATCCCCCCTCTCACAGATGGGGGGGCACGGCGGCAAAGTCGAGTTACCACGAAACACACGAATTACACGAAAAGCAGAAACGTAAAAGACAGAAAAGACTCTACCATCGGCAGACCCGTTCTTTCGTGTGTTTCGTGGTAAACAACCCAAACAGGCGGAGGAAAGGCTCACTTGGCAGTTATGATCCGGCCGCGAGCCTCTCCTGGTCTGAAAGGAGTTCCATTCGGATTGGCCGTAGATCGAATTTCGGGTTCTGACCGAGGAATCGAGCTGGATTGTTGTAGAAGATCTCGACCGCGTCCTGGAGGGAGTGCCCGCGGCGCCGGAATTCGAGAACGCATTCCTGAAGGGTGAATGGGTCGCTCGGGCCCCAGTCGGCGGAACTGTTGACCAGCGTTCGCTCGAATCCGTACCGCTCAATAATATCGACGGCCCGCTTGGGCGAGCACTTGGTGATCGGATAGAGCGTGAATCCGAGCCAGTAACCGGCGTCCTTGACCATGCGGATCGTGTGTTCCTCGACGTGATCGATCCATACCCGTTCCGGATTCACCGGCAGACCTTTCAGGATCTCGAGAACCCGCTTCGTCCCGTGCAGCTTGTCCTCGAGGTGCGGTGTATGGATGAGGATGAGCTGATCGTGCTTGAGCGCCAACTCGATCTGGGCCTGCATGATTTCGGATTCGTTGCGGGTCGATTTGTGCAGCCCGGTCTCGCCCACGCCCAGGACGTTCGGCTTCTGGAAAAATTCGGGCATGTGTTCGAGCACCGCCCGGCTCAGTTCGGGATTTTCGGCTTCTTTGGGATTCACGGCAACCCAGCAGAAGTGGCGGATTCCGTACTGGGCGGCGCGTGTTGGCTCGAACTCGCTGATCTGCCGGAAATAGTCGATGAAGGTCTCCGGATAGCGGCGGTCAAACCCGGCCCAGAAGGCCGGCTCGGCCACGGCTGCCACGCCCGACATGGCCATCCGCTCATAGTCCTGCACCGTACGTGCGATACCGTGGTAATGGGGCTGGATGATCTGCATGGTAGCACCTTAAGAGGCCGGATCGGAAAACAGACGCAGCAGCCGCTCGGCACGATCGGGCGACGCCTTCCGGTCGGCCAGGATTTCCAGCGACTGGTAGATCTTCTCCCACCGCGGATCGTTGGTTTCTGACCGGCCGTCCCGACTGCGTGCGGCATCATGCCGGTCGAGCGTTGCCGCGATCTCCAGCAGTTGGCATCGCGTGTCCAGGAAGTAGCGATCAATAACTTGTTGGGCGGTGAGCATGGGGAGTCTCCTCAAAGCAGGGGCTTTCGCAGCATTATATCCAGGTCGGGAGGGTCGATGCAAAGACACCCCCATCTTTTGACGACCCGAAATGTCGCGATGGCGAAGATTTGCTGGCCGCCCGCGTTTCGGCGTCGCTATGGCTTGTCCCCACCGCGAACCCTCAGCACGCGCGTCTCGCCCCGTTTCATAGTCAGCGCGATGGCAGGCCCGTCGCCCATACGCCTGCCCGTCAACAGGTCGACAACCCCATCATCGCAGCCCGTATTGAGCGTCAGCGGCCCGTCCTGCGATCCGTGCAGCACCAGGTAATGCCCGTTCGAGTAGACATTGCAGTCGTTGTCGACAAACAGGTGAACCCCGGCCTTGCGAGCAGCCAATCGCAGCAGTTCCGACGTTAACCCCGGCGGTCCGACAAACAACGAGGGGCCGTCGGGCGTCTGCCGAAGAGCCACGGCGGCTGACCCATCGGGGTAGCTTGCCAAGACCTCCTCCGCCGACGCATCGACGGCCGCAAACAGCGGCGCAACAGGTTTGCCGATGCCGAAACCGTTCGTCATCCCCAGGCTCCTGCCGAGTTCCGTCGGTTCCGCCCAAGCCTTTTCGGGCGAGACCACCCCCAGCGCAAATCCGGTCAGTTCCCGCATCGCATTGAGGTTGATGCGGTCGGGCTCCTGATAGCCCGGCGCGTAGCACCAGACGCGGAAGCTTCCGTGGGTGGCCCGGAGGATCGCTTGACGCTGCTGGGGCGACAAGCACCAGGCCGAGAGAAAGACCAACACTTTCGCCCCGACGCGCCCCGACGATACGTCATCGAGCAGATACTGCCCGTACGGGGCGCCCATTCGCCCCAACGGCTCCCGCACCTCGTATATGCCGGGCCGGGTCATCTGCTCTCCGCTGAAGGCGACGCGGATCATGCTCCGCTCGTCGATAACGGCGGCTACCTCCGGCCGGAACGCGACGGGGTCTTCCAGCAGCGGTTGGTCCAACGCCCTCAGGCGGTCCATCTCGGCCCACATCCGCGGGTCGGCAAACCAGCCGGTGGCCGTCAGGTCCATCCACCATGTGCCGAAATTCCGCAACGCGCACTGCCCGGTATTACGCAAGAGTTGAGAGTTCGTCTCTTCGATCGTGTCGACCCGGTCTCGCGAGCCCGGCGGAGTGCCAGTGCTCAGATAGGTCGACGTGTCGTCCTCGTACAGCCACATCTTGCCGGCCAGTGCGACACTCTCCGCCGCTGTCATCGCGGGCGCGCTCTGGCCGAGCCCGCGATCGAAATAGGAGATCGGCGAGCAGAGGATATCGATATCGGGGCACTCCAGAACGCGTCTTAGTGCATAGTGGCCCGACGTGGATGGCCCGTTATGAACGGCGGCGAACTCGAACACGTAGCCGTAGAAGAAGACCACCAGCTTGCGGCCCTTCGTTGCGTCGCGCACGGTCCGGGCGAAGTGGCAGACGCAGTCCGCCATCATTTCCTGCTGGAACTCGGCGAAATCGATCAGCGCCCGCTCGTTCGTTGGATTTCGCAGCACGCCCGACGGAGCCGACCGGCGGGCCTCAGGCGACGGCACCTCCGCCGCGGCCAGCGATGCAGTGGGATCGTTCCAGACCCGGCGAAGTTCGTCGTTGCCGACGTAACGCTGGTGCAACCATCGCCGCCACGCATCGCGCGACGCGGCCGAGTAGCCGTTCAAAGCCGGCCCCCAAGTCTCCTGGTAGAACCACTCGCCGGTGTTCTGGCCACAGGGATGATAGCCGGCGATGTGCGGCCCGAAAGCCGCTTCGAGGTGGTCGATCAGTGCGGCGAGCCGCTCCGAGGCGTCGCGCCGATACGTTTCCGAGGCCACGACCACGTCGGCGTGCTTCTGCGGCCCGCGATCCCAGACCATGCAATCGTCCCGGTGCGTGTCGCGCCACCACTGCGGCGGCGCCATGCCGATCCGCGGCAGCAGCAGAGCGTCGGGATTTGCGTCCAGGACGGTGCGGCATTGAGCGTCGACTCCCGCCCAGTCGACATTCTCTCCCGGGCGGGGCCACGGCGTCGATACCGGAAAGCTCACCAGATCGACGCCGACTTCTCCCGCCATCTTGATCTGTTTTGCGAAAGGCCCCGGCGGTCCGCCCAGGTAAGTGAATTGCTGACCCGGACGGTAAAAAGCCAGAGTCAATTCGCGACGCTCTGCGGCGCGCGCCCAAAGGCTCACCCGGTAGCGATGCCCCTTCGCAAGCGACAGCTTGGGCAAGTGATAGACATGGAAGTCGGGCCACGTGCCTCGCGGCGGAGCCTTCAGCTTCACGTGGAGGCAAGCCGTGTTATCGCGGCCGCCGTCAGGCTGAACATCTACGGAGCCGACCGTGTTGGCCTCGCCCGTCGGCCAGAAGGTCCAGTCCTCCTGGAACGCCTTTCTGCCGCCCTCGAAGCCGCACAGCGGAACCACGTCGCGGCCGGTTTCAAGATCGGTCACCTGGAGGTCGTCGAGATGGATGTCGCCCGGTGTGGACCCGAAGCGGAGGTGCATGGTTGCGTGCGAGGGCTCGTCTTCGGACGGCGAAAACTCAAAGCTGATTTCTTTCGCCCCGGGTCCGATCGGAAGAGGGCGGGAGCCGGGCGCGCCCCAGAACATGCGCGCCCGCACCGCCTTGTCGTCGACGACCAGACGCGGAGCGCCCGAAGCAACCTCGATACGCACCGACTCCACTGCGGCAGCCGGGGCCAACGCGGCGAGAATCAAACACCCTACCGCCCAAACGCTACTGCGCGGCACAGAAAGTCTCCTTAGTGCCTGGGGATCTCCGCCTACATGTCGGCGTGAGACGAGGCCGCCACGTAGGAGTCGAATACACGCACCGACTTCCAGAGGTCTTTGTTTTTCGAAATGAACTCGAGGTGGCGCTCGGAGGTCTGGTACTGATCGTGGGCGGCCTTGTTCTTGAAGACCACATGCAGAGCCACGTCGAAGCCCAAATCGTTCACCTCGCGGCGGAATTCTCCGGCGATCGGGCCGACGGCAAACCAGATCGTGCCGGGGTGGCCCGCCAGGTACTTCTTGCACGCGGCGACCAGTTCGGTGGTCGTTGCTTGCGACGGGGCCTTGAGACTGAAGTAAACATCGTGCGAGAGCAGCCGCTCCGGTTCCTCCGCCATGCACGGACCTTCCATCGATAACATTGCCAGGGATATAGCCGTCAACCAAAACAGGCCCTTCATTTTTGACCTCCGGAAGAAGTGTTTGCGTGCGTCAACGATCTTGGGGATATTATGGACACAGAAATATCCCGAAGCAAGCGGGTCATGTGGCAACCGATTGTCAAGCAGGGTCTCGGCCCAGGGAAATGAAGCGTGGTCCGGGCGGCGTCGACGTGCCCTGGATGTTCCGGTTCGTCAGGCCGCTGAGCAGCAGCGACTGAGCTCACTCGGCTCCGCCACTCACGGCAGCGGGCGTCGGCTTGCGGCGAATCGGAGTCGTATCGATCTCTCCGAAAGCCGTGCGCCAAAGAGCGAGAGCAACGAAGTACTCCTGGAGCGTGATCGCCACGACCGCTCCCGCATCGGCGGTCTGTTGCTCCCGAAGATTCACCATTAGCAGATTGCTCTGCCCGGCGGCAAAGGCTTCCTGCTCGGCAAGCTCCATTTCCCGCGTCAACTCCAGGGATCTCTGCGCCCGTTGGTAGCGCTCGTACGCCGCGGCGACGGCGATTTTCGCCGCCGCTAGTTCCGTGCAAATCTTGTCGGTGGTCATCTGCTGCTTTGCGCTGATTTGGGCAAGCTTGCCCTCCGTCGCCCGCAGCTTGCCAACGGCCGCTCGCCGCTGAAGGGGCATGGCGAAGTCGACCGCGGCTTCCATGACCAACGGCGACTTGTCGCGCTTGGGGCTAGCCGGCTCGCCGACGTCTTGAGATCCGGCTACCGAGACGTCCAACTCGGGGAGCATCTGGTTGCGGGCCCACGCCAGTTCGACGTTGGCCCGGTCGCGCAAGAGTTGAAGTTCCTCCAACTCCGGACGTCGGTTCAGGGCGTGCTGAATCTCGGCGGGCATGACCGTCGCACTGAGTTCTTCGGGTATCGGAAATCCCCGGGGCAATGCCTCCGGCGGCGGCACGGAGGGTTGGCCCGTTGCGACGCGCCAGAAGAGTGAAAGCTTGACGGCGGCTTCCTGCAGCTTCTGCTCGGCCTCCACGAGCTTGACCTGGCGAGAGAGAATCAAGCGCTCGTTATCCACCAGATCGATTCTTGGCAGATCGCCCGCATCGACCTGCTCCCGAAGCCAGGCGTTGCGCTGGTTGGCAATTTCCACAAGCTCCTTGGCCACCCGGCGAAGTTCGCCCGCAGCGACCCAATTCCAGTAGGCGATGCTCGCCTGCTGGACGAAAAGAAGCAACTCACGGCGGATCGCCGGTTCGACCGTTGCCTGAGCAAGTTCGGCGGTCCAGAGTCCGGCTCGATACTTGTCGATCGCCCGGCCCTGGGCAAGAGGCACGACGGCGCCTGCCTTGAATTCGCCGCCCTCATTCGTGACCAGTTCCTGGTACCACGGCTCGAACTCGCCGCGGCCAACCCGATAGCCCGCGAAGACGCTCCCGCCGCAAACCAGGTTCTGCTTCAACGCGGCACCGTGGCGGTAGTTTTCGTAGAAGCCGACCGGCTGTGAAATGCTTTCGGCCGCCAGCAACAGATCATAAGGACTTGCGGCAGCGAGCAGTTCGCCGGCAGCGATCGCCCTCTCCGCAACCACCTGGCGAAGCATGGGATAATGGTGCTGGACCGAGTGGATGACCTCATCGAGAGTCAGCGTCAGGGTTTGAGGCAGTGCATCGGGGCCTTCCGTGGCCGGAACCAGCTCCCGTGGGGACTCCGGCGCGGGGATTATTTCCGCCGCGGCCTGCACCTCCTCAAGAGCAGGGGTGTCGGGCCCGTGCGCCACTGTCTGGAATGTCGAATCAGCAGGTCTCGGCACAGCGCAGCCGCAGAACACGATCGCCGTTAGTAGGGACGCTACGGCGTATTCAGCCCGTCGATTCATGCCAAACCCGACACAGGAGCAGACCGCGACCTCGAACCTCACTCGCGCGGTCAATCCCTATAATCGGCACAATCGATCCAGCTCCCCAGGATTTCCTCCGTCGTTGCACCAATGCACCACGTATGAGCTACTTGGTCTTGATCTTCGGAAGGTCTTTCTTTGGGTCGCTTTTTTCGGCAGCGTCAGATACTGTCGGGGGGAAACCATTGATTTGGCGCCACATTTCGTACCAGAGTGGCACTCTATCGAGCAGTACCCAACCGTTTGCACGAACTCCCTGCCGCAGGTATTGGCCCCGCGGCCAGGTGGCATCAGTGTGGTCCGGAACAACCAGAACCCGGAAACGCCCTTTGCCGTCATCACTGGCATCTACCAGGTCGACTCGGCCTCCAAATGTGCCGACAGCCACCGAGGGCCAACCCGAGAACTGCACCGCGGGCCATCCTTCAAACTGCAGCCGGACATGGCGTCCCGGTTCGATCAGGGGTGCATCGCGTCCATCCACCCAGATCTGCACCGCGCGGCTCTCGGTCGACGGAACGAGCGTGAATAAGGGATCGCCTTCCTTGACGAACTCTCCTCCCTGGTAAGCCAACAAGTTCATGATATATCCGTCGCGCGGTGCGCGGATCAGTTGGCTGTCGCGCTGGCGCGCCAGTTTCACCTGTGCGTCCAGCAATTCCTTCTCGGCCTTGGTGACCTCGCCTTCGGCTTTGGCCCGGTCCGACTCGGTCTTGGCAACGTCGCCCTGAGCCTTCCGGAGCGTGGCATCCGCCGAGTCGACCTTTGCCTGGTACTCCCGTTCCTTGGCGCTGCGCTCGCGGCGTTTCGCCTCCAGCTCGCTATTGGCCGCGGAAATCTCCGCCTTCAGTTCACGGACCTTCGCATCCGACTCGGCGAGTTTCTGTTCAGCGACCTGCATCTTCAGTTCCGATGCGATCCCCTTTTCAAAGAGTCCTGCCTGGCGGCGATAGTCGGCGGACGCTTGCGTCAGGGTAGCCTCCGCAGCATTCAGTTTCTCCTCGACGGCATCGATCTTGCTTTCCGCCATCCGCACGTATTCATCGGCGGCGGCCACGATCTGCTCGCGGACCGTTACCCAAGCATCGAGCTGCGACTGAGTCGATTCCACGATTGTCCGGCTCGCCTTGAGTTGATCCCAAGCGGCCTCCAACTGGCTTTGCGCGGCGGTTAACTGGCGCTCGCTCGCGGCGACCTGCCGTTCATAACGCTCGACGAGCAGCGGATCGAGGTCCTGGATTTCGAGGATGAGTTGCCCTGCCCGGACGCGGGAATTCTCCTGGATGTTTTCGCCCCAACGGGCGATCCGTCCCTTCAGCGGCGAATTGACTACCTGCTGCCGCTCCAGCGGTGCGTACGCCACGACGCTGCCGCTTCCCGTGACCGTTTGCTGCCATGGCAGCAGCAGCATTCCCGATACTGCCAGGCCCATGAGCAGGCCCAACGCCAGAGCCGTTCGACGGGCCCAGCGGGTCGACCGCACAAGCCGAATCGCTGGAAAATCCGACTCATGGTACGCGGCATCCGCCAGAAGCGAGCGGCGGCGGCGGTTCTCGCGGTTCCCGTGTGGTTTTGAAACCGTTTGCTCGGTCGAACGGTTTTCAGTAGTAGTCATAATCGACCTCGTCGAGCTTTCGATTCGGGCCCATCAGGTAGCTGGGACTCGCGGGATCGCGGTAGGCGGCAACGTCGACGTCGACGCCTGTTGGCTGTATTATCCGATCGCACATCTGCAAGACAGCACGGCGGCCGCTGACAACCACGAGCGTCGCCTCTCGCTTCGCCGGGAAGACGGCGGGCAACACCCGCTGTAACGTCGCATCCGAAAGGCCGTCCAGCACGCCATCGATCAAAAGCAGTCGGGGCTGGGCGACCATAGCGCGGGCCAGCATCAACAGCCGCATCTGGCTTCCCGTCAGCGGCGCCCCGCTGCTCTGAAGACGAGTGCTCAGCCCGTCGTGGAACGCGAGGATTTCTTCCAGGAGTCCGAGTCTCTGAAGGACCTCTCGGGCGTCGCTGACTGTCAGCTCATGACGACCGAGCAAGATGTTGTCGGCCACGGACCCTTCGAAGATCTCGATAGTGCGGACCAAGGCGACATGGCTCCGCAGGATGTCCGGACGGACATCGCGAGGATCCGTGCGGTCGATCTCAAGATGCCCGACCTCGGGGCGCCGCAGACCATAGAGCAGATCGAGGAGCGTACTCTTGCCGGAGCCGGTGGACCCAGTCAGCCCCACGCGCTCGCCCGCTGCAATCCGCAGGCTTAGTGATTGGAGTTTGGCGGATCGATTCGAGAACCGGAACGAGACGTCGCGGAGAGTCACCGCCGCCCCTTTCCCCTCGTCGACCGTGAGCAGACCATCCTCGCGTTCCAGCGGCAAATCGAACAGGTGCCCCAGCTTATCGACGCCCGCGAGCAAGTCGTAGAAACTTTCGATGTGCTTTCCCATGCTGGCCAGCGCGCCGAAGATGATCGTCACGATCAATTCCGCCGCAACCAACTGTCCGAGGGTGAGTTGACCTCGAATAACCAGCCATCCGCCGAACCCGAGAAGCACCGTAGCTCCAATCACCTGAATCCCGAGCACGAACGCCAGTTGCCGGAAAAAGACGCGGAAATGCCGGGCTCGCGACCGCAAGTAATTGCCGACCAGATGGTTGGTTCGATCGCTTGCGAACTCGGCTCCGCCGTCGCACTTGAACGCGATCTGACAGCGAGCGATCTCCTCCAGCCAGGCGCCCACCTGGTACTTGTACTTCGATTCCTCGATGGCGCTGGCCACTCCGCCTCGTCCCAACACCCAAATGCTGCTGCCGACAAGGGCCAGCAGGATGACGTCGAACGCCAGGAGCCACGGATGGTAGAAGGCGAGGACCGCCATGCCGATGAATGCGGTCAGCGCCAACGCGACAGCGTCCATCAACAGGCCCGCGCAGACCTTTTGGAGCGTGACCACGTCGAAGAATCGATTAACCAGTTCCGGGCCGTAGTGTGCGTCGAAAGCAGATCGCTGCACACGCGGCAGGCGGTAGGCGAGATCGGCGGCGACCCGCACGAAGAGCCGCCGCTGGAGAATCTCCACCACGTAGGCTTGCAGCCCACGAATGGCCGCTCCGAACGCGAGAAAAACAAACAAGATCAGCGAAAGGATAAACACCGGCTGGAGAAACCGCCCGAAGGCGACAGTGTTGACCAGTGCCTCGACCGCAATCGGGATGGTCATGGCCAGAAGCCCCACCATGAAAGCGAACACCATCACAATCCAGATATCGTGCCATTCAGGCTCTAAGATCCCCAACAATCTCCGCAAAGGCGACATGTGCTTATTCCCGTGGTGGGTCTCCGGCTCCATCCTTTGCGATCGCTCCACGACGACCCAGCGGCATGAGGATCGGTCTTGATGATCGGCGCGCACTCCCAGCATCTCCGTTAAGACCGAACGCTTCATGCCTTGTGGAGGGAACCCACCTTCCGACGAGAACGCGTAGGCCCGATTGCCTCGGATCCCTGTGAGCGTCACCAACCGGCCGGTTCCCGCGTAGGTCGTAACCCATGCGCTGTCCTGCACCAGGTCCCAAGCGTTATCCAGCGAGAGATCCACAACCTTTGCCCGGATCCCCAGGCTCGTGCAAGACTCCTGCAGCCAACGCCACCACGCCTCGTCGGGGGGGCCGGGCCACCGTCGCATCGCCTCATCCGCCAGTGCGTTGATTCGCGCATCTTCAACGCCTATTCCCGCCTGTTCTGCAAGTCGCCTGAGAAGCGCCACCAATTCCCGGTGTTGATTCGCGTCGCTTACCGCGGTCATGGCTAAGGTCCCACTGCGGTGTTTTTTCGCAGAAATTCATGCAAATAATATCGCGTGATCCTCCCCGAGCAAGGGGGCTCACAAAAAACTGTCGCCGAAACGCGGCCTACTACGCGCTTCTTTGTCGTTCCATGCCACCACCGAGCACGGTGAAGCAACATGCAGTCCATAGGGACTATTCTGGTCCGGCTGACGCGGAAATGAGCTACAATTTCCTAACCTGCCCCGAATTCCGGCCACTTTTCCGGGTGGGGACAAAAGACTGGCTTCGCTAAACATTGTATCTTTGCTACCGGTTACCCACTACTATTCGCGGTGCCTGTCCCCTTTTTATCAAACCGTTCCTCCTTTCCATCCCCGACTGAAGCCGTTATGCCAAGAATCACCGGTATTCTCACGCCCCACATGGTGCCACTGGACGATCGTGGCGAAATTCACGAGGCCGAGTTGCGTCGATACGTGGATTGGCTGATTGCCAAAGGCGTGGACGGGCTTTACCCGAACGGTTCCACCGGCGAGTTCATTCGGTTCACGCCGGAGGAGCGAAAGCGAATCATTCAGATCGTCTGCGACCAGGCGGCGGGACGAGTGCCCGTGCTCGCCGGAGCGGCGGAGGCCAACGTTCGAGAGACGGTGAAAGCCTGTGAGACCTATGCCGGGTTCGGCGCTCGGGCAGTGGCCATCGTCTCGCCGTTCTACTATCGCCTCAGCCCCGATTCGGTCTATGCCTATTTTCGCGAGATCGCGCTGTCCAGCCCGATCGATGTCACGCTCTACAACATCCCCATGTTCGCCAGCCCGATTGATATCCCGACCCTCCAGCGGTTGGCCGAACTCGACCGGATCGTCGGGATCAAGGATTCGTCCGGCGACGTCGCTCTTATGATGCGGATGATCGCAGCCGTCCGGCCGCACCGCCCCGATTTCAGTTTCCTTACCGGCTGGGACGCGGTATTGGCACCGATGCTGTTGGCCGGCGCCGACGGCGGCACCCATGCGACCAGCGGCGTGGTGCCGGAACTGACCCGCAGGGTCTACCAGCAGGCCCAAGCCGGCCGCTACGCCGACGCGATGCCGCTGCAACATCGGCTGCTCGAACTTTTTGACGCCATGCTGTATTCCGCCGATTTTCCAGAGGGGTTTCGGGCGGCGATCGAGCTTCGCGGCTTTGCCATGGGCCGCAGCCGCCAGCCGATGAGCCCCGCGCAGCAGGCTCATCGGGAAAAACTGCAGAAGATCCTCCGCTGTCTGCTGACCGATTTCGGCGTCGAACCCCCGCCGGAAGGCTGCCCTACGAAACCGTCCCACGCGGTTAGATCGGTGGATGCGATCGTGGATACCGTATTGAACGAGCTTCGTGAGAAAGGGGTTCTGTGAACGGTGCCGTCGGATTTCTGGAAACCACGGGCCTGACGCCCGCCATGGTGGCACTGGATGTGATGGCCAAATCGGCGCCGGTCCGCGCAACCCAAATCGAGATCAACGATCTTCTCGGAGTATGCGTGAAAATCACCGGTACCGTCGACGCGGTGTCGGTGGCGATTCCCGCCGGTCGACAGGTAGCCGAGGCGATGAAAGGCAGGCCGGTAGGCCATGTGATCACTGCGCTGTCTGCCGCGGCCCGGCCTGCCGTCGATTCACCTCGAGAGTACAACCCGCTCATTCAGCAGGACGTGGTGTTCCAAGCGGAACCGGCGCCTGCGATTCAAGAGACAGGACAGGCCACGATGAAACAGGAAAGCTCGTTTGCCCTCGGTTTGATCGAGACCCAGGGGTTTACCGCCGTCTTCGAAGCCATCGACACCGCCTGCAAGACGGCGAGCGTGGAGGTCGTCGGCAAGGAGAAGCTCGGCGGCGGGTACGTCACGATTATCATCCGCGGTGAGTTGTCGGCTGTGACTGCCGCCATTGAGGCGGGCAAGAGCAAGGTCGGCGAGCTCGGCAAGCTGATTGCGGCGCACGTGATTGCACGACCGAGCCAGGCCGTCTTAAGTCTCCTGCCGAAACTGTAAGAAGTTGGCGGCTCGAAGGCAGTCTCCGGGCGGGCTGATAAAAACTTGATAAAAACGGGGACAGGCACCGCAACTAATAGCGGTTTAGCCAGAGCGACCACACAAGATGTTGCGGAGCCAGTCCCCGTTTTTATCAGCCCAGTCTCCGGGTGACGTGATGAAACACAACGACCCGCCAGAACATCAAGCAGCCCGGCTGCTGACGTCGAGCGACCGCTTGGGGCAGCGGGAATCCCTTTGCCAGCAGCCGGGCTGCTGAGCCTTTTGAAATCGTGTGGGCTGTTGATGAACAAGGGGACCGGCTCCGCAAACCCCTGCATTTTCATTCCTCCCAACCGACTATTCCGTGTGGTGCATGCCCCCCCCTGCCAACCGGTCGCCCCAGGTGTAAGGGATTTGCCGCCTGTTCGAAACAGGATGATCGAAAAACAGCGTCGTTCGAGGTCCTGTTTTACCGAATAAACAATATGTACGGCGTACAGGACGAATCGCCAACCCGACAACGATCCCCATAACTGAGGGGATTCGCGCTCGGTCATATTTCATCATGATGGACGATCTAACATTCTGGCTCAGATTTGCTGGTAGGGTCCTGCGGTTTCCGGGCTGTTCTGGGAGTGACTCGTCGACTCGGTATTGCTAGAATCCGAGCCCTCGGCCTCCGCCGGGGGACATGGGAAGCGTCGGAGCTGATTTCCCGGGAGCACCTGCTGACGAAGACCCGACGGTAAATACAGAGCCAAAAGAGGGATCCGCCTTTGGCCTCGCCGCTGAACAATCGTGAGGGAAAAGCCCTGATTGCGAGTCCTTTGTCTGTTCGGAACTCGGCGGTCGGCGCTGGGCCGTGCAGAACAGAGGGGTCTTGTGCGCTAAGAGCCGATGGCTGGCTGCAAGAAACGCCAAGGGTGCCCGGATCTTCTCGTTGTTTCCCGGACAGGCTTACGGAACCGGAACTGTACGCTGCGGCTTACCCGTGGATGCTGCTCTCGCGCCGGCTCGAGGAACAACTGGTCGAGCTGTTTCAAAAAGGACTCGTCCGCGGCACGGTGACGCTCAGCATCGGTAACGAAGCGACTACCATCGGAATGGCCCTGCCGCTGCGGCCCAGACGCGACGTCGTCTCCCTCCTACATCGGGATTTTGGGGCCCATCTTGTGCTGGGTGCCTCGCCCTACGAGATGGTCTGTCAATTCCTGGGCAATACGGATAGCCCAACCCATGGACGCGAAGGGAACGTCCACCACGGCAACGCCGCGGAGCGCCGCTTTCCCATGATGAGCCATTTGGGAAAGATGCTGAGCCTCGTCGTTGGCGGCGTATGGGCCGCACGTCGCTACGGCGACGACGTTTTCGGCCTGGCCGTGATCGGCGATGGCGGAAGCAGCACGGGCGAGTGCCACGAGGCGATCAACCTGGCTGCCGTTCACGACGCCCCCGTTCTCTTCATCATCGAAAACAACCACTATTCCTTTTCGACCCCCACCAGCGCTCAATATCGCTGCAAGCGATTGTCTGATCGGGCGAAAGGGTATGGCATTCCCGGCCGCACCATCGACGGTACGGACCCGTGGAAAGTCTATTCCGCCGTCGTCGACTCCCTCGAGACGATGACCGTCCATCCCGGGCCGGCGCTGCTGGAGTGCATGAGCATTCGCCTCTGCGGGCACGCCGCCTACGATAAGGCCGAGTACGTCCGCTGTGAAGACCTGGAGAAATGGCACCGGCGCGACCCCCTCCTGAGCACGCGGAAAAAACTGCTTGAGGTCGCCGGTTTCGCCGACGCGGCAGTCACGGCGCTGGAAGACGACATCGAGCAACAGGTCCGGGCGGCGGTTGCCGATGCATTGAAGGCCCCGCGATGCCAGCCGGGCGAGCAAGAGTGGCGAGTTTTCGCAGATTCGTCCCCGTCGCCCGTCAAACCCTTCCGGATTGCCAGGGCGAAGAACGGCGAAGCCGTCCAGAAGGCGCTCGGCTACATCCTGGAGAACAGCCCCAGGGCCTTTCTGGCCGGCCTGGATGTGGGTCGGTACGGATCGGCCTTCAAGACCTGCAAAGGACTGTTCGACCGTTTCGGCCCCGAGCGCGTGATCGATATGCCGATCTGCGAGTCGGGAATCATGGGCTTTGCCCTCGGCGCGTCGCAGGCCGGCGCCGAACCGATCATCGAGTTTCAGTTCGCGGATTTCTCGACGGAATCGGTGTCGCAACTCGGTCTGAACGCCGGCACTTGGTACTTCCGCACCGGCCAGCCGGCACCGATTCTGGTGCGACTGCCCTGCGGCGGCGGACTGACGATGGGAGCATTTCATTCTGGCGAATATGAGGGGCTCTGGTCGCAGTTCCCCGGGCTCAAACTCCTCTATCCGGCCACGCCCCAGGAGACCTTCGAAGCGCTCGTAGGCGGATTCTACGACCGGAATCCCTGCCTTGTGTTCGAGCACAAGCTGTTGTACTGGAGCACGGCAGGGCCGATTGACTTCGATGGAGATCTCACCTCCATCTGGCGTCCGCGGCGATACATCGAAGGCACGGAACTGACATTGGTCGCCCTCGGGGCGATGGTTCCTCAGGCCTTGGCCGTCGCTCACCAGAGCGGCCGCTCGATAGAAGTGTGGAACCCCTTCGTCCTGGAGCCGTTGGATCTGGCTCCCATCTACGAATCGGTCGAGAAGACCGGCCGGCTTGTCGTTGTCCAGGAGTGTGGATCCAGGCAAGGGGTGGGACATCGCATCATCGCGGAAGTCAGTCGGTCGTGCCTTGAACGGTTGCGGGCTGCGCCGCGGCTGATTGCCGCCCCCGACATGCCTGTTCCCTTTGCCCCCGAACTCGAGAACCACGTCCGGCCGGGCGCCGAGACCATTGCGGCCTGCATCGCTGAGTTGTTCCCTGAGGATCGCACGTGAGCCACGAGACCTTTCAAATGCTGCTTTGCCTGCCTGCCCAGGCGGCATCGGAGACGGAAGCCACCATTATTGAGTGGTTTATCTCGCCGCAGGCCTGCTTCGAAAAAGGAGACGTTCTCGCCCAGGCCGAAAGTGCCAAGTCGGTATTCGATTTCCAGGCCCCCTGCGCCGGCAAGGTCGTCGGGATTCGCCACTTCGAGGGCGAGACCGTCCCTCTGGATGAACCGGTCCTGCTGATTGAGACCGCCGATCCGGCCATGAAGCAGTGGATTCCCGACTTGCCGCACGATCCCGCCCCCGCCGCGGTGCCGCGGCCTGCCGCCGTGAAAACCGGCGATGGAGATGGTGAAGGCGCCGTGATTCGTGGCGTCGGAGCCTATCTCCCTTCGCGTGTGGTCACCAACGCGGAGCTCGTGCGGAGCTTTCCGGAAATCTCCGCGGAGTACGTCTACCAGGTCACCGGAATTCGCGAGCGCCGATGGGCGACGGACAACGAGAAACCATCGACCATGGCGCTTGCCGCTGCCCAGGAAGCGATACGCAAGTCCGGCATGGCAGCCAATGAGATCGACGCTCTCATTGTAGCGACCACTACACCGGATATGGCCATGCCGTCGACCGCATGCATTCTTCAGGACCGGCTGGATCTCCCGGCTGTGGCGGCGTTCGATATCAATGCGGCCTGTTCGGGCTGGCTGTATGCCGTGGCAATGGCCCGCTCGATGGTGCTCACCCGAATGGCTCGTAACGTCCTCGCCGTCGGCGTGGAATTGCAGTCGCGGCTGCTGAACCAGGCCGACCGCAGCGCCTATTTCCTGTTCGGCGATGGAGCCGGGGCAGCCGTCATCTCTTCGGGTACATCCGGTCACCGCATCTGCCAGGCCATCCTGGGTGCAGATCCGCGCGGTCTGCGGATGGCGCGTCGCGAGACTCCGGGGTATTTCGTCGCCGTCAACGGCTCGAAGCCCGATCCGTGGATCCGACTGGAAGGCCACGCCCTGTTCCGGCTTGCAACCGAGAGCCTCAGCGATGTGATCTGCCGCGCAATCGCTCAGAGTGGATGGACCCCACAGGAAACCCGGTGGATCGTCCCGCACCAGGCCAACGGGCGGATTCTCAAGGCGGTGGCGAAGCGAAGCGAGTTGCCTTTCGAACGCTTCTTCCTCAACGTTCAGCACGTCGGCAATACATCCAGCGCGAGCATCCCGCTGGCACTCACCGAGGCCGAGGGGGGCTTCAACGTCGGCGACAAGCTCATCCTCTGCTCCGTCGGCGCGGGCATGACGACCGCCGCGCTGTCCGTGCAGTGGTAGATGTCTGGGGCCGCACTGGAGCCATCCTGCGCCAATGCGGCACAAACGCACGGAAAAGTATCGGAAGTGTGGGCCGCGCCCTCCATGACGAGCTGAAGCACCCGCAAAGTCGGCTGCCGCAGCATTCGCAGCAAGAAAAAAAACTTCACCTCCTCGCTTTCCGCAACGCCAAAACGACTTCGTGAATCCATGCTCCAAGACACGGTCGCTTCAATCATAGAGCCCTGCCGCCGGCCGGCCATCCGGCAAAACCTGATATTCTCAGTATTCGCCTGGAGGAATTTGAGGACGAACGCTCGGCGTCAGAGAATGACCACACCGCGGGCAGAATCGGACACGATAAGCAGTGATTAGCATCTTGCTGCAGCCTGGGCAGAATTTCGTGCCCCAAATGTTGAGAACGGTGATGAGAATCACAACCGGGACTATCAGGAGGAATTCTACGGGTGGAAAACCAATCCAGGCCATGAAACCCACAAACACCACATTAGCAAGAGGGTGGCCCCATCTCAGAACCCTCCTTTTTAGTGGAATGTTCTGATTGAACTCGAAGAACAGAAAGCTGCCAACGGCAAGAGCGCACCAACACGCCACAAATACGAAGAACGCTGCGACGTGCTGATTCATGTTGGCCATGACCGGTACTTTCAGGTCGCCCAACGGGTAGCATGCCGGACTCTGCGGGCATGCTACGTTGTGCGTGGCGCGTGAGGCGCCGGGCAAGAGCCAAGCTCAACGATACGGGAAGGCAAAGACCGAACGACATATCGTGGGAAGATAGAGCGAACCGAGCAACCCAAGCACGACGCCCCACGTAGCCAGCCTGCGAGGTTTGCGAAACAGCCCGATCACGCTTAGGAGAAGTCCGGGCAAGCAGAGGAACGCGAGCGACATTCCGATGGATGAAACGACTGTGCCCACTGACCCGACAACGGACACGCCCAGAAATCCGCTAAGCGAGAGGAAGAAGCCAACGCCGCCGATAAGATTCCGCGTCGCGATGGGTGCAGAACTGGATGCGAGCGGGGCTTTGTACGGGTTCTCTGCCAACATGAGACTGGCACGCACAACGGAACGCACGCACGACGCCGCCCCGGACGGAGCGGAGAAACGTCGCGTTGCCAGTTCATTCTAATGGGCCGCCGCAGTCGGCACCAGAGCGAAGGCGTCAGGCACCAGAGCAAAGGCGTCAGGCCGTCGTTAGTCATTAATGCGTCCGCTAACGACAAAACGATGGCCTGCTCTCAACCTTGCCCTGCGTGCGACGATTGGTTCCAGGGATTAGATTCTGGCTGGATCTCTCCCTGCCACGTCCACTCCGTCATCCAATCTCTCCCCGCGCGGGGTTGCCCCCTTCGGCCGCCGCACAATCTAATCCTTCATAGGTTATGCGTTGCATGCCGGGATACTTGGTCCGTCGCCGTAGGCGCCCCGAAGGGCACTGTGTCTTCTGCGGTTCTATTGCCTTCCCCCGACACAATACAGGTTTTCTTTGCCTCGCAGGAACATGGCGTCGCCGACGACTGCCGGCGTTGCCATTGCTTCTTCGCCCAATTCTGACTCAGCGAGGGAGACGAACGCCCCGGATGCCCGGAAGACGTGCAGCGTGCCGCCGTTGTCCATAGCGTAGATGCGGCCGTCCGCGGCGATCGGTGACGGATAGAACGACTGGTCGAACTCATGGGTCCATAGCTTTCGCCCCGTGCCGATTGCATAGCAGTTCACCACGCCGGACGAATCTGCGGTGAAAACGAAGTCCTCGGTCGCCAGCGGGCTTGCGACGTCCGGAAGGTCGTCTTCGCCGCTCCAAGCGACCGTGCCCGTGGCCAGGGAGATCGCCGAAAGCTCGGCCTGCTCGTTGGCCACGATCAAGGTGCCTTTCGCATAGGCCGGCGACGGCGCCACTTCGCCGCCGAGGCATTTCGTGGAGACAATCACCTCGCCCGTGTTCACGTCGTAGGCGGTCGCCGTTGGGTTTTCAGCAAGCACGACCATCTCGCGGTCGCCGGAGACGACGAGGATGGGCGACGCCCACGACTCCCTCAGCTTTCGCTGCTTCTGCCAGACCATTTTGCCGGTGGCGGTGTCGAGGGCGTAAAGGACTGCGCTTCGGCTGTCGTCCATCTGCACGAACAGATGCTTATAGGCAATCAGAGACGAGGCGTAGCCGTAGCTGTTCTTCGGAACGCCCAGCGAGCGGGTCCACGCAATCGCGCCGTTCATGTCGACCGCGATGAGTTCTCCGGTCGAGAAGATCGCAAAGAAGTGCTTCCCATCAGTCGCCCCGGTCGAAGCCGCATGGCCGTATTCCTCGGACACCTTGGGTAGATTGGCCGGCTGGCTGGCCGTCTGACGCCAAAGCATCTCGCCGTTCGCCGCGTCGAAACAGTAGATTTCGCGAGCGTCGTCATCGGCCCCGGTCAGGAACACTCGGCCTTCCCACACGACGGGTGAACTCGCGCCCGGTCTGGGGATGGGCGCCTTCCAACGCAGATTCTTGCCAGTCGCGGCATCGAACTCGATCGCCGGCGTGGCATGGTAGGCGATGCCCTGGCCGAACGGTCCGCGCAAGTTCGGCCAGTTTTTCATGATCGCGTCCTGCAACGGCGTGGGCGTGACGGCCGCTTGCGCCGGCATGACAGCCTTGTCCGGACGCTTGGGTCCGTTGGCCGGGAGAGTTGCCGCGATGCCGCCGTCCGCGGAGTCCGGTGGCCGATCGCCCTTGTCGC
This sequence comes from Thermoguttaceae bacterium, assembly GCA_040768665.1. Classification (GTDB taxonomy): domain Bacteria; phylum Planctomycetota; class Planctomycetia; order Pirellulales; family Thermoguttaceae; genus JABWBD01. The sequence goes on from JAXGMN010000054.1 coordinate 28,566, forward strand.
AGAGCGCCCAGAGGCGGTGGCCGATCACGGCATACACCACCCCGTTGGCAACACAATGACTGCTGTAGAGCGTGTTGTCTTTGCTGCGGATCCCGGGGAGCAATTGGAACGCCTTGCTTGCCGACAGGATGGTCTTTCCAAGAAAGACTTTCCCATCCGCCACCAACGGCGAACTGAAGCACGTCGCGCCTTTTCGAGGCGAATGCGTCCAATAGCAGCGGCCGCTGTCCGCATCGAGGCAGTGGATGGTGTACGCGGCGTCCGCTACGAAGACCAAACCGTTTGCCACCGCCACGGTGGAGACGCTCTGGTTCAGGTCGTTGTAGGACCAGATTTTGCCGTTCTCCGTGAGGTCGCCGGTCTTGGTTGCGTCGATCGCCACGAGGCTTCCCTTGCTGTCTCTTCCGCCGTGATTCGGATCGCCGCCGATCGCCACGTAGACGCGATTATTCCAGAAAACCGGCGTGCCGATGATGGCACACGGATGTCCACGGCCATCTCCCTTGATTTCCCGCGGGTAGAAGGGGAGCTTCTTGTACTCCGCCGGAATACAATCGCACCACCATATCTTCTTCAGCAGCGGGACGTCGGGCACGGTTGCCGTCGGAACCGTGTCGACGGGCGTCGTGGCCGGCACTTTTTGCGAGAAGCGAAATTCCAGAGGAAGAGCAGGCTTGGGCAGACCGGAAAGAAGGTCGACGGAAAGGGCGTACTGCGGCGCCGTTAGCCCGCCGGTGTCCTTTCCTTCGACGTCGATGAAATACACGATGGGACCGCGGAGGCTGGTCGTCATCCAACGGTCCGGCGCGACCGGTTCTGCCGGATCAACCGTCTCGAAGGCGTAACAGACGCCGTCTCCCGTGGCGAACAGGATTTGAGGTCGCCCGTTCACCGTGCCAAGCGATGGAGACGTGTACTGCCCGCGGTAGAGTTGCTCTCCGATCTGCTCGTCGTCGCGCGCGACCAGTTGTCCCGTCATCTTGTGGAATACGACCAGGCTGGGCGTCAAGGGACTGTATGGTATTCTCCCCGGAACCCAGGAGCGTCCGTTGCCGGTGCAGACGTAGACATAGTCTCCGTGCACCAGGACCGAGGAACTTGTCGTATGGTGGTAATACGCCTTCAGCTTCTCGAGCATGTCGTACCGCCAAACGATGCTTGTCGCGGAACGCTCTTCGACGGCAGCTTTGTCGGTGGCTGCGAACTGCGATGTCTCCTCTCCTTCACGAGGACTGCTTCGGCCCAGAAGCACGTTCAGATCGATGCACATGGCTTCCTGATAGGGGCTTACAAAGTAGAGCCGATCGCCTTCGACCGTCGGGGTTGAACTGATCGCCCAGTTTTCCAGATTCTCGCGATCAGGCTTGGGGCAGATAAAGGCGCCGAGGTGACGTCCGGTCTGTTCGTCGAGACACAGGAAACAGGCGTCCCTTCCATTTCCCCACGTTGTGCCAATAAACACCCTGCCCTGGCTCACCACGGGGCTGCCGGTGGTGAGACGTCCGAGGTCGGCAACCCACTTGACATTCTTCGTCGACTGCAGATCCACGTCACCGGCCTCGTTCTCGACGCCGCAATCCGTCCAGTCTGGCAGGCGCTGATCGCACTGGGCGGCCATGTTCCGTGAGGGTTGCCCACACCACTGGGGCCAATCGTTGGCGCGGACCAGCGCTGCAAAAACCGCAAGAAGCAGGCCGGCGCATAGGATATTGATTCTCCGGCACGTCATCGTCTTGCTCCTGGTTTCAATCGTTGTTTACCATCCGCCGTCGATGTTCATAGCTCGCGTGCCGCTTCGTGTAGTTCTCGGCCTGCTGGCGGTTCGGCAGTGCTGTGACGGGATCGGAATAACGCCCAGTCTAGTGGATTTCCAAGCGCAATGGTACGGGGCAAAGCGTTCCTCCGGCTCGACGGGCGTATGGGGGGCGTAGCGGGCGAAGCAGCGGAAGAAGAGCCGGCAGGCATCGACCGCCGTACGAATCTCCCGCGCGGCCTCGCGCGTCAGCGCTTCCGTCAGATTTCCGCGCGTTCGCGGCGGCGGTATTCGTCGAGCATCGCCGCCGTTGCGGTCGCGCCGCACCGGGTGGCGCCCAGATCGCGGACCTTGATCAGGCCGTCCAGGTCGCGGACACCGCCAGCGGCTTTGATCTGCACATTCGGAGAACAGGCCGCCCGCATCAGGGCGAGGTCCTGTTCGGTCGCGCCGCGGTAGTTGTAGCTGCCGTCGGCCTGCTTAACGAAGCCGTAGCCGGTCGAGGTCTTCACCCAGTCGGCGCCGGCTCGCTCGCAGATCTGGCAGAGGCGGCGTTTGAAGTCGTCGCCGGAGAGGTCCGCTCCGCCCTGGACGAGATAGTCGTTTTCAAAGATGACTTTGACCTTGGCGCCGTGCCGGTGCGCCTCGTTGCAGACGGCCGTCACGTCGCGTTCGACATAGTCCCAGTCGCCGCTGAGGGCCTTGCCGATATTGATGACCATGTCGATCTCGGCGGCGCCATCGCGGCAGGCCAGTTCGGTCTCGTAGCGTTTGGATTCAGTGCACGAGTTACCGTGCGGAAAACCGATCACCGCGCCGACGAGGACGCCCGTGCCCCGGAGCAACTCCGCCGCCCGCAGGACCGCGTACGGTTTGATGCAGACCGATGCCACGCCGTACCGGGCGGCCAGCTTGCAGCCGTCTTCCAGTTCCTTATCCGTCATCGTCGGATGCAGCAGCGAGTGGTCGATCATCTTGGCAAGTTGCTCGTAGGTGTATTTCATGGGCGGCCCCTGGCCGGAATGGGGTTGATGGATTGTATGGATTGTGGCTCTTGACCAGTCGCGAACGCCATGGTACAGGGGCGTAGCCACCAGGTCAATCACCAGGATTGGAAGAGCCTGGATGATTGCCCACCGTTCGGCTACAATACCGATAGTGCAGACGGGTTGCCGCAGTGGGAGACTGAGCAGTGCAATTAGCTCTTGGAAGCGAAACGTTACCTCTATCGTTTGATGCAGATGGAGTGGTGCGCATCGGCGGAACGCGAGTGACTCTCGATACGATCGTTGCCGCCTTCCGTGACGGCCTGACCGCGGAGGAGATGGTCCAACAGTATCCTTCGGTGGAACTTGGTGCAGTGTATACCGCGATCGGCTACTACCTCCGCCACCGGGAGGAAGTGGACGCGTACCTGGCCGCCAGGGAGCGGCAGGCAGACGACATTCGGCAGGAAACCGAAAAGCAGTTCAGTCCGGCGGGAGTGCGATCGCGGCTTCTCGCTCGCCGAAATCAGCAGGGATGAACCGCTATGTTGCGACTACTGGCGGATGAGAACTTCAATCACGACATCCTGCGCGGTGTTCGCAGGCGGAACTCTGCCATCGACGTCGTCTCTGCCCAAGCTGTTGGGCGCGCGAACTGGACGACGGTCGAATCCAAGGGATCGTTGACCATCGGCGTGTTGGCGATCCAGAAATCCTTGCCGGTGCGCGGGTGCTGCCAGTAGCCGTGGCCGTCGATGGAATCGAGCACCCGGTTGCTCTGGACATGGGCGTAGCCGCAGTAACCGTCGTTATGGTCGGCCGTGGGTATATTGACACGGGCGCGGTAGCCGGGGTAAGTATAGGTGCAGTCACCAGAAATGGCGATTCGTTTACTGTAGTTCCCCGATTCCAGGAGCAGAATATGACCCGTCCCGTGGTTCGTCCAACATCACCGGTTGTCATGGTCGCGGCGATCCTGGGCATGCTTACGACAGCCGCCGCGCTATCTCGCGCGGGCGAACCGCCGCAAGCCACGAGCCAAGAGGATATCGTGCTCACGCCCAAGCCCGGGCCGGCGCCGCGGATCAACGGGCCGCGGCGGTTCGGCGTGCGTCCGGGACGCCCGTTTTTGTACCGCATCCCGTGCACGGGCGAGCGGCCGATGTCATTTGCCGTGGCGGGCCTGCCGTCCGCGGTGCAACTCGACTCCGGCACGGGCATCCTTACCGGGACCGCGCCCGAAAAGCCGGGCGAGTATACCCTCACTCTCGAGGCCGAGAACTCGCACGGCAAAGCAACGCGGAAGTTCTCCATCGTCGTTGGCGATATGCTGGCGCTGACGCCGCCGATGGGATGGAATAGCTGGTACATCCATTTCAGCGGCATCAGTGAAAAGGCCATGCGAGCCGCGGCCGACGCGATGATCGATTCGGGCATGGCGGACGTCGGTTATATGTACGTGAACATCGACGACTGTTGGATGAAACGCCGCGACGACACTCCCTACCGCGAGGCCGACGGAACGATCCTCTGTAATGATCGATTTCCCGATATCCAAGGGATGGTCGACTATATCCACGCCAAGGGCCTCCGCGCCGGGATCTACACCTCGCCGGGGCCGTGGACTTGCGGTCGATATGTCGGCGCCCACGAGCATGAAGAACAGGACGCACGGACCTTCGCCGCATGGGGATTCGACTTCCTCAAGTACGACTGGTGCAGCTACCGCGAGATCTATAACGAACGGATGAAGAAAGGCGGCAACGAGCTGCAGGAGAAGCAGCGGCCTTACCGGCAGATGGGAGACATCCTGAAGACGCTGGACCGCGACCTGGTGTTCAATCTCTGCCAGTACGGAATGAACGACGTCTGGACCTGGGGAGACAAGGTTGGCGGCCACTGTTGGCGGACGACCGGAGACGTGGGTTGGGCGAAGGATACCAACCTGCCCGGCTTCTACAGCATCGGTCTGAGCAACGCTCAGCACTGGAAGCACGCGAAACCGGGGGCGTGGAACGACCCTGACTACCTGGTGATCGGCATGATCGGCAATCACGCCAAGTACGCCGCCCAACTCCGTGCCGGCGAGATCCCCAAGATCGAATTTCTGCCCACGCCGCTCACGCCCGACGAACAGTACAGCTATATGAGCATGTGGTGCTTGATGGCGTCGCCGCTGTTCTTCTCGGGCGACATGGCGCAGCTCGATGCATTCACCCTGGGCGTTCTATGCAACCCGGAAGTGATCGAGGTCGATCAGGACGTGCTCGGAAAGCAGGGGGTTCCGGTTCGCCATACGGATACCGACCTCGTCCTCAGCAAGCCGATGGACGACGGCTCGCTGGCCGTCGGCCTGTTCAATCTCGGCGAGACGCGGCGGCCGATGACAGCCGCGTGGCAGGAGCTCGGCCTGGCAGGAAAACGGCGGGTCCGTGATCTCTGGCGGCAGAAGGACCTGGGATCGTTCGAGGACCGGTTCACCACACGCGTCAACCGTCATGGCGTCGCACTGCTGCGGCTGTATCCGGTCGAGTAGGGGGATTTTCGTAGGGTGGATTTCAATCCACCCCGAATTCGCGGGCGGATTGAAATCCGCCCTACGCTATCGCCCAGTATTGAAAGACTCGCCATGAGCAACGCCGACCTTTCGCCTCCACGCTATCGCATGAGCTTTCTGTGGCCGGTTTGTCTCGTGGCGGCCATGGGCGGCTTTCTGTTCGGCTACGACTGGGTGGTGATCGGCGGCGCCAAGGCGTTTTATGAGCCGTACTTCGGCATTACGGATGCGCCTTTCTGGCAGGGCTTTGCCATGAGCACGGCCCTATTCGGCTGCATCGCGGGCGTGATGGTCGCCGGCGCGCTGACGGACCGGTTCGGACGCAAACGGCTGCTGATCCTGGCCGGATTGCTCTTCACCTGGTCCGCGATTTGGACGGCGCTGGCGGGCGAATTCCACGGGTTCAACGTCGCACGTTTCGTCGGCGGCGTGGGCATCGGGCTGGCGTCGAGCCTGTCGCCGATGTACCTGGCGGAGATCTCGCCCGCGGAAATGCGGGGACGGTTCGTCTCGATCAATCAGTTGACGATCGTGATTGGGATTCTCGCCGCACAGATTGTCAACCTGTGGATCGCGCAGCCGGTGGCGGAAACCGCCGCGGAGGCGATCCGGGAAACGTGGAACGGGCTGTACGGCTGGCGGTGGATGTTCGGGGCCGAGACCGTTCCGGCCGCGTTGTTTTTCCTCTTGATGTTCTTCATGCCGGAAAGCCCCCGATGGTTGGTCAAGAGCGGGCGAGAGGCCGAGGCCCGCCGTATTCTCGCTTCGGTCGGCGGCGAAGCGTATGCCGAGTACGAGGTAGCCGACATCCACGGGACCATCGCCGGCGATGCGGCCGCCCGCGCGACGCTGGCGGAGTTGTTCCAGCCGCGGTTGGTGCGGATTCTGGGGCTGGGCGTGTTCCTGGCTGTCCTGCAGCAGTGGTGCGGCATCAACGTGATTTTTAACTACGCCCAGGAAGTATTTCAGGCCGCGGGATACGACGTGGGTGAACTGCTCTTTAGCATTGTGATCACGGGGATTGTCAACTTCGTCTTCACGTTTGTCGCGATCTTTACCGTCGATCGCTTCGGCCGCCGCCCATTGATGCTCGTCGGCGCCGGTGGGTTGGCGGGAATCTACGCCGTGCTGGGAGCGGGGTTCTACCTGCAGAGTTCGGGCGTCCATATGCTCATCCTGGTCGTTTCCGCGATCGCCTGCTACGCCATGTCGCTGGCGCCGATCACCTGGGTCGTGATCAGCGAACTGTTTCCCAACCGGGTCCGCGGCGCCGCGATGTCGATCGCGGTGCTGGCGCTCTGGGTGGCATGCACCGTCCTGACTTTCACGTTCCCCACCTTGAATCGCACGCTGGGCGCCCACGGAGCGTTCTGGCTGTACGGTGCGATCTGCGTTGTGGGCTTCGTGGTGATCCTGGTGAGCCTGCCGGAGACGAAGGGGAAGTCGCTGGAGGAGATCGAGCGAGAGCTGGTCGACTGAATGTCGAGTGGGCAATCCACCTACCGGCTCGCGCCATCGACGAGCACGTCAATTTCCGCCGCGCTTGTCCACGGCCGACCATTCACCTCGCTCAGAGCCATAAGCTTCAGGAATCGTCCCACGATCGGTCGGTTGAATCGCACGGTTTTCCGCTCTGCGTCGTTTGGCCACGTTCCGCCCGCCATCGGCTCGCCCCAAGTTTTCGCATCCGAGCTAAGGTAGACTTCGAACTCGCGAATCCGGCCATTGCTGAGGTCGGTCCGAGGCAAGTACGAGATTCCCGCCACGGCTGTCGGCTTTTGCAGATCGATCGCCAGCCAGTGCGGCGGATCTTTCGCGGCCGGTTCCCAGGAGGTGTGCCATAGGGTTCCCGGATTCCCATCGATGGCTCGGGCGGCGTCATAGCCAGACTGCTGACTGTCGGCCCACGCGACGCCACCCAGCTTCTGCACGATCGGCAACTCGCGAAACAGGCCGCGCACCTGGTCTTCCGTCAGCGTGAACTGCGGGTCGAACGCCTCGCTGCTCATGTACCGCAAAAGCGAATGACGCATTTGCCGCGCGGCTGGCCGTTCGGCGAGGTCGGTTTCGAGGTCTATCGAGCACACCATCAGCTTGCCGGTGCCCAGCTTGGCCTCGAACACGAGCCCCAGACGCCTGGGCTCGAACCAATCGGGCACGACCTGCACGATCGGACGGAGCTCTTTCGGGAAAACATCCAACACCATCGCGCCGGAGCGACTGACAAGTTCCCACCACTGCCAGTTGCTGTGATACTCCGTCGGAAACGCGGCCAGTGCCGGATGCTTCGGATCGCAGAGAATGCCGAGCGTGTGCGGCGCCTGCCCGCCAGTCCAGGCGGTGTTCCAGAAGATCGACGAGAACCCAATTGCGACATCCCCTGCCACGGATCGCGGGTCGGCCAGCAGCAGCACTTTGCCGCCGGCGGTCAACCTGGCGATCGCGGCAGGATTGAGTTCGTGTGCCACGGTCACATCCGGCGGCGATTGCGTATCGACCTGTGCCGGGTAGACCCAAAGGTCCCAGTTGTTGGCAAACTCCGTTCCTTCCAGGGTCACGATCAGCGTGAGCTTCGCGGGCTGAGAGCCTGTCCCAAAACCTCGCGAGGAGAAGGGGACAGGCACATTTTGCTCCGAAGACTCCGCAAAATGAGCCAGTCCCCGGCGGTTCTGGGACACGCTCTGAGTGAAACGGGACAGCGGCATTTCGATACGCCCCAGCTTCTGCACACCGCCGAGCGGGATGTCTTGTGCCGGCATGCTCCCCGAGGCCACCTTCTCCGCCCCGTTAGTAATAGTCCACCGGGGCCGAATCGCTCGCAGGGGCTCCTGGCCGAAGTGCGTGACCTCGACGTCCGCAACGAAGGTCTCCGCAGTGGTCCAGGTTCTCTTGGACATGCGGGCCAGCGGCACGGTCGCGTTGCAGAATCGCCGGAACTCGGCGGGACTGACGTACGGCTTTGAATCCCAGAAGGGATCGAGGACGCCGACCAGTGCGGTCCCCTGGCCGGGGAAGTCGTGGAGGTCGAGCAATTGAAACCCGCCGAAGCCTGGAGTTCGCAGCGCCGCTTCGATTTCCTCTTTGTAGCACAGCGTCTGCAGCTTGCCGGACGCCATCAGGAAATCCCGTGCCTGGTCGCCCATGTGGCTTGCGTCAAGGAAATCGCGAAAGACCTCGAAGTTCTTTGCCTCAAGTGCGCCGGTGTACTTGGCCGTTTCCGCGAAATTCGGGTACACGCACCACTGGCCGATTTCGTGACTGATGACCGGCACCTCCTGTTTGGCGACGAAGTCGCGGTAATCGGTAACGGTTTCCGGAGGCCGGGCATTGATGCGGCTTCGCAACCCGGCGCCCCATGGCTGAATTCTCGGCTCCGGCGTGTTGTGGTACTGGTTTTCGGCAATCATCGGCCAGCCCGCGGCACTGGTGTAAAGGCGTCGCGGATCGGCTTCTTTCTGATGCTCGACCCAGGAGGCGAGGTACTTGCCGCCGCGTCCCGGGCCGGCGGGCTCGTTGCCGTAGGCCATCAGCACGAAGGACGGGTGATTGCCGTAGGCGCGGCGGATCCGATCGGCTTCGGCGTAGACCCACGCGTCGATCGCCTCCCCAAGCCCCAGCGCGGAGCCTTGGTTCGCCCAACTCGCGCACTCGACCTGAAAGTAGAACCCCAGTTCGTCCGCCGCGGCGAACGCCGCCTCGGGTGGGCAGTGGGAATGGAAACGGATGTGGTTCAGGCCGTGCTCTTTGCAGACGCGAACCACCCGTTTCCAACTCTCCACGTCGGTGGGCGGATACCCGGTGAGCGGAAAGATGCAGCATTCCAGAGTTCCGCGGAACTGAATCGGCCGGCCATTGAGCACGAACTGCTTCTTGTCCACGGCGATTTCCCGCAGGCCGAAAGTCGTGGTTCGCTCATCGACACCGTCTGCCGTCTTGAGGGTTGCCGTGAGCCGGTAGACATTGGGATGGAACTCGTCCCACAGCTTCGCCGATTCCCCCAGAGGGACGACGGCTTCGACCTCGCCACCGGCCACGGGCACTTCAAACTGCCGCGTCACCACCGGCGGCGCATGGTCGCCGCACTCCGCGCACAGCGTCACCTTGCCGGCTGCCCTGTCTCTACCGCTCGTGCTACCGACCGTCAGCACCACCTTTGCGGCCCTCTGCTTCACATCCGGGTATACGCGGACGTCGCCGATGAAGGTCTTTGGGCCGGCAGCGAGCGAGATCTCGCCTGTGATGCCGTTCCAGTTGCTCTGTGTGTGATCCGTTACGCTGTGCGAGTTGACCCCGACACCGACGAGAACGCGATTGTCGACGCGAATTGTCAGGCGGTGACGTCCGGGCGTCATCGCGGCAGTGACGTCATACACGTGCGGCGTTGAGAGCGAATCTCGTTGGCCAATCTCGGCGCCGTCCACCCAGACGCGGCTGAACCAGTGGCATCGCTCGAGGTTCAGCATCACGCGACGGTTTGTCCAGGACGGGTCGATCGTCACGTCGCGTTGGTACCAGGCAGGCCCCACATACACTTTCTTCGGCTGAAGCCAGAAGGGCATCTTGAAACCGCCGGGTTTGCGATAGGGGGCGTACTTGGGCTTGTCCCACTCCCCTTCCCGCAGGGTCCCGGTCCACGGGGAATCCACGCCGGGCTCCTCGCCGAACCCTTGCTCCTGGAGCGATCCTGGCAGCCGGATTCGATCAGCGAACGATCGGCCAAACCACTGTTGCTGCACGCCCACGTCGTCGCGGTCGAGAGCCAGCGCCCACTCGCCCGTCAGATTGATGCGGGCTTCGTCTGCCGCACGCGCAGGATCGATGGGCATCGCAAGTACCGCGGCCGCAAACAAAAAAGCTGAGAAAGTCCAATGTCCCGCCGGTCTCAATGAGCACATCATCGTCTGGGTCCTTCAGTGGGCTCTCGTTTCAGTCGTCTGCCATAAGCTCATCGTCCACCAGATCTTCGGCGTTCGGATTGGGAACGTTGAAATAGGTCGTCTCGCCCCCGGGATCGGGGAACTCGGTGAGCAGCAGCTCCAGGTCCGGGCTGCCATGGGGATACCACTTGCCCGGGCCCCAGGCTTTCACCTTGCAGGCGACTGCATCGGGGCGAACCGAATTGTCCGGCAGTGGGCCTTCGATCGACGACGGATCGAGCGTGAGCAGCCGAAGATCGACGTCTTTCAACTTCTCATGGGCCTTCGGGTTGAGGCAGAAGACCTGTGGGCCGCGCATGACTGCCACGCGGCCGGCCTGGGCCTCGCGCCCTTTCACCAGCCGCCACGGCATCGCCAGGGCGAGTTGGACCCGGTCGCCGGCTTTCCACGGTCGCCGGATCGTGAAGAACTCGCCGGCCTGCGGGCTGCCCGCGGCGGGCTGGCCGTTCACGGTAACCTTGGCGTCGCGGCACCATCGGGGAATGCGAAGCAAGAGTGGAAACTCCGCCGGCTCGGCCGGTTCGATCAAGACGGAAATATCGCCGGCGCTCGGGTACTGCGTTTCCTGACGGATACGGAGCGAGCCGTGTTTGCCGAGTTTCAACTCCGTGGTCGACGGCGTGTAGAGGTTCACGGCCACGCCGCCGTCTGTCCGGTAGTAAACCATCTCCGGCAGCTCCGCCACGATCCGACGGTAGTTGCATGGGCAACAATAGGTGTCGCCGGAGAAATACTCGCGCGGGCCGTCGAAAGGCGAATAGTAGCGGATGCGGCGGCCGTCTGGCGACTGGGCGGCGAACAGGGCGTTGTAGACGGTCCGTTCCATGAGGTCGCCGTAGCGAGAGTTCCCCTCCCGGCGAAGGCAGTCGTCCAGCACGCGGAGCAGGTAGGCGGTAGCGCAGGTCTCGCCGAGATTAATCGTGCCCTGCTGGGTATCGTGCCAGCACTCGTGGTCGCCGCAGGCGCCGGTGATCACCAGCCCGTTGTGCCCGCAGAGGAAACCGAGCACCTTCCGCTCCTGGCCGAGCAACCTTTCGTCGGGCCGGTTCCGATAAAGCTGAGTCTGGGCGAGTGCATGGGCCATGAAGGCATAGGCATGCCCTTCGATTTTCCCCCAACGGCCGCGGACGATATCCAGGTTCCACTCGGGCAGGTTGCGGTGCTCGATGCAAAACTGGCGGTACTTCGCATCGCCCGATTGCTCGGAGAGCGACAAAAACGCCCGCTCCAGCCCGGTCGCCGCCATGTGCGTCGTAATGGTCTCTTCACCCAGCTCCCGCTCGGGCTCGGCCGTCCAGCGAGCGACGATATAGTCGGCCAGCTTCTTCGCGGCTTCAAGCGACGCTTGTTCCTTGAACAGCCGGTAGTCGGTCGTGAGACCGTAAACCAGGTACGCCATTTCGTGGACGTCCCAGAGCTTCCACATCCGGCTCTGGGGAGACATCAGTCCCAGGTACCCGTCGGATTCCTGGAGGCCGATCGCGGCGGAAACCACTTCGTTCTTCCTGGCAATGAGTTTCGGGGCGCCGCTGTAGGCGGCCATGCGTGCCAGGCTGTCGATCAGCTTTCCCAGCCCGATGTAGCCGCTCGTCTGGTCCTTGGCGGCGAACGGTTGTAGGAAGTCTTTCTCGACGTCGATCACGAGAAGGTTGTTGTCCCCGGTCACATCGATCCGGCGGCCGATCTCTCCGCCGAGCTTTACCTGCCCCAACTCGACCGGCTGGAGTTGATCGCTTGCCAAAACGGGCGTGGGGCATCGAACAGTCAGGACGGCGAGCAGGACCGCGTGCAACGGCGAGCGCATTCGTTTTCCTCCTGCAGAAAGAGAACGGCATGACGGAGACACTCGCCATTGTGGCCTGCGTGGCCCTCGAAGTCCAGGCGGTCAACAGTGCCACACCGCCGTCGGCTGGAACCTGCACAGAGGCCGTGCGTAGCGCGGAAGCCTCGGTTTTCAGGCAACCGGACGTTTCAGGTCCTGCTCGACAAGCAGGAAGGGAAATCAGAACTCGCCCACCGGCTCGCCGTCCTGCATGGAAATGAGCCGCTCCCACGTGGTGTCGACGTCGCACAGAGCGAGGTCGTCTGCACAGGCGGTTCCCGTTCCGTCGGCGTCAAACTGGATCGTCTCGCTGATGAACCGGACGCTGCCATCCGCCAGGGCGAACTGGGCGCCGCCGGGATGTTCGCTCGAGAATCCTTCATCTGCGTCGGTTCGCGATGCCCAGACGTCGAGATTGATCTTGGGGCACCCGCAACCGACCTGGTCGGCCCTATGGGGGTTGGTGTTCGCACGCCGCACGCCGAACAGGTTAGCCGCTCCAATCGTGTAGATGTTGCCGTTGTCCATCTTCTTTCGCCAACGCCGTTCGCCCAACGCAATCACGTTGCTCGTGCCGTCCGTGATGTCGCGGAACTTCGTGTCGCCATTCTGCTGGAAGATGCCCCAGCGCTGGTTGATGCTCGGATTGCAGTTCGGCGCGTTGTTGTTGTTGCTTTCGATTCTCCAACTCGCCGTTGCCGCAATGTAATTGGATGTCGCGACCCGGCCGCTACCTGCTCCGGCCGAAAATGGAAAGCGGTCTCGATTCTGGTTTGAAACCGGTCCCACGTCGGATGGGCAACGAAACGCGGCGACTGGCTGGCTCAGCACACCCAACGACGTACCACTCCCATTGGCAACCCACAGCGCGTTGGCAAGCGATTCGAACTGGTTGGTTCCTGGTTTGATCTGATCGTGGAGCGGCTGCTGCTCCACGAAAGGAAGGATGAGTGCCGTCCAGCCCCACATGTTCTGGTCGTTTCCGGCGTTGGAGGTCGGCGTTTTGATCCAACCCGAAGGAAAGCTCTTGAACGAGTCGTGGTAGTTGTGCAGTGCCAGTGCCAACTGCTTGAGGTTGTTGGTGCACTGCGAGCGTCTGGCCGCTTCGCGCGCGGCCTGGACTGCCGGTAGCAATAGCGCAATCAAGATGCCGATGATGGCAATCACCACGAGCAACTCGACTAGCGTAAAACCGGAACGAACCTTACAGGACTTCATTGCATCGACCTCCCATACCAAGTGAATACGAAAGATGCCATTCCGCTTCCTCGGCTAAGTCTGATCGGCAAAACCTCTAAGGCACACGTTGGGACGCCCGCGGGCCTGCGGTGAGAAACTGCAACCAGCAAGATCGCTCGCCGCTCAAGAGAGAAACACGACCTCCTTTCCAAACGAACCACGGTCCGCCGAAGGACGCACGCGACGAAATGCCCCACCAGGAAAAGAACAACGCAGACCCGACTGGCTGGTTGGTGCCAAAGCTCGTCGTCAGCAACCTTGCGATTACCGGCGACGGCTTCACCCATGGCAGCGACCGCACGGCGGCACTGCCTGTGCAACCCGCTTCTCTCTGCTCCGACCGCCATTCTATAGAGAGTTAGACGGTAAAAGCAATAGCCCGGCTCAACCGCACGCGTCGGCAATCGCTCGGGACGGAAGCGAGCGACAAGTAGGTATAGAGTCTGGCGAGGGAGTCGGGGGGCGGCTGTTCGCGGGGCGATCGGGTCCAGCGACCATCGGGACGTTTCAAAAGTGCCTCACCACTGGACCGGTTGGCCGCGGCTTCTCGCCCACTCAAGCGTTGCCTCGAGCTTCGGGTAATCGGAGGGTCTGCTGTCATAGAATTCGGCCAGGCCCCAGGCACCGTGGTTGCTGTAGGCCCCAATGCTTGAGAACACCGCAAACGTGCCGCCGCCAAGCTTTTCCCAGTGATCGAAGTAGCGGCGGTACAGCTCGCCCATCCGCGCATGGCGATTGCACTCGTGCATGGTGCTGGAGATTCGCCGCACGAGCTCCTGGTCCTTGAGAAAGGCCACCATGTGCTGCCCGCCCTCGTAGGCAATCAGTTTCAGGCCGTATTTGTCGGCGACGGCTTTGTCCCTTGCCATGCGCTGGAGGCTGTCCTGGAAGGCGGTCTGCTCGAAATGGTCGAGCATCTGGCGGACGGTCCAGTCCTTCATGGCATCCGCTAAGTGCGCCGTCTTTCCCCGGCCGATGCTGTACGGCATGTACGGGGCGACCGCGAGGGCATCCGCGTGCCGCGCGGCGTCGCGAAAACTCAGAATGCCTTCGGAGACGCCCGTGTTGCCCGACTGCGTCGGCAGAACGCGGACGAACCGATCATGGCCGCCAAAAGCCTCTTCCCAGATCTTGAAAATCTGCATCGAGCGCAGGGCGGTGAAATGCCAGCCTGCTTCCCAGGGCTTCTCCTTGGAGCCAAGCCCCAGTTTCACGCCCTGCTCGCTGGCGTATCGGCTCTGCTTGAACTGGCCGTTCCAGACCTCGTTCGAGTATTCGATGTAAATGGTTCGCGACGGGGCGAGGCGGTCCCTGACCATTCTCGCGAAATTGCGGATGAAATCGTCGTCGGCCAGGTGCGGCATGCAAAACCACGGATCGACGTTGGTCCGGTTGCACAACTCGATCATCCATTCCAGCGCCACGCCGCGTTTGGAAAACGTCGCGTGCCGCAGGGTTGGCCGGTCCGCCCAGGTGGCGATCCCCGATCCGTTGGTGTGCATCCAGTCCATGAACCGGAAGCAGGCCATCCCCTGCCAACGCTTGAGAAACGCCGGATGAAACAGCTCTTTCTCCCAAGCCTGCTCGAAGCCGGGCATGATGACGTGGATATTGCGGACCGGATCCTGCGGGTTCGTTTCGTGAATCTGCAGCGAAAAGCCGCCCTTGCTGGAATCCACGTCGATCAGGATCCGCCCGGGCCGGGTATCTTTGATTGGGGTGCCTTTGCCGAACGCCAGTTTGCCTTCGCCCTCATAGAGCACCGTGTACGTGCCGGCCGGGTAATGGCCATTGCGGACGGTGCAGAGCATCGATTCGGCATAACAGCCCGGCTCGAGTCTCTTCACCCATCCGAGTTCATCGACTGCTAGCTCCGGCCCTTGGCCCCATCCGGCGCCTTTCCTCTGGCTGATCCATGGTCGCGAAGTGCGGAACGCGTCCACAAAGGGCAGCTCCGTGGCCCAGTCCGCCGGACCGGCCAGGTTGATGCCCAGGCGGGCTGAAGTTGCCGCCGCAGCGGTGCCGCTCTGCGCGGAACTGCTCGCATAACAAAGCAGAAGGCCGAATGCCATCAACGCGCCAACAGACCACTGAGAACTCGATTTCATTGCTTCGCCCTCGGGAGCCATCGATTCCGGCCGTTCCATGTTGGAGTCTAATTGAGAATGTGATCGTTGGCTACATGGCCACCGAAAAGAGGTGGCCGCTTTTCGCCTCCGCAACGTCTGCGGTACCGGGATATTCCACTGCCGGTCGCACTGCAAACCCATCCGGCCGTGGCGGAAATCCACGCGAAGTTCGAGATGGGGCAAACAGGCCGTCCACGCCTCGCAGGGCAACCGCGTCCCGTCCCGAGTGGACGCGCCAACACCGCGTGTGTATGCTGAATTTCTCGCCATCCCCCAGTTTACCCACCAAGGATCAAGCCCCATGACCTCACAACTGACTCGACGCACCTTCATCCGCACCGCTGCGGCAGGTTCTTCCGCTCTGGCCTGGCTTGCGGCCCATCAGGAACGGCCAGTGCAAGGTGCCCCGCAAGCCGGGAAACCATTCACACTGGCCACCATGCCCCGGATCGATGTCCACACGCACATCGGCAACACCTGGGAGGTGCTGGATCAGGTGATGCAACTGCGCCAAGCAATTCAAGAGCAGCTTCACGTCGACCTGGCCATATGGTTCAGCCTCGGACGTGCCGAGCCGCCCGACCTGGCAGAACTGCGGCGGCGTTACCAGGGCCGAATCCAGTTCTGCATCAGCGACTATGACATTCAGAACAAGAAACCGTGCCGATTCTCGCCGCAGGAACTCGCCGACTGGCACCAGCGGGGCGTGGTGGGGTTCAAGTTCTATCCCGGTTGGCAGCGCGGCATCCAGATCGACCAGCCGATCTACGAGCCGATCTTCAGCAGAATGGAAGAAATCGGCATGGTCGCGGCTTCTCCCCACGTGACGAATCCCTGCGGCACCTTCGGCCGGCGGAGCGAGTGGTTTTCGGAACCGGTCGAGTTCTGGCGGCAGCAGCGGGCATGGGAGAACGTGCTCAAGCGGCACCCGCGGCTGGTGGTCGTCAACGCGCACATGCTCTGGCTCTGCTACTCCGACGAACAGTTGGACTGTCTCCGCTACATGCTCGAGACCTATCCCAACTTGAACATTGATCTCGCCACCGTCCCCGTCTTTCTCCATGCCGTCGGGCGGGAGAATCTTCGCGACTTCATGATCGCCTACGCCGATCGAATCCTCTTCGGGACCGACATGGCCAGCTCGTGGTTCGTTCCCGTGCTCGATAAGAAGCTGCCGAAGATCCGCGACAAGGTCCCGCAGTACCAACGATACTTCGAGCTGCTCGAGACCGACAAGGAACTGCCCAGCGGCATCGAGGATGAGCACAAACTGCAGGGGCTGGCACTCCCGCAGGAGGTTCTCGAGAAGATCTACTTCCGCAATGCGATGCGGATCTATCCGCACGTGGCCGAAGGGCTCACAGAGTTGGGCTACTTCGGTTAGGGTGGCCCGAGACAGGCGCTTGCGTGGGCAATTCGGACTGCATTTGCCGCAACCTTGGTGAGGGGGGGCCGCATGCGCTTCGTCCGAGCTCGTGCCGGTGGAAACGACGATTGGCGGCTAAGAGCCGATCCCAAAACCTCGCGAGGAGAAGGGGACAGGCACACTTTGCTCCGAAGACTCCGCAAAATAAGCCAGTCCCCGACGGTTTTGGGGTAGGCTCTTAGCTCATCGCATGGCCGCAGCATACTGAGCCGCCTCTTTCATCAACTCGATCGCCCGGCAAATTCGCGGCAACTCTTCAAACCCGTACGACAACCGCAACTGACGCCGCCCGGCCTCCACAAGTTCGCCACGGCGATGGGCGCAGAACTCACCCGGAATATAAGCCACGCGTGCCTTCTTCGATCCCACCTGGCCGTCGACCTGCGGGTCGCCGGTCGTCCGCGACAGAAACCGGAAGAAGGCCGAGTTCTCGTGCGTCTCCACCGAGTCGAAAGTCAGGTAGTAGTAAAACCCGGCTGTGCCGCCGCGCACGTCAGTCAGAAACGGCCCGAGGTTTGCGTCGATCCACTGCCGCGTTGCCGCCGCCTTGTCGCGATAGCCCAGGTTCACTCTGCGAATTTGTTCGGCGACGTGGCGATCCAAAAGGTAGCTTGCCATCTCCTGCGTCACCAGCGGGGCGCTGAATCCGGCGTCGCTCGTCCTTTGCACCATCGCATCGACAAACGGCCCCGGCGGACCGATCATATAGCCAATCCGCAGCGACGGGGCAAGAATCTTCGAAAGCGTCCCGATTTCGTAAACAAGGCCCTCCTTGTCGCAGAGCAACCCGGACTGCGGACGCTCCACCTCCGGATCGTGAATCAGGTCTTCGTAGGCCTTGTCAAAGAAGACCGGAATCCGGGTTCCGACCTCCCGTGACAGTCTCGCGGCAATCTCAACCAGCCGCCGTCTTCGCTCCGTGTTCAGTATCGTGCAAGTCGGATTGTTGACTGTAACCACGTAGAAAAACCGAATCTCGCGCCGGCGGCTCCCCAATTCCTCGAGCTTCGCCGCGAGCCGGTCGGTATCCAGTCCATGCTCGTCTTCCGCGACGGCGCACACCTCATAACCAAGCCTCTCGAGAAAATTGCAGTAAATGTAGTAGATCGGGTCTGCCGTGATCACGATCCCCGGCTTGAGAACGTGGGCGATGCTTTCCAGCAGGCTGGTCGCACCATTTGGCCCGACGATGATTCGGTTCTTGGCGAGTACCTCGTCGGTCAGCCGGCCAACGCCCTTGCCCACGTGAAATTGCCGGATCGACTCGATCAGGTTTTCGGATCCGTCGGGCCCGCCATAATTCAGAGCGACGCGGTACTTGCTCGGGTTTGCAAGGACTTCATGCAGTGCTTCTTCGATAGCCGCTCGTGGGATCGTGTTCTCGTTCACGTAGCCCACGCCCAGATTGATATCTACGTCATCCCGAAAGTCGACCGCGAACGCCGCCATCATTCGGGCGACGGGTGACGGTTCGGCCGACATCCGGCCGTACTGCGAGAGAAGCCTTTCATCTGCATCCATGGGCATTCGTCCGGTGATCGAGCAACTGCCTCATTCCGTTTGTTCGTAGCTTAACGGACCGCCCCGCCGGCGCTCAACAGGAGCCCGGTGTCGGGTGCCTTTTTTCGTCCTCCCGACGCTCCGCTAGCGCCCGGCCTTGGTGGCTGTCCTGATCCGGCACAAGTACATGTCCGCCGTAATAAAGAGCGTCGATCCGTCCTCTCCGAACGCGCAGTTGGCCGTCGGCACGCCGGGATTGATGCGGCCCAGCCATTTGCCGTCGGGCGCGAAAACATTCACGCCGCCGGGGCCTGTCGCAAACAGGTTTCCCGCCCGATCGACCTTCAATCCATCCGGCAACCCCTTCAGGTCGCCGACCCAATCCGTGGCATCGAAGAAGACTCGCCCCTCGTCGATCGTGCCGTCGTCTTTCACGTGGTAAGCCATCCAGATCGCCTTCTTGGGATCCGACTGGGCCACGTAGAGGATGCTCTCGTCCGGCGAAAAGGCGATACCGTTGGGCCGAGTAAGCTTATCGGTCAGAAGCGTCAGCTTTCCGTTCGTCGACAGTCGGTAGACGCCGCAGAAGTCGAGTTCCCGCAGCTTCTCCTGCTGCCCCGGCGGCAGCCCGTACGGCGGATCGGTAAAGTAGAGATCACCATTAGACTTGTACACTGCGTCGTTGGGGCTGTTCAAGCGTTTGCCCCGGTAACGGTCGACAAGGGTCACGAACGTTCCATCCTGATCCAGCCTCGCGACCTGGCGATTGCCGTGCTGGCAGAGAACGAGCCTCCTTTGCGAATCGAACAGCAGCCCGTTCGACCCCATCTCTCCGCCACGCGCCGCCACCCCGGTATACCCGCTCGGCTTAAGGAAAACGCTGATTCCTTCGTGCGGGCTCCATTTCATGACGGAGTTGTTCGGAATGTCGGAGAAAAGCAGGTAACCGCCGCTCGGGTCCCAGACCGGCCCCTCCGACCACTCGAAACCCTCCGCCAACTTCTCCAGGACGGCGTCTTGCGGCACGACCGTATCGAACCGTGGATCCGCCCGTTCGACAGTACCGACTGCGGGGTAGGATCGCTCGCGCTCCGCAGCGTCGGCCATCCCGCCCACGACCGCAACCGCGCACCACGTAAAAACTGTTGCCACCCCTCGTACGTTCATGGCCATTCTCCCCAAGAAAGCGGTATCGGTGCCAGTCAACTTCGCCTACATTCCTTCCTCATCCGCCGACGGACCATACAGCGCGGGCACCGGCACGTCATTCAACCGCAGGTAAACGCACAGATGCGCGCGGTGGTGGATGTTGTGACTGAGCACGAAACTGCGAAGCACAGCGATGCGAGGCAGCGTGAAGATGGTCTCGCCTGCCTTCAGCAACGACCACGGCTCCAGGAATTGTCCGTCCGCAGTTGCCGCGATCGCGGCTCGCGCAGCGGCCACGTTCTTGTCAAACCGGTCGAGAATTGCCTCGCGTGACGTGGCCGGCGGAGTCCGGTAAGGCTCACCGTCCTTCGGGGCAACGTCAAATTCGTCCTGGTTCAGGCTTACGTCCACCCAACCCGGAATCTCCGCAAGGTGCATCCCCACCCAGCCGATCGTATTGGATTTCTCGTGGACTTTCCAATCCAGCTTGTCCGCGGGGATCCGCTCGAGCACCTTTCGGGTATTGGCCATCTCATGATCGAATTCCGGCAGGATCGATTGGCTCAAACTCATGGCTTCCTCCAGGAAGAAGAGACTGCGACATGCCATACCGCCCGAGACTACTCGACAGATCTTATCACGCCAGACGTTCGACGTCGAATACGGGGTGCTGGAGACTGCTTCTTCTACAGGTTGATTCTCCGGTTCCAAGACTGCTGAAGGACTGGGTTTGCAACCGGTGGTGCTTGATTGGACGACAGGTACAAGATGTTGCGGTGCATGGCCCCCTTTCCTGGCGCGGTTTTGGGCTGGAGGCAATCGGCCTCTTGGTTCGGGTGGCTGTCTTCAAGGGAGTGTTTTTCAAGACCGATTGGGCGCGGTATGAAGAGGCGCGGCCGGGGACACTGCGGCTGGTACTGAGGGCAAAGAATCATCGGCGCTTTGACACGAGAGTGTCGTGGAGTGCTCTTGGCACGCCGAGCTGCATCACCCAAAAGAATGTCTGCATCGGGCCGGGCGATGTACTCGGCGGGGTCCACCGGTGCCGGGCAGATCTTTGCTTGCTGAAGGATTCTGGCCGTCCTCAGCAACCGTGGCCGTGAGATGTTCCCATGGGGCCTAAGCTGCCACCGCAAGCTGCTCGACTCGCTCAAACAGGTTGATTGTCTTGAGCATCTCGCCGTTCTCGCTGTAGAACTGCAAGAGGCCGACATCGACCAACCACATGGCCATGAGGTCGTCCGTGCGATAGGTCCGGGCGACGTAGCGGCCCCGCTGCATGACGACTTCCTCCTCCAGATCGAAGAGTCGGAAGGGCTGAACTCCCAGTGCCCGAAGCGTCCAGACGACCAGTCTGCGGACCTCCTGCGGGTCCGGTTCGATTCGCATCATCGCAACCTCCTGTTGCTGATTTCGACGTCCTGCCGTGCTGTGCGAGCCACCAATCTACCGCTGATTGCCTTACGAGAAAATAGCGATTCTTTCGTTGCGTGTGTGACCACCAAGAGCGTCGATTTCTCAGTCCGGATCCAAGGGCGTAAGTGGGTGCGGGTATTGGAGTTATTGCTCCGCCGGAGTGCGTCGAAAGTGCGCCACGCGGTACGGAATCGCCGCGCGGTGAGTTTCTGCTGCACTGCCGCCAATGCGCGTGACCGTGCGCAGCACATCGGGTACAATGGCTGGAACGAGGGGACCCCGCACCGCATTCACTCGTTGCCGCCTACGGCCATGCCGCTCGGAATTCGCCCCATCAACGACTTCGCCTTCAAGAGGACCTTCGGGACCCCGGAGAACCGTGCGGCCTTGATCAGTCTGCTCAACGCGATTCTCAAGCTGACTTCGCCGATCGTCGACGTTACGATCGAAAACCCGTTCAACCTGCAGGATTTCGAGGACGACAAACTGTCGGTGCTCGACATCAAGGCCGTCGATCGCTCGGGAGCGATCTACCATATCGAGATGCAGTTGGCGATTTTCGCGGGCCTGGTGCAACGCATCGTCTTCTACGGTTGCGAACTCTATACCGATCAACTTAGGGCGGGAGACGACTACGCGGGACTCCATCCCGTCTATTCCATTTGCCTGGTGAACGGCATTCTGTGGCCGGACGCACCCCAAGTCCACCATGCTTTTCGCCTGGCCGACGAGGAATCGGGGCGGGTCCTGCGTGGAACGTTGGAAATTCACACAATCGAGCTGGGAAGATATACTTTAGGGGAGACGGATCTGACGGCCGACGACATGCTCAACTGCTGGCTGTACTGGCTCTTGCACGCACAGGATTATGAGCCCGCGGCGCTGCTGGAGCTGTTGCCCCAACCGGCGATACGGCAGGCGACGGAGACGCTTGCCAGGATATCACAAATCAGTGAGGACAAAGCGATGTACGACGCGAGAGAGAAAGCGATTCGAGACCGGAAGTGGGAGCTCAACGCTGCCTACCGCGACGGCGAACGAGAAGGCAAGATCGAAGGCAAGATCGAAGGCAAGATCGAAGGCAAGATCGAAGGCAAGATCGAAGGCAAGATCGAAGGCAAGATCGAAGGCAAGATCGAGTTGATCCGCACACTCCAGGGGATACTGTCTATTCCTATCAGCGAGGAGCAGGAACTGCGTGGGATGACCTTGGAACAGCTTGAGGCATTCACGAGCAGTTTGCAGGAGAGAATACGCAGGCGCCCGTCTCGGTAGGAATCAACCGTGGTGCGGCTGCCGACGCAGAAGCCAAGCGCCAACGGACGAACGATGGTCTGCCCCATACCGACGCCTAATGCAGCGCCGAGGGATTCGGCGGCGAGAGAGCGGGAAACGGTTCCAG
The DNA here is from genome assembly GCA_040768665.1 of Thermoguttaceae bacterium. Taxonomy (GTDB): domain Bacteria; phylum Planctomycetota; class Planctomycetia; order Pirellulales; family Thermoguttaceae; genus JABWBD01. The sequence continues at coordinate 50,882 of JAXGMN010000054.1, forward strand.
GAGCCGTTGTCGCCCATCCCAGTTCGCCTCCCCCCTTTGCATGTCTGATCTCAGCGATTTGATTTACGGCACGACGCTGCTCTGCATGAATTCGGTGTCCGGTCCGGTGCCGAATTCTGCCTGCCACACAGCGTTTGCAGTTTGAGTATCTAACCCCGCGGCTGAACCGGATTCGCGGCGTCTTTGGGCATCTCCTTGCCGGTCGGCGGCCATGGGCTCGCTCCCGGCACGCGGAGATAATGGACGGCCGTGCGGCCCGAGGCCAGTTCTCTTGCCTCGATTTGCCAAACGCCCATCGGATCGTTCGGCGCGATGTCCAGGGGGATCTCGACTCTGCCGTCGGCAGCGCCATAGTAGCCGCTGAATTCTGCAGTCCCGCCGGCAGCATCGCGGATCGTCACTTCCACGGGCACTACCGCGTCGACCGGCTTGTTCTCGCCGTCGAGCACGCCGATCAGACACTTGCCCGACTTGCCCCGCTCGATCGACTCGGGTCCGGAAATCGCCACGCGCGCGATCGGCCGGCTGGTGATCATGTAGAGCTTGCCGTCGCACGGGCCGAGGGCCGCGTCGGTGAGTAGATGTCCGTTTTGTTCCCGGGCCGTTACCGGTTTGCCGTCCACGAGGTCGTAGACGAACCCTGCCGGGCGGCGAACGGCAACCGTGGCATCGGATGGCAGTCCATTTTCCATCACGCGACCGTGGTGACCGACGTAGTCGCCGTATTCCCGGTGATCGTTGACCAGGAAGAGATAGTCGGTGTCCTTGTAGCGACGGGTGTACGGGATCACATCGGGATTGGCCGTGTCGACATAAGGCCGATAGCTCGCGTCGAGCTTCTTGCGGAGTTCGGCGGCGAGTGCGACGAGGGCCGCCTTGTCCTCCTTGGCCTTTCCGGTCCGTTCGTAAGCGGTCAGCACGACGTCCGGCTTGATCGCCGGCGCGAGGCGCTCGTCGCCGATGACGATTCCGCCGGCGGCCTGAAACTGTTTCACCTTTGCCGCGACCGATTCGGTGAGCACGTCGCAGTCGGCCATGATCAGCACACGGTAGCCTTCCAGCCCCTTTTCCGCCACGGTTTCATCATAGACGATTTCCGGCTGGAGGTGGGCCCAGAGCGAAACGAGGAAGGCGTCGGCCTGCCACTTGCCGCTCCAGCCGTAGGTACCGCGGCGAGCGAACATCTCGGAGGCAAAACTCTCGAGAAACGCCACATCGGTTTGCATGCGGGGCACCTGAAGGAGCGTCGGACCCAGCGGACGGACGACCTGGCCGATCAGACGCGCGAGTTCATGCTGCGTCTGGGGATGTGTAAAACGGTATCCGCCCGGCGGCGAGCAGGGCACCAGCGACTGCCAACCGTGATACATGATGCCGCGGATCGGACGGGCGATCTTCATCCAGAACGCCTCGCGGAGGTGCATCGGGGCAATCGTGATAAAGGGAGCCTCGGGCTGCTCGACTTCCCAACTGGCCTTGTACGGCACCGCGTCTTCGGGCTTCTTCGGTTCCGGCGCGGTCTGGCTGCGGTACCAGATGATCTGCGTCATCTTCATGACGTCCTGGCCCGGCTTGCCCTGCGCCATGGCGAGCAACTCCTCCGTCGCCACGGCGATCCGGATGGGGTCGGGATAGGAATAGGTCCACTGCGAAAGAACGTCGACGTCGCCTCCGCTGCCATAGACCTTGGCGACGCGGGCTGCCGGATCGTGATACGTCCAGAAATCTTTCTTGGCGGCCGACTTCAGGCCACGGACGAGTTCGGAGTTCAGGCCGTTCCAGCCGTCGCCGGTCTTCCAGTACCACTTATAGTAGACGTAGATCGGGTGATTATCCGGGATCACCCGCGACTCGGGAAAGCCGGACAGTTTCGTGTAGTCGACGCCCCACTTCGCGCTGACTTCAGCCGGGATGTCGATACCGGCGTGTTTTCGGAACGCCTCGACGTCGTGTGGATGGAAGCAGCAGTTGGCGCCGTCGCGAACCTCGGTGTGAACCATGGCCGCGCCAAACGCCGGAGATGGGCTGTAGGCCTGCGCGACCGACGCGCCCACGTTGTAGCAGCACTTCTGGAGTTCGGGGAACAGGCCGCAGATGTCTTTCGTGTACGGCTCTGTGTTGCGGTTCACCCGCTGGAACTGCTTCCGGTCGCGCATGGCGGAGCCGGGAGAGAGGCTCGCCACAACGGTGAGATTCTCGGCCAAAGCGAGGTCGAGCATCTTCTTGTTCGCCTCGACCGTTTCGGGCTTCGAGGGGCTGATCGGCTTGCCCGCTTCGAAGATCGCGCCGTAGTCGGCCCCGAAGCCGAGCGCATGGGTGAATCCGATCCGCTTGAGCCGGTCCATTTCCTCGGTGATTCCGCCGTGGACGCCCCACATGAGCACCGGAAACTGGTTCGGCGGGCGGCGGGCGACCAATTGAACGCCAAAGGAATCGCGTGTCTCAAACGCCTCAGGAGCGGTCGCGACGAGTTGTGAGCGGATCGCGTACTCGCCCGGTCGCATGCGCGTTTGGACGGGGTAGTCGACCGTTGTGGCCGCACCCGGGGCGAGGTCGGCGATTTTCGTCTGCTCGACCGCGAGGCCATCGGTATCGATCGACACGGTTGCAGCGGCAAGGGGCCGGCGCTGCAGGTTCGTAACCGTGAACCGGACCGTGGCATCCGGCTCCATGCGGATGAACACACCGCGGTCGCTCGTCCTTTCGAACTTCGCCCGGCGGAACTCGCGGACACCGGTCGAGAGGCGGACCTGATCGATCAGGCCCGGGAAGCCGTGGTAGTAGCTGCCGATGCGGTCACCGATCGACAGCGGGTGCCTGCCGGGTGATATCGACTTGCGTGCCGGGACTTCCTTCCTGCCCGCGGGGATGCCGTTGACGTAAAAGGCACCCTCGCCCGCGCCGTCGTAGGTAAACGCGACGTGGTACCACGTGCCGGATTCGAACCTTGCCGGTTCGGCGTGCCAGGTTTCCGATTCCGAACCGAAGCCGAGGACAGCCCGCAGGATGCGAGAACCGTTGCGATCGGCCGCACCGAGGATCAACTGGTAGTCGTCGTCGGCCACGTACTTCTTGTCGATCAGGAAGGAGTCGGGATAGTCGTTGTTCAGAGCTTCCTTGGGTTGGATCCACAACTCGATCGTGAACGGCCCTTTGGGGCTCAGGTCGGGATGAGGTTTGGCGACCGCCGCATGGCGCTCGTCGGCTACCGGCCAGCCGGGCGCCGATTCCAGGGCGCCGCCAAAGCGGCCCTGGGCGTTCACCTTCGCGCCGGAAAACGTCAACTCATGTCCATGGCCGGAAGCATCTTTCGTCTCCTCGCCAGAGTTGAACTGCCAGAGCCCGACGACATGCGGGCCGGTGGCGTCTTCGCCGGTGTACTCCGACTGCCATGGCTCGCACAGCGGCACCGCCGGCGGATCCGCCGCCGAGACGATGGCACACGCGAAAACTGTCAGCAACCCCAACACGCTGCGGTATGTCGATCGCATTTCCGTTCGCCTCATGAAATCGTGATGACCTTGTCCACTTCATTCATCATTCGCACGATATCGGGCATCCCCCGCCCTTCTCCGACAGCCATCTTGTCCTCCAGTCCGTAGTAGTCCAGGCACGTCAGGCAACTGACGATTTTCGTTCCGAGGCTTTCCAGCAGTCTCAGGCCAAGCACGAACGGTGAACCCTCGGCGACGCACTTCACACCTTCCGTGTAGAAACAGATCACCGCGGGCTTCTCCGGAATACGTTCCAGAGTGTGGAAGAACTTATCGAGCATGTCCGTCCCAAATGCCGCGTCTTCCGGCTGCACGGTGCCCAGCGCCGGCGCCGTAACAAGGATCATGGTGTTCTTCATGGCGGTTTTCCGATTCTGCCGGGAGCATTTTCGTTAACCGTTAGGATAGCAGGTTGGAAGGCTGGTGGCAGTAGGTCCCGCCCGGCAAGCGGGACCTACGAATACAGTCCCCATTGGCCGGCGGCGTCGAAGGCATTGGGGAAGTGTTCGATGGTCGGCGTGCGCTGCCCCTCGGGCCACACTACGGAGATGACGTCGAAACGGGCAGGATACTCCAGCAGTCCGTGGCGTTTGAGATAGGCCAGGGCGAGGCGGGTGAGCCGCCGCTGCTTGTCGTCGTCGACCGCTTCCGACGGATGGCCGGCTTCGCCGGACTGGCGAGTCTTCACCTCGACGAAAACGATCGTCCGCCCGTCGACCGCGATCAGATCGATCTCCCCCGGTTTCGAGCGGTCGCTGTGCGCGAGGATCCGATAGCCGCGTCGGCGAAGATACCGGGCGGCGGCCTTTTCGCCGCGAGTGCCCAACGGCAACTGCGATGTCTGCGAAGACAATAAGCGCAGCCAGCCGGAGAAGACGGCGCGGAGCCGGCGCATGGCACAACTCGAGGGGAAGAATGTAGTCTCTAGGTCTGCTGTTGAGCAGCAGCCTTCGCCTTCTTGCCGCGGCGGCGCTTGGGTTTCGCGGCCTCTTCGACCGGCCGCTCGACGCGGCGTTCCTTCAGCCGCACCGCCTTGCCGGCCCGCTGGCGGAGGAAGTAGAGCTTGGCGCGGCGGACGACGGCCGAGCGCTTCACCTCGACGGCGGCGATCCGCGGGGAGTGCAGCGGGAACTTCCGTTCGACCCCCTCGCCCTGCACGATGCGACGAACGGTGAACATCTCCCGCGTGCCGGAACCGCTGCGTGCGATCACGACGCCGTTGAAGATCTGGATCCGCTTCTTGTCCCCTTCGAGGATTTCCACGTGAACGTCGACCGTGTCGCCGATCTCGAACTTGGGGACCTCAGCTTTCATGCTGGACTTCTCGACCAGGTTCATCACTTGCTGGCTCATAGGGATTCCCTTTCTGACTCGCTTCGTTCACCGCCCCCGGCCCGCCGGCGTTGCCCCTCGATCAGATCGGGGCGGCGCTGGCGGGTCCGCAGCAGGGCGTCTTGTTCTCGAAAGCGGGCGATCGCTTCGTGATTCCCGCTCAACAGGATTGGCGGCACTTCCAGGCCTCGGTATTCACGGGGCCGCGTGTACTGGGCGAACTCCAGCCAGCGGTTCACACCCGAGAAGGAATCGTCTCCGCTACTCTGTTCGTCTCCCAGTACGTCCGGCACCAACCGGATGACCGCGTCGATCACTGCCATGGCGGCGACCTCGCCCCCGTTGAGAACGAAGTCGCCCAGCGAAATTTCGTCCGGCTTCAGGATCAGGCGTACCCGTTCGTCGAAGCCTTCGTACCGGCCGCAGAGCAAGAGGATCCGCCGGTTGGCGGCCAGTTCCTCGACGACCCGCTGTTCAAGTCGCCGCCCCTGCGGACTCAGCATTACCAAGTGCCCGGGATCGTCTCCCTCTGCTCTGATCGCTTCGACACAGGCGACGACGGGCTCGACCATCAGCACCATGCCGGGACCACCCCCGAAGGGACGGTCGTCCACCTTCCTGTGTTTCTCGTCGGTCGACCAGTCGCGAAGGTTATGCAGGCCAACTTCGACCAGTCGCCGTTGGATCGCCCGCTTCAACAGGCTCTGCCCCAAATACCCGCTGAACATTTCGGGAAACAGGGTCAGAACGTCGAATCGCATCGGGCGTTACTCAGTAAACGCTTCCTCCGGCTCGGCCGAGGCGGCTTCCGACTCTGGTCGCCGGACAGGCTGCGGCGGGGGCGTCGGACGTCGCCGGGTGTGCGTCAACCGATCCAAAGCCTGACGCTGCTGCTCCAAACGCGTCCCGTTCAGCCCGTACTTCTTAATGAGCACCTTTACCTTGTCCGAAGGCTGGGCACCGACGCTCAGCCAGTACTGGACCCGCTCGCCGTTCAAAACTGCCCGAGCGTCGGTTTCCGGCACCATCGGATCGTACGTGCCAAGCTCTTCCAGGACGCGGCCATCGCGGGGGCTCCGCCCGTCGGCCGCGCATATGCGGTAGAAGGGGCGGTGTTTTTTCCCCATCTTCTTCATCCGAATTCGTACTGCCACGCAATGCTCCTCGTCAACTAATCCACTCGCATATTGTTCAAAACGCTTGATTTTAGCTTTTCCGGCCCGGATTCCCAGGCCGGCTTGGGGGCCGGCTCATTTTGCAGAGTCATCGGAGCAAAATGTGCCTGTCCCCTTCCAACGCGGTTTTGGGATCGATTCTTACTTGTCGCGCCCCTTCTTCTGGTCCCGCTTCCGACGGCGGGCTTCTTTCTCCCGCTGCTTTTTTATTTTGGCCCGATCGGCGGCCGACAGACGCTTGCCCGTGCCCTGCTTCTGCTTTCTCAGGGTGGCTCCGGGATTGGCCAAAGCCTTCTGGCTGAGTTCCTGGACGGCCTGCATGCGTCCGCGCATCCCCATACCGGAGATCCGCTTCATGACGTCGGCCATCGCGTCGAATTCCTTGACCAGTTTATTGACCTCGTGCGGTTCGACCCCCGCACCAGTGGCAATTCGGCGCCGGCGGCTCTGATCGATCTTGGAAGGCGATCGACGCTCCGCAGGGGTCATGGAGTCGATCATTCCCCCCAGTCGGCGCATCTCTCCTTCTGCGTCCGCATCACTCATCATTGAGGTAAGGTTTCCCATCCCGGGGATGAGACTCATGACCTTGTTCAGCGGCCCCAGACGCTTGGTCTGGTTCATCATCTGCCGGAAATCTTCGAGCGTGAACTCTCCGCGGCGGAGGCGGGCCTCCTGTTCGGCCATCTGCTCCTGATCAAGCTTCTGCTGGGCCTGCTCGACCAGGGAGAGGATGTCGCCCATCCCGAGGATCCGCCCGGCCATACGATCCGGATGGAATTCCTCCAGGGCATCGAGATGTTCGCCGGTTCCGATGAACTTGATCGGCACACCGGTAACGGCCTTGACCGATAGCGCCGCGCCGCCGCGGGCGTCGCCGTCGAGCTTGGTCAAAATCACGCCATCCAGCTCGATGGCCTCGTTGAAGGCCTTGGCGCTGTTCACGGCGTCCTGCCCGGTCATCGAATCGACCACCAGGTAAACCTGCTGCGGCTCGATCCGCCGTTCGATGCGCGTGAGCTGGTCCATCAGCTCCTGATCGATGTGCAAGCGGCCCGCGGTGTCGAGGATCACCACATCGATGCTGTCCTGCCGCGCCTGCTTCACGGCGTTCTGGCAAACGGCGACCGGATCGCTCGCGCCCGGCTCGGCATAAACAGCCAATTCAAGCTGACCGCCGAGCACTTTGAGCTGTTCGACGGCCGCTGGACGCTGCAGGTCGGCCGCCACAAGCATTGCCTTACGACCCCTCTCTCGGATCGAGCGGCCCAGCTTTCCACAGGTCGTCGTCTTACCCGAGCCCTGTAGGCCGCACATCATCAGCACGTTGACGCCCGGCTGGAGATGCAGCGAATTGTCCACAGGGCCCATGAGCTGGATGAGCTCGCGATGGACAATCCCCACCAACTGCTGGCTCGGGTTGAGCGACTTGAGGACCGTCTCCCCCACGGCCTGTTCCGTCAACCGGCCCATGAAGTCTTTGACGACCGGGAAGCTGACGTCCGCTTCCAAGAGCGCCTGCTGCACGAGCCTGAGCCCGTCGCGCATATTCGCCTCGGTCAGCTTGCCGCGACCGCGCAGCGTCTTGAGTGCCGAACTGAGGTTTTCTTGCAGCGACTCGAACATGGGGATCTTGCAGTTCGCCCTAAGGACGGCGGGGTAAAGGAGGGTAATCCCATATGGTAACGAATTCGGGGTCGGTTTGACAATGCTTGGCGGGTGTGGGGGGGAAGATTTTGTGGTTAACCCGCCCGAAAGGGTGAGTGGTCGGCTGGTTGTCAGTGGTCAGTTGTCAGTGGTCAGTTGGGAGTTGGGAGTTGTCGGTGGCTAGTTCGTGGTCACTGGCTCTTTCCGACAGGTCTGCGCAGACCAACTCTTCGTCGTTGCGGGCGAAAACGTGGCGGTAGGCGAACGCCGGATGCGACCAGGTTACGCCGTCGCGGCGGCGCAACTGAGCGGTGGTCGGGTCGAGCAGCTTCGCCCGGCTGATCTCATCGAACCCCTGGGGGGTCAGTCGTGAGATGATCAGTTCGCCCCGCTCGTTGAACATCCAGGTCCGCTCTCCGTTACGGATCAAGTGAATCGTGGCCCAGTTGTTCTCGGGCACCGCCGTCTTGTCCTCCCACAGTTGCTCGCCGGTGTCCAATCGCAGGCACCGCAGGATGCCGCGGCCATCCGCGCCGTAAATGTGTTGTCCGTCGATGATCGGCGTCGAGATCAGGCAGTGCAAGGCCGCGCGGTCCGGCACGGAGTTCTTCCGGCGGTGCCAGAGCTGTTCGGCCGCGGGTCGATCCGCGGCAAGCTTGAGGAGGACCGAGCCTTGGTGCGAGTCGGATACCAGCAGGAAACCGTCCTGCACCACCGGCGTGGCGATTCCGATCGGCCACTTCTCCCACGGCATTGGGTACTCCCAATGCAATCGACCATTGGTCGGGTCAAGGCCAACGATGCGGTCGGCCGTGTAGCAGACCAGGACCCGCCGGCCCGCCTGGTCGAGGGCAATCGGGGCCGAATAGGAGGCGTCGTCCGGCAGCGCCTTCCACCGCAGGGCTCCGCTGATCTTATCGAAGGCACAGATGCAGGCGTCGTTCTCACCACCGATTTGAACGATCAGCAGATCGCCTTCGACGATCGGCGAGGCCGCGATACCCCATATCGGCGTGCGAATCTTGTATTCCGCTTCCAGATCGCGGCTCCAGAGCACTTTGCCGGCGGCTGCATCGAAGCAGAACAGGTGCCCCGCAGCGCCGAGACTATAGGCGCGACCGCCTTCGAGGAGCACCGAGGCCCGCGGACCGGCCTTGTAGCCAATTTTCCCATACGGGCACGCGTAGCTATGCGACCAGATTTGCTTGCCGGATTGCCAGTCGAAGCATTGGACCCGTTCGCGCTCTTCCGGTTCCGTGATCCGATCGGTCACATAGACCCTTCCGTCGGCGACCGTTGGACCGCTGTACCCCGCCGAAATCGGCACGCTCCATTTCCTCGCGATTCGAGGCGATTCGAACTTCCCGACAATCCCGGTTTCCGCCCAAACGCCGTCTCGATGCGGTCCTCGCCATTGGGGCCACTCGTCCGCCGCAGACGGCCGGAAGATCAGTGCGGTGCACAGCAGGATTCCAGCAGCAAAACGCGATCGCGTCATTAGATTTCTCGCCCTGTTTCGTAACTGTGTTTCGCGTCGTTGGTTGAGCGCGGCTCCTTCCGCAGGTTAGCCTTTCTCTTTCCGGCGTCGGGCGTCGATAAACGACTTGACTGCAAGGATCACGAAGATACCGCAGAGTGCCGCCATGGTAATCTGAGAGATCAGCGGTGCGGACCAGGTTAGAGCTTCGCCGTTTGCCAGTTTTCGAACGGGACGTTCGAGTGCACCCAGGAAGCCCAACAGCGCCAGCAAAGTCGCGAAGTGCATCGCGTGCATGCGAGCGCGATGCCATAGGCCAATCAAGCCGACGATTAGAATCGGCAGGCCGAAAAACGCCGGGATCAGCGCGGTGACGCTTTGCTGCCCGGTAGCGAAGTAGCTGACCAACCCCAAGATGATGAGAAGAACGCCGAGTCCGATAGTCAGTTGTGCCATTGCGGAGACTCCTGAGGGACCCCAGTAGGTCCCGCTTGCCGAGCGGGACCTGGAACTGCCGACCACCTCGGCAAACTCCGACCCGCCCCGAATTACCACCAACACTACACCTCACGCAAGCCCCCAACCCTCGCGAAAGCCGCCGCAGGTGGATCCCACTCGCTAAGACGTGCCCGGTGGGATCGGCGGCTCCAGGTCCCGCTTGCCGAGCGGGACCTGGAACTGCCGACCACCTCGGCAAACTCCGACCCGCCCAGAATTACCACCAACACTACACCTCACATGACCCCCAACCCTCGCGAAAGCCGCCGCAGGCGGGTCACGACGGGATCGGCGGCTCCAGGTCCCGCTCGGCAAGCGGGACCTACTTGGCCTCTTTTCGGAATTCGTGGAACAGATAGTCGCTGTCGTGTGGACCGGCTGACGCTTCCGGGTGGTACTGGACGCTGAAAGCGGGGACGCGGCGGTGGCGGACGCCCTCCACCGTGTTGTCGTTCAGGTTGACGTGAGTAACCTCCAGCTCAGCGGGTAGCGAGTCGGCTTCCACGGCAAAGCCGTGATTCTGGCAGGTGATCTCGACACGACCCGTGGCATGATTCATCACCGGCTGGTTCGCCCCGCGATGGCCGAACTTGAGCTTGAACGTCTTGGCGCCGCACGCCAGGCTCAGCAACTGGTGGCCCAGGCAAATGCCAAAGATCGGTTTTTTGCCCAAAAGCCTACGAATCGTCTCCTGGGCGTAGGCGACCGGCTCGGGGTCGCCGGGGCCGTTGGAGAGAAAAACTCCGTCGGGTTTCAGGGCCAGGACGTCGTCGGCCGAGGCCGTGCCGGGCACCACCGTTACGCGGCAACCCATGTCGAACAGGTGCCTCGCGATATTCCATTTCATTCCGTAGTCCAGCGCCACGACGTGGGGCGCATCGGCGGGCAGATCCTGCCGCTGATGGGTGCTCAGGCTGGCCCAAGGGCTCAGTGGTTCGCTCCAGTCGACACTTGCGGCGGGTATGACCTCTCGGACGAGGTCGCGTCCCACAAGGCCGGGGCTCGCCTGGGCCTTCGCCACCAGGCTGGAATCGTTCAAATCGATCTGGGAAAGCACACCCTTCATCGCCCCCCGGGTGCGGAGGCGACGAACCAGGGCGCGGGTGTCGATCCCTTCCAAGGCAACGATCGCATGCCGAACGAGATAGTCGTGCAGTTCCTCGTCAGCGCGGAAATTGCTTGCCCGCCGGCTCCGTTCGCGAACGACAAATCCGGCAAGGTGCGGCTTCGTGCTCTCGACGTCCTCCCCGTTGACGCCGTAGTTGCCGATTTCCGGATACGTCATCGTGACGATCTGCCCGCGGTAGCTTGGATCGGTGAGGATCTCCTGGTAGCCGGTCATCGATGTGTTGAAGCAGACCTCGCCGTCCACCTCGCCCTCGGCCCCGAAGGCTTTGCCGGTAAAAACGGTTCCGTCCTCCAAAGCAAGTTTTGCGATTCGCGTCATCTGGTTGGATTCAATCGCTGGGTGCGCTTTTGGGAAAACAATCCGGCTTGTATGGGTATCGAGTCCCCGGCCGTGCGGAAAGGGGCGGTTTGATGCAGTCCGGCTGTCGCATCCTAAAGTATCGCGGGGCGTCCTCCCGATAGGTTCTAAACGGCTGCGGGTCTTCGGACAGGATGAACCCGCTTCATTTTGTCCGGGCAGCCAAACACCGAGGGTTCTTGTTCCGGCGAGCAAGAACCCTCTTTTTTGTGAAACATGCCGATTTTCACGCGTCGACGCCGGCCGCTTTCTCTTTTCCGACTTCTCGCTTTGCCGCCTCTGCATGACCGAGACACCGGCCAATCTGCCGGACGGCCTGGCGAAGTCGCATCTCGTTCTCTACAAGCGCCAGCCGCAAATAGCCTTCGCCAGCCGGACCAAATCCGCCACCGGGGCTGACTGCTACATCACCCTCCTTGAGCAGTTTCATGGCAAAGTCGAACGAATTCATCCGGCTTGCCCAGGGCTCAGGGATCTTCGCCCAGACGAACATCGACGCACGCGGACGCTCGATGGGCCATCCCAACCGCTCAAGACCGTCGCAAAGCACGTCTCGCCTGCCCTGGTAGACCCGCGCCTGGGCCTCCACAGCCGCGTCGGTATGGCGCAGGGCCATGATCGCGGCGATCTGAATCGGCTCGAACATTCCGTAGTCGTAGTAGCTTTTGATCGTTGCCAGGGCCCGAATCATTTCGGCATTGCCCGTGCAAAAGCCGATTCGCCACCCAGCCATGTTATAGCCTTTACTCATGGTGGTCAGTTCCACCCCGACATCCATGGCCCCCGGCGCTGCCAGAAAACTGGGGGTCTTGTAACCGTCGAACGTGACATCGGCGTATGCCAGATCGCTGATCACCATGAAGCCGTACCGCTTGGCCAACTTCACCACTTCCACGTAAAACTCCGGCCCCACGGTCGCCGCCGTTGGATTATGCGGATAGTTGATGACCAGAAGCTTAGGTTTGGGGTAAAGATGCCGGCACGTGTACGCGATATTCGACAGAAACTTCTCGCTATCGGCGACTTCCAGGAGTATCTGGTTTCCGCCGGCCAGAGCGATCGCGTAGAGATGGGCCGGATAGGAGGGCGCGGGCACAAGCGCCGTATCGCCCGGTCCCATCAAGGCGAGGCACATGTGGCTGAACCCCTCTTTCGACCCGAGGCATACGATGACTTCGCGTTCCGGGTCCAGCCGAACTCCCCATTGCTTGAAATACTTTCCCGCCACGTCCCGGCGCAGACTCAACAGCCCCCACGCTTCGCTATAGCCGTGGTTTTTCGGATCTCGAGCGGCTTCGGCCAGCTTGTTGACGACTAGATCCTCGGGCGGATCGGTGGGATTTCCCATGCCGAGGTCGATCACGTCGTCGCCGGCCCGGCGTTTCTGGTACTTAAGGCGGTTAATCTGCGCAAACAAGTAGGGGGGCAACCGTTTGACGCGATCGGCAACGGGGATGGAAAACGTGCGATCCTGATGGATCGGCTGAGGATTGCGGTTTTCGCTGCTCATAGGTTTGGCCGCCGCGGTGGAGGCAAAACCTCCAGTATGCGGGACAGGTGCGGGGATGTAAAGTGGACAAGTGGACGCGCTGCCTGCGGTGCGGCAGGATTGCCTCGACACGGCAGCGGGCCAGGGAATTCTAGCCATCTCGAGTTTTCCACAAATCCGGTCGGGCGAGGCGCTCGGGCGTAAGTGCCCCCGGCGGCTGGTGTTGCATCGCAGGTCGTGCGCGCAAGTTCGCACCGGCCGATAGCTGGGTGGCTAGAAAGTCGAGGGTTGGGAGTGGTGAAGATTTCGAGCGGTTTTCCCGGTTGCTTCGTTTCCACGCAACGCACCACGCGGTGTCGCATGGCAGGAAGGATGACGCAAGTTGTTTGGCGGGCGAAGGTTCGGGTAAGGGCTGGGACTAGTACTTATGAGGCATGTGTTGCACGGAGGTCAAACATTTGCGATCGCGGGTATGGCGGGTGGGCTAGGCGGATGAGGTTGGGTTTGGGGCGTTGGCTGTGCGCGTAAGTTCGCACCGTCCGAAAGCCGGGTGCCTGAAAAGTCGCCGGATCGTGAAGCGTGATGTTGGCGTTATTTTGGGACCGCGCTCTTGATCCAGTACCACGCGCCCGCTGGAAGCAGAACTGCCAGAAGTGCGATAAGCAGGAGGACGAATCCCCATGACTGGCGGCGCGCCTCCGTCGTGAATCGCTCTGCTCGGACGACGAGCTGCTTCCATCGGGCCGCCGCCGGCGTGCTGGCGCCGCCGCGGTGAAGGGAGACGCGAACTTCTTTGATGTCGGCCGTGGTGAACGGTAGGGAATACAGCTCCACCAGTGCCGTTCCTTCGCCGTCGGCGGCGAGATAGACCAGCTTGTCGCCCTTGCGTCGCAATCCCAGCTCTCCGATCTTGACGGTGGTCGCGACGGCGTGGATGTCGTGCTGGCGAACGGGCTCCCCGTTTTCGCCCTGGACGTTCCGCGCCCGGTGGGCAACATACTGGTCGCCGAGGCCGACGCGTTTCGAGCGCGACATTGTGGCGGCGTATTCTTCCTCGGAGGCCGTGGTGAGATAGATCCGCGGGCCGACGCCGTAGCCGGTATCGGGAGTGGCGATATCCAGGATCTCGTAGGTCGCGAGCACTTCAAAATCGCCGTGCAGGCCGAATCGCGGCGAGAAGCCGACCTCATCCAGCTTCGCACTGCGGGGAACCTTGACGAGCAGTCCGTCGGGTTCGGGGCGAACCAGGCGCCCGGTTCCGGGATGGAGCAGTTGCAGTCCGCGGTTGTCGAACTCGGCATTGCGGAGGTCGAAGCGTTGTTCTCCGGACTGCGGGGCATCGATACAGCCGCAGGCGAGAAGGACGCCGACGGCAAGGAGGGGCGCGATGGCCGAATGCGGCGGTCTGCGTTTGTGCAACTGGTCGGGCATGGATGCGAGTGGCGTTCTCTGGGGAGGCGACTGGAAGGGTCTTCAGAACTCGGACAGGGCCTCGCCGCCTGAGATGGTGCCGACCGCCCGCCAAGTATCGGCATCGATCGTTTCGCTGACGAAGCGGACGGCTCCGTCGCCCAGCAGGGCGTTTACCCCCGTGGGATGCCGGCTGGAAGCGGCCATTGCGGAGCCGTCCCAGGTGATGCCTCGCTTGCAGCTAATCCGGTTGGGCGGCAACATGTGGTTATAGCGGGTCCAGTTCATGTTTCCCTCGAGCCACGTCTGGCCGCCGTCGATGTCTTGCTTGTAGACCATGGCCTCTTCCCACGTGAGGCTGGCGCAGACCTGGCGGAAGTCGTCTTCGGTCCAGACGCCGCCCAGATCGTAGAGATCGGCGAAGAGATCGTATTGTTGGCGGTTCCAGGTTCCCTTGGCTCGTTCGCTGAACATGGCAGTATTGCTGAGACCATCCGTCACGTCGCCGAAGCGGGTGCGGCTATTCTGGCCGAACATGCCGTTGCCGGCGCGGCCCGACCATCCGCTTCCGTTCGAGGAACGGTAATTGTTGTGTCCCCAGGGGCATTCAAGGCGGTCGAGGTCCGAGGGGCAGAGGAAGAGCGGCAGGCTGACGACCGCGGCCTTGCCGTTGACGACCAGTTCCGTGGGGGCCGCATAGACTTCCGCGATTTCGTTGGCGGCGTTGACGTAGGGGTGGAACGGGGCCAGGCGAAAATCGATCAATTGGTAGACGTTCTCTTGCTCCAGATACGGGAGGATTTGCGAATGGGCCGAGTAGCGGCGATCGGTCGTTTCTCCGATCGAGGACACATAGTGATCCCGGTCGGGGCCGCAGCCGAACGGCAGGACCCGATGGGCGCTATGGTAGTTGTGCAGGGCAAGGCCGATCTGTTTGAGGTTGTTCGAGCAAGTCATCCGCCGGGCGGCTTCGCGGGCCGCCTGAACGGCCGGGAAGAGAATGGCGACCAGGCCGGCGATGATAGAGATCACCACCAGGAGTTCGACGAGGGTGAATGCGGCGGAGCGCTGCTTGGGGAGTATCTTTGGCAACCGTTCACGGTGCGGAAGAGAGGGGGACAGGTCCATGTTTTCGGCCAGCGTCTTTCGCGCCAAAATGCCTGAACTGGCCGAAAAATGGACCAGTCTCCGGCCGCTCCGTGAACGGTTACGCACCTTTGCCGGTGGTGGTCCGGCTGGTTTTCGCAGTGTGTCGCGCCGAGAGAAGCCATCGTCATTGTCGAGGCTTGCAGGGTGCCGGTATTCCGCCGGGTGTGCTGCTTGGCAGTGAGTTTTCATCGCATTGTCCCCTCTGTGGCATTCGAAGCAGGCTGGCAAAGGTTTTGGCCGAACGGCGAAGACGGCCCGAGAGTGCCTCGCGACTGCGAAAGGTTCGAGAAGGCAGGACCTCGAAAATGCTCGGCACGGCGTTCTCTAATCTCCTACACAACCTTCCGGGGCGGAATCTTGCACGGATCGCAGGATTTTTGCGACGCCCCAGGGTCGCGCTGCAAAATTTCGGGCGAGGGTACTCGCCGTAAGTTGTTGCCGGGCTTCTGCTTGCCGGGTTGGCTGCTGACGAAAGTTCCATATCACTCGGCAGCGGGGCGTTGCAAAAATCGGTCGCGCTGCCGCCCGAGAAGGGAAATGATGGCTCCGGACAGCAGAAAGGGATAGCACGGATGGCAGAGCCGGGGCACGGATGAGAGATTGGAGTACGAAGCGCGGAGCCGGGAGCGACCTGCCGCGCGTGCGAGCGGCGGGCCGCTCCCGGTGCTGGCCAGCAGGGCTCTGGGTGATGGAGTCATAGAATCAAAGAGCAATGGTATTCAGGTGTTTACTGGACACCGCTATAGTAAACGATGCGGCGCAACTCGTCAAGTATCGTTTCCGGGCCAAGGAAAAAAAGAAGGGGACAGCGGAAGGGGAAGGGGAGTTTTTGGACAAGTGAAGATTTCCGGGATTTGGCCGGGGCGAGGCGGCGCGGCGGAAGCCGTTGATAAGTTGGGGCCGTGGGCGTAAGTTCGCATCAACCGGAAGAGGGGCGGCCAAAAAGTCGCTTGCAGGTGGCGGGTGAACTCGCGCTGGGATCGGTTTGACGCAGCTTCTGGCAACCTGACAAACGGCTTCCTGTCGATCGGGCTCAGTCGATCCGTTCTCCCAGCACCATTACCGAGGTTGCCAGCATAGGGACTCGCGTCGCGATTTTGTGCAGGGTGGGATTGGTGAGCCTGTCCATGGGGGCTGTGACGTAGAAAGCGTCGCGGACGCGAAATCCGGCGTGGACCAACTCTTGCACGATTCGGCGCCGGGTGTAAATCCTTGCGTTTGCGAATCGCTCGTGGATGGATCGCGGGAGCCAGGAGAACAGCGGGACTCGATGCCAAGGAAGCAGAGGGAGCTTTGCCCCGTGCGTTTCGAAGATCCACCATTTATTGGGGACCGTCACGGCAAACATGCCGCCCGGCTTGAGGAGGCGGTGAAGGTTTCTGACGCCTTGTTCCTCGTCCGGGAGGTGTTCGATGACTTCGAAACTGATCAGTCTGTCAAAGCATTCTTCGGGCAACGGCGCGCTGCAGAGGTCACCGAAGCTCGCCGTGCAGTTGCGGATACCGCGTCGGTCGGCCTCGCGGCGAAAGGCGTGAAGATGGTTCTCAGAAATATCGATGCCATGGCAATGGGCGAAGTGGCGCGCCAGAGTCAGCATGCTCGCTCCGTTGCCGCATCCGGCGTCCAACAGCGTCCGATTTGCTCCAACGAACCCCGGATACGCAGCGGCAATTCGCGTGCGACGAGCAACAATCCGGTCGCCGAAGTCGGCGGGGACTCCCGGTACGACGTTGATCATCTCTTCCTCTGGTTACAAGTCGAGGGTGTTGGTCGGGCGTCGTCGACTCCCGTGATAATGGATCGTGGGCGAAGCGTCGCGCCAACCGCGGCACTGATCACCCGGCGCCAGATGGGAAGCAGCCACGCATGGAGATACCCCAAGCCATAGCCGAGATGCATCGCGGACGCATACACGGGGACAAGGACCACGGCGCGGACTGAACGCAGTTTGACCATCCCTTGGATCGCCAGAACGGCGAGCACTGCAAGGTAGATACAACCCGGCGCAGCGAGCCACTGGACCAGGTTGCGACGAAGCACGCTTGCGCAACAGAAGAGCACCAGGTATAGCAATAGGGCGGCCGGCAGCGAGTGAAGGACTTCATGCATTCCATGTCGCGTGGCGAGGCGGACCCGCGCTTGGCCTTTCTTGAAGGCTTCGCGAGCGGCCGCGATGAGACCACGTCGCTCGTTATGGACGACGGCGGCCTGGTGGGCGTAGGCAACACGGCCGCCGAGTTGCATCACTTTATGACTGAACTCGAGATCCTCTCCATGCGATGCTTTGGGAAATCCTCCGGCGGCCAGCGCCAAGCCCCGGCGCACGGCCATATTTCCTGCACGGGGGTAGTATTTCATATGCACGGCGGAACAGGGGTTGCGGGCGCCGCCGGCGCCCAAACTGCTCGACATCAGGAAGTTGATGCATTGTCCGGAGAGATACTCGGCTCGTCTGTAGTCGATATTGCCGCCGACGATTCCAACAGCCGAATCGGCCAATGGCCGAACGATCTCCTCGAGCCAGGTGGCGCAGGGGATACAGTCGGAATCGGTCAGAGCGACGATTTCGCCGTGGGCGTGCACAAGCCCGAGGTTTCGTGCAGCGCCGGGCCCAAGGTTCTGTTGCCGGAGATGCACCCACCGCGGTTCGCCGCCGAACCCGGCGACGATTGCCGCGATGTCTTCCGTCGATCCGTCATCGCACACCAGCACTTCCATTGCGTCGGCGGGAAACGTCTGGTTCGATAGTGCCCCCAAGACCCGCCGGAGCTGAATCGAGCGGTTGTAGACCGGCACAACGACGGACGCGCGGACGGTCGCCAACGGCGGGCGATCGTCGAAGAGACCAACGCGGCTGCAGCGCAGTGATTCGTCAATCATGGGTCTTTTGGTCCTAAGGATGAGGGGACAACGGAAGTAAAGCATCTCCTCGCTCCATCGCCTGCGCGAAGCTGGAGAAGAAGCTGCGCGACAGCACGATACCGAGGGAGAGCACGACGTGCACCAGCATGTAGCACGCGGCATACGCTCCGAGTTGTTGCTGGTCGGAAACCATTGCTTTGACGATCCAGAGATTGGCGGCCACGGCAAGGTAATTGAGGATCTCGGCGGCGGGGGAGAGCCGCAGCCATTGCCACAGCTCCGGGCCGATGGATGCATGACTGCGATGCGGCATGGTATTGGCGGCGGCGAGGATCGCGACCAGCACGGCGAGCGAGCTGATGGCGGCAGCTGCTACCAGGGCCGCCAGGGCCTGGAGCAATCCGGCGCTGACGAGCAAGACGCCTGCGACGCACGCGAATCGCAGCGCGGTATGGACGATCATCAGGGCCGCCTGGGTTGTGTGGCGGCGGAGGCCGTTGAGCAGATGCCAGGCAGGTTCCAGTAGTCCTCCTCGAATTGCCAGCTCGATCGCCACCAGGCTGAGGGCGGGCGAGAGTGCGGCGTCGTTCAGTGCTCGAGCGGCTCCCGAGGAAAGAGCGGACACGAGAGCGGCGGCCCCGAGAGCAAGGGGCACCTGGACCAGCCATAGCATGCGCCATGCGACTCGCAGGCTGCCGGGATCGCAACTGAGGCGGCGCCGCAGGGCGTTGGGAACGGCGCTCATCAGGAGGACCAGTGCCACGAGCAGTACGGACTGGACGGTAACGAACCGGCCGTAGTCGGCCGCACCAAGCCGGCGCGCCGCGATGCTCTGGAGAGCGAGCCCCGCTGCCAGTGAGAACACCTGGGCTAATCCGAATAGTCCAGTTCGTGGCAGCATGCGGGCCTCGTATTGCGTCTGAACTTTGTCATGGGAAGGGCACTAACGACGACACTCCTGATAAAACGCGCCCGACCAGGCGAGGTAACCCAGCAATACCAGCGGGGCCGTCAGCACTGCGGGGAGCAAGAAACGCGGGGTGTCGCGAGCCACGCGAGCAAACAGCATCGCGGTACGATAGAACGGGACGAGCAGTACGACGGGCGGATAGCGGAGCAAGAAGGTGCCGGGCAGCGGGATCCGCTTGCGCGCGGCGGCCGAGGATGCCCCGAGCCGGAACTGATGATCGAGATAATCACGCAACCTGCTGCGATTGAGATGCGACACCGTGAGAGAAGTATCGAGGCAGCACGAGTGTCTGGCGGAGACGGTTTCCTGGAAGACGCGATCTTCGGCGGGCCAAATATCTTCGGGGAAACTGTCCTGCCGGAAGACCTCGGCCTTGTACGAGACGTTGGCCGTGGCCAGGTTGCGCTCGGGAAGACACCTATGACCGGGGGTATAGCCGTTGAATTCGCTGAGATAGCCGGCCCATCCGATGAGGCTCATTGGATTGCCGTTGTCCAGCGCGCCGCCGACGATATCCCAGTCGCGCTGGCGGAGGAGGTGCCGCGCGATCCAGTCGCGAGGGGCCACGCAGTCCGCGTCGGTAAAGGCGATCACCCGTCCTCGCGCCTCGCGTACGCCGCGATTGCGGGCTTTTCCGGGAAGAGTCTTCTGCGAATAGCGCAGGAGGCGGACTTCGGGGTAGCGCTGGGCTACGAGTTCGGAAGTGCCGTCGTCGGAACTGTCGACAACGAGGATCTCGTGGTCGGCATCGCACTGCTGGGCGTAGAGACTGTCGAGGCAGCGAGGCAAGGTGCCGCGGGAGTTGTAGTGTAGGACGGCACGATGACCGAGACCAGGGGAGCGGCGTCGGATGCGGTCAGCAGGGCCATGGTTGGTTTTTCTGTTCGGCGGTCTGGCCGGCTACTGCACTGCTAGCTCGTGCGGGGTGGCTTCCGCCGGTGTGTTCTCGGGCCGATAATGTTTGACTTCGATCGGTTTTTCCCACCGTATGTCCTGATCGAAGCGTTTCGATTCCGTCATCCGCCAACCCGGGGGCAAGAGGATATCGAGATAAGTGTACTGCGGGCGGTAAGAGTCGCTTGTGACGATCCACAGTCCCGCCGGTCGCTGGGCAAGCGCGTCGCGCAAGGTGATCAGGTCGGTGGTGTGCAAGTGTGCGGAACCGGGCTGCGCCTGCCGCTCGGCAACGCGGACACAGAGGCGTGCGGGAATTTCGCCAGGAAAATAGTACGCCAACTTGAAGAAGACGGACGGCGTGTGGGCGAGTACGATCTCATCCGCCTGGCGGTGCTGGGCGACGTAGGCGGCCGCGTCGCGCATCCCGGGCTTCCGTGCCGGGCCCAAGACGTCCCAATACTCGATCCAGCCAAAGGCCGACCACATGACCAGCACCGCGGCAGCGATCGCGCGTTCGGGTCGATGGGGGATCCGGGATACGAGCAGGGCGAGGGAGGCCAACCAGGCGAGTTGAGCGAACGCGAGGTAACGCGCGTTGAAGATGCTCCGCACGGAGAACGTGCAGTAGGCGAGAATCAGCAGCAGCGGAATCGTTCCGGCGAGCAGGAAGAAGATACCCGCCCATCTCCCGGTAACGGCCGAAGCAAAAAGCGCGGCCAACAAGAGCGCGGTTGCACACCAGGCCGCGGCCCGCGGTTCTATGGGGCGGCTGTTCGGGACACCCAGCAGGGCGGTGGACGGGTGCAGGGCGAGGTCGTGGAGCGACAAGGGACTCGTCCAGGACGTCCGCAGACTTTCCGACTGTCCCCAGAGGTTGGACAGCCATGGCAAATATCCGACGAACAGCAGTAGCGCGGCTGCCAGGGCACACATCCTGACAAACTGCCTCGTATCGGCGTGGTTTTCCGTAAAGCGGAATTCCGTCCGCTTTACTGGGGCAAGGCGCACGCCCGGGATGATCCAGAGGTAGGCGATGACGAATAGTGCCTGGGCGGCGACGGAGAAGAGGGCCAGAGCGTGGGTGTAGCAGAGTGCCAGGGCGGTGAGCACGTAAACGGCGGTCCAGGCGGCCGCGGTCTTTGTGCTCCGCGCCGCCAGCATGCGCAGGAGGGCCCAACTGCTCAGGACGAGCAGCAGCATGCCAAGGGTATAGCCGCGGACTTGCTTTCCCAAGTAGGCCTGGAACGGGTTGACGGCAACAAGGAGCGAAGCAAGGATGCCTGCGAGATCGGCGGAATGGGGGGCCGACTCCGCGGAGCCGACCGCATTGAAGCGAACGGCGTCTCGTACCAGAAAGAAGATGCCCAAGGTGGCGGCGATGCCCGCAACCGCGGAAAAAGAGCGCAATGCGAATTCGGAATCGCCAAAGGCGAGGCCCCAGAATCGCAGCAGCAGGAAGTAGAGCGGCGGGTGCACGGTGGATGTCTCACCGCTGCGGGCGACGATTTCCGCGGCAGGAAAGCTCTGCAGCCGCCAGGAGAGCACCTCGTCCAACCAGAGGCACTTGGCGCCGCTGGCGTGGAGGCGGGCGGCCGCCGCCACGACGAGGATCAACGTGAGTACGACCGCAATCCAGCAGCGTTTCATGAGCGTCTTTCTTGTTTCGAGTCTCTGGCAGACCTCGTCCATCTCGGACAGGACGACGAAGCCGGGGAACGCTAATCTTCACTAATCGCCACCAATCTGTGGGGCTGCCCGAATTAGCGCGGATCAGTGAAGATCAGTGTCCCTCGCTCGGCTTTTCATGGAGATGGTAGAGAATGAAGTGTTTTCATTCGAGTCAACGCTTTCTCCACGAGCCCATGTCTGCACCGCCGAACCCATGCATCCTTCCATCCAGTCCCACCAATCCATTTCTTCCAAGGCAGCAATCGCGCAGCGCGCTGCGTCCTCACTGGGCCATCCGCACAATCTTTTCTTCAAGGTCGTCGTTGTCTTCGGGCTCGGTGACCTCTGGGGCAGTTCCTTGTCTCAGCCAGTACCATGCCGCGGTGGCGAGGAGGAGTGCCGCGAGGGTGGCGGCGCCGAGGAGGGCTTCGGACGATATCACCGTTCGTCCCGTGGCGAATCCATTGGCGCGAATCACAAGGTCCTTGCATCGCATCGCCGCGGGCGTGGTGGCTCCGCCGCGATCGAGGCCGATCCGGATGGAGGTGACGTCGGCTTCGGTAAAGGGGATCTTCCGGATTTCCGTGAGCATTCGTCTCTCGTCGTCGGACACGAGGTAGACCAACTCGTTGCCGAGTCGCCGCAGGCACAATTGCCCGGCGGCGGCGTTGGTCGGCACCGCTTCGACGCTGTGCTGCCGGCGACTTTCTCCGGAATTGGTAATGGTGTTCTGCGCCCTATGGGCCGAGTAGACGTCGGCTCCGTCGCGGCTCTTGCAGCGCGAGATGGTCGCGGCATCCTCGTCGTGCGATGCGGTTGCCACGTAGATTCGCGGGCCGACGCCGTAGCCGCGGTCGGGAGAAGCGATGTCGAGGATTTCGTACGCCACCACGATTTCAAAGTCCCCCTCGAGCCTCATCCTCGGGGAGAACGCCACTTCGGCGAGTTTGTCAGCACCGGAGATTTCGAGCAGCAGTCCACTTTCCTCCGGGGTCATCATTCGCGTCATTTCGGAATCCGGCACTCCAAGCTGGATTCCGTCGAACACACCGCCGCGGAAGTCGAAGCGGCGTTCGAGGGGAGGCGCGGCTTGGATGCAACCGAGGATGAGAAGGAACGGGCAGGTCAGCAACATCGTCGTACGCCCCGTTGGATTGCGGCGATTCATATTCATTTCTCCGAGCGTTTGACGCTTCCGAAACTCAAACAGGCCGCGCACCTATCGCGCGTACGAGCCCAATCCCCATCTCCGAACCGCCTCGCTCGCTTCCCAACGGCGACCTGAAACGCACTCTCCTCCTTCACCTCGCAGTATTTCACCCGAAGCGGCCGTTCCAGCCAGAAGTCCTGCTCGAATGTGCGCTCTTGCAGTACCTCGCACTCTCCAGCCTTCAGAAGTTCCGTTTCAGCCTTCGCGTGGTACGGTGCACTTGTTACGATCCACAGCCTTTGCGGCTTGTGGCGCAAGATTTCCTCCGCTGTGGCCAGGTCCGAATCGAGCAGGTGAGCGGCGCCGTACTGTTTTTCCCTACACGGCTGCTTGACGCACAGAACCGGCCGGCACGAGTCGCGGAGGTAATACGCGAGTCTGAAGAACTCGAAAGGGGTCTCGGCCACCACCGGCTCTGCTTTGCAGCGATTGGCGAGAATGTACGCCGCAGCAGCGCGCATTCCCGGATTTCTCGGAGGTCCAATGCTCGCGTAGTCAGTGTACGCGAACACACTCCAGAACAGCAGCAATCCCGCCACCACAGAAAGCGGCCATCGAGAGATCATGAGCATCGCCACAAAGAAGAAACCGATCGTAAGCATCAGCGTCCACGCAAGCGCGACCACCTTCTCCTGGGATCGCAAGTTTCCCTTCCAAACATCTAGGCTCTCATCCGAGTCCAAAAAGAAGATCACGTTTCCGGTCCATACGCTCTCGAACCTTGGCCACGATATTCGGGCAGATGGGAAAGGGGGGTCAAGAACCAGAATGCCCTTTTGTCCGAGCGCAAGAACTACAACAAAGTGCCCTTGCTCCTTTGTGTCCACGTGAAGCGCCCGGCGCAAATGAGCGACCGCCGGCAACGGGATATCGTTCAAACTCGATTCACGCATGCTCGCAACAACGGGCCGTAGGCCTATCTTCTCAGCTGCACGCGCGATTTCTTCCAGGCTACGAAGGTCTCCTTGCCGTGGCCCCATGATCTCTCTAATACGCTCCAGCGTCGTATTCACTTGCTTCAGGCGTGCGATGACATAGAGAGACGTTTCGCCGCATACACTGTAATCATCGAGCAACGCCCTAGGCGGTCCGTCGCCACTGTCTGACAAGACGAGAGAACTTGCAGCCAGAATCATGAGCGCTGTCATTCACATCCCCGAACTCGTTCGTCTTCGCACCCGGCGCAAAAGGAGAAGCAGAAAGACAACGATGGCGGCACCATGTGCGGCCAGCAACGCCCACGTCCAGTGGCGAGCCGCCTTAGGCGGACTAACCTGCTTAGCGCCCGCGAGCGGCACGAACTTGCTTGAGTTCTCAACTAGCTCATCGATATTGGCACTGCTGTCACTCTGACCGGACACATATGCCAAATCTCGGACCTCGTCGATCACTTTAGTTCCTGCTGGAAGAGTCAAAACAAAGACATCATCCGACACGGGCGTGTTCCACTGCGAACGCATTTCATCTACCTGCAGTGTTGCCATCGACGACTTCCGACCGTCCTGTTCGAAGAACACGTGAATGCCCTTAGTGGGCACCCAAACTCCAGGAGCCACAAGGCGGAACGCTTCAATTGACGTAACACAATACGGCACGTCCATGTTGTGCATGTAATGTTCCATCTTAACCGGCAGCATGCCACGCTGCGGATCAAAGGAAATCCTCCATCCAAAGTCGCGGTAAGTTGTGCCCTCCTGCGGACACTCGACTTCAATCAATTGGGCGTCGCCCTTGTCAATGCGAGTCCCTTGGCGCGATCGCAAGAGTTCTACTAGTGATCCGCCGTGTGGAAGGTCCCGGAAGAGACAGGCGTAGTTTTGCTCAAAAAGCGCCAACGGTCTCTCGTGCGGCGTGCGCGAACTGATTCCGGAGACCGCCGTTTTCCGGTTTAACTGTGCCGACAGTTCCCCGTCGAACACTCCCGCCTCGATCCAGTGGTCCCATCCTTTCGCCCCATGCGCGGTTGTTTGAAATCTGCGTTTGTGGCCAGCCAGCCACTCGCGTGTCAACACCCGAATCTCGTCCTTGCTTTCACCAAGCTTGTACTCTCGGTAGGCCAGTCTCATCGGTGCGCCACGGTTGTCCGATCCTCCTCCGACCGCCTCTGCTTTCAAAAGAAACTCCTTGTGGAACGTCACGAAGACATCGTAGGAGCGGACTGCGTCGACCGATGCGGCAAAAGCGTCTAGCACGCTACTGACGCTGATCTTCGATGTGTCATTGTCGACCGCTGCAGATGATTGACACAGCGAGGCAAAGACGCACAACGAAGCGATAAACCGAATCATGGCCTACACCCACTATAGCCTACGATGCACGAAAAGAGCGTTGCTCCCGAATGCCTCCAAGAGCCGATCCTTGGCTCGTCGTGCTACATCATGTCTGGAAGGCAGTCAGTGTTGTAGATATAAGCGTGTGTACTACAGGAAACCGTCGTGATCTGGCCGTAACCTCCACTTTGTTTCAGGAGCACCCTGGTAAGGGACCGTAGTGAACTTAACAGAGATCTCCAGCATCGTTACATTCGTTTACGTTTGTCGCAAGGGAGCATAAGGTGTCGGGAAGCAAAGGTGGGGAAGCATAAGGTGTCAGGTGGCCCATAAGGGGTGGAGCATAAGGTGTCAGGTGGAGCATAAGGTGTCAGGAACCATTTCGGGGAACCGATTACCGGCGCTAACGGAAGAACGCACCTTGCCCAGCAGTTGCGTACTTCGCAATCCCCCGCACCAGCCTTCTTCCTGAGGTTTCTCCCGCTGCCACATACCCTCACACAACTCAGTTTCCGCAACCGCTCTCTCGGCATCCAATACAGTGGCCGAGGGGCGGACGTCACGACCGTGTGAAGGATTTCCAGAAACCTGTTAGAAGAATTTATCCTACCTCGTAGACCCTTCGAAAGTCAGTTCCGTACCTCCCAATCTGTCTCTCAGTTTGCCCCTACTGATATAGAGGGCTCAACCCGGGGTTTTCCGGAAACAAATTTCCGCTTTTCTTGTGCGGTTTTCCGCACGCTTGCCAGCCGATCCCTCATTCTGGTGATGTCTGTACGGACCGTGCGTTCCGAAACCCCAATGGAAGCAGCAATTTCGGTCTGCGACTTGCCCTGGAAAAGCTCTCGGAGCACCGCGCGTTGGCGCTCCGGGCTCTTCCTGTTCAGATCCTCGATCAGGTCGAGCACCTCCCGTTGTCGCCGCCGGTTCGCGTATCTGCGCGCAGCCTCGTCGGTTTCGGAGACGCACTCCTCCCGATCCTGCGACCAGCGCCGGAGTGCCTCAGCACAATGGATCGCTTCGCGCTTCGCGATCATGCCAAACCAAGCTGCCAAGCTTTCGTGACTGTGCCCCTGCCAAGTGTGCAAGTTCGCAAGTACGGCAAGATAGGCGTTCTGTATGGCATCGTCCAGGGCAAACGAGGCGGCTTGTTCGCTTAGCACTTCACCGGCGCGACGTCGGCAAACTGGTTCGTACATCTCGACCAGATGCCGCCACGCCTCTTGATCCCCGAGGAGGCACCGGTCCGCCAGTTGCCGTGCGTTGTGCGCGCGTTCCGATGGCGCTTGGGGCTGCTGGAATCGGGGGCGTCCTGTCCTTTGCTTCCCATTCCGTCGATTCTCTACGGCCTGCAGAGTCGCTGGCATCAAGATACCTCCCGGTTGATTGCCCAAGGCATCCCTGCCAGTCAGAGCTTGTCCCAAAACCTCGCGAGGAGAAGGGGACAGGCACATTTTGCTCCGAAGACTCGGCAAAATGAGCCAGTCCCCGACGGTTTTGGGACAGGCTCTCAGCGTTGTGTCGTATGCCGCCGTGCGACACTGCGAAATCTGAATTGGGGTGCGGTCGCGGAGTCTTGCGTGGACTGCGCAACCACGGAATACTGGACGGGGTGTGTCGTTGCAAGCCTCGTTCGGCGCGGCAGATCGGAGGCTGCTGAAAAAGGGGGCAGGCATCGCAACGTCTTGTATTTGGGTGCGATGCATACCATCACGGGTTGCGGAGCCAGTCCCCGTTTTCAGCAGCCTCCTTCGAGCACGGCCGGCGATACTCGAAGAAGGAGGACTGCGCGTGGAAGAGGCTGAAAATCCAGTGCAGAAGCGGCACGGAGAAGGCGACTTTGGTCCGGAGACTCGGCAGAATGAGCCCGCGCGCGAGGGTCTTGAGGTGGGCGCTGAACGGGACCCGACTACCGAGCCGGTCGATCCGTGGTACCTGGCGGAGCTGGCGTGTTGGACGATGGTGGTTCTCGCGCCGATCCTGACCTGGGTGAACGGACCCTCCGTTTCCACGGACCAGTTCGTGGTCCGGACCGCCGTGTTCAGTCTCGCGCTGAGCGGTGGCATTGGAATCCGGCTTGCGAAAGTCGTGGCCAAACGGCGGAAAGGCCCCTGATGGCGGCAGTCCGCCGATGGGAAATGGGGAAAAGCGGAGGGCGGGCCGCGGGGTGGCGTCCTCCAGAATCGTACACAGGGGCTGGGGCGGAATCTTACACGGGGCCGGCGGATTTTTTTCGCGAGGTCGGGGGAGGGGAGGAACCACGAAATACACGAAAAGCACGAAAAAGAGGAGGGCGCGTGGCTAGCTGGGGAACCTTGCTCACCTGCCGGATGAACCGGCAGGGGTCTGGGATGGGATGGGGCGATGGTCGTGCGAGCTGGGGAACCTTGTTCACCTGCCGGATAAACCCAATCATTCCGAGATTTGGTTGGGTTTTTCCGAAGGTGAAGCGGGACAATACGTTCTGGCGATCTAGAAGGGTGGCATTCTACATGGTCGGACAGGCAGAGAGGAGACTCGGTGCGTGAAATTGGCTATTCTCGGGGCTTTCGGGCCCCTTTTTTCTTCTGGAGGAATGTCCTATTATGTAATTGGTTCGTTGCATTTTCGGGGATGATTACATTGCAGGACATTGGAGGCGAGCATGGTAGATCTTACCCCACGCGAATCGCAGGTCGTCGAACTGCTCAGGCAGCGGCGGGTCGCCCCTTACGCGGAACTGGCCCGACTATTGCAGGTCTCTTCCAAAACCGTCCAGCGAGCATTGGCCAAGGTGGGCACGTACGTCAGCATCAACGGCAATTCCGCCTATGTCACGCTCAAGAGCGTCCCCCGCTTCGATCGCCGCGGACTGTGGGTCTATCAGCAGCTCTGCTTCTCCCGACACGGCAACCTGCCCCAGACCATCCTGGCATTGGTCGAACAGTCCACCCAAGGCTGCACCGTGGAAGAACTCCAGCAATGGCTGGGCACCCGCGTGCACAACCATCTGAGCCTCTTGCTGCACCGCGGGGAGATTCAACGCTTCTCGCTCGGCCACTGGGCCGTGTACACCTCGGCCAACCCGGACAAACACCAGCAGCAACAAGCCACACGACAACCCCCTGCGAGCGCAGCGCCTTGGGTACCGGCCGCGCGACCGGCGCCCCCGTTGCCGCCGGGCATGGAGCCCATGGACGTCATTCACTTGTTGCTCCAGATGCTGCGAAAGCCCGGAGCCAGCGACGCTTCGCTGGCGAAGTCTCTCCAGGCCCAGGGCTTGGCCATCCATGCCGATCAAGTCCGCCAAGCGACGGCCTTCTATGGTCTAAAAAAAACGACACCCTGAAGGCTGCCATGCTGTTCCATCAGTGGCGAGACTACTGGCAAGCGGCCTTCGGGACGCTACACGTACCCTCGGGGATCTGCCATCGTTTCGATCAGCCGGCAGATGAGCAAACGCAGGTGCAAAAGACGACCTGTCGCCAGGTCGTGACCCGGGAACTGAACGCCTTTGCCGCCGTCGAGGTGGTCCGCACTACGGGCGATTGTCAACTGCGGCACTCGCCCCTTTTGGCCGGCTTGGTTCCCAAAGGGGGCAAGTATGGCTACGACCTGATCGCCCACGTCGGCGTGCAAACGTTCTTGGAAGGACGATGCCTGCAGGACATCGCGGCCAGACTGCGCCCGCTCTGCATCCCCTTCAGCAGCCTGCATGATCTGGCGATGAAGTTCCTCTATTACTTCGGCCATCTGCACCGGCAATCCGCGACGCCGCTGTTGCGTGAGTGGTTCGAGCAACGAGGGCGGAGTACCTGGTTGATGGATGCCACGGTCGAACCGGGCACGCCGCTGTACTTTGGCCTGTTGGATGCCGAAAGCGGCTTGTGTTTGGACGCATGGAAGATCGCCACCGAAAACGCCGACGAGATCATCCCCTGCCTTCACGAGGCCACCGAGCGGTTCGGAAGGCCCCAGGAAGCGTTGCACGATCTGGGCGATGCCATGGCCGCTGCCTGTGAGGCGGTCTGGGGCGAGGCCGTGGTGCACCGCGCCTGTCACTTCCACTTGCTGCGAGATATCGGAGAAGACCTGTACCTCAACTTTCGCAGGTTTCAGGATGCTCAAGCAGCGAGATTTAGGTAGTTTTCGAGTTGGCGAATCAATTCCTCAAGGTCAGCCTTTCTCGTTGACTTGGCAGTAATTGTCTGATGCAAAATCGCTCGGCGGAGTACCCGGAGCATATGACAAAGGGACCACTCAGTGTCCCACGGCCCCATAGCGTCTCGCGCGGTCTGCGCTTCGGGCAGGTCTTTGCCGGCAGTGAGGTACCACAGGCCAATGGCGCTCTGCATCAGCCACACCCAAGGGGCGAGCTTCTCAATGCTCTGTTGGCACCGGTGCTGAGGCGACTGAATCTCCATCACCTGCTTGCTCGCTTTGAAGGCGACTTCAATGGACCACCTTCGGGCGTAGGTCGAAATCACCCACGACAGATCGGCATCTACATCGGTCGTAAACAGATAGGCATCTTCGAACTTGCCCTCGGGATCGCGCACCAAGACCACGAGGATGGGCAGCAGTCCCAGAACCTTCGGCCAGACGGCCAGAAAGGAAACCACTTGGAACGTGCGTGTGACGCCGTAGGCGCTCGCCTCAACTGTCTGCCACACCCAAGGGCCGCTCTTGCTTCGCGTGCTTTCAGCTCGCGTAACGGCCTGCTTCGGGGTGGGAAGCCGCGGACCTTTTTTGGGTTTGGGACCTCGCTTGCTCTTGGGTTGGTGAGGCGGCTTCGGATCGAACAGCGCGGCATCACTGCGCAACAAGCCTACGTATGTCACCTCAGGGTTCCACTCCGCAAGCAACGGATTCGCCGAATATCCGCCGTCCCCGATAAGAACCAGTTGCCGGCCGGGAAACCAAGTCTGGGCCTCCTCAAGCATCTCGCGGGCCAAGGCCGGTTCGCTTTTGCTCCCTTCGGCCGGCACGTGGAGTCGTGCGTTGATTACCAAACAGAGGATCTTGTCGGTTCCGGGAATGGTGATCGCCAGCCCCAGCACAACCCAGTGATTGCCGCTGGCCGTGGCCACCCGCTTTCGTGTGGAAGCTACCGCATCGCGAAACCAGCCCAGCCCATAGACCTGCTTGCCTCGCTTGTGCAGAAGGGTATCGTCGACGACCAGGTACAGCGCCCCCGTGGGGTTCAGCCAGAGGACAATTTGTACGGCCAACAGATAGGCCACGTCGTAAACCGTCCAAGCCGAACGGCTGAAAAAATTGTAGAACCGGTCGAACCGATGACGCTCGGCATGCGAAATGGGGGCGCCGGTCTCGATTGTTTCAAACACACGATATTCCGTTCGCTTGCCCAGACACATGATCCAGCCCAGGAACACCGAAACTTGGACTTGAAAACTGGGTTGTGTGAAGGCAGGCGACAAGCACTGCAAAATCACCTCCAACGAACTCGGCATTATTGTAAACATGGGGAACTCTCCTTTCGAGAAGTCCCCCGGAACGTGTCACCTCTTGAACTGTACGGACGCATACACCTCTATTCAAGCGAAAATCCGCGAAAATCTGCGAAAGTTCAGGTACGCAAAGCCGCAAGTGGCTCTGCGAGAATTGGTCCGCAAGCTCAAGCTGCAAGGCCCGGCTGAAGGGCACGCCGCGGCCAAACGCTGTGGCTGCGCGACCACGTGGAAGATGCTACCAGCCTGGCACTTGCTACAAGGACAAGCCGCCGAGGTGCCGGCCGACGTGTTGGGCCGCGAACTGGTGGTGGCCGTTCATCAATGGATCTTGGACTATCCGCGCGACGGCCGCCGCCAGGGCTACCCGTTCGATCCGTACCTGTTGTATCTGCCATCGCCGGGTGGGCCGGGCCGCGGCCGCGTTGCAGCAGTTACTGGAGGAACCGGCCGTACGCCAGCGGCGCATCAAGTCCTGGGAAATCTGTTAATGCTGCAGTTACTTGAACGACTCGCGTGTGATGGAAGCGGCCGCGGAATTCGAGCAAGCGTGGCAGTTGTTTACCCGCCTGCGAAGTGCGATGCGGCTTTCGGCTCAAGGAGAAAGCCCTCTCCACGACCCATACCTGCTGGGAGGGCGGACGAGAGCACGGCGATGCAGCAATCCCTGGAAGCCCTGCGTGAGGAGTTGCCGCAGGCAGGTGGAGGACCCCAGCGATCCGCCGCGTGCCGTGCGGTGCAGGATCATCGTGGAGCATCTGGATCGTTACTGGTCGAGGCTGTTCCCCGTGGCCTCGCGGGGGCGACGACGAATGGCCTGGAGGGCCACTGGGGCAAGGCAAAGCGGTGTTGCCGCAAACGGCACAGCCGGAAGAAACTGACCCGCGATTTCCAATGCCTGCCGCCGGAAATCATGCTGATCCCGAATCTCCAGAACGAGCACTACGTGGAACGAATTCTGGGAGATCTCTCTGAGCTTCCGGCCAAACTGGCCCAGGCCGGGCAGTCAGCCCCTCCCTGGACGCACTGGTACAATCGCCAGAAGCCCCTCACCACTGGCCGCCTTCCCCAGCGTCTCATTCGCCAAGAGAACCTGATCGACAGGCTCGTGGTAATTTACGATGACCAGTGCCAACCGGAAGACGCGGAAGCTGCCTGAAAGCAAAATCAATGCCAACTAAATCTCGGAATGATTGGGATAAACCGGCAGGGGTCTGGGATGGAGCAGGGTGCGGTCGGGCTAGCTGGGGAACCTTGTTCACCTGCCGGATAAACCGGCAGGGGTCTGGGATGGAGCAGGGTGCGGTCGGGCTAGCTGGGGAACCTTGTTCACCTGCCGGATAAATCGGCAGGGGTCTGGGAACGGCCAGAGTCGCGCCGAGAGAGATGGTGTTCCACGTCCTGAATTGGGGCGTCGGGAGAATGCGGTTTTCGACCAGTGGACGGGCCAGGCACGCGCGACACGGGTCTTGCCGATTCGCCGGCAGTTAGCTAACATTGTGGGGTGGTCCCGCATTTGTGGAATTGAGTCATGAGTTCCGTTTCGGTATTGCATCCCAACTTCGTGTCCGCTTTCGAAGAAGCGATCGAGCTGCTGAAGTCCGTGGCCGAGTACAAGTTGGACGACGAACTTCAGCACCGCATGCGCGAGCTTGGCGAGACGAAGGATGCCTGTTCTCCCGAAGAACGCGACGAGCACCGGCAGCTTGCGGAATTCTGGCGCCGGCAAACGCTGCGGAAGGTTCAAGCCCTCAACGTCTTGAAACGTCTGCACGAAGCAGCGCCCGATCTCATCGGCAGTCTGCCGGAGCCGTTGGACGAAGCATGACCAGCATCCCGGTCGAACTTCGCATGGAGGTTGTCAACCGGGCTCGACGCGCGTGTGAATACTGCCGATTATCCGATCGCTTGCAGGTCGGCGGATTTGAAGTCGATCACATCCTTCCGGCGTCACGAGGCGGCCATACGGTCCTCGAGAACCTGGCCTACGCTTGTCCCCACTGCAACGATCACAAGTGGGCGCACGTCGATGGAGAGGACTCGGTGACGGGCCGCACAGCGCCCCTGTTCAATCCGCGGCGGGATTGCTGGGATGATCATTTCGAATGGTCGAGTTCGACGTCGTTGGAAATCCTCGGGAAGACTTCCACAGGACGTGCTACCGTTGCACGCCTCCAGCTCAACCACCCGGAGCTGCTCGAAATTCGCCGAGAGCTTGCCAAGCTGGGCATGTGGTCGTGGTGAATGCTGGCGCCAGGCCATGCAATCGTTCGGGCTGCGGCAGCGCGACCGGAAGGAAACAAAGGGGTTGGAGTGGGGCGGGGCGACGGCGGCGCTCGGTGACAAAACTTCTTGACCTGCCGGGTAGAACTGGCAGGGGTGTGGGGTGGGGTGGTGGTCGTGCTAGCTGGAGAACCTCCTTCACCTGCCGGATAAACCGGCAGGGGTCTGGGATGGAGCAGGGTGCGGTCGGGCTA
>JAXGMN010000055.1:0-82700 GCA_040768665.1 Thermoguttaceae bacterium
GATCCGCGAGTGCTGGCGGGACTGATTTTCAGGTCGCCCAGGGCCAGCCGGAAAACGGCGGACCTACTGTCCAAATACCGGTCACCAGCAAATCACGTACTTTGCGAAGTCGGTCCCGGTGAAGGTTGCCCAGGAGATCGTAATCAGGCCGTCGCCGGGGTTGCCCGTCGTCCAGTGGAAGTCGCTGCCGTGGGGATCCCGCAGGTCGACCTCCCACTGCTTGCTCGTGGAGTTGTAGCGGACGGCAAGGACGGCCCGGTAATGGCCATGATGTCCGACGATTACCGGCTTGTTCTGCTGACGAGCCAGAATGATCCTGGCGAGGTCCTGATTGCCCAGCGGCTTGGCGCTGTAGGCTTGACCCGGCCGGTCGAGCAAGCGGCCGAACCCGTCCCACTGGTATGGACTGCCGGCTAACTCGGGCAGCGGCTTGCTTAACGCCCGATTGAGAATGGTGACCCAGAAATCGCCCTCTTGGTTGGGGTTGGGCTGGGCGTCGCCCGGGTCCACCGTGCCGTCGAACTTCACGTCAACATAGGACAGCTTGCCCGGAGCGCTGTAGAGCGATACGCGGTAGTTGCCGTCGCCGAGGTACTGGATCCGTTTCGCCAGGTCGACGCCGGTGTGAGCCACGGAGGAGATCGCCGCCAGCACGCCGCAGTTTCCATAGTTGCCCTGGTAAATATCGTCGAACTTGGCGCCGCCGATTGCCCACTTGTAGGCATTGTAGTCGTAGCCGAGGCCGCCATCGACGTACTCCGTGCCGGAGCCGTCGTCGAGGAAGTCGTTGCCGGCGCCCCCCAGTAGGATATCCCCTCCCGCGCGGCCGAAGAGCTTGTCGTTGTTGTCGCCGCCGTCCAGGCGGTCAGCGCCAAGGCCGCCGTCGAGGAAGTCGTTGCCGGCATCGCCCCAGAGCCGGTCATTGCCCGCCTCACCCCAAAGCTTGTCGTTATGCGCACCGCCGATGAGATCGTCGTTGCCGGCGCCGCCGATGAGTTGATCCGCGCCGTTCTCGCCCCAGAGGGTGTCGTTTCCGCCCTGGCCCCAGGCCATGTCGTTATGGTTGCCGCAGACGATTTTGTCGTTGCCGGCGCCGCCGATGAGTTGGTCGTTGCCGTCCTGCCCCCAGAGCGTGTCGTTTCCGCCCTGGCCCCAGATCTTGTCGTTACCGGCGCCTCCCACGAGCTGATCGTCGGCCGCGCCGCCGATCAATACGTCGGCCCCGTTGTTGCCGTAGGCAACGCAGGGAACGGTGCCTTTGTTCTCGAAACGGTCGTTGCCGGCACTGCCGTGGAAGACGATCTTGTTGACCATCCCGGGTGCAAAGGGCTGGACGACCGGAGCGTGGCCGGGGCTGGTGGCCTTGACGTAGGTCCACCGCAACGGCGCAGACGAGGTCGGCTGCCATACGTCCAGTACCTCCACGGCGCTAGTGAGCGGATCGGCGGTGATCTGGAGTACGCCCCCCGCCAGTACAGCCATTCCGGTGGCCATGAGTTGCCTGGACTCCAACCCCTCAAAGGCGAGCTTCCGCCGTTGACGCGAGGCATTTTTGCGGCTGGATGCCCCATGCCGTTGTCCAAAGAGCTTTGAGAATTTCATCGAACTTCTCCCAGTAAAAAGGAACCTGCCTTGCCTCGCAGAGGTGTTTGTCCGACGGCCGCTGTTGCGAGGCACACAAACGGACCGTCCACGTTTGGAAACGAAGTGCGCTACGCGGCTAACCCCACGCATTGGTTGCGAAGAGCCGATCGTGGGCAGCAAGATGGCTGTGCCCGTTGAACTTTCCTGATGTTGTGACGGTGTGCTGGCCCGCAAGCAGATCCGCCATGAGTTCTCGGCCCTGTCCGGCCCATGCAGGAAGCTGTCTCATCGCCTGGTCGTGCATGGCCCCCTTGGCTTCCCGCACGGCGGAACAAGCCACCGGTTCGCGGGCGGCAATATCGGCAGCCAGAATATCCAGCAGGTTCTCAGCCGCAGTAGCCGGCGCGGGCCTCGAGGCGGAGGGCGCACCGCGCTGAGCCGGCGATCCGCCCGCGGCGCCGGTCTGGGAGAACGGCGCGGTGAAAGCGGCTCTCATCGCCAGGTGACTGTTCTGGGCGGCCCAGCCGGCCTCCAGCGCGGCAAACTGCTGATTCATGAAGGACGTGTTCCGGATCCAAGCAGACCCGTTCCAAAAGTATTGCTTGTTTACCGTTACCCATTGGCCCTTCGTGTTATAGCGAAGCCCCATCACCTCCGTTTGCGTGCCCGACTTCACATGGTGCAGTCCGAAGGTGTGGCCGGCTTCGTGGGCAATGCAGTCGGCCATGGCCAGCGCGGTCGCTTCCGCATGGAAAGCCACGCCAGTCGACAGGGGTGTCGTCGTGTAGGCGCCGCTGCTGTGACGAAACCACCGTTCCTCGTTGACGAAAGCGATATCGGTCCGATTGTTGTTACCCGCGTCGATGTCAGCCGCGACGTGCGAACCGGTTTGCCCCGATATCTTGATGTTGTTGGCGCCGACAAAGACGGTCGTTGCCGCCTGTTCGCGGACGGCTCCAGCGTCACGGAGACGAACCTGCACCCCGTACGGCGCCAGATCCTGGGCCACGAGTTGGACGATGCGGTTAATCACCTGCTGGCGGTCGCCGCGGTCGGAGAGAAAGCGGCCGACCGTGACGCCGTTGAACTCGGCATCGACGTGCGAGTCGAGGTACTGCCATCCGGAATTCCAGCCGTTGAGATCCGCCCGAGAGATGGTGATTCCCTCGAAATTGAGGTAGAGCACGCGGCGAACCTCGGGGAGCAGATTCAGGAAACCGCGCCGAGCGCGGATTTCGCCGTCCTTCTGAGTGCTATTGGCCATGATGACGTAGTGACCGTCGCTCGCGATGTCGATCGCGGGGGCCGAGAGTGCCGTCCCGACGTCTTGCCACGCGTGCACCAGGCCGTTGCCGGAGACTTCGTACGCGCGAACCTGGCCGCCGTTGACTTCGCAGGCGACGACGAAACCCTGTTTCAAATTGGCTGTCGCGACGACCGGGCGAGCTGCCTGGGACTTTACTCCCACGTAGCGATTGAGCGACGGCCACCACACGTCGACGTATTGGTCTTCGACGACAATCTCGGCGCCGGTGAATCCGGTCGGTGCGATCAGCCGCGCCCGGATTTCCGACCCATAGCTGCCTTGGGCGCGGTAAACGACCACCCCTTTATTGCGGATTCCATCCCAATCGATACCGGCCTGCTCATCGAAGCGTGCGGACCCGTTGGCAGCAGAATCCCACGACTTGGTGTGATAGACGAGTTTGCCCGGCTGGCTGTATCCGCCGTAGTGCGCCACACGAATGTCGGTGTCGGTGGTGGAGTAGGTGCGTTCGTAGGCAACGGCGAATCCAAGATGGGCGCCGGTGATGCTCGAGCGCGCCTCCTTGTTCGCAGTGCCGGCGACCGTGAACTCTTCGAGCTTTGTTCCGTCGGACAGGAAAACGCTCGCCTTGACGTTCGAGTCGGCGCCGCTGTCGCAGGTGTACGAGACGGCGAATCCTTTGGCCGCCGGCACATAGATGACGTCGATCGACGCGTCGTACTCGCGGTTGGCGGTTGCGGCGATGGTGAACTGCGACAGGCGTTGTCCGGACTTGCTGAACAGTGCACCGCGAATGTTCTGGTCGGTCGCACTGACCTGTTCGGTCCAGACGACCACGACCTCACCCGTGGAAAACATAGCGACCGCCGGATCGACTTCCTTCTTGCCGGTGTTGGCGACGATGAAATCTCCACTGACCGGGTGGTCGTAGCGATCGTAGATGCGTGCGCGGATGTCCGTATCGGTGGAACTCCAGGTATCCTGCCAGGCCGCCACGTGCATGCCGTCGCCGTTATAGGCCACCGCCGCATCGGCTTGGAGGAGCTTCTCCTTGGTATTGACTTGGAAGTCCCAAGGGGACACGGAGAGGAACTCGCGGTTCTCAAGTTGCTCTCCGAGCAGATGCCGAGGACGGCTGCTTTTGCGGCCTCTGTACTTGTTGCGCAAGAAGCGGTCGACGGGGCGAGGAAGCGTCATTGCCAAGTCTCCTTTGCCGAAGGGCGACCTGCCAAACGGGTGGTCCCTTGGGCGGTCCAAGACCGGAATCATAGACAAGTGCGCCGGTCATCTATCCAGAGATGGCCACTTCCAGATCGGCAGCGACATACCCCCTCGAAAATTCTTTCGAAGTTGTGGGCGGGCTGCCAAAGAACGCGGGGTGCCCGGAATAAGAGCCTATCCCAAAACCTCGCGAGGAGAAGGGGACAGGCACATTTTGCTCCGAAGACTCCGCAAAATGAGCCAGTCCCCGGCGGTTTTGGGATAGGCTCTAAAACAACGACCCACCAGAACATCAAGCAGCCCGGCTGCTGACATCGAGCGACCGCTTGGGGCAGCGGGAATCCCTTTGCCAGCAGCCGGGTTGTCAGCAGCCGGGCTGCTGGTGCGGCGGTAGATGCCCACGCCTTTTCGCACAACGGATCGGGATGGGCGGGACCTACTTCCCCGCGGATCCGCCGTTCTCGCTCAGGCGGTACCGGCGGATCTTGCGGTCGAGGGTGGACCGCTCGATGCCGAGGATGCTGGCGGTGCGGCTTTTGTTCCATCCGGTGTGCTCGAGAGTGGCTGCGATGTGCGTCCGCTCCATGTCGGCCAGCGAGCATGCCCGGAACCGTTGGTCGACGGGGGTCGGCTGCATCGTGTCGCCGGCGGTGGCCAGGTTGGACAGGAGCAGGTCGCCCTGGTCGATGTACTGGCCGGTGCAGAGGACCACGGCCCGTTCGACGACGTTGCGGAGCTCGCGGACGTTGCCCGGCCAGCGGTAGGCGATGAGTTGCTCCATGGCGCGGGGCGTGTAGCCGCGGATCTTGCGGCCCGTCTCGCTTCGGAATTTCTCGAGGAAATAGTTGGCCAGCACGGGAATGTCGTCGGGCCGCTTGCGGAGCGCCGGAACGATGATCTCCAACACCCTCAGGCGGAAGAACAGGTCGCGGCGGAAACGGCCCTCGGCGGCGTCCTTCTCCAGGTCGCGGTTGGTGGCTGCGATGACGCGGACGTCGACCTTCACCGGCTTGCTCCCGCCGACGCGTTCGAAGGGATGCCCCTCGAGAACGCGGAGGAACTTGGCCTGGATGTTCGGGCTCATCTCGCCGATTTCGTCGAGCATGAGGGTTCCGCCGTGGGCCGCCTCGAACTTGCCGATTTTCCGTTCGGTTGCGCCGGTGAACGCGCCCTTCTCGTGGCCGAACAACTCGCTGGCCAGCAGGTCCTCGGACAATGCCGCGCAATTGAGGCAGACGAAGGCGTTCTTGCTTCGTGCGCTGGAGAAATGCACGCCGCGGGCGACCAGCTCCTTGCCCGCCCCGCTCTCGCCGCGGATCAGGACCGTCGCTTTGCTGGCGGCGGCACGGGCGATCTCCTCGGTGACCTGCCGTAGCTGCGGGCTCCGGCCGATGATCTCGCTCTGCACTCCCAAGCGCTCGCGGAGCTCGACGTTCTCGTTGCGGATGAGGATCAGGTTCTGAGCCAGTTCCTCCCGGCGGTTGAGATTGGTGACCGCCACCGCGAGGGTGTCGGCCACGGCGAGGGTGAACTCGAGGTCGTCGGGATCCAGGGCACGTTCCGGGTCGGTCGAGTAGAGGTGGATCAAGCCCAGCACGTTCTGGCCGTGGCGGACGGGCGCGCAGATCACGCTCGTGGCGAGGATCTCTCCCTTGCTGTCGCGGCTGCCGAGGGCACTATCGCCCATCACGTTGCGGGCGAGCACGGCCTCCTGCTCGCGGAGCACCGTACGGGCCAGGAAGCTGGATACCTGGTGGTAGCGCTGCTCGGTCGTGGTCCGGGACGCGACCACTTCCAGGTTGACTGCGTCGGGAGTGCCTTTGAAATCCGGCGGGAGAAGAAGTACGGCTCCCGCGTCGGTCTGCGTCGAATCGAACATGCCGCCCAGCGCCAATTCCGCCATTTGCTCGGCGGCGGGGGCCTTGGCCAGTTCGAACGCCAATCGGCAAAGGTAGGCGGCGGCACGCCCCGCGCGAGAAATGCTTCCTTCGTCCTTGCTCCCGGGCGTGAGGAACCGCGTCTGGCCTTTGCGGTGCGTGATCGTCGTCGGTTCGTAGGCAGCCAGGATGTCGGAATCGCCGCCTAGATCGTTCGACGTCTCGCGGTTGGCCGGAGCAGGCATGTATGGGCCGGCGGCCGAGCGGCGGGTGACGCCCGCCGTTTCGGAGAACGCCTCGCTCAGATCGTTGACGAAGACCAACTGCGATCGCCCGATCCGGATCAGGTCGCCGGCCTTCAGCGGGCAATCGCCTTTGATCAACTGCTCGTGGACCACCGTGCCGTTGCGGCTATCCAGATCGCGGACGACCCATTGCCCCTCGGACACAAACAGTTCGGCGTGGTTGCGGCTGCAGCGTTCGTCCTTCAAGGGAATCTGGTTGGTGGGAGCGCGCCCGATGGTCACCGTCTGGCCCGGCACGAGCCGGAAAACGTCGGTCCACTTCGCACCTTCTCGAATTACCAGGTAGGCGAGATCCGACACCAGCATCTCCAGCAGCGGGGAGAAAAGACGATTTGCCGACCGGGTTCTCCCATCGGCAGTCCGCTTCTATTAAGGTACCGTAGAGAGGGGGCGTTCGGCAAGGTGCTCGATGGCCGGGTGAGTGCTGAAGGGGGACAGGCATAAAGGAATAAATAGGGCCGTTGGCCAAAACCCCTTCCTGACGCCCCCTCAACCTGAGGTATTGTCGCGACCTGCAGTGATTAGGGTCTTCGGCCAAGAGGAAAACGCCTCGGATTGCGGGACACCCGAGATACGCCTTTTGCGAAGGGGTTGCTTTTTCATCCCGGCCTGCGTCGGTACGTTTTTCCTTGCAAAACAACCCCCGCCAAGTTCGCCTATATTCTACAGAGTGCTAAAATGCACTTATTCCGAGCGAACCCCCCAACCGTGCCCCGAAAATGTTCGGGGACCGCCTGTCTGCGGTCCTCTTCGATCGTTAGAGGAGAAAACGTCATGTCGCTACGTGACCTTGCTGTCACCCGTGCCGCTGCGGTGTTTGCATTCGTGTTTTTTCTGGCGGCCGGCTCCACGGCCGATGCCCAGAACAACCAGGGCTTCATTACGACGGGCAACCAGGTAGGCGGTGTGTCGGTCGACGTGAGCGGCATGCTGGATAACGCCGCGGTTGACGGCCAAGGGAGACTGTCGGCAATCCGTGACCTGGCATTGGACGCTGTTCCCGGCGATTTGAACAAGCCATCGGATCTCCGCAAGGTCTCGCTGCGACGGTTGGAAGAGGCCATCCAGGCGATGGTGCAGGGTAAGGAACAACTTCCCGAGTCGATTCTCTTCCTGGCGGGATTGCAGCAGATTCGCTACGTGCTGGTCTATCCGGAGCAGAACGATATCGTGCTGGCCGGCCCGGCGGACGGCTGGGCGCTGAATCCGCGCGGTGCAGTGGTGGGCAAGACGAGCGGCAAGCCGGTTCTCCTGTTGGACGATCTGCTCGTCTCGCTCCGCACGGCGGCGGCGCCGACCCGCAGCGTGATCAGTTGCTCCATCGACCCGACCCCCGAGGGCCTGCAGCGTCTTCGGGCACACGCCGGCAATCTCAAAACCATCGGCAATCCGCGGGCGACGGCGATGGGAATCGAGCAACAGTTGGGGCCGCAGAA
This sequence comes from Thermoguttaceae bacterium, assembly GCA_040768665.1. Taxonomy (GTDB): domain Bacteria; phylum Planctomycetota; class Planctomycetia; order Pirellulales; family Thermoguttaceae; genus JABWBD01. The sequence goes on from JAXGMN010000055.1 coordinate 7,691, forward strand.
GATTAGCGTCAACGGGGTTCCCGACACGAGCCATTTCGCACGTGTTATGGTCGCGGCCGACTATCGCATGAAGCGGGTCTCGATGGGGCTTGAACCCGCGCCGATTCGCGGCTTGCCGAGTTTCCTGGAGATGATGAAGGCGGGCGGACGCGGCATGAGCAACATGCTGCCGCGCTGGTGGCTGGCACCCGACTATCAACCGCTCGTGCGCGACGCCGACGGTCTGGCCTGGGAGGTTCGCGGCGGATCGGTGAAGGCGATGGCCGAGAACGACTTCCTGGCGGCCGACGGCACGCGACAGCAGCGCGGGAAGGCCGATCCGGTTTCGCAGCGCTGGGCCGATATGATGACCGATCGCTACGGTGAACTCGCCATGGCCGATCCGATTTTCGGCCAGTTGCGCAACTGCATGGATCTGGCGGTCGTCTCCGCGTTGATCGCCAAGGAGGGCCTCGCGGAAAAGGTGAACTGTGAGTTGCCGATGCTGCTCGGGGCGGGCAATCTGCCCGCGGCCGAACTGAACGCGCCGAAGCAGGTCGACAGCAAGGCCGCGCTGGTCAACAAGGGCCGGAATTGGATGATCGCCGCAGGTGGAGTCTCGATCAATCCCTGGGCGATTGTCGAGAACGTGGAAACGGCCGAGCAGCTTGCGGAGGTCCGGACCAAGTTGACCGCCGGGCAGCCGAAGAACTGGTGGTGGGACTGAACCGCCTGCCCGAATTCTCGGAATACTCTTCGGGTTGACACACCCGCCCCTGCGTCGTATCCTTAATGGTTTGACTGTAAATTCCAGGTCCGATCGATGTACGCTCAGCCCTCGCATCCGATACGCTGCGTCCTCTCCGGCGACCCCGTCGTCGGCGCGATCGCGGTGATTATTCGGAACGCGGGGCCTTGAGGGCATCCGACCGGCAAACGACCGATCCACGATAGTCCTGAAGGCCGACAGCCTTTAGGGCTTTTTTTTTGGCTTTGATGGCTTCCGAGAGCAGTACGAGTTGAGGGACTGATGCGCCGCATCGAGATCTACGACACCACGTTGCGGGACGGCTCCCAGGGAGAGGGGGTTAGCTTCTCTCTCCAGGACAAGCTCCTTTTGACAGCCCGGCTCGACAGCCTGGGCTTCGATTACATCGAGGGCGGCTACCCGGCGTCGAACGAGAAGGACTGCGAGTTTTTCCGGCGGGTCCGCGAGATGGATCTCGAGCACGCACGCGTCTGTGCCTTCGGCATGACCCGCCGCAAGAACGCGTCGGCCGAGGAAGACCAGGGCCTTGCGTCGCTGATCGCTTCCGAAGCGAAAGTGATCACGATCGTCGGGAAATCGTCGGCCTTCCAGGCGATCGAGGTCCTGCGAACGTCGCCCGAAGAGAACCTGGCGATGATCTCCGACAGCATCCGGTTTCTGCGGAGCGCCAACCGCGAGGTGATTTTCGATGCCGAGCACTTCTTCGACGGCTGGAAATACGACTCCGACTACTCTCTGGCTGCCTTGCGAGCCGCCGTCGAGGGCGGCGCGGGCATGGTCGTCCTTTGCGACACCAACGGGGGCAGCATGCCGGAGGAGGTAGGCTCGATCACCGCGGACGTCGTGGCGGCGCTGCGGGGCGCTGCGGTCGGCATCCACTGCCACAACGACTGCAATCTGGCCGTAGCCAACTCCCTGGCGGCCGTTGATGCCGGAGCCTCGCAGGTCCAGGGAACGATCAATGGCTTTGGCGAGCGGTGCGGCAATGCCGATCTTATCTCGGTAATCGCGAACCTTGCGCTCAAGAAGAGCGGCTATCAGGTTCTCTTGTCGAACTCGGTCGAGTACCTGACCGAACTGTCGCGGTACGTGTACGAAATCGTCAACATGAACTACCCCACCCAGCAACCGTTCGTTGGAAAGAGCGCGTTCGCTCACAAGGGCGGAATGCACGTCAGCGGCGTCGCCCGGACCACAGCCAGCTACGAGCACATCGATCCACAACTGGTGGGCAACGAGCGGCGGGTGCTGGTGAGCGAGCTGTCGGGCCGTTCCAACATCGTGGCCGTGGCCACCCGGCACAACATCCAGCAGGATCCCAAGCTGATGGACAAGATCCTGGCCAAGGTGGTCTCCAAGGAGCATGCCGGCTACCAGTACGAGGCGGCCCAAGGGTCGTTCGACCTGTTGGTCAAGGAGTGCGCGGGGACGTTTCACCCCCATTTCGAGCGTATTAATTACCACGTGACCGTGGAGACCGAGAAGGACAGCCAGACCACCACGGAAGCGACCGTCAAGATCCGTATCGGCGACGAAATCCGCCACGAAGTCGCCGAGGGTGACGGGCCCATCAACGCCCTGGATGCCGCCATGCGCAAGGCGCTCAACGGCCGCTTCCCCGCCCTGGTGAACGTCAAGCTCGTCGACTATAAAGTGCGGGTAATCAACTCGGAAGCGGCTACGGCCGCGGGCGTCCGGGTGGTCATCGAAAGCGCCGACGACGAAGAGGTCTGGGGCACGGTCGGGGTGAGCGAGAACGTTATTGAAGCAAGCTGGATCGCCCTGGTCGACAGCTATGAATACAAGCTGTGCAAAGATGAGGAGCGGGGCCCGAAATCGGCGAAGGAGAAGGACTTTTTGTATGCCACGTGAACTCCCCAAACAATACGATCACGAAGCTGCGCAGGGCCGGTGGTATCGATTCTGGGAGGAGAAGGGTTACTTTCACAGCGAGCCGAATCGCAAGCGTAAGCCCTACACGATCGTCATCCCGCCGCCGAATGTCACCGGGGCCCTGCATCTGGGGCACGCTTTAAACAACACCCTGCAGGACATCCTGATTCGGCAGAAGCGAATGCAGGGATACGAGACGCTCTGGATGCCCGGCACCGACCACGCGGGCATTGCCACGCAGGCCGTCGTGGAGCGGCGGCTGCTCGCGGAGGAAAAGCAGACTCGGCACGATCTGGGGCGCGACGGCCTCGTGGCGCGGATTTGGCAGTGGAAGAACGATTACGAAGCTCGCATCCTCAGCCAACTGAAACAACTTGGCTGTAGCTGCGACTGGCAGCGGATACGCTTTACGCTCGACTCCGTCTGCGCCCGCGCCGTTCGCCACACGTTCTTCCGCATGTTTGGCGAACGGCTGATTTACCGCGGCAAGCGGCTGGTGAATTGGGATACGGCGCTTCAGACCGCCGTCAGCGATGACGAGGTTTTCCACGAAACGGTGCCGGGGCATTTCTGGTACTTCCGCTATCCGGTCATCGATCCGGCGCCCGGCGAACCCTCGCACGTGACGATCGCCACCACTCGCCCGGAAACGATGCTCGGCGACACAGCGGTGGCGGTCCACCCCGATCCGGCCGGCGCGTTGGACAAGATCGAGTCGGAGCTCACTGCGCGGCTGGCCGATGCACCCGCCAGGCAGAGGCCGGAGATCCAGGCCGAGATCGACGCGGTGCGCGAGCGCCGCGAAGAGATGCTTCCATCGCTGGAGCAGCTTCGCGACATGGCGCTCGCCGGGCGGCAGGTGATGCTGCCGTTGCTGAACCGGCCGATCCCGCTGGTGGCCGACACGTGGGCGAAACCCGAACTGGGCACCGGCTGTGTGAAGATCACCCCGGCGCACGATCCGAACGACTACGAGGTCGGCCTGCGTCAGAAGCTGCCGATGCCCAACATCCTCAACCCGAACGGCACGTTGAACGAGAATGCCGGGCCGTACCAGGGGCAGAAAATCCTCGAGGCCCGCAAGAGCGTTGCGGCCGATCTTGACAAGTTGGGGCTGGTCCAGCGCGTCGAGGATCGCGAGATCGACCTGGCCCACTCCGACCGCTCGAAGACGCCGATCGAGCCCTATTTGGCCGACCAGTGGTTCGTCCGGATGGAGCGGCTTGCGGAGATGGCCATGGAGGCCGTGACGGACGGGCGCGTGACCATCCTCCCGTCGCGTTACACCAAGGGGTATCTCGACTGGCTTGGCGAGAAGCGTGACTGGCCCATCGGCCGGCAGCTCTGGTGGGGCCACCAGATTCCGATCTGGTACTCGAAGACCGCCAGCGAGGAGGACTTGAAGTCCGCCTTTGCCGGCCGCGACGACGTGGCCTGGCAGTGGGACGACGAGCACGGCGAGTGGTGGATCTGTTCGCGCGAAGAGGATCTTGGCGAAGACGCCGTGCCCGGACACCGCCTCGTCCGCGAGGAGGACGTGCTGGACACGTGGTTCAGCTCCGCGCTCTGGCCCCACTCCACACTCGGCTGGCCGGACGTGACCGAGGAGTTGAAGTACTACTACCCGACGAACGTGCTGATCACCAGCCGGGACATCATCACGCTGTGGGTCGCGCGGATGGTGCTCACGGGGCTGTTCAACGTCGGGGAGATCCCCTTCCACGAGGTCTTCATTCATCCGAAGATTCTCGACGCGTATGGGGAGGGCATGTCGAAGTCGAAGGGCAACGGCGTCGATCCGGTGGACGTGATGGAGAAGTTCGGCGCGGACTCGTTGCGATTCGGCCTGGCGTATCTGACGACGGAGACGCAGGACATCCGCATGCCGGTCGAATTCGAATGCCCGCACTGCAAGGCGCTGATCGAGCAGACCCGCGAGAACCGCATCCTGCCGCGGATCAAGTGCTCGCAGTGCAAGGAGATCTTCGCGACACAGTGGGCGGTGAAACCCGAGGACAAGCAGTTGCCCCGGGGGGCGGTGGTCAGCGACCGGTTCGAGACCGCGCGCAACTTCTGCAACAAGCTTTGGAACGCCTCCCGGTTCGCTCTGATGAACCTGGAGGGCTACACCCCCGGGACCGTTTCCGACGAGGAATTGACGGTCGAAGACCGCTGGCTTCTGAGCCGGCTGGCGACGGTCGCCCAGCAGGTGACCGATTGCCTGGCCGGCTACAAGTACGCCGATGCCGCCCGGGTTCTCAAGGATTTCGCTTGGGACGAGTTCTGCAGCTTCTACGTGGAGATGGTCAAATCGCGGCTGCAGGACAACGCATCCCGCCCGCTTGCCCAGCGGGTGCTCGCGCACGCCTTGGACACCCTTTTGCGGCTGCTGCACCCGATGATTCCGTTCCTCACGGAAGAAGTCTGGCAGTTGCTGGCCGAGGTGGCTCCGAAGCGCGGGATCGACGGCGCGATCCCGGCGGCCGAAAGTGTGATGATCGCCCCCTGGCCCGAGAGCGATGCCCGCCGCCGCGATCCGCACATCGAGGATCAGTTTGCCCATTTCCAGGAAGTCCTTCGCGCGGTCCGCGAGATCCGCAGCCGCCAGAACGTGCCACCCAAGCAGGAAATCGAGTTCGCGCTGCGCTGCGACTCCGCGGTTGCCGATTTGCTCCGGCCGATGGAGCCCTACTTCCTATCGATGGCCGGCGCCCGCCCGGCAGGCTTCGGTCCCCAGATCGAGTCCCCGCCCCTGGCAGCCAGCGACACTGCCGCCGGTTCCGAAGTCTTCGTCAACCTGGCGGGACTTATCGACGTCGATGCCGAGATCAAGAAGAAGCAGCAGGAAGTGAGCAAGCTGGACGGCATGATCCAGGGCAAGCGCAAGAAGCTGGAGAACGAGGCATTCGTCTCCAAGGCGCCCGAGGCGGTCGTGCAGAAGGAACGCGACAGTCTTGCAGACCTCGAGCAGCAGCGAGCCACGGCCCTGGCCGTTCTGGAACGGCTCCGCGCCTGAGTAGGCTTCTTCACGATCCGAAGTGATAGTGTTTTCGGACCGCCTTGTTGACCTTCCAGGTGCAATCGAGGCCCTGGGGGAATACGACGAGATCGCCGGGGCCGAACTCGACCGAAAAGAAATAGGCGCGCCTGCCGTCGGAGATGGGCCGCGTGCGCCTGCACGCTGGTGTGGGACGGGCGATCGGATTCGCCTCGGTTCCCCTTTATGGCATCCGCCCGATGCGGTCGGCGCGCCGATGGATTCGGTTGTAAGACAGTCACGTTTTGTTCTGCGCGAGTCCTCCTGAATCTGGGGCACGGATTGAACATTCGTTTCGCTTCGGGCGGCCCTTTCCTCCACGTCGACCAACTCAGACGTGCTGACGCGCGGGCGGCGCTGTGCGGGCATGCCGGCCGAGGCTCGGCGGTTCAGCCCGGGAACTGCATGGCGTCTGGTGCGGTATCCGTGTCGGAACGGATCGGCGGCGAAAACACGGCCTGGATGAGAGAAGCTTCTCCTGGGTTAAGAAGGGAAGTCGCAACCGACATGGGTACGAGGCCTTAAGCGTGGTCCTGACGCCGCCAGCGTGCGGGCGGCATCCGACCGTTGCGCCCCCAAATCGGCAACGGCCGGCGCCGCCGGCGGTAGACTCTCACCGCGCTCGCACAGACCTCGCTGACGGAGAGAACACGGCGCGCGGCCACCTTCGCCACTTCACTCAATCTCGCGTCGTTGTTCTCCGGACAGGAGCATATACACGACGCGAGAACAAAGTCAAAAAACAAATCTCAAGATTTCGCAAACGCATGCCGAGTTGCCGAGGCTAACTCGATGCAGCGAAAGACACTGGATACCAAAAAGAATTTTTTCGGCGCCGGCAAACGCGCAGTATCAAGGTTTTGCTCACCGGGAAAGACTCGCGTGTCTCGAAAAGTGGTTTCCCAATCACACTTTCGCTGAGCGTCAACAACCGCGAAGCCGACGATGGATAACACCGAGCTGATTGAGCGTGTCGATCAGGTCGGTTTTGGCGAATGGCTTGACGACGAAGTCCGCGGCGCCGGCCCGCAAGGCTTCCATGAGGACCTTCTTCTGGTCCAAAGCACTGACGACGACGACCTTGGCCTCGGGATCGATTTGCCGAATGCCTCGCAGCGCATGCAGGCCGCCGTAGCCGGGCATAACCAGATCCAGCGTGCAGGCGGCGGGCCGCAGCTCTCGAAAGCGTTCGATCGCCGTTTGGCCGTCTGCGGCTTCGCCGACGACCTGCCAACCGGCCGCAGCGGCAATGTCCTTGATCATTTCGCGGATAATAACGGCGTCGTCGGTGATCAGCAGTGTCTTCGTCATGGCTGGATGCCCTCGGCGTGATTAGATGGAAATGGCCGGATATCCGGCAATCTGAACCAGCACGTTGCCGGTTTCGCTGTCGAGCGTTACCCGCCGTCCCTTGGTCCCGCCCACGTGCGCGGCCGCCAGGCGGATCCCGGCCTCGCCAAGCAAGCGTCTCGCGGCCTCCACGTTGGCATCGCCGATCTGCAGCGGCCCGGAGGCGCCGAACATGCAGGCGCCGCCGGTGAGCCTGGCCACGAGGGCGTTGCGGTTGGCGCCGAGTTGCTCGAGTTGACGGATCATGTACGGGACGGCCGTGTCGGCAAATTTTCCGGGCGTGCCCGATCGTCCGGCCGAATCGGGGAGAACGACGTGCGCAAGGCAGCCCAGGTGCAGGCGAGGGTGATATAGTGCGACACCGACGCACGACCCCAGCACTGCCGTGAGTCTTCCCGGGCGACGGGCAAAGAGGATCTGCCCCATCCCGACCGATTGCTGGTCCGCTCGATCCACCGCCGTACAGCAAGCCATGCTTGATCTCTCTTGCGTATGAGGGCTCGTTTCGACAGGCTCCGTCAGACGGAGCAATGGAAGGCTTCTTCCATCGCTCGCCGCAGTGCATCGGTCGGAACGAAGATCACCCGCCAACTCAACTCCTCGCTTTGCCGGCGGAAGCCGGTGCGACAGACGAGCACGCGATCGCAGGTAATCGCCTGCGCCAGAAGCGCCTGTTGGAGCACGCTGGCCGCGTAGTCCTGGATAAAGTAGGGGGCCGAGGGGACGAGTTCCGAGTTGATCAGCCGCGTCAGGGCGTTGATGTACGCGCAGCCGAGGATGTTGCCCGTCTCGGTCAATGCGGACTTCTCGATTTCGCTCCACTCGGCGGTCGTGCCCACCGGTCTGCCGAGGAGCGACGCGGCGAGTTGGCGGCCGTTATCCTCGTCAAACGTGAGGATCATTTCCCCGCCGATCTCGCCCTCGAGACTGAGGACGACCATCGTCAGCAGGTCGTCGCCCAGGTTCAACTCGGTTGTGGCGTCTTCCAACGGGATCTCGCGGACCTCGTCGAGGGTGAGCGTGATGAGGCCTGCCGTCCAGCGGCACATTGCGGCCGAGGCGTCGTGCGTGGCCGATGCGAAGAGCTGATGCAGCAACTCGAGTCGGGGATGTTGTTCCGAAGCCATTTCGGACATGATGTTCTCCTAGCAGGCCGCCGCGGCGGCCTTGTGGGATGCCATTTCAATCAGGGCGGGAAGGTCGAGGATGAGCGAGACGCGGCCGTCGCCGAGAATGCTTGCGCCGGCGACCCCCGCCACGTTGCGGTAGTTCTCCGCCATCGACTTGATCACGACGTCTTCCTCGCCCAGCACGCGATCGACGACCAGGCCGATCTCACGGCCGGCTTCGCCGACGATCACCAGCGTGCTCTCATCGGATCGTTCGCCGCCGCGACGGGCGCCGGTGCAGGTCCAAGCAAACACCTCGCCCAAATTGACCATGGAGATAACGCGTCCGCGGACGCGTGCCGCCCACCGGCCGTGGACCGTGGAGCGGTCGGCTGGTCCGACGGAGACAATCTCCGCCACCGATTCGATCGGCATGGCGAAGACATCGCCTTCGATTTCGACCATCAGGCTCGGCAGGATGGCCAGGGTAAGCGGAAGTTTGATCGTGATCGTGGTTGCTGCACCGGGCGTGCTGTCGAGTTCGATCGTGCCGTTGATTTCCTCGATTTTCGACTTGACGATGTCCATGCCCATGCCGCGGCCGGAGACTTCGGTCACCTTCTCGGCGGTGCTCAGGCCCGGCTCCCAGATGAGCTGGTAGATCTGCTGGCGCGACATCTTCTCGGCATCGGCCGGCGAGACAATCCCTTTTTCGAGCGCTTTCTGCAGGATCCGATCGGGATCCAGCCCTTTGCCGTCGTCGGTGACCTGGATCATGATGCAGTTGCCGCGGTGGAATGCATTCAGGGTGATGGTGCCTTCGGGCGGCTTGCCGGCGGCGGTCCGGACTGCCGGCACCTCGATCCCGTGGTCGGCCGAGTTGCGGACCATGTGAATCAGCGGATCGCCCAGCTCGTCGATCATCCGCTTGTCGAGTTCGGTCTTTTCTCCCTGGATGACCAGGCGGACGCTCTTGCCGTTGGTGCGGGTGATATCGCGAACGACGCGTTTGAACCTCGCGAAGAGCGGCCCGATAGGGACCATGCGGGTGTCCATCACGCTCTGCTGGATGCCGTCGGTGACGCGGTCCAACTGGTGGATGGCCTCCCCAAGGTCGTTCACCGCACCGCGCACGCGGGTGAGCAGCTCCAGATCGCGGCGGACGGCTTCCAGGTCGTTCTTAAGCCGCCGTGCCTGGATCCGCGCGCCGTCGAGTTCGGCTTGGGCGCGGTCCCGGTCAGAAGGAGCGGCGCTAATCTTTTCAAGCGTCCGGAACACGTCGTTCAAAACGAGCGACGACTGCCTGTTGGAGAGCGTTGTCTTCAATCCTTCACAAATCTGGGCGAACCGGGCCCTGTTGATCACGAGCTGGCCCGCCAGGTTCATCAGGTGATCGAGCCGCTCGATGTCGACGCGCAGTGTCTCGGTCGGTTTGCCGTTCGCATCGGATCCTCGCGATCGGGATGCATCGGCCTGGCGGCAAAGGCCGCCGGCAACCGTCGTTGGATCCACCGATACGGCCTTTTCGGCGGGAATACCGGCTGCCGCAGCCGGCGGCGCCAGCGGGTCCGGCGGTTGAACGACGGCTTCGGGCGGTGCCGGCTGAGGAGCCGTATTCACCGGTTCGACGAGTACGCTTTCGACCCCGCCGATCCTCAAGTGCCCGGCCAGCCAGCCCGGCGGCTTCTCCGTCGCCACGCCGAACAGCACTCGGTCGAGTTCTTCGACGTCATCGAGATGCTCCGGCGGGGGCTCGAAAAGACAGACGTCACCGAAGCTGCTCAGTTTCTCGTAGATCAACAGGGCCTTGAGTCCCGCCAGCGCCAGGTGCGGGCGGAAGACAACCATCCCGGCGCAGGCGTTGGCTCCTTCGGGAGCTTGCGCGGCAACGGTCCGCAAGAATGCGTCGGAAAGCTCCGGCGCAACGGCGGCGGCAGGCGATGGTTCGGCGACGCGATCGGGGGCCGAGGTTGGGAGACAGGGCGTCGGAACACTTGTCTCCGGGCGCCCCCGCGCGGCGAGGAGCTCGCGAGCGAACTGGGCAAACTGGTCGCGGCGCGGGTTGCCCGTGCGGAGGCATTCGACGTATTGACGCAATCCGTCGGTCGAACGGAGCATGGCGTCGGTCACTTCCGCCGACAGCGTGCCACCGGTTTTTAGGATGTCTTCGAGCAGGTCTTCCATCAGGTGCGCGAGCTTGGCGGCCCGATTCAGACCGACCGATGCCGCCGAGCCTTTGATCCGGTGCGACATGAGCAGGAGTTTTTCCATGGCCTCCCGGCTGCCGCCTCCTTCCAACGCCACCAGCGTCTCGGTCAGTTCATCCAGCGAAACCTCGGTCTCGTCGATGAAGATCGCCAGATACTTGTCGCAGATCTCGGTTTCGTCGGTGAGCCCCTCGAACTGATCAAGCTCGACCGGCGTTTCCGCCGCCAGGTCCCGTCGTTGCGGGGCGGGCCGGGGCTGCTCGGACGCAGTATCGGCGGATTGCGACAGTTCCGTGGCAGCTTCCTTTGTGCTCGTTTCGACACCCGGCGACGGGGCCGCGGCGGATTCGGTCTTGGCCGCCTCGAAGACTCGCTCCGCGTCGGCCTGGCTCGACGGCCCGCGCGCCACGCCGGCCGACTCCAGGAGCCGGGCGATCCCTTCTGCAACCGATTCGCACTCCACCGGCTCGGCGGCGGTGTCCTTGAGGCCTTCGATGAGTCCGCCCAAGCGGTCGATCGCCTGGAAAACGAGATCGACGACCTGGCTGGTGACGGTCAATTCGTCTCTGCGAGCGGCATCGAACACGTTTTCTACGCGATGGGTAAGCGTGTTGATATCCTTGAGCCCCAGCATGGCCGAGAGGCCCTTGAGGCTGTGGGCCGAGCGGAACATCTCGTTCATCAGGTCGTCGTTGCATCGCTGGTGATGATCGTCGCCCAGCGATCGGACCCACTCGTCGAGCTGCAGCATGTTCTCGTTGAGCCGGTCCAGCAACTGGCCCGACTCGTCGAGGAAGTCTCCCAGCAGACTTTCAAAGAAATCGTCGTGTGCGACGGCGTCCGTTTCACTCATGGGGGACTCCGGTTTTCCTTTTCCAGGCGCTAGGGCCACTTACGGTGGACTCTCGGCAGCGCGTGATCATGCCGCCACGGGACCGCAGTTTGACGTGATCTACTCCCGTGGTCGCCGGTGCAGCCAAGGCTGCAATCGCTCGTATCCCTTGAGGATATCGGCGATGCCTTCGGCGGCGCCGGCAACGAGGAGCCCGCCGGGACGGATCAGGCGGCACACGTTGTCCAGGACTTGCCGCTTCGAGGCTGCATCGAAATAGATCAACACGTTCTTGAGAAACACCAGGTCGAACGGCCGTTCGCGCAGAGGCTCCATCAGGTTGTGCTGCCGGAACAAGAGCATCGAGGTCAGCGCGGGCCTGGCCTGCCAGATCCGTGCATCCTTTGCTTTGCTGAAGAACCTGCGGCGGCAATCCTCGGGCACCAATCGCATCGCCCGCTCTCCGAATACTCCGCTACGGGCCTGCTGGAGGGCGCCGACTCCGATGTCGGTTCCCAGGATCTTGATCTGCCACTGCTGCAGATTGGGCAGGCAAGCCGCAATCGAGCAGGCGATCGTCATCGGCTCATCGCCGGTGCTGCACGCGGCCGACCAGATCCGCAGCGAACGGCTTCCGCCCGAGCGAGCCTCCGCGGCGCATTCCGCCAGGAACACGTCGCGAAACCAGAGCCACTGCGATTCATCGCGAAAGAGGTAGGTTTCATGCGTCGTGATTTCCTGCAGGAATGCATCCCACTCGGGATCGTTCGAACGCAATTGCGTCAGATGGCGATAGTACTGTTCGAAATCCGCAATGCCCGTTTCGCGAAGCCGGCGGCGGAGCCGGTTCGACAGCAGCATCTTCTTCTGCGGCGAGACTCGGATCCCCGTGCGCCGGTAGACCAGGTCGGCATAGAGCCTGAGTTGGTTGTCGCTGACCTGATCGGGCGCGGCGATCGATGGGATCGACAAGAGCTCGGGCATGGGCATTGGTCGTTCACTCAGGGTTGCTCGAGAAGCAAGTGTCAGGAACCATTTGCCGCTCCACCGGCCCTCCGGGTGCTTTGTACAAGTGGTTCCGGACACTTGTTTCTCGAACGTTGTTTATTTCCATGAAAAGGCCCGTTCCCCATTCAGAAGGCGCTCGCCAGGCTTGTCACGGCAACGGCTTCTTCCTGGCCAAGGATGTTGTCGATATCGAGGAGAATGAGGAGCCGGTTTTCCAGATTGACCAGTCCGGTCAGGTATTCGCGACCGAGGCCGGCAACGGTGGGGGGCGGCGGGGCGATCTGGTCGTGCTGGATGCGGAGCACCTCGCTCACCGCGTCGACGATGATGCCGATCGTTTTGCCGGCGACGTTGACGACCATGATCCGTGTCTCGTCCGTGACGGTCTCCCGGGGCAACCCGAACCGCAGACGCAGGTCAACGATCGGAATGACGCTGCTCCGCAGGTTGATCAGACCCTTGACGTAAGGTGGGGTCTGCGGAACCCGCGTGATTTCGCCCATCAGGATGATTTCCTGCACCTTGGTGATTTCGATACCGTATTCCTCTTGCGCCAGGCGGAAACTGACCAGTTGCATCGTTCTGGTTCCTTTTGCGTGCTGATTGTCCTGAACGGCGTTGTCGCGGGTCATGGTTGCCACCGCACTGCTCCTTGCGTCAACAGGGATTGGGAACGAACACCAAACGCTTTGCCCCGTTGCGCCGCAAGTATAGGTCAGACTTCGGGGGAAGTCATGGCGGATTGCGCCGTCGAGATCGCTTGACTCCGCGGAGGCGTGACGTAGGTTTGCGAGAAAGTTCCAGGCGGCGGCAGGCAAGCGGGCATCGTTCGGGGCTGCCCTGCCCGAATGGGAGACGGCCGCCGGTTTCATCTACTTTTGCCGGTTCAGCGACCGAAGGGCGAGGAAGACCATGAGCGCCAGAGTACTCGTTGCAGACGATTCCAGCACCATGCGAAAGATCATCATTCGATCGCTTCAGGCGGTCGGCGTGCCGGCCGCCACGGAAGCATCGGATGGAAACGAGGCCGTCGGCCTGTTCAAGCCGGGCGATTTCGACCTCGTTCTGACCGACTGGAACATGCCGGGGAAGAGCGGCCTGGAAGTGGTTCAGGAAATCCGCACAAGAGATGCAAAAGTGCCGATCATCATGATTACCACGGAGGCCGAGAAGGGTCGCGTGATGCAGGCGATCGAGGCCGGAGTATCGGATTACCTGATAAAACCGTTCACCGCGGAAACGCTCCGCGAAAAGCTTGAGAAACACGGCTGCTGAATCGAGATCACCAGCGCATCAGGACGGTTCCCCAGGCAAGGCCGGCGCCGAATCCGCTGAAAAGAATGTGGTCACCTCGCTTGATGCGGCCTTGGCGGTAGGCCTCGTCGAGCGCCAACGGAATGCTGCCCGACGAGGTATTGCCGTACCGTTCGAGATTGTTGAAGACTTTCGCCGGATCGATCGCCAGATCCTTCACGGCCGAACTGATGATCCGCATATTCGCCTGGTGGAAGATGGCCAGATCGATGTCGCCCATCGACATGCCTGCGGTACGCAACACGTCGGCGGTCGAGGTGCGGAGCATGTTGATCGCCCACTTGAAGATCGGGCGACCATCCATGTACAGGTAGTGCAAGCCGTTGTTCGACGGATTGTAGGAGAACGGCATCCGCGAGCCGCCCATCTTGCGGCACAACAGATCGGTTCCTGAACCATCGGCGCCGATCGCGAACGCAACCAGGCCCTGCTGCAAAGATCCGGGGGCGATCAGAACCGCTCCGGCCCCGTCGCCAAAGATGGGATACGTCCGCCGGTCGGCGGGGTTGACGACCCGCGAGTTGCAGTCGGCCCCGATCACCAGAGCCAGCCGGCTGCACCCGGTGGCCACGTATTGCATCCCCGTAAGCATTGCGAAAACGAAGCTCGCGCAGGCTGCCTGGAGATCCAAGGCCGCAGCACTGAGCCCCAGGCGGTCCTGGACCAGAGTGGCGGTTGCCGGCAGCGGCATATCGGGCGTGAAGGTACCAAGCAGCACGAGATCGATCTCCTGTGGGTCGACCCGGGCGTTTTCGATGCATCGGCGCGCCGCCTCAACGGCCAGATCGCCCGTCGCGATTCCGGGCGGGGCGTGGCGTCGCTCAAGGATACCCGTTCGCTGGACGATCCAGTCGGCATCGTATCCCAGCGAGGCAAGGTCTTCATTGCGAACCACCTCGTCCGGAACGTAGCTGCCGATGCCGACGACCTGCACTCCCATCAAACGCCCCAGCCGCGAACGTGCGGCCGGGACGGTCACTCCGGCGGGTTGGGAATTCTCAGTGCTCATGATGCCTCATTGGATCGAGGACCACAGGGGGAATCTTGAAGCGTAAGCGCTTCTGCCCGCTTCCTCAAGGCATCATCCGGCAATTTCGGCATCGCGGGTGGTAACGTGCCATACAATACTTACGGATCCAATATTATTTTCAACCCAGTGGGGGGGTGCAACTCCGTGGCCAGACCGGATAAGTTAGCGGATTGAGGAATTCTCTTGTTTGTCAACGGAGGAGTTGCGAATCAGACCCTCGGCTGCATTGCTCCCAGCGCACGGGAGTCGTGCGACTGTGGCCTGGCACCTCGTATCGAGCCATGTGCGTACTGGCCATCCAATATCGAGCTGCTCGCGACGCCCCGATCCTTGTGGCGCAGAACCGCGAGGAGTTTTTCGACCGACCTACCCAGGCCCCGAAGATTCAGTCGGGGAAGCCTCGGGTCATTTGCGGCATCGACCGCAAGGCGGGGGGCACCTGGATGGGGGTAAACCAGCATGGGCTCGTGGTGTGTGCGTCCAACCGTCCCAAGGCCTTCCTGCCACCGGAGCCGAGATCGCGCGGACTGTTGTGCCGCGAGCTTTTGGATTTCTCCAACGCAAAGGACGCCGCTGATCATGCCGCGAAGGAGCTGGCCACGGGCAAGTATGCCGGCGCCAACTACGTCTGTGTCGACGCCAAGCGCGGGGCGGTCGTCTATGGCGGCAACACGGTCGAGATCATTGAGCTCACTCGGGGGCTGCACGTGCTGACCAACGGCGATCTGGACGATCCTCGCGACGAACGGCAGGAGTTGGTTCGGCGGCAGTTGACGTTGCAGAAGCTCGACTCGGCGGTGGCATTCCTGGCCGTGGCGAGCCGCACGTTCTCACGCGCCACCGATGGCGGCCGGCGCGGGATTGTGTTTACCGGCGGGGACTATGGCACCGTGTCCTCGACACTGCTGGCGCTGCCCAAGAAGACCCAGAACTCGATTCTTCAATACGCCCCGGGCCCACCGTCGGAAACTCCTTATGACGACCTGTCGGCCCTGTTGCGCCAGGTGCTTTCCACGGAGAAATAATCAGTCTTGGCAAAACGACGCAGAAAGCGAACCGGCAAAGAGCAGGCAGAACCGCTGGGCTTTGGAAACTTGCCGCTTTCCGAAACGACCCACCTGGCTCTGAAGGCTGCGGCCTACCTCGAACCGACTCCCGTGCAGGCCGGCGTGATTCCCCGCGCTCTTGCGGGCGTCGATCTCATGGCCCAGGCCCAGACCGGCACGGGCAAGACGGCTGCGTTCGCGATCCCGATCCTGGAACGGCTCGATCTGGGCGACGACTCGTTCGATCCCCAGACGATCGTGCTGGTACCGACGCGGGAATTGGCGGTCCAGGTCCGCGACGAGTTTCTTAAGCTGGCCGAGGGACGCGAGGTCGATATCATCGCGATTTACGGCGGCAAGCCGATCCGCAAGCAGACCGAGCAGCTCAGCCATGGCGTCGATGTGGTCATCGGCACCCCGGGCCGCGTGCTCGATCATATGCAGCGCGGGAGCCTGTCGCTGGGGAACATTCGCTGCGTCGTGCTCGACGAGGCCGATCGGATGCTCGACATCGGCTTCCGTCCCGATATCGAGAGGATCCTCCGGCGCTGCCCGCAATCGCGGCAAACGTTGCTCCTCAGCGCAACGCTTGCACCCCCGGTCGTGCGCCTGGCCCAGCGCTACATGCGCGAGCCCGAATCACTCGATTTCTCGCCCAAGCGACTCGACGTCGAAACGATCGAGCAGTACTACTTCACGGTTGAGCCGGAGAAGAAATTCGAGTTGCTCCTCCGTCTGCTCGAGCAAGAGAAACCCCGGCAGGCAATCATTTTCTGCCGAACGCGTCGCGGAACGGAGAAGGTGGGGCAGCGGCTTGCCAAGCGGATCCCGTCGGTGGCGGCCATCCACGGCGATCTCGCGCAGCGCGACCGCGACCGCGTCATGGGCCAGTTCCGGCAGGGCAAGCTCACGCACCTCGTAGCCACCGACGTAGTCGGCCGCGGCATCGACGTGACCGGCATCTCGCACATCATCAACTTCGACATCCCGCAGTTCTGCGACGACTATGTCCACCGCGTCGGCCGCACGGGGCGGATGGGACGCGAGGGGGTGGCCTACACCTTCGTCACTCCCGAAGAGGGCCCCGAACTCACGCGCATTGAAATGCGGATCGACCGGCTACTGAAGCGAGCGGAGACGCCCGAATTCACTGCCTTCGTCAAGCCCCCCGCGACCGATACCGCGCCGCCCGAAGCCAAGCCCGTCTACGGCCGGCCTCGCCGCCGAATTCGCCGCGCCTTGTAGGTCCCGCTTGCCGAGCGGGACCTGGAACCGCCGTTCACCCCGGCGCCGTTCAAACACGCTCCGCCCTGTCCCGGCTCTGCGCCAGCGCACTTCAGCTTCCGCAGAGACCACGAGCACCCCACTTGCTGTGCAGGCCCTATCCCCGCTAGTGCTCTACCGATCTTTCTTGGACGGGTGTAGCCGAACTCGTGAGAGTTCGTGGCCAGAAGCCTCACGACTTCCGCTACCCGTCACTCCAAATTTGACGGAGCACTCGTCCCGCCGCGTTTTTTTTCTCCGGCGCGTCGACACCGGTTTCGTGCCGCCTTATACTAGACGCAGATTTTCACACCCCCTTCGCGGCGGATGGCGACGGCAAGCAGACCGTTCCCCCGGCGCGCCCACCAGGCGAGACCGCTGAAAAAGACAGGCACTGCAACATCTTGTACCTATCGCCAAGTCAAGCCATCACCGGCTGCGGAGCCGGTCCGGTTTTTCAGCAGTCTCCAGGTGCGATGAGCCCGACGAGTCACTCGATCATCAGGAGTCTCTTTATGACGCGTACGTGGTGCCTGTCTGTTGTTGTGCTGCTCATGCTCCTCATTGCTGCAGGCGCGAAGCCGGCCGAACCGGGAAATTACTTGGGGCCGCTTCAGGTAATTGCCTCCAGGGACGGGACGACTCTTTTCGTCCTGAACGTCGATGCCAACCAGATCTCGGTCGTCCAGACTGCCGACGGCAAGGTAAGCCGCACGATTCCCGTGCCGCCGAGACCGACCGGCATGGCCATCAGCCCCGACGGGGCGAGACTCTTTGTGACCTGCATCTCGCCGGAAGGCACGGTGTGCGTCGTCGACCTGGCTTCGGGCAATTCGGCGGCGAAGCTGGCGGTGGGCCATGGCGCCGAGGCACCGGTGGTCAGCCCCGATGGCAAGCGACTCTACGTCTGCAACCGTTTCAACGACAACGTCTCGGTGATCGACCTTTCGGCAAACAAGGAGATCGCCCGGGTGCCGACCGTCCGCGAGCCGAATGCCGCGGCAGTCTCGCCGGACGGCAAGCTCCTGGTCGTTGCAAACCTGGTTCCGTTCGACCGATGCGATTCCTACGACGTGGCCGCGGTGGTGACGCTGATCGGAACGGCCGACAACAAGCCGACGAACCTCCGCCTGCTCAACGGCAGCGGAAGCCTGCGGGGAGTGTGCGTCTCGCCCGACGGCAAATACGCCTACGTCGCTCATATTCTCTCCCGCTACCAGATGCCGACCACGCAATTGGAACGCGGCTGGATGAACACCAACGCCATGTCGATCATCGACCTGGCGGCCAAGAAGCTCTACAACACGGTCCTTTTGGACGACGTCGACCTGGGCGCGGCGAATCCCTGGGGAATCGCCACGACGGCAGACGGCACGAAGATCTGCGTCGCGCACGCCGGCACCCAGGAGCTCAGCGTGATCGATGCGCCGGGCCTGATGGACAAGCTCTCGAAGATCCCGGTCGACGAGGAGACGGCTCGCAAGGCCGGCCGCTACGATCCGAGCGGAAACTACTCCTCGCCGACCGCCGCCGACGTGCCCAACGACCTGGCCTTCCTCGTTGATCTCCGCGAGCGGATCAAGCTCGAGGGGAATGGCTCGCGAGGCGTGGCGGTGGTCGGCAACAAGGCTTACGTGACGATGTACTTCACGGACAACCTCAGCGTTGTCGACCTGGCCGAGAAGTCGCGCTATCGCAAGGTCTCGTCGATCGCCTTGGGGCCGCCACCGCAGATGACCGTCCAGCGCCGCGGCGAGATGTTTTTTCACGACGCGGACCTCTGCTTCCAGCACTGGCAGAGCTGCTCGAGCTGCCACCCGGACGCCCGCATCGACGCCCTGAACTGGGACCTGATGAACGACGGCATGGGCAATCCGAAGAATTCGAAGAACATGCTCCTGGCACACCAGACGCCGCCGTCGATGGCCTCCGGCGTTCGCGGCGGCGGCGAGGCCGCGGTGCGTGCCGGCATCACGCATATCCAGTTCGCCGTCCGGCCCGAGGAGGACGCGGTGGCGATCGACGAGTATCTCAAGGCCCTCGAGCCGGTGCCGAGCCCTCATCTGGCGAACGGCAAGCTGAGCGAGGCCGCGGAGCGGGGCAAGAAGCTCTTCTTCGACGAAAAGATCGGCTGCTCGAAGTGCCACCCGGAACCGCTCTATACCGATCTGAAGATGCACGACGTCGGTTCGCGCGGCCAATACGACCGCCGCGACGATTTCGATACCTCCACGCTCATCGAGTGTTGGCGGACCGCTCCCTACATGCACGACGGCCACTGGCTCACGATCAAGGAATTGATCGTCGAAGGAAAACACGGAGCCAAGGGAGGCGATATCAGCGGGCTGACCGAGCAGCAGATCGACGACATCGTGGAGTTTGTCCTTTCGCTGTAGAGCCCGGCCTATTATCTCCCCAGCAGATTCACGGCCCGCACGGTGCGGGTCCGCGGCGGCCGGGAATCGCCTGCGGCTGGGTAGCGCGAAGCACACGGTGGGTCAGCGGGGCCTCCTGGCCGTCGGCGGGCGACGTGGGGCCATGATCGAGGCTCCGCGTCGTGTTGATACAGCATCACTGCCCGGACTGCTGTTTGACCAGGACCACGCGCTCCACGCAAATCGCGCTGTTGTCCTCCGGCGCACCGTGCGGAAAGGCGGGGCCTTCGAACTTGATCCGGGCCCAGATCTCGAAGCGCTGATCCGGGTTGTGCGGGTCGACGACAGTGTCGACGTCGAGTTGGATGATCCAACTCCAGAAGAACCAAAGGTAATAGGAGGGGCCGATTTGCGACGTTCCCATCTTGTACCAGTGGTAGCCCGGCCCCGGTACATCCTCGGCGCGGATCGATGCGCTGGTCACGCCCTTTCGGCGCATCTGGTCGTACAGGCCCCAGGCCATGGGCAG
The DNA here is from genome assembly GCA_040768665.1 of Thermoguttaceae bacterium. Classification (GTDB taxonomy): domain Bacteria; phylum Planctomycetota; class Planctomycetia; order Pirellulales; family Thermoguttaceae; genus JABWBD01. Next base: position 27,432 of record JAXGMN010000055.1, read on the forward strand.
ACGATAGCGCTCGAGCGGGTGCCGGTCGGCCTCGGTGGGCGGCGGGAGGTTGAGGCGGTTTGTAATGCCGGTCTCCGCTTGAGGATCGCGGACCACCTCGACGATGTCTTGCCAATTTCGGGTGAGGTGGGCGGGGAAGTCGAAGACGGTTCCCTTTGGCAAATGGCGGAATTTCTCCGGGAGCGGGATGTAGGCGGGAAAAGCGGTATAGCGAGCAAGCTCGGCGTCGGCCTCCGCTTTCGCCGCGGGTTGCCGAGCGGGAGGGATCCGTTGCTCGATGGCGGCGTACCAGGTTTCGCGGGCACGCCGGGCAATGGCATCGCGGTCCAGAGGGATGGTGCCGGGCTGGTGGCCGTTGCCGGTCCACTCGGAGACCAGCCGTGGAAAGAGGATCACCGAGGCGCGGTCGAGCGGCAGGCGGGCGTGGCGCAGTCGGAAGAGGAGCACCGGGTCGCCGCTGCGTTCTCGCAGGACGCCCTCGGCACGGTCGAACAGGGCGTGGGCCCCGCGGATGAATTCCAGGTCGAGGTAACGCATTGCCTGCGGCGCCGCCCCCATACTCAGATAGCTGCTTCTCGCCTGCGATGCCGCCTGTAGTTTCGAGAGATACTCGCGCACGGCGGCTCCCGCCGGGCCGTAGAAGCCGTCGGTGAAGGTCCGCACCAGGCCCTCGTAGTCCTGATAGGGATCTTCCAGCATCTTCATCATCATCCAGACCTTGAAATCCCGCAGGTCGGCCAGGACGGGATACTCGTGTTCCGTGAAGACGCCTTCCACGTGGTTCTCGGCATAGAACCGATAGTCGGCCGGGAAGGTGTGGGCGCTGGGCATCGGCAGACCGTTGGGCCGGGCAAAGGTGACGGCATAGTCCCAAATGCGCAGGTTCGTGGTAATGGCCGCCCAACTCAGCAGGTGCTTGCGAAAGGGCTCGTTGTCCGGATGCGTAATCGGCTTGGTGAAGTTGCTGGTGGTGTCGCAAAGTCGAACGATGACGTTATCGCGGGGGCGGACGGTTCGGGGCGCCTTTTGCGTGTACTGGTAGGCCAAGGTATCGAGGTAGACGTCGGGATATTCGTCGCGGATGGCGTCGGCCAGGTAGTTGACGAAGTCGAGCATCACGCCCGCCTCCGATCCTTCGGCACGCGCAATGGCCTGGCAGGCGTCGCAACGGCACTGCCCTTGCCAGTCGTTCTGCGACACACTGAACACCAGAGGCGGGGGGGTGTCTTCCTTTTCGGCGCGCTGGAGCGAGGTGCGGATGAAGTCGCGGAGCTTGTCCAGAAAGACCTTTCGCATCTCGGGGTTGGTGAGGCAGAGTTGATGGCGGTCGGCCACGCGCCGGCCGTCGACAAGGGAGAACCATTCGGGGTGCTGGCCGAAATAGCGGGCCGGCGGGATGTACGAGTAGAAGGTGTGGACGTGGTAAGGCGGCCCGTAATCGAGGCTGCCGCCGTACTCGCCGGCAATGGGGGCGTCGCCTTGGCGGTTCAGTCGGTTACGCGCTGCGAAGCGTCCCTGGTCGGGACCATAGAGCGTGTAAATGTCGCGGTACCTGAGTACCGGTTCGCCGCGCAGGTCGAGGGGCGCGACGCTCAACGTCGGCGAAGAGGGGACGTGCTCGGCTCCCCCGGGATTCCACCAGTGCACGCCGACGACGTCTTCGAGGAAATGGTAGACGGCGTAGAGCGTGCCCCGAGGCCGCCCGCCGGTAAGGACCAGGTCGTCGCCCACGGTGCGGACAATCCACTGTTCCGGCTTCAAGCGGGAAGAGTCGATGCCTTGTTGTGCGGCAAAGCGGGTGTGGCCCAGGAAAATACGGGCACCCTCCGCGGGTGCTTCGCTTTCGGCAACCGCAGCGAACTTCGCGCCGGTGACGGCGTCCAAGTAACCCGCCAATTCCCGCGCCGCCGTCTGCTCCGGGGAAGTGGGGGCCGATCCGGTGACGATGACCGCGTTGGCTCGTCCGTTGGTGGCCAGGGTGGCGGCATTGAGCGGAGCGGCGAGGGACCCTATTATCGCGGCGGCAAGAAAGCATCGCATCGGCATTACTCCCATGGACGTCGGGTAAGCAGCGTTCGCTGGCGAGCATTTTAACTCTCGGTCCTCGCGCGGTGCAACCGGCCGGACACTCCGTGGCAAGCGACCACGACGAAGGGCCGGACGCGCGGGAGAGGGCCGGCGCCGGCGTCATTTCCTTCCTGCGGTGTCTTGACTGGCCAGTTCTTCCGCGCTAGACTCGGCACGTGCGTGAAATCCGACCTCCTGCCACTTCCGCTTTGAACGGACAACCGAAACGCACCAGACTCCAGACACTGGAAAAATACCATGCGATTCCTGCAATTCACCGGGTTCGCGCTGTTGGTCGCCCTCTGCGATTCCGCCCCCGCTCAGCAGCAAGCGGCGACGCTCGGCAACATGCTGGTGATCAACGAGGACAATAGTCATTTCTTCGGCAGCCGGCGGCCGGAGGACATGACGTTGGCGGGCCTGCAGGCGTTTGTCGATCAGTACGCAGGTTCCGCCGTCACCCACCTGGTGCTGAACGCGAACGCGATGCGGGCCAGTTTTCGCAGCCGCTCGCGCGACGCCATTTGGGACCCCGTGAACGGCAAAGAGCCGGACGGGCGTTGGCCGCAAAACGCGAAGAGGCTGTTCGAGGCCGGCCTGGACCCCTACGCCGTCTGGATCAGCCGCTGCCGGGAAAAAGGCATTTCGCCTTGGATCTCGATGCGAATGAACGACGTCCACAGCGTCGACGAGGACGACAACTTCATGCATTCGACCTTCTGGCGATCGCATCCCGAGTTCTGGCGCGTGCCCAACGGCTCGGCCGGCCCGTGGGTCAACCGGGCGATGAACTACGCGCACGCCTCGGTCCGCGAGCATCACATGGCTTTGGTTCGGGAACTGCTCGAGCGTTACAACCCCGATGGGCTGGAACTCGACTGGATGCGGTTCGGCTATCATTTGACGCCGGGCCGCGAGCGGGAGGAAGCCGCGATCCTGACCGACTTCGTCCGCGAGGCCCGGGCGCTGACGGCAGAATGGTCCGCCAGGCGCGGTCATCCCATTCGGCTGGGCGTGCGTGTGCCGGCTCACCCGGATGCCGCGGCGGGTCTGGGGATGGATGCCGTGTTGTGGGCTCGCCAGGAGTTGGTGGACCTGGTCGTGCCCTGTCCGTTTTGGACGTCGTCGGACTTCGATATTCCGATCGAGCTTTGGCGCCAGCGGCTGGGCTCGGCGGCCGAACGGGTCACGGTGGCGCCGGGGATCGAGCACAACGCCCGCCCGTGGCCGGGAGGTGCGGCGGTGGCCAACGACCTGGCGTCGCTCCGAGGTTTTGCCGCCTCCGCGTACCATCGCGGCGCGGACAGTCTCTACCTGTTCAACTGGATGGACAGCCAGACGCGGCCGGTGCCGGAGAGCGATTACGCGAGACTTTTGCGGGAAGGTCTGTCCCGGGAAGCGGTGCTGAGGGCGACACGGAGGCATCCCGTCTGTTACCGCGACACGGTGCCGACGGGGGTTCCTAACGGCGCCCAGTTGCCCGTCGACGCTCAACGCGGAGGAATCTTTCGTATCCATCTCGGCCCGAAGCCGGACCGTGGCCACGTCTGGGCGATCGCGGGTTTGGCTCAGCGAGAGGGGGGTGTGGAAGCGACACTCCAGGCCCAGCTCAACGGTCGGACGTTGGGTGGCGGGGAAAACGTGCCGGACCTGAAAGGCTTCGGCGGCGGCACGGTCCGAGCGGTTCGTTTCCGCTGCCCTGTCGACGCCGTCCAAGACGGCTACAACGAACTCCGCCTCCGTCAGGTAAAAGGGGCGGACGAGCAGCGAATCGTCTGGGTCGAATTGCGTGTGGAGCCGAGCTAACCCAGGATGGCATCCACGACGATCTGCGAAGCGGAGTCCTTGGACAGATGGGCGACCGCTCCCGCCCGGTGCATGGCCGCGACAACCGTCGGCTCTTCGTGCATCGATAGTCCGATGATCCGCACCTCGGGCAACACGTTCCGGATCCGACGAGTCGCCTCGATCCCATCCATCACGGGCATGCTAACGTCCATGAGCACGACTTCGGGACGAGTCCGCATGGCGGCCTCGATCGCTTGCCGGCCGTTCTCCGCTTGGCCGACAATTTCGATATCGGGATGTGCCGCGAGTACTTGCGTGAGCCCCTGACGAACAATGACGTGGTCGTCGCAGAGGAGGACGCGAACGCGCTTCTGACGCGACGGCGTGCGATCGCCTGCGGTCGGCTCGGAGGCGTGGGAGCCCCGGGCGACATGCTGCTCGCTCGACGCGATCGGATGCGCCGACCGCCAGTAGTCAGCGGTGGGGACCTCGATGAGGATCCGAGTTCCTTCTCCCAGGACCGACTCCACTTCCAAGCTGCCGCCGAAGACTTTGACCCGTTCGCGGATGCTGAATAGTCCAAACCCGGACGATGTTTTGGAGCTTTCCGACTCGGGAAACGCGAATCCGACGCCCGTATCGGCAACGACCAATTGCAGCCAGTTGTCCTGAGTCCGAGCCAACTCGATACGAGCCGACGCCGCGTGGGCATGTTTGATGATGTTCAACACCAACTCGCGGACGGCGTGGAAGAGGAAGAGCTGAACGCTCTCGTCAGCCGGCTCCGCGCCTTCCATTGCAGAGACTTCGATCGGCAGTCCGTGTTGCTCCTCGGTATGCCGCGCCAGCCACTCGAGCCCGGCCGCCAACCCGCCGACATAGAGCGCGGGCGGGCTCAGCTCCACTGCCAGCAGGCGCGATTCGGCAAGCGCCTGGCTGATGATGTGAGCTGTTTCTTGGAACAGGGGGTCGAGTTGTTCGCTGCCGGCGCTGCGTTGTATCATGGCAAGCCGCATACGAGCGGCAACCAGCAGTTGCTGAACTTGCTCGTGGAGCAGGTAGGCGATGCGGCGGCGCTCGCGTTCCTCGGCCCGCGTCAACTCGGCCGCCAGCACCCGGAGCTGATCGGCGAGCTGGTCGGCCAAGGCCGTCCGCTCGCACACCTGCTGTTCCAGCGTCGCGTTCATCGCATCCAGGATCCGCTTGCCTTCCTCCGCTTCGGCCGCGCGCTGGCGGACCGACTCCAGGAGTTGAGCCCGGTGGATGCCCACCGCCACCAGATCGCTGATCGCGTGCATCAGCGCCAGGTCGTCCTCGCTGAACGACGACTTCGTCCGCGAGCCGAACGAGAGGGTGCCGATCAACTGATCGTCCACCAACAGCGGATGGCAGGCGTAGGCGGCAACGCCCATCGCCTGCATGAGTTGCGTCCGCGGGTCGGTGCTATGGATGACGTTTTCGGCTACGACCGGGCAACGGTCCCGGGCCGCGCAACCGCAGATCGCCGCACCGAAGTCGAGCCACTCCATTCGGCTCGCCACCTCTGCCGCGATCCCCGCGGAGGCGTTCAAGTGCAGCTTCTGCCGCTGTGGGTCGAGCAGATAGTTGAGATAGACGTGGCAATCCAGATGCGCCATCGCTTTCGCGCAGAGCTCCTGCACGGTGTGCTTGGGCTGCTGGGTGGCCAGCAGTTGCGAAGCCGCCGTGGAAAGCAGGTCCAGCCGCTGGGCCGTCCGGCGCAGATCCTCTTCAGCCTGCTTGTACCTGGTAATGTCGCGGACGATCGTGGAGGCCCCGACGATCCGGCCCGCGGGATCCTTCAGCGGCGAGATGGAAACCGACACGTTGATCTGCCGGCCGTCGTTGGCCACCCGAACGGTCTCGAAGTGTTCGATCGCTTCGCCCTGCTGCAGACGCTGGAAGATTTGTCGCTCCTCCTCCGTGCGATCCGAAGGCACGATCAGGCTGATCGAACTGCCCACGATTTCGTCGGCCCGGTAACCGAAGGTCCGCTCGGCCGCTGCGTTCCAGGTGAGCACCTTGCCGGCAAGGTCTTTGGAGAGGATCGCGTCTTCCGAGAACTTGACAATGGCCGCCAGCCGCGCCATCGCCTCCTGAGATTCCCGCTCGCGCGACGCATCGCGGAAGACCAGCACAACACCGTGCACCGCGCCGTCGGCCTGGCGGATCGGTGCGCCGCTGTCGTGGATGGGCGTTTCCCGGCCGTCCTTGGCGATCAGCAGCGTGTGGTTGGCCAGACCGACCACGACACCCTCGCGCAAAACTCTTTCGGCAGGGCTCTCGGCGTTCTGGCGGGTCTGTTCATTGACGATCCGAAACACCGCCGCCAGCGGCTGGCCGGAGGCCTCTTCGCTCGTCCAGCCGGTCAGTCGCTGGGCCTCCGCGTTCAGGAAGACGACGCGTCCGGCGGCGTCGGTGGTCAAGACAGCGTCGCCGATGCTGGCCAGCGTGGCGGAGAGGAGCTGCTTTTGGGCCTCGGCGGCCGCCGCTTGGACATTGCGGGCAATGGATCGCTGGATGCGGCGGTAAGCCCACAGGAGGAACAGCGCCGTGACCAGCGACGACGCGGCTGTCGCTAGGGTGCGATCACCGGTCAGTAAAAATCCACGCTGTCCGGTCTCAGCGTCGCGCGCTGTGGAGAGGACATCCTCCACTCCCTTGGCCATACGCTCGCCGTCCAAAAGTGCGTGATTGGCCCGGGTAACTCTCAGTCCGGTCCAGAAGACCAACAGGACGCTGAGGAGGGTAGCCCCCGCGACTGTCCCAAAAACGAGGAGAATCGTGCGTTGATTATGATCCATGGATTATGTAATGCAGCGGCAGTCGAGAGATCCTGCCGGCCGCCCTAATGAGCAGTGCGCATGCCGATAGATAATGATAGAAAGGAAGATGACAGAAAGAAAGATGACTTGTTCTTTCTGAGGCAAGATGCGGTTCCGGAAGCCGCCGGCGCCCTTGTGTTGGGTGGGAGAGCGTCCATAGAATGCCCCAAGAGAGCTTGCAAGCACTTGACCGTTTCTCGCTTCGGCGCGGGCGTCACAGCCGTGCGAATATGGCAGTGGGTCTTCAAGGCAGACTCTGCCGGCGATCGGTCCCGGAAACGAAAGGAGTGACGATGGCGATTAATCCCCAGAAGCGACAGAAGAAGTTGGAAAAGCGCAAGGCAAAGCAGAAGGCCGAGCAGCGGCAGTTGGCCAGGCGCAACGAAGGCGGGCTGCCGGCAAAGCTCAAGCAGGCGGCCACTGCCCCGATCCTGCACTGCTGCACAACGGATACTCTCTGGGACAAGGGGATGGGTCAAGTGCTGGTAAGCCGGCAACTGCCGGGCGGACAAGTGGCGTTCGGCGCGTTTCTGGTGGATCGATACTGTCTGGGCGTGAAGAACGCCTTTGCCGGTGTCGCCCCGCGGTCTCGCTACCAGGAGAAAATGTACGACAGGCTTGCCTCTCACGACACGCTGGTTCCCCTGGAGCCGACAAGCGCTCGGAAGCTTGTGGAAGGGGCCGTCCAATACGCATTGGGGCTGGGGATCTCGGCGCATCCCGACTACCGCATCGCCAAGCTGATCTTCGGCGACATCGAGGCCGACGCTTCGGCGGAGGATTTCGAGTTCGGCAAGGATGGCAAACCGTTTTTCATCGCCGGGCCGGACGACGGCCCCGCACGGTGCCAGCAGATCCTCCGCACGCTGGAAAACCGCTGCGGCCCCAACGGCTTTCACTTCATCGTGCCCAGCTACGCGATGCCGCAGTGATGAGTTCTGAAGTTACGCTATTGCGGTGATGCCTTAAGCGACGTTTCACCATCATTGCTGCCACCGTTGCCAGGCCAGGCCCGGCCGGTCGACACGGAACCGCACCACGCGCCGGTGGTCCACTTCCGTGACGTAGGCGGTGCAGCCGTCGGGACCGCCAAAACAGATGTTGCTCGGCTTCGCACCGAGAACCGGAATCTCACGGACCAGGTCGCCGGAAGGCGCAGCCTTGACGACGGTTCCTTTGCCGTGCCGCGTGATGTAGAGGTTGCCGTCGACGTCGCACCGCATGCCGTCCATACCGTAGTCGGGAAACTCGCAGAACAGCCGCTTATGGGAAAGCCCGCCATCGGCAAGGATCGTAAAGGCCCAGACCTTCCGCTGGACGGTCTCGTTCACGTAGAGAGTCTGCCCGTCCGGGCTCACCTCGATCCCGTTGGTGGTGCCCATATCGTCCGCGCATAGGACGGTGCGGCCATTGCGGTCGATTCGCCAGATCCGGCCCGTCTTCTCTTTCCAGTTTGGGTCGCTGGCATAGAGGATCCCGCCGGCGGTAATCGCCAGGTCGTTCGGCTGATTCATCCCGGGCTCGTGGGCGAAAACCGTCACCTGCCGCGTCTTCAGGTCGATCTGAAGGATATTGTGTCCCACGTAGTCGGCCACGTACATCGCGCCCTGGCGGTCAAAGCGGATGCCATTGCCGATGCTCTCGCCGGGCAACTCGACGAAGACCTCGCCGCGACCGTCGGGCCTGACGCGTCCGATCGTCTGTTGGCGCGAGAAATTGACCGCGTAGAGATTCCCTTCCGCGTCGCAGGCCGGCCCTTCGATCCCGTCCGTGAAACTGCCGGACTCCGTCAGCGGGGTGGCGACGAAAAGGGGCCCCTCGGCGGCGGCGATGGTGCTCATGGTACTGATAAGGGCAAGTGAGAACGAGGCGATTGTCCAAGGAGTCTTCGTTTTTGGCGCGTGGCCGCCGGATGCGTGATTCGTCACGCACGCGGCCATCTGTCGGCCACGCCTTCCTGGGTGAACCGTTGACGGGACGGGAGTTGCCGGAGGAGGAAAACCGTGTTGCCGGCGATCGATCATGTTGCTGGACCTCGTGAAATGCTGTCCGTTGCAATACCATCCAGGGACTATTTTGTCTGTGCCGAACGGCGAAAGCAAGCAGATTGTCTGCCGCGACGGATTGCAGGCGAGTCCGCGCCCGATCACCCAAAATACTTCTTAAGTAAGGCGTCGTCCACGGCGAACAGCACCAGGCTGCGCCAGTGTGCAGCGCATCCGCTACTCACGCAACACGGGTTCAGCCGCAGAGAAGTGGATTCTTCGCGAGGAGCTGACACTCTTCGTCGACGTGAAGCAAGAGTCGGTCGGCAGCTCGCAGGCTGTCTTCGGCGACGTAGGCCCAAATATCCAGCAGATCTTCGTTAGCCTGCGGAGTTCGCAGAAGGCGCGCCATCACAATCCCTGCTGAGAGTGCCGGCGGTGGGCTTCGGCGAGCGTCTGCTGAATATCCCAGGGCTGCGACTCACCGCGGTCGGCCTGGTCAAAGCCGATCTGCAACTCGCGGCGGAGATAGTCGTGGAAGAGGCGGCGAGCCTGATCGCGTTCGATCAGGAAGTAGACTCGATTGGTTTGCTCGTCTTCCACCTCCACTGGCTGGTCCGGGTTCCGTGCCAGGATCTCTCGCATCTCGTGCGTAATCTTCGGCGCCATGCTGACATTCCAGTAACAGTCGAGCTGAAGTCCGCATTTCAGTCTATCATGATGCCGCCCAAGGAACAATCCTTCGACGGAGAACAGCCCGGCGGATCGCAGCGTCGGCGCCCCGATGGCTGTAAAAAAATCCGCCGGAACCTCTGCAAGATCGGCCCGCGCGGTTCGCCAGTTCCGATAGAGGCCCGATCCTGACGGGATCACGGGCCGGGCGAATAACAACCCGCCCTGCAAGAGAGGAGACGAAGCGATGTGGGCACCTATTACGCGATCGTGGCTCGGTGGGGGAATTGGACTTTGGCAGATATGTGGACGACGCTCAAACCGTCGGCCATTATGGTCGGCCCGCCAGCGGGTTTCAATTCATCGGTTTGTCTCGAAGGGGCGATTGACATTGGCCTGCCCGACGACAAAACTCAATCTTGCCGGTTCCGCCATCCGGTTCCGGTAGCCGTGCAAGAGCTCCGGCTTGGTAAATCGCAACTCAGCAGAGAATTCCGAGGAGGCTTCCTATGTTTGCCCGAGCAGTCTATGCGTTGGCGACGATCTTGGCACTGGCCGCTGTGGCTCGCGCGATCGAACTGCCTGTCGCTCAGCCGGGGCGAGCGGTTGCCACGCTGGACGCGGCGCATCTCATGATGGAGAACGCCGTTCTCCGGGCCCGCTGGGACCTGTCGCTCGGCAAGCCGCGGCTCGTGGAGGTCATCGATCGCGCGGCCGGCACGCGATTGTCCTGCGACTCGGATCTGTTCCGGATTAGACTGGCCGACGGGACAGAGATTCTGCCCGGCAGTCTGCGGCCGGCGAGCGAGACGACGGTGGAGCCTATCACCCCACGGCCCGACGCAGTCCGTCTGGCCGAGCGATCGGCCGGCTGGCGCGCTCTGCTGGAGCTGGCGACCGAGGACGGACGCACGCGAATGCGTTGGCAGGCCGTCCTCCGCGACGACTCGAACTATGTCCGCCAGGAAGTCGCCCTGCTGGCCCACGAAGGTTCCCGGCCGGTGGAGCTGTGCGTCCTCGACCTGCCGGCCGGCGACGCACAGCCTTGCGGCACCGTCGACGGCTCGCCTCTGGTCGCGGGCGGCTTCTTTCTGGGGTGCGAGCACCCGTTGGCCAAGAATCACGTTGCCGCCGGCCGCGCCGTGTGCCGGCTGCCGCTGTACGAATCACCGTCGGCGGGGCTGCCCAAGGCGTCGGCGGCGATCGGCGCCGCCCCGGCAGGCCAGCTTCGACGCGCGTTCCTCTACTACCTGGATCGCGAGCGCGCACGGCCTTATCGCCCGTTCACCTACTACATCTCCTGGTTCGATATCGCTGCTCCGGGCCTGAAAATGAACGAGTCGCAGTGCTTGGAGGTGATCGAGGCCTTTGGAAGCGAGCTGGCGGTGAAGCGCGGGGTGAAGCTCGACGCCTTCGTGTTCGACGACGGCTGGGACGATAACCAGTCGCTGTGGAAGTTCCACGCCGGCTTCCCTCGCGGCTTTTCCCCTTTGCGCGAGGCGGCCGCCCGATACGACGCCATCCTCGGCACGTGGATCTCGCCCTTCGGAGGCTATGGCAAGCATAAGCAGGAACGGTTGGAGTTCGGCCGCAGCCAGGGCTACGAGACCAACCGCAGCGGCTTTGCCCTGAGCGGGCCCAAGTACTTCGAGACCTTTCGCAAGGTATGCGAAGACATGATTCGCCGGTACGACATCGGCTACCTGAAATTCGACGGCATGGGCGGAGGCTCCGACAATGGCCCAGGCGCCGACTACGGCGGCGACATGCAGGCACTCGTTCACCTCTTCGACCGCTTGCGAGAGATCCGTCCGGATCTGTTCATCAATGCCACCACGGGCACGTGGCCCTCCCCGTACTGGCTCTTTTACAGCGATACCGTCTGGCGCGGCGGCGCGGACGTCGGCTATCGCGGCGAAGGCTCTAAACGCCGGCAGTGGATGACCTATCGCGACTCGCTCGGATACGACATCCGTACTCGCCGCGGACCGCTCTACCCCTATAATTCGCTCAAGTTCCAGAGCGTGATGTGCGCCCGGCTGAGTCTGGCGGCGGAACTCGGCACGGATCTGCACGACCTGGTCGACGACATTCATATGGCGGCCGCGTCCGGCACTCAGCTCCAGGAGTTCTTCGTCACCCCTGCGATGATGACCCCGGCGGCCTGGGACGCGGCCGCCGAGGCGATTGGCTGGGTCCAACGCAACGCCGACGTGTTGGCCGACAGCCACGGCATTGGCGGCGACCCGGGCAAAGGCGAGATCTACGGCTTCGCCTCATGGACGCCGCGCATGGGGATCCTGGCCTTGCGCAACCCGACCGGCCGGCCCGGTAAGTTTTCTATCGATCTCAAGCATGCCTTCGAACTGCCGGCCACCGCGGCCCGGCACTACGTGCTTCGCACGCCTTGGAAGCAATCCTCGCCGGTCGCCGAATATCGCGCCGAGGCGGGCAAGCCGCTGGAACTCCCGCTTTCGCCATGGGAAGTCCTTGTCTTCGAGGCTCGGCCGATGCGTTAGCATTTGGCTCGGGCTCCTGGGACGCTTTTCAAGAAGGTCTCACACAATGCGCCGCCCTTGCTTCTCGCTCCGAGCGCAGTCAAGCGAATGTTGTTGCCTGCTTCAGGGCATTGGCGAACAGTTCACTCGCGAGCATCACCCGTGCCGAATAGGCTCCTCCGGAAGACAGTTGTCAAGCGGGGGACTGCGGTGCTCCGCACGGCGGAGAGCATCGAAGACTTCACGGCGATGGACGGGGGTGTGGGCGGGCGCCTCGATCCCCAGGCGGACCTTGTCGCCGCGGATCTCGATAACGGTGATCATAACCCCGTCGCCGATGACGATCGATTCGTTCTTCTTGCGCGAGAGGACGAGCATTACAGCCCCCAGAAAGAATCGGGATGAGGTTGTGGCGACGGGTCGCCGCCGACCCAGGCGTCCCAGTGGTCGAAGATCGATTGCAGCAGCGCGCAGGCCGCCAGGGCGGGCCGGTCGGACCGAATCGCCTCCACGCGTGAGCGGGCCGCGGCAGCGACCTCCGCATCGTCGGAGAGCCGGGCTTCGAGCAGAAGGGTGCGGGCCTCGCCCACGCAATTCCGCAGCTCCGTCTGGATCGACTTCGCCTGTGCCAACAACGTCCGGGCACGGCACCAGCGGCGCTCGAGCTTGGCGGCGGTGGTCAGGGCGAAGTCGGCCAGTTCGCCCCGATAGTTGCCCGTGTTGAGCAATGCGAACGCTTCGCGCATCAGACGGTGTGCCTGGCGGCGGTTGCCCAACACGCGGTGCGTGTCGGCCAGGGTGACGAGGACCCGGCTGTAGATCCGCGAGCCAACCAAGGTAGCGGCTTCGGCGCGATGGTCGGGTGCGAGCACCCTCAAGGCGGCTTCCGGGTCGCCGCCGTGGAGAAGGACCGCGGCCCAATGCTCGCGAAAGATCACGTCGTCGCCCGGCACCAGCGAGGGCGATTCGAGCGGATCAAGGTAGGGCCGGCCTCGCTCGATCCACGCCATAAGCTCCTGGCGGTGAACCGGGGCAAAGCCTTCGAACCGGTACACGAATACGTAGTCGGTGATCAGCTCAAGGTCCAGCGCCCGGAACTGCCGCGAGAAATCGAGCAGAGTTGGACCGTCGAGGTACCCGCGGCGGCATTGCACCCAAGCGGCCAGCCGGTAGTAGCGCGCCGTCTGGGACGATGTAAATCGGGCCCGGAAGTGCGGGGTTCTGTCCAAAAGACCGCGAGCGGCCTCGTATTGTCCCGACGCGTACGACGCTTCGATCTCCCGGAGCAGACGCGATGTGAATGCCTCGGGGTAAACGGGCGCGTCGATCTCATCGGGTTGAGCAACCCGCCACGTCTCGTCGCGGGTCAGCGGGTCGGTCAGGTCGAGGACCTTGTTCTCCTCGCGGTCCCAGACGGCGGTCCAACCGCAGCGATACCGCCCGTTGGCCCCGGCGAACCGCAGAACGCATCGGCCGCGGAGAGCGGCGCGGGTGTTTTCCGGCGGATGCGACATTGCGTGCTCGACGCGGTCGACGCCGGGCACATGGTGGTCCACCAACCGGCCACGTTCGAGGATCGCAAAGATCCCCTGGTCGCCGACCTGACTGAATCGGGTATCGAGCTCGAAGAGCTTGCCGCGGAGCCGCAGCACGGCGCGCAGGTCGGAAGCTCGCAGGCCGCGCTCGGTCAGGTAAGGTGTCAATCGCCGGAGCAGACGCGACGTGCGGCTGTCCGGGTGAGCGAGGCGCTCCTCCAGCGTTGCCAGGCCCGCAGCTTCGTCGAACCGCAGTGCCGGACCGACTCGTTTGAGGACGTAGTGCCAGTCTCGGATGGCCGCCCACGAGAAACCGTGCTGCTCGACCACTCGCGTGTAGAGTGCCGATTTGATCGCCCAGTCGAGCATCGTGGCCACCGCGTGTTGGCCCTGCTGAAGACGGTCGAGGATTTCTCGCCAGCGGCGGCACGCCTCCGGAGCCCAGGGCGGCATGAAATGGGCATGCTGATGGGCCTCGGCCAGTTGAAGGTAGTGGAGTTGGATATCCAGGGCCGAGGCCTGCCGTCCGTCGGCCAACTCAGCCGTGGCGAGGCAGTCGACGTCGGCGGCGTAGTTCCGCATCGCGCGCAGCGGGTCCTTGAGCTGCACGTCGTCGCCCGGACGCAGCCCGCCGTCGACCATCGCCACGACCGCCGCCGTCACGGCCACCTTGAGCCAATTGGCGGCTTCGGAACAGAGGCTCTCGCCGACCAGAACATGAAGACGCGTGGAACCGTTCGGTCCTAGCGGTTCCATCTTCATGTGGAAGATCCCGCGGCCCTCGGTCGAACTTGCGGAGACGGCCGTGGTGAGGTGATAGACCCGGGGCGACAGCGAGAACTCGATCCCCTCGGTAAGATTATTGAACCCGCCGGCACCGGTGAATATCAGCCGAGACGCGAGAAACGGGATGAGCTGGGTCGAGAGCGACCCGAGGTCCGTTCGACAGGCATACGATTCGTGGCAGCCGGAGGTGGTCGGGTTCGACCCGTACGACACGTTCGACCGCGAGATGACCACCTCGGCGACCGTCCCCTCGTCGGCGATGAACTGCTGGGCAACGCGCGCGAGGATGCGGTCGTTGGCCAGCAGGTAACGGCAGGTGTCGTCGGGATGGGAGGTCTCGGGGGTCGTCAGCTCCAGCCGGTATCGATCGCGATAGAGCCGGCCGCCGGTCGCCAGGAACATGCTGTCGGAACCGCCGTCGCCCAGATGCGGGAGCGTCTTGCGGGCCGCGGCGAGAAACCGCCCGATCGTCGGCTCGTTGCGGAGTTGATCTCCGCTGCGGCCGAGCGCGCTGAATGCATACTCGGTCTCGATACCGAACACCCGGTCCACGGCTATTCTCCCCCTTGTTGCTCCGTGGCGGCGAGGAAGGCCTCGCTGTCGCCGGAGAGAGCTCGCTCGATGGCCTGATCCACGTCGTCCCAAACCTGCTGGGTCTGCTGGCGCAGCTCGCGAAGATTTCCGCCCGCCGGGTCGCCGGCCGGGCCGTCTTGAGGTTGCACATCGGGACGGCTGCGAGGTCGTTCAAGCAATGTCATAGGGATTACCTCCTGCTTGAGTTTGAGTGTCGACAAACATTTCCCGGTCGTCTTCCGACGCCGGAGACGAATTCCAGTTCACACCATTTGCCGCGGCGTCGATGCTGCTGGCGTTGAACATCCAGGCGGGCATCGGGGCCGGCACCGCAGGCTCCACGATGGGGGGCGCCCCGAGGCGGTCGAGGGTTTCCGCCAGCGACAGGTCCGCTTGAAGGACCGGTTCCACCTCGGCTTTGGTCCACGCCAGCGGATTGTCCAGCTCGAGGCTGCGGTAACATCGCCGGCCACCGCGGCCCGGCAAGGCAAAGCGGATCTCATCCCAATCGACATCCTCGACCGAATCGGCACCGGCCATTTCCAGCAGCTTTCCCCGGGTCCACGCGCGCGTGTCTTCCGGCGGCTCGCGCGTGAATCGCTCGATCGCACCCTCGTCGACCACCGTCTCCACCAGGCCGTTTCGTTGGTAGGCCCAGAACAGCCCCTGCGACGGATCCAGGCTGGCGTAAAGATGGTCCAACTGCTTCAATTCGGGCGACTGCCAGTCGAGCTCGGGACGCCGGCGCATGGCGTGCAAGAGGACGCGCAGCTTGAGCACCCAGTCGAGCCGCCTTGCCAGAGCCGGAAGGTCGTTGGCCTCGAGCTTATTGAGCGTATCGCTCCAAAACGCGAGGATCTCGCCGGCGCGCGGTACGATATCGTCGCAGCCGCCTTCTTCCACGAACCGCGTGGCTGCTTCCCAGAAGAGCCGCTGCATCGTGACGGCGGTGACCGCCCGGCCGGACGCCATCCGCGCCGTGGCCTTGAGCGATGGATCGTGGCTCCAGGAGGAAAGGGCTTCCAGAGGGTCGTCGAGCATCAAGTCGAGCGGCAGTCGGCCGACCTCGACCATCGCCAGGATGACCTGCAATACCCCCACCTTCAAAAGATGCGCCGCCGGGCAGAGATTGCTGTCATAGAAGATCACGTGGAGCCGCGCCAGCAGGTCGGCGGCCCGCCATTCGTCCACCGCGCGTGCCGGGCGGCCGCAGAGCGCCTCGTCGCGGCTGTTCACCAGCGGCCGGCGTTCCATGGTCTGCGGCCCGGTGAGCATTTCGAAGAAGTCGGCGCGTTGGGAAATCTGGTAGGGTACCGGCGGCGCACCATTCTCGGCCCCCACTTTTCCCTGCCCGGTTATCACGATGCTGGAGACCTGGTAGGCCGCAAGGCACAGCATCTGTTGCACCTTGCGGTAGAAGAGGTTGTCCCACGCGGTGCGGGTGATAAGGAAATCGAGGTGGCTGCCGTAGGAGTTTCCTCGCCCGTCGCTGTTGTTCACCAGCACCTGCAACTGTTGGTCGCCCCGCAGGCGATCGTTGGCGGCCTGCTGCGCCCGCCGAACGACGCGCAACATCGCGAACCAGCAGGCCGTGTGGTCGTACGCACTGAGCACCTCCGGGACGCAGATTTCAAGATGGTTTGAGTCGATGTAGGCACACCCGCCGGAGCAGAGATATTTCCGGCCCCAGTCGCGCGGGTCGTAGCCGGTTACGACCGGCGGCGCCTCGGACGCCGTATCGATCGTCGTTGCGACCGTGCGGCTGGCGGCCTCGCGGGCCGCCCGGCACTGCGCACAATTGCAGAGCTTCAACGGCCGGGTATTGCGAGGATATCCGTCGATCTGCCGCAGCAGCAGCCGGCAGGCAGCCGGGGCGGAAATGCCCTCCGACCTGGACCCGAGGATGAAGTTGCCCAGTTCCGCATCGGCTCCGCAGAGCTTGGCGACACGTTCGATCTGTCCCGCGCGCGGAAGCGTTTCGACGCGGTTCGTCGTCAGGTCGGTCACCGACAGGTCCTCCTAGGAAGCGATTCGGCTGGTGAGATACACGTGCGGACGCGCCACGCGTCGGACGATGGGCTCGACGCTTACCACGTCCACATCCTGCGGCAGATCGCTGAGATACGCGCGGATATTGGCCGGTGTCAGCGTCGTGGCGAGGCGGGCAATCGCCTCCGAAACGGCGTCTTCCACGTCGTTTGTGCGAAGTCCCCACTCCTCTCCGCAACACTCGCGCAGCAGGGCCGCCTGTTTCGCCGCCCGGCAGATCTGGGCGAACAGCCGTCCGCTGGCCAGTTCGCGCGCGAATACCGTCCGCGTCTTGCCGTCGCGGAAGCGGAGGCGGCTGATTTCGTTCTCCGCATTCGGGCTGTAGAGGCGAGAGACCGCCAATTCGATCAGGTCGCGACGCGTGGCCGTTGCCTGCGAGCCGTTGGGGCTGAAAGGAATCGTCTCGGGCAGGTGGATCTCGAAGATTGCGCGCGCGGCCCGCATATCGGGCCGGTTCACGGCGATCTCCACGTCGGAAAGTCTTTCCAAAAGCGCGGGATCGACCAGATCTTTACGGTTCGTCGCGGCGATGATGGCAATTCCTTCCCGCTCGGCGAAGCCGTCGAGTTCGGCCAATAGCGCGGCGAGGAACTTGTCGTTGTGATGGCCGGCAAACCCACCGCGGATCCGGCCCACCGCCTCGATCTCGTCGAGGAACATCGCGGCGTAACCGTTGCGGGTCGACTGGCGCACGCTGTGGAAACACTCGCGGATGTTTCGCTGCGTATTGCCGACGTATTGGTCTTCCCATTCCGCCGGCTTGACCACTCCGAACGCGCACCGCCGGTCGCTCAGCCGGTTCAACTCCGAGACCGCGACGCGAGCCATGAGGGTCTTGCCGCAGCCCGGCGGCCCGACCAGAAGCACCGTTCGCTTCCCGTCGAGCCCGTACAGCCGGGCTCGCTCGGGGGCGCGGAGCATGATCGTGAGCGAGCCGAGCAGCTTCTCCAGGGCGATCTTCTGACCGCCGATCTGGTCCAGCGGGAGGTTCGGCACTTCGTCGAGAACGAAGCGGCGTGACACCGGCCGTTCGATCCGCTCGTAGGCCATCCCGATCTGCCGGTCGATGCGGACCATGTCGCCCTCCGACAGCTTCACGTCTTTGAGCGGCCCGGCTGCGTCGACGATCAGCTCCTCGCTTCCCTCGAGTTTCAGCAGCAGCCGTCCGTCGTCGAGATAGTGGTCGAAGGTGGCCGTCTCGCCGCACCGCGGCATCCCCATCGACGACGGGGCCATGATCACGTTCAACTCGCGGCCCAGAAAGACCTCCTCTCCCGCCTGGAAGTCGGTCGCCGTCAGGCCGTCGGCCAGGGTGACCAACCGGCGGTTCTGGCCCCACGCAACCAGCGCGCGAGCCCCTTCCACCGTGTCGACGTGGCGAAGGAAGACCGCCAGCGCCCAGGGCGGGGCCGTCAATTCGTCGAGCATCTGCTTGAGCTTCTGCTGCCCGTCGCGGGCCGTCTGAAGGCCGTGGGCGACATGCTGGATTTCGTCCAGCAAGAGCCGGTCCAGCTTCTCGCCGCTCTGCGGCGACCGGGCACGAATCGACTCGGCAATGTGAAACTTCTCCTCGAGGGACGGAGCGCCCGGCCCGGTGGCCAGCAAACGTTCCACCAGAGGGATCTCGGCAGCCTCAAAATGATAACGGCGTATCAGGTTCGGGGTCATATCGTCTCCTTGCTTCGAGAAGCGTCCGCCGAAACAGCGGCGGCGCACCGGCCGTTGCCGCCCGAAGCCGGCCGGTCCAGTACGGCAGTGTGCGACGAGATCGGCTCGGGGCCCGGCGTTTGGGCGTCCAAAAGGAAATAGCCACGCCTGGCGATCAACCCGTTGCGCCAGCCAAACATTGGCCAGGTCAGGCCGTGCGCGTAGCTCTCGCTGATCACCAGCGCGATACTGTAGGCCCTGGGAAAGACCGCCCGAAACAGGGCCTGATCGTGGGTGCTGAAGAACTCCCCCGTCAGCCGGCATTGGCGGCGTTTTTCCTCGGGACAGTCCTCACACCAGTGGCGCATGGGATGGGAATGCCAGAACCCGAGGCTCAGCTCGTCGCTGCGGCGCAGGGTGATCGCCGCCGACACGTCGGACCACGTCTCGGGCGTAAACGTCAGCGTGGCCAACTGATGTTCGGCATGGCGGATCGGGATTTGGGCGGTGACGACGGCAAAGATCTCGCTGCGCCCTTGGTCGCGGTGCAGCCGACCGATGAGGATTCCGCCAGTCTCCACCCCGCCCGCCGAACGGCTCATCGCCACCGCCTCGTCCACAATGCCCTGCGGGATGAACACCGGCAGGTCGCCGTCGTCCGGCCGGTCATAGGCCGTAGCCCGATCGACGAACCGATCCAAGGCCCCTTCGATCAGCGGCAACGGCTGGACCACCGGTTCGACGGCAAATGAGAATCGCTCCTCGTCGGGTTGGTCGCCGTCGCTGGGATAAGCGGTGATGAAATAGCGCACCGTATCCTCGGGCCCCAGGCGGCCTTTTTGGATCAGCCCCGCAGTGGCCTGTTGGGCGGTGGCCATGAAGTACGACGTCGGGATCTCGGTCTTCAGAGGAGCACCGCCGCGCGGCGCGATCGCCGCGAGAAGACTGCCGACATACGGTTCACCCAGCGTCGCGTCCCAAAGCGGCGTGATCGTCCCCGGCCCCGCGACCGCGGCGGCAAGGCCGGGGTCGCGCCGCAGGGCCTGGAATCGAATCGATTCCAGGGCGGGCTCCCAGTCCGGAGTAAGGCGAAAGCGGCCGATCAACGACGGCGGCTCATCCAACTTGAAAAACTCCAAGAGGAACTGAAACTCGGATTCGCGATCCATGAGAGGTGCTCCTGGGCCGGGCAGCCAAATCCGATCTCACGACGCGTGGAATAGGCCGCCGCCGGGCTTGCCCGGTGGAAGCCACGATTGGCGGCGAGAACGGGCCCGCCCCTACGATAATCCCACGAATCGTGAAACCTGATTTAGCAGGCGCCGGCCATGATGTTCGGTTGCAAAACGATGCGGTCGTCGGGCTGCAGCGCGTCGCCGACCACCTCGTCGCCGTTGAGATGTCGCCCTTCCCGCTCGAGCCGTGCTCGATAGGTCAGCGACCGTCCCTCGGGATCCATCCGGGGCAGACGCATCCGCGGCAACAAGCCTTGAACCAGCTCGTGCACGGTCGAGTCGGCGGGGATGTTGGAAACGTTGGCCACGTTCTGGCCCAGCACGTCCGACGCCTGGATCGTCATGGTAACCATGGAATCAATCTCCTCATTGCGAGAAACGGAAACGAATCGGTCACGAGGACCACCCTCGGACCGCCAGGTAATGCTCGGCGACTTTTTCGTCTTCCAGGGCCTGCGCCTCGCGGGCGCAGAGCCGGCACGCCACGGACAGGGCGGAAAGCGCGTGCGTGAGTTCCGGTTGTGCTGGATTGGGCCCGAGAATCACCTCCCACCGAGCCGCCATGCCGTCGTCTTCCGAAACCAGCGACGCCCGCGCCATCCGCACCACGCCGCAGGCATCTGTGAGCAGGGCCGCCAAGGCCCGCCGGCAAGTCGGCGCCCAGGCGCCCACGGAGGCGATCGGCACGGCGAGTCGAAGGTCTTCCTCGTCGCCCTCCTCGATGCGTGCCTGGCAGAATTGCTCGGGCACATCCAACTCGACCAGCACGGCACCGTTGGCCCAAGTGACCACCGGCCAGCCGATCTCTTGAAGCTGATCGCGAATCGGTTCGGCAATCTCCGTCGCGGGCAAAGCGCCAGGGGCGATGAAAGCCGCAGGCGCCCGGGCATCGGCGCCGGACGGACTCAGCCAGGCCGCCGCTCTTGCCAGGCCGGAGCAGATGTCGGCAACTCGCTCCGCCAGGTTGATCTCTTCATCGGCGGGAAGCTCGGCACAAAGCCGCGGTTTCGACTCGCCCGCCGGCCACGCAAACTTGCCGCCACCGGCAATCGACGCGTTGCGGCCGAGTAATTCCCAGGCGGCCTCTCGAAGATCCGCGAACACCGCGTCGCCGTGACCGGCAGCGGCGGTCAAGACCAACCAATCGCCGTCGAGGCGCGCCGTGCCGCGGAAAGGATGCGCGCCGGGCATGGCCACGCGCCACCGGCGCGCTCCAACCGGCTCAACCACCGCGCCGCTCGCCCGCAGCCGTGCGGCGATTGTCTGCTCACGAGAGGCCATGATCACCTCACTAGCCGACAGAAGAAGAGTCATCGCGATGCCTCCTTTACCATGTCGCACCGGAGATCGAGCCGCCGCGGCACCAGCGGACGATCGTCCAGCGGAAACCAATCCAGATGGTTGCGAGCCCACTGGCACGCCTCGAGATTCAGCCCGTCGTGGGTTGCGAAGTTGCGGAAAGTCGCAATTTCAAAGATTTGATACAAGAGGGCCACCAGGGGCGTGCCGGCTCCGATGCTCCCGAGACAAATAAACGGCGGCCGGACGTTCGGATGGAGGACGTGCTCCGGATTCAACCAGGCAACCACCTGATGCGGCTCCACGTTGCGGAGATAGTCCGGGCCGAAGAAGATCCCGACGTCGAAGCGATCGGCCGTGGTTACCGAGCCATCGGGGCGGCGGACGAGCGTCGGGCAATGAAACGAGGCCAGATACCGGTTGGGCGCCCCGCCCCGGCGCCCGACCGGCAACAACTCGACACGACCACTCGCCCGTACCAGCGCGGCCCCGTCCTCTTGCTGCTTATCGAGAAAAGCCTCGTAGACTCGATCGGCGCTCATGGCATCACTCCCCTGAGTCAAACCCTGCGATTTCGTAGTGCCGCTCTTCGCCCGCGCGGCGGACAACGAAGACGTCGCCGTGTCGAAACCCCAAACTGGCGAGCGAACGCGCCCGCTCCTGCTCGCCGAGCTCGCCCTCCTCGAGCCAATCGGCAACGTCGAACGCGCCGGCACGCATGCGAAGACGGCACGCGCGGCACGTGGTGTCGACCCCGCGCACGCGCCCTTCCAGCGCCAACAGCGGCTCGCTCCGCCTGCCACAACCCGGGCATGCCAGCCGGCGCACGAACAATCCCGACCCGGCTCGCAGCGCCGGCGCCCCGTTTGCGCATGCCGTGCCACCGCCCAGCGCCAGCGCATCGCCGAGTCGCAGTGCCTCGGCCGACCGATCCAGCCGCTCGACCTGCCATGGCGAATGGTCCAAGCGGCACGCGGGATTGCGCCGGAATGTGGAAACGATCTGCCGGTGATGCCGGGCGTCGATAAACAGCTCGCCCCGCAGCAACTCGCCGCGGTCGACGCCCGCCAGGACCTTCCCGCATTCGATCGCCTGAAGCGACGCGGCAAGAGCACCGAGCGCGGCCGGCGCATTGGTCGCGGCCGCTGGGGCGTTTGCGCCGCCGCAGCGATATTGTTGCTCGATTGCGTCGTAATCGGCATCGTGCCAGGCGCATTCCATACACGGCAGCTCCAGCCCGGGCAGGTAAACGCTCACCCGCGCCTGCAGCCCGGCAGCGTCGACGCCGGCATCAATCAAGGCCAGGCTCCGGAGCTTGAAAACCGCCTCGTTGAGATATCGGCGCGACCGGCGAGAATCGAGGCACCCCAGGACAACTGCATCCTGAAACCAGCCCAACGGCAGGGTCTCGATGCGATCGTCAACCGCTACCACCCCCAGCGTCGGGCAGATCTGGCGGAGCCGCTGTGCCTGGACCGTCGCCTTCGGCCTGCCGACATCGCACGCAGCGATGTTTTGCGAAACGGCGTTCTTGGCTTCGTAGATGTCCGGATCGGCGAGAATGATTAGCCCGACGCCGCCTTGCCGCGCGATTAGCGGAACGACGTGCGAGCCGATATTCCCGCCGGCGCCGGCGACAATCACCTTTCGCTTGGAAGCGGACCGAAGCGTATTCTCTGGATTGCCCATCGCTAGAGTTCCTCGGGAGCCCATTGAAAACCGGCCTCAAGCGGTGTCGGCTGCGGACAAAGCGCGCAGTGCGGCGCGTAGGTCCAGCATTCCAACTCGGCGTTCTGGTGATGCCAGACCCCGCAGCTCGGACACCGGACCGCGTCAGAGCCTGGGGCAATCGCCTTGCGGCACCTCGGGCAGAACAAAGGTTTTTCAATGTCCGGCAGCGCCGCGATCTGGGCAAGAGACTCGCTCGAAAAGTACAGCCGCGTAACCTCGGCCGAACTCCCCTCCGCAAGTGTGATTTCATCCCGATCGGCAAGGACGCGCATGCCAAGTTCCAGTGGGAGGCCGTTGACACGGACAGCGGGTGCCGCCTTGCTGAGGAGAATCCACCGAGTGCCGTCCGCCTCCCCTTGGATCAGCTCGACCCCGCCGGACAACACCGCGGTTTTGCCGCCCGACCGAGCCTGCCCCAACGGCTCAACGCCCCAGGCCCCGAATTCGTCCGCCCACCACAAGTGCGCCATCCGTCCGCCCTCCAACCCCTGCGATCAGCCCGCAGCCTTCCAGCAGATTATACCAACAAGAATTGTTTATGTCAATAATTGAAATACCGAAATACCTATGTATTGATTTTTAATCGAAATTCGGTATATTGGTGGCGAAACAGGGCTGCCCGCCATTTTCCGGCGGCCGGCCGATCTTATGGTATTCTGGACCTGTCGTTGCATCAGGATTCACGGGCGTTGCACGGCGAGTATTTCCAAAGGGGCGGTCGAAGGCCGCGACGGCGGCAGGTGTCGCGGCCTGGGGAGGATGGGCGATGTGGGAAAAAATCAGTGCGCTTATTCGTTCAACGAATCGCAGCTACCGCATCAAGGGTTGGACCAGCTTGCGGACCGCATGGGCCGAGAAGCACTGGGTCCCCACGGCCGAGCAACTCGAGCAACTCAACCGTTGGCGCAGTGAGGAGGAAGACGACGGTGTATGGCGTCTGGCGGTCGACGTCCTCTTGGGGTTGCTGCCGGCTACGGCATTCGCCCCCTCAGCCGCGCCGCAGGCCCAGAAGCCGCGCCGTCGACGGGCCTACCTCGCGGACTGGCTATGGGACCCTTTCCGCCGCAGCGCGATCGCCGCGGGCGTCTCGGATCCCGGCTTGCGGCGCGACGCAGACGCCTTGATCGTGCTCGCCCGGTGCCTCTCGCACGAGAAATACAAACGCACCGAGTTTCTACAATTTCCCTCGGCCGATCCCCAATGGAGCAAGATTCTCTGTCAGAAACGCCTTGCCGGCATCTGCCTCGTCGGGCGGCTGGGACTGTTCGGCGAGGAAGCGGTAAGCCGATTGAGCATGCCCGATGCTCGCTTTAGCTTTCTGATCCATCAACGCCCCAAAGACACCGTGCCCGGACAACTCCATCGCGACTACTACTGTCTCCGCGAAAACCTCGGGGACGGCACACCACGTTACTACCGGACCAAAGACGAGCACGGCACA
Organism: Thermoguttaceae bacterium; assembly: GCA_040768665.1. Taxonomy (GTDB): domain Bacteria; phylum Planctomycetota; class Planctomycetia; order Pirellulales; family Thermoguttaceae; genus JABWBD01. The sequence continues at coordinate 51,581 of JAXGMN010000055.1, forward strand.
CGCACCGACTTCGGCCTGGTACAACGCTACGTGGTATTTGACGGCATCGGGCACGTCGTCGTCGTGGTCTGCGCGGGCGGCTCCTCGCTGGGCACATACGGCGCGGTCCAGTGGGCGGCCGACCGCCTCTTCCTGCCCACCCACCCCTATAGCAAACCGATTCCCACGCCTCCCCATCTGGGGCCGAACAGCCGCCTCGAGGCGTTGCTCGACGTGAGGGCCGATCTCGGTCACTCCCCCTGGCCCCTCTCCCACCTCGAGTTGCGCAGCCTCTATGTCGACCAATTCATCTGGTCGACCGATCTGCGGCAATGGCGCAGCGACGCGCCCAAACAGATCACCCTGGTCCTCAAGAACGGCGATCCCGACCGACCGCTGCGCGTGCTCTTCAACGGAAAGAAGGTCACCGCGACGCCGGCCGGCCAGGCCTTCCATCTGCTGGTACGCCTCTGCCAGGTTGCTGCTGAGAGCCCCACCGGCGTCGTGGATGTCGCACGATTGGCCGAAGACGAGTGGATCTGGTCCGGCAAGCGCATCGACGAGACGACGGCCCGCCGCAACCTTTCCCTGCTCAAGTTTCGACATCTCCACGACGCGCTTTCGCTGGGCGACGAAGTCCGCCTTCATGCTCACGTGGTGATTCGCCCCAACGAGTAGGCCCCGCTGGCCGAGTCTTGCCGAGCGGGATCTCTACCCCACAAGCGGTCTTCCGCCCCCGCCGTTGCTCCCATCGCCCCGCGCATTCTGGCGGCGATGTACTCGGCGTCACCGTTCATGGGTGGAAAGGTGGAAACCGGCCCATGTCTTGGGCCAGCCTCTGCAGCGGTAAGGTGCCGATCAATAATTAGTTGGTCAATGATTGTAGGGTGGATTTAAATCCACCCTTCTTTCTTGCGGCAGAGTAAGATGCGCTCCACAGCGAATTGCACAGCTAATTCCTGAACAGCGCCTCAGACCTTTGGCTCCTTCGGCCGAGGAAATTCTCAGAACGACACCTCTTTCACGATATTTCTATTTCGGTACAATAGATCCCTTTCCTGCGGCCTTCGAACGGAGATAACCGCCGCGATTTTGTTCATGGAGGTTTTGCGTCGATGCCCCGACCGACAAGCTTATCGCTCGACCTGTTGCAGACGTTCATTCTCTTAGTGGAACAGGGGGGCGACGCGGCCAAGACTGCCGAACTGCTCGGCATCAATCAGCCCAGCATGTCCAAGCGGCTCAAGTATTTCCAGCACGCCGGCACCGTGCTCAATCGCCCCTGGCTGACCCGCGAGGGCAAAACCTGGACGCTCACCGAAGAGGGCCAACGCGTCTGGGCGGGAGTCAAGGACCTGGTCTATCGCTACGACCAGTTGGTCTACTACCTCTCAGAGACCGGGCAGCCAGACCTCCGCTTCGCCTGTGGTCAGCAAGCGGCGGTTGGTTTCGTTCGCGAAGCGCTGCGGCAATTCCGCAGCAAGTATCCGGACGCGAAATTCCTGGTCTCCACCCCCCGCGGCCGCGCCCGCATCGAGGGCGTAGCCAACGGGCTGTTCGACCTGGCGGTGGTCACTCACCATCCGGACGACATTGCTGCAATCGCCCGGCGCGCCCTGCACGTCGAGACGATTGCCCGAGACCGTCTGGCGCTGGTCTGCGCCGCAAAAACCCCATGGACGTCGGCCTTGGAGCGGCTTCCCAAAACCAAGGTTTCGGCCGAGGCCATGACGTCCTTTCCCCTCATCCTGCCCGAGCCGGATGCCGGAATTCGCATCGTCCTCGACGACATTCTTCGAGCCCAGGGCGTCCTCCGCCAACTCGATCTTCGCATGGAGATCGGCGGCTGGCAGGCGATCCTGGCCTACGTCCTCGACGGGGTCGGTGTCGGCGTGATCAGCGAAGCCGCGGTCCCCAAAGACTCCCCGGCGGTCGTCCGTTTTCTCGACCCGTCGGTCTTTCCTCCCACGGAAGTCCGCCTCATCAGCCGCCACCGCTTCGACGCTCCTGAAGTCCCCGATCTCTCGCCGTTGGCACTCTCGTTCGCGCAGGTTCTTAAGCAAACCGCACCGAAACGTCCCGCATAGCGCCGAAGTTCAACCTTTGTCCTGGAGACGATCGGAGACGACCGGTATGTCCATGGCCTCTGCAGAACGTGTGCGGCGGGCGATTGCGTTCACCCGCCCGGATCGGGTGCCGGTCGTCTTCTGGAACCGCGACCAGACTGCCGGCGACGTGATGCTTTACCACCTTGCACTCGGCGCCCCGGGCGACGGCTCGGTCAACGCCTGGGACTGGTCGCTGAACGAATGGGGCTACCGGCTGGTGAAATCCGGCGACGGCACGATGGGGCATCCCGTCGAGCCGGTTTATTGCGAGTTGCCGCGCGCGGAGGAGATTCGAGTGCCGGCGTTGCGCGAGGAAGAACGGATGTCGGCCGTGCCGGCGTTCCTCGATCTGTGCGGTGACCGCTATCGTCTTGCCAGCTTCGATCTGAGCGGCTTCACCGTTTACACGCTCCTGCGCGGGTTCGAGAACGCAATGCAGGACTTCCTGTTGGATCCGGCCGGCTTCGCGGCCTTGGTGGACAAGATCGTAGACTTCGAGTGCGACCTGATGCGGATGGCGGCGCGCCACGGCTTCCACGGGATTCATTTCGCCGACGACTGGGGCACGCAATCGGGCATGATGATCTCGCCGCAGTTGTGGCGGGCGCTATTCAAGCCTCGATACGCCCGCCAGTTTGCTTTGGCGCACGACCTGGGGCTGCACGCCTGGTATCACTGCTGCGGCGAGTTTCTCCCCATCATGAAAGACTTCCACGAAATCGGCGTAGACGTGCTCAACATCGCGCAACCCAACGTCAATGACATCGCCGAAGTCGGGCGCCGCCTCTGCGGCCGGCAATGCTTCATGATGCCGATCAGCTATCAGACCGTCTCCATCAGCGGCACGCCGGAGGATATCTACGCGGAGGCGGAGAGGCTTCATCGCCTGCTCGGCGCGCCGGACGGGGGCTTCATCGGCTACGTCGAGGAGTACGGCGTGATGGGCATGTCGGAATGCAACTACGGCGCATGCGGCGAGGCTTTTCGCCGCTTGCGCGTCGGAGACAACCCATCATGACCATGACTTCTCGAGAACGAGTTCTGGCGGCACTGCGGCATGAGCAGCCGGACCGAACGCCGTGCGATTTCTGGGCCGAGCCACCGGCGATGAAACGGCTGTTCGATCACGTCGGCCACGGCGACAAGGATCGCCTGCTCGACGCGCTCGGCGTGGATGTGCGGCATCTGGAAGCGCCCGCGCCGCCGGAGCGCCCGGTGAGCGACGGCTTGTTCCAGAACTTCTGGGGCGAACGCTACGTCTATCGGCAGACGCCCTGGGGGCCGATGCGAGAGGATGCCAAGGGTGCGCTGGCCGGAGCGAACCGTTTCGCGGAGCTGGAGGCATTCCCGTGGCCGTCGCCCGACTGTCTCGACCGAGCCCAACTCAAGACGCAGTGCAGACGCTACGAGAACCATGCGCTGCTCTACGGCTTCGCCGACATCTGGCAGCGTCCGGGGTTGGTGCGCGGCTGGGAAAACATGTTCCTCGACATGGCCCAGAGGCCGCAGTGGGCGCATTTTCTAAGCCGCAAGTTCACCGATTTCTACCGGGAAGACTACACGCGTGCGGCGGAGCTCACCGACGGTCGGATCGATCTGTATCTGGTCATCAGCGATCTCGGCACGCAGCGCGGGCCGCTCATTTCAACGGCCATGTTCCGCGAGTTCGTCGCTCCGTACCTGGAGGAAATGACGGACTTGATTCACCGGCTCGGCGGCCGCGCGCTGTTCCACAGTTGCGGTACCATCTGGCCTTTCCTCCCGGAGTTGATCGCGTGCGGCGTGGATGTGCTCGATCCGATTCAACCGACCTGCCCGGAAATGCAGCCGGCAAGCCTGAAAGGCACGTTTGGCGGCCGACTTTGCTTCCACGGCGGCATCGACATGCAGAATCTCCTGCCGACGGCCACGCCCACCGAGATCGCGGCCGAGGTGCGGCGCTATTGCGAGGTGCTCGGCAACGGCGGCGGCTACATCCTCGGTCCCGCTCACCTGTTCCAGCCCGACGTGCCGCCGGAAAACGTGCTTGCCGTCTATCAACATTGACCTGCCAGCCGCTGCTCTCCCCGAAGGTGCGCAACCCGCACTGGCTCTGCTATTCGCAAATTCTCAGACGAACTTCGTGATGCCGGGGATCGGCAGGGGAGGAAGGTCGAGCTTCATCTTCCAGTCGAGGCTGGGCGGCATGAGGTTCTGCTGGGAGTTCGCCATCATTTCCCATGTGACCTGCTCGCCGGTGTGGGCCGACTCGCGTGCCATGAGAGCCATATGGTTGCTCTTGAGCATGGAATCGCCGTCGTTGGGTGGATTGCCCGCCCGGAGCGCCTTGAACAATTCGTCGTGCTCGATCTGGTGCATGGCCCGCGGGCGGCCTCGGTAGGACCACTCGGAGGCGCCGCTGATTTTGGCGTCGGACCAGGTGAGGCTGCAGCGGCCTTTGCTGCCGACAATCTCGAGGCGAAACTCGTTGTGGCAGCCGCTCCAGCCGCGGATCTTGAAGACAGCCAGGAGGCCGTCGGCATATTCGAACGTCGCGTCGTAGTGGTCGTAGATGTTGCCGTACTCGGGGATCTGGCGTCCGCCGGAAGCGACCACCTTCACCGGCGGGACCTCGCGCTGGATCCAGGCGATCTTGTCCACCTGGTGCAGGCCGAGATCCATCATGTAGCCGCCGGAGAGCCAGAAGAAGTTGTACCAATTGCGGAGTTGCCATTCGAGGTCCGACTCGCCCTCGGCTCGCTGGCCGGCAGTGGCCGCAAGCAGGCCGTACTTGCCCCAACCGCCGCCGATCCGCACGACATAAATCGACAGAACATCGCCGATCGCGCCGTCGTGGACGCGCTGGAACGCTTCCTGGTGCGGCGGATGGAATCGGAAGCACAGCCCGGAGCGGATGGCCAAGCCTTTCTTCTTGGCCAACTGAACGCTTTCGAGCATCGACCGCTGTGCGGTGCCGTCGGTGGCGAACGATTTCTCAGCGAAGATATGCTTGCCGGCCTCGACCGCGGCCCGCATGTGCATGGAACGAAACGCGGGCGGCGTGGCGAGCAGCACAATATCGACTGAGGTTTGCCATCGCATCCGCGAGCGCTGACCCTATCTTAGCAAGCCGGTTTCAACGCTTCCAGTTGGACGAGGTTTGCCGCCGCTGATTCGGTTCCGGCGACGCGGGTGCTTCGAATGTGCGAAGCGAGCTCCGGTCGGAAGACGGCGGCAAACATGAAGGCGGGGGGTAAGGCGGGCGGGGGCGCGCGGAGGGTTGGCAGGAGTCTTGTGTCCATGTGAGTTGTCAATACCGAGGACCTGCCCTCTTCTCTTCCGCCCCGTGAGCGGTTACCGTCTACAGAGGTTGGATGGAAACCAAGAATGTCCGCTTCCCCGATCGTGTGGAAACCGATTTCCCGTCCGCCGTCACGCAATGCCCGTGGCAGTTGCGAACGGGAATACGATTGATGGAGAACATAAGAATGGAAAGAAGAACTTTCTTGCAGAGCGGCGCCATGTCCGGAGTCGGTATGGCGCTCGGTGGGATGCAGGAGGCTGCTCGTGCACAGCAACCTGCCGCTACGGTCAAGACCGGAAAGATCCGCGGTATCTTCGTTGTCGCCCCAAGCACGGTCGAGGTGGGAAAGGAATTCGATGTTTCGTTGAAGATGCTGACCGACCCGTTCCATGTGCGTCTGAACGCCTTCACCCGCGGTTATCCCACGGTATCGAGTTCGACGAGCTTCTCTTTTCGCTTCTTTGAGGGCGATGGGAGACCGGAATGGCATTACCGAAGCGAGGTCCCGGACCGTTGGCGCGGGACCCTGCAGATCTCCAGCGATTCGGATTACCGCGGGCCCTCTTCGATCTGTTTTGCCGACGTTCCCGGACCCTATCCGCACGATGGCCGGCCGATCGGCAAGGTCGGCCCGATCCAGTTCACACGTCCCGGCGTCCATTTTGTCACGTTCCGCGATCCGAAGAGTGGTGCCCAGCAGACCAGCAATCCGATTCACGTGATGTCCGAAGAGCCGGCGGAAAGCCTCTACTGGGGCGATATTCACGGGCACACGCTGCTCACCGACGGAGTGCGTTCGCCGGAGGAGTACTACTATTTTGGCCGGGACGAAGCGTTTCTGGACATTTGCGCCTTGAGCGACCATCCCGAGTTCTACCTCACCGATCCCATGTGGAACTATCTGACTGAGGTGACCAACGCGTTCAATGAGCCCGGCCGTTTCGTGACGCTTCAGGCATTCGAATGGACCCAGCATCGCTTGGGGCACCGATGCCTCTATTTTCCGTCCGACAGGGTTCCTTGCATTCGATCAGACGACCCAAAATACAACACCGTTGAAGCGATGTACCGCTTCGCCAAGGAGCATGGAGGCATTGCGATCCCGCATCACCCGGCAACCAAGCAGTTTCCCCTTGTCTGGTCGGACACCATGGATACCGAAATAGAACGGCTGGTCGAGGTCTATTCTCTCTGGGGAACAAGTGAGCGCCCGGTGGGACCTGAGCACTTCCGCACCATCCACCGCGGGGAGAATCCTGGAAGTTTTTACGTCGATGCCATGGAAAAGGGATTGAAGCTCGGGCTCATCGCATCTTCCGACATGCATATCGGCCAGCCGGGACACGCCCTGTCTTTTCGGCAAGGCAAGAGGGTGTATGGCGGCTTGATGGGTATCTGGGCGGATAAACTCGACCGGGCCAGCGTCTTTGACGCCATGTGGAACCGCCGCGTGTATGGCACGACCGGAACCCGGACGATCCTCCAGTTCAGCATGGGCGACCGGCCGATGGGATCGACCATCGAACCGTCCGCGTCAGTGCCGGTGAGGGTGCATGCCGTTGCCGAGTCGCCGATCATCCGCGCCGAAATCGTCTACAACGGCGACGTTTATAAAAAAAGCGAGCCGAACGAGAACGAGTTGACGTGGGAGTTCGCCGAGAATGCCCGGCGAGGGTCGTATTATGTGCGAATCATGAGGGAAGACGCCGAGGAAGCCTGGTCGAGCCCGGTCTGGGTGGAAGGCTGATCACGCGAGTGAGGGTCTTGGGATGACGCTTCAAACTCGGTTCTTCGATGCACGGCTCTCGGCGAGAAGCCGTTGCAGTTTGTCCTTCAAAGTGGGGAAGTCGACCGGTTTTGTCAGGAACGCCGAGACCGGCAGCCAATCGCGATGGATGTCCTTTTCGCCGAACCCGAGCGGAAACTGTTCGTTCAACGCCGTGAGCATCAGGACCGGCAGCCGCGGATGGATTCTCCCGACCTGGCGAGCCAGTTCGAACCCGTTGCTTGGATTCTCCGGAAACATGACGTCCAGAATCAGGGCGTCGGGAAGGCGTTCCCGGAGCAGGCCGGTTACGGCGTCGGGTTCGGTTTCCACGCGGGTCTCGTACCCATCCTCGCCCAGGACCGTCGCAATGGTCTGCGCGAAGTCGGCATCATCATCGACAATCAGCACGTACGTCATATCCTGTCTCCTACTCTATGAAATAGCCGGGCTCTCAGCCTCCACCAAGTTCCTCGTAGCGGATCTCGAAACACTCGGTGCACAGTTGCTCCCCGTCCAAGGCAAGCGCCATCAGCACCGGAACTCCGCAGAGGGCGCAACGCTGCTGTTCGCGTGCCGCGGGGCGGAAGCTCATCAGCAGCAGGTCGTGCGTTACGCCATGGGCATCGACGGCGTGGTCGCGCAGGACCGCTTCCTCCTCGAACCCCAGCCGCTTGAAGAGGTGCTGAGCCTTGGTTTGCTCGGGAGTCATGCGGGCAACAACTTTTCGGACGCCCTCGCGCTGGGCCATCTCGAACACCAATTCGAGCAAGAGGCGGCCGATGCCGAGACCGCGCGCCGAAGAGGCGACGACCACGCGAAGCTCGGCGACATGGCGCGTCCAGGGCACGCGTCCGCGGTCGAAGGTAGCATAGCCCACGATGGCGTCCTGCTGCCGCGCGACGATCGTGACCATGACGCCCTGCGCCACCGCTTCGATCCATCGATCCACCTCGAGCGGGTCCGAAATGTCTCGCTCGAGGAAGAGCAAGTCGTTCTGCGGAAGCGAGCGGGCAAAGGCAATGATCGGCTCTCGGCTGGCTGCGTCCAACAGGCTGACGAGGACTGCACCGCTGCGAAGGCGCGCTTTCAAGGGAAGCTTGTGCTTGGGTTCGGTGGGCGTCTGCATGGCATTCTCCCGAAGACTTTTTATCTTCAGCCTTAAGCTCGTTGACTAGAAAATCCTCTGCGGATCAGCCGGCCTTGTTTCTGGATGACTTCTCCTGGGGCGAGAAGAGCCGGATGGCTCTGGCGAGGTCGCACCCTTGGCCGGTCGGCCGCGGTTCGGCAGTGTGGAGGCATGCGATGAGATTCGAGGGCAAGGAGAGAGCCAACACTGAACCTGCCCGGCAATCTCCGCGCTGGGGGCCGGCTGATTCAGAAAATCCGCCAGGGTCCAGCGCGACAAGACTCCGACCATGGCATCGTGAAGTTCGACTCCTGCTCGATGGAAGGCGCACGTTTGCGACAGGTCCGCCGCATCGCTGCAGAAGTCGCCCAGGATTGTCCCCTGACAGGCTTCGACGATCATCCGCAGCGAGATCTCGCCAGGGCTGCGTTTCAGCGACACCCCTCCGGCGACGCCCCGGTGCGCCCTGAGAATGCCCGCCCGCACCAAATGCCGCACGACTTTGGCGAGGTAGGTGGGCGATTCACCGAGGTGCTCAGCCATTGCGCGAGGCGACCAGGGCTGCGCAGATGAATTCAGTCCCAGGAAGACCGAGGCTCGAACCGCAGAGAGCGAGGTTTTTGTGAGCATAAGAGCACCGAATTAGGATAACACATATCTTAATTATCCCTTGCGGTGCCGCCGGTGTCAATCCCGCTGGAAGGTGGGGCCGCGAGGACAAATCATGCCCCACGCTTTTTCTAAGATCGCCCGCACACACGATCTGGCAGGCTCCGTCTACAGCGTGGCCAAACCCGCCTACGCAACCCACGGCGCCCGCATCGCGCGGGATCGGAGGCGGTTGGCCTCGGGATCGTTGACAAATTCCTCCTTGACCGGATCGTAGACCAGATCCCGCTTGAGCCACATGCAGATATTGGCGGCGTGTACCGTGGTCATGGCGCCGTGCATGGCCTCCGGATTGGCGACGGTTGGGCGGCGCGATTTGATGCAGTCGAAGAAATCGCGGGCATGGTTGAGGGGGCGGCGGGTACGGGCGGTGTACGCGCCGAGCACCTTGTCGACCTCGGCCGGCAGTGTCGGCGAGGAAGCCCGCGTCTGCTCGTGCTCGCCGCCGGAGTTCGCGATCCATCCGTCGGTGCCGTCGAACCGCTGGCCCGAAAAACCGCCCCAGGACTCGTGCTGCCGGGCGAGGACCAGCTTGACGCCGTTGGAGTAGCTCGCGACCAGGCCGTCGCCGGACGGGTTGTCGACATACCGGTAGGCGACGGCGGAGGTGCTCGATGCGCCGATCCCCGCCTGGACCTGGACGATCGTGTGCGCGCCCCATTCGCCGATGCAACTGGTGTGGAAATCGTAGTGCCCGCGCCACGCCCCGCGGACATAAGCGGAGTTGTACGGCCGCCAGGGGCACGGGCCGAGCCAGGCGTCCCAATTCATCTCGTCCTGCGGCGGCTCGGGCTCCGCGGGGAGCCAGTCGCGGCGCATAAACGCATCCTCCCACGGGGCGATCTGGGCGTAGGCGGTGTGCAGTCGGCCGAGGCGGCCGGAGCGGGCCAGCTCGATTCCGAAGACGCGATTGGGCATGCTCAGGCCCTGCGTCCCGCTCTGATAAACGCGCCCGTAGCGCCGGGCCGTCTCGACCACCATCCGCCCTTCCGCAATGGTCATCGAGGACGGTTTTTCGCAGTAGACGTCCTTGCCCGCCCGCATGGCCAGGATCGACGCCAGGGCGTGCCAGCGGTCGCCGGTGGCGATCACGACGGCGTCGAGGTCGGTGCGCTCGGCGAGGAACCCGCGGATGTCGCGAGCGATGGCGCAATCCCTGTTGCCGTATTTTGCGTCGACCATCGTCTTGACCGTCTCGCCACGGCTGCGGTTGATGTCGCAGATTGCCAGGAACTGGACGTCCGGCTCGTCGAGCATCCCGCCGAGCACCGCCCGTCCGCGGCCGCCCAGGCCGATGCCGCCCAGCAGAATCCGCTCGCTGGGCGCGGCCTTGCCGTCCTTGCCCATAGCCCGCGCGGGGACCAGGAGAGGAGCGGCTACCGCAGCCTTCAACAATTGACGACGCGTCAGCCGCGCCCTGCAACGTCGAGAAAAGTTTGGACCGGTTGCGTGTGCTACGTTGGTCATCATCGGTCTCCGGAAGATTCAGCGATTGTCCACAGAAAGCGCTCTCACTGCTTCATGAACTCGTTGGCCAACGGCGCCACCTGGTCGAGGTTGGGTGAGATGTCGGCCTCGACCCGGCCCAAGGCCCACGACAGCCCGCCGAGCACGATCTGCTCGAAGATCCGACTGGACCAGACGTCTTCGCGGTGGCCCAGCGAGGTGTAGAACACGCGTCCCCGGCCGTGCATGCGTGCCCAGGTACAGGGGAACGGGGGCCGGTCGTAGCAGCGGCGGTCGGCCGGATTGTCCTTGTTCATCCCCTCGCAATCCTGCACCAGAATCACGTGCAGATCGTTGGCAAAGTGCATCAGGGAGAACCACTCCTCGAGCATCGAGAACGATTCTCCCAGTTTTCCAGCGCCGGGAAACCGGGGCGAGACCACCCGGATCCGGGCCACCTGCTGGCTGCCGTGGCCCAGACAATCGGCGCCGGCGGCGTCGGGCAACATCCAGACGCCCGGATGGATTGCCACAAAGGGCTTGCCGCCCCGGACCGCCGCATCGAGCTTCTTCCAGCCGCCTTCGGACAGCGGAGGACTGCCATCCTTGCCGGCCGGGTTCATGAGGTCGTTTGGCCTCCCGCAGGTGTAGGAGACGACGGCCGCGTACTGGTCCAGGTCGCCGTCGAACACGGTTCCGTCTTTGGTACACTCGACGTCGAGACCGGCACGGGCGGCCATTTCCGTAAACACTTTCTCGGCCGGCGACAACGACTGGCCGTCGCGCCGCACCACCGGGTGCTCGAAAAGGACGCTGCGGCTGAAGAAGAGAAGGCGAGGTCGGCGCTCGCCGCCGGTCGGAGCGGCCAGGGCGGCTCCTCCGCTAAGCAACAAGGCACCCAATGACTGGAGAGCTTGCCGGCGTTGCATGGCTGATACCCTCTTGCGGTTCGAGCTGGATCAACGTGGCTTGTGATCGCCGCAGGAAACTGCGAGCGAACTTGCTTTACATAGCGACGCTATTGTCGCACGCGTCGCTATCGGGGGCAACAGGGTGGGCCGACGCTCAGGGGCCGGCTTGTTGCGAGCGTTGCCGGGGCGCGGTACGATGGCTGCGGTTTTGCAGGCGAATCGATGGTTGCGGCGTCAGGAGAACAAGCGATGATAGCGCGGAGTTTTTGCCGAATTGGCTTCTTAGTGGTGAGCCTGTTTGTCGGCGCGGCGGGCGCCGCGGAGCCGACGTTCCAGGCCGGATTTGCCGAACGCGACATCACGCCCGAGATCGGCATGGAAGCGCCGGGCGGGTACGGAAAAGCGTATCACAAGTCGCTGCACGATCCATGCAAGGTGCGGGCGGCGGTGTTCGGCGAGGGAGCGGCGCGTGTGGCCCTCGTCGGCATCGACGCCTTGTTCATCCGGCGTCCGACTGTCCAGGCGATCCGCCGGGAGATCCAAGAGCAGTGCGGGATCGCGCCGGAAGCGGTGATGATCGCGGCTTCCCATTCACACGCGGCCGGGCCGGTGGGATTCTTCCTGCCGGGCGAGTTCGACGACGCGCCGCCGCTGGTCCAATCGCTGGTCTACGATAAGACGGTGACGGCGAATCCCGAATATCTCGCCCGCGTCCAACGCGAGATCGTCGCGGCCGTCGTCTCGGCCGACGCAGCGAAGGTGCCCGCCCGTGCCGCGGCCGGTTTCGGACACGACGAGCAAGCGGCGTTCAACCGCCGGTTCCGCATGCGCGACGGCTTCACGATGACGCATCCCGGCCAGGGGAATCCGGACATCCTGGAGCCGGCCGGGCCGATCGATCCGCAGGTGGGCGTGCTGGGCGCATGGAACAACGAGGGACAGTTTTTGGGCTGCGTGGTCAACTTCGCCTGCCATGGAACGACCGGGCCGGGCGGCATTTCGGCCGACTGGATCTATTACCTTGAGAAGACGATCCGCGGCCTGATGGGCGAGAAGGCGGTGGTCGTCTTCGTGCCCGGCATGTCGGGCGACGTCACACAGGTCGACAACCGCAATCCGTACCGGATCAAACAGTTCGGCGAGGTCTCGGCGCGGTACGTCGGCGGGCGGGTCGGCGCGGAGGCGCTCAAAACCCTGGTAGCGGTCGAGCAGGCTGCCGGACCGCTCGCGCCGGTTGCCGCCCGGAGCCGGGAGCTCAAAATCAAGCGCCGCGCGCCCAAGCCGGAACGCGTTGCTCGCGCGCTGGAACTGGTGAAGCAAGAACCGGCCAAGGTGGATGCCACCGAGTGGACGTTCGCCAAGGAAATCGTCGTGCTCGACGCCAGGATCAAGAAGGAGCCGGTCGCCACCGTGGAGGTGCAGGCCGTGCAGGTCGGCCCGGCCGTGTTCTTGTCGTGCCCGGCGGAGTATTTTTGTCAGTACGGACTCGATATCAAGGCCGGCAGCAAGTTCCCCTTCACGTTTCCCGTGTCGCTGGCCAACGACTGCATCGGCTACGTGCCGACCGAAGAGGCGCTCAGTCCGACCGGCGGCGGCTACGAGACGCGGCTGACCAGCTACAGCAACCTCGAACCGACCGCCGGGGGTCAGATCGCCGAGGCGCTGATCGGGCTGGCCGCTGGGTTGCAGCCCGGCGACGTCCCGGCGCCCCCTTCGCTGCCGAAATTTCAAGGGCAACCCTGGTCTTACGGCCGCGTGCCGCCAGAGCTCGACTGATCGGCCACGCCGCTGCGGCGACGAACCTCGAAGAGGAGAGAGACGATGCGTAACGTAGCTTTATTCGTTGCCTTACTCGTTCCTACCATCCTGCTGCCCGCGGCCGTGCACGGGCAATCATCGCCAAACGAGCCGCGATTGGTTCACGAAGGCAAGGCGAGCATCTACCTGGCAAAGGTGGCGCTTGCCGGAATCTCCTCAGCACCGGTGGATGCGGATCTGCTTCTGCGCGGCGGCACGATCCACGACGGTTCGGGCGCGGAGGCCGCGGTCGGAGACGTGGCGATTCGCGACGGTCGGATCGTGGCCGTTGGGAACTTTGCGGCGGGGAAAACGGGAAGGATCATCGATTGCCGTGGGCTGGCCGTCGCTCCGGGGCTGATTGATCTCCACACGCACACCGACGGAACGCTCGCGCAGCCGGGGATTCGCCCCTGCCTGAATTACCTCATGCAAGGCTGCACGACGATGGTTACCGGCAATTGCGGCGGCGCTCGCGATACGGCGACGTATCTCGAGGACGTGGACGCCAACGGCGCCGGCACGAATATCGTCCACCTGGTCGGACACGGCACGGTCCGCGGCAAGGTGCTCGGCTCGGCGCGCCGCGCGCCGACGGCCGACGAGCTGGAACGGATGAAGGCGATGGTCGCCCAGGCCATGCGCGACGGGGCTTGGGGTATGTCCACCGGTCTGATCTACGCGCCCGGCTCCTACGCCGAGACCGACGAGCTCATCGCCTTGGCGCGGGTGGTAGCGAGCCACGGCGGCATCTATGCGAGCCACATCCGCGACGAAGGGGACCACGTCGTGGACGCCGTCGCCGAGGCGATTCGCATCGGCCGCGAATCGGGTGCGCCGGTGCATATCTCGCACTTCAAATCGATGCAGATTCCCAACTGGGGTCGCATCCGCGACGCCGCGGCGCTGATCGAGAAGGCCAGGGCCGAAGGGCTTCGGATCACAGCCGACCAGTACCCGTACACGGCCAATTCGTTCTCGCTGGTCGACGCCACGCTGCCCGCGGCGGAGATTCAGTGGTGCAAGCGGACGGATCTCGCCAAACGGATGGCAAGCGAGCCGGAGTTCTCCGCCCTCGTCCGGCGGGTGATTGCGGATCAACTCGCCCGGACCGAGAAGATCGTGATCGCGGCGAGCAAGAAGTTCCCGGGATACGTCGGCAAGAGTCTCAAGGAGATCGCCGCCGAAGAGAAGATCGACCGGGTCGACCTGGTGCTCAAGATTGTTGCCGAGGAGGCCCCGCAGATCGTCAGCCACTCGATGTCGGAGGACGACGTCCGCTGGGCGATGGGGCTGCCCTGGGTGGCCACGGCGTCCGACGGCGCTGCCCGCGCACTGAATCCCAACGAGCACCACCACCCGCGGAATTTCGGCACCTTCGCCCGCAAGATCGGCCGCTACGCGATCCAGGACAAGGTCCTTTCACTGCCGCAGGCCATCCGTAGCGCCACGGGGCTGCCCGCCGACATTTTCGGCCTGAGTGAACGGGGCTACCTCCGCGCGGGTTATCACGCCGACATTGTGGTTTTCGACCCGGCCGCGTATCGCGACCAGGCCACCTTCGACAAGCCGCAAGAGTATGCCACCGGAGTGCGCTATGTCTTTCTCGCCGGCCATGCGGCGGTCGACGATGGGAAGCCAAGCGAAAAACTGTTCGGGCGGGCCTTGAGGCATCGCTCGGCGCAGCAACGATGAACTCACGGGGAGGAATTCCATCCGCGGCGGATGCATTCGTTCAGGATCCATTCCAATCCCATTGCGCGTTAAGGAGGAGTACCATGAAGCAGAGCATTATGCTGCTCGCGTTTGCCGCTTGTGCCACCTGCCATGCGGCGGAACCATCCGCTTTGCAGCTCCGCGCCGGCGCGTCGGCGGTGGATATTACGCCGGAGTTGTTTCCGCTGAACATGCCGGGGCTGTTTACGGCTCGGATGGCCGATAGCGCGCACGATCCGCTCGATGCCCGCGCTCTGGTCCTCGACGACGGCGCGACGACCTTGGCGCTCGTCGTGGTCGACAACATTGGCGTGGCGCAGGAAGTGTGCGACGAGGCCAAGGTCATCGCCTCGCAACGGTGTGGAATCGCCGTCGAGAAGATCCTGGTGGCGTCGACCCATACGCATACGGGGCCGAACTCGAATGTCAAAGATGGCCCCGAGCCCGAAGTGGCGTACCGGAAGGTTCTTGTGGCGGGGATCGCGGAATCGATCGTTCGGGCGCACGGTGCGTTGCGTCCCGCCGGCGTGGGCGCGGCCGCAAGCCCCTTGCCTGAGGAACTCTTCAATCGGCGATGGTTTCTCAAGCCGGGCAAGATGCCTCGGAACCCCTTTGGCGAGCTGGACCAGGTGAAGATGAACCCCACCAGGAGCCCCGACGTACTCGACCGTCCCGCCGGGCCGACGGACCCGGATCTCACGATCCTCTCCGTGCACGATGCAGCATCGGACAAACCGCTGGCGATGTTGGCCAACTTCGGGTTGCACTATGTCGGCGGCGTACCCGAGGAGAAGATCTCCGCCGATTATTTCGGCGAGTTCGCGCGCGTAATGCAGTCGCGAGCGGGCTGCTGCAACGGCTTCGTCGCCATGATGTCCAACGGCACCTCCGGCGACGTCATCAACCGGCCTTTTCTTGTCAGCCGGCCCAAGCGCGAGCCCTTCGAGCAGATCCGGATCATCGCGCAGAAGACTGCCGACACGGCCTGGCGGGCGCACGGCACGATCGCCTCGCATCGTCAGGACGCAAGCCTGGGCATGATCCAGCGGGAGGTGACGTTGAAACGGCGCCGGCCGACGGACGAGCAGATCGCAGCGGCAAAGGCCGTGCTCGCCGTGGAAGATCCGGCCGAGCGCGACAAGCTCCCGCGTCTGGCCGACGTGTACGCGCGGCGCACGCTTTCGCTGGCCAAAGCCTCCGAGACAGTGACCGTGCCGCTGCAGGCCGTCAGGATCGGCGACCTGGGAGTGTGTGCCATTCCGTTCGAGGTGTTTGCCGAAATCGGCCTGGAGCTGAAGCGGCGGAGTCCGTTTCCCCGCACTATGGTCATCGAACTGGCGAACGGGACCAACGGTTACCTGCCCACTCCCAAGCAGCATAAACTCGGGGGCTATGAGACCTGGCTGGGCACCAATCGCGTGCAGGAGGACGCCTCGGTGATCCTCACCGGCAACTTGCTGGAAATGCTCGGTGAGTTGAAGAAGGATGTCGCGGAGACCAGCGCCGCGTCGAAACCGGCAAGAACCTCCCATTGAAAGAGCGTGAATCTTGACGAAAGCTCAACGAACCGTCCTGCACAGAGCAAAGGGAGTGTCTCCATGAACATGCTTCTGCTTGGTGTTCTCGTATCCGGTGCCCTGCTTGCCGGCGATGGCCCGGCCCGGGTGAATCCGGCTCCAGGATGGCCCGATTCCGCTCCGCTCGCCCGGCGGAATCTGGTCTTCGCAGTGGACCGGGGCGCGTCGGTCCGCGTTGACGTTCTCGGCGAGCGGCTGTTCCGTGTCCGGCATAGCAAGACCCGGCAGTGGACCGAGTCCGCGCTGAATCGTTACGGCGTACTCCATGCGGACTCTGCCGACGTGCCGTTCGAGCAATCGGAGGCCGAGGGCATTCACACGATCGCGACCCGGCAGGCCCGGCTCACCGTCGACCGCCGTGACGGCGCCGTTGCCCTGGCCGCGGCAGACGGCAAGCCGCTCACCCGGCAGGGCGCCCCGGTTTTCGAGGCGGGCGGCGGCTACGACGTCCGTTTCGCCTTGAGCAAGGACGAGCGGCTATACGGGTTGGGCGACGTCAGCCGCGAGAACATCATGCGCCGCGGCGGGGCCTATGAAATCTGGATCCGCAACGTCACGTCCTATATGCCGATCCCGGTGGTCTTGAGCAGTCGGGGCTGGGGCCTGCTGATGAATACCACCTGGCGGAACACGATCGACATCGGAAAGACCGATGCCGATCGGATGATTTGCACTGCGCCCCGCAGCGATCTGGACTACTACCTGTTTTGCGGCCCCGATTACCGCAGCCTGCTGGAGACGTATACGTCGTTCAGCGGGCGACCGGCGCTGTTGCCGATTTGGGGCTACGCCTTCACCTACGTGGCGAACCAGAACATCGACGCGTTCAACCTCTTGAACGAATCGCTCACGTTCCGTCGCGAGGGCCTGCCGTGCGACGTGATCGGCCTGGAGCCGGGCTGGATGTCGAAAAACTACGACTTCACCACGGGCAAGAGCTGGCATCCGGAGCGTTTCCCGATTCCGTCCTGGGCGCCGAAGGGGCCGCACACGTTTCTCGGAGCGTTGGCCCGCAAGGGGTTCAAGCTGAGCCTGTGGCTCTGTTGCGATTACGACCTGGGAGTGTACGAGGAGCGGCAGCTTGCCGGCCGGGCAACCGGACCGGCGGCCAAGTCGCCGGCGGGAGCGGTCAATGTGCTCGAAGGTTTCGAGGACGCCCGCCTCGGCAAGCCCAAGAGCGCCGAACCGGAAGCTGCCGCCAAGCCGGATGCGCCGCCCGACGCGGAGCCCTGGTTCGAGCATCTGAAGAAGTTCGTCGACCAGGGCGTTTCGGCCTTCAAGCTGGACGGTTCCGCCCAGATGATCGAGCACCCCAAGAGGAAATGGGGCAATGGCATGAGCGACGAGGAAATGCACAACCTCTACCCGGTGATCTACGCCAAGCAGATGGCCCGCGGCTTCGAGAACCACACGGGGCGCCGCGCGATGGTCTATTCCGCCGGCGGATACACCGGCGTGCAGCAATTCGTCGCCAGTTGGGCGGGCGATACCGGAGGCGGCGCGAAGCCGCTGGCCTCGATGCTCAATCTGGCCTTCTCCGGCCATTCGAACCACTCCTGCGACATGGACGTCTCCCGGGTTGAAGGGGTCCATTTCGGCTTCCTGCAAACCTGGGCCCAGCAGAATAACTGGGATTATTGGTACCAGCCCTGGCACCTGGAAGACGACCAGTTGACCGCCATGCGCGAGTATGCGCGTCTTCGCTACAAGCTGTTGCCTTATCTCTACTCGACGGCCGCCGAAGCCGCGTCGACCGGGTACCCGGTGATGCGGGCGATGTCGCTGGTCTATCCGGACGACCCGGCCTGGGACGCCTGCCGCACGCAATACCTGCTGGGCGACTTCTTTCTCGTTTCGGCTTTTACCAAGGAAGTCCGGTTGCCGGAAGGCACGTGGATCGATTGGTTCAGCGGCAAGCGGCATCGCGGACCGGCAACGCTTCCGGTGGAGGTCACACCCACGCAGGGCGGCGCACTGCTGGTCAGAGAGGGCGCCCTGATTCCGACCTGGCCGCCGCGGGATCACGTGGAGAAGGGCTGGTCGCCGGAAGTCGGTGTGACCGTGTATCCGGCAGCCGCGAGCACTTTCACGCTGTATGAAGACGACGGCGGCAGCCTCGCCTATCGCAAGGGCGAGTATGCCCGCACCCGGCTGACCTGCAAGACGGACGGCAAGGCCGTGACCCTCACCATCGGCGGCCGGGACGGGAGCTATGCCGGAATGCCGACGGCGCGTGACTTCACGGCAACCGTTCATCTTTCCGCGCGTCCGCAAGCGGTCGTGCTGGATGGCGCTGCCGTGATGGATTATCGATGGGACGAAGCCGCTTCCGCGGCCATTGTCAAGATTCCGGAGTGCGGCAAGACGCCGCGCGTCCTGAAAATCAACTGAACGGAGGGGAGACCTTATGGACCGGCATTCTTGTCGTGTACTCGACATTCGGCATTGGATTCTGGCGGTGGTATCGCTTGGTGTGCTTGCGATCTTCCACCATGGCGGCGTATGCGGTGAGGCTGCGGGGCCGGAGTCGCTGCGGGTCGGCCTGGCCCGCGTGTGCATTGCTCCGGAGAAGCCCGTGTGGCTGCACGGATATGCCAGCAAGGCGCGGTTTCGCCCATTCGAAGGCAAGCTCAACGATCTGTATGCGAAAGCGATGGCCCTGGAGGACGCCCGCGGAGAGCGGGCCGTGCTGATCACCGTCGATCTCTGCGTGATCCGCGCGGCGGAGGCGAAAGCGTTGTTCGATCGGCTGACCGAGCGGACGGGCCTCAAGCGGCGGCAGATTCTGGTGAATTTCTCCCACACGCATTCCGGTCCGATCCTTGGGGCTTCGGACCTGGATCGCTACCCGATGTCGGCAGAAGAGCGTCAGGCGACGCTGGACTACACCGCGCGGCTCTACGATCGGATGGCGGACGTGGCGCGGGCGGCGCTGGCCGACTTGAAGCCGGCAACGCTTGCCTGGGGCCGAGGCAAGTGCGATTTCGTCCGCAATCGCCGCCTCTATCATGAAGACGGCAGGTATCGCGGCATGGGGCCGAACCCGAACAAAGAGGTCGACGATACGGTGCCGGTGCTCCGCGTGAGCGACCCCGGCGGGAAGCCGCGGGCGATCGTGTTCGGCTGCGCGTGCCATCCGGTGACGTTCGGGCCCGAAAACCTCAAGCTTTCCGGCGACTACGCCAGTTTCGCCCAGGAGGAGATCGAGGCCAATAATCCGGGCGTGCAGGCGATGTTCGTCCAGGGTTGCGGCGCGGATGCCAACAGTGACCCGCGGTGCGGCCCGGAGGCCGAGAAGAACGCGCGCCTTCAAGGCAAGAGTCTGGCGGCCGAGGTGTGCCGGGTCGTCGCGGGGTCGCTCAAACCGGTCCGCGGGCCGCTCGGGATCAAGTTCCGCGAGGTGGATCTGCCGCTGAAGCCGGCGCCGCCGGTCGAGGAGCTCAAGAAGATGTCCGGTGCGATGGCGCACAATGCCACGCGGATGCTGGCTGCGCTGGAGCGCGGAGAGCCGCTCCCCTCGCACCACACCCATCCGTTGGCCGTCTGGCAATTCGGCGAAGACTTGACGTTTGTCGCTCTGTCGGGAGAGGTGGTTTCGGGCCATGCCCGCTCGATCGCGCAAGCGCTCGGTGGCGACCGCCTGTGGGTTGCCGGCTACTCGAACGAGGTCGACGGCTACGTGCCCGACTCCACGATCGTTGCGGAGGGAGGCTATGAGGCCCGCGGCCTGGTGGCCGACATCGGCTTCTACTCCGCGGAGGCCGAGACGGTTCTTGTGAACGCAGTCAGGGCGGCTGCCGATGCCATCACCCGATGATCTCCGCTTTCCACCGCTGCGGCACGCCCGCGAAGGCTGCCATGTACGTCTGCTCGAGCGGCACATTCACGTACCGGCCGGGTTCCAGGAATTGCGGCATTTCGATCAGGCGCGTACCCACTGCCGTCGGCTCGACGTACGCGCACGGATCGATACCCGCTTCCTAAGAGGCCAAGGTACCGATGGGATGTGGCGGTCAAGGAGTCCGATTTTCCAAAACTCTCTGCCCCGGACCACCCGGTAACCGCAGAGGGGAAGGCGGAGGGATGAGGGATGAGGGATGAGGGGCGGCGAGTGTGGTGCCCAAGTTCGCGATTTCTCAGAACGGAGGCACTTTGGGCACCACGCGCTTCTGGGTGGAAAGGTCGCCGGTGCCGGCAGACCATGGACGCTCGGGGCGGGAGGGGACTGGTGTTCGCCACGGAGTTGCATTTGCAGGAGGAGAGGGGGACAGGCACATTTTGCTCCGAAGACTTCGCAAAATGAGCCAGTCCCCTACGGTTTTGGGATAGGCACTGAGAACCGGTTTGTCAAAGAGCTTCGGAACGGCGAGCCGTGGAGTCAGTTGCTGCCGGTCCGTGGGGGCATGTGTTCGCATGTCCATTCACCTGCGTCATTGTGGTCGATGCGGCGCGCTAGGTCAAGCGATTTCTTGAAACAGGAGCGGTAAGTGGAGGTGGGGATTGGAGTTATTACGCCGCAGCATTGCGTTGAAAGTGGCACAGCCCGGGACAACGCATAGAAACGAAGAGCGCAGAGAAGACCTCCTGGATAGCCTGGCTCCGAAGGCATTCTCCTCCGCTGCCGTTGCGGAACAGAACGAGAAGACACCACGCTGCCAGGAGACCGCGTGTTTTGACCTCCCCACCCCTGCCGTGAATCCTGGCAAACGAAGTGGGTAGCCGTTGATGGGGCGGAAGAGAGGGGGACGGGTCCATGTTTTCGGCCAACGTCTTTGATGCCAAAACACCCGAATTGGCCGAAAAATGGACCAGTCCCCGGCCGCCGCGTGAACGGTTACCGAAGTGGTTGGGAGGATGGAAAAGAAGATGAGGGAAAAGAAGATGGTTCTTTGAAATCGAAAACGGAATTCATCCTCCTGATATTCTTTTCCAGCATCTTCCTTTCTCCGCTTCGCCTTCCAGGAAATCGCCAATTCTCGTTTGGTTGCGGCCGAAGGCCGGGCCAAGTTTAAGCTCGCCTGCCTTGGCCAAAGGCCATACACACCGGTCCTGCTCTTGACCCTCAACTCTCAACCCTCAACTCACCTCCTACACGTTGTTGGCCGATTCCCAGGCTGCGATGTGTTGCCGCAGTGCGGAATCGACCGGCGTCTCAGCGGCAAGTCCAGCTTCGAAGCACACGCGGCGAATTTATCGTCATCGGTTGAGACGCATCCGCCGCGTGGTCGTCCGGGCATACTCGAAGTCAGCGTTGCCGCGTTGCCATGATCCTCTCATGATTTTGCCCCTTTATCACTTTGCCGTCTTGCGGAGTCTGTAGAGCAGCCAATCCGGCCGGAGTGACCAGGTTGACGTGCAAACGCCGGCGTTCCACGTTCAACTGGCTGTGAAGCGGCCCCTGCTCGACAACGGGCAGGATCAGCGCTCCCCAGGGATGCCACACGGATCGCGGCCGAACGCGCGGACTAAGTTCCGAGACAAGCAGGGCCACCCCGCCATGGACAGCGACAGCTTCTTCAATCCGATCTTGATGCCGATTTCCCAGAACGGGCCGGCACTCAAGAAGAAGTTGGTGGTTCATTTACCGCGCCCAAACGGTCGCGCGTGCTGGTCTCACTGCTGGATTCCGGTTATCATAGGAGATTATCTGCAATCCTGAGGAGACGAAGTGATGACGGTAACGCTGGACGCTATGCTGGCGAGCACCCCCGATGTTTGCGGGGGACGAATACGCATCGACGGAACGCGGATTACGGTGCATCGCATCGCCACCCTGTACAAGCAGGGACAGAGCGCAGAGGACATCGCACAGACCTATCCCCACCTCTCGCTGGGCCAAGTCTATGCCGCCCTGGCGTACTACCATGCGAATCGAGCAGAGATCGATTCGGAGTTGGCAACGGCGGACGCGATCTATGACGCAGGGAGAAGCGAAAGCATGGTTCAGGACGGCGGGTCATGAGCGAACTGCGTCTCTATATGGACGAAGATGCCGGTGAGAACGCCGTGGTGCAAGGGCTCCGCGCGCGGGGCGTCGATGTCCTGACTACGATCGAGGCGAATCGATGCGGGACGTCCGATCGCGAGCAGCTCGCGTTTGCGATTGAGCAGGGGCGATCGATCTACACCTTCAATGTGGGCGATTTCGCGCGATTGCACCGCGAGCATCTGGCACAAGGCGTTGACCACAGCGGTATCCTCGTCCTTCCCGATCAACGCTGTTCCGTTGGCGAGAAGATCCGACGGCTCGCCGGATTCATCAGCCGTGTCACCGCGGAAGAAATCGTCAACCGCATGGAGTACCTGTAGTCCGAATCGAACATGCCCCGGCACCCCCGATGCCGACCTGCCGCAACCCTTACTCTTGATCTTAATCCTCCTCCGCTTTCTTCCCCCGCCTGGCGATCGGCTCTCGACCCTGGACCCTCTCACCTCTGCCCCATCTCGTTGATCCGGCTGTACACGTCGTTGGCCAGCGTCCGCAGCAACCGTTCCCACTCGTCCAGTTCGCCGTGGCCGTCTTCTCCTTGGTCGTCATCGTCGTAGAGCAGCCCGTTGCGGCTCAACAGATCGGTGGCCAAGAGCAAGTCGATGATTTGCTTGTCGGCGCCGTCGGCAAGCCCGAGGGCCGCGCCACTGATGCCGACGCCCAACCACGTGCCGTGTGCCGCTGCTTGGGATTGAACGGGTTGTCCTCTACGGACGGATCGTCCTACAATCCCAAGCAGTGCCGAAGCGCGGACCGACTCGCCGATCCTGTCCCCGCTGCGTGCTGAACACTTCGCTCGACAGGAACGTCGCTCGGTCGTTGGACGAACACTGCCTTGGAGTTGTAGGCAAGCCCGATTCGCATGGCATGCCCGTACAACTCCAAGTAGTGATGCCACACGGATCGCAGCCGCACGCGAAGAGTTGTTGCTATGCAAGCATGGCCACCCCGCCACGAGAGTGCTTAGGGCAGATAGAGTCGACCTGTTCCTCGCAACGCGTCAAGGTCCATCAGGATTTCGAACAATCGCTCAACAACGAGCTGAGCGTATTGTCCATCGCGCCCAATCCGATCAGGATCGGCCAAAGTGAGTACGGGCAGGCAGTCGGCGGTGTTCCGTTGCCGGATGGTCGATTCCAAGGATTCGGAATCATCCGCGTTTCGGTTGCCTGTGATCAACAGAGTCTCGTTGTCCTGACACGTTTGCCAGATTGTCGCATCGTTCGCATCGGCACGCAACTGGAAATCCTCGAACGTGCAGAGAACGCAATCCAGGTCGCGCCACAGTTCTGCCCAGTACGTCGACTGGCAAATGTCCATCATACGGGCGACGTGTCCCCGAACGTCGTTGTCGGACATGATCCGCAACATGGCGGCGGCCTAAGCGATTGGCGTTTGCAGTTGCGACAAATATGCCTTCAACTTCTCTCGATTTGCCTGAAGCCGCTCTTCCACTTCCGGCGGGTTGCCTTTTCGGATCCGCGCGAGGATCTTCTCGTATTCCGCGTTCACTTCCGTGGAGTGATCGCGGATGTAGTCCATTGCCGCCTCCACTTGGCGCGAAGACAGATTCAACATCGCCGCAATCCAGTCGCGCGTCCGGCCGGCACGCAAGTACTCGAGCACGGTATAGACCGTGATCCTGGTCCCCTCAATTTTGGGGCCATCGCCGCGATCAACAACGCGTGGCTCCCCCATGAAACACCTCCTGCATCTGGTCTGCTCTCTTTCAACACTTCAATGTCATTGTAGCTCAAATCAGAACTCCCGCCAACATCCGGCTCTCGACCCGCTGCCCCAGTTCGTTGATCCGGCTGTAGACGTCGTTGGCCAGCGTCCGCAGCAGGAGTTCCCACTCGTCCAGTTCGCCGTGGCCGTCTTCTCCTTCGTCGTCATCGTCGTAGAGCAGGCCGTTGCGGCTCATGAGGTTGGTGGCCAGCAAAAGATCGATGATCTGGCTCCGCGTGCCATCGGCAACGTCAAACGCCGCGCCGCTTGTGCCGACGTCGATCCACGTGCTCCCCACGCCGCCCGCCGTGCAGTCGAAGCCGTACGATTCCACGCGGGCGATCAGCGAGGCGTCGGTCGCAGTCGACCCGACCGCGTCGTACCGCATCCCGGCCAGGCTCTCTTTGGTCACGAACGTGGCCTGCGCGGCGGCCATCACCTGCGCGTCGAGCTTGGGCGGGCCGCCGGGCGAGGTCCTCCCCTTCCGGTTTTGCGCGCCCGGTGCGTGCGCGTCACGACGGATCGAAATGGCTGCGAGAAGGGGAGTTGCGCGGAACTTGCTCGGGACAAATCTGGCGGTCAAGGAGTCCGATTTTCCAAAACTCTTTGCCCCGGACCACCCGGTAACCGCAGAGGGGAAGGCGGAGGGATGAGGGATGAGGGCACGGCGAGTGTGGTGCCCAAGAAAAAAACGTCGCCGTAACCCCCAATGGTTGACAGACTTGCGGGTTTTGCTAGGATGAAACGACACCCAAAAGACACCGCTGTGGTGTCGGGGTGAAAAAAAGATGGGCTCCGAGGTGCTGAGAACACCAGGAGCCCGGGCCCGTACCTGAAAGGGAGGTAACATGGCCGCTTCTCATTCTAACCGCGGTACTCGTTCCGAAAAGCCCCCGAAGCCCCGCGAAGACTTCCCGCTCTTCCCGCATGATAACGGGCTCTGGTGAACCAGGTTGTCAAAGAGCTCCGGAGCGGCAGGCCGCAAAGTCCGGCTACCGACGCCGGTCCGTGGGGGCATGTGTTCGCATGTCCATTCACCTGCGTCATTGTGGTCGATGCGGCGCGCAGGTCAGCCAATTTCTTGAAACACCAGCAGCAAGTGGAGACGGGGATTGGAGTTATTACGCCGCAACATTGCGTTGGAAGCACGCAGCCTGGGACAACGCAGAGAAATGAAGAGCATAAGAAGACCTCCTGGATAGCTTGGCTCCCAAGGCATTCTCCTCCGCTGCCGTTGCGGAACAGAACGAGAAAACACCACGCTGCCAGGAGATCGCGTGTTTTCACCTCCCCACCTCTGCCGTGAGTCCCGGCAAACGAAGCGGTTGGGAGAATAGAAAAGAAGATGAGGGAAAAGAAGATGGTTCTGGAAATCGAAAACGGAATTCATCCTCCTCATATTCCTTTCCACCATCTTCTTTTCTCCGCTCCGCCTTCGTGGAAATCGCCAATTTTGCTTGGGTTGCGGCCAAAGGCCGGGCCAGGTTTTAAGCTCGCCTGTCTTAGCCCGAAGGCCATCGCCACCCTAGCCTGGGAGTTCCTCATCGGGTGAACCCCGGAAATAAAACAACGAGGTTGCTTTGGCCAACGGCCATGAACACCGGCCCTGCTGTCTGGCTCTCGACTCTCAGCCGTGAATGTGCCGTCGGCAACCCGAAGGCCGCGCCCGCTGGTGCCGACGTCAGATCACGTGCCGTGTGGCATCGTAGCGGCAAGTGCCTCTGCCGTTGCGGCGTCTTTCGGGGGTGGTATAATAAATTGAACGGCCCACGTGTGGGATGCCTTCCCCCATTTCCCGGCACCTTCCATCCTGCCGGCGAGGTTTTGATCAATGCCCACGATTAACATTGAAGCCGATATTTCCGTGGATGCAGCCGTCAAGGTAGCGGAACAACTGGGCCATCAGGTTAGCGGTTGAAGTCCCAAGTGCTGGCGGCCAGTGCCAGACGTGCCTGCAGCAGCGTTTCGCAGGATGAAGCGCAGTATCTGATTCGGATCAACCGGCGTTTGCTGCCCGATTTTCAGCGGCGATACGACGAGTTAATTGCCAGGCGGGATGCGGAAACGCTGTCTGTCGAGGAGCACGGCGAACTTCTACAACTGTCGCAGCAGGCGGAAATCACTTGATGTCGAGCGGGTCGAAGCCCTCGAAGTTAGCGCGCTTCGCGGGGTGACGCTGAATCAGGCTACTGCAGCAATTGAAAATCGACGGCCCGGTGGGGAGCGACGGGGGAAGATGGCCGATGACCCCTGCGCGGCTTCGAGCTCATCATCGGTCTGACGCCGGTCAGCCGGGCTACCGTCCACTCGCTGCAGCTCAACCGCGAGGAACTGGTAAATCTACGCCGCTTGCTTTATGCCGCTGGGGAGCATCGCGCGCGGGTTGGAGAATCCGAAAGCCCGACCGGTCCCTAAAGCGGCTGTTCCTGCTCGTCTGCCACTTTCATTAATGCTGCGGCTGTACAGGTCATTGGCAACACCCCGTGAATCCCGGCGACGAAGGGGTTGGGAGGATAAGAGAAGACAGGGAGAAAGGTGGTTGATTGAAGATCGAGAAACAGTTCATCCTCCTCGATGGCAGCGCGTCGCAACGCTTGCTGTCCGCCTTCCTCCGGTCTTCGTTGCCGCTTGGTTGCGGCCGAGGGCCGGGCCAGGTTAAGGTCTAAGCTCGCCTGCTTTGGCCAAGGCCATCGTCACCTAGCCTGGGGTTCCTCATCGGCTGAGGAACCCCGAGGGAACCAGATACCAACGAGTTCCTTTGGCCAGCGGCCATACACACCGGCCCCGCTGGCTGGCCCTTGCCTCTCGACTCAAATCTGCCCTTGCCGCTGGTGTAGTGGCCGAATAGGCCACTCGTTGGCGATCGCCCTCACGAGCATCTCGACCAGCCCGATGTGGCCGTCGGCGTTCATGTCGAACAGCACCCCGTTGTGCAGGCGGTCGGTGGCCAGCAGCAGATTCAGCACGGTGAACAGCGACTCCGGGTTGGGCGGCAGACCGAGCGCGTCGCGGACCGTGTCGGCCAGGCCGAACGTGGCGGCCCGCCGTCCTCAGTGACCTCGAACCCATATGCCGCCGCCGTCGTGCCCGCCGTCTCGTTGGTCACGTAGACCGCCAAGGCGGTGGCCAGGACCTGGGCATCGAGCTTTGGCGGACCGCTCAACCAGCCTTTGCCCTTCATCTTGAACAGCGACTGGTAAAACGCTGCAACCTCCGCGTTCGTCCTGCCCGCCGAGGTTGTTGCCGCCGGCCGCCGCGCGCGTAGAGGTTCGGGAAGGTCGCAGCCAGCCAGTTGCCCAGCTGGGTCGCCCAGGCCCGCCGTTGAGCGGCTTGATCAGGGCTTGGCCGTGCTTGTTCTGCCAGAAGCCGATCGTGGCGGTTGCCCTCGCTGGATGATGCCATCCGCCGGTGGCCGTTCGCCGAAGTTGTAGTTCAACGCCTCGGCGCTGGCGTCGAGCAGCACCACGCCGCGGGGTGGTCGTTCACCGAGGCGTCGCCGACCAGCGCACCGTTGACCGTGCCCAGCGATTCCCGGCCGTCCACGTAATCAGGCGGCTGCGTCTCGGCGAGCAGTACTCGCCCGGCCGCAGGTCGGCGAACTCAAAATGCCCTGCTCGTCGGTCTCCATCACGATGTCGGCCGCCCTTGCATGATCGTCTGTGCCGGTGAGTTGAATCCTCGCCCCGGCGATCGCCAGTTCGCCGAAGTTGACCTCCCCGTCGTTGTTAAATCCTCCTGCATCCCTTCGATTCGGGAGCCACGCGGATCTCGGCGAAGTCGTAGCCCGTCCGCATCATTGCTGCCGGAGAGCACCACGATATCGGCGATCTCGTTGCTGTCCTGGTCGTTGTCGAACCATCCGCCCAGGCCGCCGACGACTCCTTGCCGTCGAGCCGACCCTCGGTTGGATCTCGACCAGCTTGTATGTGCCGGAACGCAGGTTGCCGAAGGCATACTGCCCTTCCGTACCCCGTGACGGCAGTGGCGATCGGTGTTTCCGCGCTTGGCCGACTGGTCGAAAAGGTGCCGTCACCGCCTTCCAGCCCCGCATCGCCTCCCTCCAGTTCAAGAGCCCGTCGTTGTCTCGATCGTCGAAAACCCGGCCGGAAAGGGCGACCAGCTCACTGACCGATACGGTCACCACGAACTCTTCGAAGCCAGAGTCTCCGTCGTCGTCGCTTACGGTAACTCGCACGATGTACACGCCGTCGTCGGCATACGTGTGACTCCCCGCAACGCTGCCCGCTGCCTGATCCACGATCCCCGGTTCGACCGTCACGTCGCCCCAATCGATCGTCGCCTCGTGCGTAATGCGCCGTTCGGCATCCGTGAAGGTGGATGAGGCCAATTCGACAACGTCTCCCTCGTACGTCGCGGTTCGGGCCGGCATCGACGATGGGCGATTCGTGACGATCACGACGAACTCATCGAGCACGAATCTCCGTCGTCGTCCGTGACGCTCACTCGCACGATGTACACGCCGTCGTCGGCATAGGCGTGACTGCCGTGACGCTGCCCGCTGCCTGATCCACGATCCCCGGTTCGACGGTCCCGTCGCCCCGGCTCGATCATTGCTTCGTGCGTATCCGCCGTTCCGGCGCCCGTGAAGGTGGATGAGGCCAGTTCGACAACGTCTCCCTCGTACATGTCGCGGTCCGGGCCGACATCGACGATGGGCGGGCGATTCGGGACCGTCTACGAACTCGTCGAAGCCGAATTTCCGTCGTCGTCCGTGACGATCCTCGCGGTGTACGCGCTTCGTCGTCGGCATACACGTGACTCCCCGCAACGCTCCCCCACTGCCTGGTCGACAAGCCCCGGCTCGACCGTCCCGTCGCCCCAATCGATCGTCGCTGCGTGCGTATCCCCGTTCCTGCATCCGTGAGTGGACGAGGTCAACTCAACAACGTCTCCTACGTACACGGCCGGTCCGAGCCGAGCACACAGACGATGGGCGGCCGGTTCCCAACCGTGACGACGAGCTCGTCGAAGCCCGAATCCCCGTCGTCGTCCGTCACGGTCACTCGCACGATGTACACGCCGTCGTCGGCATAGGCGTGACTGCCCGTGACGCTGCCCGCTGCCTGATCCACGATCCCCGGTTCGACCGTGCCGTCGCCCCAGTCGATTATTGCCTGCGTGCGCATCCGCCGTTCCGGCATCCGTGAACGTGGATGAGGTCGAAGCTCAACCGATCCCCTCGTACACATTCCGGTCCTTGCCGGCATCGACATTGGGCGACCGGTTCCTGTGTCACGAGGAACTGGTCAACTGAATCCCGTCGTCATCCGTTACGGTCACTCGCACGGTGTACGCCGTCGTCGGCATAGACGTGACTTCCCGCAACGCTGCCCGCTGCCTGATCCGCGATCCCCGGTTCGACCCGTCCCGTCGCCCCAATCGATTATTGCCTCGTGCGTATCCGCCGTTCCGGCATCCGTGAAGGTGGATGAGGCCAATTCGACAACGTCTCCCTCGTACACGTCGCGGTTCAGGGCCGGCATCGACGATGGGCGGGCGGTCGTGACCGTCACGACGAACTCATCGAAGCCTGAATCCCCGTCGTCGTCCGTGACGGTGACTCGCACGATGTACACGCCGTCGTCGGGATACGTGTGCTCTAGCAGGAAGGTCTTGTCGGGATTGAGCGCCAGGGGTTGTGTGCCGTTGCCGTCACCATGGTCCACCGTCGCGGTCCACGTGTCGGCTCCCGGATCGGTGAAGGAGCCCGGACGCGAGAACTCGCTCCCTTCGTCCATGCCGGCATCAACTCCGGCGATGACCGCCGGGGACACGTTGTTGACGGTGATCTCCGTGGAGACGGCATCCGTTCCGCCGTGGCCGTCGTCGACCAGCAGACTGATGTCGAACGTCGCCGGCCCGTCGTCGATTCCAATGGCCTGGAGTTGCAGCCACGTGAGCGGAAGTTGAGTGGAGTCGCTGGGACCGTATTCGGTGCCGTTCACCGTCCATGTGTAGGTAAGCTGCTGGCCGGCGTCGGGATCGGTGGAGTCCGAGGCGTTGAGGACCAGCGTGTCGTCGCCTTCGGAAATGGTGTACGGCCCGCCGGCATCGGCAACGGGAGGCCGATTGCGGATCGTCACGCTGGTTGTGGCCGTGCCGGTAAGGCCGAACGAATCGGCGACGAGCAACCGGATCGGGACCGCCACGTCGATGGGGAAACCGGCCAGGACCGACCACGGCACGGTGGCGGTTGGCCCGCTGTACTCGTAGGTCCCGTCGGCGCTGAGGTCCCAGGCGTACGCGACGATCGCGTCACCGTAAGGCTGGTCTGCGTCGCTTGAACCGCTCCCGTCGAGCGTCAAGTCGTCGCCGATGTCGATTCGGTACGGCCCGGCGGCGTCGGCTGTCGGAGCGCGGTTGCCCTGGTCGACGTCGATCACCAGGTCCGTCGTCGCCGTCTTCCCCGGCACGTTGTCGTCGGTCACGGTCAGCGTCACCATGTAGCTGCCAAACATCGCGTAGGCATGCGCGACGGTGATCCCGCTGGCGGCGCCCCCATCCCCAAAGTCCCAGGAGTAGGACACAATGCTCCGGTCGGGTCGCCCGTGGCTGGATCCGCTGGCGTCGAAGGCAATCACCTGAGTAGGCGCCGCCGGGTTCGGATTGGCGATGAAGGAGGCAAATGGCCGGTTGTCGTAGATCGACAGCGTCGTCGACGACGTGTTCGTGGCGCCAAACGTGTCGGTCACGGTCAACTCAACCGCGAACGAGCCAAGTCCCAAGGCATCGACCTGAGCGGCCGATAGTGCCGGGCTGGCGCCCGCCAGAGCGATGCTCCCGGCGACCAGCCACTGGTAGCTCACAATGGAATCCCCGGCCGCTTCGTTGGGATCGTAAGACGCCGAGCCGTCCAGCGTCAGCCCCTGTCCCAAGTCCGCGTCGTACGGACCTCCCGTATCCGCCACCGGTGCCACGTTCCCCTGGTTCACATAGACGACCGTGCTCACCGCCGCCGTTTTGTGCGGATCGTTGTCGTCAGTGAAGGTAAACGTCACCATG
>JAXGMN010000056.1:0-82193 GCA_040768665.1 Thermoguttaceae bacterium
GCGTTTCGCCGCCGGGCCCGGCGGAGACGGCTTAAAAGAGGTGTTGTCCGGACACTCCGTGGCCGGACGAGGCGGGACACGGAGTGTCCGGACTACACGGAAAAGGCTGCGTCACTCGTTCGCCGGCGCGCGGCCCGCTGGGCACTCCGGCTAAACGAGGATGGAACAACATTTCATACCTCTGCCGTAACGGCCTATGAATCCAACGCCTCGGGCAGCGTTTCCACGAAAGCGCGGATCTCGTCCCGAACGCGCCGGTAATGGCCCAGGGCCTCTTCCTCACTGGAGGCCTGTCTGGCCAGCCGGGGCGGGTCGTCGAAGCCCACGTGCTTGACCCGAGGGGCGCCGGGAAAAACGGGGCAGGACTCGTGGGCGTTGTCGCAGACGGTCACGACACAGTCGAACCTGATCTCATTCAAGTCGTCCACGTGCTTCGACCGGTGTCCCGAAATGTCGACGCCCGCCTCGGCCATCACTCTCACTGCGAGCGGGTTGAGCCCGTGCGTCGCCACGCCGGCCGAGTAGGGTTCGATCCGGCCCCTCTTGAGATGGCGAGCCCAGCCCTCGGCCATCTGGCTGCGGCATGAATTCCCGGTGCAGAGAAAGAGAACCTTCAGCATCTGCAGTCGCTCTGTTGTCGGCAGAGCACCTCGGGATCGATCTTGAGAATACGTTTCAGACGTTTCTGATCCTCGGAGAAACGGCGCTGCCCGGCAGCGCACCGCTGGAGGAGCTTCACGGCCTCGGCCGCCTCCGGGCTGGCCTCCCGATCAGCCGGCCGGTAGTAGATCCAGCGGCCGTCCTTTCGGCTTTCGACCAGACGCGCGTGCTTGAGAATGGCCATGTGCTTGGAGACCGTGGAGTTGGCCAATTCCAAAAGCTCGACGATCTGGCAGACACACAGTTCCCGCCCGTCCAGGGCCATCATGACCCGGACGCGGTTCTCGTCGGCCAGGGCCTTCAGGACCGCCATCAATTCCCGCATCGCCAGCGCCGCCAAAGTTTCCGCAGTGTAGAATGGTTCGTCATTTGGCGAAATATTACATGTGAACGGCCCGCTGTCAAGTGGCGATTGATCGCCGCACTGCCCGTCGGTTCGCGCAACCTACGGAAGACTGCAGAAACAGAGGACTGGCTCCGCAACCGGTAGTGGATCGATCTGGCGACAGGCACAAGATGTTGTGGTGCTTGCCTTTGCCAGCAGTCTCAACAGAAGGCTCCGCGGCCCCGTCGCAGATCGCTTGTGATCGGCAGGGAAATCTGGTATGGTTCGGGCGCCTCTCAATGGCCCTCGGGCGGCACCCCTTCCGGTGCCCAGGTGTTGCTCTTTTTGGAGAAAGAGTTGATATGCAAGCCGTGGTCGAACTACCCAAGGCGTTCTCCGTCCGTGACGATCACGAGATCTTCCCCATCCAGCACCTCCTGGCGAGGCTCAACCCGGAGTTGAGAGCGGTGCAGGTCACGACGGGGAGGCATATCCACGGTGGTCCAACCGTCTTCTGGGGCCTCGTTTACCTAAAGGACCACGTTCCTTCGAGGAAGGCCGTCGAGGCCGCCCTGACCGAAGCCGGCTTCGACTTCGGCCACAATGTCCTCGTCCAGTTGGCCGACCTCTGGGATGGCGAGCTGGAGCCGACCAAGGCCTAGCGCAACCGGATCACGGCCGGTCAACCACGATGCAACCGACGTCGTGGGGGCCGATTTCCAGCCGAATCCGGGTCGTCAGCCCGTCACGGGAAATCTGCGCCGGCTTGCCGGACCATTCGTCATAGACCGCGCCGCCTTCGGCCACCGGAACGGACAGCACCTCGCCGCGGAACGTACGGTGACGGGCATTGTAGAGCGTGTAGACGGTCTTGCTGCCGGCCGGAAAAGCGTTGGCAAAAACGCCACCCACGAGCGTCGGCACGAGTGGTATGGGGGCAGGCGTGGTAAACGCGTCGCGGTGCTTGTGCAAGATCCCATAGCACTTGCGGATTGCCGCACGCGTCCGGGGCTCGAACCAGTCCTCGGCGGGTCCTTCCAGCCAGATCGCTTCGCCGTTGAAAAAGACCCACTTCACGCCCGTGGCCCAGCTTCCGGTCGGCTTGTCGCAGTAGAGGATCTCAATGGTCTTGAAATCGGGGATCGCGAACCGCAACAGGTTCAGCGGCACCCGCGTCAGTGTCTGGCGGGCGGTGAGCATCGCGTAGGTGAAGCTGCCATCCTGGTATTGGGTGGTCACGTCGACCGGCGACTCTTCCGTGTAAAGGGCCACGCCCTGCTCCGCCGCCTCGAGTCGCTCGCGAATCAAACGGGTGGCATCGCGTTCGGCCACAACGCCGTAGCTGGGGATCTTATGGTTGTGCTTGTCCGACCAGCAGTCCTTGTTGTGGGCGAATCCGAACTGGTCGATGTACATCCCGTCTACACCCAGTTCTGCGGCCTTGGTCTCGTAGGTCGACGCCTGAATCTCCAGCCACGATTCGACGGCCGGGCAGACGAACATCTCCGTGCTGTCCGGCCACCAGCGGGCCCTGCCGTCGCGGCCGATGAGTTGCCACTCGGGGCCCGACTGCTGCCCAAGCTTGCCCCGCTCCTGGAGCAAGTAGCCTTCGATGTAGAGCCCTACCGGCACTCCCTCCAATTGCACTTCCGTGATCGCCGCGTGCAAAGCTTCGCGGCCGCCGTTGAGATAGTCGTAGGGCGAATAGTCGCCCGTGCGGCCGTAGATGCGGCCGTACGGGCCACAATTGCCCCAGTCGAATAGATGAAGGAAGTCGATGCCTCCGAACTCGCGGCGAGCCTCGTCCACCGCGCGCGTTAAGTCGATGCTGCCCGACTCTTGATCGTAGAGAGGATCCAACCACCAGAGGAACCGCTGCCGAAAGTTGAATACCTTGCGGAACCAGGGCTTGCGCGGCACGAGCGGCTCGTGCCAGGTGGCCACCCAGGCCCGATAGGCATCCAGCCCGCGGTGCCAGTCACCATCGGTCAACGTAATGACCCCCGGCGCTGCCGAGAGCGTCTCGCCGGGCGACAACTCTTGTTCCGGATACTCGACACCAACCACAAAGCCATCGGTGTTCTTTTCCAAAATATAGTGGCGGCGCAGGCACGTCGTGTCCTCGGTCCTAAGCACCAACCCACGGCCGTCTCGAGGGTTGAACGTGTCGATAAACTGCACGGGAAACAGTCCGCTGTACACTTCGCGGTATGCGCAGGGGCGGTTGTCCAGGACGGCACCCCGCTTGGGATAGAGATAGAAGGCGTCTTCGGAGGATTCTCCGAGCCGATAAGGCCCCACCGCAGGCGCAATGAGCGACACCTTGTGCGGCTGATCGCCGGTGTTCTCGACGCAGGCGGAGAGCCTGAGGCTGCCGGTCGCGTCGATCGTCGTTTCGATCCCGAGACGGATTGCGCCGTCGGAAGACACCTGGAACCAACGTCGGCTCGTTTCCGGCCGTTCGCTCTGGATCGGTTGCCACGTTTCGACGGGAATCGGTTTGCCGTCAACCGTCAGCCGCACCAGTGCAGACGGTTGCGAAAGGAGGTTCCAGCCGGTGGGGCGATGCGCCAGTTGCTCGAGAATGAGGGGGCACTGGTCGGCAAAAACCGCTTCCAGCCCGGGTTCACCCTCAGCCGGCGAACGATTCACCTCAAGCGGAGAAGTCTCCTCGAGAACCTCGGGATACTGAGGGGCCCCTTGTGTTCGCAGTGTGACGGCCGCCAGCGCGAATCCGGCCTGCTTTGCCCGGTCGCACAGCACAACCGCGGCAATTGTCTTTGCCGAGTCGGACGCGGCGACCAGCACCTGGGCCGTTTCGGCTATCCCGAAGCCCCGCGTCGCGGCGTTCATCGGCAGGCAATCGTCGGCCGTTCCGTCGGAGTATTCCAGTCGAAGGCGGAAGCGGTCGACGTCGCGAATCGAGGTGAGCCTGCCCTCGCCGTACGCGGGTTCCTCTTCGCCGATCATGGCGGCCAGGAGTAGGAGATGGACTTCGCACGCCTTGGCGCCGACCGGGACGCGCAACTCGCACGTTTCCCGAACGCCGGTGGTGGCCAGGTTCTGCTCCGCGGCGACGATTGCAAACGGCGCCCCCTGCACCGTCGCCTCGGTCGAATCGAACCAGTCGGCGATCCGCAGGTGACGAAGCCATTGAGAACTCCGGCCCTCGGCCAGCGGGGCCAGTTCCACGGCGTGAAAGCCCTCCCACAACGCTCCCGGTCGCCAGTCGAAGGCGTCGGAGAGCGGAGAAGGCTGTTCGGTTTCGGCAAAACGGATTTCGGCCACCTCGAGCGCGGCATCGGCGCGGTCGGCTTGCACTTGGATGGCGAGGCCATCCGCCACGGCCACGAGGGCGGACGCTTTGCGGAGATCGACATTCGCCGTATGCCACCTGCCGTCGGAGATCAGTTCCGGAGAATGGACAACCGGCACGTAGCCGGGCGGCTCGCTTTCAGGTGTGCCCATCGCGCAAACCGCGTAGTCGCCGCGAGCGCTGACGCCATCGGCCCGATAGCGAAGACAGACGAACCGGCGGTCCTTCAGTGCGGTCGGCGCAGGGAGCTGCCATGACCACTTCATGCCCAACCCCGGCTGCGTTACCCGAAACACGGTTGTTCCGTCCCTGCGCTCGACGGCAGCCTGGTCGGCTGCAGCCGGGTTGCCAAGCCAGGCGGGTTGGGCTTTCCACTCGGCCTCTGCCAAAGGC
The DNA here is from genome assembly GCA_040768665.1 of Thermoguttaceae bacterium. GTDB lineage: Bacteria > Planctomycetota > Planctomycetia > Pirellulales > Thermoguttaceae > JABWBD01. Next base: position 4,695 of record JAXGMN010000056.1, read on the forward strand.
GCAGTCCAATCGGGCTGCGATGGAGTTGCTGATATCCGTTGCGTGTCATAAGCGCCGCGGGGCAGTTCGTCGGTGAACTCGATGAAATCGATCCACAACCTGGCCGTGGGCTGCGTGCCCGATCGCACCTGAACGGCCACGGCACGCGCGGTGCCGGAGTGCTCAATCGAAGCGGTCTCCACGACCGCCACCTGCCATTGGCCGTCGCTGACTGCGTCGCACAGCCGCAACGGGCTGAGTTGTTCATGCTCGCCGTCATCAAGGTAGATGAGGTAATCCGTGGAACTCGTATCGAGGTTCTCGGCGCGGTAACGGACGACCAGGTAGGGAAGCTCATCAAGCAGGATTTCCGGGACGGCCCTGCTCCACTTCATCGCGCTTTCCGGCTTGCCGACTTCAAAGCAGGCGGTCCCGCTTTCGCTCGACAACGAGGCGTCCGACGAGGCCTCGCTGAGCCATTCGGGGCGGGCCGACCAGGCATCGACGTCCTCGAACGTCTCGCGCCAGTGAAAATCGTCGAGATCACCGGCCTGTGCCGGGGAAAAGACGAAAAGCCATACTGAAAGGCAGAGGCAGACCGGTCGGGGCATGGAACGGGACACTGCGGAGGGAAGGTAGGGCTGCATACAGTCAGGAGGCGGGAATCCCTCCATTTTGGACCGAAATCGCCTCGCAGGTCAAGAACAAAACTCCCGCAGCCGTCGGCGCGATCGGCCAGTTGCTGAAGCACGAACCGTCGGGGACTGGTTCATTTTGCGGAGTCTTCGTAGCAAAATGTGCCTGTCCCCATCGCGGGCTCAGAACCCGTCCATCAGCAGTTCGCCGTCGGCGCGATCGGCCAGTTGCTGAAGCACGGTCATTTTCATCGCTTCGCTGAGGAACCGGACACTTCCATCTCCCAGGGCGAAATTGGCTCCACCGGGATGATGGCTGCCGAAGCCGCCGACGTGGAGCGGGTCCGGCTCTTCTCCGGGAGGCACCGGCGAAGGGGTAAATCCAGGGGCAAATCCCTCAGGGAACCGGTCTCGCCGCCGACGCTCGATGCTCGCGTTGATCTCGCTGCCGGTATTGCGAAGCGTCGCGCGCGTTCCCGACATCCAGCCGAGTGTCTCATCGCGATCGATGAGCTTTTCGCCGATGAAAATCGTCTGCGACGCGCCGTCAAGGATGTCCTCGTAGGCAACGGCGCGGTTGAGAAAGAAGATCCCGTGGTTGCCCTCATCGATCGGCTCTTCAAGATGGTTGTGGCTCCCGACGTAGTTGGTCAGGCCCAGATCGCCGGGCGGCGCCGGACTTGAGGGACAGCGAAGCGTCGAGATAGGGACTTGCCGCACCTGCGCGTTGGCCTCGTCGTACACGCTCACGTCGAAGTCGATATGGCGGTACGTCGCCGATTGCTCCAGGTAGGGTAGCAATTGCGAAATCCAGTTGTGGTGATACCCTTCCGGGATGCTCGACACGGGCCCTTTTTCCGCGATGGTGCCCGGCGGATAGACCTGGTGTGCCATGCTGTAATTGTGCGCGGCGAGGATGATCTGGGTCAGATTGTTGACGCACTGGACCCGCCTGGCCGCCTCGCGTGCCGCCTGGACGGCCGGCAGCAGCAGGGCGATCAGAATCCCGATGATCGCAATCACGACCAGCAACTCCACCAACGTGAACCCCTTGGACGTTCGGCGTATCATGACAACGCTCCTGTGTTTATCGGGCTTTCTGATTCATTGATTCGCATGCACGCTGATCTCGCGCCGGCAAACGGCGCCGCCGGCAAACCCGGCCTCGACGTTGACGATTTGGGACCCCGTCGCGTTGCCGGTCACCGAGATCGTCACCTTCGCCGGCTCGGACGTGCCGAGCACGTCCGCGGGCACAACCCACTCTTCACCCCGATAGTCGGGTGATTTTGCCAGGCGGTGGATTGCCTTCCGGGCCCCTGCTTCGGCAAGCCAGAAGCATTGCTGGCGGCGGCCGCACTGCTGGATCTGCCGATGTTCGATGAGCACGGTCTGGACCAGCGCGAGCCCCAGCATCGACACCACCAGCAGTGCTCCCAGCACCATCGCCAGGACAGCCCCCCTGCGGCCCCGAAAACCATCGGGGACTGACTTAGTTTGCGGAGTCTTCAAAGCACAATGTTCCTGTCCCCTTCTCCTGGCTGAGTTTTGCCCGGCTGGGTTTTGGGATAGGCTCTTACCGCCGTATCGCTTGTTACACCTCATTCGAGTCCTCTCGTTCTTCTTGATCGAAGCAGTCCGAGCGCCGCATCGATCCGCATTGTCCGGCCCAGCGGCGACGCGGCTCCCGCGGTCGCCGGCTCCCGCACGACGACCAGCGAGATCATCGGCAGCGTCCGCTCGGTTTGCTCGCTCCAGCGCGAAGTGGATCGTGGGGGCATTCGGTAGGTCTCGCGGTGCCGCACGTTGTCGCCCTCGCAGAGCACTCGCTCAATCCGTTTGGGCTGCAGAGTGTACCGGACCGTGTGCCCTTCCGGCAGCGCCAGCGTCAGCGTGCGGGCGCTGTTCTCCGGTTTGTCCTTCGCGATCTCAATCGACATCGCCTCGTGGGTGTCGGCACGGAATTGTTCGGCGAATCGCCCCCACTGCCTCTGAAGGTCGACGTCCTCGCGCACGAGATGACTCGAGCGGTACATTCCGTACAACGACGTGGCAACCAGGGTGAAGGTCGTCGCGGCGAGTCCCATGGCAACCAGGCATTCGATCAGGCTGTAGCCCCGTCGGTGTCTCATGGACGCTCCTCCTCGCGAAACTTCCAGCCGACCAGCCGAACCGGCTCGCCGCGGCTTGCCGCGGTCCGGCGCCAGGAAATCGCCAACTCGATCCGGCGGGCGTCTTCGCCATCCTCTGCGAGCTGCACGTGCAATTTCGCGTCGGGCAGGCAGCAGCGGCACTCGTCGGAAAGGTCGGCCGCGGACAGCCGCTCTTCGGTGAGATCCGCCCAGGGCCGCGACGCGAACTCCTCCATGAGGTTCCCTGCCTCGCGCACCGCCAGGAAATGCCGGCTCGCCGCGCAACGCTGATGCGCCACGGTGACCAGCAGCTCGGCCGCTCCGACTACCAGCGTCGTCGACAGCGCGAGCGCCATGATCGTTTCTTTGAGGATGAACCCGGTTTGTCGGTGTGCTCGGCTCATGTCAGGTTCTGAATCAACGAGAATAAAGGGGCCAAGAACGCGACTGCCACGAAGAGGACGGTGCCGCCCACGACCAGGACGGCAGCGGGAAACGCGACGTTGATCACCGCGCGGACCCGGTAGATCGAGCGCCGCATGTTCGACTGGGCGATCTGGTCCAAGGCCCAAGCGAGATTTCCAGCCCGTTCGGCCGACTGGAAGAGGACGGCTTCGGTCTTCCGCACCAGCCCGGACTGGCGGAGCGAGTCGGTCCAGTCGGCGCCCTGCTGGATCCGCTTCGCGGCGGCTTCGAGCTTGCGACGCAGCCCGCGATGGGCAATGTATCCCGACAGCAGACGCATCATGTCGGCCAGCGGCCGGTTTTGCCGCACGGCCACCGCCAGCCACCGGAGGATCGTGCCGCGGTCGGCGTGGCTTGGAAGCATCGTCAGTCCGGGCAGATAACGGGGCGAATAGCCCGTGTAGTACGTCAAGCTCCGCACCAGAACGAACAGCAGAATCGCCAGCACCAGCATGGCCAACGGCCAGAACTGAACCAGGAAATCGCTGAGATCGACAAGCAAGATGGTGATGGTTGGAAGCTGTGATCCAAAATCGGAGAAGACCTTCACAAAAACGGGAACGATCTTCATGATCAAGAAGATCCAGATCGAGAGCCCGAACAGAACCAGGAAGCCCAGATAGAACAACCCGCCTGCCGCGGATCGAAGCAGGGCTTCTGTTTCGTCGGTCTGGCTCAGTGCCTGGCGGAGCGCGCCGCCCAGGTCGCCGGTCTGCTGGCCCAGGTCGGCGGCCAAGAGGACGGCGGGTGGGAACGACAGACGCGATCGCTTCAGCGCCAACGCCAGGGGCAGCCCGGCTTCAAGATATTCGGCCAGATCGAGCGTCCGGCCGCCGATGTGATCGCGGCGCTCGGCGGCGAACGCGCGAGCGGCCGTTTCCAGAGGAATCCCGCGTTCTGCCGCCGTCATCAGCGTCCAGAGAAGCGAGCGTCTTTCCATGCTGCGGTACCGCACCAGAAGCGAAATGAGCACGACGGCCGTGACGATCCAAGCCACGAGGAAAAGCGCCTGGGCCAGTAGCGCCACCGTGCCGAAGAGCCCTACCACCAGCAGCGTCCAACCGACCGTCGAGACCAACGCGGTCGCCCACCTCGCCGGCATTTCCCGGCGACCGGCCAGGGCCCGGGACTGTGCCCACAGAATCGCAATCCCTGCGATCAGCAGTCCGAACGGGACGAGGATGAGCAGTGCCTCGGGAAGCATGGACGGACGTCCTAGGAAAGGTGCTGTATCAAGGTGATCAACGGCAGCAAAAGCGCGCCGGCGATGAAGAGCACGCACGATCCGATCGCGACGAACAGGATCGGCGGCAGCGCCGTCTGCAGCCAAAGGGAGCGGGTGCGGACCCGTTCTTCGAGCATCTCCCGCGCCACGCCGAGGGACTCGGTCAGGCTGCGGCTCTCTTCGCCCATGCGGATCAGCGGGACCATCGAGGATGGTACCTGGCGGAGGGAAGCCATCGTCTGCGACAGGCTGCGTCCATGGGCGATCCCGTCGGCCATCGCCAGGGCGAGTTCGCCAACGTGGGCGTTCGACACTCCGTCGGACGAGAGCCGCAGTGCTTCCAGCAGTCCGACCTGGTTGCGAATCAGCACCCGCACCAGGCCGACCCATTCCAGCAACCCCAACCAGTGCCAAAGCGGTCCGACCAGCGGTACCGAAGCGATCCACGCTTGCCGGCGTGCCGGGCTCCAGCGGTGCCGGACGACAAGGCCGACAACAGCAACGACGGCCAACAGCGCCAGCAGCAGCCAGATTCCGATCCGCCGCAAGGCAAAGAGCACGAGCGTTGCCGCGGGCAGCTCTGCCCCGAAGTCTTCGTAGAGGTCTTGAAGGCCCGGGACAACGAACGCAAAGATGAATCCGATTACCAGTGCGGCCAAACAGGCGACCAGCACAGGATAGGTCATGCTTTTCGCCAGATTGCGCCGCAACTCGTTCGTGCCGCGGTAATGTTCCACGAGTTCGGTCAGCGCGGGCCCCAATTGTCCGCTGCGCGCCGCGGCTCGGATCAAGCCGCTGATCGAACGCGGCAGCAGGCCTTCCGTCGTCGCCAGTACCTCTTCGAGCGAACGGCCTTGCTCGATCTGCTCGGCCAGTCGGTAGAACGCGTGCGCAAGTCGGGGGCTGTCGGTCTCGTCGCCCGCGGCCCGCAAACCGGGCGAAAGCGGCAGGCCAGCCGCGCTGAGATACGCGACGTCTTCCGCCAATCGCTCGGCCTCCTCGGTCGTGAGCGGTTCCTGGGGCGGCGGTTCATAGGGGCCCGCCTCCGACTGAATGATCTCCAGCACGCGCAACCCCTCGGCTTCAAGCCGCTGCCGAGCTTCCTCAACGCTGTCCGCGCCGATGTGTCCGTCGGTCGGGTATCCAGCAGAGTCTTCAGCGGTATAGCGGTAAGTCGGCATGCGGAGAGCCCTCTCAACCGATCGGCCACGTGAGGTGGTAAAGCATCCTTGCAAAAGGAAGAAAGGCGACCAGGCCGCACGCCAGCGTGGCGGTGCCGCCGACCGCAAGGGTGACGGAGATCGGCAGGTAAATGGCGGTCCATGCGGCGGAGCGGGCGGCCCGCTGCCGGTAGACCGCCGCCGTCCGCATGAGCGCGCCGCTCAGGTCGCGCTGGTGTGCGGCGGTCATCAGCAACCAGCCCAGCAGCGGCGGAAACGCGGCGGGCAGGTCGTCGCGATGCGCCAGGGATTCGCCCCGCTGGAGCCGTTCGGCCGTTTCCCGCGACGCCCCGGCCAGTCGGCGGTCGCCGCTCGCCTCGGCGGCCAGGACGAGTGCCTGGTCGAGCGGCACGCGCTGGTTCGCCAGCAGTGCCATGATCTCGGCAAAAGTGGCCATGCGGCCGTTACGGAGCGTCTGTCGGATGCTTGCCGTCCGCCCAAACCAGCGTTCGGATCGCGGCCGCTTTCTACCTTCTTGCCTGGACCAGACCGCATGCGCAGATCGCCGCCACCAGGCGCCCACGAGAACTGCCACAACCACCGGCAGCGGAATCGCCCAGAACATCGCAGTCCGCCCCAGCCAGGTGAGCCCCAGCAGGAGCGGATCCGAAGCTCCGGTGAAATCGATGTGGGCCCGCAGGGCCAACGGGGCGGGCACGAGTATGAGGAACAAGAAGACCAGATAGGCGACCACGACCACGATCAGCGGATAAACAAGCCCCGCAGCAACGAGCCGTCTCAGGTCGGCCACGCGGCGAGCCGTTTCCGAGAGCGACTCCAGGGCCGATGCGAGGTTTCCGGACCGCAGTCCGGCCCCGACAACGGCTCGCCAGACTGGGGGGAACCGATGGTCTTCGGCGGCGAGGATTTGTTGCAGGCTTTCGCCCTGGCTCATTCGCGAGGCAAGCAGTTCGGCAAGCTTTCCGGGCTTGCCCGGTAGCTGGCCTCCCAGCGCCGCCAGACCTCGTTCCAGCGGTATCCCCGCCCGGACCAGGGCAGCCATTTCGTCGTTCAGCGCGATCAACTGCTCCAGACCGATCGCGCCGGAGCCTGCTTGGGCGCCGCTTGCCATTGCCTGTGTTCTCCGCTGGTGGAAAACGCCCCTACCTCCTCAACGACGCAAGGCCGCCGCGCGCACAAAAAATCGAGGGGCGGTAGGGGTGGATCGCCCCGGTAGGTGCATCCTGGGGAGATGAAAACACAGAGCCTGTCCCAAAACCTCGCGAGAAGAAGGGGACGGGTGGGATCGTTGGTGGACTTTTTGGACATGGTGGCTTTTATGCGATCTGACTCGGGTGACGCCATCGGCCGGAAGGGCTTGGCGGGGTTGACCTTGTGATCAGGCGCGTGTGCGCAAGTTCGCACCAGCCGATGGTCGGGTGTCTAAGAATTGGGGGGTGAGGCTTGAGGGGTGAGGGGTGAGGCGCGGGCTGGGTTAGATGTGGAGTCGGTTGCCGAGGCTGTCGTTGTAGACGGGGGCGAGCATCTCGGCGGCCATGCGGATGGCCATCTCGAGGGCGTCGGGGCCGTCGTCGTGGTCGCCGATGGGGAATTCTTGAAGTTGGTGGACCAGGAGCCGGGTGGAAGGACAGTCGGACTTCATGCGGATGCGGCGGGCGGAGAGATACTGGCCGAGCCGGCGGATGCGGACGAGCTTGTTGGCGTCGTTGTTGATCAGCGAGACGCCGACGCTGAGCAGGCCGCGGCGGCGGAACTCTTCGGTGAACTGGGCGCCGAGGAGTTCTTGGAAATGCCTAACATGATAGAAAGAACCGGATCAGGCCGGAGGAAGATCGTCCCATGCGAGAAGTCGTGCCTCTGCTTGGCTCCGGCTTGTCGGTGGGTGAAATGCAATTCGATCTTGGCGATGAACTGCCGGAATAGCTCCTGCCGATCCTCCGGAGCCGCCTCCCTGATCTGCTTCCCCAGGGTCCGGAGATAGCCGAGAGCCTCCTCGACGACCGCCTCGACGTCGAGGTCGACCTCCTGCCGGCCTGCCGCCTCGACCTGTTGACGGAGCCGGTCCCTTTCGGAGCGTAGCTCGTCGAGCTTCCGATATAAGGTCTGGACGAGATCGTCGGGAGCTCCGAAGATCCTTTCCGCTCCCTTATCGACCTGCCGGTCGAGGTCCGCGATCCGCTTCCGGAGCCGGTCGAGGTCGACCTCCGGAGTCTGCCGACGACGATCGTCGAGGACCCGCTTCCGGAGTTTCTTCTCGATCCGGCTGATCGCCGCCTCTCCGAGATACTCCTCCTCGATCCGCCGGGAGACCGCACGGACGAGCTTCATTTCCGATATGCTGTTGGCATGACAAGCCGACTTACCCTTAATGGCGAAGGTCTTGCAGGAATAGGAGAGGTACTCTTTGCCGTCGGTCATTTTCGGCTTGCCTGTCATCGACCCGCCACAATCGCCGCATCGGATCAGGCCGGAGAATACGTATTGCCTTTGCCCCCGGTGTGCGGTCTTCTTCTGGCTGCCGGCAAGTTTCCGTTGTGCCGCCTCAAACTCCTCGACCGAGACGATCGCCTCATGGTGGTTCTCGACGATCAGGGGATCGACTCGGACCGTCTTGTCGGCTTTTGATCGTGGAACGATCTCGCCAGCCTGGACGCAATGATACTTCCCGCATTGTCGCGAGAACCGGACATAGGCTCCCGTGTACTTCCGGTTCTTGAGCACGTCTCGGACGGTCGTCGCACTCCACAGACCGCCGTTCCGAGACCTGATCCCTTCGGAGTTCAGAAGGATCGCCACAGACCGGAGGGAGGCGTCGGCTTTGAGGTACTCGACAAAGATCCTCCGGATGATCGCCGCCCAGTATTGATCGACGACGACCTCGTCGCCATTGGTCTTGTATCCTGACGGAGCCACTCCTCCGACTCCGCGGGTCTCCTTTGCTCCGTTGAGGAAACCTCTGGATATGTTTCGCGATAGGGTCCGGAGGAATTCGTGCCGCATCTCCTGCTGCATCGCGAGGATAATCCGACCGTGCATTGTGTCCCAGTCGACGACCCCTTCCGGGGTCTCAATAACGATCCCCGCGTCTCGGAGAGGTTTGAACCAGAAACCAAAGTCGAGAAAGTCATGACGGGAGGTACGGTCTCCGTCCCAGCACAAGACGACCGCGAAGTCGCGTAGAGTTACCGCGTCCTGCCGGAGCCGGAGGAATGCCTCTCGATCGTCCGAGTCGCCGCTGATCCCTTCGTCGACGTATTCACGAAGGATCGTGTAGCCTCTCTTCTTGGCGTAGGCGATGAGAGCCGCTCGCTGTGCGGGAATAGAGGCGTCCTGCTTGTCAGAACTCATCCGCAGGTAGAGAACCGCGACAAGCCGCGGTAGAATGGAAACAGCCATGACGTGAACCTCCGATACAGGTTTGGTTGTGGTTAGAGCCGTCGGGGTGTTTCAGCACCTCGACGGTTCGCCTCTTATTAGAGACCGTCGAGGTTTCGCCGTCAAGTACCCCGCCGCCGGTAGTGCATCCTCGGAGATCGCGGAGGATTCCCTAGGTTGCGAGATACGGGGAATACGAGTCCAAAGTCGTCTTGTACGATCGGATCGCATGAGGCATAGCCGTATGCGATCGATGTGTCGTCGGTTCTCGAAAAGCCCCCAGGGAACGGCGGAACGGGAGAGAACCGCTGCTACAACCTGGGGGAAACGCCATGCTTGAAAAACCGCCGTCCTCCGCGGACCAGACAGAGGCGGCGGTGCAGTTGCCGGCGGCCAGCAGAACCGCTACGCAACAAAAGGAGTCTCGATCATGCACCCGCACCAGTGGATCTGACGCCACCCCTGAATTCGGCCTTGCTCACCCCGACGTCATGATATCCGCGGACGGAGATACCCAGCGTTGAAAAGTCGGCTTCAGCGGCTTCAACCGTCGGGCTTTCCTTACCGTCGAGGAAGGCAACTTCCATTACCGGCAGTACCTTGGGATCGGCCAGAAGGAACCATTGTGTTGCCGAGTAGCCGCTTAGGCTGGACAACTCCAAGTAAGCCGACATTAGCGGCTTGTACATTCCCTGCACCACGTTGCCGACCGTGTACGTCGTGCTGTCGGTCGTGTTGCGAATTTCAGTTGACGTAAACAACCTCTTGGCCACAGGTGAAAGCGTCGGGCCAGTCAGTAGTAAACTTGGCATGATGCCGAGCGGGTTGCCATCGTTGTCCGCCAGACTTGCAAAGGCGGCAATGGCGGCAGACAGACTATCGGGATCGTCGGTCAACACGTCGGTAACAAGGTTTGAATTGTCCTCGCTGAAGAAACTCGCGTTGTCCAAGAACGCCGTCCAAAAAATCTTGTTCAGTTTCAAGCCGGCTCCCCTGCCGAGTCTGTTTCGCAGATCGTCAAACGCCCCGAGATCATCGTTAATGATGTCCGTTCGGGTCAACGTCAACATCCGAGCGTAGGTGTCCGCCTTGATGGTAAATGACTCTTCGCCCAACGTGCCGTGCGGTATTTCCGCGGAGGCTGGCAGTAGCTCATACTCCAACGAATCCGTCAGCCTGTAGACGGTCATGGTTTTGAAATCTTTCGCCGGACGTCGACGGGAAATTTCCCGCCACGTCTGTTCGACACTCAGGAACCCGTCATTGAGTGCTTTGGAAGCGACGTTGCCCAAAATGCCGCTAACGTCGACGGTCGAAAATCCACCCGCCTGAATCGACGGGCTGAATGCAGCACGAAGAACGTCGCGGAGATTGGAAGCGTCAACCCGGTGACGGCCGGTGCTATAACCATTCGCTGTCGCGGCAGTCAGCAACAGCTCTTGCAGTCCGAACGAACCGAGCTTATCGGACGCTTCGATCACTTGCGGAGTGTACGCCTTCTCTCGACTCGGCAAGCCGATACTGCGAGCCAGAGCGGCTTCGATCACTTGTCCGTCGACGTCGCGGCGACTCGCGTGAATCGCCGGGTGTCGGGGCCGTTCGTCACGCATGATCTTCAGTTCCCTGTCGTTCAGCAATTCGCGTTGCAGAACCGACTCGAATTGCGAAGCGGTGATGTCGCCGCGGGATGCTTGGACGAATGCGGCATGAGCCCGATGATAGGGGCCCTCGGTGCCGTCGGTGTAGTGCCATCGGGCGTCAGTCCATCGGGCCTGAATGATCTCGGTGTCGGCACCCTGCCGAGTATCAGCACGATATGCGGCTTGTAACGAGGTCCGCTGAACGTCGTTGATCGTTGACGGGTCAAAACCTTTGCTGGTGAGCCAGTCGTTGAAGTCCATTTGAATGTTTCCTTTCGCTTTGATGCTAACTTGAGAACCGACGTCAGCTCCAACAGGAAGTAGAGATACTTCCCGCAATCGGCCTTGCCGGATGATGGTTAAACCGGATTCCCCGGCGGTGAATTCGCGGCCGTTTACACGGAGCTTGTGGCCACCGGAAATGTATTCGCGTTTCTCGGGCGAGTAGCCGATTGAAGCCTGAATAGAAATTCCAGAGCGACCAAGGGCAATCACTTTTTGCCCAGCGGGTGTTGCGTCGGTCAATCGGCCGCTGACAAGAATTTGGTTGTTCCGAATTTCAGCCGTGCCGCTCCCCGCAATCGCGTCGAGGTTGTCGCTTTCATGGCTGGCAAGAATCGGAATTTCGCCGCTGACGTCGGCACCAGCCAAGTCAACGATCAACTCGGGCCAGCCATTCACCTTTAGGGTGTTGCCGGTGTAGGCGACTATCGCAATCGTGGGAGATCGCTTGCCGCTTTCACCGGCTTGTATCTGGACGTCGGCAGTAAGCAGTAGTGGTTCCATGTCAATTCACTCCCGCTCGGGCCGTCGAATTTTCGAGCATGACTCGCAACTCCTGGGGCTGTTGTTCCATCAGCGAACCGGTGAGCGTCGACTTGCCGCGGCCGTGTTCGACGAGCCATTGCAGCATTCGGTCGAACATATCGGGATGGAAACAAGTCTGCCGAGCGTCAAACGGTTCGACGTCCAGCTTGTCGACGAATGCGTCCAGAAAACTCTGAACGTCGTCAAACGTGATGGACAACCCACGTCCTTGGGCTTCGACGATGATGGACTGATCGAATAGCGGCCACCTCGCAGCCAATAGGGTGCGGATGGTAGCCTCATCGGCTCCCATGCGGCACAAGCCAGCCAACAGCAGAGCGTCATATTCGTGAGTGGCAAGAAAGCGTTTCATGATTTTATCATACCTGTTTGTCGAGGATGGTCATCGGATGTTTGTTGTGCCGACACAATACGAGCTTTCCAGGAGTGCCCACAGCCGGGACAACGAAAATACACCATGCGGCCGTCATCATGACGAAGCGGACGGCTACTGCGAGTCACACCGGGCTGTCCGCACGCCGGACAAAGCCGGGCAACAGCCGCCAGCAGTCCAGCTATCGCACCAGGAGGCAGCCTGTCGACAAGATCGTGGAGGCGGGCGGCGTCGGTCATCGGCTTGGCTCCCGGATCACGAACACTGGCTTGCCACAGCACCGGCACACAGTCCGGCCGTCGACCACGCGGACGTCGCGGCATCCGCAATGGGAGCACTCCCGCGGTGTCTGGCTTGCGGCGGCGGCGGCCACTTCGGCAAGGGATCGGCGGTCGGGTGTGGTGGTGGTCATTGGGGGTCGCTCCATGCCCAGGGCGAATTGGCTGGCTCGGAAACACTCAGCGGAACGAATCCCAGATCTTCAGGTGAATCCGGCGCCAAGTTTCGCAACCGCCACCGTTCATGCTCGCGTGCCCGGTAGTACGCTTCTCTTGCCTCTGGATCGCATGGCGGAAGACCATCGGGCAAGGAGGCGGGCAAGTCGCCCTCGCCGAACACCAAGCGGTATCGCACCCTGCCGGCGGAATCCGAAGCGGACAAAATCCAACGTCTGGCCAGGCCAGGCAGGAAAATTTGTTGGAGCTGGTCCAGAGCAGCATAACAGCTCTCGGTCTGGTCATATCCGCCACGTCGACAACAGAGGCGGGGATGCACCTCTGACGCCTCCCCATATCCGTTACGGATGCGACCGAGGACCACCATAGCATTGATGCACTCACGAAGACCCGGCAGTCCGGCCGTCGCCCTCGCAACCGAATCGCCGTAACAGGTAAGCTTGGCGAGTGTCTTACGCTGGTCGCCACCTTGCGTGACGAGTCCTTCGTCAACCAGACCACTCAACAGCCGAGCAAACGCCTGACGCCCAGCCGGGGAACCGTCAGGCGGTCGAACCAGCACACCACCTGTTGCGTGCCGACGTCGAGACTCTGCGATTACAGCCGGTGTCCGGCGAAACCAGTCGATGGATCGCAGCGGCAAAAACGCCGCATCGGTTTTTCCAAGGATCTGGATAAGGGTCTCAGTTTGGGGGGTCATATTTTACCACCTATGCTTGTCACAATTAGTCTAGACCTGTCGCTTGCCTGTTCCCCATGCCCTCAAAAGCGGGGGGTTTGTCACAGAACCTACCCCTAGGGGAGGGTCCTAGCTCGTCGTCGTCGGCGGTGCGGTCCTTGGGAGCAGGTCCATAGTTATGCTTCGTTGACAGACTGATCACGCCGTCTCCCTGGTCGTCTCGTCGTCGTCGCTCGTCGGCTCGATACGCACCACGCGAAGTCTGAATGCACGTAGAAGGCATTTCAGAGCCCTGCGCAGCCGGACGATCGGCGGAGCGTCATTCGGTGAGGAGATCGCCTCGACCGTGATCGTGTATCTTTCGGTCTTGGTCATACCATCGTCCTCCCCTTCGCCCCGTACATCAAAACGCTTGGATCGGCTAACCTCTCTGCCGCCTCTCTCCGCAGTCTCGCTGCACGAAGCCGGAGCATTTCTGACCGGATCGGTGGATCGCACCGCTGACAATGCCAGGAGCCGGCAGCGGTCTGCCATAGCTCCAACGATCCGCACCGCTCGCACGGTGGCGGAGGATCGACGCAATCGTCCCACTCGACGACCTCGGCCTCCTTGACCGGATCGACGACCGGCGTCTCCGCCCAGCCAACGAGGTCCCGCCACTCTCGGAGAGCCGTCTCGACGACGACCTCCGCCTCCTCCGGCGAGAGAGCCTCGACCCATTGGATCGCCTCTCGCTCCTCGTCGACGACGACCTGCTCCGCCGGACCCAGGAGCCGGAGGAGGTCCTGCCGGTGAGCCCTGAGGACCTGCTTGTCATCGGGGGAGAGAAGTCCGGCAGGAACCCGGAGACGGAGATCATGGCCGACGACCTTGATCTCGCCGCCGCCCGTCCGGATCTCAGAAAGGAGCTCGATCAGGTTCATAAGACGATCTCCTCGATTTCGCCGGTAGAGGTTGGAGGTAGGGAGGTATGGGAGGTAAGGTCCCGCTCTTTTTTGTCGGGAGGTATGGAGGTATTGGAGATATGGGAGGTAAGACCCCCGTCTGGATTAATCGGGGAGTTGCCATCCGAACCCCTTACCTTCCTTTCCTCCCTACCTCCACACCCATTTCCAAAAAACCACGTTCTCCGCTGACCTGCCGGTCGTCGCGACCTCTCGGCAGTGAGCGAGACCGTTGTCTCGGAGTTGTGCGAGGACCTCGACAAGGACCGCGGCCTTGATCTGCTTGCCGACCGTCTGGTGAATCTCCCATCTTGAGACCCCGTTTTCCCGGTTCTTGATCAGGTTGAGGACCTTGTCCGCGAGAGCGTTGCCGGTCGAGTTCCGGAAGATCATCTCGGCGGAGGCGAAACAATACCGCCAGACCGCATGGGCCGCCCGTAGGTGATCGACGGAGATCGTCGTCGACCTGTCCGCCAGAGCATAGATCATCGAGAGCCGTAGGACCTGAGCTTCCGCTCGGCTCGTAACCGCTCCCAAGAGACCGGGGATCTCTCTGGACAATTCCGGATAGAGTTCCCGCCAAAGTTTCACCGCTCCCTGATCCCGTCGCATCCTCTCGACCGACCTCGCTGCTTCGACGACATAAGCAAGCCGCTCGGCCAGTCGGGAGAGATCGAGGTCTCGACCGCCATCGGGGAGGAGTTTCGACCGGCGGACCGCCACCCAAAGGAACCTGTTCGCGAACCCGGAGAAACAGTCCACTTCCGCGAGAGACCGGCGGAGTTCCTCTTCGGTGATGTGACCGACAATCGAGATATGAGCGTCCGTCGCCTTCGCTGGTGAGTTCTTTGCGAGGGTCTTCAGATCGCCTGCGTCCCACGCCGATCTGATCGTCGGGGACAACGTATGTCCTTCTCTCCGGCAGACCCGGAGGACGGACGAGAATTCCGACTCAAGGACGAGGAGCCGCTTATCGTCGACCCCAGGATCGGCGAGGACCTCCTCGGTCCCGACGATCCTCCCCTTCTCCTTCACGTTTTCCGTTTTGTATATCGGATCGCGGACCGCCCAGACGAGACCCTCACCGGAGACGAGACCGGCGAGGATACGATCGCTGCTCCACTTCGCGTCAACGAACTGGAATATCTTCCGGACCCGTCCCTCGCTGGTCCCCTTTCTCCCTTTCGAAGTTTTTCCGACAAGGACGGCGTTAAGGTTCGCGTAATGATCGGTACCCTCGACAACAAAATGAGGACCTCGACCGACGACCGATCCCAATGAGACGAGCGTCTGGATCAAGATCGCCGCGTTGTCCGCTTCGGTCTCCGGCTCGATCGTCCGGACGATCTCGCCTACGAGACCATGATAGGCGTCGTCGTCGAGGATTGGCCACGGCGCCGCCTCCGGCAGAGGAACCGCCTCGACCTCCTCCTCGACGGCCTTGATCTTGATCGTCTGCTTTCGCGTGAGGTCTCCCAATATCTTGAGAACCTCGTCGTCCGCCATCGGCGGAGAGCATCGTCGACCCCAGTCGATCGCCTGCTGAGCGACGACGACCGGATCGAGACCTCGGGCGAGAGCCGATCCGATCAGGCGGAGTGCCGTATCGTGCCGCTGGCCCTCCGCCACGCCTGGATGATTTCCGAGAGAATCAAGGTGATCTCCTCCATTTCCGATCGTGAATGAGAGGTGCGAACTTTTCGAACAATGCGAACTTTCTCCAATAACATACGCGAGCAGCCAGGCGGGAGGCACGGCGATATCCGTCTCGTCGTCGCCCACCCAGGCGTACTGCTTGCCGTTCGGATGAATAGACGGCGGCACGACCACGTAACCGCCGGATCCTCGCACGTCGATAGGCTTCCCGCCGATCTTAGCCCGGTTCTTGATCGGGCTCCCGTTGGATCGGAAGAACAAGTGCAGACCGCCGCCGGGAGTATCGACCGCCAATGTTTCTGGGAGTTCGTCCTCGAGAACCTCCTCAAAAAAAGATCGACGACCCTCGGCCCCGTCGAGGTCAACAGCAAAGAACCCGCTTGCCGGTCCGGTGGCGACACCGATATTGCAATCCCCTTTGCCCGAAAAAAGAATTTGAACGATCGCCGGATCGGAGGAGGCATCAAGAAAGCCTCTCGGCGTTGCAGGAGCCTTACTTCGCGGCTTGCAGGGAAAGACCGGCCACCCTCGACGAGCGTATGCGAGAGCGTAGTCGAGTATGCTTCCGTTCTGTTTCATTCGTCCTACCTTTCAAAGAGAGGACCGGAGCCGACTACGACCGCCGGCTCCGGTCGAGATCCTGGATCAGAACTGGACGTCTCCCTGAGCATCCGCCGGCATAACGGTCGAGATCCTGGTCGCACCGCTCGGGGTCTCCTCGACCTGGATCAGGTAGAGCTTGCCCACGCAGGGAGCCAGGTCGATCCTAACTTTCGGCTTGAGCGTCAAGCCGCTCAGGCCGCTGAGCATGCGGCCTGCAGCGTTCTTGAGCGTCGCCATAATCGAGGTAATCCTCGTTGCCTCTTCTCCCCGGTGATCGCCGTTCGCGATTTCAAAAACAAACTTGAGACCGGATCCAAACTCCTCATGTTCGGTCGGCTCCACGCCGACAAAATTCGCCCGATAAAAACCGGCGGGAGGTCCGCCACTAGCGGAAACGTCAAACTGTAGAGACATTGGTCCTACCTTTCATGCTGCCTCGGTCTTGATCGACTCATCCGTCGTCGAGGCGTCGACGGAGGTCGTATGGTTGCGTGATACAAGCCGGAGTAGAAACTCAACGATAGCGTCGTCGAGGTTCGTCGGCGGAGCATCGGGATCGACGTCGATTAGGAGACGGTCGAGGAGGTCGTCTACTGGCACGGCTGGACCTCCTGATCGAGAGGCACCCGCCGGATAAGAGACTCGATCTCCTGCCACTCAAAGCGGACGGAGCCGTCTGGCAAGACGACATGCGGGAGCCGACGACGACGAGCTAGCCGCTCGGCTCGACCTAGCGGCCAGTTCAAACGCTCGTCGATCTCTTCGGGATAAAGAAACATGGCGTGTTGTCCTCCGCAAATTCACGGAGAGCAACACGCCACGGAAAAGAGTTGGGATGTTTTGGGATGTTTCCCGATGTTTCGGGAACTACCGCTTGCGATCCGATCGCCGCTTCTTAACCCCGCCCCCTATTTCGGGAGCCGCTTGTCCGGTCCTGCCGTAGTTATGTTGGGCGTCGGCGTTTGCCGCCTTGCCGCGTTGCTGGTGGATCTCATCGCCAAACTGGATCTCCAAACGGTTCCACCAGGCGAGGAGCCGAGACCTTTCGACCTTCGGCTGAGCCCCCTGCCCAGGAACGATGATAGGACCTTCATAGTGATCGCTGAGCCGCTTGACCTTCGTCCGCTCCTCCTCGTCATTGCGGAGATCGAGCGTTTGTAGGATCTCCCGCCAAGAGGTGAGGTATGTTTTAGGCGTCTGGTTCGCCGGTACTGCCGCCGCCTCGATCGTCCGGAGTTCCCTCTCCGCCGCGTCCCAGTCCATATCCTTCCGATCATGCCACTTATCGGAGGAGCCGACATAGCGGAGCGTTGGGAACAAATCCGGCAGTTCGGTGGCGACCAGTTCTGCGAGCCGGCAGACCTCCATGCTCCAGTTCTGACAGCACTTCAACCAGGCGGAGTAATCATGGCGGATACCGGGGATCAAAGCCGAATACGCCAAATCGCCGCTGAGGTTTTCGAGTTGCTTGGCGTCCTTCGCCAGTTCCGTCGCCGCTTTGGGATACGCGTCCCTGATCGTTCGAGCCAGGTCTGAGATTTCGGACATTGAGAGCCTACCTTTTCTTCTATGGTCCCGCCGACCGAAGGAGGAAAAGGTAGGGAACTCCTCCGGACCGGCGAGACCTCGGAGCCGACCGTCATCGGCTCCGTGTTCATTGTACCGTGATCATGCCGCTGTACGAAGATCCTCGGCGGTAAGCCGGATCCAGGGGATTCCGTTCTTACTATCATGTTCACCACTTCTGATACTGAGCTGATTCGACGCCGAAGGCGTCGGGGGCGGAACTGGTGATAGTGCTCGACGCCGTCGGCGATGATCTGCGGCGTGGGCGGCGGGCGATGTCGGCCTTGACATAGAGGACGCCGACGGTCGACGCCGAGGCGGATGAAGGCGGAGTAGTCGCCGTGGCTGGCGTCGGTGCCTTTGCTGGGATCGAGGGCCAAGACTTTTAGACGGAGATCTTGGGCCAGTCGTCGAACCAGATCTGCTGGTCGAAGTAGAAGCTGGGCCACTCGCAGAGCTCGGGGTTGATGGGCGAGTTCTGCTTCTCGCGTTCGGAAGGCCGGTCGGCCGCTATCGACGCGGAGACACATGAGCGTGTACAGTCTTCGAGCTGGGGCCAGAGGACGGCGCGCCAGAGTCCTCATGGCGAGGCGGTTTCGTCGTAGAAGGCGCGGGCGGCGTGGCGGGCGGCGGGGGCGGGGGTCGGCGTAGAGGATTCCCACACCCCAGAGGGCGGTGCCGCGGGGCCAGGGATCGATGGAGCGGAAACGCGGCTGGTCCAGCCGGGAGTGTGGTCGAGCTCGACGGCAAGGGCTTCGCGGTGCAGGGCGGTGGCGAGATTGACGACGTTGGTCAGCGGTGTGCCGGCTTTGAGGAGCGTGCCGTGGAACCAGGTGCGGGCGTGCTCGCGCTGAAGGGCGGACTGGATGTGGGAGTCGTTCTGGAGGTCGTCGCAGAGGATGAGCGTGGGCCGGTTGTGGCGGCGGCGGTGGCCGCGGATCCGCTGGCCGGTGCCGAAGGCCTCGATGGTGACGCCGTTGCGCAAGACGATGGAGCCGGCGCGCCAGATGGGGCCGCGGCCGACGGCATGGGGATAGCGGCGGGCGAGATAGGGATTGTCGGGCACCAAGAAGAGAGATGGGCTTCCGGCGCAGTTGGAGGGCGTGAGGCGGCGGTTCGAACGTTGGCGTCAGACGCGTCCGGTACGCGCGCGGATTCCGGATTCGCTCTGGAGGCTGGCGGTGAAGATGGCTCGGATTCATGGGATTCACCAGACCAGCAAGACGCTGTGAGTGAATTACTACGCACTCAAGAGACGCCTTGAGGAACAATCGCCCCCATCCCTCGCCGGTCCCGGCAACGGTGTTGGGGCGGCATTCGTGGAATTGGTTCCTCCTCCTGCCGATCGGCCTGGGCGAATGCGTCCTGCAGTGGGAAGATGCTGGCGGGGCCAAGATGCGAGTTCACCTTGAAGGGAGTCGTGCTGCCTGACCTGGACGTGGACTGAGCCGAAGCTTTGGAAGGGTGAGCCGTGATCCAGATCACACCTCAGATGCGCGTCCTGGTAGCGATTGAGCCCGCGGATTTCCGCCGAGGAATCGATGGTTTGGCTTGCCTCTGCAAACAGATCGCTCCAGCAGGACCCGTTCTGCGGCTGGATGTTTGTGTGTTCCGCAACCGCAAAGCCACGGCGGTCAAGATCCTTGTCTATGACGGGCAAGGGTTCTGCTGGCGTGCCACAAGCGGCTGTCCAGCGGGCGTTTTCGCTGGTGGCCAAGCGACGCCAGCCAGCCGGCTCAGACGCTGGCAGCGCACCAACTGCAGGTTCCTGCTGGCCGCCGGGAACCCCACGGCAGACCAGGCGCTGCCCGTGTGGCGACCGGTGAGTCCGGGAATCTGAAACGCCCGGCGTGCCTCTTACGTTCCACGCCTGCTCGTGCTACAGTGCACGGGCCATGGTTTGCCGCAGTCCTCAAGTACCGTGGTCGCGTGGGTGACGGGGATGCCGAAGTGGCGCTCCATCCGGCAGCTCATCGCCGCGCATCCGTCGCTGAGCCGGCGGCCTTATCCCAGAAGCTTTGTGAGGCTGGACCCTGGGTTCAAGCCAACGGCCAAGTGACGAAGTCGAATCCGAAAGTCATCGAGTTGGGATGAAGCGGATCTGGAGTCCAAGCTGGACCAGATCGAAGCCGCCTTGGGCGCGGAGATGGCCGAGCCTTTTCGTCTGCTGCTGCAGCTGGTACGCCTGTTGGGATCGCTCCGCGAGAAGAAGCTCAGTATCCGTCGACTCGGAAAATGCTGTTTGAGCCTGACGGAACGGACATCGAGCGTTCTATCCCTCCGCTGGATCTTCCAGCCCAGGCGAGGACACTTCGAGCGGGAATGCAGAAGACCCATCCGCCTGCCCTGGGAAACTCCGTCGACGACCGAGAACTCCAGGCCGCGGCAGCGACTGCCCGCGCGAGGAGAGTACAGCGCCGCCGCCGGCCAGGCCATGGCCGAATTCCCGCGGCTGCTTACACGGGCTGCGCGCAAGTGGTGGTAACCCACGAATCGCCGCATCCGGGCGACGGCTGTCCGCTGCATCCACGGAACAGGTAACGTCAGCCGCGTTGGTCGCCGGTGGTGTGTTTGAAAGGCCAGGCTCCGGGTGACCGGCAAAGTCTGCGCTTCAGCGGCTACGGTGCGGCGATTGCGCGCCGTCTTCACAGCCGAGTTGCCCGGAGGAAGCAGGACCCCGTGAAGTGTGATCCGAGCGGCGGCGGTCGTCGCGACGCTGCGTTATGGAGAAGGGATGCTCAAGTAATCGCCTGCAACGGTTCCAGCAGGCGGCGGGCGTTCCTTGCCTGCGTCCGATCAGGGGAACTGGTTCGGGATGCCGCGGAGCAGGGCCTGCGAGTTGCCTATGAGAATCTGTTCGCCCTGGCGGGCGCAGGGCGACCTCGTGCACAACGACGACACGGGCATGCGCGTGTTGGAACTGACGGAGAAGATCAAACGCCAAGAGCCTCTATTGGAAGAGGATCCTATGGCGAGGTGTTTTCACCACGGGCATTGTGTCCATGGCGGAAGGGCGGCCCGACATCATCTTGTTCTTTACCGGTCCGCATCATGGAGAAACCCCGCTCGCTTCTGGAATCGCGATTGCAGGAGCTGCTGCCGCCGATCCATGTGCGACGCCTTGAGTCGCAACATGCCCAAAAGACGCGCGTACCTGCTGGGCAACTGCTTGGTCCATGGGCGTCGGAACTTCGTCGACGTGGTCGAGTACTTTCCGGCCGAGGTCCGGTACGTGCTGGAGTGCTTGAAGAAGGTTTACAAGACCATGCCGAGGCCAAGAAGCAACAACTGTCGGCCGACGAGCTGACCGAGGTTGCATCAACAACAAAGCGGTCCTGGTGATGGAACAACTGCGGTGCTGGCTGAAGCGCAGTTGGACGAAAAGCGGTCGAGCCGAACTCCTCCTTGGGAGGAGCGATCAACTACATGGAGAACCATTGAAGGCATTAACGCTCTTCCTGCGCGTGCCCGGTGCCCTGTTGGACAACAACGTGTGCGAACGTGCTTTGAAGATGGCCATCCGGCATCGGAAGAATTCGCTGTCTTACAAGACTTCTACATGCTGCCGTGGGCGATCTTGTACATGAGCCTCATCCATACCTGCTACTCATCAGCGCCTCGCCGGTCGACTACCTGACCGAGCTGCAACGGAATCACCAGCGGGTGCGGGCGGCTCCGGCGACTGGATGCCCTGGAACTACCGCGCGCAATTAGTCGCGACGGAATCCGAGCCGGACCGAGGCCGCAGCCCGCCCCACTGTCGCACCGGCTGACGGGAGTTGTCCCTGCGACGATCGGCCGGTACTGCGGACGGCGTGCCGAGAACGGCGGTCCTCGCCCCGGCGAGGGCGGCCGTGCGCGCCACGCCGCGCGCATTTCAGCGGCTGCACCGTCGCCGTTGACCGCCGCAGGCGAAGCCGACGCCGATCCCCTGCCGTACCCGGCCCCCGCCCCATACCCACTGCGGCCCTGCGGCGCCCCGCCAATTCCGGCCCAGCGAGGTTTTGCACGCTCGCCGACAGTACACCAATCAACTGATCGCGGGGCGGCCCGCGCGCGGGACTCAAACCCCGGTAAGACGCCGCCGGTCGACCAAACAAATCCGCCGGAGTCGGAGTCGTCGCACTCGGTCTGGTTGGACGGCTGCTTACGGCTCGCCCTCCGGGCCGGACCGTTGCATGAATGCGGGCTCGCTCCTGAAATGCAAACGTCGTCCCGCTCGCTCGGCCGCGCCCGACATGCTCAGTACAATTGCACGGAGAAGGGGACACGATGCCTAATTCGCGTCACTCCGCCAATACTTCGGTACAGTATCCCTGGAAGTCCTGAAGGACCATCGTCTCTTCCCCGCGAGCGCGCTCGACCCGCGCCACCCCGTTGACTTCGTGAGCCGCAAACATCAACCCGTCCGAACGTAAACTGACCGACAGCTCCGCCACCGAGCCCGGCATTCCCGCCGCCTCGATCGCCGGGCTGATGTAGTAGAGCCGCGCGGTCAGGCCGCATATACATTTCGACCCGCGACTTGGTATCATGACACACAATCCACCAAGAAACGCGGAGGCTTGAGATCATGGCCGGCGTCCGGTCCTTCACAGAGCTGTTGACTCTGTACTGTGTATTGTGTACTGTGCAGCGCCCCTACTAGACGAAGAGCAACGAGCGGTTCTGACTGCCCATGACATTATCCCGCAGGATCTGAACGATCTGACGCGCGATCTCGGTTGAGAACCTCGAAAGACCTTGATTCGCCGGTGTTCGGAGCGGAACATCAGCGCGCGATGCCGTTTCGGTTACAGCGCGACGGCGGTTACCGAGCGGCTTGGATACCGAGGTCCGAATAGTGTTAGCCACGCCGCGCGCCGCATCGAGAACGGCTCCGCGGCCCTGAGAGCGGTTGCCGCGAAGTTGGAGGTGAAATTACGCTAATCGCTATTCACTGTTCCAGCTCTGACCCCGGATTTCCTCCCCCGGGCGAGCGGGTGGAGCCGATGTGCCGGCAATGAGGCCCGCGACGCGGGACGCGTCGGACGACACCGCATTCTACGGCGTGACCTTCTCCACCCGGCTTCGAGCCGTTTGGTAGAGCGGCGTATCGGCAGGGGCTCGTGCAAGCACTTCCGCGTAGAGTTCGGCCGCCCGCGCCGGCCGCAACGACTCGAGCCGCTCCGCGCGGTCAAACAGCCGGTGGCACTCCTGAAGGTTTCGGCAAGCCTCCGCGGCAGCCACCGTATCCGGCTCCTTATCCATGGCAACCACTCGCTCTTCCGCCAGGCGGGCCGAAGGCGCCGGCGCCAGATCGCGGGCCTCACGGTAGACCCAGTAGGCACAGCAAGCCTGGCCGTCGGCCTCGTGCTGCTGCCCCAATTCCCACAGCGCCTTCGCTTCCGGCTCATTCAACACCACCGCACACTCCGGCCGCGCACGCTGCTTGCGCACCCGCTTGCGAATCTCCGATTTCGCAGACGGGACGTCGGCATACCGATCCGCCAACTCGTCAAACTGCTGAAATGCCGACGCGACGCGCGTCTTCCAATCGGCCACGCCGCTGTTCGAGCTGGACTCGGCGACCAGCAGATCGCTCGGCGAGATCATTGCCTGGGCGAGATCGAGCGTCGCCTCCACCTCGCTGAGCTTCTTCTCGACCTCCTCGCCCAACTCCTCCAACCGTTGTCTCGCCCGCTCCGTAGCGGCTCGCTTGGGCTTCGACAGCGCCAGGCTCCGATAGAGCCTCGAAGCGGTCCGCACGTCCCCTTCCCCGTAAGACCGCTCGGCCGCCGCCAACCGATCCGCATCGCCGGCGGCTTGCTTCAAAACGGCCTGCAGCCGCGCCTCCATCGCCTGCCGAGCCAGCATCGACTGGCGCTGGGCCGCCATCAGCGCAGACCCGTAGCGTGAATTGGCCAAACCATAGGCCGCGGATGTGCCCCGCCCCGGAGCACAGCCCCGTACGCCTCAAGCCCCTTCCAGATTGGCGGCGGTCAGCAGCACAAATCCGATCAGACCGGCGACAGCAAGAACTCGTCTGCCAGGCATCGTCTTCTCCACTTTTGCGGCTTTTGCGGCGGCAACTAACCGCTTATTCTGAAGGCTTCGCGGCCTCCGTGTCAAGTAACCCGCTTGAGGGTGCATACGGGGATTCCGGCGTTGATCGTTCCTGGGCAAAATCGTCAATAGGAGAATCAGAAGGATTTTTGAGTGCAATCATTGGAGTCAGAGCTTGAACAGTGCAATCATTGGAGTCAGAGCTTGAACAGTGCAATCATTGGAGTCAGAGCTTGAACAGTGAATAGTGATCAGCTCAATTTGGCTTCGAGGTCGGCGGCAACGGCCTTCAGTGCCGCGGTGCTCTTCTCAATGCGTCGTACGGCATGGCTGACACTGCTCGGACCTCGGTATCCCAAGCGATCGGCGACCGCCGTCGCGCTGTAGCCAAAACGGCATCGCGCCAAGTAGGCCGCCATCGCCCGCGCCGCCTCGTCGCTCCGCCGACCCGGTGACCAGCACTCCTCTGGACAGTCGAAATACGTCGCCACCTCGGCCAGGATCTGGTCCAGCGAAGGCCGGGATCGCAGACGCTTCAGTTCCGGCACACCTTCCGCTTCGGAGCGATCGCGAAGCAGATGCCGAATCCGGTCCACAAATGCTTCCGATCCCAGCAGCAATCCGCCCACCGCCCCAGAAAAGGGCGACGCCGGCGGGTCGGCCACACCGGAGCGCACAAAGCCGGCGTACGCGCGGCGCGGCCTCTGATGATCCGCCCCGAACTCGCCCAGCACGCGCGCGTACGTCACCCACTCCAGCGCCTTACGCGCCTGAACGTATCCGGGATAACTGCTCCAGCGGTACTCCTCCGGCCGCAGCACCATCTTCGCCCGAACCGGATTCAAGTGGATGTAGCGGCTGACGTCGAAAAAGTAGCCGTCTTCCTCAATCAAGTGCCCCTTGAACCGTCCTTGAAACAGGTGGCCCGCGCGACGGTGGCGCCGGTTGAAGTAGCTCGTATAGCTCCCATTCAAAAACTGCATGCCCGCCGACAGATTGGCTTCGGGAGTCTCCACGAAGAGGTGTTCGTGGTTGGTGAGGAGCACGAACGCATGCAAGCGCCATCCATACGTTTCGACGGTCCGCCGAAGCCATTCCAGTCGCTTCGTGCGGTCGCCGTCGTCTCGGACGACCCGGCGACGTTCATTGCCCCGGGAGATCACGTGGTATAGGGCCCCGGCAAACTGGATCCGCAAAGGTCTGGCCATACCATCATCCTACCTCAAACGTTTGCACGCTGCAAGACCTTATTCACTGTTCAAGGAAGCCCGGCGAAATGCGTTTGGCTTTAGGGAGCGCGGAGGCGTGATTCACCTTTGAACGATGCTCAGCTCGCGTACAGCGGCTCTGAGAAGCAGTGAGACGTTGCACCACGCAAAGCGTCATTGCGGGCGATGCGGAGAAACCGCGCCGGCTTGGCCGGCAGCGTCGAATACACAACCAAGGATTTCAGTCACAAAGACGTCACCGCTTGGCACAGAAAGTGCGCCGCCATTTTCATGCCAAATCCGTATGATTTTGAAACTTTGCGAAACGCCACGCTCTACAAACATTGCGAAGAGTTGGCACAGGAAATGCCGCGCGCACATGTCGTGCCAAAGGGCTTGCACATTGCACAATCGCCTTGCCACAAACCCTTGTCTTCTTGGCGTTAAACGGCGCTTTCGGTATTGACATCTTCGCGCGATTATGCATAATCAAAAGTGTGCGTCAGGATCATGGCGTGGCTCTTTGAAGAAGCCTGCGGCGATGTCCACTTCGTCCGCCGTCTCTCCTTCCTCGTTGGACCCTGCCCAAGCGGTCCAAGAAAAGCAACAACGGGATGCCGCGCGCTTGTTCCAGCGGCTCGAGCACATCCCGGTGCAGGATCTCTCCATCCATTACAGCCTGCAACATTCTTCCATCACCTTGCCCGCCGCGCTGATTCGCTTCCTTGCCGTGGCCGTTCTTTTCCGCTTGGACTCGATGAAGAAGTGGCACCTGGTCCTTCAAAGCGCGCTTCTGCCGGAACCGGTGCAGAAATGGCTCGCGCTGGACAGCCTGGCGGACCTGGTCGATCAGGCCACGGTCGATTGGGTCCCGCCGAAGGTCCTTCTGGACACGCTCGGCTGGCAGGTGGCCGAATGCCTGACCCAGTGCGCCCTTCCGCAACCGGCGGCCACGATCCGCCAGACGATCGCGATTCTGCTGTTGCGCGATGCCACACGCTGCGGGGAAGGCGTTGTGCTGGACAAGAAGTTCTGGCGACGGGTGATCGAGAAAGGGCAGCGCCCCTTGTCGGCGGCCATCCAGGAGGAGTGCCGGCAGCGGATCGCATTCGTTCTGGGGCAAGTCGACCTGAGCGAAGCCGTCCCGGGGCACTGGCGGGAGGTGCCAGAATTGACCGAGGAGGATCGCGCCAAACTGGAGGCGGTGCGTGTCGGCGAGCCGAACGAACGCCTGCAAGCGCTTTCGGCAGCCTTCCATGAGGGCCTGTTCGATTTCGTGACGAAGCTGTTGGCCTGCTCCTACAGCCAGAAAGGCCGCCGGGCCCATCATCCACTCTTGCAGTTGAAAGTGTGGCTGGCGATGTTGGCCCACGGCAGTGCGTCGCCGGGGGAATTCTTGCGCGAGGTCGACGACTCGGTGCAGTTGCGTCTGTTTCTGGAGGTGATGAGCCATCAAGAGCTCCCTTCCCAGCGGCGAATCAAAGGCTTCGTGACGGAGCGTCTCTCTCCGGTGATCGAGTACCTGGTGCTTGGGCACCAGGTGGTTCTGCTGGGGCAAGAAGGGATCGAGATCGGCTGCGATTTCGGCACCGACGCCGCCGACATGCTCAGCCAAGGCAGGATGAAATACGACGCGGCGGCGATGCACGTCACGGGACTGCTGGGGTGGCTGATCGAGGAGTGCCGGCGGTTCTGCGAGTCGACTAGCCGAAGCGGTCTGAGCGAGGAGGACCGAGCGGTCTTGCTGCGGGCGTTCGAGGAGTTGGATTGGAAGGTGCTGGGGAACTTCGGCCGCAATCGGCAGGGGCTGATCGGAGCCATTCGTGACACGTTGAACGGCCATTTCGTGACCCCAATGCCGGGCGTGGTGGCGCTGGACTGCCGGCCTCGCGACGGGCCGGTTTTGACGGACCTGGCCACGTTTGCCAAGGCTCTGGCCGCCGAATTCCTCGCGCGGATGAAGGTTTTCGGCGAGAAGTTCGACAGTTCGGTGTTTTACGACCCGGAAGGCAGCGCGCATACCAAGCGGGCCAAGACGATCCACGGCTACGGCGTGCAATTTCTGTCGGACTTGAGGTACGGCCTGATCTGGGCGTTTGCGGTGTTTCCGGCGGGCGACGGCTTCCGTCCGCAGATTACCGACTGGGTGATCCGGACGAAGCGAATCTTCCGGTGGGAGCGAATCCAATTGACCTCGGACCGTGAATACACGATTGCCAAAGCGATTCACGAGTGGGAGAAGGAGCAGGTGTATCACTACGGTCCGCGTGCGGATATCGATGAGAAGAAGAAAGGCATCTTCACGGAGGCGGACTTCGAGGTGTACACGTTGTATGCGACCTGCCCGAACGGCGCGAGGCTGACGCGGAAGCCGAACGTGTTTGTGCGAGGATCGAGCGAACAGTGGCGTTATCAGGCAAAGGGGACGGACTGCCAAGGCTGCTCGCGTCGGGGGGAGTGTACGAAGGGGAAGAACCCGCGGATGCTCTGTGTCAACGTGTATCGGGAGGACCTGGAAAAGCATGCCTCGCGGATGAAGGCGGATCCGGAGCGGACTCGCGACCTTTTGGGGCGGCACCGGGCGACGGTCGAAGGGATCGTGAACAACCTGATGAACCACCAGGGCATGCGTCACGCTCGCTGGAAAGGACTGGCGTTGGCGCGCGTGCAGGTAGGCTTGGCCATCGTGCTTCTGAACACGCTGAAGTGGTACAAGATCCGTTGCGGCCAGCTTGCACCGATGACGTTGAAGCCCGTCGCGTGATTCTCCAGTCCTCAGCGCGGCCGCGAGCCACGCGATCGTCCACACTGATTTCGCCGGGCTTCCTCAAGCTCTGACCCCAATGGCCGACCCCAATGGCCATTCCGACGCAACAGCCCCCTCATGAGACGGATTCTATTGCAGCCGACCACCGGCGCTGGTCAATAATGGGGCGTGGCTTTGCGCTGCGACGCGCCGTCGTGCAACACGGAAGCGGTGCGTTGCACAAGTGCCGGTCAAGGACAGCACCGCGAGGTTCCCTTGGCAGAAACACAAGTCGCGCATCGGGCCACCCGCGTCCGTTCGAGTTCTCCCTTGAGCATCCGAACGAGAACAAGCAGCACATTCCAACCGTTGACATGATTCAGGGTCTCTACCAAAGTGGAAAGGGCGAACCGTGAGAACGAACTTCTTGCTCCAGGAACGTTGGCGGATACCGGCTCTTGCGCTCGTCGCGACCTGGTGGGCGAGTGGGGCGGCCTTTGGGCAGACGTTGCCTTCAATTACCGCCGGGCTTGTCGCGGGAGAAGTCTCGCCCGCGAGCCCGCAGGCGGACTTTGTCGTCGACCCGGCCGGCAACGATCGGAATCCAGGAACCGCGGCCCAGCCGCTGGCTACCCTTGGTCGCGCTCGCGAACTCGTGCGCGAACTCCGCAAGGCCCAGCCCGCCCGCGACGTGCTGGTGCTGATTCGTGGCGGCACCTACCACGTCGAGGAGCCGCTGGTGTTCACGCCGGACGATTCCGGCCGCAACGGCGGATTGGTGACATACGCCGCTTGGCCCGGACAGCGGCCCGTCCTCAGCGGCGGCCGCCGGATCACCGGTTTCCAACAGGATGCCCAGGGGCTGTGGACAGTCCGAGTTCCCGAGGTTCAAGGCCGACGGTGGCGCTTCGAACAGCTTTACGTAAACGGCCGCCGCGCCGTGCGGGCGCGAACTCCCGACCGGTTCTATTTCTACATGAACGCACCGCGGCGCAGAGGCATCGATCCCGCCACCGGCCAACCCCGCAAACCGGATGACCTATCGTTCCTCGCCAACCCCAACGACATTGCTCCACTGTTGGCTCTGCCGCCCGAACGACTCCGCGACGTGGTGGTCGCTTCGTATCACTCCTGGCACATCTCGCGCCAATACGTGGCCTCGATCGAGGCCGACAAGAACAAGAATACCGTCTTCCTGACCGGCTCGTGCGGAGTCCCGTTCTTCACCTACACGCAGAACGAACGCTACTTCGTGGAGAACTACCGCGAAGCCTTGGATACGCCGGGCGAGTGGTTCTTGGATCGCGACGGCCTGCTGTCCTACAAGCCGCTACCGGAAGAAGATGTGCAGACAGCCGAAGTCGTGGCACCGGTCGCGGACACGCTTTTGCAGTTTGTCGGCACCGGCGAGGAGCAGCCGGTGACCAACATCACGGTGCGCGGGCTGGCACTGGCGTATGGTGGATACCAGTTGCCGCCGGAGGGACAGTCCTCCCCGCAAGCGGCCTGCAAGATTCCGGCGGTTGTAATGGCCGACTACGCCCATGGGATCACGCTCGAAGACTGTACAATCCAACACACGGGCACCTACGGCGTCTGGTTTCGCGACGGTTGCCGCGATTGCACTGTCGAGCGCTGCCTCCTCGAAGACCTCGGAGCCGGCGGCGTGCGCATCGGTCAGACGGGCCAAGTTTCCAAGCCGGCCGAGCGGACCAGCCACATCCGCATCGACAACAACATTTTGCGCCGCGCGGGACACGTCTGGCCGGATGCCGTAGGGGTGCTCGTTGGGCACAGTGGCGACAACCAGGTCACCCACAACGACATCTCCGGCATGGCGTATACCGGAATCTCGGTCGGTTGGAGATGGGGCTATGGCGAGGTGCCTTCGGTGAGAAACTCGGTCCGCTTCAATCACATTCACCACCTCGGCTGGGACGTGCTGGCGGACATGGGCGGCATCTACACCCTCGGCGAGGCGCCCGGAACCGTGCTCGGCAACAACGTGATCCACGACATCGACGGCGATGGCGATTCCGGCATGCATGGCCTTTACAACGACAACAGTACATCGCACATGCTGTTGGAAAACAACCTGGTGTACAACGTTCGCGACGGCGGCTACCAGATCGGCAGCGGCAAGGGGAATATCCTCCGCAACAACGTCTTCGTCGCGCGCCCGCAAGGCGGCAGCCGGCACGGCCAATTGCTGTTCTGCATGTATTACCCCGTCGAGCAGCACCTGGCGGCGACCTTCGAGCGGAACATCATCTACGGCTCCGCCGGCAAGCTGTTCAGTGTCCCGCCCACGTTCGGCGAGCGCCTGCGGTTCCATCATAATCTGTACTGGGAGCCGTCGGGCGAACCGTTGGACTTCGTCGGCCGGTCGTTCGACGCCTGGCAGAAATCGGGACGCGATGCAGGCTCGATCATCGCCGACCCGAAGTTCGTCGATCCGGCCGGACACGACTTCCGCCTGCAAGCGGACTCGCCGGCCTTTGCACTCGGCTTTGTTCCCGTCGACTACACCCAGGCCGGCGTCTACGGCAACCCGGCTTGGATCCACAAAGCGCAGGAAATCGACTACCCACCGTGCGAGTTCG
Organism: Thermoguttaceae bacterium; assembly: GCA_040768665.1. Lineage (GTDB taxonomy): Bacteria > Planctomycetota > Planctomycetia > Pirellulales > Thermoguttaceae > JABWBD01. The sequence continues at coordinate 35,033 of JAXGMN010000056.1, forward strand.
CCCCGCCGCGCCCGCCGCTCAGCTTCTTCGACGACTTTGAAGACACCCCCGTCGGCGAATCGCCCGGGATCGCGCAGGTGCATGCGGGCGAGTCCGCCGGTTCGATTGCCGTCACCGAGGAGTCTGCAGCCGGCGGCCGCCGCTGCCTGAAGATCACGGATGCCCCGAACCTGAAGTACGCCCACGATCCGCACTTCTATTACGCGCCGCGACTGGATCGCGGGCGAGCGACGTTCGCCTTTGACATCCGCGTCGAGGCGGGCTCACAGTTGTACTGCGAATGGCGAGAGTATCCCGGTGTGCCGTACTTCCACACCGGTCCGCGGATCTCCATTCGCGACGGGAAACTGACCGCCCCCGGCAGCGAGCCGCTCCCGGTGCCCGTCGGCCAGTGGTTCCACGTTGAGATGTCGGCAGGCCAAGGCGAGCAGGCAGACGGCACGTGGCAGCTCACCGTGGCTTTTCCGGGGCAGCCGCCGAAACAGTATGACCTCAAGACGGCCAGCCCGCCGTTCCGCGTCACCACCTGGCTGGGTTTCGTCAGCGACGGCACACAGCCCGCCGTCTACTACCTCGACAATCTGCGTCTGAATAGCGACATTCGCGGCGGGCACCAGCGAGGGTGCGATGTTTCCCACCTGGTTCCGCACGCTCACCCTGGCCTATCTCGGCAAGGCACTGCCGGGTTCGATCGCCGGCTCATACGATTGGCAATTCTGCAATTGTCCGGGACTGCAGTTCTGGGAGAATCAATGACACCTCATCGGCCGCTTCCATTGCCAACGTCGCCACGGCAAACTGTAAGATATTGATTCCCCAGAAACCTCAGGGAGGATCTTGTCATGCAACGGCAAACGAACGACCCCAAGCCGCTTTCCGGGCGGCGCGAGTTCCTCAAGTCGGCCGGCGGCGCTGCGGCCGGATTGTGCCTGGCAGGCGCGGCCTCGGCCGGTGCGGCGCAGCCGGCAACGGCGGGCATCAGGGAAATACTGGCCATGCGCGGCGGGCCCAAGGCGGTTACCCTCACCACGCCCTTGGGCGACTTCACCCGTTGGCCCCGCTTCGGCGAGGAAGAACAGACGGAGCTCATGACGTACCTGCGAGACCCCGATTACTTCTTCGGGACGTACGGGCCGATCGTGGAATTCGAGAAGGCGTGGGTGGAATACACCAAGACTCCATTCTGTAAGACCTACTCCAGCGGCACGGGCTCGCTGACGTCGATGCTCTTCGCCTTGGATTTACCCCCCGGCAGCGAGATCCTGGTGCCCGACGACAGCACCTGGTGGCCGACGGTGCCCATGCGGCTCTTCGGCCTGGTCCCCGTGTGGGTCGACGTCAATCCGCGAACGATCAACATTGACATCGAGGACTGCAAGCGGCGACTGACCAAGAACACCAAGGCTATTATGCCGGTCCATTGGTTCGGGCTGCCCTGCGACATGGATCACATCTGCGACTTTGCCAAAGAGCACGGGCTGGAAGTGGTGGAAGACGCCAGCCACTCGCACGGCGCCACGCTCAAAGGCCGGCACATGGGCACGTGGGGCCGCATGGCGGGCGTCAGCCTGCAAGCGAGCAAGCCGCTGCCGGCCATCGAGGCCGGCGTGGGGATGTACCAGAACCGCCTGGACTACGAACGGGCCTCGGCCTTTGGCCATTGGGATGCTTACAAGCGTTGCTCCCAAGACAGCCCTTATCAGAAGTACGTTACGGGGTTGGGGATCAAGCTGCGGGTCCATCCGGTCGCCGCCATCCTGGCGAAGATCCAGTTGAAACATCTCGACGAACGAAACGCCGCCGGGGTGGCGCAGGTGAAGCGGCTGAACGACCGGCTCACCCAGTTGCCGGGGCTCTCGGCTCCCTACGTGCGGCCCGAATGCGAACGGGTCTACTACAACCGCAATTTCCTCTTCCTCGATCCGGTGAAGGCGGGCATGTCGCGCGAGGCCTGCCGCAAGGCGCTGCGGGCCGAGGGGGTCCACGTGGGCGTCTACAGCGGCTTGGGCAATCTCCTGCATACCTACCCGATCTTCCAGGAAGCCCAATGGTGGCACCACCTTCCCGCCGTGCCTGACAAGATGCCCGGCTGCGAGGAGGTCCGCAATACAGGCATTCAATTGCCCTACTTCACCTGCGACGCGCCCGAACTGGTGGACCAGTACATCAAGGCGTTTGAGAAAGTCTGGGCGCATCGGAAGGAATTGACGTAAACAGGCGATACCGGCCCACGCAGTTATCGATTATGTCCCCGATGAACAGTCACGGATCACCATGACGCTGGCGCAAACCCACCGCACCTGTTCCAATGTCTGAAGCCGAAATGCCAACCTCAAGCAGAATTCAGGGAGAAATGAAATGACCGGTTCGCAGCCACGCTCCCTTGCCGCGGCGATTCTCTTCGGCATGGCCTGCACCGTCGCGGCGGCCGCCTCACAGGACGACGGTTGGCTGAGCGTCAAGGACTTCAGCGCCTCGGGCTCGAAGTTCGAGACCACCGCCACGGCCACCGCCGGCTCGAACCAGATCGTCGTGAAGGAGGTCGGGGACTTCCAGGTTGGCCAGGGCGTCACGGTGTCGCGCTCGAACATCCAGATCGTCTCGCCGCTTCTGCGCGGGCCGGAAAGCCCCTATTCCACCAAACCCCTGGAGGACGCGCTGGAGATCCGCGGCTACGACGGCAGCACCAGCAGTTGGCTGGTGTTCCTCTTGGAGGTCGACGCGACGGAACCGCTCTCGTTCCGCTGGAGCGACAACCTGGTCCGCGAAGGCAAGTGGCAGGGCGTCAAGGTGCCCATCACCTGGGACTGGCAGAAGCTCAGCAACGGCGTCGAGGTGAAATTCAACATGCGCGACCTGGAAGTCGGCCACATGGTCAGCTTCGCCGCCCGCGACCAGTTGTCGAGCGTCGTCGAGAAGATCGAAGGCACCAAGCTTACGCTGCGCGACCCCGCCAATCGCACGGCCGCCGACGCCGTCGTCCGCCACGACGACTCGCTGGCCATCCAGGCGGCCGTCGATCGGGCAATCCAGCAGAAGCAGAACGTCTTCTTCCCGCCGGGTTGGTACCGGGTGCCGAAAGGGATTCGCGTCACCGGCGCCGGGGCCATCTGCCTGGAAGGCGCAAACGGCGTCGACACGGTGATGGACATCTCCGACGGAGCGACCAGCATCTTCCGCGTCCAGGGCTGCACGGAGATCACGATCCGCAATTTCCGTATGATCGGCCACACCGGCATGGCCGAGTCGGCCGGCGCCTTCCGCATGGCGCACGGGCGGGCCAGCTTCTGGGCCTGCGCGCTCAAACCCTGCAACGCGGTCGGCATGACCGCTACCGAGCGGACGCTGATCGAAAACGTCCACGCCAGCCGCATGGGAAGCGAGTGCTTCTATGCCTCGGGCACGGCGCGGCAGAGCACCGGCGAGCAGCAGCAGTACCAGAAATCGCTCACGTACCTCCGCTGCTCGGTGACCGACTGCGCCGCCAACGCCTTCAATAACAACGACATGGGCGAGAACACCAGCGTGCTCCATTGTCGCATCCAGGACGCCGGGCCCGGCGGCTGGCACGCCGCCGAGATGCCCGCCCGGTTCCTCCGCCTCATCGGCAACTACGTCCGCAATGCCGGGCCATTCACCGTCGGCGACATGAGCCACCGCACCGACGACCTCCACAATCTCGGCTGCGGCCAGTCGATCGTCGCCGACAACGTCTTCGAGGGGATCGGCAAGTGCGGCGGCGTACGCGTGAATTTCGGATCGAGCCAGGTGATCATCGCCAACAACCTGTTCATCAATTACAACGGGCCAGCCATCACCGCCTCCAGTGCGACCGAGCGCCGCTGTTTCCCCTCCAACACGGTGACCATCAAGGGCAACATCATCGACTTCTAAGCGAACTCGGGCGTCACGAGCCGCGGTATGACTCCCGCCGAATGGCCGCGGGCGAGCAACTCCGTCACGGCCTGTCTTCCCCGAGGGCCAAAATCGAGCGTCCAGTCGTTGACGTACATGCCGACGAAGCGGTCCGCCATGCCGTGGTCCAGCCCGCGGCCGAAACCGAGCGCGTACTCAAGCGCCTCTTCCCGGTGGGCCAAGCCGTACTGGATGCTCTCTCGCAGCAGTCGGTTGACATCGGCGATTGCCCGGCTGCCGAGGTCTTTGCGGATTGCGTTGGCCCCGAGAGGCAGCGGCAGGCCCGTTTCGTCGAACCACCACTGCCCGAGGTCGATGACGAGGTGCAAACCGAAATCCCCGAACGTCAGTTGCCCCTCGTGGATAATCAATCCGGCGTCGACCGGCTGTCCGTTGAACTGCCCCGCTTGGACAACCTCCAGGATCTGGTCGAAAGGAACCACGATGTGTCGAAACTCGGCGCCGACCGCCATCCGCAGCGCCAAAAAGGCAGTCGTCAGGGTGCCGGGAACGGCAATGGTCTTGCCGGAAACGTCGCCGAGGGAAGCCTGTGAGCGGGCGACGACCATGGGTCCATAACGATCGCCCATGCTGGCTCCGCACGTGCAGAGCATGTAGCGGTCGGTCAGGTAGGCGTAGGCGTGCAGGCTGACGGCTGTCAGTTCCAGTTCGCCGGAAAAGGCGCGGCGGTTAAGCGTCTCGATGTCGACCAACTCATGTTCGAATCGGTAGGAACCGGTATCGACCCGGTCCTTCGCCAAGGCATAGAACATGAAAGCGTCGTCAGGATCGGGACTATGGCCGACACGAATCAGTTGACGGCTGTCGTTCACCGGGAAAACCTCCAAAGGGACTCGCTCTTGAGAGTCTCCCGAGTATAGCAGCCGCGTCCGCATGCGCCAAACGCCGCGGTTCGGCGTGTGCGGCGAGATTTCGAGACAACGACCTACTCGACGACAGGTTCGGCAGGAAGAATGAGACCCCTCTGATCAAGGCCCGCGGCGCGGTCGATATTCAACTCGAGGATCCCCTTGAGGCGGTCGTAGCGGCCGGTGAGGGTCGCAATCGGCCGGCGGCCGACCTCCGTGTCCTGAACGATCGGCGATTCGAACGACAGAATATCGGGCAGGGAACGGAAGCTAGAGGCATTGGTAAGCTCGACGGAGGTGATGGCCTCGAGTTCTGTCTGAGTGAGAGCCTTGTTGACGGTCGCGAGAACCTGTTCTTCGCACCGTTTCAGCAGGCCCCTGTTGCCCCACCATAGGAATGCGGCGTAAGAGCTGCCTCCGACAACGCCGGCAATCACGACCCATTGGAACGTCAGAGCCCCGGCCTTCCCGAACGTGCCCAGGATCTTGTCAATCGTTCGCAGGCCGTGCCGGCGACGATAATCGCGGTTGGCGTCCGTCACCGCCTGCTTCCAGGCCGACTTCCGTTCCTCTTCCCGCTTGTGCCGTTTGGCTGCCCGCAAGGTCTCCTGGCGCCGGCTCGAGGGGGACATCGTCGGCGCCGCGACGGTCTGCGGTGCATCGCGAGCCGTGGGAGCGGTCGGAGCCGGCGCATCGGCACGAAACTGCACCGTTTCCGTTTCGGCAGTGGAACGAGGCGCCTGACGAACCGCACTGGGCGAGCGGCCTGCACATCGTTCGAGTTCGGCGACCACCTGGTTCATCGTCTGCTGACGCCGCTCGGGCTTCTTTGCCACCATTCTGCGAAATGCCGCGTCCAAAGCGGCCGTAATGTCTTTGCGCTGCTCGCGAAGCGGTGGAAGCGTCTTCTCGCGGTGGGCCAGGAGTTTCTCCATGACACTGTCGCCCTCGTACATCGGCCAGCCCGTGAGAAGGAAATAGAGCGTGCAGCCGAGACTGTAGATGTCGCTGCGGGCATCCGCGTTCTTTGTATTCAAACCCTGTTCGGGCGACATGTAGTCGACGGTTCCCATAACGTCGCCATCGCGCGTGAGGGCGGCTTCGGCCGTTCGACCGTCCAAGGCCGGCGTCTCTTCGATCCGGGCCAGCCCCATGTCCAGAATTTTCACCGTTCCACTCGCATCGAGAACCAGGTTCGACGGCTTGATATCCCGATGAACGATCTTGTGCTCGTGGGCGCACGCCAATCCCGTGGCCGCCTGGCAGATGTAGTTCGCGGCAACCGCCGCGGGAAGGGGCCCGTTGGTCCGAACCAACTTCTCCAGGTCCGTTCCTTCCACGTACTCCATCACCAGAAAATGCAGACCGTGGGCTTCGTCGGCGTCGTAGGCACGGACGATATTCGGATGACTGAGGCGGGCGGCTGCCTTGACCTCCCGGTGAAACCGCTGGACCGACTCCTCCGACTTGATCGCCTCTGCCGGGAGGATCTTTAGCGCCACAATTCGCTCCATGCGGCGGTGCTGAGCCTTGAAGACCTGCCCCATCCCTCCCTCGCCCAGCTTGTCCAAAAGGACGTAATTGCCCATCACAAGCGTGTTGGCTTTCCCTTGGTACACCGCTTGCGCCTGAAACGTCGTCAGCCTATGCATCCTCACCAATTGCTGGAGGAGTTGCTGACCATCTGTCGGCCGGCGCTCGGCGGACAGTCCTTTCAAGAAGGATCCGACGTCCTTTTCAGCCATCAGTCCGGAGTCGGAAATCGAACGGACTACTGTCTCGAGGTCCGTGATCATCGCTCCACCAATCCCGCCGAGCGGTCTGTCCGGCCGGTCCGATCGCGACCGCCTTTTTGCTCGGTTTCGCCGCGGCCAGGCCAAAAGATTATCGTAAAACTAAGGTAGGAGGCGGGAAATTATATGGCGGTGCCCGGCGTGGGGCAAACTCGCCTCGCCTCGAAGAAGTGTCCTGGTAATCGGCGTTTTCCCAGCGGCTTGCTATAAGATCCGCCCGATCCACCCCGCCCTGGTGGCATGCAGTGGCGACGAAAAACCGCTGTCACACGACAGGACACCGGCGAATATCATGGGGACTTTCACGTGGCAGTCGCGGGAATGTTGACGACGGAAGGGAGAAATCGGCCTCCGAGGCGATTGCAAAGACTTTGGGGTCAAAAGACTTTGGGGTCAGGCCGTCAGCAGTCAATAGCGCGTAATGCTATTGCTGACGGCCTGCCCCCACACTTGTCGTGACTTACTCTGCGCTCTTCGGTCCTTCGCGTTATTCCCTTCCTCGCAAGCGCCACTCGGAACCGACCCATCCAGGTCCTCCCTTGCCACGTTCCACCAGAACGTCCCTCAACCACAGAAATCCCCAACAGCTCACCAGCCGGGCAATCATCCTCCGTTCTCTCCGTTGGCTCCTGTTCAAATCCCCCTCCATATTCCTGCCACCCAAATTCCTGCCCTCCCTCAGAACCTCGGCACCGGCTTGCTTTCATTCGTCCCTCTCCATATTCCTTTCCCCCATCTTCTTTTCTCGTCTGTCTTCATGGTTAATCTCATGCTCCACCTCGACACCGATGACTAATCCCCGTAAGACAAGACCGATGCTTGGCGACCAATCGAGGACGATACCCTCCAGCGCTCGCCACCCAACGTTTGAAACATTTTCCCCTCGAATTTCGAATTTGTTTCGGATTTCGGATTTCGAATTTCGGATTTCTCCCCCAATTCTTCACATCGACACCTTCACCGCCAGTCTCCGCATCGCCGCCCCCCTCGGCCCCACTCTTCGGCTATAATTATTCCCCCAGAATATAATCGACTTTCTAGACACCCCACTTTCGGTTGGCGTGACCTTGCGCGTACAGATCGCAATACAATTCCTTTCATACCAACCATTTGCGCTGGACCGCCTCGCCCGACCCGAATTGCAGAAATCTCCACCTGGCGAAAAACTCCCCCTCGGCCCGACATTTCTTGGGACACCGAGGGGTCGGGACTCTTTTTCCGTGTCGGCCGCAAACCGCCATCGTGCGAAAGACGGCGTCGCGGCCGACACGCGAAAAGACTCCCGGCCCCGGTTGTTCGGCGATCCTATGGCCACTGCGGAAGTGATCGATCGACCTGCAGCGATACAACCTGGCGGCTGACGTGTCGCCAATGCCCGGCTGTCAACTATTTCAAAAAACCGTTCGCTGCGGGACTGCGGAGAATATAATGGGTGCTTTCGTGCGGCAGTCGCGGACGCAACAGACGAGCAGGAGAATGTTGACTACTGAAGGAAGAAATCCGGCTTCCGAGGCGATCGACCACTTGTCGGCACTGGAGATCGTCCGGCTGATGAACCGTGAGGACGCCCATGTGCCGGAAGCGGTCGGACAGCAGTCGGCAAACATCGCCCGGGCGATCGAAGTCACTGCAGAACGCCTTCGCGCCGGCGGCCGGCTGATCTACCTGGGCGCCGGCACGTCAGGCCGCCTGGGCGTGCTCGATGCCGCCGAGTGCCCGCCCACCTTCAGCACTCCTCCGGAGTTGGTCGTCGGATTGATTGCCGGTGGAGAGGGTGCGATGTTCCGCGCGGCCGAGGGAGCGGAGGATTGTGGCGACCTGGCGGTTGCTGATTTGAAACGGATCGAGCTTTGCACGCGAGACGTCCTGGTAGGCATCGCCACCAGCGGGCGGACGCCTTATGTGCTGGCCGGACTCGAATATGCTCGGCAGTTGGGAGCTTTTACCGTCGCCCTGACCTGCAATGCCAATGCGGCGGTCAGCAGCGTCTGCGATCTGGCGATCACCCTGCTGGTCGGCCCCGAGGTGATCAGCGGCTCGACGCGGCTCAAAGCTGCCACGGCCACAAAGATGGTCCTCAACATGCTCAGCACGGGAGCCATGGTCCTGCTGGGTAAGACCTACGGCAATCTGATGGTCGATCTCCGGGCGACAAATTCGAAGCTTGTTCTGCGATCGCGCCGGATCGTGCATGAGGTCACCGATATTTCGGAAACGGAGGCGGAGCAACTACTCGCCAGATGCAATGGCGAGGTAAAAACCGCGATCGTCGCTCACGTTCGCGGAGTATCGGCAGGAGAAGCACGACGATTGCTCAACCAGGCGGGCGGCCAACTCCGCGGTGCACTGGAGTCCGATGGTGGCTGAACGACTTGTCCTCGGGATCGATGGCGGCGGCAGCAAGACGGTCGCCTGGCTTGCGAGTGTCGATGCTGGTGGAGAACCTCTTGTTCTCGGCCAAGGCGCGTCCGGGGCGATCAACGTCCAGTCGGTCGGTACTGCTACGGCCCTGGAGAACCTTGACCACGCGGTTGCCGCGGCTTTTCGGAAAGCGTCGCTCGCGCGCGATGCGGTCGCGGCGGCCGTTTTGTGCCTGGCCGGTTCGTCCCGCGAGGAGAACCAGCGGCTCTTTCGGTCCTGGGCCGAGAGAGTTCGTCTGGCAAGCCGGTTCGATGTTGTCAGCGATGCCATGCCTGTGCTGGCTGCGGCTTCGCCGGAAGGGTGGGGCATCGCGCTCATATCCGGCACGGGCTCTTTTTCCTTTGGACGCAACGCCTCCGGCGTAGCCGCGAGAGCCGGCGGCTGGGGCTATCTGTTCGGCGACGAAGGGAGCGGCTACTGGATTGCGGTCGCCGCGTTGCGCGCCGTTGCTCAGGCGGCGGACGGTCGCGGTCCCACAACGTCGCTCGTGGCAGCAGTCCTCGACCGTTTGGCTATTCAGGCGCCGCAAGATCTGGTCTCGGCTGTGTATCCGAGTGCGTCGGATCGCGGTTGGGTTGCTTCGATGGCCGAACTTGTGATCGAGGCGGATCGGCAGCAGGACCCGGTCGCCGGCCGGATCCTCGACGACGCCGCATCGGAGTTGGCCGGCATGGTTGCCGCGGTGGCCCGCGCCGTCGCGCTTGCGGACGGAACATATCCCCTGGGCGTTGCCGGCGGAGTTCTGCTGCATGGCGGCCTGGTCGGCCGGCTCGAAGCGCAATTGCGCCGTTGCGACATCTCCCCGTCGACTATCCGAATTGTTCCGGAACCTGTCGCCGGAGCCGTGCAACTCGCGCGCGACCTGGCACGTGCTGTCTGAAGTTTCCGGATTCCCGAACAAAAGAAATTCTATTCTGGCCTGAGCAAACAATGGGTTTCGAAGCTTGGTTCGCACTTGCCGTCGTTTTCCTGGTGTTGGGATTGTTGATGTCCACCCAACTCTCGCCTGACCTGGTGCTGATTACCGGCCTGTCGATCCTGCTGGTTTGCGGCATTCTGACACCGTCGGAGGCACTCGCCGGATTTGCCAATGAAGGCATGGTAACCGTGGGGGTGTTGTTCGTCGTTGCCACGGGCGTTGTAGAGACGGGCGGAGTTACTCTGATCGCCTCGCGTCTGTTCGGCCAGCCGAAATCCACAGCCCATGCCGCGTGCCGCCTGATGGGCCCGACGGCCGTTCTCAGCGCCTTGATGAACAACACTCCGCTGGTCGCCATGCTTATCCCGGCGGTCAACGATTGGGCGAAGCATCACAGGATCTCGCCCTCAAAACTGATGATTCCCCTCTCGTACGCGGCCATTCTCGGCGGCACCTGCACGCTGATTGGCACGAGCACGAACCTGGTGGTCAACGGTTTTCTCATTCGCGCACACGAGGCCCAGATCGCAGCCAACGGCACCTCCACCCTGCCTCGCGGCCTGGGGATTTTCGAAATTACCTGGGTCGGACTGCCCTGTGCCGTGGCCGGCATCGCATTCATCATGTTGACCGGCCGCTACCTCCTGCCCGACAGGAAACCAAGCATCGCGACTGCGTCCGATCCGCGGCAGTACACCGTGGAAATGCTTGTGGAGCCCGGCAGCCCGCTGGTCGGAAAATCGATCGAAGAGGCCGGTTTGCGGCACCTGACCGGACTCTACCTGGCCGAGATCGACCGCGATGGAACGGTGCTGGCGGCCGTGGGTCCCGAGCAGCGTCTGCTGGCCAACGACCGGTTGGTGTTTGTCGGCATTGTCGACTCGGTCCGCGAACTACAGAAGATCCGCGGGCTGATTCCCGCGACCGACCAGGTCTTCAAGCTCGATTCCCGCCGCTCGGATCGCTGCCTGATCGAGGCGGTGGTGAGCAAGAATTGTCCCGTGGTGGGAAAAACGATTCGCGACGGAAGATTCCGATCGGTATACAACGCCGTCGTCATCGCCGTCGCCCGACACGGTGAGCGGGTCCGCGGAAAGATCGGCGATATCGTCTTGCGAGCCGGCGATATCCTCCTGCTGGAAGGACATGCTTCCTTCGTCAACCAGCATCGCAACAGCCGACAGTTCTTCCTCGTCAGCCGAGTGGAAGATTCCACTCCGCCCCGTTTTGAGCGGGCGGCCGTGGCGCTGACGATTCTCGTGGGCATGATCGCGACAGTCACGATCAGCGAAACTTTCGGTCCCATTATCGTGCCGTGGGGCGAGGATGCGATTCGGATCGGCCGCATCAGCATGCTCGAGGCGGCGGTGGTCGCCGCGGGCCTGATGATTCTCACCCGCTGCTGCCGTACCGAGCAGGCCCGGCGGAGCATCGACTGGCAGGTCCTCCTGGCGATCGCCGCGTCGTTCGGCATCGGGCAGGCGCTGGTGAAGACCGGTGCGGCTGACGGAGTGACCCAAGGAATTGTCAGCATGGTCGGAGGCAATCCCTGGCTCTCGCTGGTTGCCATTTACGGCGTCACGCTGGCGATTACCGAACTGGTGACGAATAATGCAGCCGCTGCCCTGATGTTCCCCTTTGCACTCTTGACCGCGCAGAATCTGGACGCCAACGCCATTCCCTTCATCGTCGCCGTGATGATGGCCGCTTCGGCGGGTTTCGCGACTCCAATCGGTTATCAGACCAATCTGATGGTCTACGGTCCGGGCGGATATCGCTTCTCCGACTACATGAAGATCGGAATCCCTTTAGACCTGTTGGTTTGGGCGATCACGGTACTCGTCGCTCCGCTGGTTTGGCCATTCTGAGCCGGCATCCGGCGTGGCGTTACCTCGGCACGGCAGGTCGTTGAGGTAGGCCGATGGAAGGCTCCTAATCTGGGAGGTGTCGACGGAGCCAGCGCCAGGCGCGGACGGCCATCAGCCTCAAATAGCTCCAGAGGTCGGCGTTGTCCCCGACAGAGCCCTTGGAAGTCCGGCCGACCTTCGCCCGAAAAAAACGCCGATTTGCGGCAATCGGAGGTTGCGGAGGCAGGGAGACCGACTCTTGCTTCGACTCGAATCCGAGCGTGTACTCCATCCGGGCGAGTTGCTCTTGCAGCTTTTGCATCTCTAGGGGGAGAGACCCGCCGCGGCCCAGGGAGCGCCGGAACTGATCGAGGAGCGTCTTTACGTTTTCCAAGGCTTGCCGGAGGCCGGCATGGCCGGACGGATCCCGGCCGATCTGATCGACGAGCCCCTGGAGATAAACAACGCCCGCCTGACAATCGCTCGGGGATGGGGCGAGAATGGCCGGAAAGTGGCTCTGCCAGATGCGATGGAAGGTATGACTCCACTGCTTGAGGGTCGCGATCGCCCCCGCGGCACGCCGCTCGTCGTACAGGTCCCCGAGAATGACGGTGTGGAGCCATTCGCCCGCGAGAGGATTCTCAGAAAGCCGAGAGATGCCGTCGGTGATCAAAAGGATGCTGGCCCCAAGGCAGGGGCCCCCGCTGCGGATATCCTTGACGGCTTGCTCCAGTGCAGTTTGGATGCGGGTCTGCCCGGAATTGGGCAACGCGATCAGTCGCCGCGTCATGGCGAAGAAGTCGGCCTGGCTGTAGCCGACCGAAAGCTCTCCGACTTCTGCCGTGAAGGGTCTTAGCAGCAGGTGGGCTCCACGGCGGTAGCTTTCGCGCAAGAACTCCAGTGCCAGTCCGCGGGCGATCGTTCCCCTTCGGTCGTGGTCTTGCATGGTGGTGGACGTATCCAGCAGGACGTACGCGTGGAGTTTCATTGCCTCTGCACCTGCGGATTCCTCCTCAAGTTCGCGGCGGGGGGCCTCGTCGCTCTGATTACCCGGTCCTTGCTCCCCCCGCTGCCATTCCGGCATCAGCAATTCCTGCTGCGCCAATTTCGCGTAGAACAGGTCGGGCAGAAGTAGTTCCCAGAGCCACTCGAGAGGAAAAATGCGGGGCAGGTCCTCGGTGCTGCGGATCAGACGGACGTCCATCTCGTCGGCGGGCAGGTAGGAATCCAGCGCGGCGTCGTCAAAAGCAGTCACGTCCAGAACGCTCTCATCCTGAAGCTCGACAAGGTCCAAGTCACTCGCATCCCAGCGGGCCGAATGGATGGGAATCTCCAGCTCTTCCAGGTAGCGAGCCGCTCTCTTGCCCGCAAGAAACATGGCGACCTGGTGGGGGAGAAGATCCGATAGAGCGAGACCGAACTCGCCGAGGTACTGCACCAGGTCGGACGACTGGACGCGGTCGACGGAGGACATCAACTCAACAGCTCTGTTTCCCGATGGTTGATTCGGCGCGTCAATTCCTGGATCCTTCGCAGGACACCTAACTTCAGCGATCTGGCTCGATCGTCCGCGGGCTGGATGTTTTCGACGAACCTGCGAACGTGCTCGAACGTAACATCTCCCTCACTCACCAGGCCGAAGAATCTCAGAATCCGCTGGAGAAGAGTGGTGGACCTCACCGGTTTGCCGTAGCGGACGCGAGCCATCACCTGCTCCGCGAGATCGTACGCAGCCGTCAAGTGATCAATGTGTTCGAGGTCTTCTCCACGGATCCGCAGGAGCGTCTCGTTGAGTGCCTTATCGAAACACTCCTCCTGTTCCTTCCGACCTCCGACGGTCGTCACGGCGTATCTCAGTTGGGCGAGATCGGCAGGCACCGCTTCCGATCGACCCTGCAGCAAGGCTGCGGCATTGAGCACGATCCGTGTTTTTGCATACGTGCGGGGGCTGATATACAGAGATTTCTTCTTCGCATGATCGGAGGTTTCGTTCACCAGTTCCCGATAGCGGTTGAGCACGACATTCTTCAGAAAGAGAACGCTGGGCCGAGCGCTGATCGCCCGCTGGGGAACAAGCCCCCGCACGATATCCGAGAGAAAGGCGATATGATCCAGGGGGATCCGCTCTTCGGCGGGCATGGGGTCGTGCCGCCCGTAGTGCCGGCTGAACGCCTGGTCGACCGCGGCGAGAGTGCACAGCTCGTAGTCGGGAGCGATGTAGGAGCGGAAGAGAAAGCGGTCCAAGACGGCTTCCGTGACTTCGGTAGCACGGAGGTAGTTCGCCGCGGCGATTCCCGTGTGGAGGCGGGATGGTTCACATTGGCTCCCCTTCTTGAACACGCGTTCGTTGAACACGCCCAGCAATGCGCGAAGAACCATGTCGTTGGCATCGAAAAACTCATCGATGAAGGCAAAGTCGGCGTCGACCAGTGTTTCTCGCGTGTTGTGAATAATTCGGCCGCGTTTCAAGCGTTTTGTATCGATCGAGCCGAAAAGTTCCTCGGCAAGTGTCCCCTTCGACATTTGCGTATCGAAGATTCGTGCCCCGCTGATGCGGCTGAAGATCGACGCGGCAAGGAACGTCTTCGCCGTTCCCGGCGGGCTGAAAATCAGGAGGTTCTCACGGGTGAGCAGAGCGTAGATCGTCTGGATCAGCAGAGGTCCGAAGCCGATCAAGTCTCGTTCCAGAGCCGAAAAGATCCGCTTGATTTTCTCGACAACCAGGCTGGGCTCGGGGCACTCGCCTTCGGCGGCACGGTTCAATCGAGAGGGTTCGAACAGCGCGGGCGAGTGCGCCCTGGGACGCCGCGGCTGCCCGTCCGGACCGGCTTGCAGAGGGGCGTCAGTTTCCGAAAAGTGGCCGGAGGGATCCATAGGCTAGACGACGTCCAGTCCGTTTGCAGAAATCGCCTGGGGAGGAACCGATGCCGACGGCGAGCAATTCCTTGTTTCCAGTTTTCGGTTCACTTCCCGATTCCAGATCGTGTGAAGCCATTCGGACTTGAACGTATTGCAGCGAGGGCCTTGCGGGCCTCTCCGCCACAAGGTGCCGCTTCCGCAGTACTTCAAGACGCGCGGCCGTGCTCCGAGGATCGCCTCAAGCCAATTCGGTCTTGCCTGGAGGGTAATGAGGCAGTCAAATTCGTCGACCCGGTGCATGGAGAGAAATTTGTAGGTCATGTCCGCGTTTCACGTGCTGGAGAATCGCCTTGGGGAGCATGTGCTTTTCCGGCACCCGTACAATCTGCTTGCCGTAGCTGAATTCCACGAGCATCGCCACTTCCGGAATGACGAAGAGTACCCAGTGCCACATCAGACAAAGCACAAAGGTGACGACGGGGACTTCGGGGATTGTCAGGACAATCCATGCCCAGCCGAGCACCACAAGTATTCGGACAGGTGTGGCCCCGAGTGTAATGGCCATCAGCACACGCTGATCCTTGTCCCACGCCCACCACGCACCGGCCATCCAACTGAGCGTGCACAAAATCATCGGCGGAAGGCTCAACAGACAGGCTTTGCCGTAAGGTGGCCAACAAAACCACAGCGGTGCAATCAAGAACAGCACGGAGAACAACACCATGCCGCCCAACACACAACAGCAATTCTTGAAGACCCGATCGATCCGGCTCCGCTTGGGAGCTGCTATGGGTGCCGCCGGCGGCTGTTCGGTCTTCGTCGGTTCGGCACACTTTTGAGCTTCGACGTACGACTGGTAGAACTTGCAGCCCGACAGCGTCTGAAGGAGGTCACCGTTCTTCATCCCCCACCTCCCGGTGTTTGGTGGCTGAGAAATTCGACGCTCCTGTCTTTCCCCCTCACTATAACCTAAGGTGTCCTTCTCGCAATAAGCCCGGGGAACACCACGCCCCTTCGCCGAACGGGTTAGGTGTGACGCGCGCTTCTCTCAACCAGACTTCGGGCGGATCGTTCAACAAGTCAGCCCGGCCGCCATCCGGCAACCGGGCTGACGATTCACTCACGTTGATCACGCCAGCAAGAGAGCCACCCCCGACTGAGGGGCTGGCTTGCTTCTGCAATCGTGCCGCGTTTACTCTTCCGACGTCCGCAACCGCGCAAGGACGCTGTAGTCCTCCAGCGTCGTGGTGTCACCTACGGTCTCGCGGCCGGCTGCAATGTCGCGGAGCAGTCGCCGCATGATCTTGCCGCTGCGGGTCTTGGGCAATGACGCCGTGAAACGAATATCGTCCGGAACCGCCAAAGCACCGATCTCCTTACGGACGTGGTTCTTGAGCTCCTTGCGAAGCTCCTCGGTCGGATTGTAGTTGCCGGTCAATGTGACGAAGACGGCAACTGCCTCGCCCTTCACGTCGTGGGGTCGGCCCACGGCGGCCGCTTCGGCGACCGCGGGGTGGCTGACCAACGCACTCTCGATCTCGATCGTGCTCAAGCGGTGACCGGAAACATTGAGCACGTCGTCGATGCGGCCCATGATCCAGTAATAGCCGTCCTCGTCCATTCGCGCGTTGTCGCCGCAGAGGTATTTCCCGGGGACGTCGCTCCAATACTGCTGCTGGTAGCGGGCGTCGTCGCCCCAGATGCCCCGCAGCATGGCGGGCCACGGCTTCGTGATTGTCAACCAACCGCCGGAACCGACCTCGACCGGCTTGCGGTCCTCCCCGACGATCTCGGGCACAATTCCCGGCAACGGCTTGCAGCAGCTTCCCGGCTTCGTCGGCGTCGCGCCCGGCAGCGGAGTCATCATGATGCCGCCCGTCTCGGTCTGCCACCAGGTATCGACGATCGGGCACCGCTCGCCGCCGATCATCTTGTGGTACCACATCCAGGCCTCCGGGTTGATCCCCTCGCCGACCGTGCCCAGAAGCCGCAGACTGGAAAGGTCGTGTTTCGTGACCCAGTCGTCGCCCCACTTCATGAACGAACGGATGGCCGTCGGCGCCGTGTAAAAGATCGTGGCCTTGTACTTTTCGATCAACTGCCAGAAGCGGCCCTCATCCGGGAAATTCGGGGCTCCTTCATACATCAACACCGTGGCGCCGGCCGCCAGCGGCCCGTAGACGATATAACTGTGACCGGTGACCCAGCCGATGTCGGCCGTGCACCAGTAGACGTCCTCGTCACGAATGTCGAACACCCATTCAACGGTTTTCTTCGCAAACAGGGTGTAGCCGGCCGTCGTGTGTTTGACCCCCTTCGGCTTGCCGGTCGAACCGCTCGTGTACAAGATAAACAGCGGGGCCTCACTGTCCAACGGTTCGGCGGGGCATTCGGCCGAGGCGTCCTCCATCAGTTCGTGCCACCAGAAATCGCGGCCTTCCTTCATGGGAGCCTCGGTCCCGGTGCGCCGGAGCACGACGCACTTTTCGACCGTCGGGGACTTGTCCAACGCGGCGTCGACGGTCTCCTTCAGCGAGAGCTCTTTGCCGCGCCGCCACGCACCGTCGGACGTAAGCTGGAGCTTCGCCTTGGCGTCGTTGTTCCGATCGGCGATCGCCTCCGAGGAAAACCCGGCAAAAACGACCGAGTGAACCGCCCCGATCCGGGCGCAGGCGAGCATCGCGATGGCCAGTTCGGGGACCATCGGCATGTAGATGGAGACGACGTCGCCCTGCTTGATGCCGAGCTTCTTTAGCACGTTGGCAAACTTCGAAACCTCCGTGAGCAGCTCCCTGTACGTGATTTCGCGGACGTCGCCCGGTTCTCCTTCCCAGATATACGCGATCTTGTTCTCACGGTGGGTGCCGAGATGGATATCGAGGCAGTTATAGGAAGCGTTGGTCTGGCCGCCGACGAACCATTTGGCAAACGGCTCATTCCACTCCAGCACCTTGTCGTACGGTTTGAACCAGTGGAGTTCGCCCGCCATCTTGCCCCAGAAACCTTCCAGATCCTCCACAGACTCCTTCCACATTTGCTCGTACTGCTCCATTGAGCCGATGCGGGCTTTCGCCGAGAAATCCGCAGGCGGCTGGAAAAGCCGTCCCTCTTTCATCACGTTGACAATCTGACCCGACTTCGTTTCTGCCATGTGGCTTCCTCCGGACCGTGGTACGCGGCTAGTCAGAGAGTGGACACTTGCCACTAGATAAGCCCGCATTTTAGAGGGCGGGTCCAAGGGCGTCAACGCACCCCCACAACACCATTTTATGAGGGTGCTCACTTTATGAGGGTGCTCACGCCAATGCCTGGTCGGGGGGGCCTCGGAATCAAGAGGCGTAAAGCCCGCCTCCCGGCACGGACGTCGCTGATGCCCACGGTCGATACTCAGAGGCCCAAACAAAACGGGACTGCCTCCGAGTCGAACATTCGCAAGTTCCGAGAACGGGAGCGTTTCCGAGGCGCCAGTCCCGTTTTGTTCGGGCCTCTCAGGTTTCCGCTTTCGCCGGCCAGAAGCTCAGCAGCCGACCAATGCCGCTCCTTTTGCCGGCCGCCTCCGGGGAGGTCTCCTTTTCGTCCTGAGAGAGCGCATCGGCCAGCGCGAGCATCGACTGGGTAATAGCGGCCTTGGGGGCGTGTTCGATCAGCGGCACCCCATTGTTGCGGACCTCGATCATCGTGCGGTAGTCGTTGGGCAACTGCCAGAAGATCGGACGGCCGATCGTGTCCTGGGCCTTCTTGAGCGTGATCTGGCCTGCGTCCAGGCCCACGCGGTTCACAATGATCTTCACCTTCTCGGCCATGCCCTTCATCTCGCCGAACGACATCATCAGTCGTACCACATTGCGCAAACAGGGCAGGTCGAGCTGAGTAACCAAGAGGATTTGCGTCGCCATCTCGAGAGCCATCAGATCAATCGGACTGTAGCTCTTCGACAAGTCGAGCACGAGATGCGTAAACGTTGCCTTCAGAAGGCCGATCACCCGCTGAAGGTCCTCGGGCGTTATCAAGGAGATGTCTTCCAACTGCACGGGTCGCGGCAGCAAGAATAACCCCGATGAGTGTTTTGTCAGCGATCTCTTCAGGAGCGTGAAGTCCAACCGGGTGACGTTCTGCGAGACGTCGACGAGCGTGTACTCGGGGATCGCATCGAGAAAGACATCGGCATCGCCAAGGCAGAGGTCGAGATCGACCAAGGCTACGGAGTTTTTCTTGTCGCGGGCCAGCGAGCAACCCAAGTTGACCGCGATACTGGTATTACCTACCCCCCCGATCGCCCCTGCCACCGCGATCACCTGGCTACCGCGAGGCTTCTTTTCGCCGCGACCGAAACGCCGCTCGCTAATCCGGCCCAGGGCAGCCAATAGATCCTCGATACGAATCGGGTGCGTAAGGAACTCCTTGGCGCCCGCCCGCATCGCCTGGAGAATCAGATTGCCGTCGCTGGACGAACTGACTACGAGCACTGCACATCCGGGCGAGTTCTCGCTCACCTTGGCGACCAGTTCCAGGGCCTTCTCCGGGTCCCGGTCCATGGCGACCAGGCCGATATCGGGACTGGTCTGGGCAACAACGTCGGAGAAGAACTCGTACCGGGAGCACTCGGCCTCCAGCCAAATCATGTCCATCCCCAGGAGCATCGCTTTCAGCGATTCCCGCGTCGTATCATTCGGATCAACGATGGCCAGACGAAGGACGTTGCTCATGTTGGGTAATGCACAAGTCGCGGATGCCTTGACCAACTCTGCAAAGAGTATTGCTTGTTATTGAACGGTGTCGTAGCCAATCGGTCCCAGGAGCCCGGGCATAGCCCCTCTCTTGGAGCCCGCGGAAGCCGTCGCGGGCAGGCGCTGCGGTTTGGCAGGAATTGGCCGATTCGCCGGCCTGACGACTTGGGCGCTACGCGACGTCGCCATCGGGTTTACCTGGGTCCCCGCCGCCGGCGCACCGGGCCCCGTTTGTCCGCTAGGGCCGGGCAAAGGAGCCGCTGCGGGCGGCTGCACCGGCGATTGGAGAATCATTCCCGGCGCCATCCCGGGCATTGGTTCGCCGCCACACTCGTTGCAGCCCGCTCCCTCGCAGGCCGTGCAGCAGTTAGGTACCTCAATGTGACGCTTGAGAAACAGCTCGCAGTCGCTGGGACTCGACGTATTCATCCCTGGGCCACACGGGGGGATTTGCGACGGATCGACGCCCGCAATCAATTCCGGGGTCACCAGGATCAGCAGTTCGATTTCGTTCCGTTCCTCCCGTACTTTTCCGAAAAGGGTGCCGACGTATGGAAGCTCTCCTACCCAAGGCAGACCGCGACGGATCGCTTCCGTCCGCTCCTGAACGAGACCTGCGATTGCCAACGTTTGCCCCGCTTTCAGCTCAACGCCGGTTTCGACCGTCCGTACCCGCAGCGCCGGAATTCGATAGTTGTCCAGGAGCACGGACCGCGATGGGTCAATCTCGCTGACACGCGGGCGGATTTCCAAACGGATCTGGCCGTTGCCCAACACGATGGGTACGAAGTCGAGCTGTGTGCCGTAGGGTTTCCATTCAATGCTGACGGTTCCCAGGCTCTGCGGAACGAGTACCGGGATTTCGCCGCCGACGTTGAACGCCGCCGGTCGCCCGCTAACGGTAACAAGGGTCGGCTCGGCCAGTACTTTGGCGAGTTGATCTTGCCGCAAGGCCTCCATGACGCCGAAAAAGGCGCTCGATCCGTTGACCACGTGAAATCCGAAGCTCTGATCGGCAGACAAAGTCGAGGTGATCTCCGAGACCCCGCTGACACCGCCATTTCCGGCAAGGCCGGACGACGCCGCTGCCAAGAGGCCGCTGACTGTGGAATAGGCGGCCGTGTGGTCGCCCAGCACCGACCAGTCGAACCCCAAGCTCCGCAATTTCGTGCGGGAGATCTCCATCACCTTGACATGCAGCAGGACCTGCTGCACGCCGCCGACGGTAATGTTGTTAATGACCTTCGGGTAATACTCTTCGGCCAATTGCACAATGCGGCCGACGTGCTGCGGCTGGTCGACGTATCCCGAAATGAGCACGCCCTGAGATACGGGTTTGACCTGGAGCGCTGCGTTGGGAAACTCGGTCTGCAACAGCAGCATCAGTTCCCGCGCATCGCCAAAAACCAGGACGTCGACGGTATAGATGCGGTCGTTCTCGTCCCAGAGATTCACCTGGGTGACGCCCGGCTTCTTCGCGAACACCTGGATCTGGTTCGGCGAGAGGGGGGTCAACTCAAGAATGTCGGGATTGTTGACTTGCGCCTGGGGAATCTTCTTTTCGAGCGTGAGAATGCGGCTCGTGGAAACGGTCATTTCGAGCCGTTCGGACGCCGCGGCGATCTTATGGAGGATCGCCTGGGGCTGCGAGAAGGCCGTATCCGGGCCCTTTCCCACGCTTGAGACGGTTTGGGCGGTGGTCGTTGGGGCCGTTAAGGACAGAAGGGAAACGATCGCGGCCGGGGCGAGGCGGCCCCATGAACTTAGCTTAATCATCCGTGAAATTCCTTATGCAATCCGGAGCCCGCCCGCGCAAGAGGCAGGGCGCTCGTCCATGTCCGTTCTCAGACCAATAAATCCTCAGTACCTGATTTCCAAACAGATTTGATAACTCAGACAATTACTCGTCACGATTGCCGGCTTGTTCGTCCGTTGCCGCCGGCTCGGCTTCCTGCTGCTCATCCCCTGCGGGCGCCCCCGGTTGCTCGCCGGAGGATACGGCCGGCAAATCCGGTTCTGCGGTTGGGACGAGCCCTGCCGCCGGCACGCCACCCACCTTCCACTTCACGATGGTCGACCGGTCTTCAGCGAGCGAATCGCCGAGCGGGGCCTCGAGGACGGTGTCGTTGACCTCGCTGCCCGCGAGGATCCGCATAGACCAGATGTCGGCCGACGCCGGCATGGCAACCTGGGACTGCGGTGCAGCTTGCGACTTCTGGGCACCAAGTAATTGGAGGAAGTCGGTGGCGTCGCCCGACAAGGCCGGCTTCATGGCGCTGCTGTCCAGGAGACTCTCGCTGCCGCGGTCGCCCCCGTCGGCGATGCCGAACAGTTTCTGCGCAGATGCTCCCGCAACGGTCGTTTGCTCGTCGTCCTCTGGACTTCGCATCACCAGCCGGATTCTACCCAACTCAGTGGCAAGCATGACTTTCTCCGCCTGCTCCGGAGTCACCAGCAGCGAGACGGTCTGGGCCTTCTGCGACTTATCGCCCTCATCGCCGGTGTCCAAAGCGAAGACGTCGTTCACCGCGAAGACTTTAATATCCTGGAGGAAGGTTCGCGTACATGTCTCCGGGATGTTTTTTGCCAGGCATTTCTCGAGGTGGACGAGGACATCGACGCGGTCCCCCGGCCGAATCAAGCTGGCGCCGCTGCTCACGGCGTCCACTTTCACCGAAACGACGCGGTAGCCCTTGGGGATCAGCCCCGTGGCACCTTGATCGCTGGCCCCTTTGCTCAGCAGCCAGTTGTCGAGAATGGGCGAACCCGAGACGATTTTCGTCTTTGGGCGGCGGCCCTCGATGTCTTCGAGCTTCGTAAGAGCTCCGGCAGGCACCTTGCCCTTGGGCCAATCTTCGAGCTTGACCACCTCGGGCGTGATCGGATCACCCATTGGAATGTCCGTCATGGCCACGAAAATCGATTCGGACTCGGCAGCCAGGGGTGCTGGCGCGGCGTTCCGGTTGGCCATGACCTTCGTGATACTGATCGACGCAACCAGGCCGCAGCCCAGGGCGAGCAGGAGTAGGACGATTGATTTAGGTCGCATGAGTCTCCCCGATTTGGCGTTCGACCGTGCGTGCCGGCCGACAGTCGCCGCCGGACACGAGTTCTACTGCACTGTCTCCCGACGCATCACGGTGGCGGCAGACAGCGTCTTCCCGCTCAAGAACATTGGCGATGGAAGCCAACTGACTTGATCGAAAGGAATCGAGACGGAAACCGTGACAGGTTCGCCAAAACCAGCCGTATTCGGCGGATTAGGATTGATCGTTACGTTCGCACCCGCGACCGCCGCGCTAGACAGGTAGCCTTCGACGGCCGCCAACACTTCTGCGGTCGTCGTCCCGTCCAGGACGGCCAGCCTAGCCCCTTCCCGCGATCCATTCGTGATGATCTGTTGAACCATCACCATCCGACCAAACTCGATCATCCCCAGAACCAGTAGGAAGAACAGCGGTGCCACGACCGCAAACTCGACCACGGCCGTACCCCGCCGATTCTTTCGGCATAACCGACAAACTTTCTCCACTTTGAGATGTGCTTCGACGTCGAATTGGCCGGAGCGATCACAACTGGGGGGGGCAAGGGTTTCCCGCATTCCCCCTATAGGAATAGTAAGTAACCTCATAGAAGCATCCCCATCGAGACAAAGTAGCCGATCGTTCCAATGGCAATCGGTATCCCGTAAGGCAGAAGAAGCATCGTGCTCTTCCGATCGGCCGCGATTGCCGACAGTTCATTCGGATTGCGGATGACCAGGATTTCCGTGAGAATGGCCCAGAACTGCATCTTGTGGTGCTGCCATTTCCGGCGAAATAGCACCATGATCACCGCGATCATTCCGCCGACGATCGCGGAGGCGAGAAACGCCCAGAAAGTGTGGGCGGCACCGGCCCATGCCCCCACTCCGGCCAGCAGTTTCACATCGCCAGCGCCCATGCCCCCGATAGCGTAGGCCGGCAGGAGCAGCGCTAACCCGACTGCCGTTCCGATGAGGCTCCAGCCCAACCCAGGCCAGCCAAACACGGCCGCGCTGGCGATCCACCCGCTGATAATCATCGGAAAAGTAATCCAATTGGGCACCTTCAGCTTGCATCCATCGATGACCGCAGCGACAACCAGTACGATCGTCAACATCCAACTGACCAGGAGGACGAGCGAGTTCGCCGCAAAATCCCCGGAAATACCTTCAAGCATAGGGTTCTCTCCATCTTTCCTTGGAACGACGCCCGCGAAGAAGCCGGCGGGCGCCCTCAGGTATGAGCACAAAACAGGGCGCTGAACACGGCCACCACGAAGGTGAAGCAGTAGACCACCAACTGGAAGGCCCCTGTGATCATCTCGGGCGAAATGGCTGGCTGCATGGCAGAATTCCTGTCTGGTCTCGCACTTCGTGCCGACCGCAGCTCTTTTTGCCACGGCCGATTCTCCAAAGAAAACTTAGGTCAAGAAAGCTCGCCGATCTGGAAAAATTTGCCGCCGACGCACGCTTTGAAGCAGGTCCAAAAACCGCCAAGGGTTCAAGAAGCAGAGCAGCCCGGCTGCTGGCCATCCGATTCCCGTGATGTCTGGCCGTTGTCCGGTGGTAGCAGCCGGGCTGCTTGCGAAAAAAAAGTCCCCCTCGGCATCCGTCGGGATTCCGAGGGGGTGGTCTTTCCGGCTCGTTCAGACCACCACGGCGATGCCGCGGAATCTGAATGCTCGAATAGCGGCAACGATCTCTCAGGGGCCGCCGCCGAGCTTGTCGGCAACATTCGAGAACGTCGTGTTCGCATTGGTGCCGATCGAAGTGATTGCCGTCAAGCAGACGATGACGATTAACGCCAGCATCACCGCGTACTCGACTGCAGTCGGGCCGTCTTCTGAAACGAGGAAACGTTGCACCTTCATCGCGAGCGACTTCATACAGCTCCTCCCAATCATCGGCTGCCCTATGCTTAAGGTGAAAACCGAAGGGCTAGCCGAAAAGGACCATTTTGGGTTCCGGCGGATGCCGCACCGAGATAACTCGACGCCGGCCTGCAAGTGCATCCTCCGGATCCCAGGATTAGTTAAGTGCCTCTTCCCTCGTCACTCGCCGAAGCATTGAGCTGCTGTTACCAAATGGATTGAGCAAACCCGCTGTGGTTGCCTCACGATGGCCTGAGGCCAGCGATCGGCATGATCCTTTCGGCAGCCAGGCTTCCGGCAGACGCCGGCCCTTGGCTTTGCGTCCCGGCCTTTCGACCGGTTTGCCTTTGTCGAGGACACGAGGCCACAGGCCATACTTTCGCGAGAGCATGCCGGCAATACAGTAATGATGTCTAGCACCGGCCGAAAAGGGCTCTCGCAAGAGGTCGCGGCTTTACCGGCCGCTTCCCTGGAGACACTCGCTTGTTTCGCTTGCGTCTCCGTAATGAACCTTATGTCATATTCGCGGCATGTCAAACTGGGAAGTTTAGAAAAAGTTGCTGTTCGTGGGAATCTCTTGGAAGAAAGAACGCGACGTATCCGTCGCACTTGGAAAATCGCTTGCAGATCGGTCCGGCCACATCCTGCGCAAGGGCTTATGCATCTTGGATTTGCGATCCGGCGAGTCCCCTGCGATGCCGGGCGCGGGCTGGACCGGGCCACCGGGGCGCAGCTTTCCGCATACCCCCGGCAGCGTTAGAATACCGACATGACTTTTCGAGCCCTCACTGCCCTGCCGGTCTACAATGAGGCCGCCAATGTGATTCCGGTCCTGGACGAGGTCGTGCGCTACAGCCGCGAAGTGCTTGTGGTGGACGACGGCTCGACCGACGGCACCTCGGAGCTGTTGGCCGCGCGCAACGATATCCATCTGCTCACCCATCCATCCAACCGCGGCTACGGGGCGGCTCTGCGAACGGCCTTCGATTTTGTCGTGCGGGGCGACTACGACGTGCTGGTCACGATCGATTGCGACGGCCAGCATGAACCTCAGCGGATTCCCGAGTTTGTCGAAGCCGCGCGCGACGCAGACATCGTCTCGGGCAGCCGCTATTTGGAGAGCTTTCCGGGCGACAGCCGGCCTCCGGAGGCTCGCCGGCAGATCAACGAGATCATTACCCGCGAGGTCAATGAGGCGCTCGGCCTGAAGTTGACCGACGCGTTTTGCGGTTTCAAAGCATACCGCGTATCTGCCCTTGAACGGATGGCGGTCACGGATCCCGGCTACGCAATGCCCCTGGAGCTTTGGGTCCAGGCGGCACGGCTTGGGCTGAAGATCATCGAGCTGCCGGTACCATTGATCTACCTGGACGAAAGCCGTTCGTTCGGGGGGTCGCTCGATGATGCCCGAACGCGGCTGGGCATATACCGCGACGTGTTCCGCAGGGCCCTCTCGGCCGCGGAGATGGTTTCGGCCCGGGAAAGGGATCGGGAAGCATCGCGATGACGACCGGCCTGGAACACGTGGAATATCGCCGACTCCGCACGCCCCGCGAAAACGGTGCCGCGCTGGTTGAGCCTCCTTTTCGGGAGGTGTCGGGCCTCGTCGATCACAACCGCGCCATTCAGCGTGGGGCCGATTACGACTTTCAGGGCCGAACGCTGCCCGAGCTGGCCGAGGCCGCCCGAGCGGAACTGCTCGCCGCGGCGTACGATTACACTTCGATGTACCGCAACGTCGATCGGACGCCCTACGATTCGGCACAACCGCTCTTTCTGGCCGGGCACCAACCACAGTTGTTTCACCCGGGCGTGTGGTTCAAGAACTTCGCCCTGGGATGCCTTGCCCGGCAGCACCAGGCCCGGGCGGTGAACCTGGTGATCGACAGCGACACGATTAAAGGCGTGTCGATTCACGTGCCGGGCGGTTCGATCGCGCATCCGCGGCTGGCACCGGTGGAATTCGACCGCCCCGGGCCGGCAATCCCGTTCGAGGAACGCACCATCCAGGATCGGTCGGTTTTCGAGAGTTTCGGGCGTCGGGCGGTCGAGCAGATCCGGTCTCTCGTTCGACACCCTTTGGTCGAGCAGTACTGGCCGATGGTGGTCGCGCGCTCGGTCCAGACGGAGAATCTGGGCGAGTGCCTGGCGCAATCTCGCCACCATTTGGAAGGCTGTTGGGGGTCGTCGACGCTCGAGTTGCCGCAGAGCCGGGTCTGCGATCTGCCGTCGTTTGCCTGGTTCACGGCTCATTTGCTGGCCCATCTGCCGCGGTTGCGGATGATCTACAACGATGTGGTGAGCCATTACCGGCGGACCCATCACATCCGCAGCACGGCGCACCCCGTGCCCGACCTGGCAGTGGACGACGAATGGCTGGAAGCGCCGTTCTGGATCTGGTCGCACGAAGCTCCTCGCCGCCGGCGGCTCTTCGCGCGGTGCATGGACGACGAGATCAAGCTGACTGACCGCGACCGGATGGAGCTGGCGTTGCCGCTGGCGCCGGAGACCGATGCCGCGGCCGCAGCCGACCGCTTGTTGGAGTTCAGCGCCCGAGGCATCAAGATCCGCTCTCGAGCGCTGGTGACCACGCTTTGGGCGCGGTTGGTGCTGGGCGACCTGTTCCTCCACGGCATCGGCGGCGCGAAGTACGACCAGGTGACCGATGCGATCTGCGCCCAGTTCTTCGGGATCCAGCCGCCGAAGCACCTGGTCGTATCGGCCACGCTCTATCTGCCGGTTGCGCACCGCAGGATGACGGAGGAGGATCTTCGTCGCGTCGACCGCCGGCTTCGCGACCTGGCTTACCACCCCGAGCGGATCATCGAGCAAGAGGGGCTCGCCGGCGGAGACGATGATCGTGCCGCGTTGATTGCGGCCAAACGCACGTGGATCCGGACACCGCAGACGCCGGAAAACGCCGCCGAACGGTTTCGCGAGTTTCACCGCATCAACGAAGCGCTTCAGCCGTGGGTTGCCTCGGAGCGGGAGAGTCTGGTCCGGCGCCGCCAAGAGATCGAGAAATCGCTGCGGCGCGAGGCGATTCTTTCCTCGCGAGAGTACGGCTTCTGCCTCTTCCCGGAATCGACGCTGCGGGAGTTTCTCGACGGCCGGCTTCGGAGCTGCTGAGGCGCACCCGCCGTGTGCCCGTTCGCCGGGCAGCGATGAACGGGCGGCTTGTTGTGCCATCGATGGTCAAAGATCGATCAACCCTGGACGTGCGGCAATGACGTTTCTTCCCTATTTCCTCTCCATTCGAACGGCTGTGCCTGCAAGCCCGCTTCGCAAGACCGACGAGAGCACCCCTGGACACCGAGGAGATGTTGCGGCAGAATCGGCAGAATCGGCAGGCTGGTGCGGACTCGCCAAGGAAATGTGACGGCAAGTCATGGCGGGTTGAACCGACCCGAGTAGCAGCAGGAGGACGATCGCTTGATTTCGACAAGACTTTGCATCATCGCCGTTTGGCTCGGCGTTGCCTGCTCAGTGCCGGGGCCGGCGGTGTCCGTGGCCGGCCAGGGCAAGGGTGACACTCCGAGCAAGGTCACCCCAATGCAGCCGCCTTGGAAAGGGCAGTACAAGATCGATCCCCGGCAGAGCGAGCGGCTGACGCCCGCCGACATCGTCGGCCCGGACGGAATCGTCTATCCGAACTGGACCAAGACGGGCGTACAAGGCGGTATCCCGCTGCTCGCCGTGGTCGCACCGATCGAAGATTTCGGCGGCCGCGCGAACGACGGCCGCGACGACTCCGCCGCGCTGGACCAGGCCTGCCGGGCCGCGGCAGAAAAGGGTGGCGGCGCCGTGCAACTCGGCGAAGGAACGTACGATCTCGACTGGCCGGTGACGATCCGGAGCGACGGAGTCGTGATCCGCGGACGGGGTGCCAAAAAGACGAATCTCCGTTTCCGCTACGCAATCCCCGCCGCCGGCGCCGGCTTCTACGACCTCACTCCCGGCGCCCGCATCGGCAAGAATACCCGGGTCACGCTGCACTGTGTGCCGGCTGGCTTGATGAAGATGAGAATCCTCGTTGACGATCGAGAGGTGCACCAGTGGGAGCGGAGCCTGCACTCCGGCAACACCTTCTCTTGTGCCGTTGGCGGATCCCATTTCGTCGGCAAACTTCCCGACGGCGAGCACGTGCTCCAAGGGATTGCGGAATACCGCGACGGCTCCCAGCGCCGGGCAGAGCTGCCGGTTCTGCTCGATTCCGCGTACGACGACGTGCGTCGCGTGCCGCAGTGGCAAGCGGCGTTGATGTTCAGCGGGGAAGGGCTCGTCGGAAAAAGGATCAAGTTGGCGAAGGACGGCCGGCGCGGCGACCTGACCCTTTCGCTCCAGAGCGTCGAAGGGCTCTCGCCGGGCGATGCCCTGCATCTGGAAGGTCCGGCCACGGACCGCTGGAAGAAGTTGACGCAGTGTGCCTGCCTCTGGGGCAGCTATCGGGAGTACCAGGCGCGGATCGAGCGGATCGACGGCAAGACCGTCACGCTCACCCAGCCACTGCGGATCGAATTCCCGGTCGTCGACGGGTCATGGATCTCCAGAGTCGCGCCGATTCAACGTTGCGGCGTGGAAGACTTCTCCCTGGAGCAGACGGAGGATCTGTGGATCACGTCGGTCATGTTTCGCAACGCCTGGAACTGCTGGGCCCGCGGGGTGACGATCCGCAAGTGCGGGCGCAATCCGGTTTACGGCAGCAGCGCCAAGTGGTGCGAGATCCGCGACTGCGTGTTCGACGATGCCTGGTTCAAAGGCGGAGGCGGCACCGCCTACGCAGGCTGGGAGCACTCGTGGGACTGTTTGATGGAGAATGTCGAGACTTTCAAGTTCCGCCATGCTCCCTTGTTCCAGTGGGCGGCCAGCGGCAACGTTATCCGCAAAAGCGTTTTTCACGACAGCGATGCCCAATGGCACGCCGGTTGGACCCACGAAAACCTGATCGAACTATGCACCGTCGTGTCCAGCAGGGGAAACGGCGCCTACGGCTACGGCATGTGGGCCTCGCCGCCCCAGGATGCCGCTCACGGCCCCAACGGTCCACGGAACGTGGTCTACGCCTGCGACGTCCGGTCGCCGCGAGGATCCGTCTGGATGGGCGGGATGAACGAGAACTGGCTGATCCTCTACAGCCGATTCGTCGCCGAAAAAGGCCCGGGTGTGTTCGCCCAGCAGGCGAGCTTCGATCATATCCTCCGCGGCAATCTTTTCGTGCTCCACGACGCGGCCGCGCCGATGGTCCAGCTCGCCACGGCTGACTGCACCGGCGTGGACGTCCTCGACAACCGGTTGGTCGGCGGCAACGGGCAGTTCGTCGCGGGTCCGGCTCGGCCGGGCCGCCTGGAGGAAAACCGGCTGCTGAAAGCCCCTCCGGCATCGCCGCCGAAACCGCCCGTCCCTTCGATCTATGAATGGCAACTCAGACACGCCCGACAGGAATGAGCCATTGCAGTGAGAATGCGACACCAAGGTTTTCTCGTCATCGTTGGGGCCGTCGTTGCGGGGTGGCCCATGGCGCTGGACGCCGCCGACTGGCCGCAGTGGGGAGGTCGGGACTCAAGGAACATGGTTTCGAGCGAAACGGGGCTCGCCGACGACTTCGTCCCGGGAAGCAAGGCCCCGGACGGCAGCGGGATCGATCTTGCTACCACCAGGACCGTGCGGTGGACGGCGCGGCTGGGCTCCGCGGCCTATGGCAATCCTACGGTCGCCCGGGGGCGCGTTTTTGTCGGCACTGACGACCTTACGGCTGCGGAGGATCCGCGATTCAAGCGGACGCGCGGCGGGATCGTCAAATGCCTGGACGAAGCCTCCGGACGCCTGCTCTGGCAACTCGTCGTCCCGGTGCGCAGGCGCGTGCCGGAAGGCATCCTCTTCAACCACCAGCACCTGGGGATCTGCTCATCACCGACCGTTCATGCCCATTCTCATGCCCCAGCTTTCGCATTTGGGCCGGGAGCCGTTGAACAGCCGCCACCGGAAGGCGGGCTTGGTGTCCAGATCGATCGAATCGACGGCCAGCGTTGTCTTTCTCGGCACGACCTCGTTCTCTTCGCCGGGCGCGAGCCAGCGGCATCCGAGATGCTCGAGAAGCCGGTAGACGGCATAGCGGGTCGCCCGATCGCCGCTTCCACAGAGGGTCACGCCGCCGGGCGCGCTCCGCACGACCACGCGTTCATCTTCCTGGAACAGGTCGTGCGGCAGCAACCTGGAAGCGTTTCGTGTGCGGCCCACATCCAGGCGCGGCCCCGCGGGGGCCTTCGACTCAGCGACGATGGATAGCTTTGTACCACTGATCTTCTCCAGATACCGAGCGAGTTCTTCGGCCGAGGCATCGACGGTTTTCGAAGCCTTGTCGGGAACGACAATCGTCGCCTTCGCGAGGCCTTCCTCGACGAGAATCAGCGGTTTTTCACCTGTCGCCGGCGCGGCGAGAAACAAGATGGTCATCAGGATGCTCATGGTTTGCGCCCTTGGTTGTGCGGCGTTCGTAGTTTCCAAACATCGCTCCACCGGGATAGACCCGGTGGCGGCGTTTACCGTGTCAGGTATCACGGTCTTCTTCGTGGTGGAAGCGCGGCTTTCCAGCCGTCGTGTTTCACCAATATGGCTGCTTCCGCGTTGCGGAGTGTCACTTGTTGGACGGGCCTGCCGAGAGTGCCGTCTACGTTCAGCGGTCTGAATGTGCCGGGCAGCGTGTGCGTGGTTGCGGTTTCCTCGCCGAAAGAGCCGCCGACATACGGCTTCACGAGCACTAGGCCTTTGGTGTACTCGCGAGAAAACACTTCCTGCTTTGCGGCGACGCCCTCGACCAGTCGAATGTCGTCGAACCACACGGTGCCGGTCGCTCCGTAGATGCGGAAGTTGATTCGGCCCTCCACGTCGTCGCCGGTGCGGAAGACGAGACGCTGTTCGGACCAGTCGTGCGTACCGCTCCAGGTGAGCATGCCTTGCGCGTCCGCGTCGTCAAATTCATAGGGATAGACCTGGGCCCCCGGCTGGCCCTTGACGCCGTCGCACCGGGCCCATGCGATGAGCGTGTAACTCGTATGCGGCTTCAGACGCAAGGAGAGCTTGTTGATATTGTTGATACGGGGATCGTCGCTGGTGATCTTGACTGCCGAGGAGCCGGATCGCTTGAGGTTCGTGTCCAACTCGACCGGCTCCGCGACGGTCCACTCCGCGGGGTTGCTGTTCGCATCAGCCCGTTCGAAGTCTCCATTGGGCAGCAAGTTGGTGGCGCCCGGGAGATTGGCGGCGTCGACCCGGTCGAACAGGTCATAGTCGCCTGCCGGTTCGCCCAAGTCGTGGCGCATCGCGTTGAACCAGAGCTTCGTCACTTCGGCATAAGGATGGCGGCCGAAGCCGAAGTAGGTGAAGCGGCCGTGCGCGAGGAGATACGTGGCAAGCCCGAACATCTTGTCGCGATCCTGGCTCACGGGCAGCTTTGGTCCGAACTCCGCGAGTTCCGGGTGGAAGATGGGATTGTACTGGATCAATTGGATCTTGCCGCGGCGGTCAAGCTCAATTGCATGGTCGAGGCTTTCACGCCACCTGCCGAGCTGGCGGTCGATCGCCATCCAGCCTTCGCTTTGCCGCCCGTCGTTGACCATGGGGTTCGCATCCCAAGCGTTGCCGGTAATCATCTTGTCGGGCATGGCAATCTTGATCCTGGCAAACATCATCTGGAGATCGCGGAGCCATTGGCCGCGCCGCCCGCCCGTCCGCGGATACTCCAGCACGCTTGCGCTGCGTCCGGCACCGGCCACGTCGGGCGGCACTGTATCGAAGTAGATCCCGTCGTAGCCCGCGCACAATTTTTGCGCCCAAACGGTCGCCATGAACTCTTGATAGGCGGGGTGGCCGACGTTCATCACGAAGTCGTCGCGCGGCGGTCCCCAGAAGTAAATGGGGATGCGAGCCTGCCGCGGTTCGCGGGCTGTGGCTTTGGGGTTGGCAAGTCGGGCCGCTTCCTCGTCGTCAACGCGGCCATCGCCGTTGCGATCGTTGGCCGGGTCCCAGCCGGGGCAGAGCCGCGTTTCTCTCGGGTTCGCCGCGCGTTCCGCTCCTACGTGGAGGGTCACTCTCGTATCCTCCGAGAAGTGGCAGAACATCTCCTCCAGAATGCCTTGCTTCGTCAGCCCTTTCGAAACGCAAAACTCGGCCAAGGCGGCCGCTTTGTCTGCGAGCGGCAGGCCGGTGGACGGGTGCGGCAGCACGAGCGTGCAGATGAGGCCATAGCGCGTGGCAAGGACGCTATCCCTGAGCTCCTTGGCCTCTTTGCGGAAGCTGAGGTCGAGCCAGTCGCGGGCGAACTGGGCGTTGCCGGCGAAATTGATGAACGTGCGGATCGTGGGCAGGTGGTGCGGCATGGGGTGCACCATCATACGGAATGTCTGCGTTGGGGCAAGCGGCAGGGGCTCAGCATCGGCGTCCCATACGCGCACGGTCCAGTAGTACGTCGTGCCGTTGTCGAGCGGTGGCCCGGCGTATTCCGCAATCGGCAGTGGAGTGTCGATCCTGCCCGAATCCCAGAGCAACCGTTTGCCTGCGGCCAGATTGGCCTGCGTCTGCGCGATCGTCAGGCGGTACGCGCTCTGGGTTGGCATTTCCCAGAAGAACTCGGGGCAGGGGTCGGGCACATCCTGCGGGTTGACGCGCCATTCGCAACGGAGGCCGGCAACTTGCCAGGAGCCGGGAAGACCGCGCGAGGAGACCGCTCCCACGGCAGAATCGCTGGGGCCGGCCACAGCCGTGGGCATACCGACTCCCAAGAGAACGAAAAACGCGATTGAGGTCAGTGTTCTCATGATCGGCTCCTTGAGCAGGCGCAACGGACAGGCGGTCAGACTTTTCTCGCGACTACGCCATTTGGGGCCTCGAACGCACGATTTGTTCGGCCGCGAGTCGTCCACTGGTGATCGCCCAGGCAATGTGAAGACCATGCCCCCAAAGGACCATGCCGCCGAGTCCGGTCTGGCCGGCGGCATACAAGCCGGGGATCGGCCGGTCGTTGTGGTCGAGCACCTGCATCTGCTGATTGATGGCTGCTCCTCCTTCGGTCGTGGTGAAATAGGCTTTGACCGGTCCCATCAGGACCCAGCGGTTTCCGGCCAGGGGCGTCCGGCCGCTGGGGCGACCGAACGCATCCTCGGCGCCGGCAGCAGCGTCGCGATTGAAGCGTTCGATCGTCTCCCGGACGGCTGCCGCGGGCAGGCCGCGCGCGGCAGCGACCTCGTCGGGCGATCGGCCCTGCACGGCAACGTCCGGGCGGAGCCGCAGGTAGTCGTCGACATAGGCATAGGCGATTTCCGGGGCGGTGGAGACAAAGTGCGGGTGCTTGCTGTAACGCTCGACGAGTCGCTGATCGAGGAGCAAATAGGCGATCTTCTCCGGCTGACCGGCCAGGGCGATCTCCCTGGCGGGCGAAGAGGTCTCGTCGCAGAACCGCTGCCCGTTGTAGTTCAGCAGGATGGCGCCGTCGGTAAGGATCGCATCTTCCGGGTGTTGCCAGGTGACCAAGAGGCGCTTGATCATCCAGCGGACGAGTGGGCCCGGTACCAGTGGCATCATCGCCCCCATCAGCTTCATGGGGAGTCCTTTGGACGGCAGGAGCTGCTGAAAGCCGTCGCGGGGCGGAGCAATGAAGCGGAGCTCCGGGCCGTAGGTGATCTCCATGTTGACCATCCGTGCGCCGGCTCGTTCGGCAAGGCGATGGCCGTCGCCGGTGGCGTGCGGATTGATTCCCTCGATTGCCGAGAACTGCTCGCCGCGAAAGCGGGCGATCATGTCCGGGGCGTTGGCATAGTCGCCCGCGGCCAAGACGATGCCACGCCGGGCGCGGAATTCTTGTCGGCGGCCGTCGACCCGGGCAACGACGCCACAAACGCGCTCGCCCTCGCGGAGAAGCTCCTCGACCGGCGTATTGCAGAGGATGGTCGCGCCGGAGCGGAGCAATTGCATCTGGAATGCGGCGATGTACGCCTTCGCGTTCGGCACCACGTTGTGCATGCGGGGAACGCGATTCGGCGGCTCCGGGCTGGGGCCGTGGAAAACGAGCCCCAGGCGGATGAGCCAGTCGAGAGTCGCGGCCCCGTGCTCGAGAAAGAAACGCCGGAGCGAGGCATTGTTCTTCGCCTGGTACTCCGGCGGGCCGAATTTCGCCGCGTCTTCCTCGTGGTCGGCGGGATGGTCGTCAATTCCGGCTTTGCGTTGCAGGGGCGTGCCGTTGGCCGTGAAGGAACCGATGGCGATCCCGGTAGCTCCTCCCAACGCCGGCCGCTTTTCAAGCACAAGGACGTCGGCCCCGAGCTGGGCGGCCCGGGTTGCACAGGCCAGTCCCGCTCCGCCGCCGCCTACGACGATGAGATCGAATTCATCCTTCATCCGTTGTCGTTCCGAGGGTGTTCCAATAATATCGGGCAACCTGTTACGGCGGGCTTGGGGCGATCAAGCAGTGTGTTTCCCTTCCCGTCGTCGGGGAAGTTGTCAGTCGAGTTGCTGGATTCGAAGGTTGCGCCAGCGGACCTGCTTTCCAGGTTCTTTCGACGCATGCAACTGCAGCCCGATGCGACCGGTGCGGCACCAGGCGTCGCGGGTGTCGGTAGCGGGCACGCCGTTCAGCCAGGACTTGATGGAATCGTGTCTGGCCTCGATGCGAAACTTATTCCACTCGCCTTGTTTGAAGGCATTTCTGGCGGGCTCGTTGTACTCGAGCGTCTGAAGCCAGCCCCGGCGGCCTTGTTCGTAGAATCCGCCGGTCCAGGCTCGCGGCGAAGTGTCGATTTCGATCTGGTACCCGAACAGGTGGCCGGGCAGGCATTCCTTTTGCACGAGTTCGAGCCGCCCGCTGAGGTAGAGGGTTTTTGCTTCTTTTTCATGGACGTCCGAGCGAATCTGCACGCCGGAGTTCAGCCCCTCGTCGATCTTGAATTCGACTTCCAGGACGAAGTCGGCGTAGGTGGCCTTCGTGCAGAGATAGCTGCTTTTCACTCCGGAAGTCGTTTCGCCGACGATTGCGCCCTGGTCGACGAAGAACTTCCCATCGTCCTCCATGATTTCCCAGCCGTCGAGTGTCTTGCCGTCGAACAAGGGTTTCCAGTGCGCGGAATCCGAGGATTCCGCCGCGCTGGCGTGCGGCAGAGCGAAACCGAGGAACAGGATGAGGAGGAAGCTGTGAGTCGCGGTTTTCATTGTCGTGGTACTCGGGGTGTTGTCATTGGTCACTGGTCAGTTTCCGTGACTATCCTCGCATAAGACGATCGAGGTTTTCAAGTCAGGTGGAAGAGGAAACCGGTCGAGGCGCAAAAAAAGGACTCGTTGCCTTCGCTGGTTGGACAGGAGAGGCACGGGCCCTTGAGGATACCTACTCGGGGCGCGGGTTCTTCGGGTACCCACGAGATCGGGTAGTTTATAGTGTTCAGAGTATCAGACGTGACGTGATTTGTCAAGTAGGTTCTTAGCGAACCGCCATCGCCTTGGCCGTGCGAACAAGTTGCAGGTATTCGGCGCGGTAGCCAAAGGGGTCGTGGTCCTTGGCATTGTCGGCCAGTGCGAGCACCATGTCGTACGTCGCTTCACCCTTGTGCTGCGAGTCGCGAAGGAGCATGCCGAAAGCGGCGACCGAGGCGGCAAAGCGGAAGTCGATCGTGGCGTCGGCCAGCGGTGAGTCCGGGTCGGTAACCGGGAAGACGAGTTCCCGGCTGGTGTCGCCATCGGGCTGTTTGTAGCGGAGCTTGAGTGTGAGAATCTCGTCGCTCCGGGCGGCCTGGCTGGGCTGAGCCGCGTCTTGATACTTCAGCGGGTCAACCTCCGGGAGCTTGGGTTCCTCGCCCGGTGGAACGAGCTCGTAGAGGGCCGTCACCGTGTGGCCGGCGCCGATCTCGCCGGCGTCCTTCGTGTCGTCGCGGAAGTCCTCATCGCGGAGCATGCGATTCTCGTAGCCGATCAGGCGATATGCGCCGATCCGCGACGGGTTGAACTCCACCTGGATCTTGACGTCTTTGGCGATCGTGACCAGAGTGCCGGCGAGCTGTTCGACCAGCAGCTTGCGGGCCTCGTGGATCGTATCGACGTAGCCGTAGTTGCCGTTCCCTTTGTCGGCCAGCTTTTCGAGCGTCGAGTCCTTGTAGTTGCCCATGCCGAAGCCAAGCACGGTAAGGTACACGCCGCTTTCGGCCTTTTCCTCGATCAAGCGGGTGAGGTCGCCCTGGCTGGTCACGCCGACGTTGAAGTCGCCGTCGGTGCAGAGGATCACGCGGTTGATCCCCTCCGCAGCGAGATTCTCCTCGGCGACGCGGTAGGCGAGGCGGATCCCCTCGCCGCCGTTGGTGGATCCGCCGGCTTCGAGCCTGTCGAGGGCGGCGAGAATCGCAGCTTTCTCCTCACAGGAGGTCGACGGAAGCGCCAAGCCTGACGCCCCGGCATAGACGGCGATGGCCACCCGGTCCCGCCCCGAGAGCTGGCCGACCAGCATCCGCATGGCCGACTTCAACAGCGGCAGCTTGTTGGTGTCTTTCATGGAACCGGAAACATCGAGCAGAAAGACGAGGTTTGCCGCGGGGCGTTGCTCCTGCGGAATCTCACGCCCTTTGAGCGCGATCCGCGCCAGGCGATGCCCCTGGTTCCACGGACAGGCCGATACCTCCACGCGAGCGGCGAAAGGCACGTCGTCGTCGGGCGGCTGGTAGTCGTAGGGGAAGTAATTCACCATCTCCTCGATCCGTATGGCGTCTTTGGGTGGGAGAGTGCCGCCGTTGAGGAACCGGCGCACGTTGGCGTACGACGCCGTGTCGACGTCGATCGAAAACGTGGACCGCGGATTCTGGCGGACCAGCAGGAAGGGATTTTCGTAAATCCGGTCGTAGCCTTCGGTGTTGAACTCGCCGGGAGCGCCCGGCTCAGCCTCCGGATCGTTGGGAGCCATCGCGCCGGCCGCCATCTCCGCGGCCGCTTCGGCAAATTGGCGGGAGGAAGCAGGCGAACTGAGATCGGATCTTCCACAGCCCGGCAGTACCAGGCCCACAAACATTATCGCAACGAGCAAACGGCGCATCTCGCACCTCCTTGGGTGGTAGGAGAGATTTCGGTTGGCGCGATCCACGAATCGAGCTGTCCGCGACGCACGGCATGCTGTGTTCTATCCAAGTAGAGGCGGCTTGCGATCGAATTATTCCCGGAACGTGTCCGCGCAAACCAGAGCATGGGAAGAGTGCGCCGAAAGCCGCCTTCACCTACCGGACGAGCCGGCAGAAGGCCGGGGCCGATTCTGGTTCACACGCGCCGGCGACAAGTGGGCGGTGAACCAGTCGACCATCCGCCGCTTCCTATCCGGCAAATACACGTGGCCCGTCTCGCGATAGACGACGCTCTTCAGTTCCAAAGCGATTCTGCACCAATAGGGCCGCCGTCGGCCCGGAGCTTGCGAGCGGGGCTATCGGGGGCGAGTCGGTAGTCGCCCTGGGCAGGATCGATGAATTTCGGATCGGCGAACCGGGACTCGGAATCCAGGCCGGTGGTTTTCTGGTACTCCCGGAAGCCGTCGAGGAGCTTGCCGAACCAGTGGGCCATGACGCCGCGGGTGCTGAACCAGAGGTTGTGGTTCATGTCCGGCAGCGTCTTCCAGCCACCTGTGTAGCGACTGCCCCAATCGGTGACGTCGTAGAAGATGTTGTACTTCACCTCGAAACCGGAGGTGGCCGCCGAGTTGCTATAGAACATCAGGTGGCTGCCGTTGGGGTTCGGCCGCTGGGCATGGGACCATACGACGCCCGCATGCACGCAGGTGTTGTTGACGAAACGGATGTTTTGCGTCACGGAGGTCTCCGGGTGGTTCCAGTACTCGAACGAGTATTCGCAGTTCCAGATGACGTTGTTGCGATAGACGATGTTCTCCTGCCGTACGCTTGTCGACTTATTCTGGTTGGTCAGAGCTGCGTCGTAGACCTCCCAGATACGGCAGTTCTCGACAAGATGATCGCCGGCTGCCCCCCAGAATTCGATTGCATTGCCGTAGCGCACGGGGATGCCGCCGGGCCGGGTATGCTGATGGCCTCCGCCGATGTAGCCGAGATGGCAGTTCCGGATGACCAGATGATGCGTGTTTCCGCCGCCGAAACCGTGGGCGGCGCCATACATGACGGCCAGTCCGTCGTAGACGACGTGGTGCGTGTTCGACTGGTCGATCACGTGGCGCCGCATGGCGCACTCGATGCTGTCGTGGAGCGTCGCCGGATTCGCGTCGGCTCTCAAGAAGACCCGCTGCGAAGGACCGTCGTAGTAGTAATCGTACGGCCGATCGAGCGATTCGACCGACCACTTCTTCCAGCCGCAGATCTTGCCGTGGTCGAAGATGATGTTGCCGACGTCGACGTCGAGCGGGTCGCTGATGCTGGGGGTGACTCGGTGCAAAGCCGCGGGGTGGAATTCCAGCACGGCATCGTCCGGAAGGAGACCGCCCAGGCTGATGTGCAGTCGGCCTTCCGATGAGGAGGCGGCGACTTTGAAGATCGCCTGGATGTCTTGCCATTGCGGGGTGATGTCACGCTGGACGACGGCTGTCGCGAAACGCGTCCACGGAGCATTTCCTTTCAGGATTTCCATGCCGGACAGGCGGAAGGGAATGCTGCTGCGAGCACGGTAACTCAACCGGAGCCAGGTTCCTTCTTCAGCCGGGATATTGGGGCCCCACAGTTGGATGTGGTTGGATTTCTCGCCGCTTTCGGTACACGCGATGCGAACGACCACGCCGGAATCCGTCGCGTCATTCGCCAGAGTGACCTTGGCTCCGGCTTCCTGATGATGCCGCCACGTGCCATGGCGCAGGTCAGCGGCTTGCTCGACTTCGTGATACTCCATCGGCAAGGTGGCCCAGATGCCGTCTTGGACCTTGGTCCAATCCTCCGGCCGGCTTCGTGGTCGCGAGCCGAGAAGGAGAGGCTTTGCCCCCTCGCCATAGGAGGTGTAGGTGATCGGAGCACGTTCCTCCCCGCTGGCCGGCTTGAGCGAGCCTCGCCATTGGCAGCCGCACTTGAACCGGACCACGTCGCCCGGCTTGAGTTCCGCGGAGTTGACCCGGTCGAGAGTTCGCCAGGCGGCATCTTCGCGGAGTCCTTCGTTGTCATCCCGGCCGTTTTCGGAGTCGACATAGAAGGTTCGGCCGGCTGCGGCGCAAAGGCATGGGAAAGGGAGGAGCAGGACAAAAATGAGGGATAGCTTGCTCATGGTGGGACTCGTGGGTGCGGGGAAGGAGGCGGGGTTTGCGACCATGTGAAAGGGTCTTCTCCAACGGTAATCCAGAAGTTGTGCGGATGCAATGCGGGGGTAAACGAGGCGGTACCGCGTCCCACGAAAACTTGCCATACACGGGATGCACGGATGCTGGCGACGGGACAATCGATCGGTCATACTGGTGCGTACTCGGTGTACCACTATCTCATTTTCCTGCGAGAGGTTCGCTATGGATGCCAAGCCTGCCGTCGCTGCCGTCGTGTGGGGATTGTTGTTGGCCGCGTCAGGGGCGAGTCTGCCGGCTTGTGCCGGAGAGCCGGCCAGGCCCAACGTTCTGGTGGTCCTCGCCGATGACCTCGGTTTCTCAGACCTCGGTTGCTACGGAAGTGAGATTAATACGCCGAATCTCGACAAGCTGGCCGCCGGCGGCCTTCGCTTCACGCAGTTCTACAACACGGCCAAATGCCATTCGTCGCGGATCTCGCTGTTGACCGGCCGGTATCCCTTTCAGGCCGGCAATACTCGGTTGGACCGGGCAACGACGACGGCGGAAGGATTGGGCGAAGCGGGCTACTTCACGGCCATGGCCGGCAAGTGGCACCTCGACCAGCAGCCGACCGACTTCGGTTTCCATCGCTATTTCGGCCACCTCAGCGGCGCGTGCAATTACTACAAAGGCGACAAGACATTCCGGCTCAACGGGGAGCCTTGGCAGGTGCCGGCAAGCGGATTCTACACGACGGTGGCCAACGTGGACCACGCCATCCGTTTTCTCGGCGATGCGCGCGCGGCGCGGAAGCCATGGTTCCTGTACCTTGCTTTCAACGCGCCTCACGCTCCGCTACAGCCGTTGGAGGAGGACTACCGAAAGTATCAAGGCCGCTACGACTCCGGCTGGGACGAGATCCGCGCCGCGAGGGTCGGCAGACAGGCGGAGATGGATCTTTTCGGCAAGCATGCCGAGCCCTCGCCGCGCCCCGCGCATATTCCTCCGTGGGAGAGCCTTTCGACGGAGCAAAAATCGTGGGAAAGCCGCCGCATGGCCGCCTACGCGGGCCTTATCGATCGGATCGACCAGGAATTGGGCCGGCTCATCGCGGACCTGAGCGGGGCGGGCGAACTGGAAAAGACGTTTATCCTTTTTGTGTCTGACAATGGGGCCTGCCCGTATGACCGCCGCAGCCCGGGCCGGAGCCAGGAACCGTATCTTCCGGAAACGATGTGGAGCGACAGCACGGGCTGGGCCTGGGTGCGAAATTCACCGTTCCGCTTCTACAAGCAGAATCAGTTCGAAGGCGGCGTTGCCACGCCGGCCATCGTGCATTGGCCTGCGGGGCTGAAGGTCAGGCCAGGCAGCCTGGTACATGAGCCGGCGCATTTTGTCGACGTTCTGCCGACAATCGCCGAGATCGCGGGAGTGAAGGTGCCTACGGACTGGCCGGGGCGGGAGTTGTCCCCGGTGGCGGGCGTTTCGCTGGCCCCGCTTCTTGCAGGAAGACGGTTGGACCATCGCCCACCGATCTATTTCCTATTCAGCACCGACCGGGGTGTGCGGGACGGGGACTGGAAACTGGTCAGTTTCCGGGGCGGCCCATGGGAACTGTACAACCTCAGCGAAGACCGCACGGAATTGAACGACCTCGCGGCTTCGCATCCGGCGATCCGCGACCGGATGGTGAAACTCTGGCACGAGATGGCGGAGAACGTCGACGGCGCCCCGGAGCGGCTTCGAAGGCCGGTTTCGGACGTCGCGGGGCCGCATCGCCATCCCGAATGGACCGATTTCAGCGCTCAGGGAGTCGAGCCCGCGCCGAAAGCAAAGAAGAGGCGAGGTACCCGCTGACGAGAAGGTATTAGAGCCTGTCCCAAAACCGTCGGGGACTGGCTCATTTTGCGGAGTCTTCGGAGCAAAATGTGCCTGTCCCCTTCTTCTCGCGAGGTTATGGGACAGGCTCTTAGTCATCGGCCCGGGGCGATTCGCCGGAGAATCAACGGGAGATTTCCAAAACACACGCCTCCAGCGGAGGCAATTGGATTGCGATTGTGCCGTTTGCGATTTTTCCCACAACCGGCTCACTTTCCCCAAGTCGGCGCAGCTCCGCGCCTTCAATCCCTCGATGCTCCCCCGGAGCCAAACGCAGGTGCAATTCGAGCGGACGGTCGACGATGCTGGCCAGTGCAATGGCTGTCGCTCCATCGGGGGCCAGCCAGGCGGCGGCCAGGGCCGAAGGGGAGAGCTTTTGATACGACTGGACGCGGTCTTTCTGGCCGGCATAGATCGACAGCCGCGAGAAATCGAGCATGACTTCCGGGGCATCGAGCGCGGGCGGTCGCAGAAACGTGCCATGAACCAGGTATTTGCGGCCACGGTCGCGAAGTTTCGCCAGTCGCATGAGATAGTCGATCTCCTGCCGCCGCTCGACAAGCTGGGAAGGGAGGAAGTTCGATATCGTCGGTTGTTGCCCCCAGACAAACGCCCGGGCTTGCTCCAGGTAGAATTGCCCCGAATACTTCCGGTCGAGAAGCGCCAGCGGCTTGGGCGGCGCGTGCTCGGCGGGCCATAGATCGTCGTAGGGCGGAACCGTCAACGAGGAGTAGTTGCCGTAGAGGATTCCAAAAGGATGATAAACGGCGTGAAAGAACGGAATTACCTCCCAGCCGTCCTGGATGGCGGCATAGCGTTCACGGCTTACTTGAAGCGTGAGCATGAGGTCGAGGTGGGGCAGCCAGGCTTCGCCGCAGCCCTCGCCCGCCAGGACGATGGGCTTTGCTTCGCATCGGCGACGAATGTCATCGGCCAGTTTTTGGAAACCTTCGGTCCAGAAATTGCCGGCACCCAAGGGATGGCCGTGGTTGGGGTCGTAGCAGGGGAGGCTGCTGCAGGCCTGGTCCATGTAGATGGCGTCGACGCCCAGGTCTTCGATCGCTTCCTCGGCGAGGCCGGCATACTTGTTCCGCCAGAAGGGCGTGCCCATGCACATGGAGGCACACGGTTGACGCGTGAACGTGTTGTAGACTTCCGGGCGGATTGCTCCGTCGGGCCCTTTTACAGCAAACGCTGCAGCGTTCTCCTGCGTCCAACTCTTCGTCGTCATACCCCACAGACGCTGGTTCATATAGACCATCGCGCGAACGTCCTCGCGATGGGCCTGGGCGAGGGCCTGGCGAAACGCCTCGGCTCCTTCACGCGGCGGGAGGTATTCCGGAAAGCCGGTGTCGTAAGGACAGCCATGCCACCAGTGCCAGAACACGCTCACGGGAAGGCCAAGTTCCTGCTTCAAAGCGGCGGCGGGTGGAAGCACCCCCGGTGAACGGCCGCGGTTCCAGACCCAAAGACCAGTTTCGAGGAGCCAGTCCGGGACAAGGCCCTTCATCAGCCGGCTCTGCTGTGCCCACGGCTGTTCCACTCCCCATTGCCGATATCGCTGGGCGGCGGAGAGCCAGTCGCCTTGGAACGTGCCGACGTGCACCGGATAGCCGAGGCTGATGGTGTCTTGCCGGCTTCGCGGCGCCGGATAGTGAACCGTTTCGATATGGACTTGCGACCGTTTGTCGCCCCAGACCGCAAATGCCTTGCGCTGGGCGGTCGCATCATGAGAGGCCGTGTAAAGGCCGGGGCCGTTCTCACGGTACCAGGCCAGACACTGCAGCGAGAGATGTCCCGGATAGGGCCACTGCAGCCGCCGCCCTTGTCCGTTGGGCCCGGCGAGGAACTGCCGGGGATCGCGCCGCTTCTCGCCCATCCAGTGCGGTACTGCGAGGAACTCATCTTCCTGGACCACGATCCCCGAGATCACGGGAAACCGCACTTCGGGAAACACCAGTGCCGCCGGACTGCGAACGGCAAATTCCCAAATACTCGTTGGTTCGCGATTGTCGAGCCGGACCTGCACCGCGACGGTCAAATCGGGCGCTGCAGCCAGGCCGAATCCGCTCCAGAGGAGCCGGAGCGCCGATGAGCCGTTACCGAGCGGCTCATAGCGGAAGGACTTTGCCTCGCTGGCGGTGAGAAGTGCGTCTTGGCCGTCCTGGCGCACCTTCAGCGCCCAGAGAGGACCTCGCCCCGCGGCGACATCCGCCAGGTGATTATGTCCCGTTGCCAGGTCGAGAATCTGTTGGAGGCTGCCGTTGTCTGGGTCAAGCAGGATTTCGAGGCGGTCGTTGGCGAGGCGAACAGGCCCCGGCTCCGCCGCGGCGGCTGCGCGGGCAGCCACGGTCGGCGACAGACAAATCGCAGCCAGGCTCAGAATAATGAACGCACGGCGTGCGGCAACGGTGGTGGCGTGCTGATGGTATCGCATGCGGCAATCTCCCTTCTCTCGCGGCACTCCCAGCATAGCGGCGCGAATGGGAAGCTGCAATCCGCCGAGCCTCGACGGCGAACACCCCAGGCTGCAATGAGACGAGGCCTTCGGCCGAAACCCCCGGTCCCGATCGTCTGCAACGCGGCCCGTGGCGGCACGAGACAATCCGAGCTAAACGTCTTGCCAGGGGCCAAGGGGGTCGAGCGTGAAAGAGAGCGGATCCACAACGTGTTTCTGGCTATTCGCCGACCCTGCTTCGGCCCGCACGTAGTCGAAGCCGGCCGCTTCGTACAAGTAGTCGAGCGCCGCAATGGAAAGGCGGGCCCAGTTTGCCTCGGCCTCCAGCAGGTCAGGCCCCGTGGACGACGTCAAGTAAGCCTCGTCTGCTCCACCGTTCATCGAAGTCACGACCACACGATTCAACGAAACCAATCGGTGTCTGAAGCCGGTACCGAAAAACCGCGCGAAGCTCGGATTGGCGATAAAGGTGTCTTTCGCGGTGGAGTCGGTGAGTACGGCCTCGTCGTCGCCGTCGCCGGCAAACACCTGAATCGTGTCGAAATTGATCACACGGTTGGAATAGCCGTCGCC
This sequence comes from Thermoguttaceae bacterium, assembly GCA_040768665.1. Taxonomy (GTDB): domain Bacteria; phylum Planctomycetota; class Planctomycetia; order Pirellulales; family Thermoguttaceae; genus JABWBD01. The sequence continues at coordinate 79,402 of JAXGMN010000056.1, forward strand.
CGACAGGTTCCCCTCGGTCGGGCTGCCAGTGTACACGTCTCTTGCGGCGGAGCCGTACAACCGGGCGAGATCGTTTCCGCCTTCGTTTCCGCTGGCCACGACCGACGGGAAGTTGACGGCGAGCACCTGGGACGCGTCGCTGATCATCTGCGCCCTCGTCGGCGTGGCCACGAAGCGCTCGTCGCCTACGGAATCGAACAGCCTCGCGCGGTCGTCGCCCGCCGTTGAATACGCCCGCACGACTTCGAAACCGTTCGCCCATCGGCGGAAGCCGTCGCCGAACATTCTCGCTCCGGTCGGCCAGGCCTGGAACACCTCGTCGCCTTCCGAGTCGTGGAAGATGGCCAGATCGTTTCCCGCTCCCGCGAACGCGTGGACGCGTTCAAAATCTCCCGTGACGATCAGGTATCCGTCGCCGGACAACTGTGCCGATGCGGGGCGGGCGACGAACCGGTCGTTGCCGGCGGAGTCGTCCAGCCAGGCGGTGTCGCGGCCGGCGCCGCCCAGGGCCCGCACGGTCGGTACGTCGACGGCGGTGCTGGAGAACCCGTTGCCCGTCAAGGTCGTTGTCTGGGAATTCCCGTCGAGCCGTTCGTCACCGGTGGTGCCGTAGAGCCATGCCACGTCGTTTCCACCGCGGCCTTCGAATGTGACCTGGGCGGAATTCGTGACTTCGACCACATAGCCTTGGCCGAGGAGCTTGCGGAAATCGGGCCACAGGCGGGCAACGTCGCGGCCGCTGCTGCCCAGCAGCACGGTCGAGTTCTCGCCTTCGGCTCCGTCGAGATAGAACGCCGCTGCGGATGCGCTGTCGAACGCATACTCGATCCCGTTGACCGTCAGCAGTCGCGTCGGCCCGATGGCGAGACGGTACTCGTCGTCGCCGTCGGTGCCGAGGACAAAGACTTCATTGCTCGCCTGGCGGACCATGTTTGCCAGACGGAAATCGACGGCCGTGCTGTTGCCGGTCAACCGTGCGTAATAGCGCTGTTCGGCTTCGACCTCCCAATGGATCTGCTGGTGCTCGCCGGCGGTGGCAGACACAGCAAGGGGTGTCGCCAGGTCTTCTCCGTAGAGCTCGATCCGGACCGTCCCGCCACCTGCCCCGACCGTGGCCTGGAGGCTGAGCAAGCCGGCGCGGGAGGTGTCGAACGAGAACCATTTTCCCCCGGCCGAAACGGCGAGATCGAACTGCGAATACACGACGGGGCCGAGCGATTCGGCAACGTAGACGCTGGCCGTTGCGATGTTCGTCAGCCCGTTTCCGTCATTGGCCCGATAGGTGAACGTGTCGGTTCCCGAAAAGCCGGCCGCGGGCGTGTAGGCGAACGAGCCGTCGGGGTTGAGCGTTACCGCACCGTACCGGGGAGCATCGACCAGCAGTGCGCCGGAAAGATCCGGATCGTTTGCCAACACTCCCTCGGCCGCATCGACCGTGAGCGTCTGGTCGACCTCGGCGAGGTATGACTCGTCGGCGAGTGTTGGGGCAAGGATCCACATTTGTCTGCCGTGGACCCCGTCGTCTGCGGTGAAGACCAACCGTCCGGCCACTTCGGTCAAATCCTCGGGGCTCGAACTGACCGACCCGGGACGGATATCCGCGACCAATTCGGTGCCGTCGGTACTTCCGTCGCTCTTCCACAGCTCGCGGCCGTGCACGTCCTCATAGGCCGAAAAGAACAATGTTCCTCTGACGTCGGTGAGTTCCTGCGGATCCGAGCCGACGGATCCCGCGTAGATGTCCTTCACCAGGCTGGTGCCAAGGGCTGTCCCGTCGCTTGTCCACAGCTCTCGGCCATGCGCCGATTCGTAGGCCGTGAATAGCAGTGTGCCGGCGAGATTGATCAGCGACTGCGGGGTGGAACTGACGCTGCCGGCGTAAATGTCGCTCAACAGAACGGTGCCGGCCTCGGTTCCGTCGCTCATCCACAGTTCTCTTCCGTGCGTCGCCTCGTAGGCGGTGAAGAAGAGACGGCCGCCAACTTCCACGAGCGATGCCGGCTCGGAACTGACCGAGCCGGCATAGATGTCCTTGACAATCGCCGTGCCTTCGGGGGTTCCGTCGGTCTTCCACAGCTCGACGCCGTGCTCCGCGTCTTTGCCCGCGAAGTACGTGAACTCGCCGACTTGCACAGCGCCGGTGGGGTCAGGAGTGAAGGTGAGTGAATCGCTCAGCATGACAGGGATCGCCGCCAGCAGCATCCGCTCTTCCAGGGATTCAACGGCCAGAGGCCGCCTGCCGAATCGCGCCGAAGGGGTGTGAACACGCGTTGAGGCGCGGCGGCTGGACCGTTCCGAGTTGCGCCGCGACCCGAATGACGGGAATGCCATCGCCGGAGGACTCCTTTCGGTGCGAGATGCCCACACGACTCTCTCCAGCCACCCTGCCGGTGGGGAAAGCCGCTAGAATAATCAAATCACTGGGAGAGCGGGCCGCCGAACGATGGCGAGTGGGGCAGGTCGTCCGCGACGTCCGCCCGTGCATACCGCTTTTGACGTTCTTTGCTGTAGTCTGCCTGGCCCCCCCTGTCCAGTATCGACCGGGCTCCTTTGCGACGATGAGTGGAATCGGTCGAACGGGTCATACCGGTTGCGAGGTGCACCTTTCGGTCGGCGGGAGAGAACGCGAGAGGGAGACTAATCTTCCCCAGTGATCGGGTTAGGAGGGGCAGTCGCCGCATGGAATAGTGGCCGAATGGGACCGAAGATTTAAGATTTTGCGGAGCCAGTCCCTTTTTTGTCGCCCCACCATCCTGGTGCCGAGGCATTCCATCTCTACGATTGTGGTCTTT
>JAXGMN010000057.1:0-80110 GCA_040768665.1 Thermoguttaceae bacterium
GCCGCCGGCGCCCGCCGCGTGGTAAGCCAGGCCCATGCGGCGGAACCCGCCGCCACCGCCTGGACAAATCCCCGTCGGTTGATGTTGTTTTCCATAGCGTTGGCTCCTTTTGCGCGAGCAGGCAAAACTTATTACCGTTCACGCACACGGCCGGGGACGGGTCCATTTTTCGGCCAGTCGATGCGATTGGGCGATAGGGACATTGGCCGAAAACATGGACCTGTCCCCCTCTCTTCCGCGGGCGTGAACGGTTAGCAACATTTCCGTCGCCGGTAGATTGGCCGCGAGATCAACCTACGACGCGGAGAACTCTTACGCCAGATTCTTCGCCAAATAAACCTTGCGGATAGCCAGGACGATGTCGTTCAAATCCTCGTCCGTGAAGTTCGGGTCCATAATCACGCCGCCGAAGCGGCCGATGATATCGATGGTCCGTGGGCAGCACTCACTTCCATAGCGGATCGCTTTGCCTTGCGGGCTCTGGAACGACGGCCAATCCGGATGGACGGTCACCTTGTTTTCGATCCGGGGATCGGTCGGGAGGATAACCGATCCGCCCGGCCCCGAAGCAGAGATCCCTTCGGCTCGAAGTGCCCGCAGAAACTGGTCGCGTCGCTCCCGGGTTCCGTGGTCCAGAAAAACCGTCACGCCAAGGTCGCCGTCGACGTCCGCCGTCTTGCGCAGTTTCAGCCCCGGCAGGTCGGCGATCCCTTCCCGCACCTTGCGTGCGTTGGCGCGAAGCCGGGAGCAGATCGTTTCCAGTTTCTGGACCTGGCCTTTGAGCACCGCTCCGGTGAACTCGTTCATGCGGAAGTTGCACGATGCAAAGGCGGCCAGCAGGCCCCCTTTGAACTCTTCCTTGTAAGGTGCGCGAAGGACGCCCACGTCGTGGAAGCGGATGGCACGCTCGAACAACTCCGCGTCGTTGCTCGTCACCGCACCACCCTCGCCTGCGGTGATCGTCTTGCTGAGCTGGAAACTGTTGATGCCGATATCGCCGATCGCGCCCAGGTACTTGCCCTTGTAACGGCCGCCGACACACTGGGAAAAATCTTCCAGCACGCGGAGCTTGTGGCCGCGCGCGATTTCCATGATCGGGTCCATGTCCGCGACGCCGCCCTGCAGGCTGCAAGGAATGATGGCCTTGGTCCGCGGCGTGATCCGGTGCTCGATGTCCTTGGGGTCGATCGCCAGGGACTCGTCGATCTCGGCGAACACCGGCAGCGCCCCGGCAAGCACGACGGCATCATAATCGGCATACCATGTCCACGCAGGGAGTATGACCTCGTCCCCGGGCCCGATCCCCAGGGCGGCGACGGCCGTGTAAAGAGCCGTCGTCCCGGAAGTCACGCCGATCGCGTGCCGGACGCCGAGGTGCTTCGAGTAGGCTGCCTCGAACTGCAGCGCTTTGGACTCCGGCCCCCGCCAGCGGAAAGGGGCCCTCGATTCGAGAACTTCCAGCAACTCCTGCTTCTCGACGTCGTCGTAGAACTGCGGCCCGTAGGGCCGCGAGTGGAGCGGAGTCTTCCGCACGGGCGTTCCTCCGTCGACAGCAAGCTTCTCCTTGGTTTCGCCGGCAAGACTCTCGCGATTGCCCAAAGATCCTGCGAGGATCGACGCGGCGCCAACCGTTGCCAGGAATTCGCGACGGTTTTTCATCGGTTCGCTCATCGAACGTGCCTTTCTGAACGCGACAAACAGGTCTCCACCGCGTAATAGCGGGACACTTTCCGGGCTGCCTCCCCCGACCGCCAGTATATACTGCTCGGTCATGGGTTCCTAGTTCCCACGATGCCGCTGATGTCGATCAGGTGCAATTGCCGTCCTTCACCCGTATGAGGGGAGTCGATAACGACGCTCCGCCCGTCCGGACTGAACCGAGGATGGGTATCGCAACGCCACTCGCCCCGGTATTCGCGTGGCAGATGGAAGCTGCCCAGCGGCACACGCCGTCGGCGCTCGACGTGGTAGAGATAGACGTTCTGGTTCCGACTCTTGTCCGGGTAGGTATCGTTGAGGATCCAGTCGTTGCCGGGCAGGTAGGTGCAATGGCCGTTCTGCGGCATCGCCTCCTTGCCCACGACCTCCACCTTTCCGCCCGTCTTGTCTTCGAACAGATAGAATGCCGCTTGATGAGACTCATGCCACGACCAGGCCAGGATATGCTGCGGATCTCGCCAGATGAAGTGCGACGTGCGTCCCGAAGGATCGACTACCCGCACATCCGACCCGTCTTGCGCCGCTGTCAGCATCCGCGTGCCGCCCTTCCACTCCGGAAACCCCCAACGGTGAAGGAACTCGAATCGCGAACCGTCCGGGCTGACCAGCAGGTGGTTGAAGTAGTGCTTCGCCTTGGAGAGATCCTCTCGTTCATACGGCAAGCGAGCGATATCCGCCAGCGAGACCACAAGCCGTTGTTCGCCCGTCTCCAGGTCTACCTGAAAGACCCCTGAGTCGGCCGGGGCAAGAACATCCCGGTTCGGATCCGGCAAACCGGGGTAGCCGTAGCCCGGACGCATCTCGTTCACACGGCGGAAGTCCGGTGCCACACCCCAGCGGCCGTCGGGGCTGACCGTATAGACGGGGTGCGGGATGGTCCGCTTCTTTCTGGTGAATACGTCGAGAATGTGACAGACGAACCGATCGCCCTGCCGGTCGTTCCAGATTACCTCACTCTTGGAGCCAGGCCGCCACTGAAGCATGCACCCCTGCTGCCAACACCAGGCCTGCGACTGCCCCAACTCGATCCACTTGTCGCCGTCGGCCAGATCGACCATCCCGATCTTGATCACGTCGTCAGGCGTCGGCGAGCGGTGCTCGAAGTCCACTTCCATCCCAAGCACATACCGGCAGGTTGGATCGAACTCGAGTTTGTCGTAGTATCCGAACCAGTGGTGCTTGGGCCCGCGCGTGATCTGCCGGACCGGAGGAAGCTCTTGCCGGTCTCCCGCAGCAATGGCGATTCGCGAAATCAGGCAGCCCCCGATCCCGGTGCACAGCGAGGTCTTGAGAAAACTCCGGCGGTTTGACGCGGCTGACGGAAACGTCATGGTGGGACTCCTGGAAGGGTGAGACGGCCGGCAAATGCCGACCATTGTAACCCCGAGTCCCCCCGGCCTCAAATCATCGCGTCACGGTGCGCGAGGTTTCGGGCGAGGTAAACATGCCGGTGAACGAATTGAAGACGCGGGCCAGTCCTTGCGCCGGCTCCTCCGCCACAAAGAGCCAATCGCCCGGTTTCAGCTTGTGGTTTGTGGGGCTGTTCGCCTCGCGAGATACCGTTTCCCAGTCGACCGGCAGGATCTGCTCGCTGAGATAGCGCGATGGATCGGGGCGTGCAATCCAGATCATCTTGCTGGACACGCCCGGCACGTTCGCCAAAGCGTCTTTTACCGTCAGTGCACCCTTGATTGGGACGCGTGTGAGACGCTTCGCGCCGCTTTCGTCAACGGTGACGAGATAGTACTCCGACAACATCAACTCAACGATCTGCTTCGCCGATTCTGAAACGGCCACCGCCTGCTCGATCGCCTGCTGTGCCTCGCGGAGCGTCTTGCCGGCGATCTGGATCTTCCCGTGGCCGGCGATTTCCACGGTCCCATCCTGGCCAACGTAGTAGGTCTGTGTGACGCTTGCAGTCGTTCCGTCGGCCAGCCGCACCTGGATCACCTCGTTGGCCTCGATGCGTTCCCGGGAAAGCGAAGCTTCCAGTTCCTCGCGTGGCGGTTCCACGAAAGCAACGGCCGGGTGTTGCGGGATGGCGCTGACACAACCCGCCTGGATCGTGATCGCCACGATGACCAGACCCGTGGCCATAAGAATCCGACACTCCGCCGGCCGTCGGCCGAACGGACGGAGATTGGGCGATGGTCCGCCGTTTGAAGATCGAGCCATGGCAGCGTCCTTTCACGATAGAGAGCCGGGCGGGGATGATACCGGCGTTCGGGAATCGATGTCAATTGGGGTTCGTGGCCACTTTCGACAGGCATGACCGGTGCTGCGACCGCTGCTCGTGCTCTTGGCCCCGCTGCGCTTGCCAAATTTTCCAGGCATGGCTAAATTAACCCTAGGGAATACACGACACCGGGGTGCCAATCCATGGGAATTCTGGATCGCCTCACGCCCATTTTCGGCCAGGGCAAGCTCGATGTGAAAGACCGTTTTGAATTGTTGCGCGAGGCGATCTCGGGCACGATGTCGAAGTTCTACCGGGCTCGAGACCGGAAGAACGACCGTGTTGTCGGGCTCAAGATCCTCGACCGCGCGAAGACGGCCGCGTTCGAGGCCCGCTTCAAGGGGCTCAACAAACCGACGGAGGGCCAGATCGCCATCCAGTTTCACCACCCGACAATTGTCGAAACCTTCGAGCACGGCATGACAACCGAGGGTGCGCAATATCTCGTGATGGAATTCCTGGAAGGAAAGGGCCTGAACTCGCTTTTGGTCGCCCGTGACGACCAGCTCAACGGGCGTCGGCTGAAGTACATCCGTCAAGTGGCCGAGGCCCTCAGCACCGTTCACTCGCTTGGGTTTATCCACCGCGACGTCTGTCCCCGAAACCTGATCCTTACGGGCGACGGGGAGACGATGAAACTCACGGATTTCGGGTTGTCCGTGCCTGCCACGCCGCCGTTCATGCAACCGGGCAACCGGACGGGCACGCCCAACTACATGGCTCCCGAACTGGTACGTCGCTACCGAACGGACCAGCGGCTCGACGTTTTCTCCTTCGGAGTGACGGCATTTGAGATTTGCACGAACGAGTTGCCCTGGCTGCGAGGCACGACCGGCATGGCGGCCATGACTCACGACCGCCCGCCTGTCGATATTCGCCAATATCGGCCGCAAATTCATCCGGATCTGGCCAAAGCGATTCACGCCTGCATCGAGCCTGAGTTGAAGAAGCGATGCCCCTCGATGGACGAGTTCCTCCAGATGATTCAGAAAGTCGATTCCGAAGACGAATCCTAAGACAACGCTGGCGAGGGGGTATTTCATTCCTTGACGGCTCCACTGGGTAACGCTACATTGATGACGTGTGGTGGAGATTAGAGTGTCGCCGCACCACGAATCGCCAAATTGGGGGATTAGCTCAGTTGGGAGAGCGTCTGGCTGGCAGCCAGAAGGTCAGCGGTTCGAGCCCGCTATCCTCCACTTGAAAGCCCTTGCGTGACAACGAGTTACGCAAGGGTTTTTTATTGCTCACGGAAGATGCTATTCGGTCGGTGAGCCGTGCCCGGTGCTAAGGTGCCGGGAGTTCCGTGTCCAAGACAATGAGGAGAACGAGCAATGAACGCCAAAGACGTGATGCGCGAGGTTGCCGAGATGAGTCACATGGTCGTGCGGTTCTACATCGAGGATCTCAGCGACGCCGACTTGCTGGTCCGCTCGGTGCCGGGAACGAATCACATCGCCTGGCAGATGGGCCATCTCGTTACGGGCACGGCCGCGATGGTCCGGGCGCTGGGCCGGACCGGGCCGGATCTGCCCGCCGGTTTCGAGGAAGCCTACACCAAAGAGACCGCTTCCAGCGACGAGCCATCGAAATTCCATACCAAGGCCGAATACATGGCGCTGATGGACGGGGTGAAGGCAGCCACCTTGGCTGCGATCGACGCCACTCCCGACACCGAACTCGCCGCTCCCGGTCCCGAATCGATGCGCGAATATGCGCCGACGGTCGCCTCGGTCCTGACACTCCTCGGCTCGCACTGGCTGATGCACGCGGGCCAGTTCGTCCCCATCCGCCGCAAGTTGGGCAAACCGGCGCTGTTCTGAAGAACGCCATCGGTCAAGGCTTACTGGGGGTTGGTTGGTTTTCCACGGCAAATGTCCAGGCCGGTTTGCGGTTCTGCACCGATATCACGGCAAAATGGGCGGTGATATCCTTCTGGCCGCCGGAGATGGAAGCCTGCAGTGTTCCGGTATCCAGCATCGACATGACGTAATCCTGGCCGATCGCCGTTTCGATCAGCAGGACGCCGGATGGATCCACAAGCTTCACGCCGCGGACAAACGGTTCACTTCGCCCGTGGCCCTCGAAAACCGAAATGAACGTCCTTGGGCCCTCGCCCTCGCAACGACGGACGATGTAGGGGATCGTCGCACCGATGTCGGAATTCTTCCAGTCGCGTTGGCCCCAGCCGTCGGCCACCAATGCGCGCTCGCCCGGCTGGCCGACGTTCCAGGCCACGCACGTCATGTCGGCGGTGGATTTCCAGGTGGCTCGCCACACAGCGGAGCCGTCGGCCGCGCGAATGTTCTCGAAATCGTATAGCTTTTCCCCCGCGACGGACTGGAGTTTCAGGTCGAGCACTTCACACGCGCCGGTGGCGGCATGATAGACGTAGTCCTGCCGCCTGCCGCCTTCGACGCGGAAAAAGTCGACGGCGTAATTTTGGCCGCCGCCGTGGTCAATCAGCGCCGCGGTGCGGCGGTACCGTTTCGCCTGGGGATACGCGAGCGACGACGCCTCCATCGCCTTGACGTGCTTGGAGGTCTTGAAGAACAGCACCTCGCCGCCACGGTCTCTTGCGACCTGGTCCTTCTCGTCCAACACCACCGTGTTATGCGCAACCGTGCGCATGGTCATGTGTTTCAACGGATGGTCCCACAGGTAGCCGAGATCAGAGAGCAACTCGTGGCCCTGCTTCCAGTAGTACAGGTTCAGGCTGTCGTAATGATGATGGTTGCCCCAATGGCTTGCGCTCAGGGTCAGCAGGCTCTCCCGGCCGTCGGCACCTGTGCGCAAATGCCCGATCCGCAGTTCCGGCGGACACCAGTCCGGAAGCGACAGCATCGGCGAGGTTCGCCGTTCGAGGCCCGGCTCGCGGGCATAGATCGCAAGGCCGGAGCCCGGCAGCTCTTCGAGTAGTTCCCGCCGCGCCATGTCCCCGGCAGCGTGGCCGGCCTTGGTGCGGCCCGTGCCGATGGTTTCCTTGAGCAGCGCGAGGTACTCCGGCCGCTCGGGATAGTTGCTGACCATCAATTCGATGAAGTTCGCACCGAGGCTCGCCGTAGGCGAGGAATCGGCGTAAGGCGGGTAGCGGAGATCGCCCTGCAAGCCGCGAAAGAAACACTCCCAAACGCGCTCGTAGGCCGTGCCATGATACAGATCGAGCGAGTCGATGCAGTTGCCGGCCGCGTCGTGGTAGCCGGGGGGATCGCTGTAGCCGCGAAAAGCCTGGGCCAGGTCCCAGATTCCGCCGAGCGTCATCGTGCCGTAGGCGGGGGACTCGGAGGTCGCGCCGTCGGGCAAGAACCAGCCGTCGACGGTTTGCTGAAAGCCCTCCAGGCCGAACCGGACCAGGTCCGGATGGCCGACACACATACCGACCAGCGCGGCGGCCGTGCGGTTGCTGACCGATTTGTTGTTGATCTGCTTGTCGGACACGAGGAGGATTGTGCTCTCCAGCAACAGGTCTCGCTCGATCTTGCCGCGATCGACCTCGCTGTAGACAGGGGCGCCATCGGCATCCTTCGCACTGCAAGTCCAGTCGTATGCCTCGACCACCTGGCGGACGAACCCGGATTCCATGCCGACTCCGCCCGCGCGACCCGCGCTCCAGTATCCGGTGTGCAGCCGGCGGTCGGGTTGGTTGGGGGGAGGGCACAGCTCGGGCTCGGGCAGTTTCTGAATATTGAGCGAGGCAAGGCGCGGGTCCATATCGGCATATTCGCCGTAGCCCACGTGGACGAGCCACTGGGGATAGCAGTCGGCGAACCGCAAAAGGATTTCGCGGCACGCATGGGCGTACTCGGGCTTGCCGGTGAGCAGGTGCGCCTCGGCAAGAGTCCGGCAGTACCCGGCGATCCATTTCACTTTTCGCGAGCGGACATTGGCGGTGAAGCTGGGCCGGCCGGTCTTGTAGCCGAAGATGACGAACGTCTCGCCGCCGCAGAACGTGATCGTCTGCGGTTCTCCCCACCGGGTTGTCAACACGATGTCTTCCGGGAACTTGTCGTTTGGAAAGACCTCCCGGCACATGGTACAGCGGATGTGATCGGGGTCGTCGAGGCTCCATGCCCAGAGGCCATGGGGATGGACCGGCTTGCCCTGGGCGCGGCACGACGGGCAGGGCGTCCAGAGAGGATCGCCGGGCGTGGTCCGGGGAATCATGTTGGCGAGGAAATCCGGCGAGATTCGATCGAGGTGCCGCCTGGCGTCTCGTTCGATGCCCTCGGCGTATTTCTTCGCCCAGGCATACTGCCGGATGTTTGCCTTGGCGCGGTCGACGTCCGCGGGCTTGAGCGTCGTGCACGGGTGTTTGACGGTATTGCCATAGCGCTGCCATGCCGACCAATCGAGCAACGGATCCGGCGAGCCGCCGCAGGCATCCGAAGCGATACCGATCCAAAGCCCGGCCATCGCTGCCGTTCCAACCAACCAAGGCACTCGCGTCGTTCTCATCATCATTTCGACGATCTGCAACGCGGCGGCGACGAGCAGCGGGAGGGTTTTCATGTGTTTTGCTCCGGATGAGTTGATCGGGCAAACCGCCGGGTGCGACGTGCGAGACGTTCGGGTCGGCGGTGGTGTGTGGTGCCCAAGTTGCGAATTTCTCAGAACGGAGGCACTTTGGGCTCCACACCGTTCCGGGTGGAGCGGTTCATGTTTTGGCTTGGTCGTCATGGTTGTGCTTGATGGCGGGAGGGAGATCGTGCCAGAGACTGCCGGTCGGGAGCCGGTAGGGCGCGTCGTCGCCAGGTTCGGGGAGTCCAGGCTGGGAGCGAGGCTTCTCTTTCGGCTTCTTGGTCATTTGTGTTCTTTGTTCTTCGTTCTTTGCTGCAGGCGGGTGTGGCGGCACGGCGCGGAATGAGTACTAATGTTCACTATCACCTCTTGAGGATAATGGGTGCGGCGCGTTTCTGCAAGGTTTTTTTTCGGCCAAGGGGTCGGATTGATGGAAGGCATCTGCGGAAGAGACTGGCAGGAAAGGAGTTGCGTCTTGGGAGGCCGGCGGCGAAAAACTTCGCGGCGGGTACTGTACACACGTCCGCTTTGTGCTAGAACGGGACCGGCATCGCTTGAACGCATTGCATCAGGAGCGCCAGCCATGTCCCGAATATGCAGCTTTCGTGAAGGTTCAAGTGGCGGACGCGAGGAGCGACCGAGGCGTGTGGTGCAGGTGGCGACGTACGCCAATGGCCGGCCGTACAGTCCCGCAAGGGGCCGGTATGCGGAGCGTACCGCAGTCGAGGATTATCTCGACTGCGAGAAGGCGGCGGTTTCTTTTTGGGAAGGGATCGTCGTGCGAGAACCTCGACCGGGTTGGGTAACGCTTGAAGTCCCGCCGCTGGAACGGTGGGAAAGGCCGTTGTGTGCGATGACCGCTCGGCAGCGAGCACGGATTGAGTCGCCCGAATTCTATCATCTGTTGCAACAGCACATTGGCCGGCGGTATCTGGCGTGGAAGAAGTTCCGCGCAGACCGGCACGGGATAAGTTCGCCAGACCGGACAGATCTGGTGGGGCAGCGATCTTTCCGCAGCAGCCGAGAGGTTGAGCGCAGATGGCCTGCGCGCCAGGGTAGTCGAAGTAAGGAGTTCGCGCCACCAGCCGTTCTTCAGCGGGAAAGGTGTTGCCAGTCTGGCGGGGACCTGCTAAGATTACCAGGGGCGATTTGGCAGAACGACTCCCGCCCGATCGGGTTGCCTTTCCCGTCAAACTCCCACTTTGCGACAAGGTGAGCGAAAGAACAACCGTTGGCCGAAGACGAAAACGATCTATGGGCGTAGGGCTGTTCCCAGCATTCGAGCCGCAGATCGACACCGCCGACTTCGCTGAGTCGGATGGCAGCACGCTGGTCATCAACGCGGACCGGTTGGACGAGATTGCGACGGCTGAGGGACTGAAGCCATTCACCGCCTTCTATGGCAACATTCCTGGCGGTTCTCTCGACGAAGTGGAGAACGTGGAACAGTTGCTCAATGAGGACTACGTATGGCATTCGTCGGCAGAGGGGCTCAGGTCCATCGCGGGCTTGCTTCGTATCCTTGAAGCCAATGCGACAATCGCACGTGGACTTGTGGATTCAGAGGCGGTTATCGAGGACCTGAAGAGCTTGTACCGTTGCTTGGTGTTGGCGTCTGAGAAGGGAGCAGGATTCCGGCTGGAAGTTTGGTGACAGCATGGTCGCCAACATTCGCTGCCCGCTAAGTCGCCGCATCCGTGCGGCGAACGCCTTCCCTGTGGTGCCGACCCGGGCGGGTGGTAGAATTGACTGGAGATTGAAAGGCTGCCCCGGTCGCCACGGCGGCGTCGGGCAGCGGTACCGTTGTGCGAGGCCAGTTATGGGGCTGTGCGAGACGGTGAGAGAGACTGCTGAAGCCATTTCAGGCTCGAAGACAATCACTGCACCTGGGCACCGCCTGGCGATTGAGTTGCTCCGGCTCATGCCGCTCTACCGCGACATTGGCAACTTGAACGCATGGGAAGTGGCACTACAAGACGTGTTTGCAGAAGCCGAGGACCAGTCGGAAGTTGGACGCCTGCTGTCCCAGGTGTTCGCGTTCGGTCGCTACAACATGTACGCAGAATTCGATGTCGATGGCACGGAGCGGGAGTTCGCGGCAGTCCGAGAAACCCTTGAGCGGAGCGGCGTTGCCGCAACTTCAGCGTCGAGGATCATGTCGTGGTAGTCATGGTAACCGTTTACGGGGCGGAAGAGAGGGGCGCAGGTCCATGTTTTCGGCCAACGTCTTGACGCCAAAATACTCGAACTGGCCGAAAAATGGACCAGTCCCGGGCCGTGGGCGTGCCGGGTACCACTCTACGCCGGTAACCGAAATTCGTGTTCTCTTGCTTTAAACTCCTTCGCTGCGGCAATTTGAGCTTTGGTTGCTGTATCGATGATGGGTACTCCCGTGCGTTCACGTTTCTTTTTCGTCGGATAGACGCGAGCGGCCTTGGACGACGTGCGATGGCAATCGTCCAAAAGGGCGTTGCGAAACATTGATCCCAGGCTTTCCGCAGGATTTTCGGGACGGTTGCGGTATTGCCCCATTACCTTCTGGATCGCCTTGATCGCACCGGCGGGGCTCAATCGGCAAGGATCGCCGCCGGAGTCAGCGATCTCCCGTTGCGCCAACAGGCACAAGGCGCACAATGCCACCAACGACCACTCCGCTTCCAACTGCGCATGTTCCGCTTTGTGGCTGCGCAGCTTCCGACGGCCAAAGGTCTGTTTGAAGGTTCTGAAGAAAAGTTCGATTCCCCACCTTGCCTTGTAGATCGTCACAATCTGCTGGTCGCTCAGTCGCGTCTTGCTCAGCACGTTCGTGATAAGGCACATCGGCTGCTTCCCGTCATGCACCCACACCGCGCGCAGCACCAGCGGCGGCTTTCCCTTGTCGGCAGCCGACTAGCAGAGCGGAAAGTCGAGAGTCCAGCGTCGATAGCCCATCGAATGGAAGCAGAAAGGGTTGGGAATCTTATGCTCCAGCGAAATCGCGATGAAGATCGTACCTAAGATGCTATAGGATTACGGCTCCACTGCCTTCCAATCAAGACGTTGATTCCTTGCAACCTTCCAGATCAACGATAAATACATGCCTCCCATGCGAAGCGGCCCAGGTGCGCCCGGACGGATACGTGGCGGTCCGGGTGAGCCGAATGGGAAACCATGCGACCGGTGAACCATCGTCGGCGCGTACGACGAGGGTCTCCTGTTTCTGCAGAAGGGCACGAAAGGGACATCGTATCTTTCCTCCGGCGATCGCTTGCACATCACTGGCGCCATGAATCACCTCGAGGAGACTGCAGAACAAGACATCCCAAACTCGTATTTCATTCTGCCATATACCATCGCTCGATTGACTCGCAATTCGATACCCGTCCGGAGAGAGCGCCACACGACGTACTGAAGTTTGGTGGCCGCGCAATGCATAATCCTCGGCGCCGTTTTTGGCGTCCAAGATCCGTACTGTTCCATCCTTCCACCCACTGACGAGTTGATCACCCTCCGGAAAAAACGCTGCGCTCGTCACTTCTCCGCCATATCTGCCCATCACAAACAACTCACGCCAGGTGGACTTCTCATCTCCCACATCGTCCAGCGCGATCACCTGGTCTCCCTCATTCTCCAACCACACTACATCTTCTCCGCCATCCTCGCTCATCGGTTCATCCAGCACAGCGTCCTCGTCTTCGCTATCCAATTCAGCCATCACGTCCTCAAACGGACCTCGGACGACCGGGAGTTGTTCCGGAGGTGCCACCGGTTCCCGAGCGTCGGGAATCTCCTCGCTCCATACCCGTGCCGCCGCATCGGATAGGCTGAGGATCCGATCCCCGCTGGGTGAAAAGGCGACGCAATGAAAGTACCTGTCTGGAGGAAAGTACCTGTCTGGAGGTGAGTGCCCGCGCAGAACCGCTAGCTCGCTTCCGCTGCTGGAGTCCCACACACGGAGGCTTCCATCTCTTGATCCGCTCACGATCCGGTCCCCGTTTGCAGAGAACGCGAGTTGACTAACGGCGTCCTTGTGCCCCTGCAAGACAATCAACTCGTTCGCGCCATTTGCGTCCCAGATCCGGATCGTTCCGTCGCTTGATCCGCCGACGATCCGGTCCCCGCCTGGAGACAACGCTATGCTGTCGACGGAGCACAGGGCACCCAATTCCATCCCGCTGTTTGCATCCCAGACCCGAACGGACTCATCCGCGCCAGCGAGTGAAGGACTGGATGCGCTGACGAGCCGGTCCCCGGTCGGCGAGAGGATCAGCGTCGTCACGATGCCATGATGTCCCTTAAGCGTGCATGTGTCGGTGCCACCACGCGTGTCCCATACGCGGACGGTGTTGTCTCTACTCCCGCTGACAACCCAATTTTCGTCGAACGAAAACGCAATGCTGCACACTGGGCCTTCGTGCCCACGCAACACGGCGATCTGACGGCGTGTCTCGGAGTCCCAGATCCGTAAGGCAGGATTGACATCAAGACTCTGCGATCCGCTGACAATTCGCTCGCCGCTTGGCGAAGATGCCATGATTGTTTCGGAAGTGCGTCCGAGCAAGACTTCCAAAGTGTCCCCGCTTAGGGCATCCCATACACGGATGGTTCCGTCATCGGAATCGCTGAAGGCCCGACTCCCGTCGCACGAGAACGCTATTTGCTTCAGCGGACCATCGTGTCCACGCAACACAAGTTGCTCGCTGGCACTGTGTATATTCCATACTCTTATGGTCCGATCGTCTGATCCGCTGGCAACATGTATCCCGTCCGGTGAAAAGGCGACACTCGATACCCAGTGGTCGTGCCCCCGCAATACGCAGTGATCGGCTGGGTTCTTTACGTCCCAAACATGGACCGTTCCGTTTGCACATCCAACGGCGATACGATCACCTTGGGGGGAAGAAGCTACGCTCGTCACGCTCAACGAAGCGAGAGGCCTCGACGGAAGGAGTTCGTATGAAGGCAAATGTGTCAGTGGCGGAAGTTCGCACAAAGGTTCAAGCGGAGAGAGTGGGTCTTCGTCATACCCGTCCAAAGGCTGTAACTCGGAATCCGCATCCTCGGCATTCTTGAGGTCGTTTGAGAAAGTGGCGTGAACGGCTTTGGTCAGATCGTCGTCCGTAAAGGGATTCGACGGTGTTACCCTAGATCCGTGGGCGTGAGCATCTTGACCGGTGGCGGCGGTCGGCGGAATCAGTTCCACGCTGCCCGAATCAGGTTGGAACCCGACGTTGTGCAGATCGAGCATGGCCAGTACAGCACCGCTCTTGGCGTCCCATACGCGCACCGTCGCATCATGCGATCCGCTGAAGATTCGATTTCCATCAGGGGAAAATGCGATGCCAGTCACCCTGTCGTTGTGACCACGCAGGACACACAGCTCGGCTCCGTTGGTCGCATCGCACACGCGTATCATACCATCCTCTGTGCCGCTAACGACTCGATCCGCTGTGGGAGAGAAGGCGATGCAAGTTGTCCGTGATGTTGCCAAGCCGTCCAACGCAATCCGTTCTACGTCGTGCTCTTTGTGTTCAGGCGAAGGTGTACTGTGCCGAAACACGGACAACGCAATCCCTAGATTTGCATCCCATACACGAACGCTCCCATCTTCCGACATGCTGACAATGCGATCCCCGAGCGGCGAAAAGGCGATTCCCGTCACACGGTCTTCGTGGCCACGCAACTCCCAGAGATCTTCTCCGCTTCGGGCGTCCCATACTCGCACGGAGCCATCTCCACCCCCGCTGGCCATGTGATTTCCATCGGCAGAGAACGCCACGCTCGTCACAACAGCCTTGTGACCTCGGAAAACGCAAGACTGGGCTCCACTTCCAGAGTCCCATGCTTCCAGAGTCCCGTCCTCTGATTCTCTCAGGATCTGAGTCCCGTCCTGGGAGAAGAATAATTTCGCCACACTCGTATTCACGTCCGCAAGGAATCCGTAGCGCAAACCCTTATGTTGTCGGATCGAGATCTGCTGGGCCCACAGTTCGGCGCCGGTTTGAACCTCCCAGACCCGCAAGGTTCCATCCTCAGAGCAACTGACAACCCGATCCTCAAGAGGTGAAATCGCTGCGTTCACCACTGGCGACGCATGCCGAAAGCCATTTGCAGGCCAGTCGGTATCAGGATCGTAGAAGAACTCTTCGGGAGGCTCGAGTTCAATGGTGATCCCATCGTCGCAAGGCAGATTTGGCCCGCCCGCAAAGTCCTCAGTGGGATCCGCCGCTATCGTTTGTGCCCACGTGCCTTCATCGTCAAGTCGAATAGGCTCCGAGGGCGAAGGGGCTGCATCCGCCACTCTATCAAAATCGTCCGTGTTTTCTTGCTCCTTCCAATCATCCTGGATGACCCAGTCGAGAGATTGGTCTCTGTCGCCATATTCATTCGAGAAGAGTTGTGAGCGGGCTCTTTCACGTTCGGGGACGATGTCTTTCAAGCGGAACACGGCCAGTTCGCTCCCGTCTTTGCTATCCCACATCCCCACTGTCCCATCCGATGATCCACTGAGGAATCGATCGCCGCTCGGTGAGAAAGCCGCACTGGTTACATAGCCTCCTTGCCCACGCAAGCTGCATAGCCTGGCATCGCTAAGGGCGTTCCATAGCTCTACGACCTGCCCCTCCGGCAAGACAGTGATGATCCGATCCCCGCCGGGCGAAAAGGCGATCTTTGTATTGTTGCTACGGAATTCGCCGATCGCAGCTAGTTCCTGTCCATTGCCAGCATCCCATACGTGCATACCTTTCCAGGTAAATGCGGTGGCGATCCGATTGCCGCGAGGTGAAACCACCACGATCGCACGGTCAGTAAGGCAAGGTCTTCCTGAATGGGCCACCTTCCTTCCGCTCTTTGCGTCCCATACCTGCACGGTCCCATCCTCTAATCCGGTGAGAATTCGGTCTCCGTCGGGCGAAAAAGCGACACTCGTCACCTGGTGCCAATCCGCGTGTAGCACGTGCAGTAGGGCTCCGCTCTCTGCATCCAGCACCCATACAACGGCTTTTGATCCAAAAACGATGCGATCTCCATTGGGCGAAAAGGCCACACTTGAGCTGACTGACCCGTTACGGGGGCTGACGACAACGTCATTCTCCAGAACAATCACCTGACTCCCGTCATCGTCATCATTGGTGAGTGTAAAGCTCTCTTCGCTTGCATCATGCTCGTCCGCGAGAATTCCTGGGAAACCAGCCTCGGTGTGGCCCTCGCATGACTTCGCTGCGGTTTCCGTTATGGGGAACTCGACCAGTACCGCACCCGTGCGGGTATTCCAAACCCGGACGCTCCCGTCATCGGATCCGCTGACGATCCGCTCCCCATCGGGAGAAAAGGCAACGCCCGTCACTCGTTCCGCGTGTCCGCCTAAGATTGCCAATTCGGCGGCGCCGCGCACATCCCAAATGCGCACGGTTCGATCGTCGGATCCGCTGACGATCCGATCGCCGCCGGGTGAAAACGCCAGGCTGGCCACAGAACCTTCGTGTCCGCGCAGCATGGAAACGTCAACTCCCGTGAGGACATTCCGAACCTGCACGGCTCCATTCTGCAATCCCGTCGCGATCTGCTCCCCGTCGGGCGACAATGCCACGGTCGTCACATCGCTGTCCTTCGCGTGCAGCGTCGAGAGTTCCTCGCCGCTTTCCGTGTCGCATATCCGAATCATCGGACCACACGATGTCCGAAGGAGTCGATCCCCGCCGGGCGAGAACGTCACGTTGGTCACCTTGCATCCCGGTGCGCGAGACACGGCCAATTCCTCGCCGTTTCGAGCGTTCCACACTCGAAACGTCCCATCCTTCAACTTGCTGACGATCTGCTCCCCACTGGGAGAAACCGCCACATCTGCCACTTCGCCTCCACCCGAGCCTGACATGGCCAACTCCTTCCCGCTCTGAACGTCCCACACTCGAACGGTCCCATCTAACGATCCGCTGACGATCCGATCCCCGCCTGGTGAAATCGCAACAGTTGTCACGTGTCTTTCGTGGCCATGAAAGACGGCCAGTTGCCCCGCGCCCAAGTGCAACGGAGGCGGACGGCGAGCAGCCAGCCAGGCAAAGCCGGGGTAAGCCCGTTCTCGCGTGCGACGCCAATGTTCAAGAAGTGCGTGAAGCGTGGGGCAACGTCGCGGTTGTTGATCGGGTTCGTCGGCATCCTCACTCCGGACTGCGTCAGGCTCGAGCCCCGGGGGCCGGCCTTCCTCGTAATGCTGGGCAGCATCTGAACAGTCGTACCACCAACAACTGTTCCAGAGGCACTGGAAAAGGGCTTGAGGATAGTCTTGAGCGTGACGCGTGATAAAGTGGATGTCGCGGCGGAGTGCTTCTTCGAGCAAACGTAGAATGCGGCGTCGCGGCCTCTCGACCGGCAGGGCGCTCACGGCGGTGGAAAAATCAACCACGAGGTCGAAGGCCATGCCGGCCTGGACTTTGGCTTCCAAGAACGGCAGGGCGGTCAGTGTCTTTTCCAGTTGTACCCAAGATTGCCCCCGGGTCCGGTGATAAGCCAGTTCGGAAAGACTCCGCGTATAGTGGCCGCTCCAGGGTGCGGCGCCCGGCGGGTTCACTTTGCGGTGGAAATACTCGGCAAGGTCTTCGTGATAGGGCAAAGCGCAACTATCATCCGGCACATACCATTCTCGCACGGCCTTGAAGAGGCCGCGATGGAAGAAGTCGAGAAGCGCTCCGCGATGCTGCAGGTACGGCCGAAGTTGGCGTAGCACGGGGAATACGTCGCCCGTTGAATCCTTGACGCCGATCCCCTCGGTCATTTCCAATAGCTCCTGCTGCGACATGCCGTGGCGACTGCACGCCAGGAGTGACAGGATCGTGCGGACGGTGTCGGGGTCGAACTCGTCGCGCAATCGCTCGATGACCTGCCTGAAAAGCGATGTGATCGTATCGCCCTCGCGAGGAAAGGCTGCGATGCGGGCTTCGAGTTGCTCGAAGGAGCCGAAGCCGCGCAATTCTTCCAAGGCCACCAACAGGAATAGCGGGTTTTCAGCAGCCGGATTCGATAGCAGCAGACCGATCTGCCTCGGGCTGAGTTTCTTGGCCGAAAGCGACGGTACCTGGCTGACGATCTCGAAGCGTTCCTCGGGCGTCAAGGGCTCGATGTGCAGACGTTTTAGCGGTCGGTGGGCAAAGGTATGGAGCACGGTGTCGACCGGCGACTTGGCCACGCTTTGCCCGACGATTCCCGCGCGCGACGATGCGGCAGGTCCGTCATCAATACAACTGAGGACAAGTTTCACATGCGGCGGGAAGTGCAAGGGGAGCCAGTAGAGCGAGTGGGAGCTGTCGGTCTCGTCCAACTGGTTGAGGGCGTCGATTACGAGCACGACCGGAGCCCAGTCTGGAATCTGGTCCAAGGATTGCCGGAAGCGGCGGACCAGACCTGCAAGATCCTGTGGAACTTCCTCTCTTTCGGCAAAATGCTGCTGCAGAATCAGGCAGAACCGCCGAAGCATACGCTGAAGGTTTGTTGAGCCGGGGCTGGCGCCGATAAAATGCGGGATGACCAGGGTTTTGGCATGCCTATCTCGGTAGCTTTGGACGAAGTGCGCCATAGCCGACGACTTGCCGGAACCGGAGGGGCCGGTCACGAGGCAGGGCACTGTGGCGTCACTGTCGGTAAACGCGGCGAGATCCGTCTGAATCCTCTGCCTGCCCACATACCCACGCAGGCGTGACTCCATGAACTGCTCGTGGTAGTCGGCGTCTTCCACCAGCGAACTGGTCTCTGAAAATGTGGGCGCCGGCGGCCTGTCGGGCAGGCCGTGCTTCCGTTGGATCGCCTTCCAAAGCTGCTCCAATACTCGCTGGCCGAACTCTTCCAGCCCGGTCAGGCAAACGACGCCGAATCGGGTCGCCAACTCGCGCTGGTGCTCGGAGAGAGTGCGGTATGTCTCCGGGGCGACAATCCCACGCTCGGCCAGCCTGCGCAATACCTCCCGATTTTCGTCAGACAGAAGCTCGCCGCTTGCCGATCGCCAGTGGATCCGGAGACCCGCATAACGGCAGGAATAATCCTCGAACGGCGGCCAAGGCAGTTCGGCCTCTCGAATGGCTTGCTTCAAATCACGCAGTTTCTGCGCCGACTCTTCATTCTCAGCACGAAAGTTGGCCTGTTTCACTTCGGGCAATTCGGCAATGAACGAGGGATCACGGAAGAAGAACATGCCGTGGCCGTGCATCTTAGGGTCGCGGAGTACACCGTAGAGAATCTCCAATTCGGTAACGCTCTTGCCCGTCTGATGCTGCACCCAGCCGTACTTGCTGGCCGCCTCTTCGCTGAACGAACCGGGCACCCAGCCGTAACGCTCGCCCAGAATGCCTACGAAGTACGGGCGGCAGTCGTCGATCTGCTGCAAGCACAGGTCAAGCACCCGGTCGTGCTGGGACTCTTCCTCGGTGATACCCCAACGCAGATCGATATCGATCAGATGGATGCGGTACTCTTGAAGCCTCTCCCGCAGCATTGGGAAGACTCGCTTGACGAGCCAATCCCGCTCCGCATGCATATCGCGGAAAGTGGAGGAGATGAAAACACGGACGGTCTTCCAAGTTGATGCCATCTCCGCCACCCCTTTGAAATGCTTCGTTGGCAGCCGAAATTAGCCCTGCGCTGCTATGCTCGTCTGACTCTCGGGGCAGCCCAGCGGGGCAGCCCAGGGTCAGGCTTTAAATTTCAACTATGACTCTCGCTTTCAAGCCAAAGTGGAAATCTAAAGCCTGACCACGTCCTCCGTAAGTTGACGTCCAACCTACTCTTCGTCCAGCCGGTCGTAAAGATATACCGGGGCGACCGGATTGATTCCCGCACGGGTCAGACAGATGATTGCGGCATCGATGTCATCGAAGCGAAACACCAAGACCGCGCTGTCGCCGCGACGCTCGGTGAACGCGTACATGTAGGCGACGTTGAGCCGCGCGTGCAAAAAGAGCTTCAGCAGGTCGATTAGGCCGCCCGGCCGGTCGGCCACCTCGATCGCCAGGACGTCGTCGACGGTGACATCGTACCCCGCTGCTTCGAACATCTCGCGGGCCCGCTGCCACTCGGCCACGATCAGCCGCAGCACGCCGACGCGTTCGGAGTCGGCCAGCGAGAGGGTGACGATATTGATGCCGGCATCGGCCAGCAGCTTGCAGGGAGCAATCATGCTCCCGGGTTTGTTGTCGATGATGAGGGAAAGTTGCGAAAGTCTCATGGCGCGTGGTTCCTGTAAGCCGGCAATGTTGGCGGGACGCGGCCGTTGCGTCTGCCGTATCTCCCTGCTTCTCCTCCAATATATGTGGACCGGACTGCCCCTGCAAGACTGGGAGCACAGCGTGGCAGGATGAAAAAGGGGACAGGCACCGCAAGCAATCGTCGGTGAATGCGACCGAAGACACAACGTCTTGCGGAGCCAGTCCCCTTTTCATCCTACGTGGCAGCAGCATAGGCGGGAATCAACCTTTCTGCGAGCGTAGCACGCCGTCTTGCGCAGCGCGGTGACGCAATTCGAATCGCTTAATCTTGCCCGAGGCCGTCTTGGGCAACTCGTCGACGAACACCACCGCGCGGGGATATTTGTGCGGGGCGGCGTGCGACTTGACGAACTGCTGCAACTCGCGCGACAACTCCGGGGAAGCCTGGTGTCCGTCTTTGAGCACCACGAAGGCCACCGGCTTGAGCAACCCGTCGTCGGTGGCGGCTCCCGTGACTCCGCTTTCCAGAACGGCGGGATGTTGCTGGAGCACAGCCTCGACCTCCGTCGGCCAGACGGCCTGGCCGCTCACCTTGAGCATGTCGTTGGCCCGGCCGGAATACCAGAAGAAACCGTCCTGGTCGACCATGAACTTGTCGTAGGTGTTGATCCATTCGCCGCAGAAGGTCTTCTTGGTGGCCTCGTGCTTGTTCCAATATCCGGAAGCGATGCTGTCACCCTTGATGAACAAGGTGCCCACTTTGCCCGTCGCCAGGTCGTGGCCGTCGTCGTCGAGGATCCTCGCCTCGAAGCCCGGCACGATCTCTCCGGTGCTCCCCGGCCGAACCCTTCCCGGACGATTGGAGATGAAGATGTGAAGGATCTCCGTGGAGCCAATCCCGTCGAGGATATCCACGTGGAACCGGTCCTGCCACTGGAGGAACAGGTGGCGAGGCAGAGTCTCGCCGGCCGATACGCACATCCGCACGTCGCCCAGGCTGACCCGCCCGGCCTTTTCCGCCTCGTGCAGCAGCGCCGCGTAGCTCGTCGGCACGCCGTAGAACACGGTCGGGCGATAACGGTCGACGGTCTCGAAAACCTTCTCGGGCACCGGCCGATCGGGCATCAGAACCGTGGTCCCGCCGGTCCGCAGGGGGAAGTACAGACCGTTGCCCAGCCCGTAGGCAAAGAACAACTTGGCCACCGAGAACGACACGTCCGACTCGCGCAGCCCGATCGTGTCGCGGGCGTAGAGATCGGCGGCCACGAGCATGTCGTGGTGGAGATGAATCGCACCCTTGGGAAAGCCGGTGGTGCCCGAACTGTACAACCAGAAGGCCATGTCATCCTTGCTGGTATCGACCGGCTCGAGCGTTGCCGACGCATTCTCCATGACCGTGTCGAAACACAAGCGTCCGACCGAGGGGCATCCGACCTGGATCGTATGTTTGAGATAGCGCAACTGGTCGCCGAGAGGATCGATTTTGGGTGCCAGATCGGCATGGACGACCAGCACCCGAGCCCGGCTGTCGTTGAGCAGGTATTCATACTCCTTGCTCGACAGCATGGTGTTCAGCGGAATGGCCACCGCGCCGATCTTGATGGCCCCGAAGAAGGCATAGACCCACTCGGGGCTGTCGGGCAATAACAGGGCGACCCGCTCCTCGCGCCGCACGCCCAATTCTTGCAGCACGTTGCCAAACCGGTTGACGGCTTCCTGCAAGTGGGCGTAGCTCACGGTCTGCCGGCCACTGACGATCGCCGGCTTGGCGCCGCGCCCCTGTGCCAGGTGCTCGTCAATCAGGGTCGCCGCAACGTTGAGTCGTTCGGGAAGGTCGGTCATCGATGTCAGAGGCACTGAAAGAACAGGAGTCTCGGTGCGAAACCACCAGTAATTCGCCGCATAACGGTTCACGGGGCGGGAAGGGGGACAGGTCCACGTCTTCGGCCGACGTTTCATCTTTGAAAAACGTCAGCCGGTGTTCGCGCACCATCAACAGTCAGCCCCATCCGACACGATTATGGCGTGGTGAAGCGCACCGGCGCCCAAGCCCACAGTCCCCCATGCCCGCCAGCAATCGCTTCCCACTCCCACACATTTACCAAATGGTCCTGCCCCAGACAAGGGCCATTATGGTCAGCGGCACAGAAAACGCAAGCCCTCTCTTGACGGCTGGTCGGGAATACCTCACAGTCGTACTGGTACGTTTGCTCAAGACGGTCCTGTTTGAAGGGGGAAAGCCATGTTGGTCTTCGATCAAGTGACGTCGTATCTCCTGGTGCTCGCGCTGCTGACGCTGTTTGTGGCGGTGTTCGTCCGGCAAAGCCAGGGATCCCAGCGCGCCGTGGTTGCTTGGTTGGCAGCCGGTCTGCTCGGAATCCTCCTGGGATCTGCCGGTTCCTACGCGATCATGCGGACCACGGGCTATCAACTTACGAAGGTCCCACAACCCACGCCGGCTGCTGACGAGACAATCGCAGTGAGCGGGGCCGCTGAGATGAGCGGCATGGGGCCGCGTGGCTCGGGCGGAATGGGGATGGGAGGCATGGGTGCAGGAGGAATGGGGATGGGCGACCGCTTCGCCCCTCGACCGAAACGCGAGCTGACGACGCTCGTTCGAAAGCTGGATCTCCTCACGGGCGACATCGCAATTGCGCTGTCGGACGAGCAAGCGAAGACCCTCGCGGAGAGTCTCAAGGATGTTGAACTTGCCGACAACATGACGGATGACGATGCGCGGGCGAAGAACGAGCAGATTCTCAGCGCTTTGGATGAAGACCAGAAGGCGCGACTCGAGGCGATCGGGCTGCCTCGCCGCGCGCGGAGCGGACCGGGCCGTCCCGAGGACGCGGGGCCGGGCGGCATAGGGCGTCCTGCCGATTCCGAGTCGACAAACCCCTTCGCTCAGGAGGTCGAGGCGAAGGCTCTCAACAGCCTTCGTGAACGACTGGTGGGCCCTGCGGCGACCGCCGAAGACAAAGCGAAACCGTAGGAGAACGGAGCACGAAGCCCGCAGCCCTCGACAAACGCCAGGCCGTGGGTGAAACCCGACGGCTCCGGGCTTCGCCAACCGTCGTCGCGGCAGACCTGGCGGCGGAAAGAGTGCCGTACTGCGCGACGCACTTTCGACGCACGCTGGCGGCGCAATAACTCCAAGGCCCGCCAACTACTTACACCCTTGGCTTGAGAAATCCGGTTGACAACGCCCGCGGCATCGACCACGTCCGATCGCCTGCAAAGCCGCTTTCTTAGCAATGGCCGCGGTTTCTCAGCACCCGATATCGCCACCGAGCGTCTTCGAGCACGGGCCGCGTCTCCGGCAATCCCCGCACATCCGGGAGCCCACCTGCCTACGCAATCTCCGGCAACTCCGCCAGGGCGACGTCGATCTTCGACTGGGGAAATTCAAAGTCGTCCAACTCGCCGCTGAAAAACTTGTCGTACGACGCCATGTCGCAGAGCCCGTGGCCGCTGAAATTGAACAGGATGCACTTCTCCTCGCCCGTCTCCTTGCATCGCAGAGCTTCGTTGATGACGCCGCGGATCGCGTGCGACGTTTCGGGCGCCGGAATGATCCCTTCCGTCTTGGCGAAGATTTGCGCGGCCTCGAAGCACTCGATTTGGTGGAAGGCCGCTGCCTCGATGATGCCGAGTTTCAGCCCCAGACTCACAGTAGGGGCCATGCCGTGGTAACGCAGCCCGCCGGCGTGGATCCCCGGCGGCACGAAGCTGTGCCCGAGCGTGAACATCTTGATCAGCGGCGTCAGCTTGGTCGTGTCGCCGAAATCGTAGCGGTACTGGCCGCGGCTCATCGTCGGACAGGCCCGCGGTTCGGCGGCAACGAACCGGATGTCTTTGCCCTGGAGTTTGTCCGGGATGAAGGGAAACGCCAAACCCGCGTAATTGCTTCCGCCTCCCACGCAGCCGACGATGATGTCGGGGCTGTCGCCGGCGATCTCCATCTGTTTCTTAGCTTCCAGGCCGATGATGCTCTGGTGCAGCATCACGTGGTTGAGCACGCTGCCCAGCGTGTACTTGGTGTCCGGGTCGCTGACCGCCACTTCCACCGCTTCGCTGATCGCGATCCCAAGGCTGCCCGGGCAGTCCGGATCCTGCGCCAGGATCTGCCGCCCGGCTTCGGTTTCGGGCGAGGGGCTGGGCACAACTTCGCCGCCCCACATGTGCATCATCGATCGGCGATACGGCTTCTGCTGGTAGCTCACCTTGACCATGTAGACCTTGCACTCCAGGCCGACCAGCGAGCAAGCGAAGGCCAAGGAGCTGCCCCACTGCCCGGCCCCCGTCTCCGTCGACAGCCGCTTCACCCCTTCCTGCTTGTTGTACCAAGCCTGCGGCACGGCCGTGTTCGGCTTGTGGCTGCCCGGCGGGCTTTGGCTCTCGTCCTTGAAATAGATCCGCGCCGGGGTCTTGAGCTCCCGTTCCAGGTTCGACGCTCGCACCAGCGGCGATGGACGCCAGATCGCGTACATCCGGAGGACCTCGTCGGGGATCGCAATCCACCGCTCCGGGCTCATCTCCTGTTCAATCAGGGCGCGGGCGAAGATCGGCTCCAGGTCGGCGGGGCCGATCGGCTGTCCGGTGCCGGGGTGCAACGGCGGGGGGAGCGGTTCCGGCAGGTCGGCTAGGATGTTGTACCAGGCGGTCGGCATCTCGCTCTGACTAAGAAACACTCGTTTGGAGTTCATCATTATTCCTCGCACAATCGCCAAAAACCGGCCATCCGGCCTATTCCCACGGCCGGCTACCGCCCGGCCGATCTTTTCCCGCCCCGCACAAGCCTTTAGCGTAATCAAAGCCCGGGCCGTTGTCGACGGGCTGCGCGAAGAACACGTCCGAAACAGCCTGCCAGGCGGTGTCGCCACCGGCCGGCTTGACCTTTCCGACAATACCGAGTCTGATAGGCTATGATGAACGAGAGGGCCTGCGGGCGAACGGAGGCCCGACAAAGCTTCTCTCGCATAGTCCTTTCCGCAATGAGCCTGGACCTCCGGATGCACACCCTTTGGCGGATGCTCTGCCGCAGTCTTGCGGCCGCGGCTTGCCTCGTTCTGCCCCTTCCTCCGGCCGCACCGGCTGGCGAAACCAGTGCAGCCTTCCAGGCGGCCCTCGAGTCGATCACGCCGACCGAACTTAGGTCGCACGTCGACTATCTGGCCGACGATCTCCGCGAGGGCCGGGAAGCCGGAACGCGGGGTGGGCGTGAGGCCGGAGACTATCTCGCTGCGGAGCTCGAGACGCTCGGACTGCACGGCGCCGGCATCGAAGGGCGCTTCGACCAGCTTTTTGCGCCCAACTTCCGGAACATTCTGGCGTTGATGCCCGGCGGCGACCCCGAACTCGGGCACGAATACGTCGTCCTCGGCGCCCACTACGACCACGTGGGACGCGGCACGACGAAGAACAGTAAAGGTCCCGTCGGCGAGATCCACAACGGGGCCGACGACAACGCCAGCGGCACGTCCGCCGTGCTGGAAGTCGCCGAGGCGCTGGCGATGCTTCCTCAGCGGCCTCGCCGCTCGATCCTCATTGCCTTCTGGGATGCCGAGGAAAAGGGAATGCTCGGATCGAAACACTGGACCGCGCATCCCACGGTGCCGCTGGACCGCGTCCGGTTGCTGGTCAACCTGGACATGGTCGGACGCCTCCGCAACGATCGAATGATCGTGATGGGCATCCGTACCGGCTACGGGCTGCGTCGGCTCTTGTCGCTGCAGAATGTCGCGTCCGATCTGCAATTCGAGTTTCCGGCTGCGGTGCTCGCCATTTCCGATCACCACCCATTTTTCGCCCAAAGCATTCCCGCGGTCACGCTGAACACCGACATTCACGAGGACTACCACCGACCCACCGACGATCCCAACCGGATCAATACCACCGGAATGCGTCGGATCACACAACTCGTCTTCCGTGTCATCTACGAGGCCGCCAACAACAACGACGTTCCCGCCTTTCGCGAAGCCTCCCGCCAGGAAACCGATGACAAGCCGCCCCTGCTGTCCCCGAAGCCGGCGGTCCCCGTTCGTCTGGGAGCAACCTGGGCGGCCGATCAGCCTGCGGGGCGCGGCGTCGAGTTGAAAACGGTCGCCCACGAATCCCCGGCCCAGCGGGCAGGCATTCAACCGGGCGATCGGATCGTTGAGCTGGCAGGCCGGGAGATTTCC
The DNA here is from genome assembly GCA_040768665.1 of Thermoguttaceae bacterium. GTDB lineage: Bacteria > Planctomycetota > Planctomycetia > Pirellulales > Thermoguttaceae > JABWBD01. The sequence continues at coordinate 25,827 of JAXGMN010000057.1, forward strand.
AGCGGCGACGCGCTGATCCAGACCGTCATGGCCGCCGAAGGATCCGTCAAGGCGCTCGTGGTTCCCGCCGGACACGAAGAGCCGGTCGAATTGACAATCCAACTCGAGGGACAGCCTCTGAGGTTGGGGGTAACCTGGCGAGTGGACGACGCGGAACCCGGTGCGATCATTCTCACATACGTCGTCCCCGGTTCGCCGGCGGAACGTGCCGGGCTGGAGGTCGACGACCGCGTCTACCAGGTGGCCGGCCGCGACCTGCTGGATGAAGCCGACTTCGCCGAGAAGATCGCCCGTCTGCCCGGTCCTTTGGAGATGCTCATTGAGCGCAGCGGCCGGATCCGCCGAGTCGTCGTTCCCTTGGCCTCGCCGGACAATCGCCGCGCCGGCTAGCCGGTCGAACAACCGCCCGCACTCGTCCGAACCTGTCCGACTGCCCTCTTTCCATGACTCCGCTACCCGACAACGTCTGGCTCCGGGATTTCCGCCGTCGGCTCCGAACCTGGTACTGCCGCCACGCCCGCGATCTGCCCTGGCGTCGCAATCGCGACCCCTATGCAATCTGGGTCAGCGAGATTATGCTCCAGCAGACCCAGGTGGAGACGGTCAAACCGTACTTCGAGCGGTTTATCGCAGCCTTTCCGACCATCGGCCATTTAGCCCGAGCCGACGAGCACGAAGTGTTGCGTCTTTGGGAAGGGCTGGGCTATTACCGCCGTGCACGGCAGTTGCACCGCGCAGCCCGGGAGATCGTCGCCCGGCACGGCGGCGAGTTCCCACGCCAGGCCCAAGCGGCGCGGCAGTTGCCCGGGATCGGTCGTTACACGGCGGGCGCGATTCTCTCCATCGCGTTCGACGCTCGCGAGCCGATCCTTGAGGCAAACACCATCCGCCTGTTCGCCAGACTGCTCGCCTATCCCGAGCAAACAGGCTCCCGGGAAGGCACTCGCCTGCTCTGGGCCTTGGCCGAGGCGGTTCTGCCGCGTCGCCACACGGGTACCTTCAATCAGGCCCTCATGGAGTTGGGCAGCGAAATCTGCACGCCTCGCGCGCCGCGCTGCGCCTCGTGTCCGGTGGCGTTGCTTTGCCGGGCGCGGGCCGAAGGGAAGCAGTCGGCAATCCCGTTGCCAAAGCCAAAGCCTGTCTTCGAATCGCGGCATGAGGTAGCCATCGTCGTGCGGCGGCGAGGCCGGGTGTTGCTCATGCGTTGCCGCGAGGGCGAGCGGTGGGCCGGACTCTGGGACTTTCCCCGCTTCGAGGTGCACTGCGAGGATCAAGCCGCGGTGGCCAACGAGATCAGCAAGAAAGTCGCCGCTCGAGCCGGAGTAACCGTCCGCCTGGGCGATCACCTCGCGACCATCAAGCATGGCGTCACCCGCTTCCGCATTACTCTGGACTGCTACGAAGCTCGCCACGTCTCGGGTCCCAACGGCGCCGCCGATCTGCCCGAGATCCGATGGCTCCGGCCCGCCGAACTCGCCGACTATCCGCTAAGCACGACAGGCAGGAAACTGAGCAAGATGCTCACCTGTTAAAGGCCCTTACAAAACTGCGGTTCGTAAGCAGCCCGGCTGCTTTCAATCGGGCCGCGGTAACTCGGGCATGGGAGCTGATGGTAGCAGCCGGGCTGCTGGCCTCTTCTCACCGGCTAGTCATTCCACCGGCAACTGATCAATCTTGGCGGCGACGATGAAGTCGTTCTCCGAAAGGCCGCCGATGGCATGGGTCCAGAGTTCGATCCGCGCGTTTCGGTAGCGTTCCAAATGCAGGTCGGGGTGGTGGCCTTCTTCTTCGGCGACTTCCGCGACGCGGTTGAAGAAATCCATCACCTTCTTGAAGTTCTTGAGCGTCCAGTCTTTTTGGATCCGCTGTCCATCGTCCGTCAGACGCCAACCTTCCAGCGTGCCCAACTGTTCCTGGGCCTGCTCCGGGGAGTATTTCTCGACGCCCCCTTCGCAGGGAACGCATTTCTTGCGAGTAAGTGCCGCAATCGTTTGCGGGCTCATGGCCTTCCTCCTTATCAAGCTGAACGGGAACCTCGGGAATTCTTTCGAATCGGAGCGCGGCGGCAACCGGGCGACAAATGACGCGGCCGGGGGAGAAGGGGTCGCAGCGGGGCTTGCAGAGAAAAGCGGCGCCGGTTACCCTGGTGGCTGTATGGACCGCTTCGAGCAAACTGAATTGGCGCAATCGCTTATCGTCAGGCTTAACGACCTGGAGATGCTGTTCATGGACCTCCAGCGAACCGTCGAGAGCCTCGACGAAGTTGTGCGCCAGCAGCACCGCCGACTAGACACTCTGGAGCAGGCGGTGGTCAGGCTGGCAGGGCACATGGATCACACTGCCGACGAGCCCGACCAGGTTCGTGCAACGCTCGACGAGCGGCCGCCGCATTATTGACAGTATCCGCTCACCATGGGGGTAGTTGCGGAGCGATAGCCCTCGGCGGTTGTTCAGTCTCTTGTACCGGCCAACTGTTGTTGCCGGACATGCTGACCGACCAACTGCGGCATCCAGAGAGCTTTGTCTACCAGTTCGACGAGTACGGTCGGGTCGAATGGTTTGCGGAGGTAGTAGGTCCCGCCGACGGCATGGCTGCGACGAATGATATCCGGGATTTGAGCACCCGAGAGAAACATTACCGGCATGTCCTTCAGGGCGGGGTCCTCCTTGATCTTCTCGCAAAGCTCCAGACCGCTCCTACCCGCCAGATTGATATCGGAGACGATCAGGTCGGGGGCATTCTCCTGCGTGAAAGCCATTGCTGCCTCGGGTGTCGAACAGCAGTGGCATACAAAGCCGGCGCTGGACAGAATCGTGGCGACCTCGCCCAAGACTTCCGGCTCGTCGTCCACTACGAGCACCAATGGCTGCTGTTGCTGAGTGAAACTCATCAATCGTCTTTCCTCTCGAAGTTTCGTTTCCTGACCCGATTCAAACCCCGGGGAGCCGCCTCCGAAACACCCGCCCGTGGCGACGCTAAGGAACTGCCTCGCCGAGCCGCGCGTCGCCGATTTGAATCAGGACCCATTTTTCCTGCCCTTGACACATGGAGGCCTGTGGTTTTCTTCGTCGACCGCGGCCGAGAGATTGAGCAGGACTTGCCGATATCTCCTAAGCCGCAAACTCGGACTAAACAGAAGGAACAGGGCAGGTGCTTGACCGGAGCCGCCGGAAGCTTACAACAAAGGGTGTTCGAGTTCTATCACGCCACCCCCCCACGCGAGCAGGTGCAAGCATGGAGTCCCCTCCGATCCGACGTGCCCTCATCAGTGTCAGCGATAAGCTCGGCTTGGCCGGCTTTGCCAAAGGTTTGGTATCGGCGGGTGTCGAGGTGTTCAGCACCGGTGGTACCCGGCGGCACCTTGAAGCTGAGGGAATTCCGGTCCGCGATGTGTCCGAATATACCGGCTTTCCGGAGATGATGGACGGGCGGTTGAAGACGCTCCATCCCAAGGTACACGGCGGGATCCTTTGTCGGCACGACAACCCTGAGGACATGAACGCGCTCGCCGAGCATGGCATCGTCACGTTCGAGCTGGTGGTGGTGAACCTCTATCCTTTCGAGGCCACGATCGCGCGGGGAGGCGTCACCGAGGCCGAGGCCATCGAACAGATCGACATCGGCGGGCCGACCCTGGTGCGGGCTGCCGCAAAGAATTTCGCCTTCACAACCATTGCCACCAGTCCCGGCCAGTACTCAGCCATTCTCGAACAAGTTGTCGCCAACGGCGCGACGAGTTTCGAATTTCGCCGCCAGCTCGCGGGCGACGCCTTCGCGCACACGGCCAAGTACGACCGGGCGATTGCCGCCTATTTTGCCGGCCTCACCACGGAGGACGAGTTCCCTCCCGCGATGTCGTTCGCCTTGAAGCGGAAAGCGGTCCTCCGTTACGGTGAGAACCCTCACCAGAAGGCCGCCCTCTACGCGAAAAAGGATGCGCCGGCAGCGAATCTCGTCTCCGCGATGCAACTTCACGGCAAGGAGCTTTCCTACAACAATCTTCTGGATCTCGACAGCGCCCTGGCAATCGTCCGCGGGCTTGCCGTCCCGGCGGCATCGGTCATCAAGCACAATAATCCTTGCGGAGCCGCGGCGGCTGACAGCCTGGCCGAGGCATTGAAGAAGGCCATGGCCGGCGATCCGCTCAGTGCATTCGGTTCCGTGCTCGGGCTGAACCGCGTGGTTGACGCGGCGACCGCCGGAGTGCTGACCGAGCCCGGACTTTTCGTCGAGGCGATCGTCGCCCCCGATTACAGCAACGAAGCGGTCGAGATTCTCACCACGCGGCCAAAGTGGAAAGCGAACGTTCGCTTGATGAAAGTCGGCAACTTGGATCAGCCGCCCGAGCGGTGGCAGTTCCGCTGCATCGAAGGCGGAGTGTTGATGCAGGAGGCCGATGTCCAGCCCGACCGTGAGGAGACCTGGCAGGTCGTCACCGAAACGAGGCCGGCGGATGTGATGATGGACGACCTCCGGTTTGCCTGGGCCATTGTGCGTCACGTGAAGTCGAACGCGATTGCCATCTGTAAAGACCAGATGCTTCTCGGGGCCGGGGCCGGCCAGATGAGCCGTGTCGACTCGGTCGAAATCGCGATTAAGAAGGCGGGCGACCGCGTGCAGGGCTCGGTGCTCGCTTCCGACGCATTTTTCCCGTTTCCCGACTCGATCGAATTGGCTGCTTCAGCCGGCGTAAAGGCCATCATTCAGCCGGGCGGCTCCAAGAAGGACGGCGACGTGATCGCCGCGTGCAATCGGCTCGGACTGCCGATGGTCTTCACCGCGACGCGGCACTTTCGACACTAGAGCGCGGCGGCACAAAACGGCCCAGCTCGGCTGCCGTCGCCGCGCGCCGGTCGGTCTTGCGAGGATGCGGTCCGTGGCAATCGAGCTGCCGGGTACGGAGAACCAAAGCACGACAGGTGGAGACTTGAGCACAATTCTCGACAAGATTGTTGCGACCAAGCGCGAGGAGGTCGAACGGGCAAAGCAGGCCGTTCCCGAACAGCGGCTCCGCGATCAGCTCGCGTCGGCGCCGCCGGTTCGCGATTTTTTCGAGCGGATCGCAAGGCCCGGCCGGCTGCGACTGATCGCCGAGGTGAAGAAGGCGAGCCCCTCGAAGGGCGTGATTCGCGCGGATTTCGATCCGGTCGCCATCGCCCGGATCTACCAGGAGCACGGGGCGGACTGCATCAGCGTGCTCACGGATGAACCTTATTTCCAGGGCAGCTTGGAGTATTTGCGCCAGATTCGCCGTGCGGTCGACCTTCCGCTGCTGCGAAAAGACTTCGTGATCGACACCTACCAGGTGCTCCAGGCCCGCCTGGCCGGGGCCGACGCCGTGCTGCTGATTGCCGAGTGTCTCGACGACGTGGCACTCCACCGCTTGCACGCCGCCATCGTTGAGCTGAACATGACGCCCCTGGTGGAGTTCTACGACCCCGCCAACCGCATGCGCGTGGTCCAATCCGGCGCGAAACTGATCGGCATCAACAACCGGGACCTTCACACGTTCGAGGTCGATCTGGGACACACCCTTCGCCTCCGGCAGCAGATTCCGCCCGATCGGCTGGTCGTGGGCGAGAGTGGCATTCGCACCCGCCAGGACGTGCTGCGGTTGGAGTCCGGGGGCGTCCATGCGATGCTGGTCGGAGAGACGCTGATGGCGAATTCCGACATCGGGGCCGCGGTTGACGAATTACTTGGCTGCCGATGAAAAGGCTCAATCGATCAGGAAGTGGAATGATGAAACGTACACGGCGTAGATTCCTTCTGGCGAGCACGGCCGCATTCGGCGGATCGTGTCTGGGAGCGTACGTGCAAGCGGAACAGACCGGTCCGGCCGCGGAGATTCGATGCCTGGATTACGGCCGATCCTTCATCTGCGGAACGGCGGCATTCAACTCCGTGCGTTTCTGGGTCGAAAGCCGCACGACCATCTACGACCGCGAGGCCGGCACCTCGGCGGTCTACTACCAGTGCGCCTCGTGCAAGAGCGAGAACACGTTCGGCGAAAAGGATCTCTTCTATGCCGACAACTACGACTTCCTTCCCATTCTCGGCGAAGGAAACTGGCTGATCTTCCGGCGCCCCGCGAAGCTCAGTCCGAACTATCGAACCGTCCGTCCGGTCGACCAGGTCTGGGGAGAGCCGCGACTGATCTTACACGACGCGCCGGAAATCACTTTGCTTGATACATTCGAGAAGATCCGTGATGCCACGGCTGCCGGGCTGCCGATCGTAACGCAGACGGAAGTACGCAACGACGAAACGGGGCTGCGCGCGATGATCGAGTACCCCGTGAAGACGATGAATATCAGTCTCGAGAAAAACATGTTCCAAGTCGACACGGGGCCGATCGCTCTGCCCGACCTGTCGAAACGATTCGACCCGCAGATTGAATGTTTAAGCTTGGCCTTTGTTGCCTTTAACGCTCCGCAGTTTGCCGACTTCGTCGTCGAGCAGCCGACCGCGGTTGTCGAGGACGGCGAAGAGAAGTGCAAGATCTACCATTTCTCCTCACCGTTCAGCATTCCGGCGAACAACACCCTGTTCGCGCTGGGCAGCGTGGAATAGGGCCCAGCCATCATCGCAGCTTCTACTCGGGCAACTTTCCCCGGTCGACAAACCGATACGGCACGAGCCTGACAGGGCCTGGCAGGCCGGAAGGCTCCAGGTCCCATTTCGACGCGTCGAACGGCTTGTACGTGTGGTCGACGAAATTGATCTCGTAGAACTTCTTCCAATCGACGCCGCGCTGATCCAGGTCTCGGATTCGATTGGCGGAAAGGTTCGTGACCTCGATGGCGATCTCGTTCCGGCCGGGTCTCAACCCATCGCCGATGTCGATCCGGAACGGGTGGGCAACGACCATGCCGGCCGGTTTCCCGTTGATCCAGACTCGCGCACTTTCCCGCACGTCTCCAAGGTCGAGAAACCAGCCGTCGGCACGTTCCGAGTTCGTTTCGAAAACGGTCGTGTAGCGAGCGGCGCCGGCGAAACGGTGGGCCTCGGCTACTTCCGAGTCTGTCCACGATCCGAGCGTGTCCGTCGAAAACGAGCGCGGAAGAACCGGACCGCCTTCCACGAATTCGATCCGCCATTCTCCTTCGACGGGTACGGCTGTGCCCGCAGGGCTGGTGACCGGCCAAGCCGGACCTTGCACGGCCCGCTCCGAGAATGTGCGCAAAATGCGAGTCTCTCCGGGCTGCAACTGGAGGTAGACCTCCACTGTTCCGGACCGGTTCCGCAACGGCGCTACGCCGGTGCGTCCCGCCATGGGATCCATCAGCACAGCGGATTGGCAAGGTAAACCCAGCGCAATCCATCGGTCCACCGCCTCAGCCGAATGATTGGCAATGAAATACGCCGCCTGCGAACCGCTCTTTCGACGAATGAACTTCAGGTGGCTGTCGACCATCGGTTCACGGACGACTTTGGCAGCCTCCAACATCGCTCCGAGATCTTCGCCGAGGACCATTTTCCCTTCGCCCACGGCGGCGACTCCACGGGAGTCGAACGAAATCTCCTTCAGCGCCGAGTTCAGTCGCCCCCGGCGGTTCGCGTGGTCGAGCCAACCCGGCACATCGTCCGGCAACCGTTTCCAGACCAGGACGGTCGCGCCGGCCTTCGCAAGCCGCAGAACATGCTCGAGCGAGTCGATCTTCATGCAGGCGGCCGCGGGCAGAAGAATCGCGCGGTAGATGCTGCCGCCTTCCGTCCGCAAATTGCCCCCTTCGCACTTCACTCTCTGTATTTGGCGATCGGAAATGAAGTCGAACGTGTATCCCTGCTGAATCATCCGGCGACCCGCCTCACCGCAGGCCGTCTCTTCGATCCACTCCGGATGATGCACGGAGAACCGTTGTTCGCTGCCCGAGGGTGTCATCCAGAGGTCGTAGATGGGCCAGTAGAGCAATACGTCGTTGTGAGGAACTCCGCTTTGTAGCACACTCTGGCACCGGGTGATGTAGGCGTTCACGGCCGGTATGTCTCGAAAAATCGAGTTCCGGGCGTTCGCCTGTGTCGACGCATAGAAGAGCCACCCGGGCCAGGCGGCTTCCTTCGGCGCGTAGCAGATGCCGTGATAGTAGATGCAATTGATCCCGTTGAGCAGCAGGTTGTCCGATTCCGCTTTGATGTGGGCGAGCGAGGTGTGAAAGTGGTTCCGCAGCCAGGTGAAACTCTCCGAAACCACCGGGCTCCGGCCCGCCACGTGCGCGGCGGAGGAGGCGAAGCGATTGACCAGATCGCTCTGCCGGTCCGGCCGGATCCATTGCGGCTGCCGGCGGTAGCCCGGCATGGCGAAGTGACTTGCACCGAACACCTCCGTCTCCGGGATCTCTGCCGCTGCGTACATGTCCAGCAGGTTGGCCGGGGCGCCGTGGGCCTGCATTCGCAGTCCGCTCCCTCGCTTCTTGCCCCAATCCACGATCATTTCCACGCAATCGAGAAGCAGTTCGGAAAGGGTCTCGCGGTAGTCGCACAAAACGCGGCGGACTTCCTCGGGGTCGCCCTTCCCGGCGAGTGCCTCGGCGTGTTCTTCCAGCCCGTAGCCTCGCAGGGCGCCGAAATGCGCCGAGCAGTTCGGGACACCAGTTTCCAGGGTTTTCAAAGGAGTCGTAATAGAACGCTCGCGGCGACGCCCTCCCCTTCGTCGAAACAGCGGTCCAGCCAGTCCAGATGAAATCTCACGGCCGCGGCCGAGTAGGGGTTGATTGCCAGCCCCTCTCCACCCGGTCCCGCTCGCTTTACTTTCGCGGCGACCGGCCGGGCAATAATTCGGCCGTCTTCGACAGCGAAAGTCATCTCGCCGAACTGCGGCGTCACATGCGGTCCGCCCAACCGCCAGCCGGAACTGGGTGTCAGATCGATATTCATTCCCAGCCGTTTGGCTTCCGCGACCGCGTGATTGAACATGTCGAACCACTTCGGCGAGAAGATCGCGATGAAGCGGTCTTCTTCGCCTCGCACGCCGTAGATCCCGATCGTGCCCATATTGCCCCATCCGGCCCTGCGATACGTCTCGAGATTCCAGGTCAGGTCTTCCTTGGTGACGGCGCTGCCGGGCCACCACCAGTAGGCTCCGGGCCGCATCTCCGGGCAAGCCGCCGGCCAACCAAGATCGCCGCCTGTCTCCGACTGAATGAGAAAGGCCTCCGGGTGCGTCCAGGAGGGGACACCGGCAGAAACGTCTTCATCGTATTGCCGATCGGTCGCCTTGCCGGACGGGGTGACGGCGAGCAGCACGAAGGCACCCATGAGGATTTTCAACCAGTGGATCATAAGAAGCGACTCCTTCAGCACCTTCACTCCGCAGCCAGGTAATTACCGTACCCGATAACCATCGTCGAAGCGATCAAGATCAGGATGCCAAGCCAGACCAGTCGTTTCGTCTTCGCGCTCGTACCACGCCATTCCCGGAAGTAGAGGCCCCAGAGATTGCTGAATACAATGATAAAAGCCATATGGATCGACCAACTTGAAAAGTCGTACTGCTCGCCGAGCTTGGTCGTGCCCATTCCGTAGAAGAAAAACTGCCCATACCAGATTACGCCGCCCAGGGCCGAGAGAACGTAGTTCTGAATTTGCTTTCCCACCGGCCCCGTGACATAGTCGCCGAAGGAGCGGTTGCGGACATTGAGGATCAAACACCAGGCCGCATTGCTGAGAAATCCACCGAGGAGGATGACAACGAGCACGGCGTTGTTCGAGTACAAAGGGCGGGTGCCCAGTTCGATCGACAACTCGGCGATCGGCTTGCCGGCCGCCAGGCCGAAGGCAAAACAGGCGCTGAGAATTCCCGACACCATCGCCACGGCGAAGCCCTTGCCCAAGGCGAACTCCGCCACGGAGGCCCGCTTCTGCTCGTCGCTCAGTTCGGCCTCCTTGCCCACTCCTGCCCAACCGCACAAGCCGATGCCGCCCAGGCAGGCCGCCACGCCGGCAAGGATCGTCAGGCCCGACGTTGTCCCGAGAATTGCAGACAGTTTGCCCTGGAAAATCGGCGGGATGAGCGTTCCAAAAACCATACAGAATCCAAGGGCCGCGGCGTAGCCAAGCGCCATGCCGAGGTATCGCACTGAAAGGCCGAACGTCAGATTTCCCAGTCCCCAAAGGATGCCGAACGCGATGCACCATAAGGCTGCGCGTGCCGGCATCCCGCTGAGCACGCCGGACAGATGGGGCGTGGTGATTGTGGCCACCGACCATGGCGCAGCAAGCCAGGCGGCCAGCCCCATAACCAACCAGAAACTCTCCCATGCCCATCGCCGGACTTGCTTCAACGGAACATAGAAACTTCCGGCGGCAAAACCGCCGATGGCATGCAGCAGGACGCCGAGAAAGGGTGCCATAAGACTTGTGGGATTCGATCGTTGTCTAACAGTGCTCCGTCAAAGTTGGAGTGATGGGTAGCGGAAGTCGTGAGACTTCCGGCCGCGAACTCTCACGAGTTCGGCTACACCCGTCAAAGGAAGATTGCTGGAGCACGAGTCGGTTCTTCAATGGTCAAGCGGCAGTCGGACGCTCATTGTAACCGCCGTCCTGGCGGCTGTCGCCTGGCGGGGTAACGGTTCGCGCCCACGGCCGGAGACCGGTCCCTATTTGGGCCAGTCGGCGCGGCTTGGCCACAGACACGTTGGCCGAAGACATGGACCCGCCCCCCTCTCTTCCGCCGCGTACGTATACCTCGCGGGTGGCATCAGCGGCACTACCACGGAACCCCGCGATTCTGCCCGCTCATGCTTGTCCCCGGCCCATTGTGAACGTATAATCACAATACAGGTGATTTATGAGTGACGAGAAGCTTGCGACCGAAATCCGCAGAGAACAAATTGTCGAGGCCGCGCTGGTTCTGGTCGCCAGCCAGGGACTGAGCCGGCTGAGCGTGGCGGCCGTTGCGAGGCGCGTGGGTCTCGTTCCCTCCGGGATCTATCGCCATTTTCGCAGTAAGGACGAGATCCTTTCGGCCATGCTCGACCTGATCGAACGCCGCCTGGCCGACAATGTCCGAGCCGCGTCGGAAGAATCGGCCGACCCGCTCCAGCGGCTTCGGGGCGTGCTGGCCCGACACGTGCGATTTATCCGCGAAGGGCGGGCGATTCCCCGGATAGTCTTCGCCGACGAATCGTTTGTCGGAAACCCGCAGCGAAAGACGCGGGTGGAGCAAATCCTTCGTACCTACCTCGGCCAGATCGGCGCCATCGTGCGACAGGGACAAGCCGAAGGGCAGTTCCGGCCCGACTTGGACCCCGAGACGGTGGCCATGATGATGATGGGTATCGTCATGCCAGCCGGAATCCGCTGGCATCTGTCCAATGGCGACTTCGATGTCACCCGCCATGTCGACCGTGCCTGGCAGTTGCTCATTCGTGCGATCGCCCCACCCGCCCCCTGAATTTTTTTTGCCCAGGAAGTGAACCACAGTTCACAAGGAGAGAGGTGATGAAGAAGGTGATCCTTGTCGCGCTGCTGGTTCTCGGCATCTCGTCGCTCCTCGTCTATCGATTCGTAATCGCCCGCAACGGGGGCAACGGCGAGGGTATCTTTGTTTTGGGGAATATCGAAGCGACCGACGCCGAAGTGAGCTTCAAAATACCGGGACGAGTGGACAAACGGCTCGTGGATGAAGGCGAAATGGTTCGCCGGGATCAGGTCGTCGCCGTGCTGGACGATGCCGATCTGCGTGCGGAAGTTGAACTCAGACGCGCGGAACTCGCGGCCACCAAAGCTGCTTTGGCCGAGCTGGAGGCCGGCTCCCGTCCGGAAGAGATCGCCGCGGCGAAAGCGGCGATGGAGCGGGCGGCGGCGGCGTTGAAGGAACTCGAGACCGGTTCGCGCCCGCAGGAAATCGCGGCAGCCAAGGCAGCGATGGAAGCAGCCCAAGCCGATTTGGCCAAGGCCGAGGCGGACCTGGGCCGGATTTCGCGGCTGCGGGAGCAGAACGTCGTCTCTGCCGAGGAATACGACCGGGCCAGGGCGACTTACCAGGTTGCCTCGCAGCGGGCCCGCGAGGCGGCCGAGCAATTCGATCTGGTCACCGAAGGACCGCGTCAGGAGAAGATTGAAAACGCCCGCGCCGCGCTGGCGGAAGCCAAGGCCCGCTATGAGTTGGTTGTTGCCGGCCCTCGCAGGGAGACGATCGATCAGGCCAAGGCCCGGGTCGAGCAGGCCGCCGCTGCATGGCAACTGGCCGAGACACGGCTCGGTTATGCGACGGTCGTCTCGCCCTTGACCGGCATGGTTCTTTCGAAAAACATCGAGCCGGGCGAGTACGTTGCCCCGGGCACGCCGGTGGTGACGGTCGGCGACCTGGTCAATGTCTGGCTTCGCGCTTACATCGAAGAGACCGATCTGGGCAAAGTGAAGCTCGGCCAGCCGGCCCGGGTGACCGCCGACACCTGGCCCGGAAAAGTACACGATGGCCGAGTCTCGTTCATCGCCGACGAGGCGGAATTCACCCCCAAGAACGTTCAGACGCAAGCGCAACGGGTTAAACTGGTCTACCGCATCAAAATCGACATCCACAATCCGGCCCAAGAGTTGAAGCCCGGAATGCCCGCCGATGCCGAGATCCTGATCGATGCTCCCACACCGGCCGAGACTCGGGACCGCTGATTCGAGCGAAAGGCACGCGTTCCCATGGATGCCATCCGAGCGGAACATCTGACCAAACGATTCGGCGACGTGGTCGCCGTCGACGATCTCTCCCTCACCGTGGACAAGGGGGAGATATTTGGGCTGGTCGGACCGGATGGCGCAGGCAAGACGACCACGATGCGGCTTCTCACTTCGATTATGGATCCCGATGGCGGAGAAGCCTGGGTTGCGGGCCGGCACGTCGTCCGCGAGGCGGAGAGGGTTAAGGAAGGGATCGGCTATATGAGTCAGCGGTTCGGGCTCTATCCCGACCTGACGGTGCTGGAGAATATCAACTTCTACGCCGACATCTACAGCGAACCCCGCAAAGGTCGTCAGGAGAAGATCGAGAGGCTTCTGGCCTTCAGCAATCTTGCACCATTCAAGCGGCGGCTGGCCGGAAATCTGTCCGGCGGGATGAAGCAGAAACTCGGGCTGGCCTGTGCCCTGATCCACACGCCCGAGGTTCTTTTTCTCGACGAGCCGACCAACGGCGTCGATCCGGTCTCCCGCCGCGATTTCTGGCGAATCCTCTACCAGTTGCTCCGTCAGGACGTGACGATCTTCGTCTCCACCGCCTACCTGGACGAAGCGGAACGTGCCAGCCGCGTCGGCCTGATCCATCATGGAAAGCTGCTCGCCTGCGGCACGCCCGATGAGGTGAAACGCCTGATGCGAGGCACGATTCTCGAGGTTCAAGCGTCGAATCCACGGCGCGCGACGTCGTTGTTGCGAGAGCAGCTTGGAGCCGACTCGGTGGGGCTGTTCGGCGACCGGGTGCACGTCGTCGGCCGGGATCCCGGGGAAATGGCTCGCCGTGCAGAGTCGATTCTGGCCGACGGCGGCCTTGCGGCGATTGGAATCCGGCCCGTGGAACCTACGCTCGAGGATGTCTTTGTTTCCGTCCTGGGACAACGATGATGGAACAGAACCGCAAGGCCGTGACCGTCGAGAACCTCGAGCGCCGCTTCGGCAGCTTCGTGGCCGTCGATCGCGTCAGCTTCGAAGTTGCCCAAGGAGAGGTTTTCGGCTTTCTTGGCCCCAACGGCGCCGGGAAATCGACGACCATCCGCATGCTCTGCGGCATCCTTTCGCCCACCGGCGGTTCAGGCACCGTCGGCGGATTCGATATTGCACGCCAGGCCGAGAGTATCAAGGAGACGATCGGGTACATGAGCCAGAGGTTCTCGCTCTACGAAGATCTCACTGTCGAGGAGAACATTGATTTCTACAGCGGGATTTATCGGATCCCGGCCGAGAAGAAGAAGTCCCGCAAAGAGTGGGTGATCGAGATGGCCGGCTTGAAAGACCATCGCAAGAGCCGCACGTCGATTCTTTCCGGAGGCTGGAAGCAGCGGCTCGCACTCGGCTGCGCGGTCCTCCACGAACCGCCGATTCTCTTTCTCGACGAGCCGACCTCGGGAGTCGACCCGATCAGCCGACGCCAGTTCTGGGATCTGATCTACGAAATGGCCGATCGCGGCGTGACCGTCTTCGTCACCACGCACTACATGGAAGAAGCCGAATACTGCGATCGACTGGGACTGATTTACCGCGGTGAGTTGATCGCCGTCGGCACGCCCGGCGAATTGAAGGCCGAGTTCATGGCCGACGACGTTCTGGGGATTCTCTGCGACCGCCCGGAAATCGCCATGGGGCTGATCGAGCACCTGCCGGCCGTGAAAGACGTGGCGCTTTTCGGACGGGGGCTTCACGTGGTTGCGCAAGACGGCGACGCGGCCGGCAGGGACGTCCGCCGCAGACTGGAACAGGAGGGCTATCGCGTCGAGCGGATCGAGAAAATCGTGCCGTCTTTGGAAGACGTCTTCGTCTCACTCATCGAGGCCCGCGACCGGCAGGACCAACCGCAGGCGGAGGTCCGGCGATGAACCTGCGCCGAGTATCCGCCGTCGCCCGCAAAGAATTCCTGCACGTGGTTCGCGATCCGTGGAGTCTCGGCATGGGAATCGCCATTCCCATGCTCCTCCTTCTCATGTTCGGCTACGCCCTGACGCTCGACGTCGACGATGTGCCACTGATCGTGTGGGACCAGGACCAGACGCAGGCGAGCCGCGATTTGACCAGCCGGTTCAGTGGCTCGCGATACTTCTCGCTTCGCGAGGCGGTTCGAGACTACGGCGATCTGGTGGAGGCAATCGACACGCGCCGTGCCATGGTGGCCTTAGTCATTCCATCGGACTTCGCGGCCCGGATTCGAACCGGTCGCGACGCCCCGGTGCAGCTTATCGTCGATGGCAGCGATGCCAATACCGCCACCCTGGCCATCAGCTATGCCGAAGCGGTCGTGCAGGGCTACTCGCAGGAGATGCAGATTCGGCAGATGCAGAAGAGCGGGAGGCCGGAGTTGCGAATCCCGCTGGAAGTCCGTCCCCGAGTCTGGTTCAACCCGGAGCTGGAGTCGAAGAACTACATCATTCCCGGACTGATCGCCGTGATCATGATGGTAATCGCGGCGCTCTTAACGTCGCTGACGGTCGCAAGGGAATGGGAACGCGGAACGATGGAACAACTGATATCCACTCCGGTCAAAGGCCACGAGCTGATCCTTGGCAAGCTGGTCCCGTACTTCGCAATCGGCATGGTCGACGTGGCCGTGGCGGTGTTGATGGGCGAGTTTCTCTTCGATGTCGCTCTCCGAGGCAACGTTGCCCTGCTATTCGCCATGGCAGCCGTGTTCCTCACCGGCGCGCTGGGCATGGGCATGCTGATCAGCATTGTCATGAAGAACCAACTCCTGGCCAGCCAGTTTGCCATGGTGACGACGTTCCTGCCGGCGTTTCTGCTTTCCGGCTTCATGTTCGCAATCGCCAACATGCCCGCGCCGATCCAGGCGATCACCCATATCGTGCCTGCGCGGTATTTTGTGGCCCTGCTGAAGGGAATCTACCTGAAGGGCGTGGGGCTGGAAATTCTCGCGGGCGAGGCAATCCTGCTGGCGGTCTTCGGGATGATCGTGTTGCTGTTGGCAAACGTCAAGTTCAAGAAGAAACTCGTGTAGCGATGGGCGAACGCATCCGCCACATGCTGGTCAAAGAGTTTATCCAGGTCTTTCGCGACCCTCGGATGCGGATGGTGATCTTCGTCATCCCGATCGTTCAGACCATGGTGATTGGCTATGCCGTAACGACCGACATCCGCGACGTCCGCATGGCCGTGCTCGACCGCGACCAAAGCACGGCGAGCCGCGAACTGATCGCTCGCTTCGTCGATTCGGGCTACTTCGACGTTGTCGAATACACCCAAACCGACGACCGGGCTGCCGAGCTTATCGACCGGGGCGCGGTGTCCGCTGCGATCCGCATCCACCACGGGTTCGAGGCGGACCTGCGATCCGGACGTACCGCACGGCTGCAAGTCGTCGTTGACGGCACCGACTCCAATACTGCGGGAATCGTTCTGGGCTACGTCAGCAAAATCGCCGCGGACTACTCGACGCGAGTCCTCGTCGAGCGGCTCGAACGCTCGCTTGGCGGCATAAGGCATCCCGGGCGGGTGGTGCTGGTTACCCGCGCATGGTTCAATGAAAATCTCGAAAGCCGAAACTACTTCGTTCCCGGCGTGATCGTCATCGTCGTGTCTCTCGTCACGCTGCTGTTGACCAGTATGGCGGTCGTCCGCGAAAAAGAGATCGGTACGATGGAACAGATCATGGTCTCGCCGATCAAGCCGCTGGAGTTCATTCTCGGCAAGACAGTCCCTTTCGCGATCATCGGATTTGTCGATGTTATTCTGGTCACGGTGGTAGGAGCGTTTTGGTTCGAGGTGCCGGTCCGCGGAAGCGTCGTCCTCTTGCTGCTGGGTACCGGACTCTATCTGCTGACCACGCTCGGCATCGGCCTGTTGATCTCCACCGTCAGCCAGACGCAGCAGCAGGCGATGATGACGACCTTCTTCTTCTTTTTTCCCGCCATGCTCCTCTCCGGCTTCGTGTTCCCAATCGCCAACATGCCCGAGGTGATCCAGTGGTTCACCTATATCAATCCGCTTCGATACTTTCTGGTGATCGTCCGAAGCATCTTCTTGAAAGGCGTGGGCCTGGACATTCTTTGGCCGCAGATGGCCGCGCTGGCGGTGATGGGCACGAGCGTGATCTGGTTCGTTTCGCAGCGGTTCAAGAAAACGATGGCGTGAAAGAGCAGAGCTGCCTTCCGCCTACTCCTTCCGGCCGATTCCCAGTTCGTCTGCATGGGGCTTCAGGGCATCGATGACGAACCGGACGTGTTCGTCGAGGTCGACGCCCAGGATCTCCACGCTGCTTCGGATGATTTCGCGGTCCACCTTGGCGGCGAACGCCTTATCCTTGAGCTTCTTCTTGACGCTCTTCGGTTCCAGCGTGGCGATACCGTCGGGGCGGACCAGGCAGCAGGCGACGATGAATCCAGCCAGCTCATCGCAGGCCAACAGTGCCCTGTCCATCGGCGTCTTCGGCGGCAGTCCCCACTTGGTCTGGTGGAACGACACGGCATAGGCAATCTCCTCCTCGCCTTGTTCCCGCAGCCAGTCCACGATCCGCTTGGGATGCTCCTCCGGCCACTGATCGTAATCCGCATCGTGCAGCAGGCCGGCGATGGCCCACACCTCAGGTTGGCCGCCGTACTTCAACGCGGCCGCGCGCATCACGATTTCGACAGCGCGGGCGTGCCCCAACAACGAGGGATTGTTCGTCCATGCATGAAGCTGTTGAAGAGCTTGATCGTGGGTGATGGACATTGCGAAACTCCTGAACCGTCGACTCCGCCTTGGTCGCCGGCCGATAGGGGAAGAAGACCAACATCGATGTCGCCCATTTTATCAGGAGAATGGAGCTGGCGGTAGCTCAGCGACGTGGGCTGGAACTGCAGCCCGCACTACCCTGGCATACGCATTCATCCTTCCTCTCTTAGCAGGGCCACGAGATTGGCGAGAAACAGACGGTTGTCGCACTGGAGATACTCGAGCGTTCCACCCATCCGGTAAAAACTCTTGCAGTAGCGGAGATAGTACGCCGGGTGGTCTTTCGGCGGTTCGCCGGCCGACCAATTCCAACCGCCGCCCGACTGAATGTCGACGATCACAATCCGGTGGTCGTGGAGAAACGGGCGCCCGTCGAGTCGGCGGAGGTTGTTCGCGGCGCTGAACGCCTTTTCGAAAACCTGGGGGCTCATAATGGCCGAACCAACGGAGAGATAGACGCCGCCGTCCAATCGATCGACGCTGTGGGCGAAAACACGGGCGTCAGTCGCTGCCGCGCGGCCGATCGCACCGCCGTGGTAGAGCGGATGGTTGACGATGATGTCGTAGCCGATCCCGGGATGCACCGTGAGCGGGACACGATGGCGGCTGGCCGAACCAAGGATGGAGTGGCGGCGAAACGGGTGCTTGATCTCGTGATGGCCCGGTTGGAGTTTGAAGTGCTCGATTGTCCAGAGCAGATCCGCCCGAGCGGCGGTGAGTTCGTGGGCGGGATTGTCACGGATGGCGCCACGAAGTTGATCGGCCCCGGGGATCTCAATCGCATCGGTTTCGATCAGGCGGCCGATTGCTTCGCCGAATCCCAGCCCTTCGGCAGCACCGACGATCACGGCCAGGTTGATCCAGCGGCCGGTTTCATCCCAACTTCCGAACCGGCCGACCGGGGCATTTTCACGGACCGATTCCCCCGACTCGCCGAGGAAGGCAAATTCCCAATCATGAATGACACCGGCTCCCTGAGTGGCCAGGTGCGTCACCCAGCCGTTCTCGATCAGCCAGTTGACAAGCAGCCCGCAACAGTTTTTCACCAGGTGCGCGCCATAAGTCAGCATGACCGACGCTCCCTGCTGCCTTGCCTTGCGAAAGTTCGCCGCGAGTGCCTCGATCTGCCGCGTTAGTTCCGGCGGAGCCGCAGGCGGGGGAGCCGAGGGATCAGCGGCTTCTTCCTCGATCCGTGTGATATGGAGACGCTCGCTGAGCGGAAATACTTCGAGTCGTTTCGGGTCGATCTTTGGGTAGGGCAAAGCGGTCATCCTTTCGGCGCAGCGATCTTCTTGAGCTGCTCGATAAAGACCTTCATGAAGGGGGTGCCGTAGTCGTGCCAGGTGCCCGCACTGATGAGATTGCCGTCGATCACACACGGTTCGTTGATAAACGTACCGCCGAACTGGGTAACGTCGAGCGCGCACTTGCCAACCGTGGTCATCTTGCGGCCTTTCAACACGCCGGCCGCGGCAACGATCTCGACCCCATGGCAAACGACGGCCACCGGCTTGTCGGCTTCGAAGAAGTGGCGAGTGATCCGCATCAGGTCCTTGTCGTACCGAAGATACTCCGGTGCTCGCCCGCCGGAAAGGAACAGTCCGGCGTACTCGGACGGATCCACGTCTCGGAATGCGACTTCCGCCTTGATATGGTATCCGGGGCGCTCCTGGGTAATGTCCCAAGGGATGTTGGCATCGGGCGGTACTTCGTGGGTGACCATGTGGTACATGCGGGCCTCGGGGCCGGCCACCACGACCTTGTAGCCCTCCTCGGCAAGTCGGAAGAACGGGTAAAGGGTATCGACGACTTCCGTCGCATCGCCGATGGGCATCAGGACCTTCGCCTGCGGTTTCTGGCCTTCGGCGGCTGTCACGGCGCTGCCCGCCATCCAGGTGACTGCGGCAGGGCCGGCGGCGAGGAGTTGGCACATCGCGCGGCGGGAGATGCGAGTTGTCATACAAGAACACTCCTGAGAATAGAGAAATTGTGGACTCAAAAAATGGCCGGCCGGCTTTTCTTGGGGGGCCGGCGAGCGGCCCGGCGAAAATCGCTGCACCAGAAATCGCGACCGCGATCCAGCATACACTGCCCGCGGGACGACGCCAAGCATCGAAGGAAACATTCGCGTAGGTATCTTGCGCTGAGAGGCCAATTGCTCAGCGATAGGAACAAAGCGGACCATGCTGCTGGAGTCGTGAAGGCTATTGGTGAAGCGCTCGGGCGGCTCGTTCCGCCAGGGCCCGGTTGGCAAATGCGCGGATGCTGAACCGGGCGGTTGCCCGTTCCTGCGGCGTCAACTGGACGACGGTTTCCTGCTGCCATTGACGAATCGACGCGGGCGACAATGCGACGATCCACGAGCGCCGGAGTTGCGTTTCGATGACTCCCACGTAATGGGTTTGATTGGCGATCGGATCGACGTAAGGCAACGTTTTGAGATAGTCCGTCAGGGCGTTTTCGATTGCACCGAAATCCGGGCCAAAATGCTTGGCAAATAGTCCCGCACCGTCGATCTCATCGCCTTCCAGAGGTCCGATCCGGCTCACCTCGCGCAAGTAATCGAAGAACTGCTCGGGCCGGCGCTTCGTCAGATAGTGCGTCAGAGCCCAGGCGGCGGCGTAGCCGGTGGAATCGAGTTGGTCGGACTCGACGGTCTGCCGCACCAGCCCGCCGCCGGACTGGCCGAGCGGACGCTGCTTGAGCGATTCGACCAGGCTGTGCATTCGCAGATCGTTCACGAGGCCCACGCCCTTCCAGCGAGCCCGGTCGCCGGTGCTCGTGGGCGCCATGTATTCGGCCAGTCCCTCGCTGATCCACATCGGCCATTCGGACAATCGCTGCTGCACGCCGATGTTGTGCAGGATCTGGTGGACGCCTTCGTGGGCGATCGTCGAGATTGACTGCTTCACGGCCAGTTCCGGCGCCACCTCGGCCATCTTCGACTGCTCGTACATGACGATGTAGTTGTTGACGGCGTTGTAGTATGCGACGACGCCTTCGCCCATTTCATGGTACGCGTCGAACTCCTCCTCAGTGCGAAACATCACGACGACCAACGGCACCTCGGGATCGTGCACGTCGAGCTTCTGCCGTTTGCAGTAGGCGAGCAGGCTGGGATACATCGTTTCCAGCAGGCGACTCGTCGCGCGGTAGAAGGCGTCGCTCGAGTTGTACACGTACACGTAGCGCCGCGTCTTCCGTGTTTGGAAGTCCTTGAATGTGCCTGCCGTCAGTTCGGCGATCATCTCGTCTTGCGTGGCCGGTACGAAGGGTCGATCGGTCTCGGCGGCTTCTTCGCGCGAGACCGACGCCACTCGTCCGTTGGGCAGCATGACGACCAGTCGGTCGCCGACTTCCACGAGAATCCTGCCCACGACGGGCCCATCATTCGGTCCGCGAACCTGCACGACACGACCATCGCCCGACTTGGGCGGGGCCTGCGGGACTTCGAGTCCGAAATCGGCCGGGTCCGCCTGCGGCAATACCTGCTGAGCGAGGGCGGCGTCGCTCACCGCCAAGATCATCGCCGCGGCAAGCAAAAGGATCGCAGCCAATATCTGCGATCTCGCCGGCGCTGCTGAGAATAAAGGACAATGAATAACAGCAGGGGGAGTTTTCATAGAAAGCCTCATGCTTGTCCGGGCACAATCGGGCGTTGTCCAACGGCGGGTCTAAGGGAAATCGAGACGCGGGGCAAGGTCAGCACGTGGTCAGTCTCGTGCGGCCGGCCCGGCGGCCTTGCCACGGACCGCGGGATCATGCACGCCGACGAACGGGCCATCGGGCAAACGGTGGATGGCCTGGCAGACGCCGAAGTTGCTGCGGATCACTCGGTGGCCTCGCTTTTCGAGCGCCGCTACCAGGCGTGCATCCATGCTTTGCTGCACTCTGAGTTGGTCGGGCCGCCACTGGTGATGCACGCGGAGGCCGCCGACCGCATCAGCCAGGGGCCGGTCCAGGTCGAGTCGGTACACCAGCGCCATGACCACTTGGGAAATGATCGTGGGCCCGCCGGCCGCACCGACGGTGAGGATCGGCTCTCCATCTTCGAGAACGATGGTGGGGCTCATGCTCGACAAGGGCCGTTTTCCAGGCCCGACGGCGTTCGCCTCGGCGCCGAGGAGCCCGGCGGAATTGGGCACGCCGGGTGCGATCGAGAAGTCGTCCATCTCGTTGTTCAAGACAACGCCCGTGCCGGGTACGACGACCTTCGAGCCGTACGTGGTGTTGATTGTGGCGGTGATGCCTACCCAGTTGCCTTCCGCGTCGGCTGCGGCGATGTGAGTGGTATGCCGGCCGAAGTGGTCGGTATCCGCGGCCGGTGGTTCCCCGTGCGTCGGCACCTCCGTGGCGTGGTCCGGGTCGATCTCGCCGGCCAGACGAGCGGCATACTGCTTGTCGAGCAACCCCCGAGGCACGCTTGCAAACTGCGGATCGCCCAGCCAGTATGCCCGATCGGCGAAGGCCCGTTTCATCGCCTCCGCGATGAGGTGATAGAACTGTGCGGGATCCTTCGCGTAGACGGCCTTGAGATCGAATCGCTCCAGGATGCTGAGGATCTGGGCGACGTGCAGCCCTCCCGAACTCGGTGGCGGAAAGCCGACGAGCGTGTAGCCGCGGTACGTGGTGCGAAGCGGCTCGCGGTCCTGCGGCCGGTAGGCGGCCAGGTCGTCGTCGGCGATCAGGCCGCCGTGGTTCGCCATCCAGGCGTCCAACTTCTCGGCAAACGGTCCCCGGTAGAACCAGCCGATGCCTTCCGCCGCAATCGCCCGGTAGGTACGTGCCAGATCGGGCTGCCGGAATCGTTCGCCCGGCTCGCGCTTCGATCCGTCGGGCTTCAGGAAGACTGCCCGCGAGCCCTCGAAGCGAGCGAACGTCTCGGACAGCCTGTTGATTCGCGTTGCGGAGGACTCGTCGAGCAGGTAGCCTTCTTCGGCAACCTTCGCCGCCCTCGCCAGGGCATCACGGAGCGCCATGCGCCCGTAGCGGCGCGCGGCCAGATCGTAAGCCGCCAGGGCCCCGGGTACCCCGGAGGCCAATGGCCCCGTTTGGCTCCATTGGGGCTGCGGCTTTCCCTCTTGGAGGAACATGTCACGGCAGGCTCCGATCGGTGCGACTTCGCGGCCATCGATGGCGATCTCGCGGCCGTCGGCAAGACGCATGAGGATAAAGCACCCGCCGCCGATCCCCGAATTATGGCCGTCGACGACGCCGAGCATGAGCGCCGCCGCAATCGCCGCATCGACCGCGTTTCCGCCGCGTTCGAGCGCGTACACCCCGGAATCCGTTGCCGCCGGATGCACCGTGGCCACCATACCCCCCCGAGAATCGCCAGGTTCGGCCGCGCAAGGGCTCGGCAGAACTGAAAGCACGGCAGCGATCACCAGTATTACCGAAACAATTCGCATCGGGTTGGCTCCATCAGGTCGGTCGACTCGACGGCAGGCACATCTGCTTCTGAAAGGCAGTCCATCGTTTACCCGGAGCATACCACCGTCGTCCGCAGCGTTCAACGCCGTCCCGGACGGCCCATCGGCTGCTGGGCAGATATGTAGACACCAGTTTAGTATTCTTGGTCATCATGATCTATACGGCGCAAATCGGCAGGTGTTTGTTAGGCCAGGGCGGGAAAGACTTCCTGGGGGCGGCGATTCCGGCGGGGACGGCTGGGAAATGCGATCGCACGACGAGAAACTCGCACTCGGAACCCTAAGGCGGAAGGGGAGTTGCGTGCGGTGGCCTGAAGAATCTAGAATTAAAAAACTTCCGGCCGAGGCGACGGAGGCGGCACCGTGCCGCGCCGCCTCGCCCTGCCTACTGAGACGGTTTTCTTCATGCTCGCTCGCCTCGCGTATCGACTGGCCACCGAAATCTCGCCGCGTCTGGCCCTCAAGGCCGGCTACCTGTGGGCGTACAAGGGAATGGGCGCCGTCAAGGCTTACAAGCGGCGAGTCCGCCGCGGCGAGTTGTTTCCGCCGTTTCTTTTCCTCGCGCTGACCAGTGCCTGCAATCTTCGCTGTCACGGCTGCTGGATCGAAAGCGAGGGCAAAGTCGACCAGCTTTCGCTGGACGATATCCAGCGCGTCATTTCCGCCGGTAAGCAGCAGCGGAGTTATTTCTACACATTGCTGGGCGGGGAGCCGATGCTCTACCGGCGCCTCTGGGAGATCGTCGAGCGGCATCCCGAATGCTATTTCCAAATCATTACCAATGGGATGTTCTTTACGGAGGAAGTTGTCGCCCGCATTCGCCGCGCGGGAAACGTGACGCCGCTGGTCAGCATCGACGGATTTCAGCAAGAGAACGACGCTCGCCGGGGCGAAGGAGTTTTCGAACAGGCGATCCAAGGGCTCGGCCGCCTTCAGAGGCAGAAGATCCTCTTCGGCGTCGCGACGACCGTAACGGGGTCCAATCTCGAAGAAGTGGTGACCGACGAATACGTCCAAGATTTCATCGATCGCGGCGCGATGTACTTGTGGTATTATGTCTATCGCCCGGTCGGCGCGGATCCCAGCCCGCAATTCTGCGTGTCGCGGGAACAGATGCTCGAGCTTCGGCGGCGTCTGCTCGAGCTTCGGCGCAAGCATCCGATCATTCTGATCGACACGTATTGGAACGCCCGGGGCGAGGCCGTCTGCCCGGCGGCGCTCGGCCTGGGGTTTCATATCGGTCCGAAAGGAAGCATTGAGCCCTGCCCGCCGCTTTCGTTCGCTTGCGAATCCATCCGGCAGGACGGCGAAGTGTTCGACGCGATCAACCGGAGCGACTTCCTCCGGGGCTTTCAAGACTTCGTTCACAAGCGGACGCGGGGATGCGTCATCCTGGAACGCCCGCAGGAACTGGCGGCATTCCTGCAGGACAAGGGCGCCGACGACACCAGCGGCCGCGATGCGCTGGCCGAACTGAGTGGATCGCAGGCGCGAACGAGCCATCATCTCCCCGGCGAGGAGATCCCCGAAGATTTCTGGTTCTACCGGATGCTGAAGAAACAGTTGTTCTTCGGAATGGGCGGCTACGGCTAGAACCGCGTCCGCCTTCATACGTTGTAGAGTGCGGGCTTGTAAAGTTCTGCGTGGTCTCGGACGAACCCGATGGCGCGGCACAGTCCTTCTTCCAAGGAGACGCGGGGCTCCCAACCCAGGAGTTGCCGCGCCTTGCCGGAATTGCAGATGAGCTGCATGACTTCGCTCTTTGGCGGACGCACCCTCTCGGCGTCGCAGACGATATTCGCCTGCGAGCCGGCCAACCGGGCGATTTTCCGAGCCAGTTCGCCGACGGAGATTCCCAAGCCGCAGCCGAGGTTCACGACCTGTCCGACCGCCTGCTCGGATCGGGCCGCCGCCAGGAAACCGGCCACGGTGTCTTCGACGTAAGTCAGGTCGCGAACCGGCGACAGCGAGCCCAATTGGATTTCGGGAAAACCTGCCACGGCTTGGCTGGCCACGGTGGGAACAACGGCGCGCGCGGATTGCCGGGGACCGAACGTATTGAAGGGCCGGACCGTCACCACCGGCAGGCCGAACGAGAGGCAATAGCTCTCCGCCATCTTGTCCGCACCGATCTTACTCGCCGCGTAGGGCGATTGCGCCTGGAGCGGGTGATTCTCATCGATCGGAACGTATCGGGCCGTGCCGTAAGCTTCCGAAGTCGACGTATGCACGACTTTTCCAACGCCTTCATCGAGCGATGCCTGAAGCACGTTCAGTGTGCCCTGGACGTTCACGCTGACGTATTGCGCCGCGGCGACGTAGGAATAGGGAATTCCGATCAAGGCAGCCAGGTGAAATACGGCGTCTACGCCTCTTACCGCGGACCGCACGAAGAAAGGATCTTGGATATCACCGGCGACGACCTCAACGGCCGAGCGGGTCTTTTCATCGAGCAATTCCAGATTGCCGTGCGAGTTGCGGCTATTGTAGCGGACCATGGCCCGCACACCGATCCCTTCGGCCAGCAGCAACTCGACCAGATGACTCCCAATGAATCCTCCCGCCCCGGTGATGAGAGCTCGTTTCATTGATATGCGTCGGTGGTTTTCCCGTGGGTTCTAGTCAGGCAACGGCCCGTAAGAGGAGGGCGAACCAGAGCCACACTTGATCATAGAGGAAATGGTGTTCCCATCCCATCCGTCCCATTGTCGAAAACAGACTTCGCGCCGGATGCAAGGGGAAATCTGCTGCATGCACCGGTAGGGACAGAATCACGCTGGTGTCTGGAGCTTTGGGCCGAAAGGGTTTGCTCACCCACTCTCACCCCCCCAGATTGAAAGTCTAAAATACATACTATGGGGGGGTTCGTTTTTCTTGTCGTTATACAAAAAGTCGGATTGCCTTTGATGGCAAGGTCGGTCATTTTCCGATTGGGCTAGCTGAAGGAGCCCGTTCATGACGAGGGGTCCCAGGGGGCTTGTCTGACATAAGGAGCTAAACCGCCTCGCGGAGCTTCGGCACGTTCTGCACAGACTCGGTCGGAAATTGTACAGTCTATTCGCAGGCGTTGGCGGCGGCAGATTGCGCGCTCGTTCGATCACGCCTCTCGCAGGAGCGCAGAAAGTTCGTCTTGTTCCCTTCACTTCAATAGCAGGGACGTTGTATGCAACGGAGCACCCGCAACTGATTTGACCGGTCTTCACGGAGCTTACGATCGTTCAGTAGGCTCCGTCGGCCCGAAGCACGGCCGGGATCGTCAAGGCGATCAGTTTCAGATCGAACCACAGCCCCCTTTTGCGGATATACTCGATGTCGAGCTCGAGCTGCTGGGGGAACGAGAGCCGGCTTCGGCCCGATACCTGCCAGATGCAGGTCAGTCCGGGTTTTACTTCGAGGCGCATCGTGTCGCGAGGCGAGTACTGCTCGACTTCCGCCGGTACCGGCGGCCGCGGGCCCACCAACGACATCTCGCCGCGAAGGACGTTCCAGAACTGCGGGACCTCGTCGAAACTCGTTTTGCGGAGCCAGCGTCCGATCCGCGTCACCCGTGGATCGCAAGCCATTTTGAACGTTCGATGATCTTGATGGGCGTTCATGTGCCTCATCTGATCTTGGAGTTGATCCGCGTTCATGACCATGGTGCGGAACTTATAGCAGGTGAATTCGCGTCCACGCTCTCCCACGCGACGGTGGATGTAGAATACCGGCCCTCGATCGGAGAGTTTGATCAGGATGGCCACCAGCAGCATCAGCGGGGAGAGTAACACCAATGCGAAGGCAGCTCCACAGAGGTCCATTACCCGCTTGAAAGCAAGGTAAAGCCTCCTCTCTGCGTTGCGAGCCAAGGCTTCGGCTTCGGCGGCCAATATGTCGGCCGTATCGGCGCCGAGGGCGCCGTCTGACGCAAAGTCCCAGGCGATCGCCTCGGTCCCGGACCGCGGCTCAGGCGGCCGGTACGGATACTCCTGCGCGTCCAAGCCGGTGTCCGCATGGCGTTCCTTCTTTGCCCTGGGAGCGCCTGGCGGCTCGTACAAGCCTGGATATAAACGGAAGTCGGGGGAGTGGATGCCGTGATGAGAGTTGCCTAGCCGCATTTTGATTTCGCTCCCGTGAGGTGAAGCGTTTTCGTCTGTTCCTGATTCATGTTCTATCTCCGGCCGCGCGAGGGCGGTGGAGTCCGTGAATCGCAACGGGATGCAAATGGAGTGCCGCATCGACGGGTGCAGAACGGCGGGACGCCGATGTACGCGATACGCGCGGTTTCAGCTTTCGCCCAATATTCGCCCGATATTGACGTTACCGAGAGCGGCCGCGCGGTGGAGCCGAGCTGCCGGAACCGTATAGGAATTTCAATACCTTGTATCCGGGCTACCAGAGTGCAGGGAAGTAACGAGTCTCGCAGTTTCTCGCCGATTTTTTCCGCGGAATGCGGCGGCATACTCGCTGACAAAGATGCGGGGAAAGACCCAGGCATCGTGGAGGTAGCGACGAGCCAGACGCTTCGGGTCGTGGATCACCCGATGAAGCCATTCCAGACGGAGCCGTTGCATCCAGCAAGGCGCCCGGACTTGTTCACCTGCAAGGAAGTCGATCGTAGCACCCGCGGCAATTGCGACCTGGACGGCGAGTCGGTCGCGATAGCGATGCAGCCAGATCTCTTGCTTTGGGGATCCGAGCCCGACAACGAGAAAGTGGGGCAAGGCGCTGTTGACCTTCCGCAGAATCGTTTCATTTTCCTCCGGGTGCGTCTCGAAGCCGAGGGGAGGGCTGTAAACGCCGACGACCGTTACGTGTGGCCACTGGGAGTGAACCTTCGCTGCCGCCCGCTCGGCGACTCCGGGCGCTGCGCCCAGCAGAA
Source organism: Thermoguttaceae bacterium (assembly GCA_040768665.1). Lineage (GTDB taxonomy): Bacteria > Planctomycetota > Planctomycetia > Pirellulales > Thermoguttaceae > JABWBD01. The sequence goes on from JAXGMN010000057.1 coordinate 53,488, forward strand.
AAACCTTCAAAGGCTCGCCCGCGATGCCCACTGCCATGATGCAAGGCACGAGATCCGAGCCCGCTACCCGCTCCGGCACCGCAAGCCCCAGCAGTCGGGAAGCCACGACCACGGGCCACCCATCGGCCACCACGAGACTGGCGCTGCGATATGCGTCCAGGGCTTGCCGGTCGATTCTCCATCGGACTACGTGGTCGACGTTCGGCGTAAACACGCAGCGGCAGGATCGTTCCGGGCTCATTAGCCAGCGACGGACTTGCTCTGCTGCCTGCTCCAGCCGCAAACAGTCGATAGGAACCCCGAAGGGACAGACTTGTCTGCCAGCAGGGACAGTCTGACTCCTCGGAACGCGGGGGCGTTGGAGAGCTGACGATGGGAGATCGGGAGTCAATGCCAAGCTCCTTATACCAGGGGCGGGGGGAAACTTCGGATGCCTCGTCGGCAGAGCACATTGCCGCGATCATCAGCACGCCGCGTCAGCGTCGCGATGCTTTGAGAACGTCGCTCGATCAAGTGGTCGACGTTATTCGCAAACTTCGTGCCCGAACAGAAGACGCCAGAATGATCCCCATCGCCGACAATGCGGTCGCACTCAGCGAGTCCAGTCTTTATCAAATTGAAAATGGTCGCGGCTCCGAGCATTCGAAGGAAGGTGCAACTCGATGAATTCATCGCAATGGGCACAAGGAATGCAGAGACGATGGCACCGCTGTCTTTCTCCGCCTCTCCACAATCCCGTACGAATATCGACGATGGCCGCTCGAGACATTCAGATCCAGCGCCGCGTGCCCGTTCCTTCCTCGACGCCACTTGCTGGTGAACAGTCACCCGTTGTCGGCGGAGATGAATCTGATAAAGCTGTTTTGCCTGGCGCGCTGCGGCGGCGGTGGTGGTTTTACCTGCTGACGGTGGTGCTCAGCGCTGGGTTGGCGTACGTGGTGTGCACAGAGTATCGCACCTTTTCCTCGGTATCGAAGGCGACGCTCATTCGTGCCGGACTGCCAAGCCCGCCCGGCCCAAGGGTCGATAAGCCGCTGAATGCGGACACCTGCGCCGACCTTCTTGTGTCATACGCCGTCCTGAATCGGCTGCGAGCGCGCGAGGAACTAGGCATGCCTTTGCAGGATCTCGCGTCGCGAGTGAAGGTGAAGGCGAGCAGCAGTTCCGATTTGCTGCAGGTCAGCCTTGCGTGGGATGATCCGGCGGAAGGGGTGCGGCTCTTGAACGGGCTCTTGGAAGAATTCGGTGAAGCGACTGTCGCACATCGCCGCGTGACCGTTCGAGACCAGATCCGGCATGTGCAGGCGGAATTGGTCGATGCACGCGCCGAACTACACAAAGCCCAAGAGGAACTCGATGTCGCTCTTCGGCGGCAACAGGGGCAGAAGCAGGAGAGCGGCTTTGCCGAGGATCAATACCGCAGCACCATGTTGAATGACATTGTGAAGACGAAATCGCTCATTGGCGAAAGAGAGGCTGAGAAAGCCGGCCGCTTGCAGCAGATGGAGATGCTGGAGGACCAGATGCTTGGGGAGCGTCGGCAGATGGCCCAGCTCGCCGTGCAAAAACTTCAGGAAGCGGTGCTCCTCCAGGCACTGTTCTTGCTGGAAGTGGTGCGAGAACCGCACGCGGTATCGTCGGACGGATATCGCCGTTTGACCGCGGGCCAAGCGATACTCGAGGAGTTCGGCACGAATTACGTCATCGATGCCAACGAAGCAGCGGACGAACAAATGCAGCGCTGGTACAACGAGTTGACGCGCACTCTGCAGCAGGCGGCTCTGGGGCTTCCCGTCGCCTACTTCGTCGCCCTGGATCAGGCATATCAAAAGGCCTACGAGGTTACCGTCGCAAAACTCGACACGATCCTCAATGAACAGCGACGCCTCGTATCTCAGCGTCAAGACCTCGAATTGAGCATCCTCTCGTTCAATCAGGAGATCGCGATGCTCCAGGAGCGTCTTCAGGAGTATCAAGCAACGGCAAAGAACCTCCACGAACGGGCCACGAAGACGGTTGTCGACGCGGCGTACGCTCCCGATCAGCGGGTCCAAGAAGCAGAGACGAGGAAGGATGGGCTTGTCGCCTTACTTGACAATCTGCGCCAGCACGAGGAGTGCCACACGCCGGAATGGTCCGTCATAATGCCCGCCACTATGGATACAACCGAGTTAGCGTCGAATCGGAAGCTGCTCTTCGCGATCACCTTTGGGATCTGCATGCTGGCTTTCGCAGGACCGATGTTTCTGGTCGGGACGGTTCGCGAGCGATCATCCCAAGTGGCGTTTGCTCAGTCTCTCCGTCTCCCGATTCTGGCCGAACGGATGCTCGAGGATTTCCTGCCCGACCAGCGAGGGCAAATCCCTACGGTATCCCAGCTTAGCGAGGAACGCGTGGAGACGCTGAGAATGCTCGCGTTGAGGATTCAACAGTCGGTACACCGGCCCGGAGCAGTCATCCTCTTTACCGGTCTCGATACCAAGACCTCCGCCTTCCCCTTGATGGCCGCCGTGGGCGAGTACCTCGCGGCGCGCGAGGAGCGCGTGCTGTTGGTCGACGCGGTGTCGCCGGATCGGTCCGGCTTTCAGGTGCTGAACCTTTCGGCTGAGCCTGAGCAAACCGGGAACTCCGCGGAACCTCATACACCCGCTGCGGCTGCAGGGGCCGCGGATCCTGGTCTTGCCGAGTACTTGTCACAAGAATCCAGCAATATCCGCGAGTTGATTCGCTCGACTCCGCATCCGGGAGTCGACTTCATCGCCAGCGGCCGGAAAGCGTTTCCCCGCGAGGCAATGGCATCCAGTTACCTGACGGCTTTGCTGGATGCCTGTCGGAAGGAGTACACCATGGTCCTCGTCAATGGCCCGTCCGCCAGGTACGCAGCCGACGTGCAGATGCTGGCCGCTCGTGCGGACGGAGTCGTATTGACGGCGAATGACCGGGTCAAGAAAGACGCGCAAGCCGCGGCCGTCGTCAAGGAACTCGTCGAATTGGGAGCTCCCATTATGGGAGTGGTTGCATAGCGGGAAACAACCATGGGCCTGGCAGCCGTTTTTCTGGTGCTCTTCGCCGCCTTCCTGTCGATGCCGTTGCTGGCACTCGGGAGCGAGTGTCTGCTCGCTCTGTTACCGATACACCGACGCGGTGGCGGAGATGATGGCGCGCGGCCTCGCCTGGCGGTGATCGTGCCCGCCCATGATGAGGAGCGGGCAATTGATGGGACTGTCCGCAGCGTGTCCGAACAGCTTCAACCTCAAGACCGCCTCGTCGTGGTGGCCGACAACTGTACCGACCGGACGGCCGAACGGGCCAGAGAAGCAGGGGCGGTCGTGTGGGAACGCCGGGATGAAAAGCACCGTGGGAAAGGATACGCGATCCGTTTCGCGCTTGAGCGGCTTCGAGAAGATCCCGCCGAGGTCGTAATCAACATTGACGCCGATTGTATCCCGGCGCCGGGGTGCATCGACAGGGTCGCCAGGCTGGCGGCCCGTTACGGCCGCCCCGTACAAGCCGCCTACGTCATGTCGCCGGAGTCCGTTGCCGATGATTGCGCCGCGCCGCTGCCCGCCGTGTCGGCCTTCGCGGTACTGACGAAGAACTACATCCGGCCCCGAGGATTGCAGCGGCTCGGCTTACCGTGTCTGCTGGCAGGCTCCGGGATGGCTTTTCCATGGCACATCCTGGAGGAAGTTCCGCACCCCGGCGACCACATCGTGGAGGATATGCGATTCACGACGGATTTGGCGATTGCGGGACGGTCCCCCTTGCCCTGCGTGGAAGCGGCCGTGTACTCCCCGCTGCCGACGCACACCTCCGCATTCCTCTCGCAGCGGACGCGGTGGGAACACGGGCACCTGAGCACGATCTGCTCCGAGGCGCCGCGGCTGGCCCTGTCGCTGTTAAGGTCCCCTCGCCTTGAGACGTTGGCTGTTCTGATCGAGCTGGCGGTGCCGCCCTTGGCCTTTCTAATGCCCGTCGTGGTTGCGGCCGGTGTCGTGGTTGCGGTCGCTTCCTGGGCCATCGGCATTTGGCTGCCGGCCGTGATGATTCTCGGCGCGGCTCTCTGGGCGTCGGTTGGACTTGCCGCGGCATGGCGGCGATTCGGTCGCCAGGCCCTACCTGCCGCAGGGCTTTTGGCGATTCCTCGTTACATCGCCGCCAAGGTCCCCGTTTACGGCCGTTTCTTCACCTCTCGGCAGCGAGACTGGGTTCGTACTGCACGGGATGTCCCCGCTGGGAAGCCGCAAATCGGCGGCTGAAGGATTCCTTGAGAAAAAAAGGAGCCCGGCATTCTTGGGGGCCGTTGCCAAACGCTTGCTACAGCGACTACAGCGAGGCTTGCTCCCGCGGCCCGTTGTGCGGCCCGAGCCAGGCCACGGGCAGCAGGTCTCCCGGTCGATCCAGGCTGTAACCCAGCGCATTGCTCTTCGTCTCCAAGTCTCTCGACCTCTCAGGAATGAATGCGCGGCTATCGATGATCCTCGTCCAGAGGCTGCGGCGATCCGATTCCCACATCGCGAAGTACTTGTCGTTGACGTTGTGACGTACTTCATGTTGGAAGTCGAATGGATCCATTCCCAGCCACTCGACCAGCGCTTGAATATGGCGCGTCGGCTCCAAGACGAATTCCTCGTAGCGCAGCACGTAGACGCCGCTCAGAAACCGCAAATCTTCCCGGCAGCGTTCGTAACAACGCAAGCTATGTTCGATCAAGGAGGAAATCCTCGTTCGGCTCCACTTCCTCGTTGCATAGGCCACGGCGATCGGGTGGCGGAGGATGATGATGAACTTCGAGGCGGGGAAAAGCTTTTGCAGGAACCGGGCCCGAACCAAATTGGGAGGCGATTTCTCGATCAAGTACTCCTTCGTGAGATCCCAGTGATCACTCCATTGCCGGAACAACTTCGCGGCGCTGTCCGGGGTTGCCAAAGGGTGTCGCTCGTCCATGAAAGACGCCTCATCGAATCCAAAACGGCCGGGACCGCCGAACGCCTTGGCGGGCAGGTAAACGGTCTGCAAATGCTGGCCTTCGTCCTCGGGAACTCCTGTTCCCGCAAATCCGCTGACATCCGGATGAGAACGAAGAATTTCGTGCAGGAGTGATGTGCCGCTCCTGTGGAGCCCTCCTATGAAAACGAGTTGCCTGCCAGTCATGTCTGCTCCTCTCACGGGAAATCGAACCGTGCGCCAGTACTCGTTTGAACGTCACGCGCGCCACGGCATTCTCCGCCGGCCCCCGTCGACCCACGGGCATCGCTGCCGGTTGCGTGCGCCGTGCTTCGAAAACGCGAGCCGATGGCTCGAGGAGCGGCAACATAGTTGAACGCCCTAAACGGGAAAGTCATCGACGTTTCAAAGTCCGAGAGACGAAGCGGTGCGCTGCCAGAAAGCCAATCCCTTATCACGAACACACGATACCCGAGCTCGTCCGCGAAGAACGAGAACACCTGATTCGGAGAGAAGCCGAACTTCAAGAGCCCTCCGCGTGTGCACTCGAACAAGATGATGGGCCGATTCTCGGCAATCATCCTCCTCGCACCTCGAAGGACCAGCAACTCCCCTCCTTCCACATCGATTTTGAGAAACCCGATGGGCCAATCGCTCGATACGATGTCATCCAGCCTCTTGCAGGCAACGGTTGTTCTCTCGACCGTGCCGGCAGGTTTATGTCCCCTTAGGCTGCTGAATCCGGACATCCGAGGGTTGAAAAAGAAGTCGACGGAACCGTTCTCATCCCCCAACGCAATCTGGTGAACGTCGACCGTGGGAAACTTGCGGCGTAGCCACGCCGCTTTGTAGGCAAGCGGCTCAACCGCAATATGGCGACCGTGCGGCGATAACCGGACGATCTTGTCAAGGACGGAGCCGAGGTGGCACCCCACATCCATGCAGTTCATGCCGCTGCTAATGACGCCCTTCATCAGCGCCGCAATCCGTCCGCACTCGAGGTGAATTTCGCGCAGTTCAGGGTGCCTCGCCCGGTCTGGGAATCCCATCACCCACCGCAGCTTTTCCGCCGGGCCTTGGAAGGGAGTGCCGATAAGGGCCGAAGCAACTCGTTCGTAAAATCGCATGGATCTCTTCCCGTGATCAGTATCAACTTCGCGTCTCAGACTTAGGGCCTCTCAGATTTCTTTGGTTTCCACGCCCCCAAAGATCTCAGGCCATAGGTGCAGGATCGGCGAATTCGCGATCACGCCGTCGATCTGCTTGATCTCCTCGGAAGTCAGTTCTGTCCTCCATTTGGCGGCTACCGCCTTCGAATCCCGGTGCACCGCGTGAGGGTTGTTTCCGCTGCTGCCCAGCAAACCGTTTCTCTTGCCGGAGGAGGTCGATGCCACAAAACTCCGGGCTCGAGCGTCGAACTCCCAGCCAACGAATTCGAAGATGTGCCGGCAGTGCGCCTGGGGATCGCGGCACATCGCCTCGAAGACGCTGATCATGCCGCGCTCGTAGCCTCGCGTGAAATCATAAAGCGGTTCGGACTGAACCCGCCACCGCAGCGCTTCAAACTCGACCTCGGACATGGTTTCCAGGTCGCATTGAAACGACTGCAAGTGTTCGTGCCCGGGCATCGCAAGCAGTTCGCACACCCGGCGCACGTCCGTGGGCTTCTTTCGGTCTTTCTGCCCGAGAAACCGCCGGGTGGCTGCAACGCTGGCGTAGGGATTGCGAAAAGTTGAGACAATCCACGGATGAAAACACGTCGTGGCTTGAGGCAAGAGCTCATTCGGGAAATTGACATCTTTCATGAGCACCGTATCGTTGGGTGCGAACCTCGGCCTGCCGTACCACTCGTACACCCGGCGAAGGAACCGTGCCCACTTGCCGGCCTGCCACGTCAATCGCAACACAAGCGGTGACTGTGGCCGGCATGGTCGGCGGAGGAACGGCGGAAAATCAACCTGGTGCTGGCAGCCCCGCGCCAATTCGTAGAACCGGGCACTCAGTTCTGCCGACGGGCCGTTCGCCAGATCCGCAAGCCACTGTCTGTAGGGAACATCCTTCCTGGGGAGGAACGGCTCGTGCTTGTAGTGGCATCGCGAGTATTGGCTCATGATCCGAGCCAACCAGGTCGTTCCGGTTCGCCCCCGACCAAGCAGCCAGACGACTTGGAGATTGTTGGTCACCGGCATGGATTCCTGGGAAGAGCTGAGGGGAATTCGCACTCGACAATCACTCACTGGAGACTTGGCTTTCTAAAGCGGGGCGAGCGTTCCGCATCCAAAGCAGGGCTACGGCCGCACCGCTCCCGAGAACGGCCGCACTCGACAGGCCTTCAATCATCCATCGCGCGGCATCCGTCGTCGGCCACCCTTGCGTGCTCCACTGGAGGCACAGCCCAGCGCCAACAAGGCCTCCCAACATCGCCGTAAATGCAAGATCCTGACCGGCCAAAGCTCCCTCCAGACGCCACAGGCTCATCTGGATCACCACCAGCCCGGCCAGATTGCCCAGGCCCCAGCCGAGAATGAATCCGGATACGCCGGCATAATAAAACCCCAGCGGCGCGGCGATGACGGTGATCAGGAGATTCGCGGTATTGGCGCCCGCCAACGGGACAGTGTGTCCCCGGGCCAGCAAGCCCGCCGTGGAGGTGCTCTCCAGCAGCCAAAACCAAAGCCCGACCGCCAAGAGCTGGGCCATCCAACCTGCGTCGTGATAACGTGGATCATAAAGGGTTTCGAAGAAAAGAGGAGCGAAAAGCACGGCACCGGCGCACCCCAGTGCTCCTCCGCTCAAGAGAGCCCCTCGCCCGGCAACGAATGCGCCGCGAAAGTCGTCCGGTCTCCGTCGTCCTATTCCCGCCAGCGCGGGCAGGAGCACCGAACTCGTCAGGCGCTCAAAAAGCTGCTTGCCGGCCAGGATGAAGCCGAAGGCGATGCTATACACTCCCAATACGTCGAGCGTCACCAGCTTGCCGAGCATCATTCTGTCCGTCTGCATCGCACAGAAAGTGAGGAGCGTACTCACGAGGATCCAGCGGCCGAACCGGAGAAGTTCTCTGCTCGACTCTTTCTCCCACTGCAAATGGTTGACAGGTCCGGCCAGGGCCAAGTGGCTCACTGCGATCCTCACCAGGGCCGGGATCAGGCTTCCGAGCACCAGGGCCCAGATCGATCGCATAAGCAATGCCAGGGCCACGGTGCCGAGAATGCCGACAGCCTGCGCGGTGAGCTCGATAAACGCCAGGCGACCAAACAGGAGGTGGCGGCTCGCTACCGGCAGTTTGGTGGGCGTAAAGCCGGCGATTAGGGCGGCGAGTCCCGCGACTGGCAGCACGCGCATGAGCGTCGGCTCCCCGTAGAATGCAGCAGCGGGCCACGCGAGGGCACAAGTGCCGAGCCACAGCGAGAATCCGCGGAGGATCTGGAGCGTCCACGCCGTATTGAGGAAGCCGGGATCATTGCCGCGCTTGCTCTGAACAATCGCCGGTCGGATGCCGATGTCCGAGAACATCGCCAGCCCCCGCATAAAGACACTCACAAGCGCCATCAACCCAAACACCTCGGGGAAGAGCAGACGGGTGAGAAGCAGGTTGGAGCCGAGCCGCAGGACTTGCTGGGCGCCGTGCCCGCAAATCATCCACATTGAGCCGCGGATCGCCACTTGCTTGAGCGAGAACCTCTGCGGGGGAGCGGTTGCAGCGGTTCCCGCATCGTCGAATGATACCGCGGGTCGTGTACTCGCGGACGTAGGATTCCAAGTCATTTCAGCATCGCATCTCATCGAACGTCACCCGAAGGTTGATTCACGGATCCACAGGTGAGAGCTGCGTTTTCTGCTCGACGGTCCCGGGAAGCCTCGGGATAGACCGCGACTTGCGAAGCGGAGTCCATCGCCAACCGTTCACGACGGCCCGCCGGCGCGCCGTTTCCGTCTCGAAGCCGCGTCGCGGCGAGAAAGAGTCGTAGCAACTGCTGAACCTGCTGCCGCGGGTGGTGCAGGGCGAGCACTTTCTCTCGACCGTCGCGGCCCATTTGGTCCAGCCGATCCGCGGGAAGATCCAAGGCTTGTTCCATCGCATCCGCCAGCGGCCCTATGGCTCCGGCCGGCACCAGCCAGCCGTTTCGCCCGTGTTCGACCAGTTCCGGAATCCCCGCGACCGGCGTGGAGATCACAGGACATTCCAGCGCCAGGGCTTCCATCAGCACGATCGGAAGTCCTTCGGCAAAGCTTGGGAGGACGACCGCTCTTGCGCGGAGCATTTCATCTTTCACCCGTTCACTCGGCAGCCATCCCAGAAACTCCACCGTTTCGTGCAATTCGTAGCGCGCTGCGCTGGCTTGCAGAGACGCGCGCAGCGGTCCGTCGCCGATCATCGCGATCCGGAACTGCCGCCCTTCTTTGCGCAGCCGGTCTGCGGCCTCCAACAGAATCCTCTGGCCTTTCTCCACGCACATCCTGCCGACGAAGACAAACCGCGGCGGGTCCTCCTGTTTGAACCGGCGACTCGGAGACTCCAGGAATCGGTCTTGGACGCTGCATCGGACCACGTGGAGTCGCTCCCACGCGGACCGCGGAGCGAAGATCGTGCATTGGCCCAGGCAGAAGTCGCTGATGCAAATCGTGAAAGCGGCGTTCCGTATCTTCTCCCCCAGCGCCCAATGCTCCGGCGCGTAGAAGATGCCCGGGCCGTGGATCGTCATGCTGTAGGGAATGTTCGCCAGCACGGACGCAAGCATCGCCACTGTGGCGGAATTCTCGCCGATGTGATTGTGCAGATGCTCGATGCGATCGTGTTGCAGACGATCCGCCAGATATGCGGCTTCCACAGAATAGACGCACTGACGCAGGGCTCCACGCACGCCCGGCGCCTGACTGCGCACGGCGCACCGTGCAGCTTTCAGCATTCGCAGCGGATGCCGGACGGCGGTCCGGCATGCGCCGAACAGGATGCGGCCGGCGCCGGCTTCGAGGAGATACTCCGTGTGCAAGCGATGCGATCGCACTTCGGAATCGGGCGACTGGGGCAGATCCGGACGACGGATGGAATAAGTCTGGACAAAGGCACCTGCATCGCGCAGGTGATTTACCTCGTTGCGAATGAACGTGTCGCTCGGCCTTCCGTAGGCGCTTGTCAGATAACCGATGCGCACCAGTTCAGACATGAGCGCCCTCCTGGACGAATGACTCGCGGGGAGCGATCGCTTGAGCACGGCGCGGACCGGCCTCTTCTTCAATCATTCGCTCCCATGCCTGGTCGAAGTTCCAGTGGGGGCGCCACCCGAGCATCAAGCGGACCTTTTGATTGGAGAACCTCACGGGGCGAAACCTGGCCCGAAACCGGACCGGCATCAACAGGCCGGGGAGCTTTCCTTTTCCGTTGAAAGCTGCCTTGCTGATCCGTGTTGCCAGGTGCGCTAACGCCAGCCCACACCAATAGGGCACGCAGACTCGGTTTCCGCCAACGCAGCTCTCGCGAAGATACCGTCCCATATAGCGCCACGCGCTGACCTCCTCGTCGTCGACGATATTGAATGTCTCGTCCGGAGCCTGAGGATGATCGACGGCAATGGCAAAGCACTCCGCGCAGTTCTCGACGTAGGTGAGTGGCAGCGGGCGGCCTGGTGCGAACACAAGATGCCACCTTCCGAGGGAAGTCCCGCTGCCTGCCGGATATCCTGCTCCGCGTCCCCAGATAAATCCCGGACGGAAGACGACAAGCGGCCAGTTGTGCCGCTCCGCGTACCTCCGGACCAACCGCTCCTGCCACGTTTTGGCGATCGCGTAGCCGTCCCGGCCGTATAGGTCTCGCTCCAGCGGGGCGCTCTCATCCAGGACCGCGCCGGCTTCTCGCCAATCGTAGACGGAAAACGTACTGCAGTGGACGAACCGGACGGCCCCCACGGTCGCCAATTGCTCGAGAAGGTTTTCGGTACCAACAACCGTGTTTGCGAATTGCATCTCCTCGTCGCCAGCAACCGAGGCGGCAAGGTGGATCACGGCGTCGATGCCCTCCAGGCAACCGCGCAGGCCGGACGGCGCGAGGAGATCGCCGTGGACGATTTCCACTTGTGACGGGAACACATCCCTTCGAAGCTGCTTCGAGGGACGCACCAAGGCGCGCACGGCATGCCCCCGTCCGGCCACAGCACGGGTCACGTGGCGCCCGAGAAATCCCCCGGCTCCGGTAATCAGGACTCGCATGTTACGAACACCTCGTTCAAGATGTCACCCGTCATTCGATTCACGTCGTCAACCTGCACGATCGGAACGGGAGGCGGCCCTCCCGACTGGAGTCGCTCGTAAAGCAGGCGGACCAGTTCCCACAGCCCTTCGTACGGTCCCGGCCCGCCGCTGAGTTTCCGGAGCAAGCTGTGAACGGCATTTCTTCGCTCCGCTCGCGCACGTCGCAGGCTGTTACGAACGGGCGCGAGAGCCTTCAACCGATCCGTCGCAGAGCTGGCCACAATGCCGCATTCGAAGAGGTTTGTTTCGGCAGAGCTGCGCGTTCCCTGCACGCGCAGTGTAAACGCATCAGGTTGGCAGTCGGCGCTGAAGCCGAGCAGGGCCGTGCCTCGCTTTCCGGCCACCAGTGCCTGAAAGTTGTCGGGGCCGGCAACGGTCCGTGGGCTGAAACGATTCCATATACAGCGGACGTCGCGGTGAGGACCGATGAAAAGGTAGGCCAGATAGCAGAGATGGGTCAGAAAATCGCTTACCACGCCCGCGGGTTCGCGCAGCGCGGGATGCAGGACGTCCCTCGCGGCAAACCGGCCTCCGGCAGCAAAGACTTGCAGACGAATCTGCACATCGACGTGGCGTACTTCCCCCAGGCCGCCGGCCTCGCGGAGTGCCAGAATCTCCTGAACCGACCGGTTAAACTGGTAGTTGTGGTTTTCCACCAGCCAACGCATCTCCTCTTCGGCAATGCGCCGCAGGGTCTGGAACTGCTCATAATCAAGTGTGATCGGCTTTTCCACGAGAACGTGGCATCCCGCCTTCAGGCACTCGCTCGCAACCGGGAAGTGAGTCGCCGGAGGAGTGGCGATGTGGACGACATCGGGCCTCTTCTCCTGGAGAAGGGTCCTGAAATCGGTGTACCAGCCCTCGACGCCGAACCGCGCGGCCGTCGACTCCGCCATGACCGGAGAAAGATCACAAACGCCGACGAGCTCGATCCCAGGCAGGGACCGAAGGGCCGCGAGATGCTGTTTGGCGATTTGTCCCGCTCCGACCACGGCGGCACGTACTAGTGACATGGTTTTCTCCGAAGAACTCCTCGCAACCGGCCGAACCAATAGCGGCTCTGCCCAATCATGTTGGGGAATTTGCCGATCATCACGAACAATCCGTAGAGCCACGCATCCCGCAGCGAGTCTCCAAAAGACTTACGGCGACAATACGCGATTCGCCACACCTGCAACGAATAGAGCCCGAGAAGGATCGTGCTGAAGCCGTACGTCGGCGGCGCAAGCGCCGTCGCTGCAACGGGCAGTGCCAGACCCCAGATCCAGTTGCTTCGATGCTCCTTCGCCCAGTGTCTTGTGGGACCGCGGCCGTGCAAACTGTAGCCTTCGGCATAGGCATGGCCGTTGCGAACGTTCCGTCTCCACCATTGCCCAAAAGTGCCGATGTCGGCATCATGCCACGCCATGGGATAATCGATCCGGAGAACCTTCCAGCCGGCTCGGCGCAGCCTGACACAAAGCTCCGGCTCCTCTCCTGCGATCATCGAGGCATTGAATCCGCCGACTTCCTCAAACGCTTTGCGGCGGATGATGAAGATACCTCCCGAACCGTCCACCTCTCCCACGGCTGCGTTCCACTCCATGTCGCACAGCCGGTTGTACACGGACACTTCGGGGAAGCGCTCCTTCAGTAGACCGCAGACGACCGCTGCGTCGCGATGCTCGACGAAAGTTTCCAGTGCGGCCCGGCACCAGCCGTTGATCAACTCGCAGTCTCCGTCGAGAAATTGTATGAACTCGGCCTCCCTTCCGTTGTCCCGGAGATAGCGGAAGCCTTCGTTTCGGGCTCGCGCGGCGCTGAATGGGATCGCCGGGTCCAACGCCACGACCTCGGCTCCCTGCCTCCCCGCCACCGCGACACTCGCATCGGTCGAGCCGGAATCTACATAGACCACGGAAGCAGAGTCCCTTGCGGCGGAATGAAGCGATCGCGGCAGTCGCTCCCCTTCATTCCGGCCGATGACAATCGCGACCACTCGTGCCTCGGTGCCCGAAACAGCCGGGCCTTCGGCCCGCTCAGCCCGCGACGGGCAAGGAAGTTCTTGTTTCACGTCGATTCTCCGATGCGTCGGCCGCAGGCGGCTGCACAGGGCGCCGTCCAAAGCCCGTCAGAAAGACGCTGTGCCGCACCATATCCCAGAGGAAAAGGGGCGGATCAGGGTTGGGTTTCCCCTGCACCAGGCATCGCGCGCTCCAAAGCAAAAGCCCTGCGACGGCCGCTGCGTCGGCCGCTGCGGCATACCCTGCGCCGTAGTTCTTCAGAAAGTAGTGACGGCGGGCTCGAAACCAGTAGGCACCGCGCCGTTTTTCCCTCCCGTTGCCCGGTCCGATCCCCGACGACTGCCCGGCGAGATGCACGATTTGGCTTTCAGGAACGTACCATATCGGCCAGGCCGCGCGGCCTGCACGCAGGCATAAGTCCAAGTCTTCAAAATAGGTAAAGAAGTCTTCATCCAGGAGTCCGATGCAGTCAAGGACCTCGCGGCGGATCATCAGCGCGGCTCCGGAGATCCAGCCACATGCGTGTGATTCGTGCCGTTCGGGCGGCGTGACCGTCCAACGGGAAAGCGCCCTGCTGATCGGACCGCATCTTGCATATGCCTCCAGCTCGCCGGCCGCTGTTGGGATCCGTCGCGCGGCGCGCTGCGACGAACCGTCCGGATCTTTGAGGCGACTGCCGCAGATACCGACGTCCGGATGCTCCCGCATGAAGCGGACGAGCGTTTGGAGGGCTCCCGGTGACACCACCGTGTCGTTGTTCAGAAGAAACACCAGGTCCGGCGGATTCTGCGACGCCAGTGCCGAACGGATCAACACATTATTCCCGCCGGTGAATCCCCGATTCGCCGTCAAAGGCAGAAACGTCGTCCGGTCGGCAATTCCCAATGCCTCAACGGATGCTTTCAGTGCCTCCACCTCGCTGTCGCCGCTGCCGTTGTCACACAGACCGACCTGCGCTCCCGGCAGCGCATTCAACTCGGGGACCAGCGATTGCAGGCAGTTCGCTGTTAGATCCGAACCGTGATAATTGACAATGGCAATGAGAAGTTCTGTTGTCATCCTACGGCACCGGGGATTGGGCAATCGACGGTCGCTCGATCGCACATGTTTCGCTGGCGTCCTCTCCGTCACTTGGAAAGCGATTGAGCGTACACCCTCCTGCAACGCCACAGCTCCAACGAGCACAATAGTGGCACGGGGACCGGTTCACACTTCATTGCTCCCCCATCAAAAAGCATCTCAAAATCTCGTGAGTGTAAGGATAGTGCCGTCGTGTCGCCGAGACGTGCCAGGTGGTGCTCCGGGTCTTGCAGCAACTTCGCGAGGGAAATCAGTACGATCCGGCGTGAGGAACGCGCGACAAAGTCGGCAATCGCGCGGTTGAACACCCGCCAATACCGGAGGTAAAGCAGCATTTCACGACTATGCCCCCACCAGCTATTCCGGCGCGATCGCAGACCGGGATAGAGCTTGTCCATCCGCCTGCACAGAGAATCGGCGACCTGGGAAGGCTCGCGAACCAGGAATACGAAACATGCCTCGGGAGCCAGTTCGGCCCAAAGGTCGAGGAAGAGCGCCGTTCTCGGGTCCTTCCAGCCCCAGGGGCTCATGCCGGAGGCGCTGCGCGAAGTCAACAGCCGCAACGCATCCTCGCGGTCCCGCGAAGTCAAGCTCGGTGGGCCCGGGCCCCAAGCGCCGCTGCCGTATTCGCGATGCAGGATGCGCGAGTGGAATTCCAGGAACCGGACGTCCTCGAAGTGGCCACGTTCATTTCCGGGTCCGCCCGGCACGAGATCCCTCCCCATATCGACGCCGGACGCATGCAGGAACCGCGCCATCATGGAGGTGCCCGAGCGGTGCATCCCTGTCAGAATGATCGGGCTGGCCTGCCGTGCCTCTTCCGATTCCCTTGGAGAGACACTTCTCTTGTCATGCGTACCTAAGGAATACTGCATCAAGACCTCCTGCCGCCGGTCGGCGCTCGGTAACGTTGTTAGGATGACGTGCCGGCCGCGGCGTGCTGCCTGGCCCGGCGCGTCCGGAAGTAGTCGCGGATGTGCTCTTCACTGTAGCGCCCGTCATTCTTGATCGAATGGATGACGGAGTAGCCACGGCTCAAGAGCTCTTCGGGCGGATAGGGTATACCATGGAAGACCGAAATTCCAAAAGCATCGCCCTCGTCAACGCACCCCGCAATGTGCATACCTACGGCGCGAACATAGAGACTTACCGCCACATCTTCACCGAGCGGAAGATGAAGCCAGAGCAACGGGTCGGACAGGTAGCCCGCGTTCGCCATCCGGTTCAGCATCTCGACGGACACCGCGTAACCGCCACCTTGACAGAACTCACCCGGCTGGTATCCATTGCGAAGCGCTTCGCGCAAGTGACCACGAAACGTTGCAGGACGCCCGAACAGCGCTTGCTCCGCACCCCACCGGCGAGAAGGGTGCTTGCGCCAGAACCGCAAGGGCATTTGGAGCTTGCGAATCGTGCGCGTCCATTTTCTCCAGGCACGGGTGCGATCCTGCCCGTCTGCAGAGCGATCGTAACAGCCAAGTTGTCCCGTATTCGGGTTCTGCCGGAACTTCTCGGCGAGTTTCTCAGCAAAAGGCGCGATGACCAGACTGTCGGTATCGAGTTTCAGGGCGAACTCAATGTCGGAGCGGCCCGAAAGGGTCCCCAGCGCGGCCATGGTTCCGACGATCGCGCCACCCCAATATCCGTCTCCCTTGCCGATCCTCGGATGCGGAACGATGGTAGCCCGACCGTGCCACACCCGTGGAACTGTCTCATACAATCCGTTCCCACGGTTGCCATCGTCCACCAGCACAAGCTGCGCCAGGTCGGGCTCATGATCGAGCAAGCTGTCAAGCAGATCGGCGAGCCTTTCTCGCTCTTTTGCGCCGGGGCCGACAAGGGCAAAAACAGCCGCACGGTTTCTCTTTGTTTGCATTCCGTTGTCCGTCGCTGATCTTTCGCATTCGAACACAGGCTTCCCCTTGGAAGTCGTACAGGTGTAGTCACTTCACTTTCGGCGACACCTTGTCCGCCACATTGTCCGTGCGGAACGGCTGCTGTGACCGATCCTGGCCATCCTGGCCGAGCGCATGCTTGCGCAGGCGGACTTCAGTCGGCGGGAAATCCTCGTTTGCACACGCCGTGCCAAAGCAGCGATCGAAAGGTTCGAGCATTTCTCGGATCTTCTCCCCGCGCATTTCACGGAACCCCGGACAACGGCATAGATCGTCGATCATCCTGCGGAACTGGGGATATTGCCGTTGCGGCTCGGGGCCGCTATACCGGACTCGCTGCGAGAGGTCCCGCAGCCCCATCGCCAGTTCTTCAACCCGCGGCAGTAGCCGCCGCCTGGTGCAAACCGCGACCGACTCCAGCAGGGCGAGAAACAGCAGTCGAAAGAGTTCGTCGACAACGGGCTCGCCGCGATGCCGCTGGTACATCCGGAAGGTCACGATGGCGGCGCTGAAATGGACGAAATCGGGCGGTGGTTGCAGGATGCCAATCCTGCCGCTTGGATAGTCGATATACTGGCGATGCAGCATCGTATCGAATTCGTACGGGCCTAGCGGCGTAGCGTGCCACGCCCCTTTGAGAGCATAGGGCGGTTTGCGCCGGGCCCATTCGGCGGAGAACATCAATTCCCACGTGCCGGGTATCTGGTAGTCGTTCTCCGTGAAGAACGGATCCCAACGAGCAGTAACGCCCAGGCTCCACCAGCCCTCATTGCGGCAACGCAGATATTGACGTTCGACCGCGTCCGAATCGATCGGAAAGGCATCGAGATCGTGCAGAAACACATACTCGGTCTCGCAGTCTCCGATACCTTTCACGATCGTCCACCAGTGGCGGTAGTTGGCCCCGCCGTCGGCTCGGGGCAAGTTCATGAGCTTTTGCTCGTGCCAAGGGAGTGGTACGATTCGCACTCGGCGATCTTCGCAGCTCTCGACCAACTCCCGCAACGGCCGGTCGTCCGACAGCCGCCCGTCGGCGATGACCAGAATTTCGTGGCAATGAGTTGTGTCGAGCGCCGCCACGCTCTCGAGCGCCAACTCAAGGAGGAACGGCATGTCCGCCGGCGTCGGCAGGAGGATTGTATAGCCGGGCTTGAAATCTCCGCGGCGCGGCCAGCGGCTGGACAAGACTCGCCGTGCAATGCCTTTCCAGTTCATGAAACCACCCGCTGCGAGCGAAGTGTGATCGGCTCTGTCACCCAATGGCCATTCTCCTGCGGTCGACGTGCTTTTCATTTCGTGATTCTGCGCCGGTCCACCATCCGGCAATTTCCGTCACGGCAAGGAACCGCTCCACCAGGGCCTGCCGTTTCTCGTCCAGTCGAAGGCGCCACGCGTCGGCGATCTGAGGTGAATGGCTGGTCATTTCCTTCACGCGCGCTTCGATCTTGTCGCTCCATGCAAGCCCGCATACCCTGTAGATCCGCCTTGCCTGTTCGACTGGAAACGCGGCCATCTCTTCAAAAAGAACGCGGCAGTAGCTGCCGTGTTGACGGCCTGCCTGATCGATTTGCACGGTGGCAAACAGCCAGTAATAAAGTTCAGACTCCTCCACGCTCATAGCGCCGATGTCGCCAAATCGCCGCGCCCAGTCCGAATGCCGCTCCGCCACCGCGACAAGCCGCTGCCGGTTATTGGCGGCAACCTCGGCAGGATCGTGCTTGTTCAGCCAGCGGCGGCGCCAGGAGTCGAGGAAGCCTCCGGGATGCCGCACGATGTGCACGACGGGCACTTGAGGTCGTCGGCGGAGGAGCCACGCGATCCACCCCGGCTTTTGCACCAGCTTCACCACAAACAGAGCCTCTGCCAGTCGCTGCTGCGATCCCAGCCACCATGGCAACCGGAATTCCCACGGGTTCTCGCGGAACGCCGGCTCGAGAGCACCCAAGAGCCTGCGCAATCGTGGACTCGTCGCGATGTTCCTAAGCAAGCCGGATCGCCGCGCCCACTCGTTGGCAAACGTCTTTCCGGATGCGATTGGGTGATCCGTCTGTCCCAGGCGTGAAGCGGAATAAGCCAACACGGCATCCCACTGCCGGCCAAAACCGTTGTCAATCTCCCCATGCGGGATCTGGGGCAGATCGGCAAAGCGGGTGCCGGGCGTCATGTCCGGCTCGTTTCGACAATTTGTCGTCGGACTCAGGTCGAGCGTCTCCAGGACCCAGTTTGTGCCCGATCGCCCATGCCCGGCAACCACGGCATACCGGTAGGGCGACGCGACAAGCGCGCTCATAGCGGGTTCTCCTTCAGGTAAGGCTGGGGCGATCCCATCACAAGCCTCCTGGACACCAGCGGCGCAGACTCCGGCGAACTCACCGGAGACGCCGACCAACCGGCAATTGCCATCTGAGCCAGCCCTCCCATTCCCAGGTAGAAAAGCGGATTCGGCATGGCATTGAAGAGATTGTCGATGGTTATCACGCAAAGAACCAAGCACATGCCGACCATGGGCGCCGCAGACGGCGCATCAAGAACGGGCGACGAGAACCGCCATGCCACCAGCGCCGGCACGGCAAGCGTAAGGCTCGTGACTGCCGCCAGTCCGAACAGACCGTATTGGCTCAGTGCGATCGTCCAGAACCCGTCGACCGCCTGCACCAAGGGGTGCCCGTCGCTGTCCTTGGGGATGTTCCGCTCCCAAGCGCCCCAGCCAAATAGGGGACGATTCGCAGTATGCTCGCTAAACAGGTCCTCTTGCCGCAGGCGGACTCCGAGCGAGTCGGCCCGCTGAGGATCCAGCGGCCTCAGGGACTGAACCACCGTCGCCGCGGGAACGGCGTTCGTCAGCCGGAATGCCATGTAGGCGGGCGAAACGAAGACCAGGATGAAGAGCAACAAGCGAATGGGCACGATCCGCCGGATCCAGAAGCAGGAAACCATCAATCCGAAAAGAGCCAGCCCGGTCGCCGTCTTACAGCCGATAAGCGTTGCGATCATCGCGGCAAGGATCCCGGATACAGGGATACCGGCAAGCCGTCGCAAGGAACCCGTGCGCCAAAGCCAGAACAGCATGCCCGCGGCGGTTGCATAGAATACCGATACAGCGATACCGTGCTGCAGAAAGACAAGCGGCCGGTATCCGCCGTAGCGCATCATCTGGACGAAGCTATGTTGGATATACCCGTAGACCCAATGGTGAAGCTGGGGGCTCATGCGGATTTCCAGCCAACACAGCGGCATGTAGACCATGGCACCTAAACACAACGCCTTTGCAAAGCGAAGGAGCCCCTCACGGTCTCCTAAATAGATTCGTCCCAGCAGGATCGGAATCCCGTAATGGACTGATTTCGCGAACGTGCCGGACAATCCATCATAGAGGCCCAGATCATTGCTGAGGGACGTCGGGATCGGCGCAATACACCATAGGAGCAGCGGCAAGTCGATCCAGTGCGCGCGAAACCTTGCGAGACGATGGGCGTCAAATAGCATCACGCCGGCCAGCGCGCCCAGACAGGTTGCCTCCATTTTGCCATAATCCGGTGCTCCCGAGAGTCTGACGGTCGCAACCGGGAGAAAGAGCCAGCCGGCGACGAAGACTGTGAGCACCGCATCGCGAGGGCGCAGCAGCGCGAAGACCGCCGCAGCCATCGGTAGCCAGCCGAACAGGACGACTTGTGCGGTGAAGCTATTCATGATTTCCTGTTAATCGGCCGGAATTATCCCCACTGCTCTGTTGTCCGTTAAACCCAGTTCACTTCGCTAAGGACCGTCTCGCCGTGTTCCAGCAAAATCCGTACCTTGCCCAGGAGATTCCGTATGCGAAACGGATCTGCGCGTCAGGATCCCGCGAGGACGGCATATTGGGTCGTCATCTGCGACAATCATGCTCGTACGCCCGACAGACAAATTGGAAGGGGGCACAGAACGCCTCTCCCTTTCAACCATCGGGCGTTGCCTGAGGGAATCGTCCGACAGTTTCCCTTTCGTTGGCCTCGGTCGCCTTCAGTTCCAGAGCAGGAAGCTCTGATCGACGCCGATGATCTCGCCAGTGATCGGCTCGGCCGAACTGGTGCGAGCCCCGACCTTCTCGACCGAAGCAAGCCAGAGCACCTGCTGCAGACCTCCGAGTGAGACGCGGGCTGGCCCATCGGAGGCGTCTTCCAGGGCAGCGTCAATCGCCAACAATTTGCTACTCGCCGTATTGAACGGGTACTGGAGTGCGGGCGCGGTACGATCCTGTTCCGCAGCGGCAAGCACGCCTGTCGTTTTCAGCACCCCGGTGGATGCAGACAACGACGTGTCGGACGACGTTGAATCGCTGGAAACCGCCGCGGTGCCTTGTATTTCGGCGAAGGTGGCATTCAGTCCGGTCACGGACGTCGTCTCGCAACTCAATGTCCCGCTACCGCTCAGGTAAACCAGATGCCTGCCTTGGTAGTCCTCCATCAGATAATCGATGTCTTCCGGAATCCGTTGCGCTGCATCCGACTGCATCCTCCAGAGCAGGGAGGGGGTCGGCAGCGACGTCATCGTCAGCGAATTCGTCGCATAGGACTGCGCTTGGGCCACTGATGGAATCTTGTCGCCGGCCCAGACGGCGGTTTCGCCGAAACTCCACCGCGGCGCGGTCTGAGGCGTGAGAGTGAAGCTTGCTTGCTCGGCCGGCCGCCACAGCGTCAAGCCATGGCTGTCGCCGGAAGCTCCCGTCACTCGGGTCTGAGCGCTCAGCCCGCCATTGAGGTGGATGTAGAAGTTGTCCGAGCCGTCGGGGAGTGTCGAATCGTAGTAGATATAGAGGTGGACCCACTCGTTATCGGGCACCTGGGAAGTGATCAGGTCAATTTCCTTCTTCGCCCCGCCATCGTTCACCGCCATTTTGACGTGATACTTCGAGGAGCCATAGCGCCGGATCTGGAAGAAGTCGGTCCGCCAGGTTTCTGGATCGTAATTACCCAACAGGGGATGGTAACTTGTGCCCTGGTCCTGGTCCCACCGGATCCATGTGGAGACAGCCAACTTCGATTTGCCTCCGAAGAGGTCGGGCGCGAGCGGCGTGGAAAGCATGCTGCCGCTCGTAATGAAAGTGCCTGTCTTCATTGCCTCTGAAGTGGGCGACTGGGGATCCAAGGCCCCCCAACCCTTGGAATAGACCAGGTGCCTGCCCTGGTTATCTTCGATCAGACAATCGATGTCTTCCGGAATCCGTTGCGCGCACTCGGACTGCATCCTCCAGAGCAGAGAGGGCTTCGGCAGCGATTGCATCTTCACCGCATCCGCCGCGTACGAGTACGCCTGCTCGACCGTTGGGACGGAGTTCCCAGCCCACAGTGCCGTTTCTCCGAAGCTCCAAAGTGCCGCGCCGTTCGGGGTAAGCCGAAGCGGCACTTCGGTGGAAGGCGTCCAAAGCTTCATTCCCCGGCTGCTGCCTGACGCGGCCGTGATCCGGCTTTTCGCACTGAGCACTCCGTTGAGGTAGAGGAGAAGATTATCCGTCCCCTCAGGTAATGTCGAGTCGTAGCAGGCGTAGATGTGGACCCACTCGTCGTCCGGCACGTTCGAACTGACGAGATCTACTCGTTTCCTCGTGCCGTTGTCGTTGAGGGCAAGCTTGAGGTGATACTGGGAGGAGCCGTAACGTCGGATGGAAAAGAAGTCCGTCTGCCAGGTTGCGTCATGACTGCCGAACAGGGGTTGGTAGGCTGCCGTCTGGTCCTGATCCCATTTGATCCATGTGGAAACGGCGAACTTCGATTTTCCTCCGAAGATTGCCGGCTCCAGCGTCGTGGAAAACTCGCTCGTACTGGTATGAAGTGTCCCGCTCGTAGCTTCTTCCTGTAGAGGGGAAACAGGGGAGTCGGTCTGGAAACTCGCCGAACCGCTCAAGTACGCGAGGTTTTTGCCCAGACGGTCCTCGACGAGATAGTCGTTGTCCTCCGGGATTCTCTGTGTGCCTTCGGACTGCATGCTCCAGAGCAGGGTGGAGGCCGGCAGCGATCCCATTGCCCGTTCTCCTGCCGCGTAGGACTGCATCTGCTCGACCGTCGGGATGCTGTCTCCTGCCCATACGGCAGCCTCTGCGAAACTCCAAAGCGTGGCTCCCTTAGGGGTAAGCCGAATCGGCACTTCGGCGGAAGGCGTCCAAAGCTTCATTCCCCGACTGCTGCCTGAAGCGGCCGTGATCCGGGTCTGCGCACTGAGCACTCCGTTGAGATAGAGGAAAAGATTATCCGTCCCCTCAGGCAAGGTCGAGTCGTAGTAGGCGTAGACGTGCACCCACTCGTCGTCCGGCACGTTCGAACTGACGAGATCTACTCGCTTCCTCGTGCCGTTGTCGTCGAGGGCAAGCTTGAGGTGATACTGGGAGGAGCCGTAACGTCGGATGGAGAAAAAGTCCGTCTGCCAGGCAGCATCATGACTGCCGAACAGGGGCTGGTAGGATGTCGTCTGGTCCTGATCCCACTTGATCCATGTGGAAACGGCGAACTTCGATTTTCCTCCGAAGATCGCCGGATCCAGTGTCGTGGAAAACGTGCTTGCAACGGAAGTCAGCGCTTTTGGAATCTCATCGGCTTGCGGGCTCTGCATCATGCCTGCCCACATGTCTTGCGCGTATCCACGCACGGAAACGAACTCCTTCCAGGAGGGGTCCGACTCGCCGTTGGCCATGTAGTTGTCCAGAGCGGCGAGGTTGTTGAACTTGCCGTCGGTCCCGTCTCCCCTGCCCGCTTCCTGATCGTAGGAGTAGAAATCGCCCCAGCTTGCGCCTCGATCCACTGACCAGTTACCTTGCCGGAGGTACCCGTTCACTCCATCGAAACCGTATTCCTCCGTGGCACGCCGCCAGTTCTCCCAGAGCAGGTTTGCCGCCCTCGGGTGCAACTGAGCCGCAAACACCCGCCGCTGGACTTGCGCGTAATCGGGCGCGGAATTTCCACTGACGATGAAATGAACCCCCCCTTCGTAAGCCCACAGCTCTTTGCCGAATTGTGCTTTGATCGCCGGATAGGCGCTGAGACCCCGCATCTTAAGTTCCGCCACTTCGACGGCCCCGGCTGCGGTAACCTGGGCCAAGCCGTCCCGGTTGCTCTGGGCCGTCGTGGGATTCGTGTCGACGTACTCAACGTAGAGGGCCACACTCATCACGACCGGCAACTCCTCCCAGGAGGGTTTGCGCGGGTCGGCGTCCCGCTCGAGTTCCTTCTGAAGCGCGTCCATTCGCTTCTGCAGATGCCACGAATTCGCCTGCTGGCCGGCGGCAACCACCTTATAGGAACGACTTCCTCCGACGACACTCTCCAGCAGCTTGTAGTTGTCGTACGTCTTCTTCGCATAGAAGCCATCCATGTCGATCCCGAGCTTCGTTGCCTGCCGGGCTGCGTACCCGGTCTGGCCGTTGAAGGCCGCGGCATAATTCCAGACTTCGTTGCTGTATTCCACCCAGATCTCGATGTTCGGGTTCAGGTTGGCATGGAGCCGTTCGAGGAAGTTCTGGAAGGCAGCATCGTCGGAGGCATGCGGCCGGTTGATCCAGGCGATCCTGGACCTCCCCCCCGTATATTCGTACATCTCATTCTGCACGCTGGCGATGAACTCCGGGGACATCCCCGGCTTGACTGTGTTCGTGGCATCTCCTCCGGCGCCTGTTTCCACGTAACCTTCGCCCTGAGCAAAACCCAGAATCTGGCGGTCATCGAAACCTGCTGCCTCGCGGTACACGTCGACTGGCCGATTGTTCAAGTCGTGTTCGGAGTGCATTTGCAGGGCGCCGTTGCCGGGCGACGTCACACACAGCGCGCCGGTTCCATTCTCCGCGTCGGCCCGGCTGGAGTGCAGCGTGAATTCTGTGGCTGTCTGAACGCGGAGGTAATACGTCTTCTTCTGGGCCATGCCGCCCGGCATGACTCCGGTCGTGGTGAATTGGACCGTGCTCCCGGTGGTGAAAGCCGACAGATTCGTTGTCGTAAACGTCGTTGCACCGCTGGTGATTTGCTTGATGGTAGCCGGGGATCGCTGCCTCCACCACTTGGCTGTCGTGGAAGTGAGGGTGAATCTCTGGCCGGTGTAGAAAGGCGACGGCGAAGTCAACGTGATCTTGAAAAGCGTGTTGCCCGCGTCGTCAAAATAGGTTTCCGGCCCTGCATAGGGCTCAATGGTCGCGACCTGCGCGGAATAGGTCAGCCGGCGATCCTGGCTCGAGAAATCCGCCGGGTTGAAATGCTCCGCCTTGACGATGTTCGAGTTGTTCGTATAAGTCGCGTCCATGTATCGCAGGTACGAGGCAAGCGCCATCTGTTCTTTGAACGAAGACGCGAGCAGCTTGCCGGCCAGGAAATCGTCGAGCATGGAACCGACTGTCACGTGAAAACCGGTCACGTGAGTCAACTTGTTCTCGTCGGTTTTCAGTCTGATCTCAGCGCCGATCGATGATGAATAGACGAAATGCCGCATGAAGTAGGCCTGGCCGTTCCAGGTGACCGTCTGCTTGCCGCCGGGCGCTTCGGTCCACGGCATCGTCACGTCGGACTTCCCTGTGCCGTCGTCTTTCCAGAGAACGTAGACATCCTCGGCAGGCGACTCGCTCCAGCCTGCCCACAGCGGATAGTAGACCTTGCTGTTCGCCTTGACACCGGAAACAGGGATCCCTCGCTCGTTGAAGTCCGCTGCGTTATTCCACGGTCCGGCCGTTTGCGCCAGATCGGTCGTGAAGAAATAATTCTGCCAATAGTTCATCCATCCGACGTTTGCGCCGGTCGGAGCCCTCGGGCTCTCGGGCAGTGGAAACGGCTCCTGGCCAAACTGGTTCTCGATCACCAGATCCGCCTGCGCCAGATTCGACTGGAGGGGATCGGTAGCCAGCGCAACCGTACCTTCCGGGAAACTCACGACAATCGTGTCGGCAGCGGAGGTTGGCCGATGGGTCTCCGGGATCACCCACCAAAGTTCGTTGCCGTCGCGGACGTAATGGGTCAGCGTCACCGGAGCGGAAAACGTCCCACCAGCTTTACGGATCTTCAACTGCGGCCGGTTGATCGCGGCATCCACCTTGATCGCCGTATTCCCGTCGGCTTTGCTCCACTCGGTCTTCACGAACTCGCCGGAGATGCTGATCGAGCTCTGCACCAGCGTGAGTCCAGCCTGGGCTTCCGGGTCCGCAGTTGCCGAGGTCATGGCCATGGTCGTCAACGGCGCCGTATCCGCGACGGCGTAAGCCATCTGTCCGGTCGCTTCCGGATCGGCTGCATCCGTGAGGGGAATCGCGGTATCGGCATCCAAGGCAGGGCTTACCGAAAGCAACTGGCGATGTTCCAGTGCCTCCAGCACCAAGACTTTGCCCCTTCGTGCGGGACGCCGTCCGCGTTTCTGCGAGCCTTTGGGAAGAAAGCCGATGATCGAGCGATACCAACTAGGCGGGTGCGGTCCCACGAAAATCTCCTTCGATTCCATGCCAAGGGTACCGGTGCATCCGCACAATGCGGCGACCGGCGATATCAGGTGGGCTCGCCAGGCATCAAGTGAGAGTGTTACCAGCCTCCCTGCTTTCCATGCCTCTCCCGGCTAATGTGGAAATGCGCGCAATCCGCCCCTATGCCGAACAGGACAGTTGTTCCCAAGCGAACAACCCCTCGGCCATGCAACGGCGCTGAAGATTGCCCCATCCCGTGAGAAGTCAGAAAGCGACCGACCCCTGATCTTCCCAAACGAACCCGCGAAAAGACTCGGCCGGAGAATAGCTTATTAGCTGATCAGGGTAGCCCCTATGCTGCTTTTTTTAAGCGTTCCGGGGAAAAAAGTAAACCACCCGATATGTTATTTGTTTCCCGTCACTAGACTGGTACACTCCGGGGGGGGGGGGGGGGGGGGGGCGCTAGGCTTGCAGCATGACCGACGCTTTGGCATTGCAGTTTCTCCTTCCGAGTGGACCGTGATCTCGCGCGTCCAGCGATGCCCCTATCTCTTTAATCGAACAAAGTGCGCAAAGTGCCCGTTCCCGCAAAAAAATCCGTGAATTTTCGCGAAGACCGTCCCCTGGGGGGCGTCAGCGCGCCGCTCGCTTGATTCCAAGCATTCCCCAAACGCCCCACGCCCTCTCCGGTTCCCTGCCCCTATATAAACAAGCGCAAAATCGGCCGCCGTACTGACAACTGTGTCGCCGACGGCGAAGCAGGCACCTAATCTACCCCCCTTGCCAGCCGAACGACTCCCCGCCCTATCTCCTCTGCCATCAATATTTCTGTCAGACCTCCCCTTCCCAAACCCAAAAAAAACTTTGCCTTGGCCGAAAAAAACCTATTGACCACGTGCGCCGCATCGATCATACTGGCACATGGACAAATGATCATATTCGTCCACGGGGCAGTCCCAAGAATCCATGCCCTCCTGCCTCGCAGATCTTTGACAATTCGGTTTCAGCCAGTAGGTCCCGCTTGCCGAGCGGGACCTGAGCAGCGAAGTAAG